>CAWAFI010000015.1:0-164929 GCA_963781285.1 uncultured beta proteobacterium
GCGCACAGACGAATATGTTCGATCATTGGATTACCTTGTCCGCGCGTACCAGCAAGGACTGTGGGATCGGTGAGGCCGACGGTCTTCGCGGAAGCGAGATTGATGGCAAGTTCTATCTTAGTCGGTTGCTCCACCGGAAGGTCGGCCGGTTTGATTCCCCTAAGCACTTTGTCGACGTACCGTGCGACGTTCTTGTAGTAGTCGCGGTAGCTAAGGCCGTAGCTGATGAGGCCGCCCGCCTCCACGTACTCGCGAAAACCATATATTCCCGGGAGTTTGTATTCGTTCGCCAGCGAAACGATCCGTTGCATCTCGTTCAGAAAATAAGCGTCGATCATCAGGACAAACGCCTCGACACGTTGCTTCTTCATACTTGCAAATTCGCGGCCAAAGTCCGCCGGCGTGTGGGCTTCAGTGCGTACGACATTCAAGCGTATGCGCTCTGCGGCCTGCTGCGCCTGCGCCCACCAATATTCGTCGCCGACACTTTTCCGGGTTTGCCATCACGGAAACGGTGCGGATGTGGGAACTGTGGTGGTAACCAACTCGAACCACTTGGGAATCAATTCTTCGAACAGCGTCGACGTGCCGGTAACGTTTGCGCCCGGTCGCGCGAGGCTTGCTACGGTCCAGATTCCACCGGGTCCCCGTTCACCGACATGACCACCGGAATGGTAGAGGTTGCGTTTTTTGCCGCGCGCGTCGACGGGATGCAAGTCCCCACGATTGCGGCCGGATTGCGCTTGACCAGAGACGCGGCTATACGCGGAAACTCATACGCGGGCGCCCAATGCACGTCGATGACGATGTTTTTGCCGTCAATCCACCCAAACTCACCAAGCCCCTCCTTAAATGCACCTAGGAAAACGCCGCGGTCTGCCTCTGACCCCTGAGATAGGTAGGCGACATGCGGTATTTTCGAGGAATATGCTGCGCTAAAGACGCACATGGCGCAGCGAGTGCGCTGGCTCCCAGCGCTAGAAAGGCTCTGCGACTCGTACCCATTCGTTGCTCCTACCGAAGAGATGACGCTGATCCGCCTTCACGTCTCCGTTCCGTTGTGGGGATCGATGGACGATCGCTCATTCAACCCAGCCTCCCCAGAACAACGACGGCGGTGACTTTTCCATCCACCTCACCGGATAGCGTACCGTTCCCGGGAGAAGGCGGCTCCACGTCATGGCAACCAGTGCGAGGATCACGATCCCCAGTCCAACGGGTTGCAATACAGCAGCGAATCCAGCATGTGCGTGCAGCATAAGCAATGGATTGGCACCAGCTGGCGGGTGAACGGTCTTGGTTACGAGCATGAAAATGAGCGCCAGAGCGAGTGCGAGGATATAGACCCGAGGTCGCGTCCCCGAGGAACTTGGGTAGCAGCACACACCTATCAGCGCACCCCCAAGATGACCTCCGAACAGGGATCGGGGCTGTGCCGCCGGCGCACGGGTCAGGCCGAACAGGAAGACCGCTGTGCCACCAAACGAAGCAAGCGGGAGAACATCCGTCGGCGGATTGACGAGCCAAAGAACGAGGCCAAGTGGAGACGGCTGCACCTGCACCACTCCAAAGGAGGCGTGCGATTGCAATCACTAGCAATCGGGACTTCCGATGCGATAACCGCCTGTGGCTCACTTGTCTTCTTCGCCACTGTCGAAGCGAACGGGCACCAAGTTCGGAGATGAGCGCTTGGCCATATTGGAATTTCCTGGCTACGTTAAAGATTTGCTACCTGGGATCCCGTCTGCTTGAGCCAACAGCATAGTCGATTCGACGCCCTGGAAGGGCCACCTCAACGGTCTTCCCCCCGTATCCGTATTTCAGATCTCGCGCTTGAACGATTACGGATCGGACTCCGGTGGAGATGGCCACACCGTAGAGATCCCGCGTGAACGGTTGCTCGTCCGCATGGTCATGCAGGAGCACCCGCTCGCCGAAGACTCGCCCGTCCTTGCTCATGACCCGGAACGCATCCGCATAACGTTGCGCTGTGTCGTACGGAGACGAAATTGTTGCATCGAAGTCGAACGTATTGGGTCCCGCTGCCTTAACTCTTACCGTCTGTACGTCCGGATGTCGCTGACTGGCCGGCATCGGGGCTGCGCCAGCGGCGCGGTGATGACCGCGGCTGCGCCAAGTAGGGCAAGTGCGCGTCGAAAGGATCCCACTATTCGGCGATTTCGATCACTAGCGACAGAACCCACGGAGACGGCGGCGTACGAGGGGCGGGGGGCGGGGTCCTCTCCGCGCCGTACCCCTTGAAAATGCGCTCGCCGTTCACGCGGCTCCGACCAATGCCGGCAGTTGTGCCAACGATCCAATTTCGCAATCGGGGGCCCCGGGCAGTCGCTCCACACGTTGGTTGTAGCGATTGCACCAGACTACTTGCATGCCGAAGGCCGACGCGGCGTGCGCATCCCAGGCATTCGAAGACTGAAACGCGATGGCCCGCACGGGTACGCCAAGTCGGTCGATCGCAAGCTGATAGACCTTAGGATGAGGCTGCTAGATTCCCACCGCCTCGACCGACAGGACGGCATCGAGCAGTCCGTCAAGCCCAGCGGCCTTGACGGCGGCAACACACGGTCACAGCGGTCAGCGATGGGGTGACTAGGATACAAGGTCGCAACGTCTCGTCAGGATCGGAAGGGGCAACTGCTGGGACAATGCGGTCGCCGAATCTTTCTTCAGCAGCCTAAAGAAAGAGCGCACGCAGATCTACAAAAACCGCGACCTCGCGTGCGCCGACATTTTCGACCACATCGCGACCTTCTAAATCGCATTCGTCGCCACAGCCATCTCGGCGGCGTTAGCCCGAAGGCGGAATTCGAACGTGTCTCGTTTTGAGCCGACGCGCTGTCCACGATACCGTTGGGGGTCCAGTCAACAGCTCCGCGAAGACGTAATACGGGACAACCCATCTCGGAAGGGCAGTGATCTCCGAGTTGAAGCGATACACCGACTGCAAGAGCGGTAGGTGATCACATTTATGCGCCCCAACGCGCCGCCGGCGATAACATAGGCGCAGATCGCGCCCAGAACACTCCGCGCCGGCTGCCGACGCGTGGAACAGGTCGCGAATGACCACAAAGACAGCACTGCAGTTACATCGAACGGCCGCCAGCGCGAACGACTGAATACCAAAAAGGACTCGACCGATGGAACGCCCCATACTCGTTGCCGTCCTCGCTCGGAACCGGACATTGCTGGCGAAAGGCACCAACGCCTTAAACCGGTGACCTCGTTCTTAGCAAGTTCGCGCAACTCGCCCCGCGGTTCATTCGTGAGATCGATTGGCAAACGGGTGCGTCGGGCAGCATGCTTCCTAATCGTGCACCCCAGCAGAGTACCTGTCGTGTGGATGACCGATCGGATCCGACCATGCATCGCGCCGCAGCCGATACCCGGCGGTGACCAGCTTATGCTGTCGATCGGCATCAGTGCAGGAGTTGGGAAGTGCACTGGGGGCGGAGATTGTTCGTCCTGAGGTTGGTAGGTGAACCCCCCCGGGGCAGTCAACGCCCGCATGAACAAGGCTATCAACCACCCCCGAGCCTACGCCGCGCCCCCCGCCTCAAATTCGGCGCTAACAATCACCTTCCCAAAAAATGACATCTGATGTGTCGTTTTTGCCGCGAAATGTCACGGAACGTGGCGCGAAGTGCCAAGGGAATGTGTCGCTGAAACTTCTAACCCGATGACTTTTATGATATGCTAATGTCATATTATGTGTCGCTCGGTGGCACACCGCTGAACGACAGATAGTCTGTCATTTACGACACATAGTCTGTCATTGAACGACACATACGTTGGCACTGGAGGCCAGTGATGGAGGCCCGGGCGTCTCCCGTTGCCAAGCGAGGCGTAAGCTTCCCCTCCCCGTAGACAGCAAGAACTGGACCTTTCTGGCAGGATTTTGTGCTGGAGGAAAGTCCGATGAAGAAGTCGCGATTCACGGAATCGCAGATCGTGGCGATTCTGAAGGAAGGGAAGCTGGGTTGGCGGTGGCGCAGCTGGCACGCAAGTACGGAATCAGCGCGGCGACCTACTACCACTGGAAGTCGAAGTATGCTGGGGCTGGGGTGCCCGAGCTCAAGCGGTTGCGTGAGCTGGAGGCGAAGAACGCAAAGCTGAAGCGGATGTACGCCGACCTGGCGCTGGAGAACACGGCGATCAAGGACGTACTCAGCCGAAAACTCTGACGCCGTCCGCCAAGCGCGAGGCGATCCGGATCATGACCGAGGATCACGGTCTGCCGATTGTCCGCGCTTGCCAGGTGGCCCGGCTGTCGCGGGCGGCGTACTACAAACCGGGGATCGATTGGGCGGCGCGGGATGGCGAGGTCATCGCGGCGCTGCAGGCGATCGTGGTCGAGGAACAGCGATGGGGCTTCTGGAAGTGTCATGACCGCCTGCGGGCACAAGGCTTTGGCTGGAACCACAAACGGATCTGGCGCGTGTACTGCCAGCTACGACTCAACCTGCCGCGGCGGACCAAACGGCGGGTGCCGCAACGGCTACGACAACCACTGCTGGTGGAACCACGGATGAACGCAGTCTGGGCCATCGATTTCATGCGCGACACGCTCTATAGCGGCCGCGTCTTCCGGACGCTGAACGTGCTCGACGAGGCCAATCGGGGTGCTTTGGGTATCGACGTGGCGGTCAGCATCCCCGCTACCCGCCTCAGCACGTTCCTGACGCAGATGATCGACCTGCATGGCCGGCCGAGCGCGATCCGTTGCGACAACGGCCCCGAACTGACGATTCAGACGTTCACCGACTGGTGCAAGGAGCAGGACATCGAGCTGCGCTTTATTCAGCCAGGCAAGCCGGACCAAAACGCATACATCGAGCGCTTTAACCGAACCTACCGCGAGGAGGTGTTGAGCGCCTACCTGTTCGACTCGCTGGACGAGGTTCGCGAGATCACCGCCAATTGGCTCGAACGCTACAACGAAATCAGACCGCACGATGCGCTGGGCAGCCTGCCGCCAGCGCAGTACCGCGAGCGTTTGCTCGCTGCAACTCCAGTTTAGAACTGTCTACTTGACGGGGAAGCTTACGGACGGATCAGACACCCCGATCCCGGGCCTCGTAACCGCGAACGGCTGCTAACAAGGAAATTGAGCGGCAACACTGACCGGCAGGTGTTGGCCGATACCGACAGTCTGTCAACCGCGGAAGCGGTCATTCGCCCGCGCACGTGAGTGGCCGCACCAGAGCCGTCAGCTTTTGGCGGCAAGCTGACTTGACAGGTTATCGCTTCAGTCGCAACCGAAAGCAAAAAGTGCGGCGCCGGGCCGCAGGAGGGCGTCACTCATGCGGGCTCGTAGCGC
Source organism: uncultured beta proteobacterium (assembly GCA_963781285.1). Classification (GTDB taxonomy): domain Bacteria; phylum Pseudomonadota; class Gammaproteobacteria; order Burkholderiales; family Casimicrobiaceae; genus CAIWHR01. Next base: position 5,339 of record CAWAFI010000015.1, read on the forward strand.
TTCACCTTGAGAGTCTTTTCCCGTTCGCGTTGTCGGGCCAGGTCGAACGCTAGCTGCATGCGCATCAGGTGATCCATCTTCGGCCCGAACGCCTTCTCGATCCGCAGCGCCATCTCCGAGGACAGGCCCGTCCGCTCGTTCAACAGCAGCGACAGCGCCTGGCGGGTCACGCCGAGAGTGGCCGCGGCGTCCGACACCGTGAGCCCCAGGGGGTCGATGACTTCCCGGCGAATGAGCCCCCCGGGATGAGGCGGATTCTTCATCGGCATGTTCCACTCCATTGGCTGCCGTTGCAAAGGATCTTCGTCAATGGTAGTCGACGAGATCGACGTCGAAGGCGTCACCCTGTTCGAACCGGAAAATCAGCCGCCAGTTTCCGGTGATGGTCACGCTCCAAAAACCCTTCAGTTCACCCTTCAGCGGATGCAGACGCCAGCCGGGGAACAACGCGATGTCGGCGGGTTGCTCGGCCGTATCGATGGCGGCGAGAATGTCGGCGATCTTCTCCGCCTGACCCGCAGGCAGTCCGGCGGCGTCATCCGCTTCAAAGAAGCGCCGAAGCTTCTTGCTCTTGAAGCTTCGGATCATGCCCGAGAGTGTAATCCGTCAAATGACGGATTGCAAGGCGCCGACGTCGTTGCGGCTACGGCGCAGTCCGGGACGTTGCGCCCGGGTCGCGTCCCGGTCGACTGCCCCGCTGGCTTTTGAGCGACGTGTCTGTCACCTCTCGTTGCAACGCGCGCGCTGTCAAGACGGAAAACACCCGAAATGCCGTGCTTGTCGGCTTGCACCCTGCTTTTCGTCGCACAAGAGCCTTGAACTGGCGCACCGGCAGTGCAATACTCAAGTCGCTTGTCCGTGAGCATCGTGCTCACACAGCCTTCATGTCGGCTGGTCATCCAGCCATACATGAAGTCCAGTACCTCGGTATTGGCGTTGCGGTCGTTACCCGCCCTTGAAGTGATCGGAAGCAATTCCGATCTCGTCGCGCAAGCGACTTAGGTTGTGCGCTCGGTCTAGCGCCCGAGCATAGCTGGTGCTGCCGGATCGCAAGGTCTGGCGGTGCCAGGTGATGCGCTTTCGGCCATGCCTCGTGCATGGACTCGACGGCGCGTCACGCAGCAAGGCCCTCAGTTCGCAAGGACCGAGGGCCTTTTCTTTTCGTGTCCACGCGTCTTCACATCGTGGCGCCATCCCGGAGTGCCACTCGGCGCGTGCACGCCTGCATCGGACCCGTGAACGCCCGGTCGGTTTCTGCTTCACAACCCAAGTCGCGTCTCGCATGGCCGGGGCGAAAGAATTTCCGTAGCTCATGCTAAGGGACAATGTGCGGCTTTAACAACTTTCTTAACACATGCGGCAGGAGGCACGATGAGCAAACCAGAACCATTCAATTACACCGGTACCTCGCACGTTCGTGGGCCCATGACGTGCGCTTGCCACATTCGCTTCACTTTTAATGATCCAAGCTCCAATTGAGGTGCATCTATCCGTGATCGCCGTGAGTCGCATCTTCCTTCTCACCGGGCCCGCAACCGCGGCCACAGAACCGTTGCAGGCTGCGCCCACCCTTCGCGGCGTCAACGCATCGCATGCACCACGGGCATCGGCCCGACGGAGTCGCTCGAGTCGCAGCGAGATTTCGCGCGCATAGGGCGAAAAAGTTAGTTCCTCCGCCATGCGTTATGTCACGATCGAAAAGGCTTCGGATCTTACCGGGTATACCCCGGATGCCATCCGGTCTAAGATCAAGCGTGGCGACTGGCTGGAGGGGGCCGTATGGCAGCGTGCACCGGACGGCCGGGTACTGATCGACCTGCAGGGATACGAGAAATGGGTAGAGGGAAGCTTGCAACACCTGGCGTGCGGGTTCGGACTGCGCAATCGATCGAGATCGACTTCTACTATCGCGGAGTCCGCTGCCGAGAGCGATTAAAGCTGGCGCCAAACACGGCGAATCGGCGCTATGCGAGCCGACTCAAGGCGGAAATCGAGAGCCGCATCGCGCGCGCCGAGTTCAACTACGCCGAGTTCTTTCCCGATTCGCCGCGAGCGCGGACCCTGTCGCGCCGCGCCGGCGACGCGATAATGGTGCGCGAGGTGTTACGCCGGTACATCGACACCGCCGAGCGCTCTCTACAGCGTTCCACGTGGCTCGATTACAAGCGAAGCGTCGATTCGAAGCTGATCCCGGCATTTGGCGATCTGCATCTGACGGAGCTCACGCGCGCCAAGCTGCGCGAATGGGCATCTGGTCTCGACGTCACTCCAAAGCGCCTTGCAAACATTCTGCTGCCGCTGCGAGCGGTGCTCAAGGACGCTGCTGCCGACGAGATCATCGACCGCAACGTGCTGCACGGTTGGAAGCCCGAAATCAAGGCCAAGCTGCGCGACGAGACCGCGATCGATCCGTTCACGCCCGATGAGATCCGGCTGATCTGCGCCGCGTGCGACGGCCAGGTACGGAACCTCGTGCAGTTCGGGTTTTGGACCGGTGTGCGCACGAGCGAGCTATTCGCGCTGCGCTGGTCGGATGTCGACTGGCGGCATGGATCGGTGCGCGTGCAGCGAGCGCGCGTGCGCGGTGAAATCAAGACCACCAAGACCGCGGCTGGCGTGCGCGATGTCAAGCTGTTGCCGCCGGCGCTCGAGGCGCTACAGGCGCAACGAACGCATACTGAATTGCTTGGCGGCGAGATTTTCCACGACACCAGAACCAATGCGCCATGGCTGGGCGATCAAGCGCTCAGATTGGGACCATGGCGTCGTGCGTTACGCGCTGCTGGGGTGCGCTACCGCTATCCGTATCAGATGCGGCACACGTACGCGAGCATGATGCTGTCGGCGGGTGAGAATCCGGCATGGATCGCTCGACAAATGGGCCACGCCGACTGGGGAATGATCCGCCGCACGTACGCGCGATGGATGCCTGATGTGGAGCCGAACGCCGGAGAAAAAGCTTCGTCCTGGTGGGCCAAAAATACTGCTCAAAATTTAAGCAAACCTGTGACCAAAAAGTGACCAAGCGATGCCCAAACAGGCCCAAAAGTGACCAAAATATGGTCACAACTAAATTTTAAGTTATTGATTTATAACGATATACTGGCGGAGAGGGCGGGATTCGAACCCGCGTTAGGGTATTACCCTAAACACGCTTTCCAGGCGTGCGACTTAAACCGCTCATCCACCTCTCCGGGGCGTGCATTTTACTTGATCCGGAGCGGGCCCCGACCCAGGTTCGCCCGACTGCGGGACCGCGCGGGCAAGCCAGCTCGCGAGCCACGTGACCTATCCCGTGGAAACAGGTGATGCGCTCGATCTTTCGAGCAAATTCCCGCATCGCGGCATTCCGGCTCCCAGGCGAGCCGGTTCGGCACCAAAGATGCGCGCGATAGGCGTTGTCACCAATCCATTCGACCGGTCGGACCGACGGGTCGCGCCGGGCCGTTCATGTCGCACTGCAGCGCAGCGTTGGCCCGGGATCGCGCGCAGAAACAATCCCCAAGCCCCTGGGCCGAGTCGCCTCCTTGACCCTGGCGTCATCAATTATTCGCTTTACTGCCCAATCCGTTTCGGGTGGAATGGCGATCGCGCCTGAGCCGGGTGATATACGGACCGGCTGGGAAGAGGTTGACACCACTGCCATAGGAGCTTTCGCAATGTTCAAACTTACACTCCGTAGCTTGATGATGGGTGCAGCGGCCATCGCCGTGTCGGTGTTGATCGCCGGCCCGGCGATCGCGCAGAAAACCAAGATCACCGTCTACTCCGCGCTGGAAAACGACCAGCTCGGACCCTACAAGCAGGCGTTCGAGACCGCGAATCCAGACGTGGAGATCGCCTGGGTACGCGACTCGACGGGCGTGATCACCGCGCGCATCCTGGCCGAAAAGGACAATCCGCGCGCCGACGTCATCTGGGGCCTGGGGGCGTCCAGCATCGCGCTGTTCGACTCGATGGGCCTGCTCGAGCCCTACACGCCAAAGGGCGCGGATCAGGTGAAGCCGACGTTCCGCAGCAGCAAGAATCCGATGACGTGGACCGGACTCGACGCGTGGCTCGCGGTCATGTGCTACAACACGGTCGAAGGCGGCAAGAAGAACCTGCCCAAGCCGGCGGCGTGGGCCGATCTCACCAATCCCGTCTACAAGGATTCGATCGTGATGCCCAACCCGGCTTCGTCGGGAACGGGTTACCAGGCGGTCTACGCGTGGATCCAGATCATGGGCGAAAAGGCGGCGTGGGAATTCATGGACAAGCTGCACCAGAACATCGCCGTATACACGCACTCCGGTTCGGCCCCCTGCGTTCAGGCTGCCAAGGGCGAGCGCGTGATCGGCATCGGCTTCGACATGCGGGGCGCGAAGGAAAAGACCGGTGGTGCCCCGATCGACATCATCCTGGCCAAGGAAGGCGCGCCGTGGGACATGGAAGCCACGGCGATCTTGAAAGGGACCAAGAATCTGGCGACGGCGCAGAAGCTCGCCGATTTTGCTGTCACCAAGGGGGCCTACGAGCTGTACGGCAAGTATTACGCGATCGTTGGCTATCCGGGCCTCAATCCGGCGCCGCCGAACTACCCTCCCAGCGCCGACGCGGCGATGGTCAAGATCGACCTCGCTCAGATGGGCCAGGAGCGCGCGAAGATACTGGCTGAATGGACCAAACGCTACGACGCCAAGTCGGCGCCGAAATAGCGCCCCGACGGAATCTGATCCGTAGACACGATGCGACCCTCGCCTTCGCCGGCGGCGACGGGCGCGGGCCGCATTCGTCGCCATGCCTGAAGCGAGCGACAAGTCGGACAGCGCTCCGTATCTGCGGATCGAGCGACTGACGAAGCAGTTCGGTGCGTTCGCCGCCTTGAAGGACATTTCCCTGGAGATCTTTCCCGGGGAATTCGTCTGCTTCCTGGGCCCCTCCGGCTGCGGCAAGACGACGTTGCTGCGGGCCATCGCCGGCCTCGACATCCAGACGTCGGGCCGCATTTTCCAGGCCGACAAGGAGATCTCCGCACTGCCGGCGTCGCGCCGCGACTTTGGCATCGTCTTCCAGTCCTACGCGCTGTTCCCCAACCTCACGGTGGCCGCCAACGTGGGATATGGACTCGTCAGTCATGGAATGCCCAAGGTCGAGATTGCGACCCGCGTCGTCGATCTGCTACGGCTCGTCGGCTTGCCCGATTCCGGGCGCAAGTACCCGGCCCAGCTCTCCGGCGGCCAGCAGCAACGGGTAGCGGTGGCGCGCGCGCTGGCGCTCTCGCCGGGCTTACTGCTGCTCGACGAGCCGTTGAGCGCGCTCGATGCCCGCGTGCGCGCGTATCTGCGGGTCGAGATCCGCCGCTTGCATCAGCGCCTGGGCGTCACCACGATCATGGTCACGCACGACCAGGAAGAGGCGCTGACGATGGCCGACCGCATCGTCGTGATGAACCAGGGCGTGATCGAGCAGGTCGGCACACCGACCGAGGTGTACCGCAAGCCGGCGAGTGCCTTTGTCGCCGATTTCGTCGGCACCACCAACTTCCTGCCTGCCGTGGTCGTCGGTCCGGGACATGTTCGCTTCGGCAAAATCGACCTCGCCTGCGAGCTCGATGTGCGTCCGGGGGCGGGCCACGACGTCACGCTGGCGATTCGGCCCGAGGACGTCGTCGTGCGCAACGTCGTCCCCTCGACGCCCAACACGTTCACGGCGCACGTCGCCGAAATCGAGTTTCTGGGCTCGTTCTGCCGCGTGGGCCTGGCGATCGACGGCGCGGATCCAACGCTGGTGGCCGACTTCTCGATCAACGTCGTGCGCGATCTCGCGATCGCCGAGGGCAAGCAGATGCTGGTCGCGCTGCCGCCGGAACGGCTCCGCGTGTTTCCGCGGGCACCGCAGAAACCGTGACGAGCGCAGCCGCACCGTCTGTCGCATCCATTCCGCGCGCCCGCCGCAGGCTCGATCGCGACGATTTGCTGATGCGGCTCGGGATCTGCCTCCTGATCGGGTGGATGCTGATCACGCTCGTGCTGCCGCTGTGGTCGCTCCTGTCCAAGAGCTTCGAGGATCAGCAGGGCCGGTTCGTCGGCCTCGCCAACTACGTCCACTATTTTTCCACGCCGGCGCTCTTCGCGTCGGTCTGGAACAGCCTGTTCATCGCACTCACGTCGACAGCGATCGTGTTGCCGCTGGCGTTCGTCTATGCCTATGCGCTGCAGCGGAGCTGCATGCGCTGGAAGGGCCTGTTCCAGGCGCTGGCGCTGATTCCGATCCTGGCGCCTTCGCTGCTGCCGGCGATTTCGCTCATCTACCTGTTCGGCAACCAGGGTTTTCTCAAGGAGCTGATGTTCGGCGCCTCGATCTACGGCCCCATCGGCATCGTGATCTCGCAGGTCTTCTACTGCTTCCCGCATGCGCTGATGATCCTGATGGCCTCGCTGGCGATGGCCGATGCGCGGCTCTACGAGGCGGCCGACGCTCTGGGTGCCTCCAAGACGCGCGTGTTCTTCACGGTCACCCTGCCCGGAGCCAAATACGGCGTGATCAGCGCAGGTTTCGTCATCTTCACGCTCGTCATCACCGATTTCGGCATCGCCAAGGTCATCGGTGGGCGTTTCAACGTGCTCGCGACCGATATCTTCAAGCAGGTGATCGGGCAGCAGAATTTCGAGATGGGCGCGGTGGTCGGCTTCGTCCTGCTGATCCCGGCGGTGGTGGCCTTCGCCGCCGACCGCATCGTCCAGCGGCGGCAGGTGGCGCTGCTGACGGCGCGCGCCGTAGCGCTCGAACCCAAGCGGGAGCCGCGTCGGGACTGGGGGCTGTTCGCATTCTGTGCCGTCGTCGGCGGCCTGATCTTCGCGCTGCTGGCGATGGCCGCCTGGGCGTCGTTCGTCACACGCTGGCCGTACAACCTCGCGCTCACGCTCAAGAACTACGCGTTTGGCGATTTCGACAGCAATGGTTGGGCCGCGTACTGGAACTCGGTGATCCTGGCCACGTGGACGGCGGTGATCGGCACGGCGATCGTCTTCGTCGGCGCGTATCTGATGGAAAAAACGCGCGGATTCACCTGGGGGCGCAGCGCGGCCCAGCTCATGGCTATGCTGCCGATGGCGGTACCCGGGCTGGTGCTGGGTCTCGCCTACATCTTCTTCTTCAACGCGCGCGGCAATCCGCTCGGCTTCATCTACGCGACGATGATCATCCTGGTGGTCAATTCCATCACGCATTTCTACACGGTCTGCCACCTCACCGCCACCACGTCGCTGAAGCAGCTCGACAGCGAATTCGAAGCGGTGTCCGCGTCGCTCAAAGTCTCGTTGTTGCGCACGATGACGAGGGTGACCGTGCCGATCTGCCTGCCGGCGGTGCTCGACATCAGCATCTATCTCTTCGTCAATGCGATGACCACGGTGTCGGCGGTGATCTTCCTCTATTCGACCGACACCAAGCTGGCTGCGGTCACGATCATCAACATGGACGAGTCCGGCTTCACCGCCGCGGCCGCGGCGATGGCGATGACCATCGTGGCGACTTCCGCCGCCGTGAAGATCGCCCATGTCCTGCTGACGCGCCGGTTCGATCGCACGACCCAGGCCTGGCGCCGGCGCTGAGTATTGCCCGGCGTTACCGTCGCCCGCTGACGCCCGTGTGCTAGATTCGACCCGAACGACAAACGACCGCGCGTCGGCGCAATGCCGCGACTGCCGCATCGGGGAGAGACTTCCGAATGCCCGTGCCCACGAAGAGCCGCGTCGTCATCATCGGCGGCGGCGTGATCGGCTGCAGCGTCGCCTACCATCTCGCGAAGCGGGGCGTGCGCGACGTCGTGCTGCTGGAGCGCCTGCAGCTCACGCACGGCGCGACGTGGCATGCGGCGGGGCTCGTCGGGCAGTTGCGCAGCAGCAGCAACCTGACGCGGATCATGCGCTACGGCGCCGAGCTGTACGGCAAACTCGAGGCGGAGACCGGCCAGGCGACCGGATGGCACAAGGTCGGCAGCCTTCGCCTCGCGTCGTCGGCCGCACGCTGGCAGGAACTCAAGCGCTCGGCGACGATGGCCAAGGGCTTCGGCTTCCACGTCGATCTCGTGTCGGCGCGCGAGGCTCGGGAACTGTTTCCGCTGCTGGAGCCGACCGGCGTGGTCGGCGCCGCCTGGATCGAGGGCGACGGCTACGTCGACCCGACGAGCCTTACCAATGCCTATGCGACGGGCGCGCGCAACGGCGGCGCGAAGCTGCTCCAAGGGGTGCGGGTCACCGCACTCAGAACGCGCGGGCGACGGGTGACGGCGGTCGTCACCGATCAGGGCGACATCGAAGCCGAGTGCGTGATCAACGCCGCGGGCATGTGGGGACGGGAAATCGCGGGCATGGCCAGCACGCGCGTGCCGGCGTGCGCGGTGGAACACCAGTACTTCGTCACCGACAAGACGCCGCGGATTCCGGCGGGACTGCCGTCACTGCGCGATCCCGACGGCAATTTCTACGTCAAGCCGGAACCCGGCGCGCTTGCGGTCGGCGGCTGGGAATCAAACACGCGGCCGTGGGGCGCCGCCGGCATCGCACCCGAATTCGGCCCCGAGTTGCTGCAACCCGATTTCGACCGTTTTGCGCCGCTCGCCGAAGCCGCCTCGGCGCGCGTTCCGGCCTTGAACGAAATCGGCATCAGGCAGATGATCAATGGTCCGATCCCGATCACCGCCGACGGTGAACCGGTGATCGGCCTGTCGCCGGAACTCGACAACTTCTACCTGTGCTGCGGCTTCACCTCGGGCATCGCCGCGTCGGGCGGCGCGGGCTGGGTGATGGCGAACTGGATCGTCGACGGCGATCCCGGCCTCGACCTGTGGCCGTTCGACGTCCGGCGCTTCGGCGCGCCGCACTCGGTGAAGCAGTTCATGTACGAGCGCGCGATCGAGAGCTATGGCCGCTACTATCACATCGCCTGGCCGAACTACGAAGCCGACGCCGGCCGCGGCTTGCGCCGGAGTCCGCTCCACGAGACGCTCGCGCGCGCCGGCGCTGTCTATGGCAGCAAGTTCGGCTGGGAGCGCCCGAACTGGTTCGCGCCCCGAGGCACGCCAGCCATCGAGACGCCGTCGTTCGACCGCGGACCGGCGTTCGAAGCGATCGGCGCCGAGCACCGCGCCGTGCGCGAGCGCGTCGCGCTGATCGACATGAGCTCGTTCTCCAAGTACGAGGTCCGTGGCCCCGGCGCACTCGCGCTGTTGCAGAAGGCCGCCGTCAACGATCTCGACCGGCCGGTCGGCACGATCGTGTACACGCAGCTTTGCAGCGAGCGCGGCGGCATCGAGGCCGACGTGACGATCACGCGGCTCGGCGAGGACCGCTTCTATTTCGTAACCGGCAGCGCGCTGGGCGTGCGCGACCGCTCGACGATCGAGCGCCAGATGCCCGCCGACGGCAGCGTCGAAATCGTCGAGCACACGTCGGCGAAGGCGGTGCTGAACGTTTGCGGACCGCGCTCGCGCGACGTGCTGGCAGCGCTGACCGACGCTCCGCTCGACAGCGCGAGCTTCCCGTACATGAGCGCGCGCACGCTCGATCTCGCGTACGCGCCGGTGCTGGCGCTGCGCGTGACCTATCTGGGCGAGTTGGGCTACGAACTGCATGTGCCGGCCGAGTACGCGCTCGATCTCTACGAACGGCTGTGGGTGGCCGGCGAGCGCTACGGCATCGCCAACGCGGGCTATCGCGCGATCAACAGCCTGCGGCTCGAGAAGCACTATCTCGTCTGGGGTTCGGACATCACGCCGGATTACAATCCATACGAGGCGGGGCTCGGCTTCTGCGTTGCGCTCGGCAAAGGCGACTTCCTCGGCCGCGCGGCGCTGGCGGAGGCGAAGGCGCGCGGGCCGAAACAGAAGCTCGCGTGGTTCACGGCGCCCCCGGAATTGAATCTGTTCGGCGGCGAGATCGTTCTGTCCGGCGAGCGCGTGCTGGGCCGCGTCACCAGCGGCGGCTACGGCTACACGGTCGGCCGCAACATTCTGTGCGCATACGTTGCTGCCGAGGAACCCGTAGTCGCGGATTACGCGGTCGAGGTGATGGGCGAGCGCTTCCCCGCCGTCCGCCACACGCGGCCGTTGTACGATCCCGAACGCAAGGCGATTCTCACGTGATCGCCACGAGGAGAAGACGATGTCGCCACTGACTCCGGAGCTCGAGGCGTTGCTCGCCACGCGGCGCGACGGCCACGGCATGCCGCGTGCGTTCTATCACACCGACGCGCTGTATGCCGCGGAGCTGGAGCGGATCTGGTGCAGCGGCTGGCTCTTTGCCGGCTTTGCGTTCGAGATTCCGAAGGCCGGCGATTTCCTCACTTTCACGGTCGACGGGTCGTCAGCACTCGTAATCCGCGGCGACGACGGCGCGGTACGCGCGTTCCACAATGTCTGCCGCCATCGCGGCACGCAGATCTGCCGCACGGATTCCGGCCACGTCCGTGCCCTCGTCTGCCCGTATCACAGCTGGACGTATTCACGGCAGGGCGAGCTCGTGGCCTGCCATGGCATGCACGACGGGGTTGACAAATCGCAACTGGGCCTGAAGCCACTGCACGCCGAGGTGGTCGCCGGCCTCATCTACGTTTCGCTGGCGGCGACGGCGCCGGCATTCGACGGCCTGCGCGAGCGCTTCGAAGCGGCCGCGAAGCCGCAGGGGTTCGACCGCGCGCGAATCGCGCGCGTGATCGACTACGAGGTCGAATCGAACTGGAAACTGGTCTGGGAGAACAATCGCGAGTGCTTTCACTGCCCGCCCCGCCATCCGCAATACGTGAAAGCCAACTTCGACATCTACGAGGAAGAATACGCGTCCGACGCGATGCGCGCAGAAGATGGCCGCGGCGGTGGCGCGCACGCAGTCGAAATGGACCGCGCAAGGGATCGCGATCACGCACGCGAAAGGCGGCCTGGCGCCGTTTCCCGATCCCGATCGCGACACCTGGTGGGCCGCCGATCGCACGGTGCTGGTCGAGGGCTTCGACACCGAGTCGATGGATGGCCGGCGCGTCGCCCCGCTGATGGGCGACTACACCGACGCCGACGTCGGCGTGCTGCGGATGCGCAGCATGCCGAATTTCTGGGTCCATGGCAGCTGCGATCACGCGGTCGCCGCGCGCCTGCTGCCCGCGGGGCCGCGCCGGACGAGGGTCCGCGGCTACTGGCTCGTGCATGCGGACGCGCGCGAGGGCACCGACTACCAGCAGGACCGCCTGCTCCCGTTCTGGAACCTCACCAACGAGCAGGATTGGGACATCTGCAAGTGGCAGCAGAAGGGTGTGGATTCGATCGGCTACGAGCCCGGTCCTCTGTCGCAGCGCAAGGAGTACAACGTCGACGCGTTCATTCGCTGGTATCTGAAGGAGATGCAGGGGAACGGCACCACGGGCAGCGCGGCCCGGCCGTTGACGCGCGTCGCCTGACCCCGGCGCTCACGGAATCTGCACCTGCTGCTGCACGTTCGCGTCGACGACCGTCAGCGCCGTCATGTTGACGATCCGCCGCACCGTGGCCGATGCCGTCAGGATGTGCACGGGCTTGGCGACGCCGAGCAGGATCGGCCCCAGCGTCACACCGCCGCCGGAGGAGACCTTGAGCAGGTTGAACGCAATGTGCGCCGCGTCGACCGTCGGCATGATCAGCAGGTTCGCCTCGCCCTTCAAGCGCGAATTGGGGAATGCGCGCAGCCGCACCTCCTCGTCCAGGGCCGCGTCGCTGTGCATCTCGCCCTCGACCTCGAGCTCCGGATCCATGAGGTTGAGCAGCGCGAGCGCCGCCTGCATCTTCTTCGCCTGCGGGTGCGTGCTGCTGCCGAAGCTCGAGTGCGACAAGAGCGCCACCTTCGGCGTGATGCCGAAGCGGCGGATCTCGTCGGCGGCGAGCAGCGTGATCTCGGCGATCTGCTCGGCGGTCGGATCGACGTTGACGTACGTATCGGCGATGAAGACCGTGCGCGCCGGCAGGATGACGGCATTCATCGCCGCGTAGACCCGCACACCCTTGCGCAGCCCGATCACCTGGTCGATAAAGCGCCGGTGCGATTCGTGGGTGCCGACCATGCCGCACAGCATGCCGTCGGCTTCGCCCATGTGCACCATCATGGCGCCGATCAACGTGAGCCGACGGCGCATCTCGATCTTCGCGTACTGTTGCGACACGCCGTTGCGCTGAGTGAGCCGGTAATACTCGGTCCAGTAGGCACGGTACCGCGGGTCGTATTCGGGGTTGACGACCTCGAAATCGACGCCGGGGCGCATTCGCAGCCCGTAGCGCTCGACGTTCTGTTCGAGCACCGCCGGCCGGCCGATCAACAGAGGTCTGGCGAGCCCCTCGTCGATGACGACCTGCACTGCACGCATCATGCGCTCTTCCTCTCCTTCGGCGTAGACGATTCGCTTCGGGGCCTGCTTCGCCGCGGTGAAGATCGGCTTCATCAGCAGGCCGGAGTGATAGACGAACTGCGTCAGTTTCTCGCGGTACGCGGCGAAGTCGGGAATCGGCCGCGTCGCGACGCCCGAGTCCATCGCTGCCTGCGCCACCGCCGGCGCGATCTGCACGATGAGGCGCGGGTCGAAAGGCTTCGGAATGAGGTACTCGGGACCGAAGCGCAGGTTTTCGGTACGGTAAGCCTGCGCGACGATATCCGACTGCTCGGCCATCGCGAGGTCGGCGAGTGCGCGCACCGTCGCCAACTTCATCGCCTCGTTCACCGTTGTTGCGCCCACATCGAGCGCGCCGCGGAAGATGAACGGGAAACACAGGACGTTGTTGACCTGGTTCGGGAAGTCGGAGCGCCCGGTCGCGATGATCGCGTCGGGTCGCGCCGCCTTCGCGAGGTCGGGCATGATTTCCGGCTCGGGATTGGCGAGGGCCAGGATCAGCGGCCTGTCCGCCATTTGCGGCAGCCACTCGGGCTTCAGCACCTTCGCCGCCGACAGTCCGAGAAAGATGTCGGCACCAGGCAGGAGGTCGACGAGCTTGCGCGCTTCGGTCTTCTGCGCATAACGCGCCTTGTTGTCGTCCATCTCCTCCTTGCGGCCCGTGTAGACGACGCCGGCGATGTCGGAAACCCAGATGTTCTTCTGCGGAATGCCGAGCGACACGAGCAGGTCGAGACACGCGAGCGCCGCGGCGCCTGCGCCCGAGCATACGAGCTTCACCTTGGCGAGATCCTTGCCGACGACGCGCAGCCCGTTCGTGATCGCCGCGCCGACGATGATCGCGGTGCCGTGCTGGTCGTCGTGGAAGACCGGGATCTTCAGCCGCTCGCGCAGCTTCTTCTCGACGTAGAAGCACTCGGGCGCCTTGATGTCCTCCAGGTTGATGCCGCCGAACGTCGGCTCCAGCGCGGCGATGATTTCGACGAGCTTTTCCGGGTCGCGCTCGTCGATCTCGATGTCGAAGCAGTCGATGCCGGCGAATTTCTTGAACAGCACCGCCTTGCCTTCCATCACCGGCTTGCCCGCGAGAGGCCCGATGTTGCCGAGGCCCAGCACGGCGGTGCCGTTGGTGACGACGCCGATCAGGTTGCCGCGCGCGGTGAGGTTGCGCGCCTCGGCGGGGTCGCGGACGATTTCGTCGCACGCCGCGGCCACCCCCGGCGAGTATGCGAGCGCCAGGTCGCGCTGATTCGTGAGGTGCTTGGTCGGCTCGATCGAGATCTTGCCGGGCGGTGACTGCCGGTGATACTCGAGCGAGGCCTGGCGGATTTCCTGGTCGGGCATCGGTGGGCCTTCAGGCAGGACGGCGGGTTGTCATCATAGCAAGCCGGGGCAGCGCTCTCACCGGCCGCGCCGGGGGTGCCGTCCTTGACCCCGCGCAAAGGCCGGCGGGGGGGGTCCGCTATAATTGCGCCTGTTTGCGCCCGCCTCTTCCGTCCGTCCTAACGCACGGCGCCCGCCGACCTCTTTCCCTGGCCCAAGACCCGTTCCCGCCCGATGCTCGAAGCCCACGAACTTGCCGCGCACCGCGGCCACGCGCGGCTGTTCGAGGGGCTGTCGTTCAAGGTCGAATCCGGACACGCGCTTGTCGTAACCGGCGCCAATGGAACCGGCAAGACCACGCTCTTGCGCATGCTTGCCGGCCTGTCCGCGCCGGCCGCCGGGGAGATCCGCTGGAACGGGTCCCCCGTCGCGCCTTTCGACCCGAGCGTCCGCGCGGCGATCGCGTTTACCGGGCACGCTCCGGCGCTGAAGGACGAGCTCACCACCGAGGAGAACCTGACGGCGCTCGTGGCGCTCGCCGGCGAATCCGCAACCGGCACCGCGATCCGCGCCGCGTTGGAAACGGTCTCCCTCGCGGCGAAACGATCGCTGCCGGCGCGCGTGCTGTCGCAAGGTCAGCGGCGGCGCATCGGCCTCGCGCGTCTGGCACTCCTCAATCGCCCGCTGTGGATCCTCGACGAACCGGTGACGGCGCTCGACGCGGCCGGCATCGCGATGCTCGCCGGCATGATCGTCGACCACATCCACCGTGGGGGAACGGCCGTGGCGGCAACGCACGTGCCGCTCGGGCTCCCCGATGCGCACGTACGCTCGATTGCGCTCGCATGAATGCGACGGCCATCGAGCGCCCGCCCGTGGCCGCCGCCGCCGGCGCCATCCTGCCCGGCGTGCGCTGGGCGCTGGTCCGCGATCTGCGGATTGCGTTGCGCTCGCGCGCGGAACTCGGCGTCCAGCTCCTGTTCTACGTCATCGTGGTTTCGCTCTTTCCACTCGCGACGACTCCCGAGCGTACGTTGCTCGCGACGATGGGCCCGGGCGTCCTCTGGGTCGCGGCGCTGCTCGCCTCGCTCCTGTCGCTGCCGCGGCTGTTCGCCGGCGATTACGCCGACGGCACGCTGGAACAGATCGCGCTGTCGCCCTACCCGCTCGGAGCGTTGGTCTCCGGCAAGATACTCGCGCACTGGCTGACGACTGGCCTCCCCGTAGCGCTGCTGGCGCCGCTGCTGGGGGTCCAATATGCGATGGACGGCGAATCGCTGGTGGTGCTGACTGCGGCGCTCCTGATCGGCACGCCGATCCTGTCTCTACTGGGCGCGATCGGCGCGGCGCTCACGCTCGGGCTGCGCGCTGGGGGCAGCCTGCTCGCGCTCTTGATCCTGCCGCTGTACGTGCCGGTGCTGATCTTCGGCGCTGGCGCCGTCGACGCGGCGCGCGCGGGGCTGGGGGCGGCGGCGAATCTGTCGCTGCTCGCCGCCGGATTTTGCATCGCGCTCGTCGGTGCGCCGTTCGCGGCCGCAGCCGCCGTCCGGATCGCGCTTGACTGAGGATCGACACCGACCCGCCATGGCCGTCAACTGGTACCGTTACGCTTCACCCGCTGCGTTCTATCCCGTCGCCGGGAAGATGATCCCGTGGTTCGCGTGGGCGGCGGCAGCGCTCGCGGCCATCGGCGTTTATGTCGGCCTCGTCGTCGCGCCGACTGACTTCCAGCAGGGCGATTCCTATCGGATCATCTTCATCCACGTGCCGGCTGCGTGGATGTCGATGTTCCTCTATCTCGTGATGGCATTCTGGAGCGCGCTCGCGCTCTCCTTCAACACGCGGCTCTCGGCGATGATGGCGCAGGCACTCGCCCCCACCGGCGCGCTGATGACGTTCATCGCGCTCGTCACCGGCTCGCTGTGGGGCCGGCCGACCTGGGGCACGTACTGGGCGTGGGACGCGCGGATGACTTCCGAGCTGATCCTGCTCTTCCTCTACCTCGGGATCATCGCGCTGCGCAGCGCGATCGACGATCCACGCCGCGCCGACCGCGCGTGCGCGGTGCTCGCGCTGACCGGCGCGATCAATGTCCCGATCATCTATTACTCGGTCCATTGGTGGAACACGCTGCACCAGGGCTCGACGGTGAGCCTCACCGCAGCGCCGAAGATGGCGGCGATCATGCTGACCGGAATGCTGATCATGTCGCTCGCCGCCTGGTTCTACGCAATCGCCGTCGTCCTCGCGCGCCTCCGGGTGATCATGCTCGAGCGCGAGCGAGGCACGGCGTGGGTCGCGGCTTTGGAGGAGGTCAGGGCAGCATGAACGAATTCCTTGCCATGGGCGGTTACGCTTTCTACGTTTGGGGTGCTTATGGATTGACGACGCTCGCCGTCGTCACCGAGATTCTCGCGCTCAATGGCCGCCGCAAATCGGCGCTCGAGGAAGCGCGGCTCTCCGGGCCGGACGGTTCGACGATCGCCGGCGCGGGCCGGGGAATCGCATGAAGGCCCGCCATCGCCGCTTGGCCTGGATCGGCGCTGGCGTGCTGGTGTTGGGAGCCGCGGCCGCGCTGGTATTGAATGCATTCCAGTCGAATCTCGTCTTCTTCTTCACGCCGACGCAGATCGCCGCCAACGAGGCCCCGAAGGGCCGCGCGTTCCGCATCGGCGGTGTCGTCGTCGAGAAGAGCCTGCGGCGCGAGAAAGACGGCCTCACGGTGCACTTCGACGTGACCGACACGGCGAAGACCGTGCCCGTCGTGTACACCGGGATCCTGCCCGACCTCTTCAAGGAGGGCAAAGGCGTGGTCGCGCAGGGCAAGCTCGAAGACGGCGGCGTGTTCCGGGCAACCGAGGTGCTGGCGAAGCACGACGAGAATTACATGCCGCCAGAAGCCGCCGACGCAGTCAACAAGGCGCACGGCGCCGCGGCGGCCGAAAAGGCCGCGCGCACGCTGAAGCCATGAAACGAGGGTCAAGACAATGATTCCCGAACTCGGACATTTCGCGCTGATCCTGGCCCTCCTGCTTGCGCTGATCCTCGGCACGCTGCCGCTCGTGGGTGCTGCGCGCGGGATTCCCGCCTGGATGGCATTGGCGCGCCCGGTGGCGCAGGGGCAGTTCCTGTTTGTCGCCACGGCGTGGGGCTGCCTCGCTTACGCGTTCGTCACCAGCGATTTCTCGGTGCAGAACGTCGCGACCAACTCGAACTCGCAGCTTCCCGTCTACTACCGCTTCGCCGCTACGTGGGGCTCGCACGAAGGCTCGATGCTGCTGTGGGTCTTCATGCTCGCCGCGTGGACCTTTGCCGTGTCGGTGCGCAGCCGGCACCTGCCCGACGAGATGGTCGCGCGCGTACTCGGCGTCATGGGTCTTGTCAGCGTCGGCTTCCTGCTGTTCCTGCTGCTGACGTCGAACCCGTTCGACCGGCTGTTCCCCGTTCCCGCCGACGGCCGCGACCTCAACCCGCTGCTGCAGGATCCCGGAATGGTCATGCACCCGCCGATGCTTTACATGGGTTACGTCGGGTTCTCGGTCGCGTTTGCGTTCGCCATCGCGGCGCTGATCGGCGGCCGGCTCGACGCCACGTGGGCGCGCTGGTCGCGGCCGTGGACCACGCTTGCGTGGAGCTTCCTCACCATCGGCATCATGATCGGCAGCTGGTGGGCGTACTACACGCTGGGCTGGGGCGGCTGGTGGTTCTGGGACCCGGTCGAGAACGCGTCGTTCATGCCGTGGCTGGTCGGCACGGCGCTGCTGCACTCGCTTGCGGTGACCGAGAAGCGCGGCACGTTCAAGAACTGGACGGTCCTGCTCGCGATCACCGCGTTCTCCCTGTCGCTGGTCGGAACGTTTCTGGTTCGTTCCGGCGTGCTGACGTCGGTGCACGCCTTCGCGACGGATCCGCGGCGCGGCGTGTTCATCCTCGCCTTCCTGGTCGTCGTCATCGGAGGCTCGCTCGCGCTGTACGCGCTGCGCGCGCCGAAGGTGGGTGTGGGCGGTCGCTTCGAGCTCGTGTCGCGCGAATCGTTCCTGCTCGGGAACAACGTGCTGCTCATCGCCGCTGCCGGCTCGGTGCTCCTGGGCACGCTCTACCCGCTGTTCCTCGACGCGTTGAACCTCGGCAAGATCTCGGTCGGCCCACCCTACTTCGACACGGTGTTCGTGCCGCTGATGACTCCGCTCGTGTTCCTGATGGGGATCGGCCCGCTCGCGCGCTGGAAGGAGGCCTCGGTGCCCGATCTCTGGCAGCGGCTGCGCTGGGCGGCCGCGATCAGCGTGGTGATGGCACTCCTGGCGCCGCTGGTGGCGAGCGAGTGGAAGCCGCTGGTCGCCTTCGGTCTGCTGCTCGCGTTCTGGATCGTCACCGCGACGTTCGTCGGCGTCCGCGAGCGGATCCGCGGCGGCCCTGGCGGCCTCGTCGCGCAACTCGCGCGGCAGCCGCGCAGCTACTGGGGCATGGTGCTCGCGCACCTCGGCATCGCCGTGTTCATTGTCGGCGTCACCTTGGTAAAGGGATATGAAACCGAGCGCGACGTGAAGATGAACGTCGGCGACACCGTTGCCGTGGGCGGCTACGTGTTCCGCTTCGACGGCGTGACGCAGCAGAAGGGGCCCAACTACCAGGCCGCGCGCGGCGCGGTCACCGTCAGCCGCAACGGCAACTTCGTCGAGACGCTGTATCCCGAAAAGCGCATGTACAACGCCGGCGGGATGCCCATGACCAACGCCGCGATCGACAGCGGCCCGTTCGGCGACCTGTATGTTTCGATGGGCGAGCCGGTCGACGGCGGCGCGTGGATCATCCGGGTCTACTCGAAGCCGTTCATCACGTGGCTGTGGACCGGCTTCGCGATGATGGCGCTCGGCGGCTTCCTCGCGCTGGCAGATCGCCGCTACCGGGTCGGTGCGGAGCGCGCTGCGACGATCCCGCGCGGCGCCGCGGCGGCGCGATAGCGCGCCTGCGATGAACAAGAAGCTCCTCATTCCGCTCGCCGTCTTCGTCGTGCTGGCGGGTTTCCTGTTCGCCGGCCTCTGGCGCGACCCGCGCGAGGTGCCCTCGCCGCTGATCGGCAAGCCGGCGCCGGCCTTCGCGCTCGCCCAGTTGCACGTTCCGGCAACGACGCTGGGCACCGCCGACATGAAGGGGCAGGTCTGGCTGCTCAACGTGTGGGCATCGTGGTGCGTTTCGTGCCGCGAGGAGCATCCGCTGCTGATCGCGCTCGCGAAGGCAAAGGTGGTGCCGATCATCGGACTCGACTACAAGGACGACCCGGCGGCCGGCAAGCGCTGGCTCAAGGACAACGGCGACCCCTATGACCTGTCGGTCATGGACCGCGACGGCCGCGTCGGAATCGACTTCGGCGTCTACGGCGTGCCGGAGACATTCGTGATCGACAAGGAAGGCACGATTCGTTACAAGCAGATCGGGCCGATCACGGCGGAGGCGCTGGAAAAGAAGATCATCCCGCTCGTCCGCGAGCTGCAGAAGTCATGATCCGCCCTCGGCGTCCGCTGCCCATCGCACTCATCGCGCTCGGCGCGCTGCTGCCGCTTCCCGCGGTCGCCGCCGAGGCCGTGCCGACCGAAACGGATCCGGTCCGCGCCGCGCGCGCCGTGAAGCTCTCCGAGAAGCTGCGCTGCCTCGTCTGCCAGAACCAGTCGATCGCCGATTCCAACGCCGAGCTCGCCAACGATTTGCGGAGCCAGATCCGCGAGCAGATCGCCGCCGGCCGGACCGATGACGAAATCGTCACTTACATGGTCAATCGTTACGGCGACTTCGTCCTCTATCAGCCGCCGTTCAAGCTGACGACGATCGTGCTCTGGGCCGGGCCTGCGCTGCTGCTCGGCGCCGGTTTTGTCGTGCTGCTGCGCAACGTGCTACGGCGGCGGCAGGTGGCGGAGCCGGCGCTCACCGCCGAGGAGCGCGAGCGCGCCGCGCGCCTGCTCGCCGGCGACAACCGGAAAGACGACCCGTGATTGCATTCGTCGGCATTACCGCGGTGATGGTCGCGGCTGCGCTTGCGTGGGTGCTCGTGCCGCTGCTCCGTGGCGCCAGCGCGGGTGGCATCGCACGCGAGGCATCCAACGTCGCAATCCTGCGCGACCAGCTTGCCGAACTCGAGACCGATCTTGCCAACGGTACGATTCCGCGCGAGCGGTACGAGCAGGCGCGAGGGGAACTGGAGCAGCGCGTGCTCGAGGAATCGAAGGCGGCGCCCGGTCCCGGCGCTCCTGCGCTGTCGGCCGCCGGCGCATGGACGGCGGCGATCGTCGCGGGCGCGCTGCCGATTGCGTCGCTGCTGATCTATGTCGCGCTCGGCAACTTCGACGCGTTTTCGCCGGTCGCGCGGAACGCGCCGTCCGCCGGGGCCGAGCACGAGATGTCGCCGCAGAAGGTCAACGCGATGGCCGCGGAGCTCGCGGCCAGGCTGGACAAGGAGCCAGGCAATGCCGAGGGCTGGGTGATGCTCGCGCGCACCTATTACTCGCTCAACCGGCACGCCGAAGCCGCGCGGGCATTCGAGCGTGCCGTCGTGCTCGTCCCCGACAATGCCGACCTGCTCGCCGACTACGCCGACGCGCTCGGCGCGGCGCAGGGCGGAATGCTTTCCGGCAAGCCGCTGGAGCTTATTCAGCGCGCGCTCGTGATCGATCCGACGAACTGGAAGGCACTGGCGCTCGCCGGCACCGTCGCCTTCGACCGCAAGGACTATCGGCAGGCGGTCGCGTACTGGGAGCGGATGAAGGCGACGGTGCCGCCGGGCTCCCCGATCGCGCAGTCGATCGACGCGAGCATCGCCGAAGCGCGCGAGCTGGGCGGACTCAAGGCCGCCGCGGGTGCGACGATTCCGCCATCCGCGCCGGCACCCAAGGCCGCGGCGGCTGCCGCCGTCAAGGCGCCCACTGGGTCAGCCAGTGCACCCGCGCCCGCTGCGACCACCCATACGACCGTCGCGGGCACCGTGAAGCTTTCCGCCGACCTTGTCGCAAAGACCGCACCCACGGATACGGTGTTCATCTTCGCGCGTCCGGCGCAAGGCTCGAAGATGCCCCTCGCGATACTGAGGAAGCAGGTGAAGGACCTGCCCGCCACGTTCACGCTCGACGACACGATGGCAATGGCACCGAACATGGCGCTGTCCAATTTCGGTGAGGTCGTCGTCGGCGCGCGCATCTCGAAGTCAGGTCAGGCGATGCCGCAAAGCGGTGATCTCGAAGGGCTTTCGCCGCCGGTCAAGGTCGGCGCGACCGGCATCGCCGTCGTCATCCAGAACACGCTTCCCTAGCGACAATTCGTCGCACGCGCTTCGCACCCGCGGGCCCCGTGTCTTCCGCGCGCCCGGGCGGTTGATTTGCATCAACGCCGTCCCGCGCCTTCGCAGGCACGATGGTCGGGCTGCCGGATTCCGCTCCGGGATCGCGGCAGCCACAGGGGAACCGACCATGAGCCAAGCCATCGTTCGTGCCTGCACGCGCGTGCTCGCCGCCGCAGCGCTCGCCGCCCTCGCCCTCTCTGCGACGCCCGCTTTCGCGCAAGCACAGAAACCCCCTGCCGCCAAGGGAGCCGCTTTCGATGCCTCGGCGTGCCTTGCCTGCCACACGCCGGTCAAGGCGCTGCACGAGTCCGGCAAGCACAAATCCGTCGGCTGCAGTGCGTGTCACGACGGCACAGCGGCGCACCTCGCCGATGCGAAGCAGCGACCCGCGACGAAGACCGACCTCGCAACGTGCGGCGGCTGCCACCAGAACCAGTACAAGTCGTACGCGCAGATGGATTGGCATCGTACGGCGCGCTTCGAGAAGAAGCAGGCCACCGGCCCCGCGCCGGACCCCGCCTACGACCTGCTGATGACGCCGCACGGCTTTACGCGCGAGCACAACCTCCCGCGCGGCCATACGTTCGCGCTGCTCGACCAGTTCGTCGTCGACCGCGCGTTCGGCGGGCGATTCGGAACGCAGGAAACGTGGCGCTATCTTGCGGGCTCGGGCGATTTCAAGGTCTGGAGCGTCGCCGTCGACCTCTATCCCGACAATACCGACCAGAAGGTATTCCGGCCGGGCACCGCCGCGGCGGCGAATCCCGTATGCCTGTCGTGCAAGACGCAGGACCACATCCTCGAATGGGCGTACATGGGCGACCCCGTGCCGAACGCGAAGTGGAGCCGCACTTCGAAGGTAGTCGAGCTCGCGAAGTCGACCAACCATGCGCTGAACTGCATCTTCTGCCACGACCCGCACGCTGCGAAGCCGCGGATCGTCCGCGACGCGCTGATCGAGACGGTGACACGAACCGACTTCCCCACGCTCTACGCGCAGGACGTGCGCAAGACCAAGGTGGACGTGAAGGAGATGGGCGTGCGCGGCTACACGCGCAAGATCGGCATGCTCGAGCGCTACGACGGCAAGCTGCAGTGCGGCCAGTGCCACGTCGAGTACAACTGCAACCCGGGATTCAACCCGAATACCGGCGAAGCGATCCCGATGGCCGACAAGCGGACCAACTACTTCCCGTTCGTCGGCCCGAACGACATCCTGAAGGCTTACGATCACATCCAGTTCCGCGACTTCCGCAACCAGTTCACGGGCGCAGCGCTGTGGAAGGCGCAGCACCCGGATGTCGAGACCTACTACGGCTCGAAACACGAGAAAGCCGGCGTCGACTGCTCGTCGTGCCACATGCCGAAGGTCAAGGACGCGAAGACCGGCAAGCTCTACACGTCGCACTGGCAGACCAACCCGAAGAACTATCTCAAGGAGACGTGCCTCCAGTGCCATCACCAATGGACCGAGACGCAGGCGCGCTACGTGATCGAATCGATGGCGTCGCACTACCAGGGCAAGGTCCGCAATGCGGAGTTCTGGCTTGCGCAGCTCATCGGCAAGTTCGGGCAGGCACAGCTGGTCGGCGTGCCCGAGGATGCGCTCAAGGCAGCGCGCACGAAGCACGGCGATGCGCACGCGAATTGGGAATGGTGGACCGCGGCCAATGGCGCATCGTTCCACAACCTGGATCTCGCCAAGGAGTCGCTCGCGAAATCGGTCGGGGCATCGCAGGAGGGAATCAAGATTCTCGACGATGCGATCAAGGCAAAGCAGGCACAACCCGCGGCCGCGGCGCCGAGCGCCACCGCAGGTGCCGCGCCACCCGCCCCGGCCGCACCAAAATAGTGGTCGGTTGATCCCCCTCAAAGGCGGGGCGCGTGCCCCGCCTTTTTCCTCTGCGAACAGCGATAATCAAATAGTGGAGGTGGCGATCGGATCGGTATTTTCCTCCGGCCGCCCAAGTCGATCGAACCCACGTGGACTCTCCGACGTCGTCATTGCTGTTCTGGGCCATCGCAGCGGCGATGACGGGGCTCGCGCTTGCTTTCGTGCTGCCCCGACTGCTATCGCGGCACGTTCCGCCGTTGGGCACATCGCGCGTCGCGGCGAACCTGGCGGTATACCGCAGTGAGCGCGCCGACCTCGACCGCGACCTCGCTGCGGGCCGCGTGACCGTCGGCGATCATGCGCGCGCATGCGCCGAACTCGAGCGGCGGATGCTCGCCGATATCGAGGAGGATCATGGCACGCCGCCCGTACTTGCGCCGCCATCGACCGCGGTCGTGATGGCCATCGCGCTGCCTGCGCTCGCGTTCGGCGTTTATGCGTTGTTCGGCGACCCGGACGCCATGCGCGAGAGCGCGGTGGCGATTTCCGAGAACGGCGCCCCGCCTACCGCGATGGCGCGTGACGATCTCATCCGCCGTGTCACCCGGCATCCGCGCGACGGCCGCGGCTGGGTGTTATTGGCACGCCTGGACTTCGAGGCCGGCCGCTATACCGATGCCGCATCGGCCTACGACAGCGCGCTCGCCGCCAGCGCCAAAGTCGCCGGCGATCCCGCAATCTGGTGCGAGTACGCCGACGCGCTCGGCATGGCGCAGGGTGGATCGCTCGACGGCAAGCCGCGCGAACTCGTGTTGCGCGCGCTCGCGCTGGACCCAGTGCATCCGAAGGCACTGGAGATGGCGGGCAGCGCCGCGTTCGAGGCGCACGAATACGCTGCGTCCGCTCGCTACTGGCGCGAACTTAAGGCGCAGCTCCCGGAAGGCACGGCGGCGCATCGCCAGCTTGCCGCCGCCCTGGCGCGCGTCGAGCGTCTCGCACTCGTCACCGACACGCCCGGCGGCCCGCGCCGCCGCAACGAGTAGACGAGCGTCGCCATGCCCACGGATGTCGACGTACTGGTGATCGGTGGCGGCATCTCGGGACTCGCGACAGCGTTCGGACTGAAAGAGCGCGGTGCGCGCGTGGAAGTGCTGGAATCGGCAGCGCGCGCAGGCGGCGTGATCGGCAGCCGCCGCCGCAACGGGATCCTCTACGAGCTGGGACCCAACAGCACGCTCGACACGAGCCCGCTCATCAACGCGTTGCTCGATGCGCTCGGCATCCGCGGCGAGCGTGCCGACGCTGCCGCCGTTGCATCGACGCGCTTCATCGTGCGCGGCGGGAAGTTGGTCGCCCTGCCGACCTCGCCCGGCGCGTTCCTTGCCACCCATGCGTTTTCGCTCGGCGCGAAGCTTCGTTTGCTGCACGAGCCGTTCGTCGCGCCAGCCCCCGCCGGGGTCGAGGAATCGATCGCGGCCTTCGTACGGCGTCGCCTCGGCACCGAATTCCTCGATTACGCGATCGACCCGTTCGTGTCGGGCGTCTACGCGGGTGACCCCGAGCAGATTTCGGTGCCGGCGGCATTCCCGCGCCTGTACGCCCTGGAGCAGAAATACGGCAGCCTGATCAAAGGGCAGATCATGGGCGCCCGTGAGCGCAGAAAGAGCGGCGAGACGGCGAAGAACACAGCGCCGAGCTTTTCGTTTCGCGGTGGGATGCAGCGGCTCACCGACGCGCTCGCCCGTGCGATTGCCCGCGTCGAGACCGGCGTGCACGTACGGCGGATCGAGCGCAATGCCGACGGAACGTGGACCATCGCCGGCGCCCACGGCGGGGACCCGGTCCTGCGCCGGGCGAAGGCCGTGGTGTTTGCGACGCCCGCGTACGAGGCCGCGAAGCTTGTGCGGGAGCTCGCCCCCGCCGCGACCAAGGGACTCGGCGCGATCGAGTATGCGGCGATCGCCGGCGTCGCGACCGCGTATCGCCGCGCCGATATCGGGCACCCGCTCGCCGGGTTCGGATTTCTCGTGCCCAAGAAGGAGCAACGCGGGATCCTCGGCTCGCTGTTCTCGAGCAGCATGTTCGAGGACCGGGCGCCGGAGGGTACCGTGCTGCTGACGTCGTTCGTCGGCGGCCGCCGCAATGCCGAAACGCTCGGCAGGCCGGACGTCAAGCTCGCGCAGATCGTGCATGCAGAGCTGGTCGCGCTCGTGGGTGCGCGCGCGGAACCGCTGTGGACCGAGGTCACCCGGTGGACCCACGCGATTCCACAGTACACGCTGGGCCATCTCGCCCGACTGCAGCCGCTCGGAGACGCCGAGCGCGCGCTGCCGGGGCTCTTCTTCTGCGCCAGCTACCGCGGCGGGGTGGCGGTTGGCGACTGCATCAAGTCGGCGCACGCGATGGCCGACGCCGTCACCCGCTACCTGGTCGGCGTTCGCGGCGCATAACGCGGGGCCGACCCCTTTCGGCGATTGCGCAATGCGGCGTGGGACTCCGCGCCCCACAAACAAAAACCCCCGCCACGTCCAAGGTGACCGTCGCGGCAGCGAACGATCAGCAAGGACTGCGCCATGCAAATATTCACATTAAATATCAATAACTTGTAGTTAGGTGCAGTGTTGTCAGTCCTCAAGTGTAAAATTCCTCGACGTGCTATAGGCTACAATCCAATTCGCCCGGACCTCCAGCAAAGATCAGGCGTCGCCGGCAAACCCCTCGCCACACGCGGTCCCCCTTCGTGCCGACTTACGCCGCATTCGCTTCGATCCGGGAGAGTGGAGACGGCACGTTCCCGGACCGACCCGCTCGGGCTCGACCGACCCGTGCGGCCGCGCCGGACCATGAGAACAGTAAGTGTGTTCGACACCTTTATAGGCTACAACTCCTTTCCGCACTTCCAGCAGAGATCGAACGTCGCCGGCGACTCCTCGCCGCACGCGGCACACCGCTTCGTGCCGAGTTGCGCCGCGTCCGCCTCGATCCGGGAGAGCAGGATGCCGGCACGCTCGCAATCCTGCTCGCGCTCGAGCCACACCTGCGGCTGCGCGACCTCGGGCGGCACGTCGCCGACGATGCTCGAGGCGTGCTCGTTGAAGACGTGAGCGCGGATGCCTGCCTGGTTCAGCCGATCGGCAAGCAGGTAGGCGTCGAAGCGATTGCGCGCGGTGTAGAAACGGATCACCGGGGTCGCCACGCAATAAGGCCTTCGACCAGCCGCGCGAGCACGGCGCCCAGAGCGGCGGCGCGCGCCGCATCCCAGCGATACGGTGGCGCCTCGTCCATGTAGGACGCCTGCGCGATTTCGAGCTGCAGCGCGTGCACGTTGCGCTCGGGCGCGCCGTAATGGCGCGTCACGTAGCCGCCCTTGAAGCGGCCGTTGACTACGTGGGTGAAGTCGGCCGCGGTCGCGAGGACGTTCGTCGCGACCGCCTGTACGGCAGGGGCACAGCTCGCGCCGTCGGCCGTGCCGAGATTGAGATCCGGCAGCCGTCCCGCGAAGAAGCGCGGCACTTCGGCGCGGATCGAGTGGCCGTCGAGCAGCAATGCGTAGCCATGGCGCGCGCGCACCCGCTCCACTTCCTCCGCCAGGGCCGCGTGATAGGGATCGAAATACTCGCGCCGCCGCGCGGCGATCTCGGCGACATCGATCGGCGCCTCCGGGCGATAGATCGGCTCGTTCGCGAATGTGCGCGTCGGGCACAGCTCGGTCACGTCAGCGCCCGGATAGAGCGAAGCTCCCGAGGGATCGCGGTTCGGGTCGACCACGTAGCGCGAATGCGTGGCCGCGATCACCGTCGCGCCGGCAGCGCGCGCGAACGCATAGAGCCGGTCCACGTGCCAGTCGGTGTCGGGCAGCGCCCGCGCCGCCGGCGTAAGGCGGGCGAGAATATCCGGCGGCACGAACGTCCCCGCGTGCGGCACGTCGATGACGAGCGACGTGTCGCCGCGCGCAAGATCAAGGAGCTTCATCCCGCGGCCCAGTGCACGACGTTGCCGGCGCGGACAATGCCGGCACACGGGTTGCCGCCGATTCGGTACGCAAGTTCGGCCGGAACCGCGATGTCCCACAGCGCGAGATCGGCGCGCTGGCCGACAACTAGCGTTCCGCGGTCGGCGAGCCCAAGCGCGCGCGCCGCGTGCTTCGTCGCGCCCGCCAGCGCTTCCTCGGGGGTGAGGGAGAACAAGGTGCACGCCATGTTCATCATCAGCAGCAGCGACGTCGCGGGCGACGTGCCGGGATTGCAGTCGGTGGCGACCGCCATCGGCACATCGGACGCGCGCAGCGCGGCGACCGGCGGCAGCTTCGTCTCGCGCAACGCATAGAATGCGCCGGGCAGCAGCACGGCGACGGTCCCCGCGCGCGCCATCGCCGCGACACCCGATTCGCCGGTGTATTCCAGGTGATCGGCCGAGAGCGCGCCGAAAGCCGCGGCGAGCGCGGCACCACCCGAATCCGAAAGCTGGTCGGCGTGCAGCTTGACCGGCAGTCCGAGCGCGCGCGCCGCCTCGAACACGCGGCGGGTCTGCGCGACGCTGAAGCCGATCGTTTCGCAGAACGCATCCACGGCATCGGCGAGTCCCGCGGCGGCGGCCGCCGGAATCGTCTCGCCACAGACGACGTCGACATAGGCATCGGCGCGGCCCGCGAATTCCGGCGGCACCGCATGGGCGGCGAGAAGCGTCGTGCGGACGTCGACGCCGAGCGCCGCGCCAAGCTTCCGCGCTGCCGCGAGCTGCCGCATTTCGTGCGCCGTGTCGAGACCGTAGCCGGACTTGATCTCTACCGTGGTCACCCCTTCGGCTGCGAGCGCTTCGAGCCGTGACCGGCTTTGCGCGACGAGCTCGGCCTCGGACGCGGCCCGAGTCGCGCGCACCGTCGCGTTGATGCCGCCGCCCCCCTGCGCGATGTCGGCGTAGCTCGCACCCTGCTGCCGCGCCTCGAACTCGCGCGCGCGGTTGCCGGCATAGACGAGATGCGTATGGCAGTCGATCAGCCCCGGCGTGAGCCAGCGCCCCGCCGCGTCGAGCGTGCGCGCGGCGCGCGCATCACGCGGCAGATCGCGCGCCGCGCCGATCCATGCGATCCGGTCGCCCGCGATGCCGAGCGCGCCATCCGGAAGAGCACCGTAGGGCGCGCGACCGTCCATCGTCGCGAGATGCGCGCCGGTGATGACGAGATCGAAGGCCGCGCCGCTCATATTCGAATCAACCCATGATGAGTTGCGCGACCGTCGTCCGATAGCGGGCGAAGACCTCGGCTTCGCGCGGATGCCGCCCGTCGCGGACGACCCAGCGTCCCGCCACCATGACGTCGCGCACCGCACGCCGGCACGGTCCGAAGATGGCAGCATCGAGCAACGCATCGGGCGGCAGCTCCGCCAAGGCCGGGTCGTCACCGTCGAGCACGACGCAATCGGCGCGACGCCCGGGCGCGATCGCTCCTATCGGCTGCGCCAATGCCTGCGCGCCGCCCCGCGCTGCGCGCATGTAGAGCGCCTGCCCTACCGGATTCCCGCCCTCCGCCAACACGTTGCGCTCGAGACCTTTCAGCCGCTGCGACCATTCGAGCTGTCGCAGTTCGGCGAACGGGTCGATGACCGTGTTCGAATCGCTGCCCACACCCACCGCGCCGCCGGCGTCGAAATAAGCCCGCGCGCCGAACGTGCCGTCGCCGAGATCCGCTTCCGTCGTCGGCGCCAATCCGGCGACCGCGCCGCTCGTGGCGAGCCGGCGCGCTTCGTCGGCAGTCATATGGGTCGCATGGACCACGCACCAGTGCGCATCGATGCCGGCGTGGTCGAGGAGCCATTCCACCGGACGCGCACCACTCCAGCCGACGGCATCGGCGACTTCCAATACCTGCTCGGCAGCGTGAATGTGGATCGGCGCAGCGTGCGGTGCAAACCCCACGACGGCAGCCAACTCGTCCGGCGCGACGGCGCGTAGGCTGTGTGGCGCTACGCCGAGTTGGTAGCCATGCGCGGTGGCGTCCGTCGCCAGACTCGCGCACAGGCGCGCATAGGCATCGACGGTGTGCACGAAACGCCTCTGCGCCGGGATCGGCGGGGCGCCGCCAAAGCCGGCGTGCGCGTAGAACACGGGCAGCAGCGTCAGCGCGATCCCGGCGGTTCGCGCCGCTGCAGCGATCCGCCGCGCAAGCTCGGCCGGGTCCGCGTAGGGGCGACCCTGCGGATCGTGATGAACGTAGTGGAACTCGGCGACCGCGGTGTACCCTGCTTTCAGCATCTCGACGTACGCCTGCGCGGCGATCGCCCCGAACGCGTCGGCATCCACGCGGTCGAGAAACGCATACATCGCCTGCCGCCACGTCCAGAAGCTGTCTCCTGTGCCGCTGCCGTGTCCCGTGCGCCCCGCCAGCGCGCGCTGGAACGCATGCGAATGCACGTTGGGCATTCCCGGAATCAAGGGGCCTGTTGCGCGCACCGCCTCGCCCGCGGATGCATTCGCTTCGACGCTCCGGATCGTGCCACCCGCATCGATGTCGATCAGGACATTGCGCTTCCAACCGTCGGGCAGCAGCGCATCGACCGCGTAGATCTTCATGCCGCGGTCTCGATCGCGGCGACCAGCGCGACCGCGTCGCCCGCGAGCGGTTGGAGCGCGAACGGCGCGCCGGCCGTCCCGTCGCCATCCTCGACGACGACCGTGTGATCGGTGGCGATCGTCAGCGGCGGATGGCCGGGAAGCAGGCACTCGAGCGCGCCCGCGGCAGCATAACAAACGCGGAAGCGCGCCGGCGCGATGCGCGCCCCGGCGTCGCGCACGACGATGAGCCGCCCCTGCACGCGCCCACGGCGCAGCATCAGATTGAAATCGCGCACGGGTCCTGCAACCAGTGCGCAGCGAATGTGGTCGTCGCCGCTGAATGCATAGGGCTCATACGGCGCCCGCAGATCGACCGCATGACCGTCGCCTTCGAGCCGCATGCCGGCACCCGCGATCACCACGATCGTGCGGTCCACACCCGGGAAGCGCGAGAAGGGGCCGTCGGCCGTGACCTCGGCAATGCTGACGCGCCAGTCGAACGTAGCGAGGGTCGAGTCCGGCGGATGCGTGACGATCTCGGTCGTGCGCCCGCCGCCGTTCCGCCACGACATGCGCGTGTAATCGGCGGGTTGAAGGAAGCGATGCATGCCGGACGGTAACATCGGGCCGTGTCGCCGGCGATTCTAACAGGCTGATGCAGAACTCCTCATGAGCCGCGTTGCGGACGCTCAGTTGCCGAAAAAGAGCGCCCCGGAGACGGGACATCGGCGCCCGGAACAGAGCGCGTGACACGAAGATTGACAGACCCGTTGCCGGGCCCTAGATTTCACGCGTTCTCTCCTCACCTCCCGGAGCATTCCCATGCGCAAGATTCTCGCTCTCGCGGCAGGCGCCGCGCTCTTCGCCATCGCGCCCGGCGCGTCCGCGCAGGAGATCAAGGTCGCCATCGGCATGTCCGGCTGGACCGGCTTCGCGCCGCTCACACTGGCGAAGGACGCCGGCATCTTCAGGAAGAACGGCCTCGACGTCACGCTGAAGATGATTCCGCAGAAGGATCGTCACCTCGCGATCGCGTCGGGGGACATCCAGTGCGCCGCGACGACGGTCGAGACCTGGATCGTCTGGAACGCGGGCGGCGTGGCGACGAAGCAGATCTTCCAGATGGACAAGAGCTACGGCGCCGACGGGATGGCCGTGCGGAGCAACGTTGCGGAGATCGCCGATCTCAAAGGCAAGACGGTCGCCGCCTCGGCACCCGGCACCGCGCCGTACTTCACGTTGGCCTGGTTCCTCAAGAAGAACGGGCTTTCCGTCAAGGATGTGGCGGTCGTCAACCTCGAGCCCGCTGCCGCGGCGCAGGCGTTCGTCGCCGGCCAGAACGACGCAGCGATGACATACGAGCCCTACCTGTCGACGGTGCGCGACAACCCGCAGGCGGGCAGGATCATCGCCACCACACTCGACTACCCGATGATCATGGACACGTTCGGCTGCACGCCGAAATTTCTCGCCGAGAATCCGAAGGCTGCGCAGGCACTCGCCAACAGCTACTTCGAGGCGATCGACATGGTCAGGAAGGAGCCGCAGAAGAGCTACGAGATCATGGGCGCACCGACCAAACAGTCGGGCGAGCAGTTCGCGAAGTCGGCGGCGTACCTGCGCTGGCAGGACAAGGCGGCGAACCAGAAGTTTTTCGCCGGCGAGTTCCAGCAGTTCAGCAAGGAGGCGGCCGACCTGCTCCTCGAGATCGGCGTCCTCAGGTCGATACCCGATCTGACGACGATCGTCGACACGTCGTACATCAAGTGACGCGGATGTCCGAGAGCGGGACGCGCGGCGTCGAAACGATCGGAGACGGCCGGGTCATCCCGGGCGAGCATGACGGCGCGAGACCCGGGATCCAGCGTCTTTGCGGGAACGACTCTGGGTTCCCGCTTTCGCGGGAACGACGTTCGCTGTAGCGATGACGCCCCTCAAACCCATTCCGCCAGGGCGGAAGGCGCTGCTAGGCATCGCCTTTTTTGCCGCGTTCTTCGCGGCGTGGGCAGCGGCAACGTTCGGAGGCTTCGTGCCGAAGACGTTTCTCGCCGATCCGGTGACGATGTTGCACGAAGGCTACGACCTGTTCGTGAAATACGGCTTCGCACGTGACGTCGGCATCACGGTCTGGCGCGTCGTCGGTGGATTCGTGCTGGCCGCGGTCGTCGCCGTCCCGCTCGGCGTCGCGATGGGCGCCTACAAGCCGATCGAGGCGTTCTTCGAGCCCTTCATCTCGTTCGCGCGCTACCTGCCGGCGTCTGCGTTCATCCCGCTCCTGATCTTGTGGGCAGGGATCGGCGAAATGCAGAAATTGCTGGTGATCTTCATCGGCTCGTTCTTCCAGATCGTGCTGATGGTGGCAGTGACCGTCGGCGCCACGCGCCGCGATCTCGTCGAGGCGGCCTACACGCTCGGAGCGGATGCGCACGGTGTCGTGCGTCGGGTGTTGCTGCCGGGCTCTGCCCCGGCGATCGCCGAAACGCTGCGTCTCGTGCTCGGTTGGGCCTGGACCTATGTGATCGTCGCCGAGCTGATCGGCGCCTCGTCCGGAATCGGCCACATGATCACCGACAGCCAGGCGCTGCTCAACACCGGACAGATCATCTTCGGCATCATCGTCATCGGCGTCATCGGTCTGATATCCGACTTCGCGTTCAAGTGGGGCAACCAGCGGCTGTTTCCCTGGAGCCTGGCGTGAGCGGCTGGGCCCGAAATCGACCTCCATGAGCAAGCTTCTGATCGATGCGGTCGGGCGTACGTTTCCCGGTGTACATGGCGGCGGCACGACCGAGGCGCTGCGACCCGTGTCGCTCGCCGTTGCCGACAACGACTTCATTGCGATCCTCGGGCCCTCCGGCTGCGGCAAGTCGACGCTGCTGCGCATCGTCGCCGGCCTCGATGCGCCGACAACGGGCCGCGTCCTTCTCGACGGCGCGCCGGTGACGGGCCCCGGCGCCGACCGCGGGATGGTGTTCCAGAGCTACACGCTGTTCCCGTGGCTCACCGTCCGCCAGAATATCTGCTTCGGGCTGCGCGAGAAGGCGCGGCCGCAGCCGGAGCAGGACGAGATCGCCGCGCACTACATCGGCCGCATGGGCCTCGCGGGATTCGAGCACCACTATCCGAAGATGCTCTCAGGCGGCATGCAGCAGCGCACCGCGATCGCCCGCGCACTCGCCAACGAGCCCAAGATCCTGCTCCTCGACGAGCCGTTCGGCGCGCTCGACAACCAGACGCGTGCGCTGATGCAGGAATTGCTGCTCGGCATCTGGGAGGCGGAGCGCAAGACCGTCCTCTTCGTCACCCACGACATCGACGAGGCGATCTTCGTCGCCGGCCGCGTCGTGGTCATGTCGGCGCGTCCCGGCCGGATCAAGGCCGAGGTGGCGGTCGATTTTCCCCATCCACGGCACTACACGGTCAAGACGACGCCGGAATTTTCGGCGTTGAAAGCGCGGCTGACCGAGGAAATCCGCGTCGAGGCGATCAAGGTCGCAAGCGGAGCTGTCGGCGATGCGTGACGTGGCACGCGCTCTGGTGGCCGCCTACCTCGCGTTCGTGCTTGCCGGATGCATCGTCATACCGGATGCGCAGCGCACGGTCGTGTTGCGTCACGACGGTGGCATCGGCGTCGATTCGCAGCCGTGCGGCACCCTCACGCTGGCGGGCAGCGCCGATGGCATCGCGGCCGGAGCCCTCGATCCTGCGGCGTTGCGCATCGCGAGCTGGAATCTCCACAAGGGCGAAGATCCCGGCTGGCAAGGCGATCTCGCGCGAATCGCAGCAACGCACGACGTCGTGCTGCTGCAGGAAGTGCTGCTCACGGAGAGGCTGCGGGTCGTGCTCGAAACCGCGGGTCTGCGCTGGCAACTTGCGAGCTCCTTCACGCTGAACGGCCGGGACGCCGGGGTTCTGACCGCCGCACGTGCGATTCCGCTGTCGGCCTGCTCACAGTCGGTGCAGGAGCCGCTGATCGTACTTCCGAAGTCAGCGCTCGTCGCCCGGTTTCGCCTCGCCGGCCACGAAGCGACGCTCGCCGTGGCGAACATGCACGGGATCAACTTCACGCTGGCGACGGCCGGCGCCTACCAGAAACAGCTCGACGCCGTCGGTGCCGAGCTGGCGACGCACGAAGGCCCGATCGTGCTCGCCGGCGATTTCAATACCTGGAATGAAACACGGCTGGCAGCGGTCGAAGCGATGGCACGCCGCCTGCGGCTCGGCGCCGTGGTGTTCCGGCCGGACGTGCGCCAGCAGTTTGCTGGACACGAAGTCGACCACATGTACGTGCGCGGGCTCGAAGTCGTCGCTGCCGCCACGGTCGGTGTCACGTCGTCCGACCACAACCCGGTTTTCGCCACACTGCGCCTCAGCGAGGATGCGCGTTGAAGAATCGCACGACATCCCTCGTGTCGGCTGGCGCAATGCTGTTCGCTCTGGCGTATGGGCACGCGAGTCCGGCCGATGGCAACCCGGACAGTCGCGCGCAGGCAGAGATCGATCATCTGCTCGACTACGTCGCGGCGTCGGGATGCAGTTTCATCCGCGATGGACGCGCTTTTCCCTGCTGGGCATTACGCTGACCCGGTCATCATGGCCGCGCCAGCGGTCCTTCACCATCGTTGTGCGTCGGTCGGTATGGCGGCAACTCAATATCGGCCGCCGTTCTGTTGCCACCGCCACGCATCGGCACAGATCGCATCGAGACCGCGCGTGGCGCGCCAATGGAGCAGCGCTTCCGCGCGCGAAGGATCCGCGTAGTAGCAAGCAACGTCCCCTGCTCGCCTGGGCGCGAGCGTGCGCGTGATGCGACGGCCGCAGGCGCTCTCGAAGGCGGCGACGACGTCGAGCACCGAGTGTCCACGCCCGAGCCCGACATTGAGCGTGACCGCGCCGGCGTTGCCCGCCACGAACTTGTACGCCGCGACATGAGCAGCGGCCAGATCCTGCACGTGCACGTAGTCGCGAACCCCGGTGCCGTCGGATGTTGGCCAGTCGGTGCCGTAGATCGACAGATCCGAGAACTCGCCGGCGGCGATCCGGCAGAGGAGCGGCACGAGGTTATTCGGCCGGCCGTTGGGTGCTTCACCGATCTCGCCCGAAGGATGCGCGCCGGCAGGATTGAAATAACGCAAGATCGCAATGCGCCAGTTCGGATTCGCACGTGCCAGGTCGCGCAGGAAATCCTCGACCACGCGTTTGGTGCGCCCATAAACGCTCTGCGGCGCGAGCGGCGCGTCCTCGGCGACTGGAAGACGCTCGGGCTGGCCATACACCGACGCCGACGAACTGCAGACGAAGTTAGCGACGCCCGCCTCGCCCATCACCTCCGCGAGCGCGAAAGCACCGCCAACGTTGACGTCGTAGTATGTGAGGGGTCGCAATTCGGACTCGCCGATGGCCTTCAATCCGGCGCAGTGCACGACACCGGCAATCGGATGATCATGGAACGCGCGCCGGAGGGCGTTGATATCGCGGACGTCGGCTTCGATGCATGGGATGGGACCGTCGGCCAACGCCGCGAGCCGCGACAGTACGGCGCGCGTGCTGTTGGCGAAGTTGTCCAGTACGGTCACCGCGTACCCGGCCCGCGCCAACTCGACGACGACATGCGAGCCGACGTAGCCAGCGCCCCCTGTCACGAGTATGGTGTCCGTCATAAGGGGTCAGGTTAGCATTTCACGCCGGTCAGCCCAGCATCAAATATTAACCCGACCCCGCAAACAAAAGGCCGGGCAGACGGAAGCCCGGCCTTCGCAGCGCAACGAAAGGCGCCGTGGCTACGCGGCTTTCGCTTCGCCGGCCTTCGCCTCGGCGGCCGCCTCGGAACGGTCGACCAGCTCGACGAGCGCCATCGGCGCCTTGTCGCCGACGCGAAAGCCGAACTTGAGGATGCGCAGGTAGCCGCCCGGACGCGCCTGATAGCGCGGGCCGAGCTCGTTGAAGAGCTTGGTCACTACGCCGCGGTCGCGCAGCCGGTCGAACGCGAGGCGCCTGTTGGCCACCGTCGGCGTCTTGCCGAGCGTGATCAGCGGCTCCGCAACGCGGCGCAACTCCTTCGCCTTCGGCAGCGTGGTCTTGATGACCTCGTGTGTCAGCAGGGAGTTGGTCATGTTCCGCAGCATCGCGAGGCGATGGCTGCTGGTGCGGTTGAGTTTCCGCAGACCGTGACGGTGGCGCATGATGTCGTTCCTTCGTGTCCGCGCGCCGTTACGGGCGGTCGAGCCCGGCCGGCGGCCAGTTCTCGAGCTTCATCCCCAGCGAGAGCCCGCGCGATGCCAGCACTTCCTTGATCTCGTTCAACGACTTGCGCCCGAGATTCGGGGTCTTCAGGAGCTCGGTCTCGGTGCGCTGGATGAGATCGCCGATGTAATAGATGTTCTCGGCCTTGAGGCAGTTCGCCGAGCGGACCGTCAGCTCAAGGTCGTCGACGGGACGCAGCAGCACCGGGTCGACCTGCGGTGATGCGCGCTCGGCGGCGGTCACTTCGGTGCCCTGCAGATCGGCGAACACCGACAGCTGCTCGACCAGCACGGAGGCCGCGTAACGCACGGCCTGTTCCGGCTCGACCACACCATTGGTCTCGATGTCGAGGACGAGCTTGTCGAGGTCGGTACGCTGCTCGACCCGCGCACTCTCGACCGCGTAGCTCACGCGGCGCACCGGCGAGAACGATGCATCCAGCAGGATGCTGCCGATCGTGCGTCCACCCTCGGGCTTGATGCGGGCCGTTGCCGGCTGGTAGCCGCGGCCCTTCTCGACCTTGATCTCCATCTCGATCTTGCCGCCGGCGGTCAGGTGCGCGATCAGGTGGTCGGGATTGATGATCTCGACATCGTGGTTGGGCTCGATGTCGGCGGCCGTGACCGGACCTTCGCCTGTCTTCGACAGCTTGAGCAGCACGTGATCGCGGTTGTGCAGCTTCAGCACCACGCCCTTGAGGTTGAGCAGGATGTCGACGACATCCTCCTGCACGCCGTCGAGCGCCGAGTACTCGTGCAGCACGCCGGTGATCCTGACCTCGGTCGGCGCATAGCCCGGCATCGACGAGAGCAGCACGCGCCGCAGCGCGTTGCCGAGCGTGTGGCCATAGCCGCGCTCGAACGGTTCCATCACCACTTTGGCGTGGAACGGCGAGGTCGACTGTACATCGATGATGCGCGGTTTCAACAGAACATTGCTCTGCATGCGGAACCTTTAGACGGGTTCAAAAACCCAAACTTGGAAAATCCGATTCGACGGTCGCGGCGCAACCCTGCGGCCGTCGTCTTCCATCCTGCCATTGGTCGCGACGTGAGCCCTCCGACCGTCGGGTCCATCCTTCACTTGGAATACAATTCGACCACCAGGCTCTCGTTGATATCCTGTCCGAACTCCGGGCGGTCCGGCGCGCCCTTGAAGACGCCCGACGCCTTCTTGACGTCGACCTCGACCCACGAAGGGAAGCCGACTTTCTCCGCGAGTTCGAGGGATGCCTGGATCCGGAGCTGGCCCTTCGCCTTCTCGGTCGCGGCGATCACGTCGCCCCCTTTGACCCGCGCCGACGGAATGTTGACGACCTTGCCGTTGACGGTGATCGAACCGTGGCCGACCAGCTGCCGCGCCTCCGCCCGGGTCGAGCCCAAGCCCATCCGATAGACGACGTTGTCGAGTCTCGATTCCAGTAATTGGAGCAGGTTCGTGCCGGTCGAGCCCTTGCCCTTGGCGGCGGCCTGGAAATAGCGGCGGAACTGCCGTTCGAGGATGCCGTAGGTCCGACGCAGCTTCTGCTTCTCGCGCAGCTGGTTGCCGAAGTCGGACTGGCGCATGCCTGACTTGACGCCGTGCTGCCCGGGCTTGGTTTCCAGCTTGCACTTGGAGTCGAGCGAACGACGCGCGCTTTTCAGGAAAAGGTCGGTGCCTTCCCGTCGCGCCAGCTTGCACTTGGGTCCCGTGTATCGAGCCACTTTGCTATCCCGGTTGCTGTGAATTCAATGAAAGACGCGGCGCCCTAGATGCGACGGCGTTTCGGAGGGCGACAGCCGTTGTGGGGAATGGGCGTCACGTCCGAGATGCTGCTGATCTTGATGCCGAGCGCGTTGAGCGCCCGCACCGCCGATTCGCGGCCGGGGCCGGGGCCCTTGATTCGCACTTCGAGGTTCTTCACCCCGCATTCGACCGCGACGCGACCCGCCTTTTCGGCCGCGACCTGCGCCGCGAAGGGCGTCGACTTGCGCGAGCCCTTGAAGCCGGCGCCGCCGGAAGTTGCCCACGACAGCGCATTGCCCTGCCGGTCGGTGATCGTGATGATCGTGTTGTTGAACGACGCGTGGATGTGCGCGATGCCTTCGGCGACGCTCTTCTTGACCTTCTTTCGCGCGCGCGCGGCGCCGGTCTTCTGCGTGGGTTGCTGTGCCATTCTCTGTTGTCCTCGACCGTTACTTGCCGGCCGGCTTGGCCGCCGGCTTGCTGCTGATGCCCGCCCGCGACTTCTTCGGGCCCTTGCGCGTGCGTGCGTTGGTGCGCGTGCGCTGGCCGCGCACCGGCAGCCCGCGACGGTGCCGCACACCGCGATAACAACCGAGGTCCATCAGCCGCTTGATGCTCATCGTCACCTCGCGGCGCAGGTCGCCCTCGACGGTGAACTTCTGGACCTGCTCGCGCAGCTTGTCCATGTCCGCGTCGGACAGGTCCTTGACCTTCGTCTGGGCCTTGATGCCGGCTGCGGCACAGATGGCCTGGGCGCGCGGACGACCAATGCCGTAGATCGCGGTGAGCGCGATCTCCGCGTGCTGGTGATTCGGAATGTTGACGCCTGCAATACGAGCCATGTCTTTACCTGTCCAAAGTTCCCGGCCGCCGATCGGCCGATCAGCCTTGTCGCTGCTTGTGGCGCGGGTCCGTGCAGATGACGCGCACGACACCCTTGCGCCGGATGATCTTGCAGTTGCGGCAGATCTTCTTCACCGAAGCCAGTACTTTCATCGTTCTGCCCTTCGCGTCATTTCGCGCGGAAGATGATCCGCGCCCGGGTGAGGTCGTACGGCGTCAGGTCCACCGTCACCTTGTCGCCCGGCAGTATCTTGATGTAGTGCATCCGCATCTTCCCGGAGATGTGGCCCAGCACGACGTGGCCGTTCTCCAGCTTCACCCGGAACGTCGCATTGGGCAGCGTTTCCAGGATCTCGCCCTGCATCTGTATCGTGTCTTCCTTGGCCATCAACGCGTGGGCAGCCCACCCTTGAAATTCGCCTTCTTCAGCAGGCTTTCGTACTGCTGCGACATCAGGTAGGCCTGCACCTGCGTCATGAAGTCCATGGTCACCACCACGATGATCAGCAGCGACGTCCCGCCGAAGTAGAACGGCACGTTCTTCCAGGCGATGAGGAAGTTCGGAATGAAACACACGACGACGAGATAGAGCGATCCGATCAGCGTCAGGCGCAGCGTGATTTTCTCGATGTACTTCGCCGTCTGCTCACCTGGCCGGTAACCCGGGATGAACGCGCCGCTCTTCTTCAGGTTCTCGGCCGTCTCCTTCGGGTTGTACTGCAGCGCCGTGTAGAAGAAGCAGAAGAAGATGATCGCGCTCGCGTAGAGGATTTCGTGCACCGGTTGGCCGGGTCCGAGCGTCGTGGCGAGGTCGCGCAGCCAGATCATCTGGTCGCCCTGGCCGAACCATGACGCGAGTGTGGCCGGAAACAGGATGATCGAGGAGGCGAAGATCGGCGGGATGACCCCGGCCATGTTGAGCTTCAGCGGCAGGTGCGAGCTCTGGCCCTGGTAGACTTTGTTTCCGACCTGGCGCTTCGCGTAATTGACCAGGATCTTGCGCAGCGCGCGCTCGACGAACACCACGAATGCGGTCACGAAGACGACGAGGACTGCGATGCCGAGCACCAGCGGGATCGAATACGCGCCGGTCCGCGCCTGTTCGAGGGTCAGGCCGATCGCATTGGGCAACCCCGCCGCGATGCCCGCGAAGATGATGAGCGAGATGCCGTTGCCGAGGCCGCGCTCGGTGATCTGCTCGCCCAGCCA
Organism: uncultured beta proteobacterium; assembly: GCA_963781285.1. Lineage (GTDB taxonomy): Bacteria > Pseudomonadota > Gammaproteobacteria > Burkholderiales > Casimicrobiaceae > CAIWHR01. The sequence goes on from CAWAFI010000015.1 coordinate 44,779, forward strand.
CATCAGGAACATCGTCCCGGTGACGAGCGTGATCGCCGTGATCAACCGGAACGGGAGGCCCGGCGCGAGGACGAGGCCGGCCTGCTGCTCGAGCGCGATCGAGATGCCGAGGGCCTGGAAGAACGCGAGGCCCAGCGTCGCATAGCGCGTGTATTGGGTGATCTTGCGGCGCCCGGCTTCGCCTTCCTTCTTCAGCGCTTCGAGCGTGGGCACGACCACGGTGCACAGCTGCATGATGATCGAGGCCGAGATGTACGGCATGATCCCCAGCGCAAGGATCGAGAAGCGCTGCAATGCGCCGCCCGAGAAGACGTTGAACAGGCCGAGGATGCCGCCCTGCTGCTGCTGGAACAGGTCATTCAACACCTGCGCGTTGATACCCGGCACCGGGATGTGCGTCCCGATCCGGTAGACAACGAGCGCGCCCAGCAGGAACCACAGCCGCCGCTTCAAGTCGGCGTACCGGGACCCGCTCTTGAGGGCTGGATTGCTGATTGCCAAGGCCTCTGTCCTCTGCTCGATGCGCCGCTTACGCGACGCTGCCACCGGCGGCTTCGATCGCCGCCTTGGCGCCCTTGGTTGCGGCAATGCCCGAGAGCTTTACCGCCTTCTTCAATTCACCGGCCTTGATCACCTTGGCCGCCTTGGCCCGCGTCGGTACGAGGCCGGCAGCGCGCAGCGCGAGCAGATCGATGTCGGCGACCGGCAGCTTGGCGAGATCGGACAACCGGATTTCCGCCGTGTCGTGCCGCGTCGTCGAGACAAAGCCGCGCTTGGGCAGCCGCCGCTGCAGTGGCATCTGGCCGCCCTCGAAACCGACCTTGTGGAAGCCGCCCGAGCGCGACTTCTGACCCTTGTGACCGCGGCCCGCCGTCTTGCCGAGACCCGAGCCGATGCCGCGTCCGACGCGGCGGCTCGCCTTCTTCGACCCGGTGGCTGGCTTGATCGTGTTCAACCGCATTTCAGGTCTCCTGTCGCGGGCCCGGCTCAGGCCTTCGGCTCGGCAACCTTCACGAGGTAGCCGACCTTGTTGATCATGCCGCGTGTGGCCGGCGTGTCGACGACGTCGACCGAGTGGTTCGTCCACTTGAGGCCGAGGCCACGCACCGTATCGCGGTGGTCCTGCTTGCAGCTGTTGGTGCTCTTCACCAGCGTCACCCGCAGCTTTTTCTGCGCGGTCATGCCGACGCCTCCATCAGCTGCTCGACCGTCATCCCGCGCTTGGCCGCGATCTCGGCCGGCGAATTGAGGTTCTCGAGCGCGTTCAGCGTCGCGCGCACCAGGTTGTACGGATTGGTCGAGCCATGGCACTTGGCGAGCACATTGGTGACCCCGACCACCTCGAACACCGCGCGCATCGGGCCGCCGGCGATGACGCCCGTGCCCTCGGCCGCCGGCTGCATGAACACCTTCGTCGCGCCATGCCGGCCCTCGACGGCGTGGTGCACGGTACCGCTCTTCAGGTTGACTTTGATCATCCGCCGGCGCGCTTCGTCCATCGCCTTCTGCACCGCGACCGGGACTTCCTTGGCCTTGCCCTTGCCCATGCCGACACGCCCGTTGCCATCGCCGACAACGGTCAGCGCGGCGAACGCGAGAATCCGTCCACCCTTCACCACCTTGGTGACGCGGTTGATCGCGATCATCTTCTCTTTCAGGCCGTCGCCGCGCTCGTCCTGCTGCTGCTGCCGCTGCTGCATTCGTGCCATGTCGGACCCTTGTCTATTTCAGTGCCGCGTCAGAACTTGAGACCGTTCTCACGCGCCGCGTCGGCCAGCGCTTGAACGCGTCCGTGATAACGGTAGCCGGAGCGGTCGAAGGCAACCGCTTCGATGCCCAGCGCCTTGGCGCGGTCGGCAATCCGCTTTCCGACGACCGCAGCGGCCGCCTTGGTGCCGCCGTTCTTCACGTCCTTGCGCACGTCGGCTTCGAGCGTCGACGCGCTCGCCAGCACGCGATTGCCCGCCGGCGCGACGATCTGCGCGTAGATGTGACAGTTCGACCGGCTCACGGTGAGGCGTGTCGCGCATTGCAGCGCGATACGCACCCGCGTCTTGCGGGCGCGGCGGAGTCGGGCTTCCTTCTTGTTCATCGGATACCTCTGCCGTTAACCTATTTTTTCTTGGTCTCTTTGATCACCACGCGCTCGCCGACGTAGCGCACACCCTTGCCCTTGTACGGTTCCGGCGGACGGTACGCGCGGATTTCCGCGGCGACCTGGCCGACCTGCTGCTTGTCGATGCCCTTCACCACGATTTCCGTCTGTGCCGGCGTCTCGACCTTGACACCCTTCGGCATCGTGTGGACGACCGGGTGCGAGAAGCCGAGCGAGAGGTTGATCTTGTCCCCGGCGGCCTGGGCCCGGAACCCAACGCCCACCAGCGTCAGCTTCTTCTCGAAGCCCGCGGTCACGCCCTTGACCATGTTCGCCACCAGCGCTCGCAGCGTGCCGTGCATGGGCTTGGCCGCCTCGCCGGCGGCCTTGCAGACGAGCGTGTCACCATCGCGTTCAATCGCAAGCTCGCTGCCGTAGGTGCGGGTCAGCGTGCCCAGCGGCCCCTTGACCGTGATGGCGCCGGCCGCGAGCGTCACCTCGACCTTGGCCGGCAGCGGGATGGGATGGTTGCCAATGCGCGACATTTGTTCGGTCCCCGGTTGCCGTCAGGCGACGATGCAGAGCACTTCACCGCCGACACCCGTGGCGCGCGCCTTGCGGTCGGTCATCACGCCGCGCGACGTCGACACGATTGCGATGCCGAGTCCGTTCATCACGCGCGGGATGTCGTCCTTGCTCTTGTAGATGCGCAACCCGGGCTTCGAAACGCGCTCGATGCGCTCGATCACCGGCCGTCCGGCGTAGTACTTGAGTGCGATCTCGAGTACGGGCTTCACTTCCTCGCCCGACACCTTGAAGTCCTCGATGTAACCCTCGTCCTTCAACACCTTGGCGATGGCCAGCTTGACCTTGGACGAGGGCATCGCGACAACAGTCTGCTCCACCATCTGCGCGTTGCGGATGCGCGTCAGCATGTCGGCGATCGGATCAGTCATGCTCATGCTTCACCTCACCTTTACCAGCTGGCCTTGACGATGCCCGGCACTTCACCGCGCATCGCGAATTCGCGCAGCTTGTTGCGAGCGAGGCCGAACTTGCGGAAGTAGCCGCGAGGACGGCCCGTGATCGCGCAGCGGTTCCGCAAGCGCGTCGGATTTGCGTTGCGCGGCAGCTGTTGCAGCTTCTGCCGCGCGGCGAAGCGCTCTTCGTCGGACATCTTCGTGTTGTCGACGATCGCAACGAGCGCGGCGCGCTTTTTGGCGTACTTCTTCACCAGCGCCTTGCGCTTTTCCTCGCGGTTGATCAGGGACAATTTCGCCATGGCAGCCTCAGTTCTTGAACGGGAAGCGGAACGCGGACAGCAGCGCCTTCGCCTCGGCGTCGGTCTTCGCGGTGGTCGCGATCGTGATGTTCATTCCCCGCAGCGCGTCGATCTTGTCGTACTCGATCTCCGGGAAGATGATCTGTTCCTTGACGCCCATGTTGAAGTTGCCGCGGCCGTCGAACGAGCGTCCCGACACGCCGCGAAAGTCGCGCACGCGCGGCAGCGCGATCGAGATCAGCCGGTCGAGAAACTCGTACATGCGAGCCTGGCGCAGCGTGACCATGCAGCCGATCGGGTAGCCCTCGCGGATCTTGAAGCCGGCGATCGCCTTCTTCGCCTTGGTAATCACCGGCTTCTGTCCCGCGACCTTCTGCATGTCGCCGGCGGCGTTCTCCAGCAGTTTCTTGTCGCCGATCGCCTCGCCCACACCCATGTTGAGGACGATCTTCTCGATGCGCGGCACTTGCATCACCGACTTGTAGCCGAACTGCTTGGTCAGCGCGGGCACCACTTCCTTCTTGTAGATTTCCTTCAGGCGAGCCATGGTCCCCTCCTTCCTATGCGCCGACCAGCTCGCCGTTGGACTTGAAAAAGCGGACCTTGCGCCCGTCCTGGAGCACGCGGACACCGACGCGGTCGGCCTTCTGCGTAACCGGGTTCCAGACTGCGACGTTCGACGCATGGATGGGCATCTCCTTGTTGACGATGCCTCCCTGCTCGCCCTTCATCGGATTGGGCCGCTGGTGCTTTTTCACTTGATTGATCCCGGCGACGATGACATGCTCGGCGAGCACGCGCTTTACCTCGCCGCGCTTGCCCTTGTCGCGACCGGCGATCACGACGACGTTGTCGCCCTTCTTGATCTTGCGCATGGCAACCTCTATAGAACTTCCGGCGCGAGCGAGACGATCTTCATGAACCGCTCGGTGCGAAGCTCTCTCGTGACCGGCCCGAAGATGCGCGTGCCGATCGGCTCGAGCTTCGGCGTGAGCAGAACCGCGGCGTTGGTGTCGAAGCACACCTTGGCGCCGTCGTCGCGGCGCACGCCGTGGCGCGTGCGCACCACGACGGCGTTGTAGATCTCGCCCTTCTTGACGCGACCGCGCGGGGCCGCATCCTTGATGCTGACCTTGATCACGTCACCGATATGCGCGTAACGGCGCTTGGAGCCCCCGAGCACCTTGATACACATGACCCGGCGGGCACCGGTATTGTCGGCGACCTCCAGCATCGATTGCATCTGGATCATTGCTGCTTCTCCAACTTAATCCGCAGTTCGCGCCGCTGCCGCGTCTGCGAATGTCACATTCGCGGCTGCGGTCGCGGCTCTTGCGCCGCGGCCAGTTTTGGACCCCGTCCGGGGATTCACCGCGGGACGGGTCCCCTCGACCGGGAGCCGGACCGCGGAAGGCGAAACAAAAATTATGGCACTTTTCCCTGTCTTTGGCAACATCGGCCGAGCAATCAACCTGTTAGATGACCTTTGCCTTCTCGATCAGCTTCGTCACCCGGTAGGCCTTGGTCTTGGCGAGCTTGCGGCAAGCCTGGATCTCGACCAGGTCGCCTTCCTTGAACTCGTTTTTCTCGTCGTGCGCGTGAAACTTGCGGCTCTTGGTCACGACCTTGCCGTACAACGCATGCTTGACCCGCCGCTCGACTAACACCGTGACGGTCTTGTCCATCTTGTCGCCGACGACCCGGCCGGTCAGGACCTGAACAATCGTCTTTTTCGGCGCTGGCGCCGGTACCGGCTGCACCCCGGCCTGGATCTGCTCGCTCATCATGCCTGCCCTGTCGCCTTCTGGTGAATGAGGGTTCGCGCGCGGGCAATGTTTCGCCGCACCTGCTTAAGCTTGGCGTGGTTCTGCAACTGCTGGGTGGCCTTCTGCATCCGGAGCCCGAATTGCTCCTTCAGAAGCGCGTCAAGCTCCGTCTTGAGCTCCGCCGGTGACTTCGAGGCCAGCGCCTTTTTCGTGTCCGTCAGTTTCATCGTGGCCTCCGTCAGCCGACCAGGCGGTGGACGAACGTCGTGCGGATCGGCAGTTTCGCTGCGGCCAGTGCGAACGCCTCGCGCGCGACCGTCTCATCCACGCCGTCCATCTCGTACAGAACCTTCCCCGGAACGATCTCGGCGACGTAGAACTCCGGATTGCCCTTCCCGTTGCCCATCCGGACTTCGGCGGGCTTCTTCGACATCGGCTTGTCCGGAAATATCCGGATCCACACGCGTCCGCCACGTTTGATGTGGCGCGTCATGGCGCGCCGCGCGGCCTCGATCTGCCGCGCGGTCAGGCGACCGCGGCCGGTCGCCTTCAGGCCGTACTCGCCGAAGCTGACCTTGTTGCCGACGGTCGCAACGCCCTTGTTGCGGCCCTTCTGCTCCTTGCGGTACTTCCTTCTAGCTGGCTGCAGCATTCTTCGCTCCTGCTCGACGCGGCCGTTTCGGCGCCTCCGGGACCGGCGCGGGCGCCGCCGACGGCTCGGCGTTGTGCGCCAGCACTTCGCCCTTGAACACCCATACCTTGATGCCGATCACGCCGTAGGTCGTCTTGGCTTCCGAAAAGCCGTAGTCGATGTCGGCGCGCAGCGTGTGCAGCGGCACCCGGCCTTCGCGGTACCACTCGGTCCGCGCGATTTCGATGCCGTTCAGCCGCCCCGCACACATGATCTTGATGCCCTGGGCGCCCAAACGCATCGCGTTTTGCATCGCGCGTTTCATCGCGCGACGGAACATGATTCGCTTCTCGAGCTGCTGGCCGATCGAATCGGCGATCAGCTGGGCGTCGATCTCGGGTTTCCTGATTTCCTCGATGTTGAGGCCGACTTCACCACCCATCATCCGGCGCAGGTCCGAGCGCAGCGTCTCGATGTCCTCGCCCTTCTTGCCGATGACGACCCCAGGCCGTGCGCTGTGGATCGTGATCCGCGCGTTCTTTGCCGGGCGCTCGATCGTGATCTTTCCCACCGACGCGTGGCCGAGCTTCTTCTTCAGGTATTCGCGGACCTTGATGTCTTCCTTCAGTGTCGGCGCGAAGCCTTTGCTGTTCGCGAACCACTTCGACGTCCAGTTGCGGGTGACCGCGAGGCGGAAACCGGTCGGATGAATTTTCTGTCCCATGGAATTCCCTTATTTGCCGTCGCCGACGACGACATGGATGTGGCAGGTCTGCTTCATGATGACGTTGCCACGGCCCTTGGCGCGCGCGGTGAAGCGACGCAGGCTGTCCGCCTTGTCGACACAGATCGACTTGACCTTGAGCTCGTCGACGTCGGCACCGTCATTGTGCTCGGCGTTAGCGATCGCCGACTCGAGCACCTTCCGAATGATCACGGCACCTTTCTTCGGGCTGAAGGCGAGGACGTTCAGCGCCTTGTCGACCGGCAGGCCGCGAATCTGGTCGGCGACGAGTCGTCCCTTCTGAGCCGACAGGCGGACGCCACGCAGGATTGCCTTGGTTTCCATTCGCGATCCCCTACTTCTTCGGCGGCGGGGCCGGCGCCGCGACCTTCTTGTCGGACGAGTGGCCCTTGAACGTGCGCGTCAGCGCGAACTCGCCGAGCTTGTGGCCGACCATGTTCTCCGACACGTACACCGGGATGTGCTGCTTGCCGTTGTGGACGGCGATCGTCAGCCCGACGAACTCGGGCGTGATCGTCGACCGGCGCGACCAGGTCTTGATCGGCTTCTTGTCGCTCACCGCGCGTGCGGCCTCCACCTTCGACAGCAGGTGGTCGTCGACGAACGGACCCTTCTTGATTGAACGAGCCATGTTCCCGTTATCCTCGGTTAGCCTTTGGTCGCGTGCCGACGACGCACGATCATCGAATCCGTCCGCTTGTTCTTGCGTGTCTTGTATCCCTTGGCGGGCGTGCCCCACGGCGACATCGGATGGTGGCGGCCGCCGCCTCCGTTGGTGCGCCCCCCCATCGGGTGGTCGACCGGATTCATGCAGATGCCGCGCACCGTCGGGCGGATACCACGCCAGCGGTTGGCGCCGGCCTTGCCGATCGAGCGCAGGCTGTGCTCCTCGTTACCGACTTCGCCGATCGTGGCCCTGCAGTTCACGTGCACCTTGCGGATCTCGCCGGAGCGCAACCGAAGCTGCGCGTAGTCGCCTTCGCGGGCGAGCAGCTGGACCGCCGCGCCGGCCGAACGCGCGAGTTGCGCGCCCTTGCCGGGCAACATCTCGATCGCGTGCACCGTCGTCCCGACCGGGATGTTGCGCAACGGGAGGCAGTTGCCCGGCTTGATCGGCGCTTCCGGGCCGGATTGCAGCACCGTGCCGACCGTTACACCGCGCGGAGCGATCACGTAGCGGCGCTCGCCGTCGCCGTAGAGCAGCAGTGCCAGGTGCGCACTGCGATTCGGGTCGTACTCGAGCCGCTCGACCCTGGCCGGAACGCCATCCTTGCCGCGCTTGAAGTCGACGATGCGATAGTGGTGCTTGTGCCCGCCACCCTTGTGCCGCATCGTGATGTGGCCGTTGTTGTTCCGGCCCGATCCGCGCTTCTGACTCTCGGTCAACGCGTCGACGGGCGGCCCCTTGTGCAGGTGCGGATGGACGACCTTTACCAGCGCGCGGCGGCCCGGCGAGGTCGGCTTTACTTTCTGGAGCGGCATGTTAGGTCTCCCGATGGGCCGCCCCGAGGGAGACCCGCGCCCCCTCAGGGGGCAGCGAACACAAGGCCGAAGGCCGAAGGACAGCCGAAGGCTGGTCCCGCGAAGCGGGATGCGGCGCAGCCGCACAAAGTGAGCTTGGGGGCACGTTTATTTCTCCGGCGCGAAATTGATTTCCTGTCCCGGCTTGAGGCAGACGTACGCCTTCTTCCAGTTGCGCCGCCGGCCTTTGAAACGCCCGAAGCGCTTGACCTTGCCGCCGACGTTGGCGATCTGGACGCTTTCCACCTCGACCTTGAACATCGCCTCGACCGCGGCCTTCACTTCGGGCTTGGTCGCGTCCTGCAACACCTTGAAGATCACCTGGGAGTGGCGGTCGGCAATGAACGTGGCCTTTTCGGACACGACCGGCGCGAGCAGCACCAGCGCCAGGCGCTCGGAATCGAATTGTCGCGCGGCGGTCATCCCAGCATCTCCTCGAACTGCGCCAGTGCGCCTTTGGTCAGCAGCACGTTGTTGAACCGAACGAGGCTCACTGGATCGACCTCGCGGGTCTCCAGGACCAGCACGTCGGGCAGGTTGCGCGAGGACAGGAACACGTTGTCGTTGAGGTCGTCGGTGACGACGAGCACGGTGCCGGTCAGGCCCAGCGCCTTGATCTTCTGCGCGAAGAGCTTCGTCTTCGGCGTTTCGACGGCGAGCCCATCGATGACCGCCAGCCGGCCTTCGCGGACGAGCTGCGACAGGATCGCCGCGACGCCGGCGCGGTACATCTTGCGGTTCAGTTTCTGCGAAAAATTCTCGTCGGGAGAGCTCGGGAAGATCTTGCCGCCGCCGCGCCACAGCGGGCTGTTGGCTTGGCCCGCGCGCGCGCGCCCGGTGCCCTTCTGCGCCCACGGCTTCTTGTGCGACTTGTTGACGTCACCGCGACCCTTCTGCTTCCGGTTGCCGCCGCGCGCGTTGGCCTCGAAGGCCGTGACGAGCTGGTGAATCAGCGATTCGTTGTAATCGCGCGCGAACAGCGCGTCCGACCCGGCAACGGTTGCCGCGGCCTGGCCCTTCGCATCGATCAGCTTGAGATCCATGGTCAGGCCCCCTTCTTCGCCGGCGTCTTGACGGAAGGACGAACGACGATGTGGCCGCCGTCCGCACCGGGGACGCAGCCTTTGACGAGCAGCAGGCCGCGCTCGGCGTCCACGCGGACGACCTTGAGCGTCTGCGTGGTGCGCGTCACGTTGCCGTACTGGCCCGACATGCGCTTGCCGGGGAACACGCGGCCCGGGTCCTGTGCCATGCCGATCGAGCCGGGCGTGTTGTGCGACCGCGAATTGCCATGCGATGCGCGGTTCGAGCTGAAATGGTGCCGGCGAATCACGCCGGAGAACCCGCGGCCCTTCGTCGTGCCGGTCACGTCGACCAATTCGCCCACCTTGAACGTGTCGACGCCGATCACGCCTCCGACCTTCAATTCGGCGAGTTGCTCCAGGGCGACAGGAAACTCGCGCAGCAGCTCGCCCGCCTCGACCCCCGCCTTCGCGAGATGACCGGCCTGCGGCTTCGTCACGCGCGATGCGCGACGCTTCCCGAACGTGACCTGCACGGCCGCGTAGCCGTCGGTGTCCGGGGTCTTGATCTGCGTGACGCGGTTGTTGGCGACGTCGAGCACGGTCACCGGAACGGCGCTGCCGTCGTCGGTGAAGATGCGCGTCATCCCGATCTTGCGTCCTACCAGGCCGAGTGTCATTTCAATCTCTCTCTTCTTCGATTCCCCGGATCTCCGGAGTGCCGACTGCAATTGGCCGGCGCCTTGCACATCCGATATCTGCTACTGCAGCTTGATTTCCACGTCCACGCCAGCCGGGAGGTCGAGCTTCATCAGCTGGTCCACCGTCTTGTCGGTCGGATCGATGATGTCCATCAATCGCAAGTGCGTCCGGATCTCGAACTGGTCGCGCGAGGTCTTGTTCACGTGCGGCGAGCGCAGAACGTTGTAGCGCTCGATCTTGGTCGGCAGCGGCACCGGACCGCGCACGACCGCGCCCGAGCGCTTCGCGGTCTCCACGATCTCCATTGCCGACTGGTCGATCAGCTTGTAGTCGAACGCTTTCAAGCGGATGCGGATTCTCTGGTTTTGCATGGCCTACTCGATTATTTTGGCAACGACGCCGGCACCCACCGTCCGGCCACCCTCGCGAATCGCGAACCGCAACCCCTCTTCCATCGCAATCGGCGCAATCAACTGGACCGTCATCGCCACGTTGTCCCCAGGCATCACCATCTCGGTCCCCGCCGGCAGCTCGCAGCTCCCCGTCACGTCCGTGGTGCGAAAATAAAACTGCGGCCGATACCCCGGAAAAAACGGCGTGTGCCGCCCCCCCTCCTCCTTCGACAGCACATACACCTCACAACTGAACTTCGTGTGCGGCGTGATCGACCCCGGCTTCGCCAGCACCTGACCACGCTCCACCTCCTCCCGCTTCGTCCCCCGCAGCAGCACCCCAACGTTGTCCCCCGCCTGCCCCTGGTCCAGCAGCTTGCGGAACATCTCCACCCCAGTGCACACCGTCTTCAACGTCGGCTTCAGCCCCACAATCTCCAGCTCGTCCCCCACCTTCACCACCCCACGCTCCACCCGCCCCGTCACCACCGTGCCACGCCCCGAAATACTGAACACGTCCTCCACCGGCATCAAAAACGGCCCGTCGATCGCCCGCTGCGGCTGCGGTATATAACTGTCCAGCGCCTCCGCCAGCTTGAAAATCGACCCCTCCCCCATCTCGCTCTTGTCCCCCTCCAGCGCCATCTTCGCACTGCCAATCACGATCGGCGTCTTGTCCCCAGGAAACTGGTACTTCGACAACAGCTCCCGCACCTCCATCTCCACCAACTCCAACAGCTCCTTGTCATCCACCATGTCCGCTTTGTTCATGTACACCACGATGTAGGGCACCCCCACCTGCCGCGCCAGCAAGATGTGCTCCCGCGTCTGCGGCATCGGCCCATCGGCCGCACTCACCACCAGGATCGCCCCATCCATCTGCGCCGCCCCGGTAATCATGTTCTTGATGTAGTCCGCGTGCCCCGGACAGTCCACGTGCGCGTAGTGCCGCTTCTCCGTCACGTACTCCACGTGCGCCGTGTTGATCGTGATCCCCCGCGCCTTCTCCTCCGGCGCATTGTCAATCTGGTCGTACGCCTTCACCTCCCCTCCATACTTCTTCGACAGCACCAGCGTCATCGCCGCCGTCAGCGTCGTCTTCCCGTGATCCACGTGCCCAATCGTCCCCACGTTCACGTGCGGCTTCGTCCGCTCGAATTTGCCCTTGGCCATGATTCGATTTCCTTGAAGGTTCGGTTACGACTTCTTGTTGATCACCGCTTCGGCGACGGTCTTGGGCGCCTCGGTGTAGTGCTTGAATTCCATCGTGTACGTCGCGCGCCCCTGCGACAGCGAGCGCAGCGTCGTCGAATAGCCGAACATCTCGGCCAGCGGCACTTCGGCCTTGATCGCCTTGCCGGTCGGCAGGTCGTCCATGCCCTGGATCATGCCGCGCCGCGAGGACAGATCGCCCACCACGTTGCCCATGAAGTCCTCGGGCGTCTCGACCTCGACCGCCATCATCGGCTCGAGCAGCACCGGCTGCGCCTTGCGCATGCCGTCCTTGAACGCGATCGACGCGGCCATCTTGAAAGCGTTCTCATTCGAATCGACGTCGTGCGAAGAGCCATCGAACAGCGTGACCTTGACGTCGACTACCGGGAAGCCCGCGAGCACGCCGTTCGGCAGTGTCTCGCGCAGGCCCTTCTCGACCGCCGGAATGAACTCGCGCGGAACCGTGCCACCCTTGATCGCTTCGATGAACTCGAATCCCTTGCCCTGCGTGTTCGGCTCCATCTTGAGCCAGACATGGCCGTACTGGCCGCGCCCACCCGATTGCTTGATGAACTTGCCCTCGACCTCGACCGGCTTCTTGATCGCCTCGCGGTACGCCACCTGCGGCGCGCCGACGTTCGCCTCGACGCCGAATTCGCGCTTCATCCGATCGACCAGGATCTCGAGATGGAGCTCGCCCATCCCCGAGATGATCGTCTGGCCGGACTCCTCGTCGGTACGCACGCGGAACGACGGATCCTCCTGCGCAAGACGATTGAGCGCGATGCCCATCTTCTCCTGATCGGCCTTGGTCTTCGGCTCGACGGCGACGTGGATCACGGGCTCGGGGAACACCATCTTCTCGAGCGTGATCACGTGCTCCGGATCGCACAGCGTATCGCCGGTCGTCGCCTCCTTCAGGCCGACCGCGGCCGCGATGTCGCCGGCGCGCACTTCCTTGATTTCCTCGCGCTGGTTGGCGTGCATCTGGAGGATGCGGCCGATACGCTCCTTGCGCCCCTTGATCGGGTTGTAGACCGTGTCACCGGACTGGATGACGCCCGAATAGACGCGGAAGAAGATCAGCTGCCCGACATACGGGTCGGTCATGATCTTGAACGCGAGGCCGGCGAACGGCTCTTCGTCCGCTGCCTGGCGGTGGCCTTCCTTGCCGTTCTCGAGCTCGCCCTTGACCGGCGGAATGTCGGTCGGCGCCGGCATGAATTCGATCACCGCGTCGAGCATCGCCTGCACGCCCTTGTTCTTGAATGCGGAGCCGCACAGCATCGGCACGATCTCGCTCGCGATAGTGCGCGTACGCAGGCCGAGCTTGATCTCGTCGACGGAAAGCTCGCCACCCTCGAGGTACTTGTTCATCAGCTCTTCGTTGGCCTCGGCGGCGCTCTCGATCATCTTCTCGCGCCATTCCTTCGCGGTCGCAAGGAGCTCGGTCGGAATCTCGCGCATCTCGTACTTCATTCCCTGCGTCGTATCGTCCCAGTAGATCGCCTTCATCCGGACGAGGTCGACCACGCCCTCGAACTTCTCCTCGGCGCCGATCGGCACCTGGATGGGGACCGGGTTGGCCTTGAGCCGCGCCTTCATCTGGTCATAGACCTTGAAGAAGCTTGCTCCCTGGCGGTCCATCTTGTTGACGAATGCGAGCCGCGGCACCTTGTACTTGTTGGCCTGCCGCCAGACCGTCTCCGACTGCGGCTGCACGCCGCCGACCGCGCAATAGACCATGCACGCGCCGTCGAGCACGCGCATCGAGCGTTCGACCTCGATGGTGAAGTCGACGTGGCCCGGCGTGTCGATGATGTTGATCCGGTGCTCGGGGAAATTGTTGTCCATCCCCTTCCAGAAACATGTGGTGGCCGCCGATGTGATCGTGATGCCACGCTCGCGCTCCTGTTCCATCCAGTCCATCACGGTCGCGCCGTCGTGCACCTCGCCGATCTTGTGCGAAACGCCGGTGTAGAACAGGATGCGCTCGGTAGTCGTGGTCTTGCCGGCATCAATGTGCGCACTGATGCCGATGTTGCGATACCGGTCGATGGGAGTGGATCGGGCCACGATCTCTGGATCGAATGATGAGCGTTGAACGTTGAGTCAAAGGTTAACGGCGGGCGCCGAGCGCTCAACGTCGAACCGGTTGTCAGAATCGGAAGTGGGAGAACGCCTTGTTTGCTTCCGCCATGCGGTGCACTTCCTCGCGCTTCTTCACCGCACCGCCGCGGCCTTCCGAAGCTTCGAGCAGTTCCGCCGCGAGACGCTGGCCCATCGACTTCTCGCCGCGCTTGCGGGCCGCTTCGCGCAACCAGCGCATCGCGAGCGCCATCCTGCGCACCGGCCGCACTTCGACCGGCACCTGGAAGTTCGCACCGCCGACGCGACGGCTCTTCACCTCGACCATCGGTCGCGAGTTCGCGAGCGCCTGGTTGAAGACTTCCAGGGGGTCCTTGCCGCCCTTCTTCGAGATCGACTCGAACGCGCCGTAGAGAATACGTTCGGCAACCGACTTCTTGCCCGCGGTCATCAGCACGTTGACGAACTTCGCGACGTCGCTCGAGGCGTACTTCGGATCGGGCAGGATCTCGCGTTTGGGAATTTCTCTGCGACGGGGCATGATGTCCTCGTGTATTCGCGGTAGCGTGTCGTGCCGACGTGGGCAACGTCAGGCCGCCTTGGGCTTCTTGGCGCCGTACTTCGAGCGCGCCTGTTTGCGGTCCTTGACGCCGGCGGTGTCGAGGCTGCCGCGCACCATGTGATAGCGCACGCCGGGGAGGTCCTTGACACGGCCGCCGCGGATCAGCACGACCGAGTGTTCCTGCAGGTTGTGGCCTTCGCCGCCGATGTAGCTGATCACTTCGAAGCCGTTGGTGAGTCGTACCTTCGCGACCTTGCGTAGCGCGGAGTTCGGCTTTTTCGGCGTTGTCGTGTACACACGCGTGCACACGCCGCGCTTCTGCGGGCTTTGCTGGAGCGCCGGCACTTTGCTTTTCGACACGGCGGGCTCACGGCCCTTCCGCACGAGCTGATTGATCGTTGGCATCCTGATTTTCCGTTTCGTGCGGCTCCGAGCGGTTCCGGCCGCAGGGCTTACGCTTGGCGAAACTGTTTCCGCTCACAACAAATCAAAGTGGCCCACGCGCGCGCCTCGTTGCCTTGCCGGCGCGGCCGCCCGGGCCACTCTTCTGCGCCCTGACCGACGATCGCTCTTGCGACGACCGCAGCTGGGTACGCATGCCCTCCGCCCGAGTTTTTAGGCGGGCGCGAAGGCGAAAAGACTGCAATTATAAGGGGATAACCGTTCGAGCGTCAACAGCGTGTTGCGGCGCGGAAACGACGTCCCACGGTGTTCCTGTTGGGACGTCGGCCGGGCGCCACAAGGCGCAAGCGGCGACGGAAAACCGCCACTGCGGGGTGCCCCACGATCGGGCGCAAAGACGCCCGGAAGGCGTGAGAACGCCGGAGGTCAGTGGTTACTCACACCAATGGCCAGGATCGCCGTTCAGGGCCGCGTTCTAGGCGCCGAATTCTCGCCTCGAGGTCGAATACGTCCTTCGACTGCGCGAGGTACGCTTCGGTCTCCCGGAGTTGCTGCTTCCACAGCCAGTGGTCCAGACTTTCAAACAGGTCACGCGACCGGGCGATTTGAACATCGACGCCGCGCATCTGCCGGTTCCAGAGCCAGTAACCGAGGCGTTGGCGCCATCCGGACCGCCGCGTTGGATTGCGTACGACAGGCGCTTGCGGCCTGCCCAAGCCCTCCTTGGCGGACGCTTCCGGCTTCGCTGCGTCGGATGCGTACGTAGCCGGGCTGCGCCCGAGGGACTCGGCGATGACCGCGAACAGGTCGCCAAAAATGACACTTCCCGGATGGACATGTGTTGCCTTCATTGCTATCTCCTACTTTTCCTAAGGGCATTGCGCGCGAGGCACTTTTGGTGCGTCGCACAATCTCAAGATAGAGATCCGGTGGGCGCGAATCAAATCGTTGTTTTGGATCAATGGCATAATTACAACTGATCAGACAGCGTAGGTTGCTGCAACGCAACATTCGGTGGGTATCCTGGTCTAATTAGGGCCTGTTTACACTATGTCCGCAAGTGCGAACGGATGGCATGGGGCGCCAATCAAGGCGCTTGACGAAGCTAAGACCGGGTGTCTTGGCGAGGAGAGCAACGCAGAGTGGCGCCCCAGGGCGTCCGTTCCCTTCGGGTTGCGGCGAAAAGGGCCGCTCACTTCGTTGCAAAACCTCGCCGGGCAGCCGGCCCGCCTTCGTTTTGCGCCTCGCGCACGGCCCTTTTCGCTCGCAACGCATCTTGTGGACATAGTGTGAACAGGCCCTAAGTTCATTTCGCGGGCAGAAAATCATGGAGCTCTATCAACTCCGCGGCTTCGCCGCCGTAGCCGAGCTTGGCCACCTGACCCGGGCGGCCGAGAAGCTGCATATCAGCCAGCCGGCGTTGAGCGCCCAGATAAAGGCGCTCGAGGACGAGCTCGGGGTCATCCTGTTCGAACGCAGCGCGTCCGGCATGACACTCACCCCCGCCGGCAAGCGCCTGCTTCCGGAGGCCGTCAAGGTGATCGAGGCCGCCGCCGCGCTGCGCGGCAAGGCCCATGCGTTCCACGGCGAAGTCGCCGGTCATGTTCGCCTCGGCACGCTGTCCGACCCCGAATTCATCCGCCTCGGCGACTTCCTGGCGCAGGCCACGGCGCGCTTCCCGTTGCTGGAAATCGAACTGCATCACGAGGTCTCGGGCGCCGCCTTCGAGAAGGTTCGCGACGGCGAACTGCATGCGAGCTTCTATTACGGGGACGTCACGCACCCGGCCGTCGCCGCCGTGCCGCTGCGCGACATCGCGTATCGCGTCGCAGCCCCGGCGGCGTGGCGCGCGGAAATCGCGGACGCGAGTTGGAACGATATCGTCGCGCGACCGTGGCTCCTGGCGCCGCCGATCAGCACGCACCGCGTGCTTGCGACACAAATGTTCCACCAACGCGGCAGCGCGCCGGCAACGCTGATCGAGGCCGATAACGAAGCGGTGATCCGCTCGCTGGTCGCCTCGGGCCTCGGGATCGGGCTCGTTCGCGAGGATCTGGCGCAGGATGGCGAAGCCGCGGGCGAGCTTTGCGTCTGGTCACAGGCGCGCCTCGCGACGACGTTGCAGTTCATCTATCCGCGGGAGCACGCCGAGGAGCCGGAAGTGCGCGCCCTGCTCGACGTGATCGGCAACGTGTGGCGCGAACCTCCCGCGCGTGTCCGCGGGTCGAACCCCGCGCGGCGATCGCGGGCGCGCCCCGGGGCCGATGGTCAGTCAACAAAGAAGAAGGCCGGCGGATCGCTCCGCCGGCCCCGCGAGGATTAGCAAAAGCCGCGCCTTACGCTGCGTTGGCCGAAATCTCCGTCGTCGCCGGTACCACGCCCTCGGTCGGCACTTCTTCGCCGGGCTGCGTGAACCCGGCCTCGGGCCCGAGCAGCTTCTGCTTCTTGCGTGCATTGTGGTACGCGAGACCGGTTCCGGCGGGAATCAGCCGGCCGACGATCACGTTCTCCTTCAGCCCGCGCAGTTCGTCCTTCTTGCCCATGATCGCCGCCTCGGTCAGCACGCGCGTCGTCTCCTGGAATGACGCCGCCGAGATGAACGAGTCGGTCGACAGCGACGCCTTGGTGATGCCGAGCAGCATGTGCTCGTAGGTCGCGCCCCGCTTGCCCTCTTCCGCCATCACCTTGTCGTTTTCGTCCAGCAGGTCCGAGCGCTCGGCCTGCTCGCCCGGAATGAAGCGCGTGTCGCCGGCGTCCTGCACCTGCACCCGGCGCAGCATCTGCCGCACGATCACCTCGATGTGCTTGTCGTTGATCTTCACCCCCTGCAGGCGGTAGACATCCTGCACTTCGTCGGTGATGTAGCGCGCCAGCGCCTCGACTCCCAGCAGGCGCAGGATGTCGTGCGGATCCGCAGGGCCGTCGACGATCGACTCGCCCTTGTTCACCACCTGGCCGTCGTGCGCGGTGACGTGCTTGTCCTTCGGGATCAGGTATTCGTGCGCGATGCCGTCGAGATCGGTAATCACGAGGCGCTGCTTGCCCTTCGTGTCCTTGCCGAACGACACGGTGCCGGTGACCTCCGCCAGCAACCCGGCGTCCTTCGGCGAGCGCGCCTCGAACAGCTCCGCCACGCGCGGCAGGCCGCCCGTGATGTCGCGCGTCTTCGAGGTCTCCTGCGGGATCCGCGCCAGGACTTCGCCGACCGCCACGGGCTGGCCATCCTTCACCGTGATGATCGAGCCCAGCTGGAACGTGATGTTTACCGGATGATCGCTGCCCGCCAGCATGATCTCGTTGCCCGCTTCATCGAGCAGCTTCACCTGCGGCCGCACGCCTTTCGCCGCCGCGCCAGCCCGACGTTTCGGGTCGATGACGACCAGCGTCGAAAGACCGGTGACTTCGTCGACCTGCTTCGCAACCGTGACGCCTTCTTCGACGTGCTCGAACTTCACCCGTCCGGCGTATTCGGTGACGATCGGGCGCGAGGTCGCGTCCCACATCGCCAGCACCTTGCCCGCCTTGACCACGTCGCCGTCCTTGACCTGCAGGGTTGCGCCGTACGGAACCTTGTGGCGCTCGCGCTCGCGGCCGTTTTCGTCGTGGATCGTCACTTCGGCCGAGCGCGCGATCACGACCAGCTCGCCTTTGGCGTTGGTGACGTAGCGCATCAGCGCCGAAAAGCGGATCGTGCCCGCCGACTTGCTCTCGAGCTGCGACGCCGCCGCCGTCCGCGACGCCGCGCCGCCGATGTGGAACGTCCGCATCGTGAGCTGCGTGCCCGGCTCGCCGATTGACTGCGCGGCAATCACGCCGACCGCTTCGCCGACGTTGACAAGATGGCCGCGGCCCAGGTCGCGGCCGTAGCACTTGGCACACAATCCGTAGCGCGTATCGCAGGTGAGCGGCGTGCGCACCTTCACCTCGTCGATGCCGAGAAGCTCGATCTGATCGACCTCGTCCTCGCCCAGCAGCGTCCCCGCCTCGTATAGCGTGACCTGCGTTTCGGGGTTGACGACGTCGGAGGCGACACTGCGCCCCAGGATCCGTTCGCGCAGCGCCTCGATCACTTCGCCACCCTCGACCAGCGCCTTCATCGCCACGCCGTTGCTCGTCCCGCAGTCCTCCTCGGTGACGACCAGGTCCTGGGTCACGTCGACAAGACGGCGCGTGAGGTAGCCCGAGTTCGCCGTCTTGAGCGCAGTGTCGGCGAGCCCCTTGCGCGCGCCGTGCGTCGAGATGAAGTACTGCAGCACGTTGAGACCCTCGCGGAAATTGGCGGTGATCGGTGTTTCGATGATCGAGCCGTCGGGCTTCGCCATCAGGCCGCGCATTCCCGCGAGCTGCCGGATCTGCGCCGCCGAGCCACGCGCACCGGAGTCCGCCATCATGTAGATGGAGTTGAACGACTCCTGCTTGACCGTCTTGCCTTCGCGGTCCTGGACATCGACCGAGCCCAGCTGGCTCATCATCGCCTTCGCGATGTCGTCGCCGGCGCGCCCCCAGATGTCGACGACCTTGTTGTAGCGCTCGCCCTGCGTGACGAGGCCCGACGTGTACTGCGCCTCGATCTCCTTCACCTGGGCTTCGGATTCGGCGATGATCCGGTGCTTCTCTTCCGGCACCAGCATGTCGTCGGCGGCGAACGAGATCCCGCCACGCGTGGCGAGGCTGTATCCCGCCTGCATCAGCTTGTCGGCGAAGATCACCGTCTCGCGCAGGCCGCAGCGGCGGAAGCTCGCGTTGATGATCTTCGAGATCTCCTTCTTCTTGAGCGGCTTGTTGATCGCCGCGAACGGCAGGCCGGCGGGCAGGATCTCGGACAGCAGTGCGCGACCGACCGTCGTCTCGAAGCGAACGACTTTCTCGGTCTTCTCGCCGTTGGCGCCGGTCTCGATCTGCTTCAGCCGGACGTGAACCTTCGCGTGCAGCTCGACCTGGCGCGCCTCATAGGCGCGCGACACCTCGGCGATGTCCGCGAACAGCATGCCCTCGCCCTTGGCGTTGATCTTGTCCCGCGTCGCGTAGTAGAGGCCCAGCACGATGTCCTGCGACGGCACGATGCACGGCTCGCCGTTCGATGGCAGGAGCACGTTGTTCGACGCCAGCATCAGCGTGCGCGCCTCCATCTGCGCTTCGAGCGACAGCGGCACGTGAACGGCCATCTGGTCGCCGTCGAAGTCGGCGTTGAACGCCGTGCAGACGAGCGGGTGCAGCTGGATCGCCTTGCCCTCGATCAGCACCGGCTCGAACGCCTGGATGCCCAGACGGTGCAACGTGGGCGCGCGATTCAGCATGACCGGGTGCTCGCGGATCACGTCTTCCAGGATGTCCCACACGACGGGCTCCTGCGCCTCGACCATCTTCTTCGCCGCCTTGATCGTCGTGGCAAGACCCATCGTCTCCAGCTTGTTGAAGATGTAGGGCTTGAAGAGCTCGAGCGCCATCAGCTTCGGCAGCCCGCACTGGTGCAGCTTCAGCTGCGGGCCGACGACGATCACCGAGCGGCCCGAGTAGTCGACGCGCTTGCCCAGCAGGTTCTGGCGGAAACGGCCGCCCTTGCCCTTGATCATGTCGGCGAGCGACTTCAACGGCCGCTTGTTGGCGCCGGTCATTGCCTTGCCGCGGCGGCCGTTGTCGAGCAGGCTGTCGACGGCTTCCTGCAGCATCCGCTTTTCGTTGCGGACGATGATGTCGGGTGCTTTGAGCTCGAGCAGGCGCTTCAGCCGGTTGTTGCGATTGATCACGCGGCGGTAGAGGTCGTTCAGGTCGGACGTCGCGAAGCGCCCGCCGTCGAGCGGCACCAGCGGGCGCAGCTCGGGCGGCAGCACCGGCAGCACCTCGAGGATCATCCACTCGGGCTTGATCCCCGATTTGTGGAACGCTTCCAGCACCTTGAGGCGCTTGGCGATCTTCTTGATCTTGGTATCGGAGCCGGTGGCCTCGAGTTCCTTGCGCAGCTTCTCGATCTCGTGCGGGACGTCGAGCGCCTTAAGGAGCTCGCGGATGCCCTCGGCGCCCATCGACGCCGAGAAATCATCGCCGTGCTGCTCGAGCTTGGCGAGGTAGTCGTCCTCGGTGAGGAGCTGCGCGCGATTGAGCGGCGTGAGCCCCGGATCGGTCACGACATACGCTTCGAAATACAGCACCCGCTCGATGTCGCGCAGCGTCATGTCGAGCACCATCCCCATGCGCGAGGGCAGGCTCTTCAGGAACCAGATGTGCGCAACGGGGCTCGCGAGCTCGATGTGGCCCATCCGCTCCCGACGGACCTTGGCAAGCGTCACTTCGACGCCGCACTTCTCGCAAATGACCCCGCGGTGCTTCAGGCGCTTGTACTTGCCGCACAGGCACTCGTAGTCCTTCACGGGTCCGAAGATCTTGGCGCAGAACAGGCCGTCGCGCTCCGGCTTGAAGGTCCGATAATTGATCGTTTCCGGCTTTTTCACCTCGCCGTACGACCACGAGCGGATCTTCTCCGGCGACGCGAGGCCGGTCTTGATCGCGTCAAACTCTTCTTCCTGCGTAACCTGCTTGAAAAGATCGAGCAGTGCTTTCATGCGTACTCCCGAATGATTCGTGGCGGTGCTGTTGCGTGCGGTTTCCTGTCGCGCGCCCGGATCAGAAGCGCTCGAGGTCGATATCGATCGCCAGCGAGCGGATCTCCTTCACCAGCACGTTGAACGACTCCGGCATCCCGGCCTCGATCTTGTGCTCGCCCTTGACGATGTTCTCGTAGACCTTGGTCCGGCCGTTGACGTCGTCGGACTTGACCGTCAGCATCTCCTGCAACGTGTAGGCGGCGCCGTAGGCTTCGAGCGCCCAGACCTCCATCTCGCCGAAGCGCTGACCACCGAACTGCGCCTTGCCTCCCAACGGCTGCTGCGTGACGAGGCTGTACGGGCCGGTCGAGCGCGCGTGCATCTTGTCGTCGACGAGGTGGTGCAGCTTCAGCACGTGCATATAGCCGACCGTCACCTGCCGGTCGAACGCCTCGCCGGTGCGGCCATCGAACAGCGCGACCTGGCCTGAGCGCGGCAACCCCGCCAGCTCCAGCATGCCCTTGATCTCGTCCTCGGTGGCGCCATCGAACACCGGCGTGGCAAACGGGACGCCGCCGCGCAGGTTGTCGGCGAGGCGCAACACGTCGGCATCGTCGAACGCCGCGAGATCCTCGTGCTTGCCGGTCGTGTTGTAGATGCGCTCGAGCAGCTTGCGCACGTCGGCGGACTTCGCCTGCGCGCGGAGCATCTCGTCGATCTTGCGGCCGAGGCCCTTCGCCGCCCATCCCAGATGCACCTCGAGGATCTGACCGACGTTCATCCGCGACGGCACACCGAGCGGATTGAGCACGATATCGACCGGCGTGCCATCGGCCATGTACGGCATATCCTCGACCGGCACGATCTTCGACACGACCCCCTTGTTGCCGTGACGGCCGGCCATCTTGTCACCCGGCTGGAGGCGACGCTTCACCGCGACGTACACCTTGACCATCTTCTGTACCCCCGGCGGCAGCTCGTCGCCCTGGGTCAGCTTCTTCTTCTTGTGCTCGTACATCGCATCGAACTGGACACGCAACTGCGCGAGCGATTCCTTCATTGCCTCCAGCTGGCGCGCCGCCTCCTCGCCGGCGAGGCGCACGTCGAACCAGTCGTAGCGGTTGACGCCTTCGAGATACTCCTTGGTGAGCTTGGCGCCCTTGGCGATCCGTTTCGGGCCGCCGTTCACCGTCTTGCCGAGCAGCATCTTCTCGATTCGCGCGAACGCGTCGTTCTCGACGATCCGCAGCTGATCGTTAAGATCCTTGCGGTAACCTTTCAGCTCGTCGTCGATGATCTGCGTCGCACGCTTGTCGCGCTCGATGCCTTCGCGCGTGAATACCTGGACGTCGATCACGCAGCCCGAGATGCCCGAGGGCACACGCAGGCTGGTATCCTTCACGTCGGAGGCCTTCTCGCCGAAGATCGCGCGCAGCAGCTTCTCTTCCGGGGTCAGCTGCGTCTCGCCCTTCGGCGTAACCTTGCCGACCAGCACGTCGCCGGCCTCGACTTCGGCGCCGATGTAGACGATGCCGGCGTCGTCGAGACGGCCGAGCTGCCCCTCGCCGAGGCTCGAGATGTCCCGGGTGATCTCTTCGGGGCCGAGCTTGGTATCGCGGGCGACGACCGAGAGCTCCTCGATGTGGATCGACGTATAGCGGTCGTCGGCGACCACCCGCTCGGAGATCAGGATCGAGTCCTCGTAGTTGTAGCCGTTCCACGGCATGAACGCGACCAGCATGTTCTGGCCGAGTGCCAGCTCGCCCATGTCGGTGGACGCACCGTCGGCGATGACGTCGCCGCGGGCGATGACATCGCCTACGCGCACCAGTGGCCGCTGATTGATGTTGGTGTTCTGGTTGCTGCGTGTGTACTTGGTGAGGTTGTAGATGTCCACACCGACGTCGCCCGCCGCCGTCTCGGCGTCGTGGACGCGCACGACAATCCGGTTCGCGTCGATGTAGTCGACCTTGCCGCCGCGCCGTGCCTGCACCGCCGTGCCCGAGTCGACCGCCGCAGTGCGCTCGACACCGGTGCCGACCAGCGGCTTCTCGGCGCGCAGGCAAGGCACCGCCTGCCGTTGCATGTTGGAGCCCATCAGCGCGCGGTTCGCGTCGTCGTGTTCCAGGAACGGTATCAGCGACGCCGCCACCGACACGATCTGCGCCGGCGCCACGTCCATGTAATCGACCTTGTCCGCGGTCGCCAGCATGAACTCGTTCTTGCTGCGGCAGGACACGAGCTCGTCCTTGAGCTTGCCGCTCTTGTCGAGCGTCGCGTTCGCCTGCGCGATCACGTAGGCACCTTCCTCGATCGCCGAGAGGTAGTGGATCTCGTCGGTGACCTTGCCACTGACGACCTTGCGGTACGGCGTCTCGAGGAAGCCGTACTCGTTGGTACGCGCATAGAGCGCCAGCGAGTTGATGAGGCCGATATTAGGACCTTCCGGCGTCTCGATCGGGCACACCCGGCCGTAATGGGTCGGGTGCACGTCGCGCACTTCGAACCCTGCGCGCTCGCGCGTGAGACCGCCCGGCCCCAGCGCCGACACGCGGCGTTTGTGGGTGATCTCGGACAGCGGGTTCGTCTGGTCCATGAACTGCGAAAGCTGCGACGACCCGAAGAACTCCTTGATCGCGGCCGAGATCGGCTTCGCATTGATAAGGTCGTGCGGCAGCAGGTTTTCGCTCTCGGCCTGGCCGAGGCGCTCCTTGACTGCGCGCTCGACACGAACCAGCCCCGAGCGAAACTGGTTTTCGGAGAGCTCGCCCACCGAGCGCACCCGGCGATTGCCGAGGTGGTCGATGTCGTCGATCTCACCGCGGCCGTTGCGCAGATCCACCAGGATCCTGATGACGGCAATGATGTCGTCGTTGGTGAGCGTGGCGGTGCCTTTCAACTCGGTACGGCCGACACGGCGGTTGAATTTCATCCGCCCCACGGCGGACAGGTCATAGCGCTCCTCGGAGAAGAAGAGGCCGTGGAACAGCGTCTCCACCGCGTCCTCCGTCGGCGGCTCGCCCGGGCGCATCATCCGGTAGATCGCGACGCGCGCGGCGGTCTGGTCCGGCGTGTCGTCGGTGCGCAGCGTCTGCGAAATATAGGCGCCCTGGTCGAGGTCGTTCGTGTAGATCGTCCGGATCTCGGCGACGCCGCCATCGGCGAGCTTCTGCAGCATTTCCTCGGTAACCTCGTCGTTGGCCTTGGCCAACACCTCGCCGGTCGTCTGATCGACGATGTTGGTCGCGAGCGCGCGGCCGACGATGTAATCCACCGGGACCGCGATCTTCTTGACGCCGGCCTCGGTCAGCTCGCGGACGTGCCGCGCCGTGATGCGCTTGTCACGCGGCACGATCACCTTGCCGTCCTTGCCGACGACGTCGAAGCGCGCCATTTCGCCGCGCAGCCGCTCGGGAACGAACTCGAGCTGCGCGCCCTTCGCAGACAGGTGGAACGTGTCGAAGACGAAGAACTGGCGCAGGATGTCCTCGTTGGTGAGGCCGATCGCCTTGAGCAAGGTCGTAACCGGCATCTTGCGGCGGCGATCGACGCGGAAGAACAGGAAGTCCTTCGGATCGAACTCGAAGTCAAGCCACGAGCCGCGGTATGGGATCACGCGGGCCGAGAACAGGAGCTTGCCGGAACTGTGCGTCTTGCCGCGGTCGTGCTCGAAGAACACGCCTGGCGAGCGGTGCAGCTGCGACACGATGACGCGCTCGGTGCCGTTGATGATGAACGAGCCGTTGTCCGTCATGAGCGGGATCTCGCCCATGTAGACCTCCTGCTCCTTCACCTCCTTAACCGTCTCCTTGGGCGCTTCCTTGTCCATCAGGATCAGCCGCACCTTGGCGCGCAGCGCGGAGCAGTAGGTCAGGCCACGCTGCTGGCATTCGGTCACGTCGAACGCCGGCGCCAGCAGCGAGAAGCTCACGAATTCGAGCCGCGCGTTGCCCGAGTGCGACGAGATCGGGAAGATCGACGTGAATGCGGCCTGCAGGCCCTCGTTCTTCCGCTGCTCCGGTGGCGTGTCGGCCTGCAGGAACGCGCGATACGACGCGAGCTGTGTCTCGAGCAGGAACGGCACCTGCAAGACGCTCGCGCGCTTCGCGAAGCTCTTGCGGATGCGTTTCTTCTCGGTAAACGAATACTGTTGCGAAGAGGCCACTTCGTTGGACATTACCTTCTCCGAATCACGCAGGCAGACGCAAAACGCCAAAGCCCGCGAGGCGCACAAGGATGCGCCGGACGCTCGTCGACTGGTCCGCGGGCGCATTGCACGCCCTGGCTTGGTGGTTGGCCGCTACCAACCGCTGGCGGACGGCGGCGCCAACGAACGGCGTCGCCCGACCATGCCTGTCCCCTGCAGTCGCTTCAGAAGACGAAGAGGAGCGGACGCTGCGAGAATCCGCTCGTCTTCGCGTTCGCGAAGATGGTTCGGCGTTCGGCATTGGGTGTGAATCGAGCCACTCGACCCACGCTCAACGCCGAACGCTCGATGCGCTACGGCGTTACTTGATCTCGGCCTTCGCCCCGGCTTCTTCCAGCTTCTTCTTCGCCGCCTCGGCGTCGGCCTTGTTGACGCCTTCCTTCACCGGCTTCGGCGCGCCGTCAACCAGGTCTTTCGCCTCCTTGAGGCCGAGGCCCGTGAGCTCGCGGACCGCCTTGATCACGTTCACCTTGTTCTCGCCGATCGTGGCCAGCACGACGGTGAACTCGGTCTGTTCTTCGGCGGCGGCAGCCGGGGCCGCGGCGGCGGCCGGTCCGGCCACGGCAACGGCGGCGGCCGCGGAGACGCCGAACTTGTCTTCCATCGCCTTGATGAGCTCGGAGAGTTCGAGGACGGTCAGCGACGAGATCTTGTCGAGAATTTCAGTCTGGACTGCGGACATGGTGTGCTCCTGAATCGTAAAGGTTGGATAAATCGGTAGTGGCGGATCAGGCAGCGGGCTTCGCATCGCGCACGGCAGCCAGCGTCCGGACGAACTTGCTCGGGACCTCGTTGAGCGTTCGGACGAACTTGGCGATCGGCGCCTGCATCGTTCCCAGCAGCTTCGCGATCAATTCTTCGCGCGAGGGCAGCGAGGCCAGCGCGGCGATCTCCTTGGCGGACATCACCTGGCCGGGCAGCGCGCCGCCCGCAATGACGAACTTCTCGTTGCCCTTGGCGAAGTCGTTCAGGACCTTCGCCACGGCAACGGGATCGGGGCCGATGCCGTACGCCAGCGGGCCGACCATCTTGTCGGCCAGCGGGGCGAATGGCGAATCGGCGACCGCCCGGCGCACCAGGGTGTTCTTGACCACCCTGAAGTACACGCCGGAAGCCCGTGCCTTCGCGCGGAGCACGATCATGGCGGCAACGGGCATGCCACGGTTCTCGGCCATCACGATGGCCTGAGCGCCGGCGACCTGCTTTGCCACCTCCGCGACTACCGCTTGCTTCTGTTCCAGATTCAGACCCAATTTGGTCTCCTATCACCTGCCGTCCTGGTGTGCTACTCCAAGGCGGTCGTTTGCGGTGACCTTGCGTCCAGGAAATCCTGTCCGAGGGCACCATCTGCGTAGGACGCCGCAATGCTGCCGGCAATCAAGCTCTCGCGAGCTCCTACGGTCTTTGACGGCTCGCCGAACGATGTTCCGGTTCGGCGCTCCCTCAAAAAACGTCAATAAACGTCCTGCATAACGCGGGCCGCGAGAAGCAGCAGTCCGCACCTTGTGTTCAATGGGCGGGCCCGCCGGAGGCGAGGCCCGTCGTATCGATCCGTACGCCGGCTCCCATCGTGCTGGAAACGCTGATCCGCTTCAGATACACGCCCTTCGTGCCTTGCGGTTTCGCCTTGTTCAGCGCCTCGATCAGTGCCATCAGATTCGTCTTCAGCTGCTCGGGCGCAAACGACGCGCGGCCGATCGTGCATTGGACGATGCCGCCCTTGTCGGTCCGGTACTGCACCTGGCCCGCCCGCGCATTCTTGACCGCGGTGGCAACATCGGCGTTCACGGTCCCGACCTTCGGGTTCGGCATCAGGCCGCGCGGGCCCAGGATCTGGCCCAGCTGGCCGACGACGCGCATCGCGTCCGGTGACGCTATCACCACGTCGAAATCCATGAAGCCTTCCTTGATCTTCGCGGCGAGATCCTCGAAGCCGACGATGTCGGCGCCGGCGTCAAGCGCGACCTTCGCCTTGTCCCCCTGCGCGAACACGGCGATGCGGACTTTCTTGCCCGTGCCGGCCGGCAGCACGACCGAACCACGCACCGTCTGGTCGGACTTCTTCGCGTCGACGCCAAGGTTGACCGCGACGTCTACCGACTCGTCGAATTTGGCGACAGCTGTCTCCTTGACGAGCTTCAGCGCTTCGTCGAGCGGGTACGCCTTGCTGGGGTCCACTTTGCCGCGGACCGTCTTCATGCGCTTCGAGAGCTTCGGGAGCTTCTGTTCGGCCGCCATGATCACTTCACTCCTTCGACCGTGATGCCCATGCTGCGCGCGCTGCCGGCGATCGTGCGCACCGCGGCGTCCATGTCGGCCGCGGTGAGGTCGGGCATCTTCGCCTTCGCGATCTCTTCCGCCTGCGCGCGCGTCAGCTTGCCGACCTTGTCGGTGTGCGGTTTGCTGCTGCCCTTCTCGACCTTCGACGCCTTCTTGATCAGCACGGTAGCCGGCGGCGTCTTCATCACGAAAGTGAAACTCTTGTCCGCGTAGGCCGTGATCACCACGGGAATCGGCAGGCCCGGCTCGACCTTCTGCGTCTGCGCGTTGAATGCCTTGCAGAATTCCATGATGTTCAAGCCGCGCTGGCCGAGCGCGGGCCCGATGGGCGGGCTGGGATTCGCCTTGCCCGCCGGGACCTGCAGCTTGATGAAGCCGACGATTTTCTTCGCCATCTCTGTCTCCTAGTGGGTCCAAGCGGACGCGAATGCTCGATCGCGCCCTCCCCGGTTCAACTGCCCAGCACCGCTAGCAACATCTCGCAAACCGAGACGCCCTCGCCTCTCAAAAGCCCACCCGTACAGCGTGGGCCTCGTCCACGTTGAGCGTCGGCATCGACGACGCTCGAACGTGGACACATAGTCCGCCGAGCCGGCTTCGCCGGCGCGACGGACTATGCTTTTTCGACCTGCGAGAAATCCAGCTCCACCGGCGTCGACCGTCCGAAGATCGTCACCGATACCCTGAGCTTGCTCTTCTCGTAGTTCACATCCTCGACATTGCCGTGGAAATCGGTGAACGGGCCTTCCCGGACGCGCACCGCCTCGCCCATCTCGAACAGCACCTTCGGGCGCGGTTTTTCCACGCCTTCCTGCACCTGCCGCAGGATCGCGTCGACTTCCTTCTGCGTGATCGGCGTCGGCTTGTTGGCCGTGCCGCCCACGAATCCGGTGACCTTCGGCGTGCTCTTCACCAGGTGCCACGAGTCGTCGGTCATTTCCATCTCGACCAGCACGTACCCGGGAAAGAATTTGCGCTCGGAAATCGCCTTCTGACCGCCCTTCATCTCGACGACTTCCTCGACCGGCACCAGGATCTTGCCGAACTGGTCGGGAATCTCGGAGCGCTTGATGCGATCGGTCAGCGCCCGCTGCACGCTCTTCTCGAATCCCGAGTAGGCATGGACGACGTACCACTTCTTGCTCATCACTCGCCCCGCCCGGTCGTAAGCTTCACGATCCACGCCAGCGTCGAGTCCACGGCAAACAGGAACAGCGCCATGATCACGACGAAGGCGAAGACGATCGCCGTCGTTTGGATCGTTTCCTTGCGTGTCGGCCACGACACCCGGCCGGCTTCGGCCCACGCCTCCTGTGCGAACGCGAAGAACTCCTTGCCGGGCTCGGACAGCCACGCGACGACGCCCGCGGCGACGAGCCCGCCCAGCACCATCAGCACGCGCAGCACCAACGCCGCATCGGCGAAGAAGTAGTACGCCCACACGCCGGCGACCACACACGCGACCGCCACCGCAATCTTTATCTTGTCGATCATCAGGGGTCAGTTGACTTTAGTCAGTTGGCAGCAACCTCTGCCTGCGGCACAACTCCGCGTAGTCCTCTTGCACCACTGCCAGCTGTCAACTGACTTCTGACATCTGGAGTGGCAGGCCAGGAGGGAATCGAACCCCCAACCTGCGGTTTTGGAGACCGCCGCTCTGCCAATTGAGCTACTGGCCTATCCTGTTCGTTCGGCGCCTCGACGGAAGCGCTGCGGCACGCTCTCACTCGATGATCTTCGCCACGACGCCGGCACCCACCGTCCGGCCACCCTCGCGAATCGCGAACCGCAACCCCTCTTCCATCGCAATCGGCGCAATCAACTGGACCGTCATCGCCACGTTGTCCCCAGGCATCACCATCTCGGTCCCCGCCGGCAGCTCGCAGCTCCCCGTCACGTCCGTGGTGCGAAAATAAAACTGCGGCCGATACCCCGGAAAAAACGGCGTGTGCCGCCCCCCCTCCTCCTTCGACAGCACATACACCTCACAACTGAACTTCGTGTGCGGCGTGATCGACCCCGGCTTCGCCAGCACCTGACCACGCTCCACCTCCTCCCGCTTCGTCCCCCGCAGCAGCACCCCAACGTTGTCCCCCGCCTGCCCCTGGTCCAGCAGCTTGCGGAACATCTCCACCCCAGTGCACACCGTCTTCAACGTCGGCTTCAGCCCCACAATCTCCAGCTCGTCCCCCACCTTCACCACCCCACGCTCCACCCGCCCCGTCACCACCGTGCCACGCCCCGAAATACTGAACACGTCCTCCACCGGCATCAAAAACGGCCCGTCGATCGCCCGCTGCGGCTGCGGTATATAACTGTCCAGCGCCTCCGCCAGCTTGAAAATCGACCCCTCCCCCATCTCGCTCTTGTCCCCCTCCAGCGCCATCTTCGCACTGCCAATCACGATCGGCGTCTTGTCCCCAGGAAACTGGTACTTCGACAACAGCTCCCGCACCTCCATCTCCACCAACTCCAACAGCTCCTTGTCATCCACCATGTCCGCTTTGTTCATGTACACCACGATGTAGGGCACCCCCACCTGCCGCGCCAGCAAGATGTGCTCCCGCGTCTGCGGCATCGGCCCATCGGCCGCACTCACCACCAGGATCGCCCCATCCATCTGCGCCGCCCCGGTAATCATGTTCTTGATGTAGTCCGCGTGCCCCGGACAGTCCACGTGCGCGTAGTGCCGCTTCTCCGTCACGTACTCCACGTGCGCCGTGTTGATCGTGATCCCCCGCGCCTTCTCCTCCGGCGCATTGTCAATCTGGTCGTACGCCTTCACCTCCCCTCCATACTTCTTCGACAGCACCAGCGTCATCGCCGCCGTCAGCGTCGTCTTCCCGTGATCCACGTGCCCAATCGTCCCCACGTTCACGTGCGGCTTCGTCCGCTCGAATTTGCCCTTGGCCATTTTTGAGACTCCTTCAGACGTCGTTGTTCAGATGCGAATTCGTGGTGCCCATGGAGCGGATTGAACGCTCGACCTCTCCCTTACCAAGGGAGTGCTCTACCACTGAGCTACATGGGCTGCCGGTCGACGGCGAAATCCGATCCTGCTACCGTTGGAGCGGGTGAAGGGAATCGAACCCTCGTCATAAGCTTGGAAGGCTTCTGCTCTACCATTGAGCTACACCCGCCTGCCAGAAGATTGAGAACCGAAGATAGAGGACGGAAACTCGGAGCGCGCGCGTTGCCTAGTGCTGTCTTCTGTCCCCTGTCGTCTGTCCTCTGGCATGGTGGAGGGGGAAGGATTCGAACCTTCGAAGGCAGAGCCGGCAGATTTACAGTCTGCTCCCTTTGACCGCTCGGGAACCCCTCCGACGGAACATGCAAGTTTAGCAATTTATGGGCCCAAGTGTCAAACCCCTGAAAATCAACGGGATTCGGACGGTGTTTGCGCCGATTCGGGGTTTCCGTTACGCGGCCGGCAGCGTGCCCCCCGCAACCTCATGACCGAGGCCGATTTCGTCATCGTTGGCGGCGGCACCGCAGGCTGCGTACTTGCCCATCGGTTGTCGGCGGACGGCCGGCAGTCCGTGCTGCTGCTCGAAGCCGGCCCGCGCGACTGGTATCCGTGGATCCACATTCCGATCGGGTATGCGAAGACGATGTTCCACCCGGTTTACAACTGGCGCTTCGAAACGGAGCCGGAACCGGGAATGAACGGCCGGAAGATCTACTGGCCGTGCGGCCGCACGCTCGGCGGGTCGAGCGCGATCAACGGGCTCATTTACATCCGCGGTCACCGCGACGACTATGACCACTGGGCCGCGCTCGGCAACGCCGGCTGGAGCTATGCCGACGTGCTGCCCTACTTCCGCAAACTCGAGCACAACGTCCGCGGCGCCTCCGAATGGCACGGCGCCGAGGGCCCGCTCTGGGTGTCCGACATCGGTGCCAAACACGAGCTGGTCGAGGCGCTGATCGCCGCCGGTGCCGAGATCGGCATTCCGCCTAACGACGACTTCAACGGCGCGAAGCAGGAAGGCGTTGGCTACTACCAACTCACGACGCATCGCGGCTTCCGCTGCTCGACCGCCGCCGCGTATCTGCGCCCGGCGCGGGGTCGCGCGAACCTTGTCGTCGCGACGGACGCAGAGGCGACCCGGATTCTCCTCGACGGCCGGCGCGCCACCGGCGTCGCCTATCGACGCGGCGGCCGCGATCTTACCGTCGCGGCCCGGCGCGAGGTGATCGTCGCGGCGGGTGCGCTTCGTTCGCCGCAGCTCCTGCAACTGTCGGGCATCGGGCCACCAAGCGTGCTGCAGACATTCGGTGTTCCGGTCACCCACGCCCTTCCCGGCGTCGGCGAGAACCTCCAGGACCACCTGCAGGCGCGCGTGATCTTCCGCTGCACGAAGCCGATCACGACCAACGATACGCTCGCGTCATCGTGGCGAACGCTGGCGATGGGG
Organism: uncultured beta proteobacterium; assembly: GCA_963781285.1. Classification (GTDB taxonomy): domain Bacteria; phylum Pseudomonadota; class Gammaproteobacteria; order Burkholderiales; family Casimicrobiaceae; genus CAIWHR01. The sequence continues at coordinate 76,649 of CAWAFI010000015.1, forward strand.
ATGCGCTACATCGTGACCCGTACCGGACCAATGGCGGTCGGCATCAATCAGGGCGGCGTCTTCGCACGGACCGACCCGGCGCTCGCGCGTCCGGACGTGCAGTTCCACCTGGCGACCCTGTCGTCGGACATGGCCGGTTCCCCGGTCCACACGTTCGCGGGATTCACGATGTCGGTGTGCCAGCTGCAGCCCGAAGCGCGCGGATTCGTACGCATGAAATCGCCGGACCCGCTTGCTGCGCCGGCGATGCAGCCCAATTACCTGTCGACGCCACGCGATCGCGCGACGCTGATCGCGGGAATAAGGCTCGCGCGCCGCCTCGCCGCGACGCGTGCGCTCGCGCCGTATGTCGCCGGTGAATACCGGCCGGGACCCGACGCCGTCACCGACGACGACCTGCTCGAATTCGCGCGGAACAAGGGAGCGACGATCTTCCATCCGGCCGGCACGTGCAAGATGGGGCCGGCGGGAGATGCGCTGGCTGTCGTCGATCCGGAGCTCCGCGTCCACGGGATCGGCGGATTGCGCGTCATCGACTGCAGCGTCATGCCCACCATCGTGTCCGGGAACACCAACGCGCCCGTCATCATGATCGCCGAGAAGGCCGCCGACCTGATCCTGCGCAACGCGAACTAGGGAGCTACCATGTCCTGCTGCCACGCCGATTTCGCCGCCGTCGAGGGAAGCGATCGCGGCTTCACCGTCGGGATGCCGACGTTCACGTTCGGCGCCGGGGTGCTCGCCGAGGCCGGCGACCACGCGCGCGAAATGGGCCTGAAGCGCGTCGCATTGTTCACCGACCCGCGCCTGACGTCGGGCGAGTACGTGGCCACGGTGAAGGCATCGCTCGCGGCGGCCGGGGTCGACGTCGCCGTCTACGACGCGGTGGTCATCGAGCCGACCGATGCCTCGTTCCAGGACGCCGCCCGCTTCGCCGCGACGGGCCGCTTCGACGGCTTCGTGTCGGTCGGCGGCGGCTCGGTGATGGACACATGCAAGGCGGCGAACCTGTACGCGAGCCATCCCGCGGAGTTCATGGCCTACGTGAATGCGCCGATCGGCAGTGGACAGAAGGTGCCGGGCGCCGTCAAGCCGCATATCGCCTGCCCGACGACATCCGGCACCGGTTCCGAGACCACCGGCATCGCGATCTTCAACCTGCGCTCGATCAACGCGAAGACGGGGATCATCTCGCGCCGGCTGATTCCCGATGTCGCGCTGATCGATCCGACCGTCGCCGCGTCGTTGCCGAAGAACGCGGTCGCGGCCACCGGGTTCGACTGCATGAGCCATGCGCTCGAATCGCTGACTGCGCGCGCGTACCCGCGGCGGCTCAATCCGGCACGCGGCGTGAACCGCCCCGTGTCGCAAGGCGCGAACCCGTTTTCCGACATGCTCGCCACCGAGGCGCTCAAAAGCGTCGGCCGCTACCTCGTGCGTGCGGTGAACGATGCGTCCGATACCGAGGCCCGTACCGAAATGATGTACGCGGCGATGCTGGCCGGCATCGCGTTCAACGCCGCCGGCTGCCACCTGCCGCATGGCCTGTCCTATGCGGTGTCAGGACTGGCGAAGGACTGGCATGTCGCCGGCTATCCGGAAGGCAAGACGCTGGTCCCGCACGGGATGGCGGTCGTGCTCAACAACCCGTCGGTGTGGCGGTTCACCGCACCGTGCTGTCCCGAGCGACACCTGCACGGCGCGCAGTGCCTCGGCGCGCGGACGTTCGGCGCGCGCCCCGACGACGCCGGCGATATTCTCGCCGCGCGCGTGATCGAGCTGATGCAGGCGGCGGCGATGCCGAACGGCCTCCGCGCGCTCGGCTTCGACGACACTCACCTGGATGCGCTCGCGACCGGGGCCGAGCCGCAGTACCGCGTCATCCGCAACGCGCCGAAGGATGTCGGCCGCGACGACCTGAAGGCGCTGTTCCGCGCCGCGCTCAGCTACTGGTAGCCGACGAGATCGTTGCCGGCAGGGCCTCCGGCGACACAGCTCGCTGCACGCGCCGCGCGGGCAGGCGCACGGTAAAGGTACTGCTGCGGCCCGGTTCGCTCGTAACGTCGAGTTCCGCATCGTGCCGCAGCAGCACGTGCTTGACGATCGCCAGCCCGAGGCCGGTGCCTCCTGTCGCGCGGGAACGGCTGCGGTCGACGCGGTAGAACCGCTCGGTGAGTCGGGGAATGTGTTCGGCGGCGATACCGATGCCCGTGTCCTCGACGCCAAACTCACCGCTTCCGTCGTCGGCGACACGCCACGATAGTGTGACCGTGCCGCCGGCTGGCGTGTAGCGGATGGCATTGCTGACGAGATTGCCGAACGCGCTCGCGAGTTCGTCCCGGCTGCCCAGCACGGTCGCCGCATCGCGCATGTCGAGCGCGATTGCGTGCTGGCCGCCCGACAAGGCCTTGGCGTCGGACGACAGAGCAAGCAGCAGGGGTTCGATCGCGAACGGCGCCTCGGTGAGCACGTTCTGGTCGCTTTCGAGCGCGGATAGCGTGAGCAGATCATCGACCAGACGCTTCATGTTGCGCGCCTGCTCGTGCATGAGCTGGAGGTAGCGTGCGCGTTGCCGCGGTTCGAGCTCGATGTCCTGCAGCGTCTCGATGAAGCCTGCGACGACCGTGAGCGGAGTCTTCAGCTCGTGCGAGACGTTGGCGATGAAGTCGCGCCGCATCCGCGCGACCGCCTCGAGCTGCGTGATGTCGCGGCTGATCAGCAGCTTTTCCGCGATGCCGAATGGAATGATCTGGATCGACAGCGTGGCGCCAGGCTCGCGCTGCGAGGCGATGGTCACCGCATCGGAGTAGTTCCCCACTTCGAGATATCGGATGAACTCCGGTTGGCGCACGAGGTTCACGAGCGGCGCACCGGTGTCGTGCGCGAGATCGAGTCCGAGGTGCGCCTGCGCGCGCGCATTCGCCCATTCGACGCGGTGTGCGGCATCGAGCACGACCATGCCGTCGGGGATCGCTTCGGCAACGCTGCGGAAGCGCTCCATCGCATCGGCGAGTTCGCGCTGCGCGAGATTGCGAATGCGCACGCGCCGGTACAGCGCCGAGAAGGCGACACTCCAGCTTCCGCGGCCTTCGGGCACCGGCGCATCCGCCGGGCCTTCCGCCCAGCTCCCGAGCCGACCGAGGTGCCACAGGTGGAAGACCACGATGCCACCGGCGCCGATTGCCAGCACCGTCAGCGCCCACTCCACGCCGAACGCGACCGCCACAATCGTCGTCAGCACCGCGACGATCGCGGGCACAACGAGTCCGGACCGGAGCGCGGAATTCATGACGTTGCGCGGAGCCCCGGCCGCGGTCAGCGCGGCAGCGCGAGCCGGTACCCGGCGCCGCGCACCGTCTCGATCAACCGCTCCTGACCGAAGGGAGCGAGTGCCTGGCGCAGCCGGCGGATATGGACGTCCACCGTACGTTCCTCGATGTAGACGTGGTCTCCCCACACCTGGTCCAGCAGCTGTGCCCGCGTGTGCACCCGCTCGGGACGCGCGAGAAAGAAGCGCAACAGCCGGAATTCGGTCGGACCGATCGGCACCGGCTGCGGGCCGACGGTCACCCGGTGTGTCGACGGGTCGAGCGTCAGCGCGCCAGCGGCAAGCGGCTCCTGCGCGGCTTCCGGTGCACGCCGGCGCAGCACCGCCTTGATCCGCGCCTTCAGCTCGCGCGGCGAGAACGGTTTGGTCACATAGTCGTCGACCCAGGCCTCGAGGCCCGCGACCTTGTCGGCCTCGTCGGTGCGCGCAGTGACCATGATGATCGGCAGCTCCTTCGTCCGGGCATCCGCGCGCAGCTCCTTCGCGAGCGCGAGCCCCGACTGGCCGGGAAGCATCCAGTCGAGCAGAAGAAGATCGGGCAGCGCCTGCTTCAATTGCGCCTGCGCCGATTCGGCGTCCGGCGCCGATCGCACCGCGTAGCCGGCGTCGGCGAGATTGACGTTGAGGAGCTCGAGGATCGCCGGCTCGTCCTCGACGACGAGAATCGTCGGCGTCATGGGACCCCCACGCTTGCGCTCATTCCTCGGCGACCTCCGCCCGGATCTGCTCGGCGGTCGCATGGCGAACGTCCTTGCCCTTGACGACCTGCACCACCGCCTCGGCGATGTTCTTCGCGTGGTCGCCGATGCGCTCGACCGATTTGGCGATGAATACGATCTCGAGCGCAGGCGTGATCGTCCGCGGGTCCTCCATCATGTAGCTGATCAGCTGGCGCATGATGGCATGGAACGCCGCGTCGATCTCCTCGTCGCGGTCGATCACCTCGGCAGCGGCGGTGACGTCGAGCCGGGCGAACGCGTCGAGCGTCATCTGCAGCATTGTTTTCGCATGGTCGGCCGCGCGGACGACATCGAACTCGCGCATCCGCACCAGACGATCGTTGCCACGCGTTTGCGCCGCCTTGTAGCCGATCTTCTTCACCTCGTCGCCGACCCGCTCGAGGTCGTTCACGATCTTGGTGATGGTGAGGATCATTCGCAGATCGATGGCCGCCGGTTGCCGCTTGGCAATGATCTGGCTGCACTGCTGGTCGATCGTCATCTGCATCTGGTTGATCGCCAGCTCGTCGGCGCCGATCTGGTCGATCGTGCCATCGTCCTCGTGCGCGCCGAGGATGGCAATGGCGCGCGCCAGCTGCGTCTCGACGAGCCCGCCCATTGCCATGACGCCGGTCCGGATCGTCTCCATCTCGGCGTCGAATTGCTTGTGTGTGTGCTCGGTCATGGCAAGAGTTCCCTTGGGACCGGCATCAGCCGAAGCGGCCGGTGATGTAGTCCTCGGTGTCCTTCTGCTTCGGCTTGAGGAAGATCTGGTCGGTCTCGCCGAACTCGATCAGCTCGCCCAGGTACATGTAGCCGGTGAAATCGGATACCCGCGCTGCCTGCTGCATGTTGTGGGTGACGATCGCGATCGTATACTCTTCCTTGAGCTCGGTAATCAGCTCTTCGATCTTCGCCGTCGAGATCGGATCGAGCGCGGAGGTCGGCTCGTCGAGCAGCAGCACTTCCGGTTTGACCGCGACAGCCCGCGCGATGCACAGCCGCTGCTGCTGGCCGCCCGAGAGCGCCATCCCGCTCTGCTTCAGCTTGTCCTTCGCCTCGTCCCACATCGCGGCCTTGGTGAGCGCCCATTCGACGCGCTCGTCCATGTTGCGCGCCGAGAGGCTTTCGTAGAGACCGACGCCGAAGGCGATGTTGTCGTAGATCGACATCGGAAACGGCGTCGGCTTCTGGAACACCATGCCGACTTTCGCGCGCAGCATGTTGATGTCGACGCCCGGCGCAAGGATGTTTTCTCCGTCCAGCATGATTTCGCCAACGGCGCGCTGGCCGGGATACAGCGAATACATTCGGTTGAGCGTACGCAGCAGCGTCGACTTGCCGCAGCCGGAAGGCCCGATGAACGCGGTGACCCGGCGTTCGGCCACGTCGAGGTTGATGTTCTTCAGGCCCTGGAACCGGCCGTAGTAGAAGTCGAGATCGCGGATCGACATCTTCGGCGGCGCTCCCGCGACTTCCGGCGCCGGGGCCCGCGGCTCGACGGGCAGCGCGATTCCTGCGGCGCTCATTGCCTTCTCTCCCTCGCGGCGCGCGACATCAGCGGACGGCGGTCTGGCGGAACACCGTACGCGCCAGGATGTTGATGATGAGTACGGTCAGCGTGATCAGCAGCGCCGCAGCCCAGGCGAGCGACTTCCAATCGTCGAAGGGGCTCATTGCGAACTGGAAGATGACGACTGGCAGATTCGCCATCGGCGCGTCCATGTTGGTGCTCCAGAACTGGTTGTTGAGTGCCGTGAAGAGCAGCGGCGCAGTCTCGCCCGACATCCGCGCGACAGCGAGCAGGACGCCGGTGACCACGCCGCCGCGCACGGCGCGGAGCGTTACCTTGAGGATCACCTTCCACATCGGCGCACCGAGCGCTACCGCAGCCTCGCGCAGGCTCGCGGGCACGAGGTGGAGCATGTTCTCGGTCGTGCGCACGACAACGGGGATCGCGATCAGCGCCAGCGCTGCCGAGCCCGCCCAGCCCGAGAAGTGGCCGACCTGCATCACGTAGACCGTGTAGACGAACAGGCCGATGACGATCGACGGCGCCGAGAGCAGGATGTCGTTGATAAAGCGCGTCAGCCGCGCGACCCAGCCGTCCTTGCCGAATTCGGCGAGGTAGATGCCGGCAAGAATTCCGATCGGCGTGCTGACGAAGGTCGCGACCAGCACGATGAGCACGCTGCCGTAGATGGCGTTCGCGAGTCCGCCGGCCGACCCCGGCGGCGGCGTCGTCTGCGTGAACAGCGTGGGTGAAAGCGCAGCGAAGCCGTTCGCGAAAAGCACCCATAGAATCCATAGCAGGAATGCCATGCCGAATGCCATCGTACCGAGCGACATGACGAGATTCACCCGGTTGGTGATGAGGCGCTTGCGGTAGATGTTGGTCATCGCGATCGTCGCGTCAAGTGCTACGGCCTTCGCCCTTGGCGAGTTGTGCCAGCAGAAGCCGCGAAAACGCGAGCACCACGAAGGTCAGCAGGAACAGGATGAGGCCCAACTCGATCAGCGCGGCGCGGTGCACGGGTTCGGCCGCCTCATTGAACTCGTTGGCGAGCGCGGAAGCGATCGAATTGCCCGGCTCGAACAGCGACGCGCTGATCCGGTACGCGTTGCCGATGACGAACGTCACCGCCATCGTTTCACCCAGTGCCCGCCCGAGACCGAGCATGATGCCGCCGATGACGCCGATCCTCGTGTAGGGCAGCACGATGTTCCAGACGACTTCCCACGTCGTCGCGCCGAGGCCGTACGCGGACTCCTTAAGCACGGCCGGCACGACCTCGAACACGTCGCGCATCACCGACGCGATGAACGGGATCACCATGACCGACAGGATGATGCCGGCCGACAGCACGCCGATGCCGTTCGGCGCCCCGCGGAAGAGCGGTCCGAGGATCCACAGGTCGCCGAGGAGCCGTGTCAGCACGGGCTGGATGTGATCGCCGAAGAACGGAGCGAAGACGAACAGGCCCCACATCCCGTAGATGATCGACGGTACTGCCGCCAGCAACTCGACGGCCGTGCCCAGCGGCCGCTTTAGAAACACGGGGCACATTTCGGTGAGGAACAGCGCAATGCCGAAGCTGACCGGCACGCCGATCGCGAGTGCGATCGCAGAGGTCACGATCGTGCCGTAGATCGGCGCCAGTGCGCCGAACTCCATCTTTACCGGATCCCAGATGTTGGTGGAGAAGAATGCGAAGCCGAATTTCTGGAATGCGGGAACCGCCGCCCAGGCGAGCGCGACGATGATGCCGACGAGCGTGAACAGAACGAACAGTGCGAAAAACTCGGTCGTGCGTTCGAACAGCCAATCCTGCCAGCGCGGCGCGCCCTGCCGGCGCGCGGGCGGCGTCGGCTCGCGCGCGGCGCGCAACTCCTGTGGGGGCGTCATGACGGTCGGAAGCGCGGCCGCAATCGAGGAAGCGGACATGATAACCCTTGGACAAAAAGAGCCGGCCGCGACGTGGAATTCGCGGCCGGCAGACGCTTGCTTCAGGAGCGGGAAGCAGCGGTTGGGATTTCCGGCAAACCGTCAGTTCCAGACCGATTTGCCCGCCGCATCCTTGATCTGCGCTTTCCACGCATCGGCAATGACCTTCACGACGGCGTCGGGGATCGGCACGTAGTCGAGTTCCTCCGCCATCTTCTGGCCGTTGTGGAACGACCAATCGAAGAACTTGAGCACTTCGGCGACGTTCTGCGGCTTCTCCGGCTTCGCGTGCACGAGAATGAAGCTCGCACCGGTGATCGGCCAGCTCGCCTTCCCCGGCTGATCGGTCAGGATCGCCCCAAAGCCCGGGGCACCCTTCCAGTCGGCGCCGGCGGCAGCGGCCTGGAACGCCATGTCGTCCGGCTGCACGAACTGGCCATCCCTGTTCTGCACGGCGCCGTACGCCATCTTGTTCTTCTTCGCGTACGCGTACTCGACGTAGCCGATCGAGCCCTTGATCCGCTGCACGTACGCAGACACGCCCTCGTTGCCCTTGCCACCGACGCCCTCCGGCCACGCCACCGCGGTGCTCGCCCCGACCTTCTGCTTCCATTCGGGACTTACCTTCGACAGGTAATCGGTCCAGAGGAACGTGGTGCCGGAGCCATCCGAACGGCGCACGACGGTGATCGGATCGGCGGGGAGCTTCAGACCGGGATTGAGGTCGGCGATCGCCTTGTCGTTCCAGGTCTTGATCTTGCCCAGATAGATGTCGGCGAGCAGGGGCCCGTTGAACTTGATCGCCCCGGGCGCGACGCCGTCTAGATTCACGATCGGCACCACGCCGCCGATGATCGCTGGAAACTGCATCAGGCCCGCCTGCTGCAGGTCCTCCGCCTTCAACGGCATGTCGGACGCGCCGAAATCGACGGTCTTGTTCTTGATCTGGGCGATGCCGCCACCCGAGCCGATCGACTGGTAGTTGAGGCTGTTGCCGGATTTCTGCTTATAGGCCTCGGCCCACTTCGCGTAGATCGGGTACGGAAAAGTCGCGCCGGCGCCGGTGATGTCGATCGCGGACGCCGAGGAAAGTCCAAACGCAACGATCGCGGCGGCTAGGAAGCCTTGGGTCAGGTACTTGCGCATGGCATCTGTTCTCGTGGAAAGGGATGCCCGCGATTGTTACAGCGCCCTGTTACAGCAAGATGACACGGCCGTGACAGATGTGACAGCCGGAAGGCTGCGCGCAACCCCCTTTGCGAGGCGAGGCGGCGCGTCAGCCGGATTGGGTAGGCGGCGCGAGGCCGCGGACTGCCCAGTCCGGCCAGCCGATGGGCCAGCGCAGCGCGGCGGATTCACGCTGCAACCGGGCGAGTTCGCCTTGCGTCGCTGCATCGTCGGGCCGCGCCGCCAGCCCCACGATGGCGCGGCATCGAGCGATGACGAAATCGCAATACGAGAGCGGCTCGGCACGCGTGTAATCCTCGAGCGACGCCGCGTGCTTCAATGCGCGTGGCCAGTCGCCGCGGTCGAGCGCGTCCTCGATGACGTGCCGCCAGAAGCCGATCTGATTGTGCGAGACCGACCCGCTGTTGAGCAGCACCTCGGCCTCCGCCTCGCAGCGCTCGCGCTCCTGCGGATCGTCGATCATCCGCAGCTTGAGTCCAAGGATCAGCGGACCGCCGAAGCCCATGCCCGTTTCATGGGCGATCGCGAGGGCGCGCTCGATCATCTCGCAGGCGTCCGCCTTGTGTCCCCGCTCGAGACGGCATTGCGCAAGACAGGCCAGGACCAAAGCCTGATAGCGCCGCGCTCCGACCGCTTCCGCCAGGTTCAGGCTTCGCTGCAGCACCGGCTCGGCTTCGGCGTAGCGTCCGCAGAGGGTCAGCGCCACCCCGAGCGACTCCAACGCGAACATTTCCGCGTGCTTGTCGCCGACCTGCACGGCAAGGGCGAGCGCGGCCTCCATTTCGGCCGGTCCGGCGTCGAACTCGGTGACATAGCAACGGCAATGTCCGATCATCACGCGGTTGGGAATTGCGACGCGCGTCATGCCGTGCGCGTCGCACAGCGCAACGCAGTGCGCGAAACGGCCCAGCGCAGTACGCATTCGGCCCGCGGCATAGTCGGCGTCGGCGAGCCCGGAAAGGGCGCGTGCCTCCCATTCGGGATCCCCGAGCGACTGCGCGCAAGCGAGCGCAGCCTCGTGCTCGGCCCGGCATTCCGCCACGGCGGCGCGCGCGAAGTGCAGGTTGCCCCGCGTGTAGTGCAGCTCGGCGAGTTCGCGGGTCAACTGCTGCGCAACTGCGATCGGCTCGGCTTCGGCCAATGCGGCGAATGCGGCGTCGACGCCCGCGGTGAGCCGGTGGCCGGCCGCAATTCCCAGCAACGCGCGGCAACGGTCCGCCGGCGACAGTGCGGCGGCGAGTGCGACCTGGTACGCGTCGATCGCCGGCATGCCCTCTCCCGCCTGGAACCGCAGGCTGCCACGAAGCATGTTGAGCGCGTGGACATCCGCGGGGTCGCGGGCGAGCCCCGCGCCGCGCTCGGCAAGTGCGAGCGCCCGCTCGAGATGAAACGCGGACCACTGCGCCCGGGCCGCCGCCAAGTAAGCCTGCGGCGCTTCGGGTGCCTCGGCGCGATCGAGGTGCTCGGCGCGCAGCGTCGGATCGCGTTCGCCGTACCAGTCGGCCGCCGCGCGATGCAGCTCGGCCCGGCGCGCGCGCGTGAGAGAGGCGTAGACGCCGTCGCGGATCAGCGCATGCGCGAACAGGTATTCGTCGCCCTCGGGACGGATGAGCTGATGCTCGACCAGCTTGCCGCAATCGTAATCCGCGAACTGCGAAAGGCGGCGCACCACCGAGAGCGAAAAGCGCTGGCCGATCACCGCAGCCGCCCGCAGCGCCACACGGTCGCGCTCGGGCAACCGGTCCATCCGCGCGAGCACGAGGCTCGCCAGCGACATCGGCAGCCGGTCCTGCTCCTCCCCGGCAGCGCGCAGCAGCTGCTCGAGGAACAGCGGATTGCCTCCCGCACGCTCGATGCACTTGCGCGCGAATCCGCGCGACGCCGAGACGAACCCGTCGGCGAGCGCCTGCGCGTCGGTTGCCGCGAGCGGCCCGAGATCGATCGTCAGCAGAGGGCTCCCCTCGACCGATGCGCGCCACTTCCAGTCGAGCGGATCGCCCTCCGGCCGCGTGGTCAACAAGAGCACCGCCGGCATCGTAGCCATGGCGCGCGTGAGCGCGGCAAGATAGTCGAGCGTGATGGGGTCGGCCCAGTGCACGTCCTCGACGACAATGAGAACAGGCCGGCGCCGGCTCTCGTGCTGCAGTACCCGTACGACCGCTGCCGCGCGCCTGCGCTGGCGCACCGCATTGTCCATCGCTTCGTACAGGGCACGGGCATCCGCCGACTGCGGCAGGTCGAGGAGATCGGTGAGAAACGGCCGCCATTGCGCGCCGTCCTTGTGCTCCGCCAGCGCCCGTTCGAGCGCCTCGCCGCGCGTCAGCGCGTCGGCGCCGGGAGCGAGTTGCAGCAGCCCCGCAACGACTTCGCGGATGGCGTCGCGCCCTTCGGCGATACCGAAATCCAGCACCAGCCCCGTATGGGATGCGAAGCCCTGCGACTGCGCCCGCCGCTGCAGTTCGCCCAAGAGCCGCGATTTGCCGATCCCCGCGTCGCCGCGGATCAGGATAGTTGCCCCGGTCCCGCTGGTGGCGCAGCTTTGCAGCGCGGTGGCGAGTTGCGCAAGCTCCGCCGCGCGCCCGACGAAGGACGTCCCTTCGGGCGCCGCCGTGTCCCTGAACTCGACGAAGCGCCACGCGGTGAGCGGCGCGTCGATCCCCTTCAGCTCGACGCCTTCGATCGGCGTACACCGAATCCGGTGGCGCGTCGCGGCATGCACCGCATCATCGAGCACCGTCTCGCCGGCATGCGCGAGGTTAAGCAGGCGGGCCGCGAGGTTTACCGAGTGCCCGATCACCGTGTACGACCGGTGCTGCGCGCTACCGAGGCCGCTCGCGACGACCTCGCCCGCCGCGATGCCGATGTGCACGGCCAGCGGCTGCCGCAGCTCGACGCCGAGCGCCGGCACGGCGCGCTGGATCTCATCGGCCGCGCGAACCGCGCGCAGCGCCTCGTCGCCGTGCGCAACCGGGGCGCCGAAAACCGCCATCAGCGCATCACCGATGTGCTTGTCGACACTGCCGCCGCAGCGCTCCACGATGGCGTCGACCGTCTCGTAGAAGCGCCCGAGCAGCGCATGCACGTCCTCGAGCTCGAGCGCCTGCGCAAGCCGCGTGTAGTCGACGAGGTCGGCGAACAGAACGGTGACCGGTCGCCGCTCGCCCTCGGCGCCGCCGGCGGACTCGGGCTTCGCTTCCCCTGTCGGCGCAAGCGTTGCCCCGCAACCGCCGCAGAATTTCTCCGCGACTTCATTAGCGAATCCGCACGCTGCGCAGGCCACCGGCAGCTCCGTTCCGCAGTTGGCACAATAGCGGCGTCCGGGACGGTTTTTCGCATTGCAGCGCAGGCAATCCATGTCAAACGCGTGATACGTCATTGTGGCGTCAGGTCGTTGCCGGCTCGCGATGCCGGTCGATCCAGTACGCCCCTACGATGAACAGCCAGCCCAGCAGGCCGCTCCACGCCAGCACTAGCACGGACGGCGGCGGCGGACCGAAAACGCTCGCCGCATAGATCGCCGCAAGCACCGCGACAAAGATCCACATCGCGTAGCCGCCGATCCGGTCGCGCGACCGCGTGACCGAGGCATAGATCCAGGCGCCGATCGCGAACAGCGCGAACTCGACCGCGAGGGTGGCCGGCAGCGAGTACCACAGGCCGAGCCCGACTTTCGGCCCGCCCGGCCACAGCGGCAGGTCCGGCCGGTGCGACGCGAAGTCGAGCACCCAGTGCGAAAGCACCAATGCGGCGAGCCACAACGCGCCGGGACGGTCGCGGCGCAGCGCGTAGTAGCCGCCGGCAAGAATCGCTGCCCACAGCACCCCGGCGACGAGGCTGTGCGTGTACGGATACGAGACGAACAGCAGCGGCGTCACCGCGGTGATGCCCGGCACGATCTCGACCTTTTCCCAGCCGAGCAGCAGGAATACAGGCCAAATGCCATCGACCAGCAACGCCGCCAGCAGCAACGTGCCGAGCGACGGCCGGGGCGCCACCTTCTTCGCCGCCATAGCTACCGCGAAATGCCCGAGGAACATCGCCCGCTGGTCCGCGCCGCCGCATGTACGGCCGGATGATACCGCGGCGCGCACCGGCGACGTCCGGCGCTTTCAGTCCTTGCCGCCGGCGAGCTTCAGCCGCTGGACCTTGCCTGACGGTCCCTTCGGCAGCTCGGCGACGAAACGAAACGCCTTTGGTGTCTTGTAGCGGCCGAGCACGCCGAGGCAATGCGCGCGCAGCTCTTCCTCGGCACATGAGCATGACGGCTTCAGCACAACGCAGGCGAGGATTTCCTGCCCGTACTTCGGATCCGGGATGCCGACCGCCGCCGCCTCGAGCACCGCTGGATGGAGAAGCAGCGCTTCGTCGATTTCGCGTGGTGCGATGTTCTCGCCGCCCTTGATGATCAGCTCCTTCAAACGGCCGGTGACGAAATAGAAGCCGTCGGCGTCGCGATAGCCGAGGTCGCCCGTCGCGAGCCAGCCGTCCGGACGCAGTACCCGCGCGGTTGCGTCCGGATCCTTGTGGTAACCCTGCATCACGTTGTCGCCGCGCAATTCGATCTCGCCCTGTTCGCCGTCGCGCAGGACGGCGCCGTCGGGCGCGACGACGCGCGCCTCCATGCCCAGCGGCAGGCCGGGTGAGCCGATCTTCCGCTCGCCGGCATCGAGCGGGTTCGCGAACGCTACCGATGCGGATTCCGTGAGCCCCATCGCTTCCAGCACCCCAATGCCGAACCGCGCCTCGAACGCGCGGTGCTGCTCGGGCGGCAGCGGGGCGGAGGCCGAGCGCGCGAACCGGACATGGCGGCACGCGTCAACCTGTGCCGGCGTCAGATCCGGCCCGTTGAGCAGATACGCGATGATCGTCGGGACCACGTTCAACCACGTCGGCCGGTAGCGTTCGACGAGCGGCCACCATTGCGTCACGCTGAAACGGTGCGGGATCACGACGCTGCCGCCCGACACCAGCGGCGAAATCGTCGCGATGCACTGACCGTTGACGTGGTAGAGCGGCAGCGACGACAGCACGCGATCGGCGGGTGTCAGCGCGTGCGCTGCGGCGACCGCCCGGCCGGCATGGATGAGATTCCGGTGCGACAACAGCGCGCCCTTCGGCGTGCCGGTCGTGCCCGACGTGTACATCAGCAGCGCCGGGGATTCCGGCCCTGGCGGATGATCCGGCCCCGCAGCGGTGGACTGCAGGAGAAGGTCATCGGGCGCCGTCGCTCGGATGATCGTGGCGAGGCCCGCCCGCGCGACAAGCGAGCGCAGCCGGTCGGCGAACTCCGGCGCCGCATACACGATCCGCGACCCGGAGTGCACAAGCGCATGCTCGATCAGCGCGTCCTGCGCGATGAGACTCAACGGCGAGACAACGTAGCCGCCGTACATCGCACCGAGAAAGACGCTCGCGGCGGCGACACCGTTGGGCAGCATATAAGACACGACTCCGCCGGGACTCACACCATGGGTCGCGAGCTCGGCGGCCACCGCGCGCGCCATGCTGCGCAGCTCGGCATGAGTGATCGTGAGGGAGGCCTCCGGCGCAAACAGGAACGGTGCTTCGGGCCGGGCTTCGGCATGCCCGTCGATCGCGGCGCGGATCGTGGTCATCCTGACATCGCGCGTCAGACCCCGTGTTTCCGGCGATAGGCGCCGAATAGTTCCTCGTCGGTGGGCTCGCGCACGCGCGAGGGCGGCAGGGGATGAACGACGCGCGTGAGATTCAGGAAATGCCGGTAGTTGAGGTTGTCTGAGATGCTGTTCTTTCCCCACGTGCCGCAGCCCATCGACAGCGAGAACGGCAGCGCGTTGTCGAAGCTGCCGCCGGTCGCGAAGCAGTGCGCCTGGTTGACGATCACACGGCACACCGGCAGCGTAAGCCCCAATTCGGTGGCACGCTCGGGCCGACGCGTGTGCAACCCGACCGAATGCCCGGCGCCCTGATAGCCGAGCAATTGCTCGACCCGGGCCGCCGCAGCCGCGAAATCCGGCACGCGATAAAACGCGAGCACCGGTGAGAGTTTCTCGCCCGAAAACGGGTGCGCCGGGCCGACGGCCGACTCATCGACCACGAGGAAGCGCGCCTCTCCGACCTCGGGCCGCACGAGCCCGGCGAGCGCGGCGATCGCGCTCACCGACTGTGCGACGACCTCGGGCGCAAGCTGGCCGGATGGGAACATGGTCTCGCGCAGCCGGTCCGTTTCCTCGCCGTCGAGCCGCACGCCGCCCTCGCTGGCGAGCGCCGCCAGCAACGCGTCCGCCACGGCTTCGACGGCGACGACGCTGTTCTCCGACGAGCAGGACGTCGCGTGGTCGAAGGTCTTCGAGCGCGCGATCTTCGCCGCGGCATCGCGGATGTCGGCCGTCTCGTCCACGATCGCGGCAACGTTGCCGGCGCCCACACCGATCGCCGGCGTGCCGCTTTGGTACGCGGCGTGGACGTTGGTCTGCGAGCCGGTCGCGACAACGAGATCGACCTGCCGCATCAACGCATACGTCCGCTCGCGGGTGACCGGCGACGGAAGCGCCAATACGACATCGCGCGGTGCGCCAACCCGGTCGAGCTCCACCCACAGGTATTCCAGCAGCAGTGCAAGTGTCGACGCGCCCTTTGGCGATGGCGCAACGACGATCGCGTTGCGACCCTTCAGCGCATTGAGAATATTGTTGGCGGGCGTTGCCGCCGGATTCGTCGACGGTGTGATCGCGGCCACGACGCCAACCGGCCGCGCAATCTCGATCAGCCCGCGCTCGCGGTCATCGCTGATGATCCCGACCGACTTCGCGCCCCTGAGGTCGCGCAAGAGGCCGATCGTCTTGCGGCGATTCTTCGCCATCTTGTCGGCCACATTTCCGAGCCCGGTGTCGCGCACCGCGAGTTCCGCCAGCGCCCGATTGCGCGCGGGTTCGACGATCGCCCACCCGGCTGCGGTCACCGCTTCGTCGACGCGCTCCTGCGTCCAGGTCTCGAACTCGCGCTGCGCCTCCCGCGCCCGCACGACGAGCTCGGCGACGACGGCTTCCGGCGATGCGGACGACACTGCGTTCACTGCCTTAGTCGGGACGGATCTTCGCGGTCTTGATCACGTAGTCCCATTTCGCCAGCTCGTCCTTGATCACGCGGTCGAACTCGGCTGGCGTCGACGGCGCCGCCTCGGCGCCTTGCGCAAGCAGCTTTTCCTTCACCTGCGGATTTTCCAGCACCTTGACGAAGGCGGCGTTGAGGCGGGCAACGGCCGCCGGCGGCGTTCTTGCCGGCGCGAGCGCGCCGTACCATGAGTCGACGACGTAATCCGGAATGCCCGACTCCGCGATCGTCGGCACGTCCGGTGCCGCGACGCTGCGCTTGGCGCTGGTAACCGCAAGTGCCTTGAGCTTCCCCGATTTCACGTGCTGCCACGCCGCCGGCATCGAGACGAACAGCAACTGCACCTGCCCGCCAATCGTGTCGACGACTGCCGGACCACCGCCCTTGTATGGCACGTGCACGATGTCGACACCGGTCTTCAGCTTGAACAATTCACCCGCGATGTGGCCGGGCGAGCCTGTACCCACCGACGCGTAATTGAGCTTGCCGGGGCTGGCCTTCGCCAGCGCGATCAGTTCCTTCACGTCATTCGCCGGCACGCTCGGGTGCACGACCAGGATCTGCGGGATCAGCGCCGCGAGGCTCACCGGCACGAAGTCCTTCTCGACATCGAACGGCAGCTTGTCATAGAGCTTCGGGTTGATCGTGTGCGACGACAGCGTGAACAGGATGTTGTAGCCATCTGCCGGCGCCTTCGCCGCGAGGTCCGTCCCGACATTGCCCGCAGCGCCACCGCGATTGTCGATGATGATCGGCTGTCCGAGCTCCACCGCAAGCTGCTCGTTCATGATCCGCGCGACCACGTCGGTGCCGCCGCCGGGCGGGTACGGGACAATGAATCGTATCGGCTTCGACGGATAGTCCTGCGCAGCGGCAAGTCCAGCGAGCGCGAAGGCGA
This sequence comes from uncultured beta proteobacterium, assembly GCA_963781285.1. Taxonomy (GTDB): domain Bacteria; phylum Pseudomonadota; class Gammaproteobacteria; order Burkholderiales; family Casimicrobiaceae; genus CAIWHR01. The sequence continues at coordinate 93,319 of CAWAFI010000015.1, forward strand.
AGGCGGCAAGCGGCAACAACGACGAGAGACGGAGCTTCATCGAGAGGTCCTCAGAAAATTTCAACCGCGACGGGCGGACGTCGACTGGTACTTGGCGAGGTGGCGCACCGGCAGCGCAAGCGCGTCGCGGCGGAACGGGTCGCCCAGCTCACGCGTCACCATCACTTCGAGGACCGTCGTCCTCCCTTCGTCCTGCGCCTTGACGCCCGCGCGCAACGCAGGACCGACGTCGGCAAGCTTGTCGATCGTGAGCCCTTCGGCGCCCATCGCGCGCGCAACCGCCGCCCAGGACGGCTGGCGATCGAGGTTCACGCCGACGAAACGGTTTTCGTAGAAGTCGACGTGGTTCTTCTTCTCGGCACCCCACTGGCCATTGTTGAACACGATTGCGGTGACCGGAATGCTCTCGCGCACGCAGGTCTGCAGCTCGCCGAAGCTCATCCCCCAGGCGCCATCACCCACGTACGCGATCGCCGGCCGGCCGGGTGCCGCGACCTTGGCACCGATGATCGTCGGGAACGCGTAGCCGCAGTTGCCGAAGCTCATTGCCGCGAACATCGAGCGCGGACGCTCGAAGCGCAGGTAGCTGTTCGCCACCGAGCAGATGTTGCCGATGTCGGTCGACACCATCGCGCCCGCAGGCAGCGCGCGTTCGAGCTCGCGCAGCATCTGCCGCGGATGCAGGTACGTCGAATTCCTCGCCACTTCGAGCGACCAGGCGTCCTTCTCGTGCGTCCAGGCGTCGAGTTCTCTTTCCCACGCCGCCCTTTCTGCGTTGATTGCGGCCGTGCGCGCGTCCTGGTTCGCGCGGCAGGCAAGCGTCTTCGCCCGCAGTCGCGTGGCCAGCGAGAGCGCCGCCGCCCTGGCGTCGCCGCAGATGCCGACCGAGACGGGCTTCACGAGCCCCAGCATCTTCGCGTCGGCGTCGACCTGGATGATCTTCGCGCTCGCCGGCCAGTACTCGATCCCGTACTGTGGCAGCGTCCCGAAAGGCCCGAGCCGCGTGCCGAGCGCCAGCACGACGTCGGCCTTGGCGATGAGATTCATCGCCGCCTTGCTGCCCTGGTAGCCGAGCGGGCCCACCCAAAGCGGATGGTGCGCCGGGAACGCGTCGTTGTGCAGATAGCTGACCGCAACTGGCGCCTGCAGCAGTTCCGCCAGCGCGATCGCTTCCGCCTGGCCGTCAGCCATCACGACACCACCGCCGCAGAGGAGCACGGGGAACCGCGCGCCGGCGAGCAGGTCCGCGGCCGCATCGAGGCTCTCAGCGCCGCCGGCGCCACGCTCGATCGCGAGCGGCCGCGGGATCTCGCACTCGATGTCGCCGTAGAAGAAATCGCGCGGGATGTTGAGCTGGGTCGGGCCCAGTTCGAGGAGCGCGCGGTCGAACGCCCGGCCGGTGAGTTCCGCCATCCGCGCGCGGTTGTTCACGTGCGCCTGGTATTTGGTGATCTTCGCGAAGATCGGCAATTGGTCGGTCTCCTGAAAGCCGCCCAGCCCGATCGTGCCGCTGCCCGTCTCCGGCGTGACGACGACGACTGGCGAATGTGCCCAGAAGGCCGCCGCCGTCGAGGTGACGAAGTTGGTGATCCCGGGTCCGTTCTGCGCGATGCACACGCCATGCCGGCCGGAGACCCGCGCATAGCCATCGGCCATGTGCCCACCACCCTGCTCGTGCGCGACCGAAACGAAGCGGATGCCGGCGAGCGGAAAGAGGTCGAGCGCATCCATGTACGCCGAGCCGACGATGCCGAATACGTGCTTCACGCCCCTCGATACCAGCGTCTCGACAAACGCTTCCGATGGCGTCATCTTGTGCCGCCCCGTAACGGCGGTACGCTGCGGGTCGGTCATCGTGTTCATTGCTCTACCTCGGGTTCGTTGCGACAGAGCGCGACCGGATCCACGTCATCGCATCACGGTTTCGGGCGCAATAAACGGATACCCCAGCGCTTCCGCGACGGGCTGGCAGGTGACCTTGCCGAACGCGACGTTGAGGCCGTTCTTGAGATGGGGGTCGTCGGCAAGGGCCTGCTTCCACCCCTTGTCCGCCAACGCCAGCACGAACGGCAGCGTCGCGTTGTTGAGCGCGAACGTGGACGTGCGCGGCACGCCGCCCGGCATGTTGGCCACACAGTAGTGCGTGACGCCGTCGACGACGTAGACGGGATCGGCGTGCGTCGTCGGACGCGCCGTCTCGAAACAGCCACCCTGGTCGATCGCGACATCGACGATCACCGAGCCCGGCTTCATACGGGACACGAGCGCCGCCGATACCAGCTTCGGCGCCGACGCCCCCGGGATCAGCACGCCACCGATGACGAGGTCGGCGGTCGTCACGTGATGCTCGATCGCATCCTGCGTCGAGAATACCGTGTTGAGGGGACGACCGAACTGGCGCCACAGCGCGCGCAGCACGTCGACGCTGCGGTCGAGCACCCACACTTCGGCCCCCATGCCGAGCGCGATGTGGCACGCGTGCGAGCCGACCACGCCACCACCCAGGATCACCACCTTGGCCGGATCAACCCCCGGCACGCCACCCAGCAACACGCCAAGGCCGCCGTGAGGCTTTTCGAGGTAGTACGCGCCGGCCTGCACGGCCATCCGTCCCGCGACTTCGGACATCGGCGCCAGCAGTGGCAGACCACCGGAAGCCGACGTCACGGTCTCGTAGGCGATGCAGACCGCGCCGCCGTCGACCAAGTCCTTCGCTTGCTCCGGATCGGGCGCGAGATGGAGATAGGTGAACAGGATCTGGCCGCGCTTCAGCATCTTCCGCTCGCCGGCCTGCGGTTCCTTCACCTTGACGATCATGTCGGCGCCGGCGAACACCTCCGCGGCGGTGCCGACGACCCTGGCACCGGCCCTGCGGTAGGCCTCGTCGTCCATGCCGATACCCTGCCCCGCGTTGTGCTCGACCACCACGTCGTGTCCGTGCGCGACGGCCTCGCGCACGCTGCCGGGTGTCAGCCCGACGCGGTTCTCCAGCACCTTGATCTCCTTGGGCACGCCGATGCGCATGAGGATGCTCCCGCGAAATTCGAGAATGATGAGCCGGTCGGTACGGATGCGACGCCGCAGCCGCCCGCCGGATGAAAATCGCTATGATAATGCGCGTCTGATGCCCGTTCCGGCAAACCACGGCACTCAAGCGATGCAATCATGGATCGACAGCGTAGGGACGGACCTGCTGGCATTCGTCGCCAGCGCCCTTCTCGTCACCTGCTACTACGCATACCTCTGGTCGCGTGCCCGGCGCGATCCGCATTACACGATCCACGGCGTCAACGAGACGGCCCGCAAGCTCTGGGTCCAGGACGTCATGGCCAATCGCGGCAAGGACGTCATGGCAGTGCAGACGCTGCGCAACTACATAATGGCTGCGTCGCTGATGGCGTCGACCTCGGTGCTGCTGATTCTCGGCACGTTGACGCTGTCGGGGCAGGCGGAGAGCCTCGCCCAGACGTGGCATGCGGTGAACATCGGCGGGTCTGGCGCGCCGCAGGCATGGATCATCAAGGTCATGTGCCTGCTCACCGTCTTCATCGTTGCGTTCTTCGCGTTTGCGACGACGATCCGCCTCCTCAATCATGTCCTGTTCATGATCAACGTGCCGAACGCCGAATCGCATCCGGGCCTCGCGCCCGCGCAGGTCGCCCATCGCCTCACGCGCGCCGGTCACTTCTATTCGGTCGGCATGCGTTCGTTCTTCCTCGCGGTGCCGCTCGTGTTCTGGCTGTTCGGGCCGCTCTACCTCCTGGCCGCGACGATCGGACTCATCGTTGCGCTGCACCATCTCGAACGCAGCCCGCGCATCGAGACCGATTGAGCGCCGGGCCGGCCTCCTCCGTGGGTGTCAACGCGCAGCCACGCAAGCTATCCCAGTATTTCCCCAATCCCTTCCCGCTGCTGCAATTCGGCGGCGAACTGCTGCAGCTCGGGGCCAAGCGCGTCGCGCGCCGACACCATTCCTACGGGGCGCCCTCGCTCGACGACGGGAACATGCCGGAAACCGCTTTCGTACATCATGTGCAGCGCGTGGCCAAAAGGCTTGTCCGGACCGATCGTGCGCGGCGCGCGCGTCATCACGTCGGCGAGGTGCATCGCCTTGGGATTGCGCCCTTCCGCCACGACACGATAGAGGGCGTCGCGCTCGGTGAAGATGCCCACCAGGCGGCCGGCCTCTTCGACAACCATGACCGCGCCGACCGCATTCTTCTTCATCATGCGGGCCGCTTCGACAACCGTCGTGGTTGCCGGCGCGGTGAGAATTTGCTGACCTTTGATGATCGTTCGAATGGGACGTTCGGGCATGGCTGCTCTCCTTCGCAACAGCAGCCGGCAGACTGCAGCGATGGGGGCGGGCGGAAGAACGCATTTCCGGCCGTGAGTTCCGGCCGGTCGACGAGGTTGGCGCCGGGACCCGGGACTGCAGCGCACACCGGCAAAGGTGTAGCATTACCGGTTCATCCTAGCACAGCCTTGTTATATTCATGCGCCACCGTTTTGCGCCGCACTGCAACATCAGGAGACCATGATGGGCCACGCCGAACTGACACTCCACGACCAGGCCACGACGAGGAAGATCTCGCTCGACGAGTACTGGATGCCGTTCACTCCGAACCGCGAATTCAAGGCCGACCCGAAGATGGTCGTGCGCGCGGAAGGGATGTACTACTGGAACGACCGCGGCGACAGAATCATCGACGCGTCATCGGGCCTGTTTTGCGCCAACGCCGGTCATGGCCGCAAGGAGATCGCCGATGCCGTCGGCCGCCAGCTTTCCGAGCTCGATTTCGTCCCGCCGTTCCTGCGCGGACACCCGAAACAGTTCGAGCTCGCGACGCGCGTCGCCGAGCTGACGCCGGGTGACCTCAATAGGATCTTCTTCACCAACTCCGGCTCTGAAGCGGTCGATTCGGCGATGAAGGTGGCTCTCGCCTACCACCAGGCCCGAGGACAGAGCGGCCGCAACGTTTTCATCTCCCGCGAGCGCGCCTACCACGGCGTCAACTTCGGCGGCGTGGCGCTGTCGGGCCTCGTCAACAACCGGCGCAAGTTCGGCCCCGGGTTGCCGGGCGTGGCGCACATGCGGCACACCCACCTGAAGGAGAATTTCTTCAGCCGCGGTGAGGGCGTGCACGGGGTCGAGTTGGCCGAGGACCTCGTGCGTTTCGTGAACCTCTACGGCGCCGAGAACATTGCCGCGTGCTTCGTCGAGCCGATCGCGGGCTCGACGGGGTGCCTCGTGCCGCCGAGAGGGTACTTGAAGCGCCTGCGCGAGATCTGCGATGCGCACGGGATACTGCTCGTGTTCGACGAGGTGATCTGTGGCTTCGGGCGCACGGGAGAAGCGTTCGGCGCGCAGAGCTTCGGCGTAACGCCCGACGTGATGACGATGGCCAAGGGGCTTACCAACGGCGCGCAGCCGATGGGGGCAGTCGCGATCTCGGAGCGTATCCACGACACAATCATGGCCGCGGCGCCGGAAGGTGCGATCGAATTCTTCCACGGCTACACGTACTCGGGCCATCCGGGCCCCTGCGCCGCGGGTCTGGCGACGCTCGACATCTACAAGAAGGAAGGACTGTTCGAGCGTGGTCGCGCGCTGTCCCCGTATTTTCTCGACGCGCTGTTCTCGCTGCGTGACTTGCCGGCCGTCGCCGACATCCGTGGCTATGGAATGTTCGGCACGATCGATGTGCATCCGGCCGGCGGACCCGGGGCGCGCGGTCACGCGTTCCAGAAGAAGCTGTTCGACAGCGGGCTACACCTCAAGACAACGGGCGACTCGGCGATCATCGCGCCTGCGCTGATCGCGGAAAAACAGCACATCGACACCATCGCGGACATTCTGCGCAGGACGCTGGCAACGATCTGACGCCGAATCGCGCATTCACATAGCACCAATCCACCGGGGGACACCATGAAGCGACTGATCGTTGGACTGACGTTGGCGCTCGCCGCCGCATTGCCGGCATGGGCGCAGAAGACCGTGACCTTCGCCTACCAGGACATGATGAACCCGTTCCGCTGGGTCCAACAGACCGGCGAAGTCGAGAAGGCGACCGGCTACAAGATCAACTGGCGGCAGTTCGGCGGCGGCGGCGACGTGATTCGCGCGATGGCCTCCGGCGACGTCGCGATTGGTGAGGCCGGGTCCGCACCGATCGCCACGGCAATCAGCCAAGGGCTGGACGTCGAGCTGTTCTGGATTCTCGAGGACATCGCGGCGGCCGAGGCACTGGTGGCGCGCAACGGGAGCAACATCAACAGCGTCGCCGACTTGAAGGGGAAGAAGGTCGGCGTTCCGTTCGTCTCGACGACGCACTTCCACCTGCTCTACGCGATGGAGCTGGCGGGCTTGAAGCGCGGCGATGTGCAGGTCCTCAACATGCGGCCGCCCGAAATCGCCGCCGCATGGGGGCGCGGCGACCTCGATGCGACGTTCATCTGGGATCCGGTGCTCTCCACGGTCAAGAAGACCGGCAAGGTCATCGTCACTTCGGGTGAGCTGTGCGCGAAGGGCAAATGCACGTTCGACGGGCTGATCGTATCCAAGAAGTTCGCCGCCGAGAATCCGCAGTTCATGACCGCGCTGGTCAAGGCGATCGCCAAGGCCGATGCGGACTACCGCGCAAACCCGAAGGCGTGGACGGGAGACAAGGACAAGGTCGCCGCGGTCGCGAAGTGGTCCGGTGGCAAGCCCGAGGACGTCGCCGATGCGATGGCGCTGTATGGATTCCCGAGCCTTGCGGACCAGGCCGGACCGGCCTGGCTGGGCGGAGGTGCCAATGGCGGGGCTTCCAAGGCATTGACTGAGACCGCCAAGTTTCTCAAGGAAGAGGGCCGCATCCAGCAACTTGCCCCCGACTACAGCAAGTCGATCAATCCGGCGTTCGTCCAGGGCGCGATGAAATAGGGCCTGTTCAGAGGCCCTCATCGGCGCGGCGGTCGCCTTTGGCCGCCGCGGCTCCCCGGCGGCGCCCTATGCAGTGCGGGCGGCGCAGCTCCTGTCCACTCCCGGGATACCGTGCCGACCCTTGACATCCGCCGCCTGGGGGTCCGCTACGCAACCAAGACCGGCACGGTCGATGCGCTGTCGAACATCGACCTCGCCGTGCGCGACGGCGATTTCGTCGTCGCGATCGGCGCGTCCGGCTGCGGCAAGACGACACTGCTGTCGTGCATCGCCGGTTTTCTGCCGCCGACCGAAGGCACGATCCTGCTCGACGGCAGGCCGGTAACCGGCCCCGGCGCCGATCGGGGCGTGGTGTTCCAGAAACACGCGCTGATGCCGTGGCTCAATGTCGTCGACAACGTCGAATTCGGCTTGCGGATGCGCGGCGTCGCGACGGCGGAGCGGCGACGGGTCGCACTCGAGAAGTTGCGCCTCGTCGGCCTCGAGGAATTCGCCTCGCGCGCGATCTACGAGCTGTCGGGCGGAATGCAGCAGCGCGTAGGCATCGCCCGCGCACTCGCCTCAGACCCGGAGTTGCTCCTGATGGACGAGCCCCTTGGCGCGCTCGACGCATTGACGCGCGAATCGATCCAGGAGCTGATCCTCGACGTCTGGCACCGCACCGGCAAGATGTGCTTTTTCATCACGCACAGCGTCGAGGAAGCGCTGTTTCTCGCGACGCACCTCGTGGTGATGACGCCGCGCCCCGGCAAGATCTCGCACGAATACCGGCTCGACTTCGGCCGCCGCTTCATCGCGACGCGCAATGCCCGCGCGGTCAAGTCGTCGCCGGACTTCATCCGCGTCCGCGAGGAAGTGCTGGCGGTGATCCAGCATCGCGAGCCGGACGCGGACCTCGCCGTGGCCAGTGAATGACGATGGCGGCAGACGGCACCGCCCCCACGAAGACGTCGCGTTACGCGAGCCCCGGCGAGGGCCGGAGCACGTTGATCAGTGTCGTCACGATGGCCGGGCTGTTTGCGCTGTGGTGGTTCGCGAGCCACTTCCGCTGGCTACCGCCGCTGTTCCTGCCGACGCCGGAGACCGTCTTCACCCGGCTCTACGAATCGGCGATGGGGGAACTCACCGACGCGCCGCTCGCCACGCACTTCGGCTGGTCGATGTTCCGTGTGTTCACCGCGTTCGCGGCCGCATGCGCGACGGCGATCCCCATCGGCATCGCGATGGGCGTGTCGAGGATCGCGCGCGGAATCTTCGATCCACCGATCGAGTTCTACCGGCCGCTGCCGCCGCTCGCCTACCTGCCGCTGATGGTGATCTGGTTCGGCATCGATGAATTGTCGAAGGTCCTGCTGATCTACCTCGCCTGCTTCGCGCCGCTCGCGATGAGCGCGCGCGCCGGGGTGCGCTCGGTTTCGCAGGAACAGATCCATGCCGCCTATTCGATGGGCGCATCGAAATGGCAGGTGATCGCGCACGTGATCATCCCGGGGGCCATGCCCGAGATCCTGACGGCGATGCGGATTTCGATCGGCTTCGGCTGGACGACCTTGGTTGCCGCCGAAATGGTCGCAGCGACGCATGGCCTGGGACAGATGGTGCTCAATGCATCGAACTTTCTGCGCACCGACATCGTGATCATGGGGATCGTCGTCATCGGTGCCGTCGCCTACCTGTTCGACCTCCTGATGCGCTACGTCGAGCGGCTCGTCGTGCCGTGGAAGGGGAAGGCTTGATGGCCGAACACGCTTCCTCCCTACCGGCCACGGCGCACCAAAGCGCCCACCCGTGCCTTTCCGGCCCGGAGCAGGTCTCATCCGCCTTGCGCTCCGCCGGTCGGCCCCGGGGACCCCGCCGTCAGTCGGGCGTGCCCGGGAGTTGACAATGCCAGATCAGCTTGCCACGCTGCGCTCATGGCCATTCGCCCGCATTTCCAGCGCGTCGTCGAGAAAATCCGGATGCAGCCACCGCTTCCGGCCGGATTCGCGTATCCCTGTGACCGGGATTCGCTCCAACATGCCCTTTCGGGCGCCTTCGCCGGCTATCTGGCGCCGGTGCTGATTGGTCCCGAAGGACGAATCCGAGATGCCGCCGCCAAGGCGGGCCTCGACATATCCAGGCTGACCGTCATCGATACCCCCGACGACCCGCGGGCCGCGGGCCTGCGTGCCGTGGAGCTCGCCCGCGAGGGCAAGGTTTCCGCGTTGGTGAAAGGCAACATGAGCGATGGCGACCTCCTCGCACCCGTCGCCGCGCCGGAATCCGGCCTGCGCACCGAGCGACGCCTGTCGCACGCCTACTTCCTCGACCTGCCGGGACGGCCCAACGGAATCCTGATCGCCGACGCGTTGCTCAACATCGCTCCCAACCTTGCGGCGAAAAAGGACATCGTCGGCAACACGATCGACTTCGCGATGGCGCTCGGTATCGCTGCACCCAATGTCGCGCTGCTCGCCGCGATGGACATCGTAACGCCGGCATTTCCGTCCACCGGCGACGCCGCGGCGCTGAAGGCGATGGCGGCACAAGGGATGTTCCGCAGTGCGATCGTCGAGGGCCCGCTGACCCCCGACAGCGCGTTGTCGGGCGAAGCGGCACGCGCCAATGGCGTCAAGTCCGAAATCGCCGGCCGCCCGGACGTGCTGATTGCGCCGTCGATGGAGACGGCGTCGATGGTGGTGCGGACGTTGACCGGCTTGACCGGCGGCCTCGCCGCCGGACTCGTGCTCGGCGCGAAGATCCCGATCGTGGTGCCTGCGCGCACGGATTCGATGGAAGTGCGGATGGCCTCCTGCGTGCTGGCGTCAGCGCAGGTATCGGCGGTCGGCCAAATCGTCGCCAAGGAAGCGCGGATGGCCGCGCCGTCACGGGTTGCCGAAGCGGCGCGCGCGGTCGCGTAGTCGCCGGGTCGCCTCCAGCGAGCAACACGGTACCGCGGAATTCTCCCGCCCCGGTCCGCGCTCGACATGCGTCGCGCCGCATGTTCGCGGCCACGCAATCTGCGTCGCAATTGCATCGTAGCCGTGTGACGTCGCATCATTGCGGCTGCGTCCTTTCGGGCTATCGCGCGACGTTCTCGCGCGCCCTCCTCCTCCCATGCCGCCGCTCGCCCTGAAGCTTCTTCCCTTCCTCGCCTGGCGCGACCGTGTCACCCGCGCCACACTGCGCGCGGACCTCCTCGCCGGGCTGATCGGAGCCCTGGTCGTGCTGCCGCAGGGCGTGGCGTACGCGACGCTCGCCGGAATGCCGCCGCAATACGGGCTCTACTGCGCGATGCTGCCGGCCGTCGTGGCAGCGCTCTGGGGCTCGTCATGGCATCAGATCTCAGGACCGACCAACGCGATCTCGCTCGTCGTGTTCGCCACGATGACGCCGCTCGCTGCCCCGGGCACGGCACCGTACGTAGAACTGGTGCTGACGCTCGCGCTCCTGATGGGGCTGCTGCAGTTCGCGATGGGCGTTGCAAGGCTGGGCGCGCTCGTCAACTTCATCTCGCACACCGTGGTCGTCGCCTTCACCGCTGGCGCGGGTCTGTTGATCATCGCCGCGCAGCTCAAGAATTTCTTCGGTGTCCCGGTGCCGTCGGGCGGCGGCTTCTTCGAAACGCTGCATGCGTTCTTCCTGCGTGCCGCCGCCCTCGATCCATGGATCACCGCAACGGGGGCGGTCACGCTCGCCGTCGCCGTCGCGTCGAAGCGGCTCGTCCCGCGCATTCCGTACATGATCGTGGCCATGATCGGCGGCAGCCTGTTCGCGTTCGTGCTCGGGGCAGCCGGGGTGGCGAAGGTTCCGGTGGTCGGCGCGTTGCCGTCCGGCATCCCGTCGCTCTCGCTGCCGGCGTTCGATCCCGAGACGTGGCGCACGGTTTTCCCGACCGCGCTCGCGCTGACGGTGCTCGGCCTCACCGAGGCCGTTTCGATCGCGCGTGCAGTGGCGGTGAAATCGGGGCAGCGGATCGATGGCAACCAGGAGTTCATCGGGCAGGGACTGTCGAATATCGTCGGCGCCTTCGCTTCCGCGTATCCGTCGTCGGGCTCCTTCAATCGCAGCGGCATCAACTACGAGGCCGGCGCGCAGACCCCGCTGTCGGCCGTGTTCTCCGCAGCTTTGCTGCTGATCGTGCTGCTGGTGATCGCGCCGCTCGCCGCGTACCTGCCCCTCGCGGTGATGGCCGGGCTGCTGTTCGTCGTCGCGTGGGGACTGATCGACGTCCACGAGATGCGCAAGGTCGTCCGGACGAGCCGCGGCGAGACCGTCGTGCTCGCGCTGACATTCTTGTCGACGCTGGCGCTGCCGCTCGAGTTCGCGATCCTCGCTGGCGTGCTGGCGTCGCTGCTCGTCTATCTCAACCGCACGACGCATCCGAGCCTCACCGCCGTCACGCCGGACCCTGCGTCGTCGCGGCGCCGATTCAACGCGGCGGTCGGCAACAGTCCGACGCCGCGCCCGCAATGCCCCCAGCTTGCATTGCTGCGCGTCGACGGGTCGCTGTTCTTCGGTGCCGTCGAGCACGTCCGCGACGAGCTGCATGCGCTGCGCGAAGCGGAGCCTTCGCGGCGCCACGTCCTGCTGATCGGCAGCGGGATCAACTTCGTCGACGTCGCCGGCGGCGAGCTGCTTGTGCAGGAGACGAAGTTGTCGGATGAGGCGGGCGTCACCCTTTACATCACCGGTCTCAAGCGCGTGGTCCGCCAGGTGCTGGAGCGCGGCGGTTTCCTCGACCGCATCGGGCGCGACCGCGTGTTCGTGACCAAGGACGAGGCGATCCGGACGATCTACCGAAAGCTAACTCCTGCCATCTGCCGCGATTGCAGCGCGCGCATCTTCAACGAGTGCACGACAACACTTCCCGACGGGACGCCGCGAGCCGAATAACCGCGGCCTCCGCGCCTGCCGGAGAATGCTTGCGCCGATTCGTCGGCCGCATGCGCCGACTCGGCCCGTTCGCACCCCGCTTCGCGGGGGCCCTGCTCGCAGCCTCGCGTCGCTACCGCTGCCGCACGCAGTCCATGAAGTAGCGGACCGCGCTCCCGTCCCGCTCCTCGACGAGGCCGTGGATGTCGGTGTCGAAACCGGGGAACTGCGCGTTGAACGTGCGTGCGAACTTCAGGTATTCGACGATCGTCCGGTTGAACCGCTCGCCCGGGATCAGCAGCGGAATCCCCGGCGGGTAAGGCGTCAGCAGCACGCTGGTCACGCGGCCTTCGAGGTGGTCGATTTCGACGCGCTCGATCTCGCGGTGCGCCATGCACGCGAACGCGTCGGAGGGCTTCATCGCCGGCTGCATGTCCGACCGGTACATCTCGGTCGTCACGCGCGCGACGTCGTTGGCCTTGTACATGTCGTGGATCTGCTGGCAGAGGTCGCGCAGTCCGGTGCGTTCGTATTTCGGGTGCGCAGCAACGAACTCGGGCAGGATCTTCCACAGCGGCTGGTTCCTGTCGTAGTCGTCCTTGAACTGCTGCAACGCGGTCACCAGCGTATTCCAGCGGCCCTTGGTGATGCCGATGGTGAACATGATGAAGAACGAGTAGAGCCCCGTCTTCTCGACGATGACGCCGTGCTCGGCGAGGAACCGCGTGACGATCGATGCCGGAATGCCGCTCTTCGCGAACTTGCCGGACACGTCGAGCCCCGGCGTGATCACTGTCGCCTTGATCGGGTCGAGGATGGTGAAGCCGGGTGCGAGATCGCCGAAGCCGTGCCATTTCTCATGCGCGCGCAGCAGCCAGTCTTCGCGCTTGCCCATCCCCTCGGGTGCCAGCCGTTCCGGCCCCCAGACCTTGAACCACCAGTCCTTGCCCCACTCTTCGTCGACCTTGCGCATCGCGCGGCGGAAGTCGAGCGCCTCGATAATCGACTCCTCGACCAGGGCCGTGCCGCCGGGCGGCTCCATCATCGCCGCCGACACGTCGCAGGAAGCGATGATCGCGTACTGCGGCGACGTCGACGTGTGCATCAGGTACGCCTCGTTGAAGATGTGGCGGTCGAGCTTCCTCGTCTGCGACTCCTGGACGATGATCTGCGACGCCTGCGAGATCCCGGCGAGCAGCTTGTGCGTCGAGTGCGTTGCGAAGATCAGCGAATCCTTGCTGCGCGGCCGGTCCTTGCCGATCGCGTGCATGTCCTTGTAGAAGTCGTGGAACGCCGCGTGCGGCAGCCACGCCTCGTCGAAGTGCAGCGTCTCGATGCTGCCGTTCAAGGTCTGCTTCAGCATCTCGACGTTGTACGCGACGCCGTCGTAGGTGCTCTGTGTCAGCGACAGGATCCGCGGCTTCTTGTTCTTCGCCTCGCGCGCGAAGGGATTCGCCTCGATGCGCTTGGCAATGCGCTCGGGCCGGAACTCGTCGAGCGGGATCGGGCCGATGATGCCCAGATGATTGCGCGTCGGCGGCAGGAATACCGGGATTGCGCCCGTCATCGTGATCGCATGCAGGATCGAGACGTGGCAGTTGCGGTCGACCACGACAATATCGCCAGGCGCTACGTTGGCATGCCACACCATCTTGTTCGACGTCGACGTGCCGTTGGTGACGAAGAAGCAGTGATCGGCGTTGAAGATCCGCGCCGCGTTGCGCTCGGCGGCGCCCACGGGCCCCGAGTGGTCGAGCAGCTGGCCCAGTTCGTCGACCGAGTTGCAGACGTCGGCGCGCAGCATGTTCTCGCCGAAGAACTGGTGGAACATCTGGCCGACCGGGCTCTTCAGGAAAGCGACGCCGCCGGAATGCCCCGGACAGTGCCAGGAGTAGGAGCCGTCCTGCGCGTAGTCGACGAGTGCACGAAAGAACGGCGGCGAAAGCGAATCGAGATATGCCTTGACCTCGCGAATGATGTGCCGGGCGACGAATTCGGGCGTGTCCTCGAACATGTGGATGAAGCCGTGCAGCTCGCGCAGGATGTCGTTCGGAATGTGGCGCGAGGTCCGCGTCTCGCCGTAGAGGTAGATCGGGATCTCCGAATTCTTGAAGCGGATCTCCTCGATGAACTTGCGCAGGTTGAGCACCGCCGGGTCGAGCTCCGGACCCGGCGTGAACTCCTCGTCGTCGATCGACAGGATGAACGCCGAGGCGCGAGACTGTTGCTGCGCGAACTGCGACAGATCGCCGTAGCTCGTGACGCCCAGCACCTCCATGCCTTCCTTTTCGATCGCCGCGGCGAGCGCGCGAATGCCGAGTCCCGAGGCGTTCTCGGAGCGGAAGTCCTCGTCGATGATGACGATCGGAAAGCGGAATTTCATAGAACCAGGAATCCTCTCGGCGAGAGGGCGGCGCTAGCAACGAAGCCGCTGGCCTCGCTCGCTCCGCCGCGGGACGCCACGTCACGGGTTGGAAAGGCGCGCATTATGGGACGATTCGCACCCGGTGGCTATGAAAAGTGCCCTCGCGCTGGCATCGGCGTTGCAACGCTGCGACACCGCGGCGGAGCCGCGGGATCCAGGTGGCGCCGGCCGCGACGTGGCGCGGCGAAGGTGAAGGTCCGGGCGTGCCGGCGCCGAGGCTCGGCTTCCGCACTGCCGGCTTGCAATCGTTGCTGGTCCGGGTCGGCCGCCACCTGCACTCGCAGGCGTCCCTCCCTGGCTTCGCCCTGCTCGCCTGGGCGTCCTTAACTTCGCCCCCCTCGCTCAGGCGTGGGCCAGCGCGATCGCGCCCGCCCACGTGACCAACGCGAGGCCCAACGGCGTGCGCAGCCGCCACCCCCACGACAGGTTCTTCTCGGCCGCCATGACCGCGGCGAGCGCCAGCATCCAACCCACGCTGCCGATCCCGACGACGAACATGACGAGCATCAGTGCCCAGCAGCAGCCCACGCAGAAGACGCCGTGGTCGAGCCCGATCCGGAACGCCTCCCGCGCCGGCGAGCGGCCGTGCCAGCGCGCACCGACGAACGCGAACGGCGTCCGGCACTCGTCGAGGCAGCGATACTTGAGGGCACTCCACTGGAACACGCCGGCCACCGCCAGAACCGCCGTACCGGCGATCCAGCCGTGGACGAAGAACCATGTGGAGTGGGCCGCAGCCCATTGCAGTGCTGCGTCGGCGGCGTGCGCGACGATTCCGAACGCGAACCACGCGACGAAGAAGCCGAGCACCACCAGCGCCGTGAGTCGGCCCCGCTCCGGCCGCGCGGCCGTGACGCGCCGGAACATCTGGAGGAGCGGCCAGGTCGTCGGCAGCATCATCGCCGCCACCATCAGCAGCCAGACGCCCGCGTGCAGCAGCGCCGGAACCACGAGCTCGCCCTGCGGTACCGCTCGGCAGAGCGCCGCGAGAACCCCCGTGTCGGCCCATCCCGCGTGGTCGACGTAGCGGCCGTACGGACTGGCGCTCAGGAGCCACAGCGCCGCCCACGCCGCCGCCACGAGCGTTGCAAAGAGCAGAGCGAACGGCACGCGCGGGTCTACGGAGCGCAAGCCCGGCGCCAGGGAAGGGGCGGTGATCATTGGGGTCTCGCACGGCGTACCCGGCCGCACCGATCGGGCACGCGGCGCGACGGCGGCTAGGCGTGGAACACGAACGTGCTCTGCAGCGCGTTGTGGCCCTTGATGTCGAGGTCGATTCCGAGCTTCGCGTTCTTCGCCCGGTAGCGCGGCGACTTGCCGACGAACACGGGCGCGCCCGGCACCGTCGAGAATACGGTATCGGTCAGCGTCGTGGTCTGACCCGATGCACTCTTGTACGGCTCGAGCTCGGCGTAGCCGGCGTCGCCGAGCTTGATCGTGCCCTTGCCGCCCTGCACGTCGAATGTGATCGGCACTTTCTCCACCGAGACGACCTCGCCGATCAGCTGCACGAGGTCGGCCACCGGTCCGCCCGCCTTGCCCGTGTACACCTTGAGGATCGCCTCCTCCTGCTGCGGCGTCACTTTATCGTCGAGGTAGACGGCCGCCTTCCAGTTGCCCTGCAGGATATTGCCCGGCACGTGCGCGATCAGCGCGATCGTCCGGCCGGAAACGTCGACGCCGTCAACCGTGCCCTTGTCGAAGCGCCACGCGACAATGGTGTCGCAGGTGCCGAAATCGGGGTCCTCGCCGATCCAGCACGGGCAAAGCACGCGGCAGTTGCAGACTTCCAGCAAACGCCCTTCGAGGTGATACGCCATTGCCTCCTCCTTCGTTTTCGGGAAAGGAACGGCCGCACCCGCGCTCCCCGCGCGAGGACGGTGGGACGACGATGTTACGCTGGCACAGGCCCAAGTGCCATCCGCCACCTGCGCACCTGTGCGTACTCAGCGGTGGCCGCCGGCAAGCTGAACGGCCCGCGGATGGACACGCAGCCGAGCCATCGCCCACACGCCCGCGACGGGCCCGATGGCCAAGGGCAGGAAAGCGTAACGCCAGCCGAGAGCGGCGACGAGGTACGGCATCAGGTGGATCGTCACCAGCGTCAGCGTAAACCCCATCGCCGTCTGCAGCGTCAGCATTGTTCCTACCCACGCGCGGTCGGACAGTTCCGCGATCGATGCCGAGAATTGCGCCGAGTCGGCGACGATGCTGACCCCCCAGACGATGGACAGCACAATGAGCCACATTGGATTGCCGCCGAAAAGGAACCCGATCGTCGCCGCGCAGCTGCCGCTCACGGCCATCGCGGCGATCGTGAGTGTCGTGCGCCCGAGACGGTCGGCGAGGAATCCCGCGACCACACAGCCGATGGCACCGGCGCCAATCGTGGCGAACGCGCCGAGCTTCGCTGCCATCGGCGCCGTTTCCGGCGGCAACGAAAGGGCGAAGCTCGCGTCGAGAAACACGCCGATCCACGCCCACATCGCGTAGAGCTCCCACATGTGACCGAGGTAGCCCAGGTTGGCGAGCCGCAGCGGCACGTCGCGCCATGCGGCCGTCACGACGTGCGGATCGAAGCGCGGTGTCGGCGCGCGGTTGGGTCCGACGCCGGCCGCCCCGATCAACGCTGCGGCGGCAAGCGCGCTGACTGACGATGCCGCGAGGGGAATGCGCCAGTCCACACCCCCCAGCGCGTTGAAGAGATGCGGCGATGCCGACCCTAACGTCAGCGCGCCGACGAGAATGCCCACCATCAGGCCCATATCGCCCTGCGCCCACGTCGACGCGAGCTTCATGCCGATCGGATAGACACCCGCCATGCAGGCGCCGGTGACAATGCGCAGCAGCGGCGTGATCGGCCCCCCGGGGTCAACGACGAGCAGCAGGGCATTGGCGACGGCGCCGATGACGGCGGAAAGGGCGAATAGGCGGCGCGGTTCGACGCGGTCGGCGAGTCCGAAGAGCGCACTCACGAGGCAGCCGATCACGAAGCCCGCCTGGACGCCGCTGGTCAGCGCGGCCTGGGCGAAGCCGGACAGCCCGTACTGCGCGACCAGCACCGGGATCACCGCGGACGCCGAGAACCACAGCGCCATCGCCGCGACCTGGCAGAGCGCGATGATCGTGATCGACGCGGCCTTCGACTGCGACAATCGCTTCACCGCGCGCCCCCCGATCGCCCGCAACTCAGATCTTCGGCAGCGTGACGCCCTTCTGTCCCTGGTACTTGCCGCCGCGGTCCTTATACGACGTCTCGCAGACCTCGTCGGACTCGAAGAAGATCACCTGCGCGACGCCCTCGTTGGCATAGATCTTCGCCGGCAACGGCGTCGTGTTCGAGAATTCGAGCGTCACGTGGCCATCCCACTCGGGTTCGAGCGGCGTTACGTTGACGATGATGCCGCAGCGTGCATAGGTCGATTTTCCCAGGCAGAGCACGAGCACGTTCCGCGGCACGCGGAAGTACTCGATGGTGCGGGCGAGCGCGAACGAGTTCGGTGGAATGATGCAGACGTCGCCGGTAAAATCGACGAACGAGCCGGCATCGAACGCCTTCGGGTCGACGATCGTCGAGTTGATGTTGGTGAAGATCTTGAATTCGCGCGAGCAGCGGATGTCGTAGCCGTAGCTCGACGTCCCGTACGAAACGATCTTGTTGCCGTTCGCTTCGCGGACCTGGCCGGCCTCGAACGGCTCGATCATCCGGTGCTCGGCCGCCATCCGGCGGATCCACTTGTCGGACTTGATCACGCTACCCTCCCCTTGGCCGCGCGAAGAACGGCCGGCCCGCGTGGCAGCACGACGACGAACGCCGTGTCAGGTGTTTTGAATGACGATCGACGGAAATTTCGCCGAGAAGTCCTCGGCCTTCTGCGCGACGAACACCGCCGTCTTGCGGGCGATTTCGCGGTAGATGTGCGCGATCTTTCCGTCCGGATCGGCAACGACGGTAGGACGGCCCGCGTCGGTCTGTTCCCGGATCCGGATGTCGAGCGGCAGGCCGCCCAGGAACGGCACCTTGTAGTCGGCGCACATCTTCTCGCCACCGCCCTGGCCGAAGATCGGCTCGGCATGGCCGCACTTCGAGCAGATGTGCATGCTCATGTTCTCGACGATGCCGACGATCGGCACGCCGACCTTCTCGAACATCTTGAGGCCCTTGCGCGCATCGATCAGCGCGATGTCCTGCGGCGTGGTCACGATCACGGCGCCGGTCACCGGCACCTTCTGCGCCAGCGTCAGCTGAATGTCGCCGGTACCGGGCGGCATGTCGACAACGAGGTAGTCGAGATCGCGCCAGTTGGTGTCCTTGAGCAGTTGCTCCAGCGCCTGCGTCACCATCGGGCCGCGCCAGACCATCGGCGTATCCGGATCGATGAGGAAGCCGATGGACATCGCCTGCAGCCCGTACGCCTCGAGCGGCTCCAGCGTCTTGCCGTCGGTCGATTCGGGCCGCCCGGCGATGCCCAGCATCATCGGCTGCGACGGGACCGTAGATGTCGGCGTCGAGCACGCCGACCTTGGCGCCCTCGGCCGCAAGCGCCAGTGCGAGATTGACGGCGGTGGTCGACTTGCCGACGCCACCCTTGCCGCTCGCCACGGCGATGATGTTCTTGACGCCGGGGATCAGCTTGACGCCGCGCTGCACCGAATGCGACGTGACCTTCTGCGTCATGTTGACGGTGACACGTCCCGCGCCCGGCATCGCGACGAGCGCATCGGCGATCAGCTTCTTCAGGATCTCGTGCTGCGTCTTCGCCGGATAGCCGAGCTGGACGTCGACCGTGACGTCGCCGCCCTCGATCTGGACCTTCTTGACCGCCTTGCCGCTCACGAAATCCTTGCCCGTGTTGGGATCGACCAGTGCGCGCAGTCGGGTCTGGATATCGGCCTCGGTGATGGCCATCGGATGCTCCGTCGATGCTTCGTCGAATTTCGGGAAAAGCATATGATTTTAGCGAAAATCCCGCGCGTTCGATATCGGCAGGCGTCGGTTTGCTAGAATTCGCTTTTTCCCCTGCCACGCGCAAGGTTTTCCGCGATGTCCGCCCCCGGGAATGCGAGCGTCGGCGCCCCGGCGCGCCGCAAGCTGTTCGTCACGACGGCGTTGCCGTACACGAACGGACCGTTCCACATCGGGCACATCATGGAGTACATCCAGGCCGACATCTGGGTGCGCTTCCAGCGGATGCGGGGACACGAAGTCCATTTCGTCTGCGCCGACGACACGCACGGCGCACCGATCATGTTGAGGGCCGAGGCCGAGGGCATCACGCCGCAGGCGCTGGTCGCGAAGATCGCGGCGACGCGGCCGAAACACCTCGCGGGCTTTCACTTGAGCTTCGATCACTGGCACTCGACCGATTCGAAGGAGAACGTCGAGCTGTCGCAAGACATCTATCGCCGGCTCAAGGACGGTAACCTCATCTACGCGAAGCCGGTCGCGCAATTCTACGATCCGGTCAAGGCGATGTTCCTGCCCGATCGCTACATCAAGGGCACGTGCCCGAAGTGCGGGACGAAGGACCAGTACGGTGATGCCTGCGAGAACTGCAGCTCGACTTATGCACCGACCGATCTCATCGATCCGTATTCCGCGCTGACGGGCGTGCGACCCGAACTCAAGCACTCCGAGCACCTGTTCTTCCGGCTTTCGGCGCCGGAAATCGTCGCATTCCTCAAGAAGTGGACCGCCGCGCCCGCGCCGGGGCAGACGCTGCAGCCCGAGGTTCTCAACAAGATCAGGGAATGGCTCCCCGGCGACGGTGCGGAAGGCAAGCTCAATGACTGGGACATCTCGCGCGACGCGCCGTACTTCGGCATCCCGATCCCCGACGCGCCCGGCAAGTACTTCTACGTCTGGCTCGACGCGCCAGTCGGCTATCTCGCGAGTCTCAAAGCACACCTCGCGGCGCAGGGCATCGACTTCGCGACGTTCCTGCAGGATCCGCAGGTCGAGCAGTTCCACTTCATCGGCAAGGACATCGTCTACTTCCACACCCTGTTCTGGCCCGCGATGCTCGAGTTCGCCGGCGCGCCGTACAAGGTGCCGACCAACGTGTTCGTCCACGGGTTTCTCACTGCGCTGGGCGAAAAGATGTCGAAGTCGCGCGGCACCGGGATCAGCCCCGATTACTATCTTGCCCTCGGCCTCGACGCCGAATGGCTGCGCTACTACATCGCGGCGAAGCTCAACGACAAGGTCGAGGACATCGACTTCAACCCGGACGATTTCGTCGCGCGCGTCAACAGCGATCTCATCGGCAAGTATGTGAACATCGCGAGTCGAGCGGCGACGTTCATCTCGCGGCATTTCGACGGCAAGCTTTCGCTGGGAGCGCCTGACACCGGACACATCCAGCGGTTGGTTGCCTGGGACTTGGAAGAAGCGATCGCGGCAGCCTACGAGGGGCGCGAGTTCGGCAAGGCTCTGCGCGAGGTGATGCGGATTGCCGATAGCGTCAATGAACGCTTCGATCAGGCTAGACCGTGGGAGCTCGTCAAGGATCCAGCTCGGCGCGACGAACTGCAGGACATCTGCTCCGACGCCTTGAATGCATTTCGCGTGCTGACCTATTACCTTGCGCCGGTGCTGCCCCACGTGGCCGATCGCGTGGCCGCCATGTTCGAGCTGCCCCGTCCACTGCGGTGGCGCGACATCAAGCGCGTTGCGACGTCGATCCGCCCCTACGAACACCTGATGCGGCGTATCGATCCGAAGGAGATCGACGCGCTGCTGGAGGGCCCGAAGCCCGCGGCGGCGCATCCAGCCGCGGCGACGGCGAAACCCACGGCGACGGCAGCGGCGGTGCTCGCGGCTGCCGTCGACGGCACGATCTCCATCGACGACTTCGCGAAGATCGACCTGCGCATCGCCCGCATCGTCAACGCCGAGCACGTCGATGGCGCGGACAAACTGCTCAAGCTGACGCTCGATGCCGGCGAGGGCCGCCACCGCACCGTGTTCGCGGGCATCAAGGCGGCCTACCAGCCCGAGGATCTCGTCGGCCGCCTGACGCCGATGGTCGCCAACCTCGAACCGCGCAAGATGAAGTTCGGCCTTTCGGAAGGGATGGTCCTCGCGGCTTCCGGCGACGGTCCTGGCATATTTCTGCTCGCGCCCGACAGCGGCGCGCAGCCTGGGATGCGCGTCAAATGATCCGTTGCAGCTCCGCGGGCAGCATGCGGCGCGGGTGCTGACCGCTGCGGGCGCCGGTGGACTTGCACGCACTCGATCTCGTCCTCGCGGGAATCGCGGCCTGGATCGCGCTCGGCGCCGTGGGGCTCGTGCGGCCGCGCAGCCTTCCGTTCATCAGCCACATGCTGTTCCCGGCGAGCGCCGCGGTCGGCCTCGCGCTTGCCGTCGTTGCACTCTTCGCCATCGGTACGCTGCCGGCCTCGACCGTACTGCCGCTGGGGCTGCCGGACCTCCCGTTCCACGTGCGCATCGACGGGCTGTCGGCCTTCTTCCTGTTGCTGCTGGGGGCGGCGAGTTGCGCGATCTCGCTGTTCTCCGCCGGCTATTTCCGTTCGGGCGCGGGCACGGCGCCCGGGCTACAGTGCTTCCAGTATCACGCGTTCCTTGCGGCGATGGCGTTGGTGATGATCGCCGACGACGCCTACGTGTTCATGGTCGCGTGGGAGTCGATGGCGCTGGCGTCGTTTTTCCTCGTGACCAGCGATCACCGCAATCCGGAGATCCGCCGCGCGGGCTACCTTTACCTTCTGATCGCGCATATCGGCGCGATTGCGATCCTCCTCTGCTTCGGCGTGCTGCAGGGCGGCAGCGGGGATTACACGTTCGGATCGATGCGCTCGATGGTGCTCGCCGGCGCGTGGCCGAGCATCGCGTTCTTCCTGGCACTCGCCGGCTTCGGCGCCAAGGCCGGGCTGCTGCCGATGCACATCTGGCTGCCGGAGGCGCATCCTGCAGCGCCGTCGCCGGTCTCGGCGCTGATGAGCGGCGTGATGCTGAAGACCGCGATCTACGGGCTCCTGCGGGTCACCTTCGACCTGCTCAACAGCCAATTGTGGTGGTGGGGTGTGGTCGCGCTCTCGCTGGGCCTCGTCACGGCGTTGTTCGGCGTGATCTTTGCCGCCGTGCAGACCGACATGAAACGGCTGCTCGCCTATTCGTCCATCGAGAACATCGGCATCATCGTCGCCGGCATCGGCCTCACGATCCTGTTCAAGGCGTACGGCAAGACCCTGCTCGCTGCGATTACGCTCACCGCGGTGCTCTACCACGCGTTGAACCATGCATTCTTCAAGAGCCTGCTGTTCCTCGCGACCGGTTCGGTGCTGCATGCGACGAAGGAGCGGAGCCTCGGCAAGCTGGGCGGGCTCATCCACCGGATGCCGTGGGTCGCGTGGCTGGCGCTCGTGGGGACGCTCGCGATTGCCGGCCTGCCACCATTGAACGGCTTCGTCTCCGAGTGGCTGCTGCTGCAGGCGTTCCTCTTCACGCCCAGCCTGCCGCAGTCGTTCGTCAACATGCTGGTGCCGTTGGCCGCGGCCGCGCTCGTGCTCGCGGTCGCGCTGGCCGCCTATGTGATGGTCAAGTTTTACGGCATCGTCTTCCTCGGCCGGCCGCGCGAGGCGAACCTCGCCTATGCCCACGACGCCGGCTGGCTCGAGCGCGCCGCGCTGACGTGGCTGGCTGCAGGCTGCGTCGTGCTGGGCCTATTCCCAACCAACGTGATCGCGCTCATCGATCCGGTGAACATGATGCTGGTCGGGGCGAGCGCGATCAACGCGGGCAGCGGCAACTGGCTGCTCCTCGCACCGATCAACGCCGACCGCTCGAGCTACAGCCCGTTGATCGTGCTCGCGGTGATTGCCGGCACGCTTCTGCTGACGATCCAGATCGTGCACCGGTATTACCACGGCCGCGTGCGCCATGCACCGCCCTGGGACTGCGGCTTCCCGCTGCAGAATCCAAGGATGCAGGACACGGCCGAGGGCTTCGGCCAGCCGGTCCGGCAAGTGTTCGAACAGTTCTTCCGCATCGAGCGCCACCTGCCCTCGCCATTCGATGCCGCGCCCCGCTACTCGGTGAAGGCCGGCGATCCGATGTGGCATTGGCTGTACCTGCCGGTCGCGCGCGGCGCGGATGCGCTTGCGCGCCTCGTCGGGCGCATCCAGCAGGGGCGAATCTCCGTCTATCTCACCTACAGCTTCGTGACGCTGCTGGCGCTGCTGTTCTTCGTGCGATGACGCCGTCCGGCCTCCTTTCCCAACTGCTGCAGTTCGCACTCGCGCTACTGCTTGCCCCTTTGCTGGTTGGATGGGTCAACCAGTGCCGCGCGTGGCTGCAAAACAAGAGCGCCCCGTCGGCGCTGCTGCCGTACCGAACGATCCGCAAGCTGTTCATGAAGGATGCCGTCGTCGCCGAGAATGCGTCGCCGCTGTTTCGCTTCACGCCTTACATCGTGTTCGGGGCGATGTGCTGTGCCGCGGCGATCGTTCCGTCGCTCGCCACCGACCTGCCGTTCGCGCGCGCCGCCGACACGATCGCGCTGGTTGGCCTCTTTGCGCTGGCGCGCGTCTTCATCGCGCTGGCCGCGATGGACATCGGCACGTCGTTCGGATCGCTCGGCGCGCGGCGCGAGATGTTCATCGGTTTCCTGGCCGAGCCCGCGCTGCTGATGGTGCTGTTCACGGCGTCGCTGATCTCGGGCTCCACCTCGCTGCCGACGATCGTCGACACGCTGGCGCACCGGGAGCTCGCCATCTACCCCAGCCTCGCGTTCGCCGGCGTCGCGTTCACGATGGTGTCGCTGGCGGAGAACGCGCGAATTCCGGTCGACAATCCGGCCACGCACCTCGAACTCACGATGATCCACGAGGCGATGATCCTCGAATATTCAGCGCGTCACCTGGCGCTGATCGAGTGGGCGGCGGCGCTGAAGCTGTTCAACTACTCGTGCATCGGGCTGGCCATCTTCTTCCCCTTCGGCATTGCGCCGGGAGGAGATTGGCTCGCGATCCTCGGCGCCGCCCCGGTGCTCGTTTTCAAGCTGGCGATCGGCGGCTTCCTGCTGGCGGTCATCGAGACGTTGTCGGCGAAGATGCGGATCTTCCGGGCGCCCGAATTCCTCGGCACGGCGTTCCTGCTGGCGGTGCTCGCGATGCTCGTCAACCTGCTGCTCGGAAGCTGAAGCGAAAGATGGCCCAGATTCCGCTCTACGCGCAGCTCATCAATCTCTTCGCGGCGATCCTGCTGCTGCTGTCGTTCGCGATGCTCGCGCAGCGGCGCGTGCTGTCGCTCATCGACCTCTTCGCCGCGCAGGGGCTGGCGCTCGCTCTTTCCACTGCAATCGTCGCTTACGGCACCGGCCAGACCCATCTCTACTGGTCGTCCGGGCTCACGCTGGTACTCAAGGTCGTTCTGCTGCCGTGGCTTCTGTATCGGCTGATCCGGCAGCTCGACGTGCGCTGGGAATTCGAGGGGCTGATCAACATCCCGACGACGATGCTGATCGGCATCGTGCTCGTCGTCTTCGCGTTCAACCTGGCGCTGCCGATTTCGCAGCTCGCGAACACGGTCACCCGCTCGACGCTGGGGATCGCGATGGCGAGCGTGATGCTGTCCTTTCTGATGATGATCACCCGGCGCAAAGCGATTCCGCAGGTGATCGGCTTCCTGTCGATGGAGAACGGGCTCTTCTTCGCCGCAACCAGTGCGACCTACGGGATGCCGATGGTCGTCGAGCTCGGCATCGCGCTCGACGTGCTGGTGGGAATGCTGATCCTCGGCGTGTTCTTCTTCCAGATCCGCGAGCAGTTCGACAGCCTGGATCTCAAGCACCTGGAAAAGCTGAAGGAGGGCGAGGAGTGATCGAGATCCTCGCCGTCCTCGGCATTCCGCTTGCCGGCGCGGCGCTGCTGGCGCTGGTCGGGCACCGCGACGGCGCCCCGGCGGTGAACGTCGCGACGAGCTTCGCCACGCTCATCGCCGCCGGCGCACTCACCGCGCGGGTGATCGCCAACGGCCCATTGCTCGTCCTCGACAAGTTGTTCTTCGTCGACCCGTTCAACGTGTTCCTGGTCGCGCTGACCGCGTTCGTCGGCTTCACCACGTCGCTTTTCTCGCAGCCGTACATGCGGATCGAGCAGCACCATGGGCGCCTCAACGCCGGGCAGCTGCGCCTCTATCACAGCATGTACCAGCTCTTCAATTTCACGATGCTGCTGGCGCTGCTCACCAACAACATGGGGATTCTATGGGTCGCGATGGAAGCGGCCACGCTGACCACGGTGCTGCTCGTATCGCTCTACCGGACGCCGGCGAGCCTCGAGGCGGCCTGGAAATACTTCATCCTGTGCGGCGTCGGCATCGCGCAGGCACTGTTCGGAACGATCCTGCTCTTCTTCGCCGCGGAGAAGATCCTGGGCGTCGAAGGCGGCGCGCTTCTGTGGACCGAGCTCAACGCGGTCAAGGACGACCTCGAGCCGACCGTGCTTTCGCTCGCCTTCGTCTTCCTGCTGGTCGGCTACGGCACCAAGGTCGGCCTGGTCCCGCTGCACAACTGGCTGCCCGACGCGCATGCCGAGGGGCCAACGCCGGTGTCCGCCGTTCTGTCCGGGCTGCTGCTCAACGTCGCGCTCTACGCGGTCGTCCGCTGCAAGGTGCTGGTGGAGGGCTCGCTGCACACCTCCTTCGCGAAGGAACTGATGATGGGCTTCGGTCTGCTGTCGGTCGTTGTTGCGGCATTCCTGCTGTCGAGGCAGCGCGACGTCAAGCGCCTCTTCGCCTATTCGTCGATCGAGCACATGGGCATCATCACGTTCGCGTTCGGCATGGGCGGAGCCATCGCCAATTTTGCCGGATTGCTGCACATGACGGTCCATTCGCTCACCAAGTCGGCGATCTTCTTCGCCGTCGGCCACGCCGCGCAGAAGACGGGCACCCAGATCATGGACGACATCCGCGGCCTGGTCACGACCAGTCCGATGATCGGCTGGGGGTTGATCCTGGGCACACTGGCGATCCTCGGCATGCCACCGTTCGGCGTGTTCGCCAGCGAATTCCTGATCCTGACCACCGCGATGCGCGAGCAGCCATGGGCAACACCGCTTCTGCTGGCGGCGCTGGGTATCGCCTTTGCCGCCGTGTTCTCGAAGGTGCAGCCGATGGTATTCGGCGACACAACGGCAAAGCACCTGCCGCTGCGGCCGGCGATGATCCCGGTGTTCGTGCACCTCGGACTGGTGCTGATGCTGGGATTGTGGATTCCGCCGGCATTGGCCGAGTGGTACCGGCAGGCGGCGCGACTGATCGGCTGAACGACGACGAACGGATCATGAACGTCTCCCCCCTTGGTCTCGCCGCTGCACCGCTGCCGTCGGCCGTGCCGGCGCAGCGTGTCCCGGTAAGCTCCGGACAGCTCCTTCCCGCGTGCCGGCTCGCGTGGGAGCAGGGAGGACAACTCGTCGCGCTTTGGGCGAGCGACGAACGCGACCGCGGCCGCGGCTATTGCGTTCGCGTCGCACTCGCCGACCGCGACGGCCTGACCGTACTCGAGCACACATTGCCCGATGGCGACGCTCACTACGCGGACGTCGCGGCGATCTTCCCCGCCGCGAACCGGATGCAGCGTGCGACGTTCGACCTACTCGGCGTTGCCTGCGATGCCGATGACCAGCGGCCCTGGACGTGGATGGCGAGCTGGCCGATCGACCATTTCCCGTTGCGCCGAGATTTCGAGGCCTCGCCGAAGTGGGAGCCCGGCCTCGAAGAATATTCGTTCGTCCGTGTCGAAGGCGATGGCGTCCACGAGATTCCCGTCGGGCCTGTGCACGCCGGCATCATCGAGCCCGGGCACTTCCGCTTCCAGATCGTCGGTGAAAAGGTGTTGCGCCTCGAAGAACGTCTGGGGTACGTGCACAAGGGGATCGAAAAGCGCTTCGAATCGCTTCCACTCGCCGAAGGGTATCGCCTCGCCAGCCGCGTGTCCGGCGATTCCTCCGTCGCCTATGCATGGGCGTATGCGCAGGCCGTCGAAGCCGTCGCGGCGCTCGCCCTGCCGCCGCGCGCGGCGTGGCTGCGCGCGCTCTTCCTCGAGCGCGAACGCATCGCCAACCATCTGGGGGATCTCGGCTACCTCGGCAACGACGGGGGCTTCGCTTTCGGACTCGCGCAGTTCTCGCGGCTCAAGGAAGTCGTGCTGCGCTTGAATCTCGCCGCCTTCGGCCATCGTTTCATGATGGATGCGATCGTCCCGGGCGGCGTTGCGCGCGACCTCGCGCCCGAACACGCAGCGACGATGCGCGACGAATGTACGTGGCTCGAGCGCGAGGTCGCGATCCTGCGCGACATCTACGATGAACATGCCGGCCTGCAGGACCGCTTCCGCACCTGTGGTCGCGTGAGCCCCGACCTCGCGGCACAGCTCGGCCTCACCGGCATGGCCGGCCGGGCGAGCGGACAGGCGCGCGACCTGCGCTGCGACTTTCCGGTATCGCCCTACGATGCACTCGACGTGCGCAAAGCAATGCACACTGATGGCGATGTTGCCGCGCGGGTCGCCGTGCGCTTCGACGAAACCGCAGAATCGCTGCGCCTGGTGCGCACGATCGTCGATGCGCTGCCGGAGGGCGAGATCCGCGTGCCGCTGCCGGATATCGTGGCCTTCAAGCTTGGCGTGGGCTATGTCGAGGGCTGGCGCGGGCCGGTCTTCGTCGCGCTCGAAAGCGGCCCCGACGGATCGACCCGCCGCTGCCATCCGCACGACCCGTCGTGGTCGAACTGGCCGGTGCTGGAGCACGCGGTGATCGGCAACATCGTTCCGGATTTCCCGCTGATCAACAAATCGTTCAACCTGTCCTACGCCGGACACGATCTCTGATGCTGCACATTCTTCGCCAGATTGCCAGGACCGGAATCAAGACCGAGTCGCCGCCCGCTCCCGCCGAGGAGATGGTGGTCGTCGCGCGGCTGCAGGAGCAGGTGCTCGCAACGCTCGGTCGCGCGCTGACGATCCGCCAGGTCGACGCCGGCTCGTGCAACGGCTGCGAGCTCGAGATCCATGCCCTCGGCAATCCGTACTACAACATCGAAGGGCTGGGCATCAAGTTCGTCGCGAGCCCGCGCCACGCCGACCTGCTCCTTGTCACCGGTCCGGTAGCCAAGCACATGGCGATCGCGCTGCAGCGCACGTACGACGCGACGCCGGAGCCCAAGCTCGTCGTCGCCGTCGGCGACTGCGGCTGCACCGGCGGCATCTTCGGCGAGAGCTACGCGAGCCTGGGGCGTGTGGCCAACGTGATCCGCGTCGACGTCGAGATTCCCGGCTGTCCGCCCACGCCGACGGCGCTGCTGCAGGGGATTCTCGCTGCCCTCGCGAAGCATGCACCCACGCCGGAGCCAGGGCATGAGGACGATGCCGCAAGCGCATCCGTTGCGCCGCCTGCAGCGCCGGCATCACCCGCTCAGTCCGATTCGCGCCCGCGCGGCGGATAGACGCCGGCCAGGCGCGCGATCAGGATGGCGAGGAAGAGCGCACCGACGAGCTGCTCGACGATGCATGCCGAGCGTGCCTGCCGCGTGAGCGGCGTCAGGTCGCCGAAGCCGGTGCTCGTGAGGACCGTGAAGCTGAAGTAGATGAGCTCGGGCATCGAGACGTCGGCCGGCGCGCCGCCGAGCGCGAAGGAGTGCGGGTAGATGCGCTCGATGAGCGAGTACAGGTAGGCCCACAGCACGCCGAGCATCAGATACGCGGCCGCGGCGCCGTAGAGCTTGTCCGCGGTCATCACGTCGCGGCGGAATACGTATTGCAGCAGATAGACGAGCGTCGCCGCGTAGAGCGCGGCGCCGAACGCCAACGACCACGTCAACGCTTCCGGACGTTCCATCGACATTGCGAGCCATTGGAACGCCAGTGCCGGCGCGGCCAGCAGCACCGCGATGACGAACGACATCACCGTGCGTCCGACCGCCGCCACTGCGGCAACGATGATGAGCAGATTGACAACGTTGAGCGCCAGCTTGCCGACCGGGGTCGGCTCGATCAGCGGCGCGCCGGCGACCAGCACGAGCAGTGCGACGAACAGATAGAAGCAGCGCTGGAAGAAGACGCGGGCCATCGTCTCCCGGGCAATGCGAATCGTCATGGTCCGTTACCGTCCACGGAAGTGATTGAGTGCGAGCCCGAGCACTTTGTCAGCGTGCACCGATCTGCTCGGCGAGGCGGTTGTACGAGGCATCCTCCGGATCGAGCTCGCGCAACTGTCGCACGTAGGCCAGCGCCGCCTCGTGATTTCCCGTCTTCGAAGCGTAGCGCGCGAGCGCCGCGAGAATGTCGCGGTCGTACGGATTGCGCTTCTGCGCCGTGGCCAGCACTTTCCCGACCTCGCCGGTACGCCCGGTGTCCTGCAATGCTACCGCATAGACGTACGCATAACGCGCGTGCGCCGGATCGAGTCGAACCGCCTCGGCCAGCTCGCGCAGTGCATCGTCAACGCGTTTCTGGCGGACCAGCGCCAGTCCGAGCGCGTAGTGCAGCACGGCCGCATTCGGCACGCGCACAATGCCTGTCCTCAACACGGTCTCCGCTTCACGCTCGGCGCCGCGCGAGCGGTGGAGGTCCGCCAGGTTCGCGTAGGCCTGCACAAACGTCGGATCGAGCTCGATCGCCTTCCGGTACTCGGCGGCGGCACGCTCCGCATCGCCGCGCTGCGCGTAGAGGTTGCCGAGGTTCAGTCGTCCTTCGGGTCGGTCGGCGTTGTACGTTTGCACCGCGACGTAATCGGCGAGCGCACGCTCGAATGCCGCGCGCGCATCGACCGGAAGCTCCGTCTCGGCCGTGCCCGCGATCGCCCGCGCGGCTTCGACACGCACGGCCCGTACCGGATCGCCGAGCATCCGGGTGAGATAGCGCACACGCTCGGCCGGCGCGAGGTTCGCGAGCGCCTCGACCGCGGCGAGACGCACGACAGGGTCGGAATCATTCAGCGCGAGGGTCACCCGGGAAATCGTGCTCGGCGTAAGCCAACGGCCAAGGCGCTGGATCGCGCTCGCACGAACGATCGCCGGCTGCGCCTTGTCGTCGATCACGGTGAGCAATGCCCCGCGCGCGCCCGGCGCGCCGATCGTGCCGGCATGCAAAGCCTCGGCGAAGCGCTGGTAGCCCGCCGGCGTCCTGCCGGTCCATTTGACGATCGCGTCGGCCGCCCACTGCGGCTTCTGCTTCGCATGGCAGTTGTTGCACGCGTTCGGCACACCGAGTTTCACCGACAGGTCCGGCCGCGGAACGCGCAGCGAATGGTCGTGCCGCGGATCGACCACCATGTACGTCGTCGTCGGCATGTGACAGGCGGCGCATGCAGCCCCCGTCGTTCCTGCCGTGTGATGCGTGTGCGCCGGCGCGTCGTATTTCGCCGGCGCGTGACATTGCGCGCAGACGCCATTTCCAGGCTCGCGCAGCTTCAGCGAGTGCGGGTCGTGACAGTCGGAGCAGGTCACACCCTGCGCATACATCCTGCTCTGCACGAACGAGCCCCAGTTGTAGACCTCGTCGCGCATCTGGCCGTCGTTCCAGTACAGGCCTTCATCGAGCAGCGCGAGCCGGTGCGAATCGAGCAGCGGCCCGCCGTGGACGTAATCGTCGCTGATCCTGCCGGCACGGCCGTGGCAGCGTGCGCACGTCTCGACTTCGCGCGCGGTCAGCCGCGGCTTGCTGCGCTGCGCATTGCCGGCGGCCACCACCTGTACCCACTGCACGCCCTTGCGCTCGTCCAGCGCAAGCGCGAGCCCCTTGTCGCCGGCGCGGGCCTGAGCATCGCCCTCCTTTGCCCACGCGACGTGCTTCGAGCCGGGACCGTGACAGGCCTCGCACGCGACGTCTATCTCGGCCCATCGCGTGCGAAACGTGTTCGTCGCCGCGTCGTAGGCTTTCTTCAGGTCGGTCGAATGGCATTCGGCGCACTGGAAATTCCAGTTCTGGCCGACGCCGGTCCAATGCAAGGGGCCACCCGCCTTGATGTTCTGGCCCGGATAGAGATGGAACCAGCGCTGCCCGCCCTGCGCCTTCGGCCGCGAGTCCCACGCGACTCCGAGCGCCTGCATGCGCCCACCCGGCAATTCGATCAGGTACTGCTGCAGCGGATGCACCCCGAACGCATACTTGATCTCGAAGTCGGCGAGCTTGCCGTCGGGGCCGTCGGTGCGGACCCAGAACTTGCCCTCGCGCCGGTAGAACGTCGACGTGGTCCCGGCATAGGCAAATTTCGCGTCGGCAAAATTCCCGAGTACCGATTTCTCGTCGGCGACTTGCATCGCCAGATCGTGGTCGGAGCCGCGCCATGCCGCCGTTTCCTTCGCATGGCACGCCGCGCACGCGGCCGCGCCAACGTACTGTGCAGGCGTGCCGGCGGCGGCGCTGCTGCCTGTGCCGCTCGCCTCTACGGCGGTCTGCGGCCCGCCCAACATCCAGTACCCGGCGGCACCCGCGCCAGCGAGCAGAACAACGGCGACGGCAATCAACCATATGGGCGAATGGCCGCGCGGCACGGTCAGTGGTTGACTGAGTTGCGTTGGTCCGCCGCGCGTTGCCTTGCTCATCGTCTCAGTCGGTGATGTGCCGCGCACCGACGTCCGCGGCGGGCGCGTACGATACCACGTGTGTATCCGCTCGCATCAGACGGACGATGCAATCAGGTTACTTCCCTCAGGAAACCGAGCAGCGCTGCGTTGACCTCGGCCGTTCGCTCCAGCGGCAGCCAGTGCCCGGCGCCATCGAGCAGGATGTTGCCGCGCAGATCGGTGACCCAATCCTTCAGTCCGTCGACATTGAGGAACAGCCGCACCGGATCCTTGCTACCGCTAATGAAGAAACAAGGCTGGTGCACCTTGGCCGTTTCCAGTTGCGCTGTGAGGCCGACGTTGCGGTCGATGTTGCGGTACCAGTTGATCGCGCCGCGAAAGCCGCTCTTCCGGAACTGGGCCTCGTAATAATCGAGATCCTGTTCCGACAGCCACGACGGCAACACCTGCGGGTCGATCATGCCGTCGAGTAAGCCGGCGAGCCGGCGGGCTTGGGCCTGCGCAGCAGGCCCTCCGGTGCGTCACCCGAGAACGTGTAATACGCGATCCGCAGTGACCGACGGATGTCCGCCTCCAGCTCTGCTTCCGCGATTCCGAGCGCCTGGAAATAGACGATGTAGAAGAACCGGTCACCGAATCGCTCTTGCCGCGTGAGAACGCCGGCCCGCAGCCGCGCGTACGGCACGCTCAGCGCCGCGATGGCACGCACGCGCTCGGGATGAAGCAGCGCGGTATGCCAGCCGACAACGGCGCCCCAGTCGTGGACGATCAGCGGAACTCGGTCGTGGCCGAGCGCGTCGGCGATGCCGACCACGTCGCGGCACAGGTCGACGATGTTGTAGGCGTCTACCGGCTCCGGGCAATCGCTCCCACCGTAACCGCGCTGGTCGGGCACGGCGACCTGGTACCCGGCCGCGACGAGCGGGGCGATCTGATGCCGCCACAAATACCAGCACTGCGGGAAGCCGTGCAGCAGAATCAGCAACGGACCCTGGCCATCGACCACGACCCGCAGCCGGACGCCGTTGGTGTCGATGTGGCGAAACGCGGGTGTGCTCGTTGCCGTTTGCATCGTCATCGCAGCACTAACGCCCACCGCGGCCTGGCCTCCCGCGCCCGCGCCGCGCAGGCAGCAACTCGGCCAACGCATACAGGGTCTTCTGCGGAAAGCGTTCCAGTGGATAGAAGCGTCCGATCACCGCAACCGCTTGCTCGTAGGTGCCGATATCGAGATGCCGGAGTAGATAGCGGATGTCGTCCTCGTCGTGGAACTCGGCGCCGATGCGCAGCGAGAGGCATTTCATGGCCAGCAGGTAATCCGGCTGCGCAACCATGACTCGCAAGTGATCCAGCTCGAGGAAGGGCGCGAACGTCCCATGTACGCTCAGGAACCCTTTCACGCCGTCGTTGAGCCAGTCGTGCCGTATGTTCGCCCGTACGGCCACCCGTGCCGCAGCTTCGCGCACGCGTCGGGCCGGGCGAAACAGCCCGTCTACGTCCTGTGTTGCCGGGCGGGCTGCGTAGGCGAGGCACATCACAGCCCCGCCGACCAGGAACAGCTCACCTTGCGTATTCGTCTCTCGCAGTTCCTCGTCCAGCAGCCCGAAGAGCCTGCGCATCTCCTGATCGGTGAACGCGGCCACCTTACACCCGGGCCCCGACGGTACTGTCGATGAAGATGTTGCGCCGTCGGAACGGTGCAGGCGAATGGGTCAGCAGGTAGAGGCGCAGGCTCGTCAGCGCGGAGCCGAACGCCGGCTCGTCAAGGGGCGCGACTCGCTCGGTCCACGCCGGCGGCGCGAGACTGTGTTGCGCGCAGGCATATTCCACCATTGCGGCAACGTAATTGGCGACAAAAGGCGTGAGTTCGGGTAGCGGCGAAGCCACCGCATCCCTCAACTCGCCGGCGCCAAGAGCCGCCAGAAACGAGTTCAGTTCCGCCAGCGCGAAACGGGTGCTTTGCGGATCCCGGCAGGCTTCGGTGAGTTCTTGAAAGCGACGCGCGTGGGCCGGGAGCACCTTGGCGAGGACATAGGCCGACATGTCCAGCCCCGAACGTCGCGCGGCGCGCTGGATGGCGGCCTTCTCAGCGGACGCCACGCGAATCTGGAGTTGGGCGGACTTCGTGGTCGCGGGCATTGGGAAAGGGTAATCCGCGGCCCCTTATACGTCAATACGCTGGTATTGACAACTAGAATCCGTGCACACTGTCTCGGTACGAGCCTGTCCTGTCACGCGCGCGCGGCGGCGGCCGGCGGAATGCTGGAACTGATCGCGACTCCAGCACGCCCACCCGATAGCCTTTCTCGGCGAGCCGCAATACTGAAATGCCGCCCCCGAAGCCGGAGCCGACCACCAGCCAGTCGTAGTCGAAACCGTTCGCCGTCATTGCAGCGCCTTCTTGCGCCGCGACGTCTTCGTCCCGCCCCGACCACGGTGCTTGCTGCCCTCGCCACGCAGACTCGCCGCAAGCGTCGCGAAAGCCTCTTCGGTGTACGTAGCCAGCAGACCGATGTCGGGCACGGCCTCAGCAATGGCGAGGAACGCGATCTGATATCGATCTTCGTAGTTGACGGCCGTGATGTTCAGCACCTGCCCCGGGGCGACGACCGAAATCGGCAGCGCGATCTCGATTTCGGCTCCCATGAGATAGCGCTTTTCCGGAAAGCCGAACGGGTTCGACACGACCAGATTGGCGAGCAGCGGCGCATCGTGCAGCCGCAGGCCCTCGAACAGGCTCGGCAAGCCGTGGGTAATGATCGAATGCAGCATCGCGGCGTCGCCCGCGCCACCGTGGAGCTGGCCCTTCACGTCCTGCGTCTTCGCCTTGATGGCATCCAACCGCTCGACCGGATCGAGGCCCGGCGCGCCCAGCGGAATCTGCACCATCGCGATCCGATTGCCGCCCGACCCGCCGGCGCCAAGCGCGACCGGCATATCCGCCACCAGCGGCTTGGCGGGCGCAGCGCCCTTGTGCTCGAGATAGTGGATGAGCGCCATGTCGAGCACGGTGAGCAACATGTCGTTGATCGTAGCATCGCGCGTCTTGCCGAGCGCCTTGACCTCACCGAGCGGCAGCGTGCAATGCGCGAACGCGCGATGCGCCGACGGTGCAGCCTTGAGCACGCCGGGGGTCGAGACGAACGGCAACGGAACGCCCGTGCCGGCGCCGAGCGTGGCCACTCCCTGCTGCCACAGAAGCTGGTAGAACGAGAGCACCGTCCGCGCGGTTCCGGCGACCGTCCGCAGCAGCTTGCCGGCGCCCGGTGCATGCGAGCCTTGCTCGCGCCGGGCGGCCGTGGCGTCTTCGACGCCCTCCCACATCGCCCGGACGACCCGGTCCGTCGGCGATCCGGAGAACCAGCGCAAGAGGATCTTCACGAACCCCGCGCCATCGACGATGCCGTGGTGCATGCGCGCATACAGCGCGACGCGACCGCCCTCGAGCCCGTCGAACAGGTAGAAGTCCCACAGCGGGCGCGACCGGTCGAGCAACCGCGGATGCAGCTCGCAGATCTTCGCGAGCAGCGCGTCCATTGTTCCGGGGGGCGGCATCGTGATCCGATGTACGTGGCGCGTGAGGTCGAACTCCGCATCCGGCACGAGCGCCGGCAGCGACGTAAGCGACAGCGCCCCGAGCGTAAGATTGAAGGGAGCTCCGACCGGACGTCGCATCATCCTTTCGTGGAGCCGATCGGCAAACGGACGCGCACCGCGCTGTGGCGGCGGGTTCAGCACGATCAGCGGCCCGACGTTCATCGGCCGCTCGGCGGTCTCCAGAACGAAGAACGCGAAATCGATGAGCGAGAGCGTGCGGGCCATGGTGACCATCTTCACTTCCCCTTCAACGCCCGCTTGAGGATCTTGCCGGTGGCGGTCATCGGCATCGCGTCGACGACCTCGACCACGCGCGGATACTTGTAGGCGGCCATCCGCTCCTTGCACCACGCGCCGATCGCCTCCGGCGTCACCTGCATTCCGGCCTTCAGCACGACGACGGCCTTGACCTCCTCGCCGTGCGTGTCGTGCGGCACGCCGATCACCGCGACCTGCGCGATCGCCTCGTGCGTCATCATCACCTCTTCCAGCTCGCGTGGATAGACGTTGAAGCCGCCGCGAATGATCATGTCCTTCAGCCGGTCGACGATGTAGAAGTTGCCCTTGTCGTCGCGATGCCCG
The DNA here is from genome assembly GCA_963781285.1 of uncultured beta proteobacterium. Classification (GTDB taxonomy): domain Bacteria; phylum Pseudomonadota; class Gammaproteobacteria; order Burkholderiales; family Casimicrobiaceae; genus CAIWHR01. The sequence goes on from CAWAFI010000015.1 coordinate 129,250, forward strand.
ATGTCCCCGGTGTGGAACCACCCATCGCGGATCGCTTCCGCCGTCGCTTCCGGCCGCTTGTAATAGCCCTTCATGACGTTGTGGCCGCGGACGACGATCTCGCCGTCCTTGCCGGCCGGCAGGAATTCACCGTTCTCACCGACGACGCGCACTTCGCTGCCGATGACGGGCTGCCCGACGCTTCCGGGAATGCGCTCGAAATCCATATGGCTGAACGTGGCGACAGGACTCGTCTCCGACAGGCCATAGCCCTCGAGAATCGCAATCTCGAACTTCGCCTCGAACTGGCGCATCACTTCGACCGGCATCGCCGCACCGCCGGACAGACCGAGGCGCAGGCTCTTCGCGATCGCCTTGAGGTCGTACCGCTCGGCGGCGCCGGGCACGTTGAGGATGCCGATGTACATCGTGGGCACGCCGGCGAAGATCGTGACCTTGTATTCCTGCATCGCCTTCAGCGCGGCGTCGGGGTCGAAGCGCGGCAACAGCACCATCGCCGCACCCACCGCGATCACGCTGTTCATCTGCACGATCTGGCCGAACGTGTGGAACAGCGGCAGCACGATGAGCTGCACGTCGCGGCTGTCCTGCTTCATCAGTCCCTCGCAGATCTGGACGTTCATCGCCAGGTTGGCGTGCGTCAGCTCCGCACCTTTGGGCGTCCCGGTGGTGCCCGACGTGTAGAGGATCACCGCCGTGTCGTCGGCGTACGTCTGCGCGAAATCGCAAGCAGGCGCCTCGCCTTTCATCAGCGCGCCGAGCGTCTGGCACTCGGCGATTGCCGCCGGGCGCGCCGGATCGGCGGTGATCACCACGAAATGCTCGCAGGTGCCGACCTGCCGAAAGCCTTCCCAACCTTCCTTGCCCAGCGGCAACTCCGGCGTCCCTTCGAAGCACAGGAACGCCTTCGCTTCGGAGTCCTTCAGGTGGTAGGCAATCTCCGGCGCCTTCAACAGGACATTGACCGGCACCGCGACTGCGCCAAGCTTGAGGATTCCGTAATACGCTATCGGAAAGTACGGCACATTGGGGGACGCGAGCAGAACCTTGTCGCCCTTGCCTACGCCGAGTTTGCGCAGTCCGTTAGCAACCTGGCTCGCGGCGCCGTCGAACTGGGCATAGCTCAATTGGCGGTCGCCGAAGTAGATGGCGATCTTGTGCGGGACCAACGCGGCATTGCGCGCAAGATTGGCGGCGATGTTGATCATGGTGTGTACCTCTCGGATGGATCTTTCCCGAATTGTCCTGCGTCCTTCCACGTTCACAACGTGGGCGGCTAGCCCACGAACATCGGCGCCGGCGGTGGCCGAATCAACCTGATCGGCCGAGACGCGGCGCGACGGATTGCGCCGCCGGCGCTACTTCGGAAACATCAGCTGCACCTGCGCGCGAATCTGCCAGTTCGCTCCAAAATCGGGCTTGACGACGTTGTAGTACGCCGAGAGTTGCGTGTTCACCGGCAGCTTGCCGATGTGGAAGATCTTGCCCACGCCGCCGCCGAGCGGCACCGTCCATTGCTGGCCGCTATCCGCCTTCCAGTCCACGGTCAGGATCGGCGCGCTGGTGAGATAGAAGCCTTCAGGAAAATTGTAGTTGACGAATGGCTGGATCAGACCGTTGTTGTACGAGCCACCCTGGTTGTCGCTGGTGAGCGACCAGACATTGTTGACCAGCACGCCATACACCCACGGACTGCCATGATCGAGGTGCAATACGACGGCCGTGGGTCCAAGCCCCCAGTTCTTGTTGCCGAGTTCTTCGCTGCTGTTGGTGGGAAACTGCGCGATTGCTCCGAGGCCCCAGATCCAATGTCCAGGGTTGGCGGGAGAAAGGAACGCCGACAGCTGGATGTCGCCGATACCGGATTTGCTGTCGATACCCGGCCCGAGCGACGGTATCCAGATGAGCGGAATGATCGTTCGCGTAATGATGTTCCAGTCTTTGTCGACCGAGATCGGAATCACCGGCTGGATGTTTAGGATGTTCTGCGTCCCCTTCTCAGGCCCGAAGTTGAGGTTGGTATTGTTCTGAAACGGCACGCTGATCAGGTTGCCGACCGGGTTCTGCGCGAGCTTCGCCAGTTCCTCGGCGCTCATTTCGGCATGCGCGGGTACGGTTGCGATCAAGGCCGCCGCGCACGTAGCAGCGGCCAAGCATCGATTCTCAAGTGGCAGCATCATCGATGCCTCCGTCTTGCACAAGGGACGCGGGCGCGACATCTTCGCACAATGCTAATATCGGCGAGCCGTCCCGATCTGCGGCGACCGGATTGGGCTTGAGACCGTTCGGGGTGAACTTCGCGCCGGTTCATGCTTCGGCCGATTGCCTGGGCGCGCGCACTCGCCGCCGTCGCGCGAGCCTCAGTTCAGATCCGTGTCCTTGAAGTACTTCGTGCCGGACACGGTGATCGTCGCGGAGAGTCCCGTGTTTGTTAGTTGGTACAGGTAGACGCCGGGCGACACCGCAGCGGCGCCGCTGAACTGGCTGCCCTGGCCGCCGGCCATCGCGGAAAGATTGGCCTGGCCGCCGAACTCCCAGCCCTGATCGATGAAGTTGCGCAATGCCCGTTCGTTGGTGAAGACGAAGATCAGGCGATTCTGGTTCACGCCGAACCCAAGCCCGCCCTGCACTTGCAACATCTTCATGAACGTCTGGCGATGGGTGCGGTTGTTGACGACCATGCCCTTGCCGGTCGTGCCGCCGGCGAAGAAGAGCTTCACGCCGAACGTGCTGAACACCGCATAGCCGGCCGCGCGCTCGACGACGCGGCTCGTGCCGGGCGCGACTTCGTAGAGCGTGGCCAGCGCGTCCTGCGCCATTTCGCGGACCTGCTGCCTCGCCTGGATGATCTTGCCTTCGTTCGGCACGCCTTCAGGCAAGGCATTCTCGACATCCTTTAGTGGATCCCAGGAAAATATCTGGGCCGCAATCGGTGGCGCAGCGAGACACACGGCTATGGCGAACATTGCGAGACGTGCTTTCATTTCAGTTCCTTTCAAATGCAGCGAATGGGCGCGAGTGACGGCACGGCGAACGCGGCGATTGCGCGAATCCGGAAGCGGCCAAACGGCATGGGATTCGTTCCGTCGCAGTGGCAATCGCCGCCAGATTTCTCATGGGATTCCCTCCGTATTGCTGTCCAGCACCTCGAAGGGGTCCTTCGGCTTCTGCGGCGGAGGAGCCTTCACTGGCTTGGTGCCGGGCATCAGCTCGAAGTCAGGCGTGAACTGCACCAGCGTGCTCCCGAAGCTGGTCGAAGGGCTTGCGATCGCCGTCGAACTTCGCCTTGCCTGCGGCAATCAGGCTGTCGAACGTGGCCTTGCCGCCCATCACCGATTCGAGGTCGGAGCGATTGAGCGTGACGGTCAGGTCCGGGTTCTTCGCCTGCTCGCCCTTGATGCTGGTGAGCGTCGAGTTGCTCATCTCCACCGCGAACTTCTCGCCGTTGTCGGGCGTGACCAGGTTGATCGCGAACTTCATGCCCTCGGCCTTCTTGCTGTCCACGAGGATGCCGATGTAGTCGAGCCACAGCTCGGTCGACATGCCGCGGATCGTGTCCGGCCCGGTCGTCTTGGGCGGCACGCCACCCGGCATTCCCGAGCGCAACTCCAGGGCCGCCGCGAGGAAGCTGTTGCGCACGCTCGTGCTTTCCTTCTGGTAGCCGATCTGCTCGAAGACATCCGCCAGCAGGTCCTTGGCGGCCTGGTTGCCGGGCTCGGCGTAGACGAGCTTGTTCAGGATCTCCGTGGCCTCGCGGTACTTGCCCTGGTCGTAGAGCTCCTTGCCCTTGGCCATGATCTTGGCCGCGCCGCCCATCATCTCGACGTACAGCGGTGCGGAGTCGCGCGGCGACAGCGGCATCAGCGTGGCCGGGTTGGCATCCCAGTAGCCCAGATAGCGGTTCAGCACGCCGCGGCTGTTGTGCTCGGTCGGAGCCGTGATAGCTGCGCGCCGCCCACTGCTGCTGCAGGCTCTTGGGCGGCTGGTAGACGTTGTGGATCTCGTTGATCGTCACGCCCTGGTTGGCGAGGTGCAGCACGTCGTTGTTGAGGTTGGCATAGGCGTCGCGCTGCGTGCGCATCACTTCCTGAACGCGGGCATTGCCGAAGCGCGGCCAGCTGTGCGAAGCGAACATCACCTCCGCCTCCTGGCCGAAGCGATACAAGCGCGGCGTTGATGTGCTTGGACCAGGTGTGCGCGTCCCGGATCAACGCACCGCGCAGCGTATAGATGTTGTGGATGGTGCCGGTGATGTTCTCCGCCGCCCAGAACGCCTTGAATTGCGGGAAGTACGTGTTCATCTCCGCCGGCGCCTCGGTGCCCGGCGTGTTCTGGAACACCATCTCGCACGCCGTCGACGGTCACTTCCTCGAAGTCCTTCGTGATGTAGCGGCTCGGCTCGATCAGGCCCGAGTTGCCGGCGGCGGTGTTCTTGCCGATCGCCTGGTCCACGTGGCCGAAGGGGTTGCGCGGCAACAGCAGGCCGTACTGGAAGAACGCCCGCCGGACCATGGCATTGCCCGCATACACGTTCTCGGCGATCGCATGCTCCATGAAGCCGACCGGCGCGATCAGCGGCACCTTGCCGCTCCTGACGTCGGCCTCGTCCACGACACCGCGCACGCCGCCGAAGTGGTCGGTATGCGAGTGCGAGAAGATGACGGCGACGACCGGCCGCTTGCCCAGCTTCTCGTTGACGAAATCGAGCGCGGCCTTGGCGGTTTCCTTGGCCGTCAGCACGTCGATCAGGATCCAACCCGTGTCGCCCTTGATGACGCTCATGTTGGCAAGATCGAAGCCGCGTATCTGGTAGATCCTGCCCGGCACGACCTCGTAGAGGCCGTAGGCCATGTTCAGGATGGCCTGACGCTGCAGCGAGGGATGAATGCTGTCGAAGTCCTTGCCCTGCAGCAGGAAGTCGTAGCTGCCCATGTCCCAGGCCACGTTGCCGGCTTCGGCCATGATCTGCTTGTACGGTGGCGCGGCGATGAAGCCCTTCTTCGCATCCTCGAAATCGCGCTTGTCCTCGAACGGCAAGCTCTTGCGCAGACCGTTCTGCAGCTCGATCGTGTACTTCGATGGCAGCTTGCCTTTCGGGTGGAAATGCTTGCCCTCCCTGGCCCCGGGGTCGGTCGGTGCGCTGGCGTCGGCTGCGAAGACGGTGGCGCTGTACGCGAACATCGCGGCGGTGAACATCACTTTCAGTCGTCTCATCATCATCAAGCTCCCCGGCGTCTTCACCAGCCCCGCGGATCCCGCGAGATCCGCCAGCGCACCCGCGTGGTGGGCGTGGACGCTACGCAGTTTGTTTTGCACGTGGGCCAATTACCGATGTCACGGCTTGCGATTGTGCAGCACCCAAGCCCCAATGCCGAGTGCAGGGTCGAGAATCGCAAACGTCCCCAGCGTGTGCGGAAAGATGCCCGCCATCACGAGGGGCACGAGCACTGCAGGAACGAGCACGACCCGATCGAGCACGGAAGCCGGGCCGAATGCTCGAGCGCCGGAACGGCCACCGAACAAGTAGAGCCAGCCAATGACCGCCACCGCCATACCAAGCACACGGAACAGCGCACTCTCGTGTCCGGCAAAAGGCGCATCCATGAAGATCGTCTGCACCGAGCCTGGCCAGACAATGAACAGGGCTCCGAGCGCAAGATAGATATAACCATTCATCACCGAGTATTTCGATGCAGTGGATAGGCTAGCGGGTTTGTCAAGAAGATCAGTGAAAAAAGCCATGGCGCTGCCTATCGGGGGATTATGGCTGGTTCATCCGAGGGTTGCAGGATGTGAACTTATGTCTCGCTCCTAACAATCAGCGTTGGCTCTCGCCTTGCCATCGCTGCGTCCGCGTAACTTCATGGGCATTCCAGCGTCTACTGCGAGCCTCCCTTGGACACCTGCGGTCCGAGCGGGATCGACAGCGTCGCAAATACTGCATAGCCCTGGACGCGGTTCTCCGCCCAGAACTCCCAGTAGCCGCGCAAGTTGAAATAGGCCGGCTGGCCGTTAAACTTGAACGCGTACCCGACCTCGGGGCCGACCGACGCAACGCGCGACTTGAACGCACCGACCCTGTCGCCGCTGCCGCTGTCACCCGTCAACTGGTAATACACGTAGCCCACGACGCCAAGCTCCCAGTTCGCAGAAAGGAACTGGGAGACAGCCCAGTCGAGATGCGAGTCGATGCCGTTCTTGTAATTGGTGTGCGTGTTCTCCCAGTTGTAGGTGATGCCTGCCACGGCGGAGAACTCCAGCCCGGTCTTGTCGTTGAGGTACGTGTAGCCGCCACCGGCGTCGATTGCTCCGTGGCCGATGCCGAGGTTGGCAAGGCGGTTCGACTGATACGCGCCGACCGGAATGTCGCCGGTCAAGTACGTCATCCAGTTGTCGTTTCCCTTGCTCCACGCGAGGCTCGCGAACGGATACAGATCGGTGCCGCCCGTGATCGTAGGCGGAGCGATCGACGTCGAGCCCAACCGGGGTTAGCGTAATGTCCACTGACGTCCGGTTGTAGCCCGGGCCCCAACCGAGTCCGATGTAGGGCTGACCGCCCAGGATCTTCGTGTCCGGCGCATACCCCGGTTGGAGCATCAGCAGCGCAACGGTCGACTTGACGCCCGCGGTCAGAGTGTCGCCTTTCTGGAAGGTCTTCGACTTGTCCGCGCTGCCATCGTAGTAATACGGGTTCATGATCAGCGACCAGCCCGGCGCCGACGGCACGGCCGCGAGGCTCGGAAACTGGCCGGAGAACCAGAACGGCACGCCGCCTTCGTCAGCGCGGGCGCTCGCCCAGGGCAGAAGCGTGACGGCAAATACGAGTGCGAGCCTCGCAGATCGAGCGCCGAGCTCGCGCTCGTAAAGCAGCCGTAATGACCTCATCGTCGACTCCTGGAGATCAGTCGCTACGACCACGAAATTGAGTGATGTTGGCCGCGGGCGGATTCGGATACTTCTTCACCGTTTCCAGGTATTTCTTGACCTCGTCCAGAATCAAGCCCGTCCATCCATATAGCGCCGCGACGTTGAGATCCTCATGCGGGTCCATCTCGATGTTGTAGACCTTCGGGTAGCCGGCCATGGGTGCGCTGGCCGAACCCAGGCCATCCAGCCGCTGCGTGCCGATACCGGTAGGATGCACATCGGTGAAGTACACGCGCCACTGTTTCCACCGCGCCGCCAACAGGTCGGGACCGACAAAGCTCAGCAGGCTGTCGCGCTTTCCCGTCTCACTCTTTCCGAGCAAAACGTCGGTTTGATCGACGCCGTCGATTGGACGGTCGGTCGGGACCTTGCCGCCGACGATGCTCGCGAAGGTCGGAAAGAAATCCATGATCGAGAACATGGCGTACGAGCTGGTGCCCGGTTTGATCTTTCCGGGCCAGCGGATGAGACACGCCGTGCGGATCGAACCTTCGGTAACGTCACCCAATTCGCCGCGGAAAGGGCCCGCGTTACCGTTGTCCGGGGTTCCCTGATTGCCGAATTCACGCGCAGCCTGACCGCTCGGCCCGTTGTCAGAGGCGAGCACCACGAGCGTGTTCTCGTCGATCCCGAGTTCCTTCAGGGCGTCCATGACCAGGCCGACGTGGTAGTCGCCTTCCATCAACTTGTCGCCGTACTGGCCGATGCGCGATTTGCCTTTGAATGGAGGCGCCGGGTAATTCGGAACATGGCCGGGCGAGAGCGGCAGATACAAGAAGAATGGTTTGCCGGCAGCTTTCTGCCGCTTCATGAACTCGATGCCCTTGGCCACGAGCGTACCGTCGATGGTGGCCCTCACTTCCTCCGTATACGGTTCGACGATCTTCAATGGGCCGCCTGCGACGGCCTCGGAGATCTGCGGCCCCTTCGCCAGCAGGTCCTTGCGTGGCGCGTTTATCGAGTGCGTGAGTTCGATCGTGGTGACGTAGGTGGCGGAGTCCCAGGATTCGTCGGGCGGAATGCCGTAAAACTCGTCAAAGCCGTGCGCCGTCGGCAAGCTCTGCGGGTCTTTACCCAGATGCCATTTGCCATAGATGGCAGTCGCGTAGCCGACATCCTTGAACATCTGGGCCATGGTGATGGCTTTGCCAGGCAGCGTGTTGGGGCTACCGGGAAGGATGATCAGCGACAGCCCGCTGCGAATCGAATATTGCCCGGTCATCAGTGCCGCGCGCGACGGCGTACAAGCGGGTTCGACCAGAAACTGCGTGAACCGCAGCCCCTCGCGGGCAAGCTGGTCGATGCGCGGCGTGGGCGCTCCGCGCAGCTCGCCGCCGCCGTAAGGGCCCAGGTCGCCGTAACCGACATTGTCGAAAAGGATGAATACGACGTTGGGTTTGTTCTGCTGGGCCATGACCGGCAATGCTGCGAGCATCGCCGCGGCGATAAGGGCGCAGCCCAGGGTGTGCAGCATCGTATTTCGTTTCATGGTCTCCTCCTTTCGCGAAGCTTCCTTGGGGATGCGCACGCCTCTTCTGGTTCCTCCGACAGCCCGTCACTTATCGTGGCTGCTATTTGTTTGCCGCGAGTTCGATCTAACTCGGTCGCCACGGTGTGGGTGATCACGCCGCCGCCGATACCGTGAGATCCGCCGCATCTGCGACTGGCTACTCCGTTACCAGCGTCGCGCGATGCGGTCAACCGGGCCGCGAATCAACAAATAGGGAAGAACCGCAAGCACGAACACGGTGACCAGCGCTTCTACGGGATAAAACCTGCGCAAAACCATGAACTGATAGATCGCGTCCATCACGAACGCAAAGACGATGACTCTGCTTACTCTTTTCAGTCCTTCGCGAAGGTAGGCTGCCCGCTGGGATGGATCGTACAGGATGGTCCGCAAGAAAGGTGGCCGGCCGACCCGCGCATCCTTCATTCCGTCGAGAATGGCCAAGATCGTCGCCATGACGGGCTGGAGGATGAAGCGAAACGCCAAAGGCCCGCTCGGTTGCGCGATCAATTGGTCCCAGAATCGGGTCAAGATTTCCTGAATCTCCGACATCTCAGGCTTCCTCTCTTCGTGCACGGCACCGCGACGCGTCGAACACGACTTGATCGTAGAGCCAGAGCTTTTCGAAGAAGGTACGCGCCATGTCGAGCTGCGATGATCTTGAGGATGGCAACGTTCTTTCCACTATGCCGCCGATGCTACGGTTCCCATCAATGGCATCGAACAAACCTTTTTCTGTTGAATCTATCGGCATGATCAGATCCCGGTAGGCGTGTGTCGGGTTGATCAGAACGGCCGCCGCTCCGGGGGGCAGGTAGTCTTGAACACAGATCGTGTCCGGCATTCGAAGGGGCACGTAGTCAAGCCAGGCATCACCGGCAAAACTTATCCGTTGCGCGCCGCCCGGGCTGTCGTCTCGATAAGCAATCACGCTGTGGCGAACCATCGTGCCGCGAAATAGTTCGACGGCAGCATACTGCTCGGCGAGGGAAAGCTGTGCCAGCCGGGAAGCCTGCGGGATCGTTGCTACGACTCCGCAATGAGCGGTGTAGGGTGCTTGTTTGAGCCACCGGCCGAATGTCAGTCCTGCCTTTTCGATGAAATCGAACAACTGCGGCACTGAATAGGCGCGGTCCAGCGGATGCAGCAGCGCGTCGGCGAGCGCCGCCTCCTCACGGAGATCCGGGACCTCGCGCAGCAGATTTTCCAACGGATGGCGGGGTGGCAACGCTGTGAGCGTCGCGATCAGATCGCGGACCTCCAGATCGTTGGCATGGACGCCGATCCGTCTGAAGAATTCCTGCAGCATGTAGATGCCCGTCCGTCCGTAAGGCGCATACACCATGAGATGCATCGCTCCGCCGTCCGGATTGAGCACACCGCGCAGAGCGCTGAGCCCCGCATCGGGCTCCGCGAGATGATGGAGAACCCCGGTGCAGATGATTTGATCGAAGCTCACTTTCAGGTCGCTTACCCGCTCGATGGGAAGCTGGCAAACTTGGAGATTGTTCAGGTTGTATTTCCGCTTGAGCTCCTCGGTAGAGCGCACGCTGGTTGCGCTGAAGTCGATGCCGGTAACCTGAGCCGCAGGCCAACGCAAGGCATGCTTGGCCGCCTGAGATGTCCCGCAGCCGGCAATGAGGATGGATTGGTCTTCCCGATAGGGTCTTGCAGGCCAGAAGAGGTGATAGTCCGCCCGGCGTTTCTGCCGGTCCTGTCCGAGCCGTCGATATTTCTCGAGGCTGTCGACGGGGGGTGGATAGGGATGACGTTCGTAAAACGCACGCACGTCCTCCCCGACGCGCGCGGCATCCGCTCTTCGTGTTTCGTGGTCGTTCACGATACCTGAGGTGCAAGAAAGGCACCGAAGCCCGGCCCGCCGAACTTCGTCCCATCCACGACCGCTACCTCTGCCATACGACCTCCAGTTGCGCACGCTCGCTTCCAGGAGCGCAATCCTTGCCGTGAGATGCTTCAGCGCTGCGGTGCCCAATTCCAAAGCTTCTTCGCAGCGGTTCCGAACTGGCCTAGCTGGTACACGGCTGCAGCCGCCGGAGAGAATGTGAACGGCTCAAACGGTTCAGCGAGCATTTTGTCAAGATATTCCCGAGAGGCGACGCCTGTTGTGACATGCGGATTGAAATGCTCGCCGGAAGCCTTCGGCACAAACGCCGCAACGTACTGGATCAACAACGGATTGATGACGGGATCATCAGGCGTGGTGACGAAGGCGGCCGACGTTCCGATTGCCACCGTGAACGGGGCAACGGCGGCAATCACATCCTGTTGCAGCTTGAGCAATTCAGGAGTTGGCTTCACGACAATGCCGGAGAGGCCAATGTCCTTATCCGGGATGTAGTAATACTTGAAGGCCTCCAACTTCAACCCGGTCACATTGGCGCCGGCGAAAACCTTTTCGGCGGCGGCATACACCTTGTCCAGATCTGCCGTACGGACGAAACGCTGCGCAATCGTGATATGCGGTCGGTGCGTCGCATCCAGACTGAAACCCTTCGGGAAGACGTTAAGCAGGCGGGCGTTCGCGGCTTCCGCGTGCTTGAGCATCGTGGCGTCCGGTTCCAGCAAGATGTCGATGGCCGTGACGCTGTCTAGGACGGTATTCATGGTCGGCTCCTTTTTTCCGATTTCATCAGCAGCGGCTGCTGGTCTGTTCGAACGGAAAGACCTGCTTCCAGTCGATAGTTGCGTTGACTCGAAAGTGGTCATACGTTTTGCGTCGAGCAGCCGTCCTGAGCGAGGTCTGTCTAGCGGCGAAACCAAGGCATTGTGAGGTAAATGCACGCAACCATCGCGAACACGGAAGGCACCCATAACCAGCCTGCCCAGTTGCGGCGGGTCCAACTTTTCGGCAACAATGCGGCAAGTAGTCCGACGAAAAAAGCCCCGCACGTCGCACTAGCAGTCCAACCGTACCAATACATGGCTGGAGCAATGAACGCGAGCGCGGGATCGACGGTGTCTCGAGAATGGCGTGTGCCGAGAAGGACGACGCCAAGCGACGGATAGACAGTGAACAATGCGAGATCCAGCTTGACTGCGACAACGTACAGCACGGCGAACGCACTCCCGAATGCAAAGGCGAACCGTCGGAAAGCGTGGGAGCCGGTCATGCTCCGAATCCCATGATGTTGTTTGTGACATGCCCTGCGAGAAAACCCCACCAGACGATGAAGGCGATAATCGATGTCAGGATGGCGCGGGTTCGCGTGCGTTCCTCGTTACCCGATCGCCGCCAGTAAACCCAGTAGGCCGGCAGCAAGGCTGCTCCGATGGCCGCGTAGTGCTCCTTGAGATCGAAGAAGCCGAGTACCTGCCAGTGGCCAGCCCGTTCGAGAGTCGGCCGCACATCGACGCGGAAGTCGAGGTAAATGATCGCACCCAAGATCGCGGCCAAGGCATACAGAACGACGATGGCATTTGCGAATGCCGCAGGCGGTACGGTGCGAAAGCGGCCGAAGAACGAACCGGGCCGGGCGGTTGCAGGCGCCCACGCGGAGAGCGTCTGATGGGTGATCGCACCGAGCAGCGCGACCGCCACCAAGCCATGAACGATTAGCAGGGTAGTTGCCATGACAGCGCTCGCGCGACCTCCTACCCATTCACTGGAACAGTTCTACGGTTCCAAACGGCTCAGCGGACCAGGGCCGGAAGCGATTGAGCGTGAACTTCGTCTTCTGGCCGGGTTTCACGTCCACAAGGACGTAGTTGTATTCCTCCTTCGGCGGCTGGCCCTTCCAGTACAAATCCGGAGGGTAGTCTGCAGGCAGCTTAATGCTGGTCCTTCCCGGAAGAATCGGGTCCTGTTCCGCGCCGCCACCACCCAGCATCAGGTATTTGACGCCGTCGACGTCGTATATCTCGGTCGTATGAACATGTCCGTTGAAGACGACGATCTCCATGTCCTTGGCGTAGGACGCAATCACTTTGTGCGGATTGTCGGGAGCCGGGATGGGACCCAAGCCTGACCGGGCAAAAACAGGGTAGTGAAACGTAATGAAGGTTTTCTTGATGCCTTTGGCCTTGGCCTCGTCCAGCCACTGCTGCAACTGCTTCATCTGTTCCGCGTACTTCGGCCGATCGCCATCCCATAGCGAGGGCGAGCGGTAGTCATACTTCCCGCTCCACAGGAAAATGAAGCGCGCGCCATCGAAGTCGAAACTGTAGATAAGTCGCTCGGGGGTTACGCCGAGCTTTCTGAGATACGGCACCGCGGACAGCACGCCCTCGATCTTGGGGTCTCCCCAGACCTCGTGATTGCCCACGCTCATGAGCCACCGTCCCTCGAGCCCAGCCGCACGCATCTCGCTGTCCGCAGGCGGTAGTTGCTTTAGCATCGTGTCGTTCACCCGCTTCCAGTACGGGCTGTCGGTGACCGTGAGCCCCTGATTTCCCCACCAGACGACGTCGCCACTGTTGACCACGAACCTGGCGCGCCCTGACTGGATGTCCTTCACGATCTCTCGAGCGACCCAATCGCCGCCATTGAGTCGGAACATCGTGCGATGCACGCCCGGCAGCAATTTCACGTCTTCGACGGAGGCCTCGGTGACCCAGTTCTTGTCCACCGTCAACGTCATCACCTCGCTCTTGCTTTCGAAGGGCATGACGACCTGAATAAGGTCCTTGGTGGCCGGATCGAAGGTTAGCTTCACGTAATTTTTCACAACCTGCTCGGCAACTTTGTCAGGCATGACCAAGCCGAACATCTCGACGAACAACTTGCTCGCGTCCGGTTGTCCTTCCTTGAGAGGGAGGTACATCATCGGGCGCGAGTCGCCGTAGACCGCAAACGAGAACGCGGAGCCGGTAGCCGGCTTCGTTTGCTGTGCAGTCGCAGCCCGCGGCTGAAGAGCCACCATAGCTCCGAATGCCAACAAGATAGTGGTCGTGACAGTGCTGTTGACGAAACGTCTATACGGGCTCATATGAGGTCTCCTTTCTTTGTTCGACCGAGATGACCTATCTATGTCTCCCTTCGCCATACCGCGCCGCGTACCCGCGTGCGGACCAACACTCCGAATGAGTCGGAATGATTTGCCTATCCGCGAGATTGGAGCTCGCCGACGGCAGATACAGGGTAACTGTTCCATCACTCAGCGCCCGGCGCGGGGAATACGGCGTTCCAGTCGCGCATCATGCTGGCGACCGTGACGCCGTACTCCGCCGCGCGGTCGAGCGCCTCGGCGAGCGGGCTCAGCGCGAAATCGCGGTCGTACGCGAACTCGCGCTCGGCGTCGTCGTGGTGCAGGAGCAGCGCGAGGCGAAGGGCCGTCGCCGGACTTGACGTAGCGCAGCATCGCAAGATCCCCGTCCGAGTTGCCGAAGGCGAGGATCGGCCGCCTGCCGATATGCAGCTGGATGTTCTCCGGCTTGACCTCCCGGTCGTCGAAGCTGCCGAGCTCCGCGAGCTTGACCAGCACGCCGCGGCCGTCCCGGACCTCGAAGCGGGTCTTCACGCTCGAGCCGATCACCTGCTCGGGCGGGATGCCGTACACGTCTTCGGCGAAGGCGCGCATCAGGTCGATTCCGCCGCCCGAGACGATAAACGTCTTGAAGCCGTTGGCGCGAAGGTAGTCGAGCAGCTCGAGCTGCGGCTGGTAGACGCACTGCGTGAAAAGCCGCCCAAGCTTGGGGTGCCGCGCGGACGCGAGCCACGCCCGCGCCGCCCGGTCGAACTCGTCCTCCGTCCCCCCGGCGTGAGTCGCGAACGCCACCTCGAATACGGCTTTCTTCCCGAGCTCTTGCAGTGGTCTTCAGGTCAAGCTCGAGGAAGGCCTTGTAGGGCTGGCGGTCCTTCATCGTCGGGTCTTTCGCCGCGAGCCCTTTGAGCCGGTCCAGCGCGAAGAAGACCTGCGCCTGCAGCGGCTGTTCGCACCACAGGGTGCCGTCGTTGTCGAAGGTCGCGATGCGCGCGGGAGCGGGCACGAAGCCCGGGCCGCCGGACTTCGTCACCCGCGCGACGAAGTCGACGATGGCCGCTTTCGCAGGACCATCGTTCCATGAGGGTAGCGGGGCACCGATCTCTGCCATGGCTTACCTCCCTCCCACGACCGCTACATCGGGCGTGGTCGTTCACGATACCTGAGGTGCAGAAAGGAACCCATGCAGGGGATGGTCTCCTGCATGGGCCGGTTCCACCGAGGCGCGTGGGGCGCCCACGGCTATGCCTGCAAGACCCTGTGGAGGTCAGGAATGGCCGTGACTCGACACCTGCGCCAGCACGGCGTCGAGGTTGAACGAAGCGGGTTTCTGCCTCGGCGGGAACTTGACGAAGCCAGCGAGCTGTTGCGCGACAAATGCCTGCATCATGTACATCTGAGGCACGTGATCGACCATCCAGTCCAGATAGGTGTTCGAGTTGTATTCAGCGCGCTCGAACGGGTCGCGACGCATGCTCATGATGTACGGCAGCCGCAACTTGACGAACGGTTCGGCCCACTGCCTCATCGTATTGGCGCGTTGCACGGCCAGATTGAATTTCCAGTCGCCGACCCGCACCGCGATGACCTCCCCATCGTCGCTGAAGTAGATGATGCCGGGTCTCGGGCTTTCCTTCACCTGGCCGGTCAGGTAGGGAATCATGTTGTAGCCGTCGAGATGGACGTTGAATTTCTTTCCGTCCACCGTGCAGCCATCGAGGAGTTGCTTGGTCACGTCCGGATTGCCGGCGGCCGCCAGCAAGGTCGGGAACATGTCGATGTGTGACACGATCCCGTTCAGTACCGAGTCCGGCTTGATCTTCCCCGGCCAGCGCATGAAGCAGGGTACGCGCCAGCCGCCTTCCCAGTTGGAATCCTTCTGGCCGCGGAACGGCGTGGTGGCGCCGTCGGGCCACGTATCGTTCTCCGGACCGTTGTCGGTGGAGTACATGACGATCGTGTTGTCGGCGATGCCCAATTCGTCGAGCTTGTCGAGCATCATGCCGATCTGCTCGTCGTGGACGACCATGCGATCGCTGTACGGGTCCTGGCCGCTCTTGCCGATATTCTTCTGGGCGACGTGCGTACGGAAGTGCATGGCCGTCGCGTTGTACCAGAGGAAGAAGGGCTTGTTCGCCTTGGCCTGCTTCTCCATCCAGGCGAGAGCGCCCGTCGGTGATCTCTTCGTCGATCGTTTCCATGCGCTTCTTGGTCAGGGGGCCGGTGTCCTTGATCGTCTGTCCGCCCTTGCCGTCGGCCACGCAGTGGAGCACGCCACGCGGTCCGAACTGTTTCTTGAACGCAGGGTCCTTGGGGTAGTCGGGCAGCTCGGGCTCTTCCTCTGCGTTCAGGTGATAGAGATTGCCGAAGAATTCGTCGAAGCCATGCACGGTCGGCAGATATTCGTCGCGATCGCCGAGGTGATTCTTGCCGAACTGGCCGGTGGCGTAACCAAGCGGCTTGAGCAATTCAGCGATGGTCGGATCTTCCTTCTGCAATCCGACCGTCGCGCCGGGCATGCCGACCTTGGTGAGGCCGGTGCGGATCGGGTTCTGGCCGCAGATGAAGCACGCGCGCCCGGCGGTACAGCTCTGCTGCGAGTAGTAGTCGGTGAAGGTCACGCCCTCTTTCGCGATGCGGTCGATGTTCGGGGTCCGATAACCCATCATGCCGCGACTGAAGTGGCTGATGTTCCAGATGCCGATGTCGTCGCCCCAGAGGATGAGGATATTGGGTTTGTCCGTCTTTGCCATGCCTTACTCCTTTCGGTTAGCGGTCGTTTGCGACCGCGACTTGCGACTTGGCGACTCGAGCACGAGCGCCACGTAATGCTTCGATGTGATGCAAGAAGCTCTTCCATCGTGCCTCCCTGGGCGATTGTTATTGTCATGAAGCGCTTCTTTGCACGCCATTCTCCTTTCAGTTGCCGGTCGTTTGCGACCGCTGTTGCCTTGCTCATTGCCGCCGTGATCCCTCTCAACCGAACGGCCCGACATGGAACACCATGCTCACGATGGCCAGGAACCCGATCGCCAGAAGCAGCAGGGCCACCATCAGCGTGAGCGAAGCGGGAAATTGGCTTTCGGCGTGCACCAGGCCGTCCGCCTTCATCGCCGCGCGCTCCCGCCGCAACCCGACCATGAACGACACGTGATAGCCGATGCCGACCAGGAGCATCGCAATGCCGAGCAGGACGAGCGCGACGCCAAAGTGGGTCGCGGCCGCGCTGCTCTTCAGCACCTCCGACTCGTGCAGCTTCTGGAAGACCTGAAAGATCGTGAAACCGAAGCCGATCAGCGACAGCGAGGTGCGAATGACCGACATCAGCGTCCGGTCGGCGCTCATGCGCGTGCGCTGGAAGGACATCCCGGTGCGCCGCGACGCGAGCTCGGTCGAGATGCTGGCGGAATCCGACTGCGAAGTGATGCGTGTCTTGGGGCCGTTTTGCATGTGCTCACCCATGAAGCAAGCCGAGCTCGTGCAGTGCGCGGAGGATCATGTCGATCGCGATCGCGACCTGGAGCACACCAAGCACCGCGCCGATGACCTGCAGCACCATGACCGTGACTCCGCCCATGATCCGGCGCCCATACAGCATCGTCAGCAGGTTGAGCACCATCACCGCCAGGAGGAGCGCGAGAATGGTGCCGGTGCGCTCGGCGTCGCGGCTGTTGGCGAGGACGACGATGAGCGCGGCGATGCCATAGGGCGTGACGACGGTCGGAAACGTGATCCGCATCGCTGCCGCCATGGGCTCTCCCGGGAGCGGCGGCGGCACCGGATGCGCCGGCTGATACTGCTCGAGCACCAGACTCAGGCCGACGAGCGCGAAGATGATCCCGCCCGCGAGCAGCATCGCCGACGACGAGATGCCCCAGTACTCGAGCAGCACTCGGCCGGCGAGGCCGCCGGCCACCACCGCGATCACCGCGAGCACGAACGCGCGCACGGCGATCTGCCGCATCGTCGCCTCGTCCGTCTCGCGCGTGAGCTGCGCGAACGGGCCGAGGATCTTGAGCGGCCCGAGCGTGATGAAAAACAGCGTGAAAATCGCGCCGAATCCGATCAGCGCGGTCGCGTCAGGCGCGCTTTGCATTGCTCTCTCCTGTTCGCCGGTACTCGAGCTCGATGTCGCGATCGAGGAAGAAGGTGAGGAACGTCCGGATCGCGGCGATGGCGGCAACCCGGCCGATCTCGTCCCAGCTCGGGGTGACGGTGGTGTGCACGATGTCGGCAGCGAGCTGGAACGTGAGCCCGGCGACGAGCCAGCGCGCGAACTCGAGCCAGACGGAGCGCTTTGCCGCATTGCTCGCGTGCCCGCAGCATTGCGCGGAAGATCCCGATGGCGGCTTCGACGGCGCCGATCGCAATGACGAGGAGCGCCAGCGCCTCCAGCATGAGCGCGATGTAATGCGCGGCAAGGTGCAGGGCTTCTTCCATGACCTATGCCGGCGCGCGCACGATGCAGCGGAATCCGAGGTGGCCGATCGCGGTATCCACGGGTTGCGCCATGCGCGCCGCCGGCCGGTAGCGCCGGCAGTAGTTCGGCGCGCACAGGTACGAGCCGCCCTTCATCACCTTTCTCGGGATGCGAACGTGGGGCAGGCGTGGGTCGTAGCTCTGCTCCGCCTCCCCGCCTCGGGGGTTCTCCAGGGTGCAGCAGGCGTGCTCGATCTTGCCGTGCTCCTGATACCAATCCGTCGTCCATTCCCAGACGTTGCCCGCCATCTCGTACAGCCCGTAGCCGTTCGGCGGGAAAGACCCGACCGGCGCGGTCCACTCGTAGCCGTCGCTGAGCAAGTTCTGCCACGGGAACTCGCCCTGCCAGGTGTTGCACATGGACTTTCCGCCGGGCGTGAGCTCGTCTCCCCACGCGTACTCCGCGCCTTCGAGCCCGCCCCGCGCGGCGAATTCCCACTCGGCTTCCGTCGGCAGCTCCTTTCCGGCCCATTTCGCATACGCTTCGACGTCCTCGTAGGCCACGTGCACCACCGGATGCTTCCATAGCCCCTGGAGGCGTGCTGCCCGGCCCCTGCGGATGCCGCCAGTCGGCACCCCGCACGTACGTCCACCAGTTGTGGGGATTCCGCAGGTCGACCGGGCCCGCGGTCTTGCGGAAGACCACCGCCGAGGGTTCGAGCAGTTCAGGCTTCGCGCCGGGGTAGTCCGCCGCGTTCGCGGGCCGCTCGGCGAGCGTGACGTACCGGGTCGCCTCGACGAAGCGGCGAAACTCGGCGTTCGTCACGGCGTACCGATCCATCCAGAATCCGTTCACGGTCACCTTGTGCGCGGGCGCCTCCTCCGGGTAATGGCTATCGGACCCCATGAGGAAGGTCCCGCCCGGAATCCAGACCATGCCTTCGGCCGGCGGCTTGCCGGGCGGAGGCGAACCCTCGACGAGCTTGTCGTCTTGCGTCGGCGAGTTGATTTCCACGAGCGATCTCCGTTCGTTAACTCTCGTCTCGGTGAACCTCTACACCGCGCGGATGAACACCGCCCCGAACGCGAACAGCCCGATGAAGATCAACGCGATCGCAACCCCGTACAGGGGCGTCATCCGGACGACGTCACCCAATCCGGCGACGGGTTCGAATTCCTTGCTCCACAGGTAGTGCACCACCAACCGGTACTGCCAGACCGAGATGAGCAGCGCGACCACACCGGCCGCGATGAGCGCCAGCCCCAGATACCGAGGCGCCTCCGGCCGAAGAGCCGGGGCGACGCCCGCTATCGCGTGGAGGTGTTCGAAGAACTGCACGATCGTGAAGCCGAAGCCGATCAGCGCCACCGATGTCCGCACCCACGACATGAGCGTGCGCTCGACGCTCAAGCGGGTGCGCAGCCACCCGAAGTGAGTGTCCGCGGTCGGCCTGACTTCGAATCGGTGTGGCTGCGTTCCCTGATCGGCCATCGATCAACTCCTTCAGATAGCAACGGCTGCGCGACGCCGAGCCGGGCGGCGAGCTGCACCCGCCACCCGGCCGACCGCGTCAGCCGCCTGCCGCGGCGCTATGCATCGCCTTGATCGCATCGTCGATCGTGAAGCTGTTCGGCTTCTGGATCGGCGGGAAGTCCTTGAACGTGGCAGCGAACTGGCCGGCGATGGCCTGCGCGGCATAGAGGATGTAGGCGTGGCGGATGATACCATTCGTAGTAGGTGTTCGAGGTGACATCCGCGAACTCGTACGGATCGGTCCGGAGGTTGTAGATCTTCGGCAGCCGCAGCCGCGTGAACGGCTCGGCCCACACCTGCAGCGTGCCGTGGCAGCGCTGCTCCATGAACACGACCTTCCAGTTGTCGTAACGGAGAGCCGATGATGTCGCCGTCGTCGCTGATGTACATGAACCCCTTTCGCGGACTCTTGTCTTCCTTGCCGGTGAGATACGGCAGCAGGTTGTAGCCGTCGATGTGGTTCTTGTAGGTGCGCCCGATCGCCTGGTAGCCCTTCTTGGCCTTCTCCACGATGTCGGGCTCGCCGGCCATGGCGAGGAAGGTCGGGAACCAGTCGTGATGCTGGACGATCTCGTTCGAGATCGCTGCCGGCCTTGATCTTGCCCGGCCAGCGCACCACCAACGGAATGCGGAACGCGCCCTCCCAGTTGGTGTTCTTCTCGCTGCGGAACGGCGTCATGGCGCCGTCGGGCCACGAGTTGCGGTGCGGCCCGTTGTCGGTCGAGTACATCACGAACGTGTCGTCGGCGATGCCGAGCTCGTCGAGCAGCTTCGAGCATCTGGCCGACGTTCTTGTCGTGATCGATCATCGTGTCGTGGTAAGGCGACTGCCAGCGCCCGGCCTGGCCCAGGCTCTCCTTCTTCGTGTGCGTGTACAGGTGCATGTGCGTCGTGTTGAGCCACACGAACCACGGCTTGCCGGCCTTGTTCTGCCGCTTGATGAAGTCCGTTGCCGCGGCGACGAAGTCGTCGTCGCAGGTCTCCATCCGCTTCTTGGTCAGCGGGCCGGTATCCTCGATCTTCTGCTTGCCGACCTTGCCCCAGCGCGGCATCTTCGGTCGGGTCGTCCTTGTCGGTCGCCCATGAATGGATCACGCCGCGCGGACCGAATCTCTCGCGGAACTTCGGGAAGTCCTTTTCCGGCGGGTAGTCGGGCATCTCGGGCTCTTCCTCGGCGTTCAGGTGGTACAGGTTGCCGAAGAACTCGTCGAAGCCGTGGTTGGTCGGCAGCATGCTGATTCAGGTCGCCGAGGTGGTTCTTGCCGAACTGCCCGGTGGCGTAGCCCTGGTTCTTCAGCGCCGCTGCGATGGTGAGGATCTTCTCGTTCATCCCGATCGGGGCGGCCGGAATGCCCACCTTGGAAAGTCCGGTGCGCAGGACGCTTTGTCCGGTGATGAACGACGAGCGGCCGGCGGTGCAGCTCTGCTCGCCGTACGAATCGGTGAACATCATCCCTTCGCGCGCGATCCGGTCGATGTTGGGCGTCTGGTAGCCCATCAGTCCGTGCGAATAGCAGCTGAGGTTCGAGATGCCGATATCGTCGCCCCAGATGACGAGGATGTTGGGCTTGTCTTGCTTAGCCATTACTCACTCCTTTCGACAGTTGCGTGTCAACACTGCTCTCCTTCGCTTGGCTCCCTTAGCTCTCTCCGGTCGCTCGACCGTAGCCCTTGCGAACCTTGCCGCGGAAGACCCAGTAGACGCCGATCGTGTAGGCGGCGATGACGGGCAGGACCACGACGCCGCCGTAGAACAGGAATCGCAATGAGGCTTCCGGCGACGCCGCGTCCGCGACCGTGATCGAATACGGAATCATGTACGGCCAGAACATCACCCCCAGGCTCAGGAAGGCGGCGACGAAGAAGAGCGTGGTCATCGCAAACGGCCAGCCATCGCGCTTCTGCCGCGCCCCGATGAAGATCCCCACCAGCGCGAGCACGCCGATCGCTGGGAACACGAGACCCCAAGGCCGTGCCTGCAGATTGCTTCGCGCGAGGATGCTGTAGTCGAACGTGAATGCGAACGCCAGGAACAGAACGACCAGGACACCGGCGGCGAGCCACCGGATGCGGGCGTAGGCCCAGTCGCGCAGCTCGCCGTCGCTCTTGAGCACGAGCCAGCCCGCCCCGAGCAGCGCGTACCCGAGCACGAGCCCGATCCCGGTGAGAATCGCAAACGGATGAAGCCAGCCGAACGGACTGCCGGCGTACTGGCCGTTCGCGACTGGAATGCCCCGGATCATCGCGCCGACCGCGGCGCCCTGGACGAACGCCACCACCGTCGAGCCGAGGAAGAATCCCCAGTCCCAGACCCAGCGCATGCGCTCGCTCCGGAAGCGGAACTCGAACGCGACGCCGCGGAAGATCAGTCCGAGCAGCAGCAGCAGCACCGGGAGGTAGAACGCGCCGAGGAACACCGCATAGACGTCGGGAAACGCGGCAAAGAGCCCCGCGCCGATCACCACCAGCCACGTCTCGTTGCCGTCCCAGAACGGGGCGATCGTGTCCATCATCCGGGCTCGGTGGGCCTCTTCCCCGGTCGTGCCGAACAGCACGCCGACGCCGAGATCGAGGCCGTCCAGGACGACGTAGAGCAGGATCGCGGCGGCGATCACGCCGGCCCAGAACAATGCAAGGTTGCTGGGTTCCATGGCTTAGCCTCCGGTGCGTAGCCCGCCGCCGGTCGCCGTCTCGGCACTGTCGGCGAACGCCATCGGCCGCCTGCCGGTGGCGCCAGGGATGGCTTTCGCGTCGCCTGTCGGCCCTTCATGCAACAGCTTGTAGATGTAGTACAGGCCGAACGAATAGACCACGGCGTAGACGAGA
The DNA here is from genome assembly GCA_963781285.1 of uncultured beta proteobacterium. Lineage (GTDB taxonomy): Bacteria > Pseudomonadota > Gammaproteobacteria > Burkholderiales > Casimicrobiaceae > CAIWHR01. The sequence goes on from CAWAFI010000015.1 coordinate 151,406, forward strand.
ACGTAGCAGGCGAGCGAGAACAGCACGTCGCCGGTCGTGAGCGACGGTGTGACCGCGTCCTTGGTGCGCAGCAGCCCGTACACGACCCACGGCTGACGCCCGACCTCGGCCGTGAACCAGCCGCAGAGGACGGCGACGAAGCCGGTCGGGAACGCGAGGAACGTTCCCCAGAGAAACCAGCGCGTCGTCTCGAGCCGGCCGCGCCAGCGGAGGAAGTTACCGAACCACGAGACCGCGAGCATGATCAGTCCCATCCCCACCATCAGGCGAAAGCCGAAGAACGGGATCACCACGGGTGGGCGGTCTTCTTTCGGGAACGCCTCCAGTCCGATCTCTTTCGCGGTCCAGTTGCCCGAGGCGATCATGCTGCCGAGTTTCGGGATTTCGATCGCGAAGAGATTGCGTTCGCTCTTCTCGTCGGGAATCGCCATCAGCACTTCACTGGCCGGCTGCTGCGTCTTCCAGCGCGCCTCGATCGCCGCGAACTTCGCCGGCTGATGCTTGAGCACGTAGAGACCCGTCAGGTGGCCGAAGAAGAGCTGGATCGGAATCATCACCGCGACGAAGCCGAGCCCCCAGTGCAGCATCACGCGCGCCTCGGCGCGATGGATATTGCGCAACACATACCAGGCGCCGGTGGCTGCCACGCACATGCCGGTCGTCAGGAAGGCGGCGAGCAGCATGTGCGGCCAGCGGACCATCATCACTGACCCAAGCACGATCTCGCTCCAGTCCGCAGGGATGATCCGGCCGTCGACGATCGTGTGGCCGAGCGGCACCTGCATCCAGCTGTTGTTGGCGAGAATCCAGAACGACGAGAACATCGTCCCGAGCGAGACCATGCAGCAGGCGAAGAAATAGAAGCGCGGCGACACGCGGTCGCGCCCGAGCAGCATGACGCCGAAGAACGTCGCCTCCAGCATGAAGGCGGTGAAGGCTTCGTAGCCGAGCAGCGGCCCCTGGATCGAGCCGGACTTCTGCGCCAGCACGCCCCAGTTGGTGCCGAACTGGAACGCCATCACGACACCCGTCACCACGCCCATGCCGAACGAGACCGCGAACACCTTGAGCCAGAAGTCGAAGACGCGCCGGTAGAGCGGGTTGCCGGTGGCGAGGCGCGCGCCCTCGATCGTCGCCAGCCACGCCGCCAACCCGATCGTGAAAGACGGGAAGATGATGTGGAAGCTGATGAGGAACGCGAACTGGAGGCGCGAGAGGAAGACGGGATCGAGGTCCATGGTTCGAAGTCCCCTGTCATTTCTTCGCCGCGGCGCTGTCCAGCCCCAGGATTACGACCCTTGCGTGCCTCGGCTTCGTTGGCCACGCGACCATGGTGAATCCGTCAGCTACGGCAACTTTCTGCACGCCATCCACGGTGTACGTGATCACGCCGCCTCCGATCCCGCCACCGGTTCCGAGCGGCCCTCCCCAGAGTTTCTGGCCGGTCGAAGAATCCAACGCGTAGAAATTGCCGCCGAGGTCAGCGACGAACACGATTCCACCCGCCGTCGGCGTGATGGCGGCGACAATGGGATAGTTGGACTTGGCGCGCCATTTCCAGACCCCGGTGTCGGCGTCGCTGGCATAGATCCATCCGGCCCAGTGGCCGTCGGTCGGGTCTTCCTTACCGAACATGTTGATCGGGTTCCACGTCGCCATTCCGGTCCAGGGCTGCCCGACGGCCACCGACCGCATTCTCTCGTCAGTCTTGATCGTCACGGTATCGCACCAGTCGACGGTACCGGTGATGATGAGATTCAGTGGTCGGATCGAAGCCCGGGGTGTTCCATTCAGTGCCTCCCACCGGACCCGGACAGAAATGAACCTTCTGGCCGACGGCGAATGTGCCCTCGGCATTCTCGATCGTGGTTACCGGCACGCGGTAGAGCAGGTTGTTGGTGGCGAGATCGTAGCCATAGAGGTGCCCATCCTTCGGCGCGACCGACATCAGCTGCTTGCCGCCCATGGTTTGAAGCAGGATCGGCGGGCTGGACACGTCCCAGTCATGCCAATCCTTCTTCACGACCTTGAAGTTGTTCTTGAAGTCACCCGTCTTGGCGTCGAGCACGACGACCGAGTCGGTGAAGAGATTCTCGCCTTCGCGTGCTCCCGAGGCGAAGTCGGGGGCCGGATTGCCTCCCGGGACGTACAGCAGACCGTTCTTGATATCGAGCGTGTACGAGGTCCAGGTCCCGCCGCCGCTGATGGGAATGCCCGGCGCGTTTTTCCAGGTCGATCGTGTCGAGCGGCGATTTGCCCACCGGGCCTCGGACGACATCGCCTTCGACTTTGGGGACGAGAAAGAACTGCCAGACGATCTTGCCGGTCTTTCCCTCGAGTGCGTATACCTTGCCCTTGCCACCCTTGTAGTCTCCGCCGGCATTGCCGACGAAGACGAGGCCGTCCGAGGCGATCGGCGCCGACGGCACCGACTCGCCACGTTTCGGGTCGCAGATCGTCGTCTCCCACACTTGCTTACCCGTCTTGAAATCGAAGGCCAGCACCCGACAGTCCTGCGTGCCGCGAAACAGCATGCCGTCCATGTAGGCGGCGCCGCGGTTGGCGGGCAGTAGCGCGCCGGGATAGTCCAGGCGCGTGCGCCAGTTCTCGGCGCACGTGGCCGGGTTGATGGAGAAAATATCGAACTCGGCGGTGCCGATCAGAGCGTTGTTCACCATGATCAGACCGGATTCAAAGGCAGTGAACATGCCGAGGTCGTAGGTGCACAGGACCTTCAGGTTTCCGACATTCTTCGCATTGATCTGGTCGAGCGGCGAGAACCGCTGCGAGGTCGGAGTCCTGTTGTAGCTTGGCCAGTCGCCGACCGCAGCATTGGGCCATGCCGCATCGGCCAGCGGTGGCGAGGACACTGCAGCTACCGGCGCTTTGTAGGCGGGATTCGTCTCGATGGCCAGCGTGCCTGCCGGCGTAGACAGCGACTTGAGAAAGTTGAGCCCCATGCCGCCGTAGGTCGTCATGGCCACGGGAAACGTGACGTAGAGCACTCCCGCGATGGCCACGCCTGCCACAAACAGCACGCCGACGATGATGAAGAATTTTTTCATGGTTCTATCGCCTCCTTCCTGCTAAATGCGACGGTCCACTGGGCGCAGCAGGTTCTTTCAGTTGCCTCCGGGCGTTTCCAGCGCTCGCAACACGTTGTCGAGCGAAAAGCTGCCGGGCTTCTGGCTCGGTGGAAACTCCTTGAACGTGGCGATGAACTGCCCGACGAATTGCTGTGCGGGCACGAGCAGGAAGATGTGCTCGACCCACCACCGGTTCCAGTCCATGGCCTCGTGGTCGCCGATCTCGAACGGGTCGGACCGCAGGTTGAAGATCTTCGGCGCGCGCAGCGTCGTGAACGGCTCGCGCCAGACGTCGGCGCCGTGCGCTTTCTGCTCGGCAAAGACGATCTTCCACTGGTCGTAGCGCAGGCCGACGATGCTGCCGTCGTCGTTGAAGTAGAAGAATTCGTGACGTGGACTGGGCGCCTTGCCGGCAAGCGCATCGGTGATGTTGTAGCCGTCGAGATGAACCTTGAAGGTCTTGTCGCCGACCTTCATTCCCTTCTTCAACTGCTCCTTGACGTCGGGCACGCCGGCGGCGGCCATGATCGTCGGCAGCATGTCCTCGTGCGCGAAGACGTCGTTGAGCACGGTGCCGGGCTTGATGACGCCGGGCCAGCGGATAAATGTCGGCACGCGGTAGCCGCCTTCCCAGTTGGTGTTCTTCTCGCCGCGGAACGGTGAGGTGCCGCCGTCGGGCCACGTGAATTTTTCCGCGCCGTTGTCGGTCGAGTACATCACGATGGTGTTCTGATCGAGGCCGAGTTCCTTGAGCGCGTCGAGTAGCTGGCCGACGTGCGCATCGTGCTCGACCATGCCGTCGGGGTAGATGCCGAAACCCGTCTTGCCGCGCGCCGATTCCTTGAGGCGCGTCCAGATGTGCATGCGGGTCGAGTTCCACCAGAGGAAAAATGGCTTGCCGGCCTTCTTCGCGTCGGCCATGAAGCGGATCGTCTCCTTGGTGACCTCGTCGTCGATGGTTTCCATCCGCTTCTTGTTGAGCGGGCCGGTGCTCTCGATCTTTTGCGTGCCGTCCGGATTGGCCCAGGTGTGAATCACACCGCGCGTTCCGTACTTCTTGCGCAGATCGTCTCGCTTGAAGTAATCCTCATGCTCGGGCTCGTCTTCGGCATTCAGGTGGTACAGCGAACCCTTGAACTCCTGGAAACCGTGCGCGGTTGGCAGGTGCTCGTCGCGATCGCCGAGGTGGTTCTTGCCGAATTGCCCGGTCATGTAGCCCTGGGCCTTGAGCAGATCGGCAAGCGTGACGTCGCGCGCCTGCAGCCCTTCCTTGGCGCCGGGCAGGCCGACCTTCAGCAGGCCCGTGCGATACGGCGACTGTCCGGTGATGAATGCGGCGCGTCCGGCGGTACAGCTCTGCTGGCCGTACCAGTCGGTGAAGAGCGCCCCTTCCCTCGCGATGCGATCGATGTTGGGCGTCTTGTAGCCCATCATCCCCTGGTTGTAGGCACTGACGTTCCAGTAGCCGATGTCGTCGCCCCAGATGATGAGAACGTTCGGCTTCTGTTGCGCTTGGACCTGCGAGATTCCCGACAGAAGCGCGATGCCCACCAGCACAAGCGCTTTTGTGACGATCCTGTTCATGAGCCCTCCGGGCTGATTCAACGTCGCGCTCCTTCGAATCTGACTATTCGAACGCGAAAATCTTCTTCCAGTCGTTCTTCATGCTGATGACCGTCCAGCCCTTCTTCTTCGCCTCGTCGTACAGCGCCTGGGTAAAAGCGCCGACCTTGGTGTCACGCAGGCCTTGCGCCGGACCGTAGGCGTACCGCGTGTCGCGTCGTCGTGCAGCACCAGCATCATCAGCCGCGCGCCGTCGCCCGCTCCGGCGTACTCGAGCATTTCGCGGTCGCCGACCGAGTTGCCAAAGGCTGCGACCGGCCGGCGCCCGATCATCAGATGAATGCCCTCGGGCTTGCCGGCATTGTTGTTGTTGAGCAGCAGCTTCGGCTCCTTGGTCAGGAACGGTTTGCCGTCCTTGCCGTAGCCGTATTTGGTGCCGCCCGCAGTGCCTACGACCTGCTCGGGCGGAATACCGTACGTGTCGGTAGCCCCAGAACTCGTGGAAGCCGTGCGCCGTCGGCAAGGCGTCGGTGTGGTCGCCCAGGTGGTTCTTGCCGAACTCGCCGGTGTTGTAGCCGAGGTCGCACAGGAACCACGCGATCGTCGGAGTTCCCGGCTTCAGGTAGGTCGGGCTGCCCGGAAGCTGGGGCGGAATCATCCCCGTGCGCAGCGGGTTCATGCCCGTGAAGAACGCGTTGCGGCCGGCCGTGCAGCTCTGCTCGGCGTAGTAGGTCATGAAGATCGCGCCTTCGTTGCCGATGCGGTCGATGTTGGGAGTCTCGCCCACCATCAGGCCGCGGTGGTAGATGCTCGGCTGCATCCAGCCGATGTCGTCTCCCATAATGAACAGGATGTTGGGCTATTGCTGCGCAAAGGCAGGTGATGCTGCCAGCAACGCGAGCATTGGCGCAGCGATGAAGACAGTGAGCAGTTTTCGCATACTCATGAGGTGACTCCCAATCGTTGCAACAAGATCGAAGGCGTAACCCTACGGCAGGCATGGGCAAACATAGAGTCAGCCCGACCGCGCCACGGAACAGGTTTTACCGCCGGACCCCGATGCAGGCTACTAACCTTTGGTTCAGTCCGGCGCGCGCCGACGAACCGCAATGTGACACTTTCATGACGCATCGCACGCCTTGCTCCGAAGCGCCGCGTCCACAGCCGCGAGCAGCGCATCGTTGGAGAAGGGTTTGCGCAGCAGCGTCGCCCCTCCGGCTGCGCGCACCTTCTGGTCGAGTGCGATATCGTCGCTGGCGGTGATGAACACAACGGGAATGTCACTGTGCGCGGCGCACAGCCGCGCCTGCACATCGAAGCCGGAGAGGCCCGGCATGTGGACGTCGAGAATCACGCAGTCGGGACGGCGCGTCGCGAGCGACGCGAGAAAGTCCTCGCCGGATCCGAAGGCGGCGACCTTGTAGTCGGCGAGACGCAACAGCCGTCCGAGCGCGGTACGAACCGACGCCTCGTCATCGACCACGGCGATATAGGGTCCGGACTTGGTCACCCGACCAACGTTACGGCGTCGCGGGTCGGACGGTAACTAACCTTTGGGTTAGTGGCCCGGAGCTCGATCCGGCCTGCGGGAGTCCTGCCCGGGGTTGGAGGCGGTCGGATGGATTGCTGCCGTTGCGGCACCGATCCCGAGCCGCCCTGCGATGTGCATCAGTTCCGCAATGGTCAGCCGCTGCGCTAGTTAGAGTCTTGGCCGTAGAAGAGTTGCCAAACCTGGCCGACAATAGTCAGCGCTGTGCGCCCTGAAGAAGAAAGTTGCAAAACACGCTCACCGACCCGTCGGCACCGGCGTAGACCGCTGTCGATCCCAAGATCGGTAGCCGTTGCGGCTGCGACAGGAGGCTGTGGGAAGCGGATAGGCGCCGCGGCGGCGCGCCCGACCGAGTGTCGGCAAGCCGACGAGAGAGATTTATTCAGGGGGGGTTGGGCTCGTGTCGCGTTCGCGACGCGCAGTCGCAGGGCAGCGCTGCGGGCATGTCTCCGACCCGCCGCGGCGCGCAGCATCGCGATCCCGCAACGTATCGTAGATGGGCCGGCTGCCGAGCATCGCCGGCACGGCAACCGCGCCCGCGCACGCCGTCAACAACGGAACGAACAGGCTCGTCGCCCCGGTCATTTCGACGACCAGCGCAATGCCGGTCACGGGGGCCCGCACGATCGCCACGAACAGCGCCCCCATACCGACCGCAGCAATGGCCGCCAATGGCGTCGTTATCGCTGGTACGAGCGTTTCCGTTGCCGCGCCGAGCAGCAATCCCGCCGCAGCGCCGATGACGAGCAACGGCGCGAACAGCCCGCCGGGAAGGCCCGGCGCGTAGCACAATGGTCCGAGCACGAGACGCACTGCGAAGAGGATGCCGACGGCGCCGAGCGAGTGACCGCCGTCGAGCACGGCCTGGACTTGGGACTCACCGCCGCCGATGCTCCATGGCGCGAACCAGGCGAGCGATCCAACGATCCCGCCGACAATGGCCGCCTGCACTTCGGGCGGCACGCGGTGCATGTGCTCCGCTGCGTCGAGCCCCGCGACGACCATGCGGCTGTAGAGCACGCCCAGCACGCCGATGACTCCCCCGAACCCGAGGAAAAACAGATAGCCTGGAAACGGCTCGACCACGATCGGCGGCACTGAAAACACGAGGCGATCGCCGATCAGCGTGCGCATGATCACCAGTCCCGCGCTGCAAGCCGAGAGTGTGGCGACGGCGACGCGCAGCTCGAAGCGCCGCAAGAGCTCCTCGAACACGAAGATCGCGCCCGCGAGCGGCGCGTTGAACGCGGCGGCGAGCCCGGCGCCAGCGCCGGCCGCGAGCAGCGCGCGACCGTCTCCCGCGCGCAGCCGAAACAGGTGCGACCAGAGGTGCCCGATCGTGGCGCCCATCTGCACCGTCGGTCCTTCCCGGCCGAGCGCCATGCCGGCGCCGAGCGCGAGCACGCCGCCGACGAACTTAACGGGCAGCACCACGGCCCTGGTCGCGGCCGCGTCGCCGCGAATGACCGCTTCGACATGCTGCACGCCGCTCCCTGCCGCCTCCGGCGCGAAACGGCGCACGAGCCAGCGCGCGATGAACGCAGCGGTGGCCGCAAGGAGCGCTGGAGCGACCCAGCCTACGCCGGGGTGTCCATGCGCCCAAGCAAGCACCGAAGCCTGGAGCCGCTCTGCGGTGTCGAGCGCGAAATGGAAAGCGCTGCCGACGAGGCCTGCCAGCGCCCCCACCGCAAGTCCGCTCGCGGCGAGCGCCGGCAGTCCGGTGCGGTCTTGGTCGTCGCTGTTGCGCGGCGGCGCGTGCATTACGGCGCAGCGGCTGGTTTGCCGCCCCCCGTCGGCGTCTTGACGATCCACTCGCCCATATCGTTGAGGCACCGCTGGAAATCGGACGAGTCGAGGACGATCGTTCCGACCACCGCGCGCCGGCGGCCGACGGCCTCCGGCGTTAGCACGAACGAGGTCGGCTCGTGCCGTCCCTCAACGAATCGCGGCCTGATCACGACATTGCGGTCCTTGGATGACGTTAGCTGGGCGCTGCGTGTCGCTCGCTGCGGCCACCATTATCTCGCAACGAAAGATTACCCGGGCAAACCCTCGCGACGACCTCAAATGCTGATATCGATCTCCGACTTGGCCCTACCGTATCCATCATGCAAGGGTCGCGAATGACCGATGTGGAGCGATTGTCGCGCGTTTCATGAGCGTCCGGACCTGGGCCGTACTCGGTCTGATCATTCGACGGTCGCAGTTCGACCTTCTCGGTCATAGGCCAACCGAAGCCGACCGTCCGCTTCGCCGCGATTGCGGTCGTTGAGATCGGCACGGCGTGTGTCTGTGACCGGTAGAGTAGAGATGTGGCGCGGTGGCAGTAGGTTCGGTTTGTCTGTTGCCGCCCCTTTCGTCTGGCGGTGCCCAAGTAACCTTGCCGTAGCTCCGTTTCCACATCCCCCTCATCGAACCGGACAGGCAGATTTCCCGCATCCGGCTCTCGGACAAGACATCATGCTTTCGCCCACGGAAAGTCGCGGGTGCCGAGGTCGATGGGAAGACAGCCGAGTGCGCGTTCTCCGCTCCATCGATCGGAGCAATAGCCCGCAACTACCTGCGCCGCCCGTCTCCGACCGCCGGGTTTCCAACCACGTTCGAGTTCTCCCTTCGCTTCCACATGGTATGCAGTTCGCAACTCCTGAAGACTCTCGAGTTTCGTAGGGTTGCCCGATCTCGTCTCCCTCGTCGCTTCCTGCATCCGCCTTGAACCAAGGCTCCTTTCCTCCATCGGCATTACCCGACTTCATCAGTACTGCGAGCCTCTCCCGCCACCCCGCCACGCCCGAACTGTCCCTCACGGGCTTTCGGTTGATCGTGTGCGCTCGACCACATAGCTGGGTTTCCCGTGTTGCGCGCGCTTTCCTTGTGTACATGCTGTCGCCACTACCCCGGCGCAGCGACCGGGCTTACTGCTTCGCTCATGCACCCAGTCGTGTCAGCCTTCCCCGATATGGCTGTCGGGTCGGCCTGCGCATCGACCTTTTCGAGGCTTGCTCAGCGTTCACTCGCGTTACGGCCTGCACACTCGCGCTGTCACCGTATTTCGTGACACGCTTACCCGAAGGCTTCAGCCATTTCGTTACCTCCATGACTGCTCCGGTGCTTCCGGCTGGAGCGGTTGCCGGGTGGGGCTTGCACCCACTGGAAAAGCGCCGCCTTATCACGGCGCACGCCACAAGCAGTCACTCGACCGCTGCGTCCAATTCCTGCGCTTGGGCGTAGCATGGCTGGACTTTCGATGGTCAACGAGATGATCCAGTGAACAGGCGCCCGCGTTCTCCAGTTCGCCATTGGCGTCGGCGTCGCGTTCAGTGCATTGCCCCTCCGGGCGCAGGCGCCGGCCTATCGAGTGGTGCGTTATGTCGGCTTCGGGTCGGGTCCGGATGTAGAACTACACGAGTCCAACAACAGCTGCATACCAGGTACCTGACCTTGGAAGGTCGAAGTCGACGGACTCGACCCGGCCCTCTCTTTGAAAAACTCGAAAATGTAGCCGCCGCAATTTCTTGCCAGCCTTGATTGCAGTCGCCGATTGCCTCTATGAATCGCCGGAGGCTCGATCAGAACAATCGTAGCGTTGCAGGATCATCTCATACAGTCCCCGCGTCCGAAGTTGAACGGGGCCCGGAGGGCCTGCAATTTCTTCAGCGCATCTGGAAGCAGAGTTTTTTCAACAAAATAGGCCACAACCGGTCACTCGCGGGCGGCGTCCAACTCCAAACGTGGAGGCGTAGTATGGATTGACTTACATTGTTTTGACGAGGTGAAGGAATGACGGACCGGCGGGCGTTCATGTGTACGGCGGCCGGCACTCTGCTAGTCGTACCGCTCGCTGTACTCGCGCAGGGGTCTCCGCGAAGGATCATCCGGATTGCGGTCCTGTCACCGGGCACGAGCGAGACGCGCTCCGTGTTCACGGCGTTCCGCACGCAGTTGCGCGCGCTCGGCTACGAGGAAGGTCGCGACGTAGTGCTCGAGTTCCATTTGGCGAGTGGGGAGCGACTCACGGCATTGGCACAGGCGATCGCTGCGGGCAACCGCACCGACTTGGTGCTGGCCGACGGCCGGGTCGCTGCGCAAGCGATGGTTTCGGCGAGTCGCACCATCCCGATCGTCGCGGTCACCGGCGATCCGATGGCGCTTGGTTTGGCCGTGAGCCTGGCGCACCCGGGCGGCAACGTCACCGGCATTGCGACCTTGTCGTCTGAGCTCGGGGCCAAGCAGCTCGAACTCTTGTGCGAGATCGTGCCCTCGGCACGGCGCATTGGTGTGGTCAACGTGTCGATGACGGCGGCCGGCTATCGTGCCCTTGAAGACCGCGCCGCGTCGTTGGGCGTGGCGCTGCGCCGCCTCACGTTCCAGACGCAAATCGAGGCGGAGCGCGTCCTCGCGCCAGCAGCTCTTGGCAATGTCGACGGTCTCGTCGTGCCACCCAGCGCGCTCCTGGCCGGATTGAGCGCAACCGTGGTTCGGCTCATCAACGCCGCTGGTAAGCCGGCGGTCTACGCCGAACGCGACTTCATCGCCGCGGGCGGCCTAGTCATGTACGGGCACGACATCGACGATGCATTCCGTCGCAGCGCCAGCGTCGTCGACCGCGTGCTGAAGGGCGCGAGCCCGGCGGACACGCCGTTCGAACAGCCGACGCGCGTCGCACTCGTCGTCAACCTCAAGACCGCGAAGGCGCTCGGCCTCACCATCCCGCAGGCAGTGCTGCTTCGTGCGGATGAGTTGATTCAGTGATGCGCTGCTCATACAACGACTGCTCTTGAAAGGTGCGATTGGGTGCTGTGGGTCGAGCCCGGGCATTCGGCTTGATGGATTGAACGACAGCTCTGCGCTCTTCACCTGACGTTGTCTGTTCGTAGTCGTCGGGCGAGTACCGGCCATGAGCGGGCATACAAGGATGGCAGCAAATTTTCCGGTTAGCGGCCAGCTAACTGGATACGTACCCAAGGTGTAAGCCGGATAGCGATGACGCATGGCGCATCGATCCTTAACAAAACGAAAGCCCCGCCGGAGCGGGGCCTGGGTTAGCGCGCGATCAGTTATCGCTTGCGCCGCGAGAAGCCGAGTCCGGCGAGACCGAGGGCGAGTAACGACAAGGTCACCGGTTCCGGCACGGCCGCGGGAGCGAACAAACCGCCGATCGTGCCTGGTGTCGTGCTCCCTGGGTTGAGGCTCAAGCTTCCCGATCGATTAAACGCGGTCGCATTCGTTGCAGCGACCAACACCGCAGAGGATTGGCCGGGCCCGATGATGTGCGACAGATCGTCGAAAAAGGTAAAGAACACCGTCGATCCGGGTCGCACGACCATGAGGGGAGTCTTGTCGCCGCCCCCTGCTATGTAGCCGACGTTCGTCGTAAATGCGGCGAACCCGGTCATCCCAATAGTGGAGATGCCATTTGCCAGGAACGGGTCCACGGTCAACACCGCGTAGAAATCCAGACAACCCGCACAGGTGAGGCCGAACACATCGACGAATACGCCCTGCTCATAGGTTCCCGTGAGGTGCGCCGCACCGGTGCCGAAGTCGAAGGTGCCGGTGACCGACCCGAGTAGCGGCACGTCGCCCGGGTCCGGCAGAACTTGAGGAACCACCGACCCGCCGATCGGCAACGGCGTGGCCTCCAAGTTGGGCGCCGCGAGCGCCAACACAAAACACACAAGCGCGAGCGTACTCAGAATCTTCATTCTCATGCCCCCCTTCCATTCCCATAGTGCGACCGGTCGGGAAGCACGTCCGCACCCATTGGCACAAGCTATTGTTTGTATTGACGGCGGCGTTCGTGCGGAGCGTTTCAACCTCGGCGAGTGTAAGGATATTTGACAGGCCCCGGCGGAGGGTTATGACGAAGGGCACGACCGCCTAAGGGCTTTGTGTGAGCTGGTTCTGCCACAGGGCGGTGGTCATGGTCAGCAGCAGGTCGGCGGCGGTGATGAAGGCGGTGGTGCACACGGCGCCACCTGAAGTTGGCACATCAACAGGAGTCCGTCGTGCGCGATAAATCACGCGCGAGTAGACAACGGTATTGAACGGCCGCTTCCCCGCCCACGAACATCGGCTTTGCGCAAAACCGATGGACTCCTGCGGGTCGGGCACGGTCCTTCACTTCACCGCGATGAGCGGCGATTCTACGATCTACACCGGCCGTTCACGCTTCGATGGCCGGTGTGAGTTGTGCAGCGGCCGTTCGTATCGGAAAGGCGGAAGTCTCTGACCGGCCAGGAACAGCCGGTCGCAGTCTCCTGCCAATTCGCCGGCGATCAAATCCCGGGCATGCCGACAAAGCCGGGCAAGGCCTTGACGCGCTCGATCCAGCTGCGCACGTTGCCGTAGGGATCGAGCGGTATCTCGCCCTCGGATGCGAGCGCAACGTACGGGAAGCAGCCGATGTCCGCGATCGTCACATGGTCGAGCGCCAGCCATTGATGGGTGGCCAGCCTCTGCTCCAGCACGTCCAGCCCCTTGCGCCCAAATAGCTGGGCCTCTTCGAGATTGCCAGGGCGCTTGAACTTGCAGATGACTCGCGCCTTGCCCAGACCATAAAGGGTCTCGTTCTCCATGAGGGCCAGCCACTGCATCACCTCGGCCATGCCCTGCGGATCAATGGGGAACCACTTCTCTCCGCCGTGTTTGCGGGCGAGATACACGAGGATGGCCATGGAGTCCCACACCACCGTGCCACCGTCATCGAGCGTGGGGACCTGACCGCGCGGGTTGAGCTTGAGAAACCACGGCTCTCGGTTCTCGCCCTTCATCAGGTTGACCGGCACCACCTCATGCTTCAGGCCCAGAAGGGTTAGCAGCAATCGGACGCGGTAGCAATTACCGGACAGTTCGAAGTCGTAAAGCTTCATTGTTCTCCTCCATCGACGCGTTAAGGAAATCCGACCCCACGAGGCGCGCAGAAGCAGGGTATCACCTGCCAACGCGACCGAGCCAGCGGGTCGTTCTCGCCCTGCCGAAGAATGTTGCGGGCGGCCCGTGACGGCGACACGCCATGTCCGCTAAGGGCAGAGCAAATCGCCAGAGTGATTCGTCTGCGGTCTGTTCAGGAGTGCAGCCGTCTTAGTTCGGCCACAACCGGTCAGTGGCGATATTTCCCCAAAGCAGACCGTCGCGATCTGTATCCGGCGCGTTTCGATTCAAAGCGATCTTAGCGCTACCCGCATTGTCGCGGCGACCTGAAGATCATCGCCGCCATCGAAGAGCCTGCGGTGATTGTCAGGGATACTCACGCACCTGGGCTTGCCTATGCGCGCCACCGCGTTCACCGGCGCGGCCGCTGGCGCTGTTCCAGGCGGGCCTGATCAG
>CAWAFI010000016.1:0-249896 GCA_963781285.1 uncultured beta proteobacterium
TCGCGTACTACAACAAGGCCGTCATCTACGACCTGCTATTTGCGGTCGCCGCCGAGACGCTGCGCACCATCGCCGCCGACCCGAAGCATCTCGGCGCGCACATCGGTGTGACCCTGGTCCTGCATACGTGGGGTTCGGCGCTGACCCATCACCCTCATGTGCACGGGATCGTGGCCGGCGGGGCCTCGCCGCCGACGGTGAGCGCTGGGTCCGTTGTAGACCAGGTTTCTTCCTGCCGGTGCGTGTGCTCTCGCGGTTGTTCCGCCGCCGTTTCCTCGAAGAACTCACTGCCGCACACCACGGCGGCCGACTACAGTTCTTCGGGGAGGACGCGGGGCTCAGCGATCCGCGGGCATTCGCCCAATGGCTCGCGCCGCTGCGCGAAGTGGAATGGGTCGTCTATGCCAAACGCCCCTTCGCCGGGCCCGCCGCGGTACTCGCCTATCTGTCCCGCTACACCCACCGCGTCGCGATCTCGAACACTAGGCTGCTCGCGCTCGATGCACGTGGCGTTACCTTTCGCTGGAAGGATTACTGGGCCAAGGGCAAGACGCGCTACAAGGCGATGACGCTCAGTCCCGACGAGTTCATGCGCCGCTTCCTGTTGCACGTTCTGCCCAGCGGCTTTCACCGCATCCGCCACTACGGCCTGCTCGCCAATGCCGTGCGCCGCGAGAACCTCATCCGAGCGCGCGAACTGTTGCACGTCGTCGCCGTCGCGGCGCAACCGCAACCGCCGACCGACGCAGCCAACGTCCAGCCCACTTTCGTCTGCCCGCATTGTGGCGCTGCGATGGTCATCGTCGAGACCTTCGCCCGCGGGCAGCCGATCCGTGCGCCACCCATCTTGCGAGCGGCAGCATGATCACCGGCACCAGCTTCAACGGTGTGTCCGCTCTTCGTCGGCGACCACCGATAGCGGACGCCTTCGCCTTACGCCGCCGAAACGTCGCTTCTCGCCTGCCACGTCGTCCCAGAATCCAGTCTCGCACCCTCGCCATCCAACATCGGCGCGATGACACACTCCGGTCGGGCGACCCAATCACCACATCCGGCCGCACTGCGAACCATCCAAACCCCATAGCGGTCTAGCCTCCCCGGACCTCACCGGGGCATCCCGCGGTTTCCTCCCTCGAGGCTTATACGACGCCTGCCCGCGTGGCCGCGTCACGACCTCGAACACGTGCGCTTGAGGGCAGGCATCGCACAACCCTTAACGACAGCGGTCTGTTGTCCCTCCCAGCAGTAGACATCGCCAAAAAAGCGCTTGATAAGTATGAAGGATGCCAGGAGGAGTTAATCAGACTCGTCGTGCAGAATGTGTCTGGCCTTGAGCGGACGCTGTCTGTTAGCCCCAATCCCGAGCAGGACGACTCAAACTGCAGCGATTGAGCGTGGGGCGGTACCTTCAGTATCGGCGTTGGCTTCCGCGGTTGCCCGTTCGATCTCGCTCGCCACCCGCGAGAATACCTCCGGACTCGCGAGGAGCGCGTTGTGGCCGATGCCGGTCAACTCGACGTTTACGGCCCCGGCGAGCGCCGCGTTCGTCTGCGGTGCGACCATCGAGTCGTGCCATGACCAAAGCGAGAGCGTCCGCACCGGTAGTGAAACGCCCTCATCCCGATTGAGTTCGGTGAGCCACGGATTGCCCGGTCGCAACTGCGCGAGACAGACCCCCGGAAACACCCACGCATGAACGCTGCCGTGATGCGGCGTGCCGAACGTTACGAGACAGCGCACTTTCGCGGCCCCATGCCGCCGCAGATAGGCCCGGGCGACGAGCCCGCCCATGCTGTGGCCGACCAGCACGACCTTGCGCGCACCCGTTGCGGCGAGGATCGCGTCGATCCTTGCCGCGGTCTCTTCGGCGAACACGTCGATCGATGCGAGCGGCGGCCCGTAGGAAAGCGCGTACACGGGACGGATGCCGCGTGCCGCGAGCTGCGGCAGCCAGCGTCGCCAGACAGCGGCGTTGCAAAGCACGCCATGCAACAAGAGGACCGGCGCGACGGCGGGCCGTGATTCCGGGTCACGCATCCACCACCAGGAAAAGGCCATCTCCTGGCAGGATCGCGCGATCGCGCGCACTTCGTTCCAGAACAGCGTCAGGCTGCATTCAAGCCCGATCTGCCGTTCCGGTGGCCGCGGTGCGCGCCAGAGCCACGCCAGCGTGAACCAGAATCCCGCGAAGACGCCGGGGATCCCGAAATAGATGACGAGCCCCAGCACGACCAGCCACCCGACCGCGCCACCTTGCGCCGCGACATGCGCCGCCCAGGCGACATAGGTGGCGACACCACCCACATAGACCAGCGCCAAGGTAACCGCTGTGACCACGACGGCGAATGTTACAGGCGACCCGGCGTTGCCGCCGGCCGGCCGATCCTCCGCGCTAGCGCCGAAGCGGCATTCAGCCGACCGCCGTTGGCGCGGGCGGCACCCAGTGCGCTCGCCAGCTCTTCAGCGCACCGATCGTGGCCGCGAGATCGGGAATCAGCACGACGCCATGCAACGTCTTGCGCACGCGCCGCGTCATCTCGCCACCCGCCCACAATGCTGTCGTTGATGGCAGCTGGCGGCGCAAAGTCGCCAATCCCTCGCTCGCCTGTCGGACCGGAAACGCCGCCGAAAAGGACAGCGCGACGACATGTGCCTTGTGCGCGAGCGCCGCACGGTGAATGTCCTCCTGCGGCGTCTGCACGCCGAGCGAAACGCATTGCGCCCCTTCCGGAACGAGCAGCGCCTCGACCATCAGCAATCCGACGCCGTGCTGCTCGCCCGGGAACGTCGTCAGGAGCACCCGGGGGGTGCCCGTCTGTCGCGGGAACGCGTTGATTGCCGTGCGCAGCGCGACTTGCAGCTGCTCGGTGTACAGGTGTTCCTCGAACACCTGCAGCTCGCCGCGCATCCACGCGTCGCCGACGGCACGGTTGAGCAGCGTCAGCGCATCCAGCACGAACCGCTGCAAACCCTGTTTCATCAGCAGGTTTGCGAATGCCTGCTGCAGGCCCGGTGTGTCGTGGCTGCGTAGCAGCGCGAGAATCTCGCGCTCGAGCGCCGGCGCGATCTGCTCGCGGCGCGGCGCGATGCGCGCATCGGCCAGCGCGTTGAGCTCCTCGACCGGCGCGTGGATGATCTTGCCGGGACGCATCCCGACATCCATCAGCCGCTTGATCGCCCGGAGCTTGGCGATTTCCGGCAGCGCATACCGGCGCTCGCCATTGTCGTCGCGCGGCGGCTTGGGAAAGCCGTAGCGGCGCTCCCACATTCGCAAGACGTCCTTGGAGAGCCCCGTTTCGCGCTCGACCGCGCTGATGTTGAGCATGCCGCCGGTGTTGTCCGGGGACTTGTTCATGGTCGAAGACGTCGCCTTGGTCATCCGGTGTCGCGATTGCATCCTATCGCTGAACACCGAGCCTGTCCAAGACAACATGCACGACCCGGTTGGCGCAGCGACGCGAGCGAAAATGTCGTTCCGCGGATGGCTGATGCGCGGGAGCAAGCTGCCGAATTCGAGATGAATCGGCGTGCCAGCGGGCCGCTGGTGGGGACGAGTTCCTTTGACCGGAACCGACGCCTTCGCCTATAATTGCGCCCCGCGGCGAACTAGCTCAGCTGGTTAGAGCAGAGGAATCATAATCCTTTGGTCCGGGGTTCGAGTCCCTGGTTCGCCACCATAAAAAACAATTGGTTGCCTTCGTGGCAGCTCATTAGTCGAAATCCGGGGTTACGCCTGGGTTACGCCTGGGTTACAAACGCCGGTGTGGCCGGCTTGGCTCGGCGATGAGTCATGGTTCATCGCCAACGCGCCAATAGCGTGCCGTACTCGGCGTTCGGGCAACGCCAAGCGGTGCGGCAAGCGCAGATGCTCGTTGCCACCTGAGAAGTTTCGTGCCGCGCGAAACTGGCCCGACGACAACGCGCCCCCAGTGAACGTGCTTCGTTTGCGCTGGGTTACGCCGGAGGATTTGATGGTGATCTGGCAACGACGGGGGGTTACGACCGGATTTTTTCAGCCTACTAGCGCTTGCTCTGCCGCCAGATCCCGTAGATGACCCAGGCGCTATTCAGGAACGCCACCAGGTAGCCGGCGAAGCCGATCACCAGCAGTACCGGAATGCCAAGGAGTTTCGGACCGCCCTCGACGGTCATCACGATCGACGATCCGATGACCAGCGAAGCGGTCATGATGCCCATCGTGACCCGGTCGAGCGTCTTGTCGAGCTGGTCGCCGAAGCTGTCGAGGCGCCGGATGTCGAGATCGATGCGCGCCTTGCCGCGCCTCGCGTCGCGGGTCAGCCGCGCGATGTCCCGAGGGACCCTCTGCACGACGTTCAGGAACTCCTCCAGCGCGCTGCGGCTGCGGCCGACCAGCTCATCGGGCCGATAGCGCTCGCGCAGCACCTGGCGCAGCAGCGGGGCGAGGTGCTCGACGATGTGGAACTCGGGATCGTACTGCCGGCCCAGACCCTCCATCGTGATCAGCGCCTTGAACATCAGCGTGAGATCGGCCGGCAGCACGATCGAATGCTCGCGCACGATCGCCGCGAAGCGCCGCACCAGCGCGCCGATGCGGATGCTCTTGAGCGGCACGTTCTCGTATTCGAACGCGAGCTCGTTCACGTCCACGGCGAGCTTCGCGTCGTCGACGTACGCGTCACCCGCCCAGTCGAGGAGCACGTCGAGCATCGGCTCCTCGTCCATCTGCGCGAGACCGGCAAGCAGGTCGACCACCTCGCGTCGCCGCCGGGGGGCGAGCCGCCCGACCATGCCGAAGTCGATCAGCGCGATCCGGTTGTCGGGCAGGTAGAACACATTGCCCGGATGCGGGTCGGCGTGGAAGAACCCGTCGACCAGGATCATGCGCAGGATCGCCTCGGCGCCACGCGCGGCGAGCACGCGCTTGTCGAGCGCCGCGGCCTCGACCGCCGCGAGGTCGGTTCCCTGGATGCCCGCCACATGTTCCTGCACCAGCAGCGTTTCGCTGGTCCATTCGGGATACACGCGCGGGATGACGATGAACGGATCGTCCGCGAATTGCTTCGCGAATCGTTCGACGTTGTTCGCCTCGATCGTGAAGTCGAGCTCGCGCTCGATCGAGCGCGAGAAGTGGGCGACGATCGCGGCCGGCTGAAAACGCCGCGCTTCCGGCATCTCGGACTCGATCAGCGTTGCGAGATGGCCGAGCAGCCGCAGATCCGCGGCGACCTTCGTCTCGATGCCGGGCCGGCGTATCTTGAGCACGACAGGCGTGCCGTCCTTGAGCTTCGCGCAATGGACCTGCGCGATCGACGCCGAGCCGTGCGCACGCGTGTCGAGGTCGGCGAACACATCGAATGGCGAGCGGCCGAGCGCGGCCGTGACGTCCGGCAGCAGGTCCTCGAACGGCACCGGCGACACGCCGCGGTGCAGCCGCTCGAACTCGGCGATCCAGTCCGGTGGCAACAGATCGACGCGCGTGGCGAGCACCTGGCCCAGCTTGATGAACGTCGGGCCGAGCTCCTCGAAGGCGAGCCGGAGGCGTTCGGCGGGTTCGCGTTTCGCCGATTCGGTCGAGGCACCCCATTGCAGGAGCTGCCCGGCGCGTTCGAGCATGCCGGAGATGCCGAGCCGTTGCACCACGTCGCCCAGCCCGTGGCGGATCAGCACGGTGCTGATCTCGTGCAGACGCGGGAGGTCCCGCATCGTGCTGAACGCCGCTTGCAGCATGGCGCGGCGCTACCGGGCCGGCGGGTTCTTGCCTGGCTGGGTCAGCGCGTCGGCGATGCCGCTCAGGATCCCGCCCGCGAGCAGCGCGAAGCGCGAGCCGACCTCGGCGGCGACTTCCATGCCGGCCAGCGCGACATCGAGCGAGGCTACCGAGAAGCGCTGGCCCAGCTCGGTCAACGTGCTCGCTGCGGTGCGCCCGGTGTCGGTGCCGTTCTGGCGCGCGGTGTCGAGCAGTCGCTCGAGCTCGGGCCGCACTTTCGCGCTGGCCGCTCCGGCGGCGCCGGCCGCCGTCGACAGGAAATCGTCCTCCAGGCGCTTCATGTCGGCGAGCGCCTGCTTGATGTCGTTGTCCGAGAGGTCGCGGCCGGTCGCGACGAGCTGGCGCAGCGCAACGCGGCTCGCGTCCGCCGACCGCGTGATCGCCTCGTCCATGCCGCGGAACGCTTCCGCGAGCGCGTTTCGGAGATCCGTACGGCTTTCCTCGGCGCCCAGCGCCACGCCGCCCGTCACGGCCTGGACGACGTCGCGGATGCCGTGACGGTCGAAGCGGCGGCTCTTGAGCGCGAGCAGCGTCACGTCGTGGATCCGGGCGCGGATGTCGACGCCCACGCGAACCGAGTCGCTCGCGGCCTTGCGGATCGCCTCGCCCGATGCGGGCTGCGTGTCCTTGGGAGGATCGAAGGCTTGCTCGTTGATGTCGGCGCTCATGGCTGCCCTTTCAGCGAGGCGTGGACCAGACGCGATCTTAGCGAAAAGTAGGGTCAGACCCTTACTTTCGGCGGATGGGAAAAAGTAGGGTCAGGGTGGTTTCAAACCGTCGCTGCAACAATAGCCCTTAAGGCCTCAAGGGGCGTGGCCCAGTTTAGCGTTTCCCGAAGGCATAGGCCACCTGCGCGCCAATGTCGTGTCCGGGCCGCGTCGTCACGGGTGGCGCGCCACGCGTGCTTCGCGTGCGTCCCCAGCGTCCGGTCCCCGTGGCCGCATTTTGATCGCAGACACGGGGGCGGTATTCTTGCATTCCATGTTCCATGTGACCGTGAACGGCATCGCCCGGGAAATGCCCGCCGGCAAGGCCAGCCTCGCCGAGTTGATCCGCGACATGCAGCTCGAAGGCAAACGGATCGCCGTCGAGAGGAACGGCGAGATCGTCCCGCGCAGCCGCTACGCCGAGACGCGCCTCGCGGACGGCGACCGACTGGAAATCGTCCGGGCGGTCGGCGGCGGTTGACCGCGTCTCGCGTCGCCCCTGTCCCCGCCGTGGCGTAAAATCGGGCCATGAATGCTCCGCACGCCCCCACCGCGGCAACGCTTCACGATCCGTTGCTGATCGCCGGCCGCGCGTACCGCTCGCGCCTTCTCGTCGGCACCGGCAAATACCGCGATTTCGGGCAGACCCGCGAGGCGGTCCTCGCGTCGGGAGCCGAGATCGTGACCGTCGCCATCCGCCGCACCAACATCGGCCAGGATGCGAACGCGCCCTCGCTCCTCGACGCACTGCCGCCGTCCGAATTCACCTACCTCCCCAACACCGCCGGCTGCTACACGGCCGAGGACGCCGTGCGCACGCTCAAGCTCGCACGCGAGCTGCTCGATGGCCATTCGCTGGTCAAGCTCGAGGTGCTGGGCGATCCGCACACGCTCTTCCCCAACGTGCGCGAGACGCTGGAAGCGGCGGAGACGCTGGTCAACGACGGCTTCCAGGTGCTGGTGTATACGTCGGACGACCCGATCGTCGCACGCGAGCTGGAGGCGATCGGCTGCGCGGCGATCATGCCGTTGGCCTCGTTGATCGGCTCCGGAATGGGGATCCTCAACCCGTGGAACCTGAAGCTCATCATCGCCGCGGCCAAGGTGCCGGTGCTGGTCGACGCCGGCGTAGGCACCGCATCGGACGCTGCGATCGCGATGGAGCTGGGCTGCGCCGGCGTGCTGATGAACACGGCGATCGCGGCGGCGAAGGATCCGGTGCGCATGGCGGGCGCGATGAAGCTCGCGATCGAGGCGGGCCGCGAAGCGTTCCTGGCCGGTCGCATGCCGCGCAAGTTCTACGAGGCGAGCCCAAGCTCGCCGACCACGGGCCTCATCGGCTGAGCATCATGGCGTTCGTGCGCCAAGCCCGATCGGCGGCGCGTGCCGCGCTTGCGCTCACGGCGCTGCTTGCGCGAGTCGCCGCCGCCGAACCGCTTGCGCCAGAGGAGCTTGCGAAGGTGTGCGCGCAGGCCGAAGGCTCCGCCCACTGCGGGCGTCTGGTGGAGGCGGTGCAAATGAACCGCCTGCCCAACCTGGCCGTGCGCGACGGCGCGACACTCAGGGTCTCGCTCTATCCATCGGGCGTGTCAACCTTCGCCGATACCGAGACGCTCCATGGCGGACGTACATACAGCCTTTGGGATTTCGTCAACGAGATCAACGCCGTCGTGCTCTTCACGACCAATGACGGCAACGCGTCGTTCGTACTGGTGCAACGGGCGAATGGGCGCCGCATCGACCTGCCCGCCGAGCCGAAGATCTCGCCCGACCGCACGCGGCTCGTCACCGCCGATTTCTGCACCTCGCGCTGCATCAACGAAATCGACGTGTGGCGGGTGACGAAGGACGGCGTGCACAAGGAATATTCGTGGCAACCGAAGGAGCCATGGGCCGACGCTGCCGCGACATGGAAGAATTACGACACGATCGTCGTCGAATACACGGTCGAGGGTTCGAGCGCGCCGGCAAGGCTCGAGCGTCGGCTCACCGATCCGGGCTGGCTGCGCTATACGGCGCCGTGACGGTGCGGCGCTTCCGCGCTCCGGCGCAGCGTTGCAGCGCGATCTCGCGATGATTGCCGACGCCCCGTCGCCCGGCGCGCCGCGCCACCGGCCCGTGCGCAGTTTCGTGTTGCGGCAGGGGCGGATGTCGCCGGCGCAGCGGCACGCACTCGACACGCTTTTGCCGCGCTTCGGGGTGCCGTTTGCGCCCGCGCTGCTCGATTTCGACCGCGTGTTCGGGCGCCGCGCGCCGCGTGTCGTCGAGATCGGCTTCGGGATGGGCGAGACGACGGCGGCCATCGCGAAGGCAAGGCCGAGCGACGATTTCCTGGGCATCGAAGTTCATGCTCCCGGCGTGGGCAGTCTCCTCAAACACGTCGGCGAACTCGGCCTCCCCAACGTCCGCGTAATCCGGCACGACGCGGCGGAGGTCGTTGCCGCGATGGTCCCGCGCGATTCGCTGGCCGGCGTCCACGTGTTCTTCCCGGACCCATGGCCAAAGAAGCGGCACCACAAGCGGCGTCTGCTGAAGCCCGCGTTCGCGCACGAGCTGGCGCTGCGCCTCGCGCCGGGTGGCTATCTCCATGTGGCGACCGACTGGGAGGATTACGCGCAGGAGATTCTCGCCGCGCTGGCCGCGGAGCCGTTGCTCGAGAACGCGGCCGACGGCTTCGCGCCGCGCCCCGACTACCGCCCGCTGACCAAGTTCGAAGCGCGCGGCTTGAAGCTCGGGCATCGCGTGTGGGACGTGATTTTCCGCCGCCGCCCGGAGCGCTGATGCGGGCTACTTGCTCGGGAGGCTTTCGAGCGTCACCGCGTCCGTCGAGGGTCTGCGCACGCGTACATTTGCCACGCTGGCGAGCGCATCCCTGACCGCTTCGAGATAGCGGTATCCGTAGCGCTCATCGGGCTCCAGGTAGGTGGCTTCGGCCCATTCGTTCCATGCGTTCAGGAAGATGAAGTGCTCGGGCGCGGGTCTTTGCGCCGTCACCTGCACCAGTTGCCGGAACCAGAACGCGAAGCGCTCCGGCGAGGCGTCGCGGAAGATGCGCGCCCGCTTCACGTAGCGCGCGGTATTGTCCCAGTCCACGAACGCACCGGGAAACGCGGGGATGCCACCCTCGCGCTCGACCTTGAGCATCTGTTTCCACACCATGTCGTAGTCGTAGAACGTCAGGCCGGCAAAGAACTTGTAGCGTATGGCGCGCAGCAGATCCTGCACGCGCTCGGGCAGCCGCCGGATGGGCGCCAGCACCTTGCTCGTTTCGAGAACCGTCCCCTCGAAATCCGGCGAGTAGATGGCCTCAAAGGGTTGGAACTGGACCGTCGCATCGAAATGCCGCAACACTTCGGGCACCGGAAATTCGTATTGCTTTATGGCGACCAGGTAGAGCCCCGCGAGCCCGCGCTTGTGCGCCATCTCGCGCCAAAAGTCGAACATTCGCCCGATTTCCTGGATCCGATGGGCACGATAGATCAAGAACACGGGCCTGCCATCGATCTTGATCGCGCGATCGTCGCTCCACGCCCTGAACAGATAGTCGAAGTGGCGTTCCCACAGGACCTTGTCGGGCCGGTGTGTCTGTTCCTGGAGGATGTGATGATCCCGGCCGTCCCACCTGCGTGACCAGGTTTCGTTGGCCCAGGCGAGGCAGATCGGGAAGTCGAGATCCTTCGCCTCCAGGACGATGTTGGTCGGCGTCTCCAGGAGCTGCTTGCCGTCGAACCAGTAGTGATAGTGACAGAACCCGTGAAGGCCGTAATTCCGCGCGAGGCCGATCTGCCATTCGAGCGTTTGCTTGTCCGACTGGTCGTAGTAACGATTGCCCAGCGGAACACGCGGCTGGTAATGCCCGCGAAACTGGGGCGTCGCCCGCCTGACGTTTGCCCAATCCGTAAAGCCCTTGCCCCACCACTCGTCGTTCTCGGGAATGGCGTGAAACTGCGGGAAATAGAAAGCGACGACCTTTACCAGTTCTTCTTGGTTCATGAAGCGATGGTCTTGTTATGGAGGAGTGGGGGCATGCGGGTTGTCCCGCGGTAGGAGCCTCACGCGGGCCGCACGATGCGAAGCAGGCGCCGCAGGATCCTGTGCGGCAGGTCGACGACCCGGCTCCAAAAGGGCTTGGCCGGCGAATAGGCGCCGTGCACCGGCAGCACAATGTGCATGTCCTCGAAGCGCTTGGATACCAGCGCGCCCTTCGCGGCGAAGTACGCGGCGAAATCCAGTGAGCGTGCCATCTCGACCAATTCCATGACCGCCGGCGGCGCGTTGCTGCCGACGACCAGCACGCCGAGTCCCCAGCAGTGGGCAAACTCGAAATGCGGGTAACGCTCCTTCACGCTGTCGAAGAACTTCCTGACGCCGAAGCGCAGGGCGGCCTCTCCCGTGTTCATGACCGTGACATTGACGTCGTGAAAGAGCACGACGCCGCGATCGGACATCTTGGGCAGCCACGTGCGGAAGTCGTTGCTCACCGCCTCGAGCGTGTGCGTTCCGTCGATGTGCAGGAGATCCACCGATTGGTCCCGGAAATCCGCCGCGGCGTCGTTGAAGTCCTTGCGTACGAGCGATGCAATCGCAGGGTAAGTCGATGCCATGTACCCGGATACTTCCCGGAACAGGTCTTCGTCGAATTTCCCCATGTGAATGTCGCCTTCCCACAGGTCGATCCCGTAGCACTTCGCATCCAGGCCGCATGCCTCCACCGCCTGGCAGAACGCCGCGAACGAGGATCCGCTGTAGGTGCCCAGCTCCACGATCGTGTTCGGGCGCTGGCGACCGATCAGCTCGTACGCGAACGGAATGTGCCCGATCCACCAGGGGGACTTGAGCAATCGTGGCGACAGTTGTTCAGCCCACGGGAATCGCCCCTGGTCGATCACAGCAACCGTGTCCGTGTAAGTCATGCAAACGGCCTCAATAAGAGGGGATTATCGACACTTCAACGTCCGGGCTCAAGGCGCGACTGGAGAGGAACGCCCTTGCCCGCGGTGTTGAGGCGGGCTGCTATCCGGCGTCCGGCAGCAATTCCCGGCAACTCCACGAATCGATACGAGACGTGTGCAGCCACGAGCAGGCCGCATGAACCCATTGCGAGCCACGTGAGGTAGAGCCAGCTGTCATCAGGCACTCCATCGGTTCTCGCATACTCATAGGTACGGCGGACGACTTCGATGACGATGGGATGCAGCAGGTAGATGCTGAAGCTGCGATCGGCCAGCCATTGCATCGGGCGAGCCGCCATGAGCTTCGATGGGTACAAGGCCTGCCACAGGCACAGCACGGCGAAGGGCAGGGCCCAAAAAGCGAAGTAGACAGCACTTGCTCGCGAATGCAGATCCAGCGGGTCGAGCAAGGCAATCGACAGAAGAATGCCGAACGTCGACGCGAACAGGACTCTCCCCCTCTTGCGCCGTCCTCGCAAATCGGCCGCCTTGAAGATACTGTAGGCGAGCAGGCCCGCGGAAAATGCAGGCATGTTGCCGGCAAGCGAGTAGTAGGCAAAGTGTTCCGGCAGCCCTGGTGCTCCGGCCGTCGCGTGCCACACCACGGCGCTCAGCGCAACGGTGACGAAGAGCATGACGGAGAAAGCAGCCCAGCCGTGGACAAGGAACAAGAGGCCGGGCAGCAAGAGATAGAACAGCATCTCCACGCCCACGGACCAACCTCCCCACACCATGCTCAGCTCCAGTCCGGGAATCAAGTTAAAGGTGAATGTCAGGTTGGACAAGAGCGCGGGCCAGCCCGGGAAGCCCTTGCGCCACAGCACAAACGCAAGGACCACGTAGTACAGAGGAGCGATCCGGAAAAAACGTTTCACCAGATACGCAAGATAGCTGGCCGGGGCGTAGCGGCTGGAATGGTAGAGCGAAAACGCGCTCACGACGAAAAACAGGTGCACGCTCAAATAAAAGTGCGTGGTCGTCGATGCCAGCCAGGATGGCAGGGCCAGACTTGGTATGTTCTGCAGATGAAACAGCACGACAGTCAGCGCGGCCACCCCGCGAAGGCCGTGGAGGCCATCGAGCTTCCGCTCCGACTGGATCAGGGGGATGTTGGAGGACAACTGAGCTTCCTTCCGCCTCGCGCCGGTCACGCACCTTCGTCATCATCTGCGGCGCGCGGTGGCTGCCCCGAGCTTGCCGCGGGCGCTGATCAGCCCCGCTCACGAGGCGGGCTTAGGCGGTGTCGAATGGCCTGTGCCCTGCTCGCCGCTGCCGGCGTCGCCCATAGCATTCGAGTGCCCTGGCAAGGACCATATTTTCTCACGAAATTCCAGCACCAGCTGCGCGGCCCTCAGGACACGCCACGGGTGCGTTTTGACCTCCATGGACTCGAACTCGTGTCCGAATTGTTCCAACGCAGCCTTGATGTGCGCCATTTCGCCATTGGCCTGCTCGAAGGCTCCTTTCGTATGTTCGTAGGCCTTGATGCTTTGCGCGTAGGCTGCCGCCAGTTGCGAGTATGCCTCCGTCAAGTGCCGATAGGGTTCCGTCAATCCGGTTTGCCGGCCGACGCCCACGCGGAACCGCGCGACGGGTCGAGGTGTCAGCGGAAGCAGCGCGCGGTAGTCGTTCACCATTTCGGCGGTCGTCCGACCCCGTGCTCGGGACGCCAGATTTCGGGCAACCCCTTCCAGGAGTTCCGGTTGCGCATGGAGGCGTCGGATCATATGGACCAGGGCCTCCTTGGTGGGTTCGAACAGGAAACCGGTTTCGCCGTCGACAATTCGATCCTTGAAGCTCCCCAGCGCGGTAACAATCGGCGGCACGCCGAGCCCGATCAGCTCGCTCAGCGTGTAGCTGAAGGTTTCCGGGATGATGGAGGCAAGCAGGCCCGCATGCGGCGCGCGTGATCGCAAGAGGTCGGGCAGCGCGTCCTGCTCGTAGCGTTCGATGAAGTTCCAGCCGCACTCCTGGGCGAGCTTGACGCCAAGGTCGCCGCAGCCGACCAATGTGATATCGGCGAGGGCACGAAGGTCGTCGCAGGCGGCGCGCAACAGCGTCGTGCCCTTTTTCACGGACAAGCGGCCCAGAACGACGATGCGAAGCCGCTGCGACGCGGTGCGCGGCGCAATCGTCAATCGTGGTGCGTCCAGATCCAGTCCGTGCGGGATGACATGTATCGGCAGCGCCTGCACGCGCGGATCGAGTTGCTTGAGCGTGGCGGCGACCGAAGGAGAGGGAACCACGATTTCAATCCTGGCAGCAAGCAGGTGGCTCACGAACAGCCCCCGCATCGCATGCCACTCCTCGCTGGTCTGATCGCCGAAGAGGTCGTTGAGCGGGTTGAATTTGGCGCAACGCCGGAGGTCATCAAGCGTGCAGCGCTCGCAGGTCCTGCCGAATTGCGGATTGATGGCCTGACAAATCGGGTAGAAGTCGTGACATACGACAATGGTCTTCTTCGCCTGGGTCAGCGCATCAAGCGAGTGACCGATCAGCGAGGAAACGATGATCGCTTCGATCTCGAATTCCACGATGATCTGCTCGAGGATGCGCCGATACTCGATGCTGCTCGACGCGGTGGAGCGGATCGGCCGGGCGATATCCCATGTCCGGACCGGAACGAGGGCCGCCGGGTCCGAATAAAGGACGATTCGCTGCCCGCCGGTTTCGCCGATCCGATAGGACGTAAGGATCATGTTGATTCGTGAGGGATCCGCGCGCCCGAAATCCCGTACCCATCTTTCGAGGCCGCCTCCCCAGAAATGCATGATGTGCAACTGAACGGGGCGGTGGTCGAGTCCCGGCGCGGAAACGGGAGGAAGCCCGTGGCGGATGGCGTCATTGACGGCCCTGCGCAATGCACCCAGAGGCTGGTTCTGCAAGAACGCCGTCTCTTCCACGTCATGGGTCGTCGTGGCGCCGGCGGGTAACTTCCCGGAGTAGCCAACGTAGAGGTAGTCGCAAATCACGCAGCTCCACCCGCATGCCCGCCACCACTTCGCCAACGCGTCGAGAACCGACCGCGGTTCTGCGCTCCCCGGCACCATGATCGGCAGGGCAATCTCGAGCGCGTCGCGCCGGATGTACGCGCAAACCGGATGGATACGCGGTATCTCGTAGTAGCTGCGCTCACCCATGCAATAGGCGGTGCGGTCGATGAGCGTCACCTCCAATCGCGCATCGGCGCGAGCTCCCTCATCGACCAGTTCGTACAGCGGCGAAACGTCGCACATCGGCACGGCAACGGCGATGTCGGGCGCCGCGTAGGCGGCCTTGGCGAGTCGAGCGTCCCAGGCGAATGGGAGCTCGACGCCGGGCGCAAACACTACGATGTCGCGTTCCGGATACGATGCCGCCACCTCCCGAAGCGATCCGCCGAAGTCCAGCGGAAAGCCGAGGCGCGTGACCGTCGACGAGTGACGGCCTTCGAGAAGGCGCGCCAGCCGGTGGAGTTCGGCCAGCGCGTTTGCAGCCATGGACGCGGACGCAACGAAGCATACGTGCAACCCGGGCAGCACGGAGTTCTCGGCCAACCCGCGCACGGACTTCTCCAGCGCCTCGACATCATCGTCGCCGACGACGATGATCCCGGCGAGCTGTGAATTCCGGACTGACTCCGCTACCACGTAACGTTCTTCCTGCATCGGTTTTGGATGCATCGGGAATTGCAGGCAATCGGGGCGAGACAGGTCAGCCTGCCGCCGCGCGAACGCCTCCGGAGTGCAGTTGCGTCACCGCCGAAAGGCGCGCGCTGACTCGCTCGCGGACCAGCCTTGGAGGATCCCGCGCCAGGAAGTCGCGTACCGCGACCTGAAACTCCGGGTACCGCTCATCGACCAGCCGCTGGGCCTCCCGGCGGCGATCCAACCCGGACGAGCCGAAGGAAACCTCTCCCGCGTGGTAGACGAACGTATCGGCACACAGCCAGTGGCGAAATCCGGCGCGCGATGCCCGCATGCAAAAGTCCACCTCTTCGCCGTAGCCCAACCCGAAGGCGGCCTCGTCGAACAGACCCACCGTCGCAAGACATCGACGCGAGATCAGCATGCAGAACCCGACGGCCGTGGGAATCTCGATTGCCTCGGCGGAATTTGCTTCCGCGAAAATCCGGTCCAGCTCTTTCGTCGTCACTCCGCTCGGCAGCTCGTTGCGTTGCGCGAATACCGGATAGCTGCAGATGGTCGCGTTGTTGGAAAAAGGCGTCACGGTCCCGGTCCTCACATCGCGCGCGGCGCAGGCGACGATGCGATCGAGCCAGGCGTCGGCGACCTCGGTATCGCTGTTGAGGAGAAGCACGTCGCGGTCCTCGTGCGTGGCCATGCCTACATTCACGGAATGGACGAAGCCCCGATTCTGCGGGTTGACCCGAAGGGTGATGCGGCCGCCCATTGCGAGCTCTCGCAGGTAAGCCGCGATTTCGGGCTCGGGACTCGCGTCATCGATGACGATTAGCTCGCGCGGCACCGCGCACGAAGCGGCCAGTACGCTGTCGAGGCAGCGTCGGGTCTCCGAGAGCCCGCGGTAAACGGGGATGATGACGTCGATCAAGGCGGACGGCGAGGTCAAGTGCGCCATTCTAGCGGAGTCCCCGTCGGTCGTCGGGTGCGGGGTCGAGCGCGCGTAGAATCACGGATCCCTCCGCTCGCCAGGGTAACGACAAGGCATCGCCGCGATGTTGCGCCGCTCCGACCAGTTCCCGCTCTGCCGTTCGCGGCCACGGCATGGCTTCTGCGCCTGTGATCCGGGACGCCCATTGCGCCAGCAGCGGACCGCCGCATGAGCGACGAACTCGAATTTACCGGCGAGCGTTTCGTCCCCGGTGCCGCCGGCGAGATCTGGTACGAGCACTGGCATCGCTACCATTTTGCCGCAAGGCTCGTTGCGGGCCGCGACGTGCTCGATGTCGCCTGTGGCGAAGGCTATGGCAGTGCGCTGCTGGCGCGCACCGCACGCCGCGTCATCGGCGCCGACATTGCGGCGGCCGCAATCGACCACGCGCGCGTGCGCTATGCCGGGATCGGCAACCTCGAATTCCGACAGGCCGATTGCATGGCGCTGCCGTTTCCCGACGCCAGCTTCGATACGATCGTGTCGTTCGAAACGATCGAGCATGTCGCGGCGCAGGAGGCGTTTCTCGACGAGGCGCGACGCGTGCTGCGACCCGGAGGCCTCGTCGTGCTTTCCTGCCCGAACAAGGTCGAGTACACCGACAAGCGCGGAGTGACCAACGAGTTCCACGTCCGCGAGCTCTACCGCGACGAACTGGCTGCACTGCTCATGCCGCGCTTCCCGCACACCGCATGGTACGGGCAACGGCCCAGCTTCTACTCGGTCGTATGGCCTGAGCAAGGCGACGCGCGCGGCGAGATCTTCGAGGTCGCGGACGCGACCGCCGACGCGCCGACGCCCGGGCATGCGCGTCCGCTCTACTTCATTGTCGTGGGAAGCGAAGCAAAGGAGACGGTTGCGGGCATCACGCCACTTGTGTCGGTGCTTGCCGACCGCGACGAGCGGATCTACCGGGATTACGTGAAAGTCACAGGCGGCCTCGTGGCCGCGCTGCACGATCGCGCCGCGCAGGAGGCCGAGCTCGCCGCTCTGCGCGGCCATCACGCGGAAACATTGCGCGAACGCGACGCGCTGCGGGCCGCCTTCGATGCGTTGGCAGTCGTAGAGGCGGAGCGCGCACGCCTCGCAGCGTTGATCGCATCCCAGCAGGATGAAGTTACCCGGCGCGCGAGCTTCCGCTGGTGGCTTGCTTTGCCGTTCCGACGGGTATGGCTTGCACTCACGGGCAAGCCGCCGTGGGTGTAGCCGCACGTTGAGGCGATTCGCTCCGGTCGGCACCCACCCCGTGGGGCCTAGGTGGCGGATTCAAACATGCCGTCGATGACCACGCAACGGAAGTGGCGGTGGGGATTGAAGGTGGAACCGAAGCGGTGAATGAAGGTCACCGCGCGAGACGGGCCGCGGGGCCGGAACCTGGGCTGCTCAGCCGTAGCAGAACACGTCGAGCTTGTTGCCATCGAGGTCGCGGAAGTAGCCGGCGTAAAAGCCTTCGCCGCCCTCGGCGCGCAAGCCGGCGGGGCACCGCGGCAAGTTGCGTGATGCCCAATCCGTCGATCAGCCGCGAAGGGTAAAAAAACAAGCCTTCGAAGCGCCTCCCGGATCAGGTCATCACAGGTTGACGCGATGGGCCCACGGGAGGTGGGGTGGTCGGGCGTTGCTGCCCGTCCTTACGCTTGGCCAAACTCCCCCGCGATAAGCGCCATGAGGAACTCTGCAACCCATGTTCTGCCGGGCCCACCAAGGTAGGTCGCCGTGCGCCCGTTGCGAAGGTTTTGAACGGTAACGGTGAAAGTTGGCGCTGCGGAAGAGGCACGTCGAGTACCCACTATCCTGCTAACGTCCAGCGCGAAATCATCGGGAGCAAATCCAAATCGAACGACTTCCGCCGCAAACGCCAGCTGGTCGCCGCGGGCAAGCATGTAACGCCGGCCACCGCCGCGAAGCGTGGGTTGTCGTTGTTCGCTGAAGCTCAGGTGCACTGGATCTGCTGCTGGTGTGACCTGCCGTTTTTCCATCATGATCCCGGTCCCCCTTGCGGTGGTTTCGCCTGCCTAGGACAGCAATCGGCACAAGCAATCACCGGGCCATTTTGGCTTTCTCGTTACTTTTCTCAGGCTTACCAGAATGCACTGGGATTAACGACAGCGCACTGTAAGGCAATCCGTCATTGATCAGTTTGTAGTACTTATCCAACCAGATCCAATTTGCGGTGGGCGAACAACCGGAAGTTGCGATCTGGACGACGGTACAGCAGCCGGGGCCCAACGACCGGTTGTGGCTCGCGCTGCCTCGGCCTCCGCACCTGCCGGAACCCGCCGATGCCGATCCGTCGGCCTCGTTGCGTCGACTCGCCCCGGTCGCACCCCACTTCGCGGGGGCCCTTCGGCCTCCTCGCCTGCCGCGATATGCGAACGCCGATCCGTCGGCCTCACTGCGTCGTCTCGCCACGGCCGCACCCCACTTCGTGGGGACCCTGCTCCCGGCTCGCGCCGCTGCTCCCAGGCTCGTGCCGCTATGCCAGCTCGAGAATCACCGGCTGGTGGTCGGACGCCTGCGTCTGCTGGTCGACGCGAATCGATTTCAGGCGCGGCTTCAGGTCCTCGCTCACGAATATGAAGTCGCAATGGAGCTCGGAGCCGCCCGGCTCCATCTTCATGTAGATGCAGAACGTCGCTGGATGTGCGACGCCGGGGTTCAGCGCTTCCCACGCATCGGTCAGCGGCGGCGTCCCGTCGGCGAACGGCGCCTGCATCCGCGCGTGCAGCGGATCCTCGGGCTCGAGATTGAAATCGCCGGTGATGATCGCCGGCGCCGGCCGCAGGTGTGTGTGGAACGGTCCGCCCAACGTGTCGGTGATCGACCCCTGCCTCGCGTGCGCGTGGCCGTCGGCGTGGATTGCCCGCAACGCCTCGACCTGCGCGCTGCGCTGCTTCTGCGAATACCACTCGAGATGGCTCGTGATGACACGCACCTCGCCGAATGGTGCGACGATGGCCGCCTCGAGCGCGATGCGCGGCATGCCGTTGACGCCCGGATCGACGGGGAACGGCAGCAGGTGGCGGAACACTTGCCGCACCGGCAGCCGCGACAGGATCAGGTTGCCGAAGCGTCGCCGCCGGCCGACCTCCGCAGGGTGGTCGACGGCGATGCCGGGAATCGCGGCGTAACCCGGAAGGAGCGCGGCGATGGCCGCAAACTGGTCTTCGCCGGCGCTGCCCGCGAGGCGCGGATCGGGGAAATTGTCGGCGATCTCCTGCAGGCAGAGCACGTCGAAGTCGGCAATCCGCTTTGCCTCGGCGACGATGCGGGCCGGATCGACCCGGCCGTCGATGCCGCAGCACCACTGCGTATTCCAGGTGATGATCTTCATCGGATCCCGGCCCTCATGAATCGAGTACGTCGGCTTCGAGGAGATCGACGACGGAATCTCGTGCGTCTACTTCGGCCTGCTCAAATCCGGCCGCTTCGCGGTGTAGCGCGCATCATCGAAACCCCCCGGCGCGACGTGGCGTATTGTGGTTCTGCGAAGGCGCGGCGCCCACGCCCGCCGCAGCGTCCACGCGGAACGCGAACGCTCGGCGCAACGGCAGCGCATGATAGCACCGCCTCCGGAGCCCGGCTCAGCCGAACAGCGTCGCCAGCGCGGCGCCGGGATCGGGCGCGCGCATGAAGGCCTCACCGACGAGAAAGGCGTGGACGCCGCCCGCGCGCATCGCCGCGACGTCGGCGGGCGCGAGGATGCCGCTTTCGGTCACGACGAGCCGGTCCGCGGGCATCCGCGGGACGAGATCGAGCGTCGTCGCGAGCGACACGTCGAACGTGCGCAGATTGCGGTTGTTGATGCCGATGAGCCGCGTGTCGAGGGCGAGGGCGCGATCGAGCTCGGCGGCATCGTGGACCTCGGCCAGCACGGCCATCCCGAAGTCGCGTGCGCAGGCCTCGAGCGCGGCGAGACGCGCGTCGTCCTGTGCGGCGACGATCAGCAGGACCGCGTCGGCACCCAGTGCGCGCGCCTCGGCGACCTGATAGGGGTCGACGATGAAGTCCTTGCGCAGGACGGGCAGCGCGCACGCCGCGCGCGCGGCCGTCAAATACTCGGGTGCACCCTGGAAATAGGTCCGATCGGTGAGGACGGACAGGCAGGCGGCGCCGCCGCCGGCATAGCTTCGCGCAATCGCCGGCGGATCGAAGTCGGCGCGCAGCACGCCCCGGCTCGGGCTCGCCTTCTTGATCTCGGCGATGACCGCCGCCTGGCCGGCGGCGATCCTCGTCCGCAGCGCGCCTTCGAAATCGCGTGGCCGGTCGCCGCGTCGCGCCACGGCCTCGACGTCGGCGAGCGGCCGGGCCCGGCTGGGCGACGGCAACTTCCTCCGCCTTCGTCGCGAGGATGCGCGCGAGGATGTCCGCCATCGCGGCGCGAGCCTTCAGCCGGCGGCTGCGCCGAGCTTCTGCGTCAGCGCGACGAACTGTTCCAGTTTCTTCTTCGCGGCGCCGGAAGCAATCGCGGCGCGCGCACGCTCGATGCCCTCGGCGATCGTGCCGGCGACATCCGCGGCATACAGCGCCGTTCCGGCGTTCAGCGTGACGATCTCGCGCGGCGTGCCGTCGACGCCGGACAGCGCTTCCAGCACCATTTCCTTCGATTCCGCCGCGTCGGCGACCTTGAGCCCGCGGTGCGACTTCATGTGCAGGCCGAAGTCCTCCGGATGGATCTCGTACTCGCGGACTTCGCCGTCCTTCAGCTCGCCCACCATCGTCGCCGCACCCAGCGAAACTTCGTCCATGCCGTCCTTGCCGTAGACCACGAGCACGTGCTTGCTGCCCAGCCGTTGCAGCACGCGCACCTCGATGCCGACCAGGTCCGGGTGGAATACGCCGAGGAGCTGATTCTTCGCTCCTGCGGGATTGGTGAGCGGGCCCAGGATGTTGAAGATCGTGCGCACGCCGAGCTCCTTGCGCACCGGCGCCGCATGCTTCATCGCGCTGTGGTGCGACGGCGCGAACATGAAGCCGATGCCGGTCTCCGCGATCGATTGCGCCACCTGCAAGGGACTGAGCATGATGTTCGCGCCGAGCGACTCCAGCACGTCGGCGCTGCCCGACTTCGACGACACCGAGCGTCCGCCGTGCTTGGCCACGCGGGCGCCGGCCGCCGCGGCGACGAACATCGACGCCGTGGATATGTTGAACGTGTGCGACGCATCCCCGCCGGTGCCGACGATGTCGACCAGGTGATCGCGGTCCGGTACCTCGACCTTGGTGGCGAACTCGCGCATGACCTCGGCGGCCGCGGCGATCTCGCCGATCGTTTCCTTCTTCACGCGCAGACCGACGGTGAGGGCGGCGATCATCACCGGCGTCACTTCGCCGCTCATGATCCGGCGCATGATCGACAGCATTTCGTCGGGAAAGATCTCGCGGTGCTCGATCGTGCGTTGCAGCGCTTCGGTGAGGGTGATGGGCATGACGGCTCCGGTGCGGACTATTTGAGAATTTCGATGCGTTCGCGCGCAAGATCGATGCGGCAGGCGATCTTCGCCGTGTCGGCGGCGCTCGCCGCCGGGGTCGTCGGGCGGACGTTGGCGTCGGGCTGGATCGCACGCACGTAATCGCACTGCGCCTGCTGATACAACGCGAACGCGCGCGACGACGAGGCGAAGGCGGTATAGGCGCCGGGTCGCTTCGTGCTGTCCTCGATGCCCCGCGCTGCACGGCCTGCCGCTGTCTCGGCTTTCTTGAGCGCCGCGAGTGTCTCGAGATCGAGCGCGGCAAGGCACTTCGCGGTCGCCTGCGCATCCGCACCTTCGCACTCGTCCATCGCGCCGGCAGCGGCGGGGAGCGGAACCAGCGCGACAGCGAGCGCGGCAACGCAAAGGCGCGGCAGATTCATCGTTTCCCCTCCAGAAAGTTCTTCAGCAACGCGTGGCCGTGCTCGGTAAGGATGGCCTCCGGATGGAACTGCACACCTTCGACGGCACAGTCGCGGTGACGCACGCCCATGATCTCCCCATCGTCGGCCGTCGCGGATACTTCGAGGCAGGCGGGCACCGTGCCGCGCTCGATCGCGAGCGAATGGTAACGCGTCACGGTCAGCGGCGAGGGCACGCCCGTGAACGCGCCCCTGCCGTCGTGCGTTACCGGCGAAAGCTTCCCGTGCATGACCCGCTGCGCGCGCACGATACGGCCGCCGAACGCCTGCCCGATCGCCTGGTGGCCGAGACAGACGCCGAGAATCGGGACCTTGCCGGCGAAGCGCTGGACCAGCGGCACCGAGATGCCTGCTTCGCTCGGCGTGCACGGTCCCGGCGAGATCACGATGTGCGTGGGCTCCCAGACCGCGATCTGGTCCAGCGTGATCGCATCGTTGCGGTACACGTGCACGTCGGCACCGAGCTCCCCCAGATACTGGACGAGGTTGTAGGTGAAGCTGTCGTAGTTGTCGATCATCAGCAGCATTGCACGCGCCGCGCCTTCTGCCGAGCGACCCGCCGCGCCGGCTCTCCTCCCGGTCGCGAAACAACACTCTTCCGTTGACGCTCAGCCATTGCGAATCGAAACCAGCTTGGACAAACCCAGAAAATTGACGTCCCTCATCCACTCGACGTTCCAGTCGTAGCTCTCAACTTCGGCCGCGAGGTCGAAATCGGAGCGGAACCCGATGCTGCTCGCCAGCGGCCGCATCGCGTGCTCGAGAAGCCACCAGAAGCGGCCACCGCTGAAGTGATTGAGGATCAGGATCGTCCCGCCGACGCGGCATACGCGGCGTACTTCCGCGACCAGCCGCCGCGGATCCGGGGTCACCGACAACACGTACGGCACCGTGACGCATTCGAACGAGCGGTCGGCAAACGTCAGCGCCTCGGCGTCCATCAACTCGAGCCGTATGTTGCGGCCGGAAAGACGTGCCGCACGCTGCCGCGCCTTGGCGAGCATTTCCGAAGAGATGTCGATGCCGACGACGCTCGACGATGGCGGATATCCGGGCAACGTCAAACCGGTGCCCACGCCCACCTCGAGGACCGATGCAGGTCGCAGGCCGGCCACCGCATCCGACAACGCGCGCCTCCCCGGAGCGAGAACGCTGCCGAACAGCCGATCGTAAATGGGCGCGTAGCGGCGATAGGCGCGGAGGATGTGGTCGCGTGAAAGCAGGTTCGCTGCGCAAACGGGCAGCAGAGAGGCGGCGTTGGTCGGTGTATCGAGCGGAACGCCGGTGTCGCCACCGGCGTGATCGCGCTTGTGCATCGGCGAGCCCATGGTCACCCCTCCGCATCCAGCCCCTGCTGCACCATGTCGGCTGCGCGCAGCACCGCGCGCGCCTTGTTCAGCGATTCGGTCCACTCGGACTCGGGCACCGAGTCGTGAACGATGCCTGCTCCGGCCTGCACGTAGAGCATCCCGCCCTTCAATACCGCGGTGCGAATCGCGATCGCGGTGTCCATGTCGTCCTGGAAGCTCAGATAGCCGACGGCGCCGGCGTAGACACCGCGGCGCGTGGGCTCGAGCTCGTCGATGATCTCCATCGCGCGCACCTTCGGTGCACCGCTGACGGTGCCGGCCGGAAACGACGCCCGCAGCACGTCGATGCTGGTGAGTCCCGGTTTCAGCGTGCCTTCGACATTGGATACGATGTGCATCACGTGCGAATAGCGCTCGACGACCATCCGGTCGCTAACTTGCACGGAGCCGGTCCGCGCAACGCGGCCGACGTCGTTGCGGCCCAGGTCGACCAGCATGACGTGCTCGGCGACCTCCTTCGGGTCGGCGAGCAGTTCCTGGGCGAGCTTTTCGTCGGCCTCCCGCGTCGCTCCGCGCGGGCGCGTTCCGGCGATCGGCCGCAGCGTGACCGTCGCGCCTTCCTTGCGCACGAGGATCTCGGGCGACGCGCCGACAACGTGGAAGTCGCCGAAATCGTAATAGAACATGTACGGCGACGGATTGAGCGAACGCAACGCGCGGTAGAGCGAGAGCGGCGGCGACGAAAACGGGCGGGCCATCCGCTGCGACAGCACGACCTGCATCACGTCGCCCGCGGCGATGTATTCCTTCGCCCGGCCTACCGCGGCCATGAAGCCCTCGGCGCCGAACTCGCTCGCCGCCTGTGTCACGGCCGTTGCCGTCTGGAACGGGATCGACACCGGTTCGCGCAGCTTGCGCCGCAACAGTGTGAGTCGCGCGTTTGCCTTCGCATACGCGTCCGGCTGGCCCGGATCCGCGTACACGATGAGCGAGATCTTGCCGGCCAGGTTGTCGACGACCGCCAGTTCCTCGGTCAGCAGCAGCAGGATGTCCGGGACCTCGGCGAGACCGGGTGCCGCCGGCGGCGCGCTGTCGGCGAGCTTGCGTTCGATGTGGCGGACCGTGTCGTAGCCGAAGATGCCGGCGAGCCCGCCGCAGAAGCGCGGCAATCCCGGCCACGGTGCGGCGCGGAAGCGGCGCATGAAACTCGCGGCGAACGCGAGCGGATCGCCCTCGTGCCGCTCGACGATCGTCCCGCTCTCTTCGACCTCGATCGTGGTGCCGTGCGCCCGGATGCGGATCTTCGCTGGAAGACCGATGAACGAGTAGCGCCCGAAGCGCTCGCCGCCGACGACGGATTCGAGCAGGAACGTGTAGCGTTCGTTGGCGAGCTTGACGTACAGCGACAACGGCGTGTCGAGGTCCGCGAACGACTCGAGAACGAGCGGGATGCGGTTATACCCTTGCGCCGCGAGGGCGCGGAATTCGGCTTCGGTCATGGCGCTTCGACAATGGCTTCAACGACGGCAACGTTACTGGGGCGTCGCCGGCAGGGGCGACGCGGTGCGCGAGGGGGTCAGCGGCGCCAGCGGCGCCATCCGCTCGCGCGGCACCACCCGGTCGAAGCGACGGGGCCGTTGCGGTCGAGGAGGTCGAAGCTCACGAAGGGTCGGAGACAACGTAACGGACGCGATCGGCGATCGCGGCCAGCGAGGGCACTATACCATCGGCATCGAGGTTTTGCACCGGCTCGCCCTCGTTGTAGCCGTGCGGGACGATCAATACCGGGCAGCCTGCAGCTCGCGCTGCCAGCGCGTCGTTGCCCGAATCGCCGACCATCAGCAACCGGCTTGCGGGCACCCGAAATGCGGCGGCAACGTGCAGGAGCTGCGCCGGATCGGGCTTTTTCGTCGGCAGGTCGTCGCCGCCGACGATGAGCGCGAAGTAGCGTGCGATGCGTTCGCGCTCGAGATGCGGAAGGACGAAGCGCGAAGCCTTGTTGGTGACCACCGCGAGCGGGAATCCCATCGCGGCGAGCCGGTCGAGTCCCTCGACCATGCCTGGAAACGGACGCGTCTCGCGGCCGAGGATTGCCGCATAGTGCGCTTGATAACGAACGAGGGCATCCCGGACTTCGGCCTCCTCGATCGCTTCGGGCGACGTGCCGGTCGCACGCGCCAGCGCCCTGCGAACGAGAATCGGCATGCCCCTGCCGACGAGCGTGCGGATCGTCTCCTTCGGCAGCGATGGCAATCCGAGGTCCGCGAGCAGCGCATTCACGGCCGCCGCGAGATCGTGGATCGTGTCGAGCAGCGTGCCATCGAGGTCGAAGGCGATCGCACTGACGTCGAAGATGCGACTATCGAGGGTGGCCAAAGTGAATGACTATTCGAGTTCGAAACGCCGTCGTCCCCGCGAACGCGGGAACCCGGTGACGTTCAAGCAAAGACACTGGATTCCCGCGTTCGCGGGAATGACGCCAATCATGCGGTCGTTGTTCAGCCCGGCGTCGCCTTCGCAAGCTCCGCGCGCATCTTCGCGATCGTCGCGACGTAGTCCGGTGTGCCGAAGATCGCCGATCCCGCGACGAACGTGTCGGCACCCGCCTTCGCGATGGCGCCGATGTTGTCGATCTTCACGCCGCCGTCGACCTCGAGCAGGATGGCGCGGCCGCTTTTCTGCTGCGCTGCGTCGATCCGGGTGCGGGCTGTCTTGAGCTTCTCCAGCGCCTGCGGGATGAACGATTGCCCGCCGAATCCGGGGTTCACCGACATGATCAGCACGAGGTCCAGCTTTTCGATCGTGTGGTCGAGCCAATCGAGCGGGGTCGCCGGATTGAACACGAGCCCGGCCTTGCATCCGCAGTCGTGGATAAGGCCGATCGTGCGGTCGACGTGCTCCGAGGCCTCCGGATGGAAGCTGATGATCGAAGCGCCCGCCTTCGCGAAATCCGGAACGATGCGGTCCACCGGCTTCACCATCAAGTGGACGTCGATCGGCACCGTTGCGTGCGGCTTCAGTGCCTCACAGACGAGCGGCCCGATCGTGAGGTTCGGAACGTAATGGTTGTCCATCACGTCGAAGTGGATGAGGTCGGCGCCGGCGGCGGTGACCGCCAGCACTTCGTCACCGAGGCGCGCGAAGTCGGCCGAGAGGAGCGAGGGGGCGATTCGATAGTCGGGCATGGCGTTATAATTGAACCGGCAATTCGTCGGGGCGGGACCGATGGCTGATCCGAAGAAATACGACATCACCGTCGCGGCGAACGCGGCCTACATCGCCGATCAGTCCGACCCGTCCCGCAACCAGTACGTGTTCGCCTACACGATCACGGTGACCAACACCGGCGCGGTGGCCGCGCAACTCATCAGCCGGCACTGGATCATCACCGATGGCGACCACCACGTCCAGGAAGTGAAGGGACTCGGCGTCGTCGGCCAGCAGCCGCTGCTCAAACCCGGCGAGAGCTTCGAATACACGAGCGGCACGCACCTCCCTACACCGGTCGGCACGATGCGCGGGACCTACCAGATGGTCGCCGAGGACGGTTGCACGTTCGACGCGCCGATCCCGCCGTTCACGCTGTCCGTGCCGCGCGTGCTGCATTAGCGCCGTGTGCCGTCGCGGTCGTTGGCATCCGCAGCCGGCGGCTTCTTCACCTTCGGCCCCATCGTCCACCACACGATGCCGACTGCGAGCACCAGTGCGAACAGCGCTTCCAGAAGAAACCACCCCATGATTGCCGGACCCCTTCGCGTGCGCGGCGCACGTCCGCGGTGCGCCGCGGTCGCGCTCGTCGTTCTCGCCGCCGGGTGCGTGACCGCGCCCCCGACCGCACCGCCGGCCGTCGTGCCGCCGCCTGCCGTAACGCCACCGCCTTCGCTGCCCGCCACGTACCACGCCACCACGTGGAGTGCGCTGCCCGGCTGGAACGCCGATCGCGTCGAGGAGGCATGGCCCGCGTTTCGCATCGGCTGCGTAGCGCAGGTCCGGCCCGACGCTCCGAAACGCGACCTCATTGCCCCGGTGTGCGCGGCGGCCGAGACGGTCGACGTGCGCGATGCCAATGCGATTCGCGCTTTCTTCGAACGGCATTTTATCCCATACCAGGTGCTGGCCGCGGACGGGCGCGACACGGGAATGGTCACCGGCTATTACGAGCCGCTACTCTCGGGCAGCAGGACCAAGACCGCGCGCTACACGGTGCCGCTGTACGCGGTGCCGGACGATCTGCTGACGATCGATCTCACCGCGCTCTATCCGGAGTTCAAGGACAAGCGCCTGCGCGGCCGCGTGGACGGCCGGAAGGTGGTTCCGTATTGGCCGCGCGCCGACATCGAGAACGGCCGGGCTCCGGTCGGCGACAAGGTGCTCGTCTACGTCGAGGATCCGGTCGAGGCGTTCTTCCTGCAGATCCAGGGTTCCGGCCGCGTGCAGCTTCCCGATGGCAGCGTGGTGCGTGTCGGCTACGCGGATCAGAACGGGCACCCGTACCGCTCGATCGGTCGTGTGTTGATCGACCGCGGCGAGATCACGCTCGAGCGCGCGTCGATGCAGGGCATTCGCGAGTGGGGCCGGCGGCATCCGGACCAGCTTGCCGCGCTCCTCGACGAGAACCCGAGCTACGTCTTCTTCCGCGAGGTCGCGGCGCCCGCCCCCGGCACGCCGGAAGCTCTTATCGACGGGCCGCTCGGGTCACTCGGCGTTCCGCTCGCGGCCGGCCGCACGCTGGCGGTGGACACGCGGTCGATCCCGCTCGGCGCCGCGGTATATCTCGCCACGACTTTTCCGCTTTCCTCGCGCCCGCTCGACCGGTTGATGCTCGCGCAGGACACGGGCGGCGCGATTCGCGGCGCGCTGCGCGTGGATTTCTTCTGGGGTTTCGGCGATGACGCGGGGCGTCAAGCCGGACGTATGCGGCAGGAAGGTCGATTGTGGATCTTGTGGCCGAAGGACGCGGGCGTGCCGAAGCCGTGACGAACGCCAGGCAACCCATCTCGCGAATCAGCTCCGGGCCCCCGACCGCAACTCATGACTGGGGCTGCGCGAGCACCTCTTCCGCCTGCTGGTCCGCGTGATACGACGAGCGCACGAGCGCGCCGACCGCGGCGTGCTTGAACCCCATCGCGTACGCCTCGCGCTCGAACATTGCGAACGTGTCCGGATGGACGTAGCGTCGCACGGGCAGATGCCCGGCCGTCGGCTGCAGGTATTGGCCGATCGTCAACATGCCGATGCCGTGCGCGCGCATGTCGCGCATGACGGCGAGTATCTCGTCGTCGGTTTCCCCCAAGCCGACCATCAATCCGGATTTGGTCGGAATGTCCGGAAAGCGCGCGCCGAATTCCTGCAGCAGCGTGAGCGAGTGGGCGTAATCGGAGCCGGGCCGCGCCTCCCGGTACAGCCGCGGCACCGTTTCGAGGTTGTGGTTCATCACGTCCGGCGGCGCGGCGCCCAGAATCTCGAGTGCCCGCGCGCAGTCGGCCCCGAAAATCCGGCACCAGCACTTCGATCTTCGTCGCCGGCGAGTGCTGGCGCACGGTGCGGATGCAATCGACGAAGTGCTGCGCGCCGCCGTCGCGCAGATCGTCGCGGTCCACACTCGTGATGACGACGTAGGCGAGTTTCAGCGCTGCGATCGTCTGCGCGACGTGGATCGGCTCCTCGGCATCGAGCGGCAGCGGGCGGCCGTGGCCGACGTCGCAGAACGGGCAGCGCCGCGTGCAGATGTCGCCCATGATCATGAACGTCGCGGTGCCTTTGCCGAAACACTCGCCGATGTTCGGGCAGGATGCTTCCTCGCAGACGGTATGCAGCCGATGCTCGCGCAGGATCTTCTTGATTTCGGCGAAGCGCGGCGACGATGCGGCGCGCACACGGATCCAATCCGGCTTTTTCAGTCGCTCGGCCGCGACGATTTTGATGGGGATGCGCGCGGTCTTTGCGGCACCCGTCTGCTTGACGCCCGCGACATTGCCCCCGGGTCCGGCGGACGGCGCATCGTCCGTGATCATGGGGTTCCCGTGAGGCGCGCGGCGAGGATCGGAGCCAGTTCCGCGCCCACGTCCGCGACGGTGCGCACGATGCCAAGGTCAGAGAGTTGTGTCACGGCGAGGCCCTTGTAGCCGCACGGGTCGATATCGGCGAACGGCGAAAGATCCATCGCGACATTGAGCGCGAGCCCGTGATACGTGCAGCCGCCGCGCACCCGGAGCCCGAGCGCAGCGAGCTTGGCCTCGCCGCCGGCGACCTCTACGTAGACGCCCGGCGCCGCTGCCTTGCCGTACGCGGAAATTCCGAGCGTGGCGAGCCATTCTATCACCGCCGCCTCGATGCCCCGGACCATGCCGCGAATGCCGAGGCGATGCCGCTTGAGATCGAACAGCACGTAGGCGACGAGCTGGCCCGGACCATGATAGGTGATCTGCCCGCCGCGATCGACCTTGATCGCGGGAATGCCGTTGTCGCGAAGCAGATGCTCGCGCCGCCCCGCGAGCCCGAGCGTATAGACCGGCGGATGCTCGGTCAGCCAGATCTCGTCCGGCGTATCGGTCGTCCGCGCCGCAGTGAACGCCTGCATCGCTTGCCAGGTCGGCCGGTATTCGGTGCGCCCGAGCGCCCGGATAGCGACCCGGGATGCGTGATCGACCGTCGTCCCCATGGGCTAGGGCCTGTTCACGGTGAATTCGTGCGCATCGGCACGAATCGCATCCGTTCGTTGCCACACAACGCGGTCGCGGGTGACCGAAAGCATCCAGGTCTGCTGTTCCGCGGGCGATGGGCGCGCAAATGCGGACCACGCAAGAACGGCGCAACAGCCGCCGTGTTGCGGATCCCGGACCGACTCGTAGCGGATGGCGCCGATGCCCGCCTGCCGCGCGACCCGACCGAAGCGTTGGCAGCCGCCGTAATCGTCTGGATGCGCCCAAGTCGTTCGATCGCGTGCGAAAGGCGGGCGCCGAAGATCGACGGCGCTCGTGTCGAGCCTTGTGCGAAACACTGTTTGCGGCCGCGTGGGCATCGACTCCAGCACCGGGGTATCGGAGAGATGCCGCCAGCGCCAATAGCCCAGCTCCGCGCACGCGGTGCGCACTTCGTCCGTACCGTAGAAGACGCCCGGGTCGGTGGGCCGGCGAAAACGCGATCCGCCGGGAGGCGGCGCGTAGCGGAACGGCGTGAACAGCAGGTAGTGCAAGCGCGTCGCACCCTCGGGCAATGGCGGTTTGGCCGCGTCCAGCAGTCGCTCCAGCGCGTATTGCTCGTCGAGGGTATCGACCAGCGCCATCGTCGCCACGACGTGCTGCGCTTCTACGGCCCGCCAGATGGCGAAGCGGAGCTCGCCCGCCTCAGAGGCGACCGCGGGCGGCGTCCAGGTAGGCGACGACACGAACCATTCCTTCCACGGAACGCAGAAGATCCTGCGGCCGACCGCCCAGCGCGACGTTGTGGCTCGCGAGCCAGCGCCGGGCCGACTCCTCGTGCCCCCACAGTGCGTCGAGCGATCGAAACAGGCGCACGAGCAGCAGCGCGAGTTCCCATTCCTTGGCGCGGTCGGGCGAGAGCAGGTACTTGCTGGCGAAGAGGCGCGAGGTCGTCGCCTCCGAAATGCCCAGTGCCGCCGCCACGTCGCGCTGCGTGAGGTCGAGCAGGCGCGCCGCGCGCACCACGGCTTTGCTCAGCACGCCCGCGTCGGACGCGGACGCGCGCCGTTGCGTCGAGGCCGGGGTGGTCTGCGTCAGAGTGTTCATGGAGAAACTCTTTGTGCCAATTATTTCTCCAGAAACAACGGTTGTCAATCCTCCCCGGGACCGTGTCCCGCGCTTGG
The DNA here is from genome assembly GCA_963781285.1 of uncultured beta proteobacterium. Lineage (GTDB taxonomy): Bacteria > Pseudomonadota > Gammaproteobacteria > Burkholderiales > Casimicrobiaceae > CAIWHR01. The sequence goes on from CAWAFI010000016.1 coordinate 31,045, forward strand.
CCCTGTTGGGATGTTGCCGGTGGTAGATCGCCGAGACCTTAGCGCCGGTACCTGTAGACCACGAACGCGGTCATCGAAAATCGAGCCTTCGGCGAAAGAAGCCAACCGGCACCGTCGCGCCAACGCCTTTGCGCGCGCGATGCCGCCGCATGCGTCAATTTGCCGCAGCAATCGCCACTCCGTCGTACGCGCGGACAATGATGCGTCTGCGCAACGGCGCAATCATCACCGCGGTTCCGGCCATCCATTTTTTCCGTGACATGGATTGACAAAGCAGTTAGGATGTTGCAGTGCAGCAATAAGTCAGGGGCGTCCATGGAAATCGCGGGGAAGGTTGCGGTAATTACGGGTGCCGCCAGCGGCATCGGGCGGGCGGTCGCGGCCGAATTGGCGCGCCGCAATGTGCGCGCGATGGCGCTCGTGGACATGGGAGAGAACATCGCTGGCGTCGCCGCCGAAGTCAATTCGGAGGCCGGCCGGAAGGTCGCCCATCCCTACCGGGGCGATGCGACCGACGAGGCGTTTCGCGCTTCGGTTTTCGATTCCATCAGCAGCGAGTTCGAAACAGTCACCATGTGCGTGCCGGCCGCCGGCATCACGCGCGATGATCTCGCCGTGCGCATCGACAAGATCACGGGCAAGGCGCGAATCTATCCGGTGGATCGGTTCAAACAGGTCCTCGAGGTGAACCTCGTGGCGCCCGTCTACTGGGCACTCGAGATGATCGGACGGATTGCCGAAAATCGCGCCGCCTGCGGCCTCAAGCGATGGGAGCCCTCCGAGGGAATGCAAGGGGCCATCGTGTTCATCGGCTCCGTTTCCTCGCAAGGCAACCGCGGCCAGATCTCCTATGCCAGCACCAAAGCCGGCCTGGAGGGCGCGGCCGCGACGATCATGAAGGAAGCCGTCTATTACGGGGTGCGCTGCGGAGTGATTCACCCGGGATTCACCGACACGCCGATGGTGCGCGCGATGGGTGATGAATACATCAACAAGAACATTCTCCCATTCACGCAGTTGAGCCGGCTGATTCGTCCCGACGAGATCGCCGATGCGATCTGCTTCATGCTCGCCAACTCGGCGGTGAGCGGCGAGCTGTGGGCGGACGCTGGTTGGCATGCACCGGCTTGACGCTCGTTTCAACGTCCGTTCCACCAGAGCCGGCCAGGCGGGCCTCCCATGAAGCGCTTCTTGAACTGTCGCTGGGCAAAGTTGCTCACGGTACTGAGGGCATTGGCAGTGACCGTGTTCGTTGCAGGCGGTGCCGCCGCGGCCGCGGCGCCCATAGAAGAAAGGCAGCTGTTGGACCTCGGCTTCAAGGTGCTCGTCGCGACGACAAAGGTTCAGCAGGAGTGGGTGCGGGGACTACCCCCTGGCAAGATCAGGCCGATGCAGCGCACTGGCAAGAAGTTTTACATCTACCCCGATGCGTCCAGGAACCAGATCTACGTCGGTGGCCCGAAGGAATACGAGGCGTATGTGCAGCTCCATCCGGAAAACCGGGCGACGGGTGCACAGGAAGCGGCAAAAGAGGCAAGCGCGTACCGTCTCAAACAGGATGACGTCATGCGGAAGGCGACCGCTCACGACTTGTCGGACCCCTTCTTGGGAGCTAGTTGGGCCGATCTCGGCTGGTAAGGTTCCGCGGCATTCGGTGCCGCCGGAGTTCGATGCATCTCAGTTTCGGGCCTGCCGCGAATGTCTGCCCTCCGGTAGCAGCCGCGCGGTTGCTCATTTCACCCGGAAGACACCTCTGACAAGCCGGATCTGGCCCTCCTGAAGACTGCGCCGCGCGTTCCCGGCCTTTTGCGCGAGATTGTCGACGAACACCGCCAAGGTCAGCTGTCCCTGCGCGGCGCCTTCGGAAGTCCTGCTCAAATGAGCGTCGCTGGCATCCTCGAATAATTCAGCGACGAATCCACTCTCGCCGAGAACCGAGCGAATCTCTTCGGCAGAAACAAGGAAGCTGTCGGCAGGGTCGGTGGCCCAAGGAAGCGGAAAGTATGACGTAGCCGCTTCCCCAGCGGCGATCTCCTGGAAGGCGAACCGGCCGTCAGGCTTGAGGACCCGGTAGACCTCCGCGTAGAGCTTGCGCTTGTCCGCGATGTTCATCGCGACATTCTGCATCCAGACGGCATCAAACGAATCGTCGGGGAAGGGTAGGTCGAGAGCGCTGCCTTCGTGCACTTCGATTCGGTCATCAAGGCCGGTCAGCCGATTCAGCAGTACCGCGCCGGCGCAGTAATCAGGCGATAACTCGAGGCAGTCGACGCGGCAGCCGAGCGCGGAAGCGAGCAGCCGGGCGGGACCGGCCAGCCCAGCTCCAATATCGAGAACGCGATCTTCGGCCCGAATCTGCGCCAGCTCCAGCAACTCGCGTGAAGCGCGGAGTCCGCCCGTGTGGAAATGGTCAAGCGCCCCCAGTTCCTCGGGCGACAGGCGTTGTTCGGGATCTAATCCGGCCGCGCGGACGGCCGCCAGGATTCGTGCCTCGATGTCGCGGGCTGAATAGTGTGCTTCCAGACTAGCCATGAACAACCGCTGCCCAAGGTCCGCCGTGTTCGGCACGCGCCGATTGCCTGCCACATCGCGTGAAGCCATTGGCTCGGCCGGATCTTATCGTTATTGAAGCCCCGGCGTTCTGGTCAAGCGTGCCGACTCTGACGTACCCGACTCGCTGTCCTTTGTGCATCGTAGCTCCCTGACCACCAAGAGAAAGGGCATTCCTGCCTCAAATCGACACTAAGCTGAGTGGCGACCGGGCTTGCTCAACGAAACGTTGTTGCGGCGTTTACAAGGCGTTGTCGCCGCCGACGTCCGCACGCCGTGCCGCGCAACCCGGGCCATGGCATTGGTTGCGAAACGCATCGGATGCGGAGGCAAGTCCGCTAGACTTGCCACGGCATTTGCCATTGTTCTGGGAATCACATGAACTTTCGCTTTCTTGTTTTCTGCCTGTTTGCGTCATCGATCACAACCCCTGCTTCCGCGCAGGATTTCCCAAAGCACGGAGACGAGTTATACCAGCCGCGGCTGCGGCAAGGCGGCAAGGACGTCATATGGCTGCCAACACCCGATCCCATGGTCATGCGAATGCTGCAGGCAGCCAAAGTAACCGACAAAGATATTGTCTATGACCTTGGTGCGGGCGATGGGAAGATTCCCATTGCGGCCGCCAAGCACTTCGGAGCCAAGGCCGTTGGGATTGAATACAACGCCGATCTCGCCGCACTTGGAAGACGCAATGCGCAACGTGCCGGGGTTGCCGATAAAGTCACCATTATTCAGGGTGACATTTTCCAGGAGGATTTTTCAAAGGCGACGGTGGTCACGCTGTATTTGCTGTCTGATCTCAACTACCGACTTCGCCCCACGTTGCTGTCGATGAAACCTGGCACCCGTGTCGTCTCTCACCAATTCCACATGGGAGAGTGGGAGCCCGATGAAGTTATTCGCGGCGAAGATACTGAGGCCTATCTTTGGATCGTTCCTGCGGTAGTGCAAGGCCGCTGGACGCTTCGGGACGAGAAAGGACCTTGGGAAGCGGCAATAGAATTCACTCAACAGCATCAGCGTCTAGCGGGAGAAATAACGATTGACGGTGTGACCAAGCCCCTGCTTGGCGCATACATCAGCGGTCCAAACATCGGTTTCACCTTTGTCGCTCCCGATGGTGGCACCCGCAGCATGCGAGGCGCTTCGGATGGCAAGACAATATCGGGCACTCTGCGCTTCGTGGATAACTTGACTCCCGTAATCGGTAGGCGCCGCTGAATCCGATTGGATGTGTTTTGAACAATTCTCGAAAGTGCTACCAATGCGGACTGCTCATTCGCGACATTCGCGCGACGGTAAGTGGTAATACCCTGGCCGGATCGTCCCGGTGCGATCACGATCCAATATCGATTACCGGCCGCCGGCAATAGAAACCGACAACGTTCTTGACCTTGCCCAGGCTCCCGTGAGCGAGGGTATCGAAGGGCCGGTGTTAACGCCGGGTCCACAGCGGCTCCTGCGTCGACGGGACACGATCGCGATCATCGTGGGTATTGTAGTTGGCGCCGGCATCTTCAAAACGCCGTCGATGGTGGCTGGCATTATCGGTGATGCCGGGTGGATGATTGTCGCGTGGCTACTCGGCGCAGGCATTTCGTTTGCTGGCGCGCTTTGCTATGCCGAACTTGCCACGGCGTTTCCCCATGCGGGTGGCGACTACCATTTTCTAACCCGCGCCTACGGACGCAACCTGAGTTTCCTTTACGCCTGGGCGAGAACCATGGTGATCAACGCCGGGTCAATTGCTCTTCTTGCCTTTGTGTTTGGTGACTATCTTTCTGCCGCGATTCCGCTCGGCGCCCGTTCATCCGCAATCTGGGCTGCTGTCATCGTCATCGCCCTCAGCCTTTTGAACATTGCCGGATTACGCGCCACCTCGCGCACCCAGAATGTACTCACCACCATTGAAGTTGCCGGGCTCATCGCTATTGTGGTGGCGGGGTTATTGGCCCCGGGAGCCGCAGGATCGGCAGGCTTGCCATTTGCTCACACGCCCGCTCCCGGCATGTTCGGGCTGGCCATGGTATTCGTATTGTTAACCTATGGTGGTTGGAACGAAGCTGCTTACGTGTCGGCGGAGTTGAAAGGCGGGCGACGGGCAATGGTCGGCGCGCTTGTCTTGAGCATCGGCATTATCGCTGCTCTTTACGTCGTGGTTAACCTTGCTCTCGTACATGGCCTCGGGCTGAAAGGCTTGAGTGATAGCAAAGCTGCAGGAGCCGATGTTATGGTGCGCGCTTTTGGGCCACTCGGCGGACAATTGATGGGACTAGGCGTGGCTGTTGCGACACTGACCTCGATCAATGCGACCATGATCGTCGGCGCCCGCACCAATTATGCGGTAGCGCGCGACTGGCCGGCTTTGGGCTTTTTAAGTGGCTGGAACGAGGCACGCGGTGTGCCGGTCGCCGCATACATTTTCCAGGCTTTGATCACACTCATGCTGGTGGGATTTGGGGCCTTGCAGCACGATGGATTTACCGCTATGGTCGAATTCACTGCCCCTGTTTTCTGGGCTTTCCTCACCCTCGTCGGCGTTGCGCTCTTTATCTTGCGCGCTCAGTCGGGCGAGATCGACCGTCCTTTCCGTGTTCCGCTGTATCCGCTAACGCCAATAGTGTTTTGTCTCGTGTGCACCTATCTGTTTTACTCGAGCGTAACCTACGCAGCCAGTAAAGACGCTGTACACATCTCTCTATCAGTTATGGCGATTGGCTTTGTCGTACTCGTACTGATGAGACTTTTCAACAAGCGAGGCACAAGCGACAAGCAAGTGTTGAACAAGCGTCCTTGATTGCCTCAGCACGAGCAATTTCATAAGTTTACCGTCGCGATTCCACTCCTTTCGCTGTCCATGGGGACGAATCGAACGGGCAAAGGAATCTTCTGGCTCACTGAACGATCGAGCTGCTTCTGAGTAAGAAACAACTTCAACGTCGACAGCCCGGTGCAAGACGCGGTGATCGAGGCCGCGCCGGCAATCGACGGCGTGCTGTCGGTGCGCGCGATTAGGGATAGTAAATCCAACGCTTCCGACGCGCCGTCGGGAGCGGCGTAGCACGTCTTGACTGGCCCGGCCGACGGGAAGCTGGGGAGTTGGCCGCGAGCCGAGTGATTGTCGACGGTCTCACTTTGGCCCGATTGCATTTCGTGGTTTGTGAAATGCCGACGCGCCCAAGCCCCGCCGCCGGTACCTCAAGGGGACCTACACCCTCGCCCACGCGGCAATCTGGTATTGGCCGAACAGGACGCTCGACGACGAGTCAGCTTCCTTGCTCATCCGCTCGACAAGAGTGTCGATGCCGACCTCGCTCGCCGTTGCCACGCCGAAACGCTCGATCTCCGGCAGCAGGGTCGCGATGAGGTCCTTGAATTGCTGAAGCCATGGGATGCAATTGGTCCCCGCCACAGCGAGCGCCTCCAGCCGCAATGTTGGCGCAGGCAGGCCGGCGGCAACGAACGTCGCGTACAGCTTGCTCCCCATCCGCGTCTCGGTACCGTGCAAGCGCATGGCGTCTGCTCCCCATCGACTGCACTTGTCGTAGGTCGGTACTGGCGGAAACGACGAAAGCCCGCTCCAATCAATTTCGTGGAAGACCACCACCCCACTTGGCCGTACTTTGGTCGCGAGTTGTCGGAGCATCGCTGCGGGTTCCCCCTGGAACTGCAACATGTAGCGGCCGACGACAGCGTCGAATGGTTGGTCGAAGGTTAACTCGGCGGGGTCGCCTTCCAGGAACCTCACGTTCTGAAGCGACCTCGTGGCCATTCTGGCCCGCGCAACTTGCACCACGGCAGGAACCCGATCAACACCCACAACTGTGCCGCCGGCACCCACAATGTCCGAGGCCAGGAATGCAACGTCACCGGCACCGCTGCCCACATCGAGCACACGCATACCGGGGCCGACGCCCGCTGCCAGAATGAAGCGTTCCGTGATCGGATCGATCAGACGCGCTTGGGCCTTGAGTCGCTCGACTTCGTGTTCGGAGTGTCCCAACACGTACTGGTGCGCCGGCGCAGCTCTATTGGGATTGACCATCGCTCAGACTCCTCGAGGGACAGCCGTCGTGCAGCGGCAACGGCTCACAACACCATGGCGACCATCGGGTGCGATGTGAGGTCGCGGTAGAGATCGTCCAGCTGCTCGCGCGACGTCGCACGGATCGTCGCCGTGACCGAAAGATAGTTCCCGGCGGACGAGGCCCGCATCTCGAGGGTCGCCGGGTCGAAGTCCGGGGCATGCCTGCGCACCACCGTCACGATCGCCTGCGCGAAGCCGTCCTGTGTGCGTCCCATCACCTTGATCGGGAACGCGCACGGGAACTTGAGCGGGGATTCGGAGGCGGTGGGGAAGGCATTGGTCATCGGGGCCCTTTGCGTCCCGGTAGTTGGTGGCGACCGGCGCCAGCCGCAAGGCGGCGGGCGAGAACAGCCGGGCCCCGCGGCCCGCCGATCGCGGCGCGTCAGCCGCGATCGCGCGGATACATGTATTCGCGCGTCAGCGGATGCGGCAGGCTGCCGTCCAGCAACGGCTTGCCAGCCAGCAGCTGCCACAGCGACAGCCACCCGCGCTCGAATGCGTGCGCCGAGCCCGCGAGGTAGATCCGCCAGACGCGGAATTTTTCCTCGCCCACTTCGGCCCGCGCGACGTCGGCGTTCGCCTCGAGCGCGTCGAGCCAGCGCCACAGCGTCGCCGCGTAATGCTCGCGCAGCGCCTCGGCGTCGACCATTTCCAGGCCTTCGCGCGCCATGCCTTCGATGACCGTCGCGACGTGCGCGAGCTGGCCGCCCGGAAAGACGTACTCCTCGACGAAATCGCCGATGCCGCTGCCCAGGCTCTCTGCGCCCTCCACGTTGTGGGTGATCCCGTGGTTCAGCACGAAGCCGCCGGGCTTCAGAACCCGATGGATCTTGCCGAAGTATCCCGGATACCGGCGCACGCCGACGTGCTCGAACATTCCGATGCTCGCGATCTTGTCATACAGCGTGCCTTCGGGCAGGTCGAGGTAGTCCCGCAGTTCGACGCGGACGCGGCCTTCGAGTCCGCGCGCGGCGATCTCGCGTGTCACGTGCTCGAACTGGTGCTGCGACAGCGTGATGCCTGTCGCGGTGACGCCGTAGTTCTGCGCGGCCCAGAAGACGAGCCCGCCCCAGCCGCAGCCGATGTCGAGAAACGTCTCGCCAGGTTTCAGCATCAGCTTGCGACAGATGTGGTCGAGCTTGCGCGCCTGCGCGTCCTCCAGCGTCTCGTCCCAGTGGTCGAAGTACGCGCACGAATAGACCATCCGCGGGTCGAGCCACAGCCGGAAGAAGGCGTCCGAGACGTCATAATGATGCTGGATGTTGGTCTTGTTGCTCCGTAGCTGGTGCCAGAACGTGCGCCAGCGCGCCCGCGCCGAGTCGCGCCCGTGCGCGATCGATCCGACCATCGCATCGACGACGCCGAGGATGCGCCGCGCGCTGCCCGTGAAATCGATGTCCCGGTGGACATAGGCCCGCGCCAGGTTGCCCATCATCGGCGAGGCGAGCGCCTTGAGGCCCGACCAGGTGCGGGCAACGACCTCGATCTCGGGTTCCGATGACAACGGGATGCGACCGCCGTCGGGCAGCACCAGGACGATGGGGAGGCTGCGCCCGCCGTAGCGGCTGGCGATGATCTTCTGCAAGGGCTCGGCCATAGTCGGAGGATGGGTGCTCACGGACCCGCAACTGCGCCGGCGGGCCGGCGCCCGTGCGACCGCGATAAGCATATTTTAGCCATATGGCGGAGAACCGGGGATGGCCGCCACCGCGGTGCGGCGAAGACGCGCGGCGTCGCCCGGGGCGGGCCCGGTGGTCGAGCCCCGTTTTTGACAGCCGGGCCAGCGCTGCTACCATCGCGCCTTTCCTCTGCGGACCGCGCTGGCGGTTTCCCCTTGCCCAAGTCCATCGCCGGCGATGGCCACGCCCGACCCGAGCGAGCGCCCACCGAACGGCAGTTTCGTGACGCGCTCGCCCAGTTCGCCACGGGCGTCACCGTCATCTGCGCGCGCCGCCCGGACGGCCGTTACGTCGGCTTCACCGCCAATTCGTTCAATTCGGTATCGCTGGATCCCCCGCTCGTCGTCTGGAGCCTCAATCGCGACGCGGAAAACGCGGCCACATTCCAGGCGGCGGAGCGCTATGCGATCAACGTGCTCGCGCACGACCAGGTCGAACTCGCGCGGCGCTTTTCGCGGCCGCACACCGATCGTTTTGAAGGTGTCCCGTTCCGGCTCGGCGCCGCGGACGCGCCCCTGATCGAAGGCTGCGTCGCATGGTTCGAATGCCGGCATCACGCCCAGCAGCGCGCGGGCGACCACCTGCTGTTCATCGGGGAAGTCGAGAACTGCGAGCGCCGGAGCGGCATCGGGCTCGTGTTCCACCATGGCCGATACGGCGCGACCCATCCGCTGAAGTGAGCGGATCGGCCGCCGCCCACGCCGAACGATGCGCCGCGCAGCACCGATCAACTTGCCTTCGGCTTGTGCTGCTGGAACAGCGTGTGCATCGCCCGGAAAATCGGGCCCGGCACACCGCCACCGAACGGCCGGCCGTCCAGCGTCGTGACGGCGAGCACTTCCTTGGTCGACGATGAGAGCCACATCTCGGCTGCGGCGAGGGCCTCGGCTTGCGCAACCGGCCGGATTTCGAACGGCAGCCCGGCCTCGAGTGCGAATTCCTCGACCGCGCCATAGGTGATCCCCGGCAGAATCAGGTTGTCTTTCGGTGGAGCGACGATCACCCCCGCGGTCACGACCAGCACATTCGACGCCGACGCTTCGGTGAGCCAGCCATCCCGGAACATCACCGTCTCGATGGCGCCGGCGTCGGCCGCGAGCTGTCGCATGAGGACGTTGCCGACGAGTGAAATCGTCTTCAAATCACAGCGGCGCCAGCGGTTGTCCTCCGCCGTGACGACGGCCACGCCGCGCTCGACCTGCTCTGCCGACGGGATCGAGAGCGGATTGCTCATCATGAACACCGTCGGCGCAATGTCCTGCGGAAAGGCATGATCGCGCTTCGCTACACCGCGCGTGACCTGGAAGTACACGCCTTGGTCGTCGAACGGCTGCCGCGCGACCAGCTCGCCGATGATCGCCGTCCACTCGGCATCCGAATACGGGTTCGCGAGACGAATCCCGTCGAGACTGCGCTGCAGGCGCGCAAGGTGTTGCAGCAACCGGAACGGCTGGCGGCGATAGACGGGAATCAGCTCGTAGACGCCGTCGCCGTAGATAAAGCCGCGGTCAAGAACCGGAACCTTCGCGTCTTCGAGCGGAAGAAACCGGCCGTTGAGATAGACGATCATCGGAGACTTTCAGGTCATTGCTTCTGCCGGGGCCTGCGGCTTTCACCGGAACCACAAGCGCACGCTGTCCCAGGCGCGACCGATAATGCTCGCCGCCGGCACGTCCGCCAGGGCGACGAGCGCGAATTCCGCCATCGGCTTGCCGTCCAGCGCGACGTTCACGGTGCCGACGCGCTGGCCCTGTGCGACCGGCGCCACCAGCGGCTCGGTCGCCGCGAGCGTGAGCTGCAGTTTGTCCGCCTTGCCCTTCGGTAGCGTCAGATACTGGTCGGCGACGAATCCGGCAGGCACGTCGTTGGCGGCTCCCTTCCACACGCGCAGCGTCGACACGGGCTTGCCGGACTGATAGAGCTGCACGGTATCGAACGCCTGGAACCCGTAGTTGAGGAGTCTCTGGCTTTCGCTCGCGCGCGCCGCATCCGACGCGGCGCCCAACACTACCGAGACGAGCCGCCGCTGTCCGCGCTTCGCCGACGCGATGAGGCACCAGCCCGCGGCGTCGGTGTGGCCGGTCTTCACGCCGTCGACGAAGGGGTCGATCCAGAGGAGCCGGTTGCGATTCGGCTGCGTGATGTTGTTGTACCGGTACTCCTTCAGCGAATAGAGCGCATAGTAGTGAGGGAAGTCGCGGATCAGCGCCGACGCGAGGCGCGCGAGGTCGCGCGCCGTCGAGTAGTGCTCGGCGTGCGGCAGGCCCGTCGCATTGACAAAGTGCGTGTTGGCGAGCCCCATGCGCTGCGCTTCCCCGTTCATCAGCGTGACGAACGCGGCCTCGCTCCCGGCGACCTGCTCGGCGAGCGCGATCGACGCATCGTTTCCGGATTGGACGATCATTCCGCGCATGAGCTCGTCGACCGACACGGCGCGGCGCGGCTCGATGAACATCCGCGAGCCCTCGGCGCGCCACGCCGCTTCGGACACGTTCACCATCTGCGACGGCGTGAGCTTGCCGTCACGCAGTGAGGCGAATGTCAGGTAGGCCGTCATCAGCTTGGTGAGCGAGGCCGGGTCGCGCCGCTCGTCGGCGTTCTGGGAGACGATTGCCTGGCTGCTGGCCGTGTCGTGCAGCAGATACGATGTGGCGGCGATGACGGGCGCGGGTGGCGCCGCGGCGAGATTCGGCGCAGGCGCGCCCGGCGTCTGGGCCGCGGCCGTGGCCGCGAAGGCCGCCGCGGCGATGAAGCGAATGGGGGACATGTCGGCGCGCCAGGAAAAGACGCGGATTATAGCCGCCGGCACGCCGTGGCCAGGCAAGCGGACAGTCTCCTCGCCATGTCGCGGCCGCCCTCTCATTTGTCGCTGAACGCGAAATCGATCTCCGGCACGCGTCCGGCGATCACGTCGGCAAGCGCGCGGCCGGAGCCGCACGCCATCGTCCAGCCGAGCGTTCCGTGCCCCGTGTCGAGGAAGAGATTCCGGTAGCGCGTGCGGCCGACGAGAGGCACGTTCGACGGGGTCGCCGGCCGCAGCCCGGCCCAGAACTGCGCGCTGTCGCGGTCTCCGGCATCGGGGAAGAGATCGAAAGTGCGGGTGACGAGCGCGGCACACCGCACGCGATTGAGGCTCGTGTCGTAGCCCGAGAGCTCGGCGGTGCCGGCCACGCGCAGGCGATCGCCGAGCCGCGAGAACACGAGCTTGCCCGCGACGTCGGTCAGCGACACTGTCGGCGCGCCGCGATGATTGCCGACCGCGATCGTTGCCGAGTAGCCCTTGGCGGGGTAGATCGGGCAGGGCACCGAGAGCGGCCGCAGCAGCAGCGGGCTGTAGCTGCCCAGCGCCACGACGTACGCGTCGGCATCGATCGTCTGTTCGCGCTCGTCGCTGCCGAGGCAGCGCACGCTGCGCACGGCATCACCTTCGACGGCCAGCGCTTGGACCGCCGTCGACCAGCGAAACGCGACGCCGCGCGCCGCCGCGCGCCGAGCGAGCTCGTGCGTGAAGCGTTGCGCGTCCCCGGACTCGTCGGTCGCCGTGAAGATGCCGCCGGCGAGACGGTCGCGGCATTGCGCGAGGGCGGGCTCGATTGCAGCACACTCGTCGGCCGTCGTCGCCACGCGATCACAGCCCAATTCGCGCATCAGCAGCGCGGAGGCGACACCGCGCTCGAATTCCTTCGCGTCGGTGTAGAACTCCAGGATCCCGCGCTCGAGGTGGTCGTACTCTATGCCGGTCGCCGTACGCAGTGCCCGCAGGCAATCACGCGAGTACATGGCGAGGCGCAGGCACTGGATCGTGTTGCGCCTTGTCCGCGCGGGCAGGCACTCGAGCAGGAACGCGAGCCCGAAGCGCCACTGCCGCCAGTCGGCGCGCAGACGAAACAGGAGCGGCGCATCCTCGCGGCCCAGCCACTTCAAGATCTGGGGCGGCGCGCCCGGATTCGCCCATGGCTCCGCGTGCGACGCCGAGATCTGCCCGCCGTTGGCGAACGACGTTTCGAGCGCCGGGCCTTCGCGCCGGTCGACGACCGTAACTTCGTGCCCGTCCTCGGCGAGGTACCACGCCGCGGCGACCCCGACCACCCCCGCGCCGAGCACCGCGATGCGCATCTTAGGGAACCTCTGAACAAGTCCCGCGCGATTGCGACGGGGAGTTTTCGGGATGGGATGCGCGAAGCGAGGCGCAGCGAAGGGTGGCTCCCTTCGCAAGCCGAGCGACAAAGCAGACCGCCCGAAAAACCCCGTCCCTCCGGGCTGCTGCCAAATGCGGCGCCTGCGTCGCCGCGCTCCTCGGCATCGTAGTATGGACTACGACCTTCGTCGCGCGGCTCGCATTCATCCGCATTTGGCTCTGCAGCGCAACCGCGTGGGACTTGCTCAGAGGGTCCTTAGTCCGTTGCTTCTTCCGCGTAATCCCCCATCGGAATGCAGCTGCAGAAAAGGTGGCGATCCCCGTAGACGTTGTCGACGCGCGCGACGGGCGGCCAGTACTTCGCGGCGCGCAGGCTCGGCAACGGATAGGCGGCCTCCTCGCGGCGATAGGCGTGCTTCCACTCATCGGCGGCAACCGTGCTGGCTGTGTGCGGAGCGTGCTTCAGCGGATTGTCGGCGCGGTCGGCGCGGCCTTCCTCGACCGCGCGGATTTCGTCGCGTATCGCGATCATCGCCTCGACGAAACGATCGAGCTCGACCTTCGATTCGCTCTCCGTGGGCTCGACCATCAGCGTCCCCGGCACGGGGAAGCTCATCGTCGGCGCGTGAAACCCATAGTCCATCAGCCGCTTCGCGACGTCGTCGACGGTGACTTCGGAGGTCTCCTTCAACGGCCGCAGGTCCAGGATGCATTCGTGCGCGACGAGGCCGCCAGGACCCGAATAGAGGACCGGGTAATGCGCATTCAGCCGCTTCGCGACGTAGTTCGCGGCGAGAATCGCGCTCGCGGTGGCCGCGGTCAGCCCGTCGCCGCCCATCATCGCGATGTACATCCACGAGATGGGCAGGATGCTCGCGCTGCCGAATGGCGCGGCCGCGACGGGACCGGTCGCCGCAGGGCTTGGCGGCAGATAGCGGTGCCCGGGCAGGAAGGGCGCCAGGTGCGCTCGCACGCCGATCGGACCCACGCCCGGACCGCCACCGCCGTGCGGAATGCAGAACGTCTTGTGCAGGTTCAGATGCGAGACGTCGGCACCGAACTCTCCCGGGGCGGCGAGGCCCACCAGGGCATTGAGATTGGCGCCGTCGACGTACACCTGGCCGCCATTCGCATGGACGATTTCGCAGATCCTGCGGATCCCGGCCTCGAACACGCCGTGCGTCGACGGGTACGTGACCATGATCGCGGAAAGATCGTCGCGGTGCACCTTCGCCTTCGCCTCGAGGTCGGCCAGATCGACGTTGCCGTCGGCGTCGCAGGCGACGACGACGACCCGCATGCCGACCATCTGTGCCGACGCGGGGTTCGTGCCGTGCGCGGACTCCGGGATCAGGCACACCTTGCGATGGTCCTCGCCGCGGCTCCGGTGCCAGGCCTCGATCGCGTTGAGCCCCGCGTACTCGCCCTGCGAGCCGGCGTTGGGCTGCAGCGACGCCGCCGCATAGCCTGTCACCGCACAGAGCATCCGCTCGAGGTCGGCGACAAGCTCGCGGTATCCCTCGGCCTGGCCCACCGGCGCGAACGGGTGCAGGTCGGCGAACTCGGGCCACGTGATCGGGATCATCTCGGCAGTCGCGTTCAGCTTCATCGTGCACGAGCCCAGCGGAATCATCGCCCGGTCGAGCGCGATATCGCGGTCGGCGAGCCGGCGCAGGTAACGCAGCATCTCCGTTTCGGAGTGATAGCGGTTGAACGTCGGATGGGTGAGGAACGGCGTCGTGCGCACGAGCGCAGCCGGCAGCGCGTCGCGAGTCGCCCCATCGAGCTCGGCAACCGTGAACGCAACCTCTGCGCCGGCGAAGATCCGCCACACCCGCTCAACGTCGGCGCGAGTCGTCGTCTCGTCGAGCGAGATGCCGAGTGTCGCTGCGTCCACCTTGCGGAAGTTGATCCCCCGCTCGACGCCGCGGTCGAGGATCTCGCGCGTACGGCTCCCCGTCGCGACGGTGATGGTGTCGAAGCAATTCTCCGTCGGCACCGTGAGGCCGAGTTGCGCGAGCCCCGCCCTCAGGATCGCAGTGAGGCGATGGACGCGCCGCGCGATCGTCGTGAGGCCGGCGGGGCCGTGGTACACCGCATACATGCTGGCGATCACCGCGAGCAGGACCTGTGCCGTGCAGATGTTCGACGTCGCCTTCTCGCGCCGGATGTGCTGTTCGCGCGTCTGCAACGCGAGGCGGTACGCTTTCCCGCCGTCGGCGTCGACGGTGACGCCGACCAAACGCCCCGGCATCGAGCGCTTGAAATCGTCGCGCGTCGCGAGATAGCCGGCATGCGGCCCGCCGTAACCCATCGGCACGCCGAAGCGTTGCGTCGAACCGACGACAACGTCCGCACCCCATTCGCTAGGGGCGGCAAGCAGCGTCAGCGCCAGGATGTCGGCGGCGACGATCACGAGCCCGCTCCTGGCATGGATCGCAGCCACCTGCGCGCGGTAATCGCGTACTTCGCCGTTTACGCCGGGATACTGCAACAGCACGGCGAAGGCATCGGCGGTGGCAGCGTCCTCCGCGGGGCCGGTCACGACCTCGATGCCGAGCGGCTGCGCGCGCGTTGCAACGACGTCCAGCGTCTGCGGGAACGCGTCATCGGCGACATAGAATCTGCGGCTGGTGCTCTTGGTCATCCGCAAGCAGAGCGCCATCGCTTCGGCGGCAGCCGTGGCTTCGTCGAGCATCGACGCATTGGCGATCGCCATGCCGGTCAGATCGCAGACCATCGTCTGGAAATTGACGAGCGCTTCGAGGCGCCCCTGCGAGATCTCCGGTTGGTACGGCGTATACGCGGTGTACCACGCCGGGTTCTCGAGGATATTGCGCCGGATGACGCCCGGCGTGTGGGTGCCGTAGTAGCCTTGCCCGATCATCGATGTCAGCACGCGGTTCTTCGCGGCGATCGACTTGAGCTTCGCCAGCGCCTCGGTTTCGGTCATCGCGGCGGGAAGCGCGAGCGGGCTTCCACGGCGGATCGTCGCGGGCACGATCGCATCGATCAGCGCGGCGCGCGACGGATGTCCCAGCGCGGCGAGCATCGCGGCCTGGTCCGCAGGCGAGGTGCCGATGTGGCGCGCGACGAAGGCGCCGTGATCCTCGAGGATGGCCAGCGACGATGCGGCGGCCGGTCGTACGGTACGGTTGTCGTTCATGGGGTCGTGGCGTGCGCTCGGACCCGTTGGGCGCGAACAGGCACGCGTGGCAGTGTCTACTCGGCGCCGATCACGGCTTCGTACGCCTTGGCGTCGAGCAGCTTCGCGAAGGCGGCGCCATCGGAGGGCTTCAGCTTGAAGAACCACGCGGCGTACGCATCCTGGTTCACCTGCTCGGGCGCATCGGCAAGCGCATTGTTGACGGCGACAACCTCGCCGGCCAGTGGTGCATACACGTCGGACGCCGCCTTCACCGACTCGACGACCGCACAGGCTTCCTCGGCCGTGACACGACGACCGATGGCGGGCAGTTCGAGGTAGACGAGGTCCCCGAGCGCTTCCTGCGCGTGGTCGGTGATGCCGACGGCGATTGTGCCGTCGGCGTCGGCCCGCGCCCATTCGTGCGCGGCGGTGTAGCGAAGGTCAGCGGGGACATTCATTGTGCGGCTCCTTGAAATGGATGCTTCGAATTCACCGAACTCGATGTCTTACGTGCGCAACGCCCTTGGCGCTTCGCGCTCACGTGACCAGCACCTTGCCGTTCCGCGCGAACGGCGGCCTCACGACGCGGGCGCCGAGTTCCTTGTCGCGAACGGCGACCCGGACCGTATCGCCCGGCTGGACGGCGATCGGCAGTCGTGCAAGCGCGATCGACCGGCTCAACGACGGGCTGAACGTGCCGCTGGTGATCTCGCCGTCGCCGTGTGCGGTATGCACAACCTGGTGCGCGCGCAGGACGCCGCCCTTGTCGGTCAAGAGCAGGCCGGTGAGCTGGCGTTGCGGTGCCTTCGCGAGGAGCGCCGCCTTGCCGACGAAGTCGCGCTCGCTCGCGAGGTCGACGGTCCAGGCAAGGCCGGACTCAAGCGGCGTCACGCGCTCGTCCATGTCCTGCCCGTAGAGATTCATCCCCGCTTCCAACCGCAGCGTGTCGCGCGCGCCCAGGCCCGCCGGATGCACACCGGCCGCGGCCAGCGCTTGCCAGAGGTCGGCCGCGTGCGTCGCCGGGACCATGATCTCGTAACCGTCCTCCCCGGTGTAACCGGTGCGCGCGACGAACGCGTCGCCCCACTGCGATTTCATGGCGGCGGCAGAAAACGGCTTCAGCTCGGCGCTTACGGCCTCGGTACCGGGTATCGCCCGCCAGACTTTCTCCCGCGCGTTGGGACCCTGGACCGCGATCATCGCAAGGTCGCTGCGCTCGGCGAGCCGCAATCCGGAACCGCGCTCGTTCATGAGCCGCCGAAACCACGCGATGTCCTTGTCCGCGGTGCCCGCATTGACGACGATGCGGAAGAAGTCCTCGCGCAGAAAGTAGACGATCAGGTCGTCGATGACCGTGCCCGCCGGCGTGAGCAGGCACGAGTACAGCGCCTTCCCCGCGGCCCTCAGCTTGTCGACGTTATTCGCGAGCGCATAACGCAGGAACTCGCGCGCGGTCGCGCCTTCGAGGTCGACCACCCGCATGTGCGAGACGTCGAACATCCCGGCGTCGTTGCGCACCGCGTGGTGCTCGTCGATCTGCGAGCCGTAGTGAACCGGCATGTCCCAGCCGCCGAAGTCGACCATCCGCGCGCCGGCGGCACGGTGGATCGCATGAAGCGGAGTCTGTTTGAGCACGCGCATCTCCCGCCAAGAAGGAAAAGGGGCGAAGCGGTCGCGCCGCGTCGCCCCGTCTGTCCTTTTACCTGAGAGATTGCGGCGCGAACGATGCTGCGCCGGGTGCCCCTTCGGTGGGCCGTCGCGATGTCCGCACGGCCGCTCTCCAGATCCGAATACGTTCCGTGCAGCCCTTTGTGCCTGAGCGGTTCTCGGGAGTTGCGCCTTCGGCGGCGGCGCGGGCACCGGCCCTCGCCGCGCTCTCCTGCACGGATTGGTGAAGGTTACCGGCGCGCCCCGCCGATGTCAAAACCATGCCCCGGCGGGCGTGCCGTGGCGGCGTTCGCCCAGCCGTCGATGTCGGTCGGCACAAAATGAAGCCGGTCGAGGACATCCCCGACCGACTGCCAATTGTGCGGTAGCGTGTGCTTACTTCTTGAGCGTGAGTATGTACGTGACCATCGTCTTGATGTCCGCGTCGCTCACTTGGGGATTGGGCGGCATCGGGACCTGGCCCCAGACGCCGGAGCCGCCTTTCTTGACCTTGTCCGCCAGCTTCGCAGCGGCGCCGGCGTCGCCCTTGTATTTCGCCGCGACTTCTACGTAGGGCGGACCGACCAATTTCTTGTCGATCGAATGGCAGGCCGTGCAGCCCGATTTCTTGAGCAGGTCCTCGCCGGCGTCGGCGTGAACGGCGCCGGCCGCGAGCACGCCCGCAGCGGCAAAGGCGAAAGCGGCAATCTTCATTAGAGCTCCATCAGCGAAGGTTGAAACGGCGTGCATGGTACCGGAACCGGCGAGGGCATGCCATCAACGGCTGGCGGCGCAACGCGTTGACCCACCGTGCCTGCCCTCGCTGTCAGCCGGCCAGCAAGCGTTCTACTTCGGCGAGGGTTTCGACCGGGGGAAGGCAGTGCGTGCCCCGACATACCCAGCCGACGGCACCGGATCGCGGGAGGGGGCCCTTGACGACCGCCGCCGGCAACGCCGCGCCGGCGACATTGAACACCCGCACCGCCGGACGCAGCGTGCGCTCGAGCGTCCGCTGCCACTCGCCGGCAATCGCCGGATCGCCCACGACCTGCACTGAAGACGGCGGCGTCATCGCATCTTCGAGCGCCGAGAGCAGCGTTGCATACCCGCCCGGGGATTGCGCGAGCGGCATGGCGAACGCCTGCACCGCTCGCTCTCCGGCCGCGACGTACGCCGGCTTCACGGCAAAATGGCCAAGCGCGATCAGTGCCTGCGCCGCGACGCCATTGCCCGACGGCGTCGCGTCGTCGTGGCCGGGCTTCGGGCGATGGATCAGCCGTTCGTGGTCATGGCTCGTGAAGAAGAAGCCGCCGTGATCGCGGTCTTCGAACTCGCCGAGCAGCACCTCGGCGATCTCGCATGCCCAGGTGTAATCGCCGGCGCGGAAACGCGTTTGCAGGAGCTCGACCAACGCCGCGAGCAGGAACGCGTAGTCGTCGAGGTAGGCATTGAGATGGGCGCGCTCCCCCTTGCGCGTTGCCAGCAGCCGGCCGCCCTGCCATACGGTGCGGCGAAGGGCATCCGCAGCGGAGAGCGCGAGCTCCGCCCAATCCGGCCGGTCGAGCGCGCGCGCGGCGCGTGCAAGCCCGGCGATCGCCAGTGCGTTCCAGGAGGTCAGGATCTTGTCGTCGAGGCCGGGGCGCACGCGCCGCGAACGGGCTCCCAGCAGCACTGATCGGGCGTTCGCGAGTCGAGCGGCAGCATCCGCAACCGAAATCCCGAGATCGCCGGCGACCGCCTCCAGCGGCGCGGCGACACGCAGATGCCACGCGTGGCCTTCGAAGTTCGGCGCGCTGGTGATCCCCCAGTGCGGCGCCGCGACCGCGTAGTCATCGGCCGAGAGCAGCGCGCGCAGCTCGTCGCGCGACCAGACGTAGAACTTGCCTTCCTCGCCCTCGCTGTCGGCGTCCTCGCTCGAAAAGAAGGCGCCGTCGGGTGCGCGCATCACGCCGGTCATCCAGTCGACGATTCCGCGCGCAACGTCGGCGAAGCGCGCCTCGCCCGTCACGCGCGCGATATCCGCGTACAGGCCGAGCAGCGGGCCGTTGTCGTAGAGCATTTTTTCGAAATGCGGGATCGTCCACTCGGCGTCGACGCTGTAGCGGCAGAAGCCCCCGCCCAGCTGGTCGTGGATGCCGCCGTCCGCCATGCAGGACAGGGTGACGCCAACGATCTTGAGCGCGTCGGGATCGCTCGCCCGCACCGCCGCGCGCAGGCAGAGCTCGAGGTCGGGGGCGTGGGGAAACTTGGGCGCCGCGCCAAAGCCTCCATACACGGGATCGAAGCTGCGCTTGAGCCCCGCGAGCGCGGTCGCCGGCGCTGCCGCCGGCAATGTGCCGGCGTGCGGCGGCTCCGGCTCGAGCCCGGCGAGTGCATCCCTGAGGCGTACGCTCTGTTCGGCAATCGCCGGGCCCTGCTCGCGGTAGGCGGCGGCGATCCGCGGCAGGAGGTCGAGGAACCCGGGCAGCCCGTACCGCCCCTCCTTCGGAAAGTACGTACCGCCGAAGAACGGGTCGCCGTCAGGCGTGAGGAACATCGTCAGCGGCCAGCCGCCGGAGCGTCGCGTGAGCAGTGCATGTGCGGTCTGATAGATCTTGTCGAGGTCGGGTCGCTCCTCGCGGTCCACCTTGATGTTGACGAAGTTCGCGTTCATCACCGCGGCCACGGCGGGGTCCTCGAAGGACTCGTGCGCCATCACATGACACCAGTGGCAGGCGGAGTAGCCGACGGAGAGCAGGATCGGCTTGCCTTCGCGGCGGGCGCGGGTCAAGCCCTCTTCACCCCATGGATGCCAATCGACAGGGTTGTCAGCGTGCTGCAGCAGGTAGGGGCTCGTCTCGCCCGCGAGGCGGTTAGGCATCAGGCGCAAGGAGGAAATCGTCCGGCGCGGGCATGCCGGCAGCGCGCCCGCAAGGCGACTGTCAGCTCGTCTCTTCGAACGCGATGCGCTCGAAATCCGCACCGCGCTGGAGGAGCCTCGTCAGCCTGAACCGCCGCTCCGGGCCTCCGTCGAGCGTCCGGAGGACCCGGCTCGGATTGAACGATCGCGGCGGCAGCAGCAGACTCGCCTTGTCCTCGGGGGTCTCGGTGAGCAACAGCGCCGGCATCGGCGGGTCCTCCGTCACCGCTGTCGACATCGGCCGCACGGGAACGGCTCGCGGCGTCCCGGACCAGAGCCGCAGCGAAACGGCGAGCTCGCCGTGGACGTCCTGCGCGACGCGGGTGACGTGGCCCAGGCGCACGCGCTCTTCGTCGCGCACCGCGACAATCTGGTCCAGCGCCCAGCGATGACCCGACTTCGACCGGCGCGTGAGGGAGGCCTCGCGCCACTCGTACGCGCCCGTCCAGGGCTCCCAGATCCATGTGCGTTCGGCGTCTTCCTTGCCGCGGTCGTAGTCGGTAAGGGCACCCAACGTCTGCAGGTGCTGCGCCCCCTGGAACGACAGACGGCCCAACGGGTCCTTCCGGTCGAACGTACGGCCGCCGACGCGAAAGTAGGCTGCGCCCAAGCCGCCGGCGCACAACTCGATCGTCGTGCGTGGCGCGTCGACCCCGCGCCGCGGCAACTGGTACCACCGCTGATCGAGATGGCCGAGCAGTGTCGTGCACTGCTCGACGCTGCAGTCGTGCCCGAGCTGGAGCTCTGCCGGATTCGCGCCAGTTTGCAGCCGCTTCAGACGCCCGCGCACGCTGGTCGCGAGCTTGCCGGGATAGGCAAAACGCATCGACGCCGGTGGATGCCGCGGGGACGTCGCCGCGAGCATTGCGCCGGCGGGACTTTCGAGGTCGACGACCATGACCGGTCCTTCGGTCTCGCGCTGCTGCGCGTACGGGAACACCTTGCGCGCCCACATCGCGAGCCAGCGGTCGGTGAGCTCGATCTGGCGGACGCTCATCGCGCACGGGTCCGCCAGCCCGAGCAGCAACGCGTGGGTGAACGTCGAATAACAGGAAATCCCCACGGCGTTGGGCATCAGATCGTCGGACACCGCGGTCACCGCGCACTCGAGCATCTCGGCGAGCCGGTAATACGCATGCAGCTCCTGCCACAGCGCCGGCGGCGGCACGCGTCGCGCCAGGCCGTACACGACGACGAGCTGTTTGCCCACGTAGAGCCCACGTTGCAGCAGCTTGGGCTTGACACCGAGCAAGTCCGGATCGCCTTCGAGCAGCGGTTTCAGGCACGCCGAATATTGTTCCCACAACGCCTGCCACAGCGCGATCGCCTGCTCGGTCGCCTCAAGTTCGCGATCGACCGCCGGCTGCGGCTTGCCCGCATAGCGGCGCGCGAGTTCGGTATGCAGATACGCAACCTGGTCGCGCAGCACCTCGGCGATCCTCGCGCGTTCGCGCGGCGGGAAACTGGCCGCGGAAAGGGCCTTGAGCTGCCCATGGACCGCGTCGAACAGTTGCGCGACGTTGGTGAGGGGCAGCGCGTTGGCCCAGCGCTTGGCGCTGTCCGCATCGGCGAAACCGAGCGGCGGCGGCACGCCGGGCTGCGCCGCGCCGTCGGCCGCGGCCGGGCCCGGGACCTGCAGCGGAGCGCTCGTTATCGCGGGGGAGGTCGAATCGTTCATGGCCGGCAGCGATCAGCGCGCATCGCCCGTGCCGAGTGTGGCGGCGAGATCGCCGGTGAGCGCGGGCGCGAAATCATCCGGCAGCGTTTTCGGCGGCGTGGCGCGCTGCAGCGCCCCCCACACGGGCCCCGGGAAATGCGAGTCGTCGGCGAAGCGCGGAATCACGTGCCAGTGCAGGTGGGGAGTCACGTTGCCGAGCGCGGCCAGGTTCATCTTGTACGGGCGAAGCCGCGCTCGCAGCGCCGCTTCCACGGCAAACACGACGCGCATCACGTGCGCGCGATCGGCGGCATCGAGGTCGGTCATCTCACGCACATGCGCATTCCAGATCACGCGGCAGAAACCAGCGAAGGGCTCGTCGGTAAGGACCACCCGGCAGCGCGCGTCGCGCCACAGCCGCCGGCCGCCTTCTTCCTCGCAGAAAACGCATCCGGTCGCCATCGTCTCGTAGCCGCCACGGCCTTTTGCGGCCGCCTCGATGACGGTCCCGCAACCCTGCCCGGCCGCATCGGGAGGTTATAGCACAAACGCGGCAGCGACTCCCCTACCGCGCAGCGTCCCGCTCGCGGCCCCGGTCGGCCGGACCGTGAATTTTCGGCACAACCGCAGCCGAATGCTCCGGTGCACATCGCCGCCCTCGGGTCGTACCCTGACCGCATGGTTATGTTGCCGCGCTCACGGGAGCCTCGAACGACCGGGATTTCGCCAGGCGTCCGCTTTCCTCCACCCCGCGCGGCGCATCCGGTGTCGGAGCCGGCCACCGCCGCGGGGCCTTTTTTGGGTGGTCGCAACCGGTCGGCAAGGATCCGGAGTTCGAACGCACCGCAAGGAGTTGGTCATGGACATGATCGCACTCAATGAAATCTCCCGTCACAACGGCCACGCGATTCCGCGCGGCCCGAGGTCGAGCCACACAGCGGCGGGCCGGTGCGCCCCGAAAATCGCGCTGATCATCGCGGCTGTGTACGTGGCACTCGGTGTTGGTACGCCCTGGCTCCTGCAGGATGCACCGCCGTTGGTCTACGAAGTCGTGGCCGCGCGCGCGGCACCGGCGGCATCAGCACCGGGTCGTGCAAGCGTTTCACCGGCGCGGACGATTGAAGTGAACAGATAGCCTGAAGCGAGGGAAAGCCATCACGCCCGTCGCGCGCTTCAGACAAGCACGCGCTCGATGCCCCCCGCGGTGGCCCTGGCGACGTAATCCGGGAGCCAGGTCGGGCCAAGGATCCGCTTCGCCATCTCGACGACGATGTAATCGGCACCGGTCCCCGCGTCGTCAGCGAAGCGCGCGAGTCCCTGAAGGCACGAAGGACACGAGGTCAGGATCTTGACGTCGCCGCGGAAGCCGTCGGCGCGCTGTGCCGCGGCACCCTTGCGCATCTCCTCCTCCTTGCGGAAGCGGATCTGGGTCGAAATGTCCGGTCGCGTGGCCGCGAGCGAGCCCGACTCGCCGCAGCAGCGCTCGTTTGCCGCGACGCGCGTGCCCATCAGCTCGTTGACGACCGCAAGCGGTGCATAGGTCTTCATGGGGGTATGGCACGGGTCGTGGTACATGTACCGGGTACCGGTCACTCCTTCGAGCCTGACGCCCTTTTCCAGCAGGTACTCGTGGATGTCGAGCAGGCGGCAGCCCGGAAAGATCCGGTCGAACTCGTACTTCTGGAGCTGATCCATGCACGTCCCGCAGGAAACGATGACCGTCCGGATGTCGAGATAGTTGAGGGTGTTCGCGACGCGGTGGAACAGCACGCGGTTGCCGGTGATGATCTGCGCGCCGCGCTGCTCGTTGCCCGAGGCGGTCTGCGGATAGCCGCAGCACAGATAGCCCGGCGGCAGTACCGTCTGCGCGCCCAGATGGAAGAGCATCGCCTGCGTGGCGAGCCCCACCTGCGAGAACAATCGCTCCGAGCCGCACCCCGGGAAGTAGAACACCGCGTCCGAGTCCTCGCCGACCTTCTGCGGGTCGCGGATGATCGGCACGATCGAATCGTCTTCGATGTCGAGCAGCGCGCGCGACGTACGCTTCGGCAGGCCTCCGGGCATCGGCTTGTTGACGAAGTGGATGACCTGCGCCGCGAGTGCGGGTCTGCCGACGGTCGCGGGCGGATGCTTCGTCTGCGTTTCGACGAGGCCGAGGCGCTTCGCGATTGCGTGCGCGGCGCGCTGCGCGCGAAAGCCCCCATCGATAAGTAGGCGCTTGGCGACCTTGATCGTCGCGGGATCCGTGGCGTTGAGCAGGAACATCGTCGTCGCGGTGCCCGGATTCCACTTCTTCTTTCCCTCGCGGGCGAGCAGGTTGCGCATGGCGATCGAAACGTCGCCGAAATCGATGTCGACCGGGCACGGGTTCCTGCACTTGTGGCAGACCGTGCAGTGGTCGGCGACGTCGCCGAATTCGTCGAAATGGCGCAGGCTGACGCCGCGCCGCGTCTGTTCCTCGTACAGGAACGCCTCGATCAGAAGTGACGTGGCGAGGATCTTGTTGCGCGGCGAATAGAGCAGGTTTGCGCGCGGGACGTGCGTCGAGCACACGGGCTTGCACTTGCCGCAGCGCAGGCAGTCCTTCACCGAGTCGGCAATGCGACCGATTGCCGACGCCTCGAGGATCAGGCTCTCGTGGCCGATCAGCGAAAAACTGGGCGTGTATGCGTTTGCGAGGCCGGCGCCCGCAAGGAGCTTGCCCGCGTTGAACCGTCCCTCGGGATCGATCCTGTGCTTGTACGCAGCGAATGGCGCGATCTCGTCCGCGGTGAGGAATTCGAGCTTGGTGATGCCGATGCCGTGTTCGCCGGAAACCACGCCGCCAAGTTCCCGCGCGAGCGCCATGATCCGCGCGACCGCCGCGTTCGCCTCGCGCAGCATCCCGTAATCGTCGGAATTGACCGGAATGTTGGTGTGCACGTTGCCGTCGCCGGCGTGCATGTGCAGCGCGACGAACACGCGGCTGCGCAGCACCTCGCCGTGGATCGCGTTGCAGCGCGACAGCACCGGCGCGAACGCGAGGCCGGCGAAGATCTCCTCGAGCGGCGCCTTCAGCTCGGTCTTCCACGACACGATGAGCGAGCGCTCCTGCAGCGCGGGGAACGTCGCGTCGATCCGGTCGAGCAAGTCCTGCCAGCGCGTGCGCGTCGCGGCGACAAGGATGCGCGCTTCGTCGACTTTCGCGTCGAGCAGCTCCTGCGCCGGCCGCGCTTCGTCGTCGGGACCCCACGCGTGCAGCAGCGATGGCCCCGCGAAGAACGCGGCGAGCGCGTCGCAGAGCGCGAGCTTGTTCGCGAGCGAGCGCTCGATGTTGATCCGCTCGATGCCGTCGGTGTAATCGGCAAGCCGGTCGAGCGGGATGACGACGTCCTCGTTGATCTTGAACGCGTTGGTGTGGCGGGCGATCGCCGCGGTGCGCGCGCGGTCGAGCCAGAATCGCTTGCGCGCCTCCGGGGATACGGCGACGAAGCCCTCCGCGCCGCGCGCATTCGCGATGCGGATCACTTCGGACGCAGCCTTCGCCACCGCGTCGTCGGACTCGCCGACGATGTCGCCGAGGAGCACCATCTTCGGGCGGCCGTGGCGCTTCGCTTTCGTCGCATACCCGACCGCCCTCACGTACCGTTCGTCGAGGTGCTCGAGGCCCGCCAGCGTCGCGCCCAGCGGACGCAGATCGAGAAAGCGCTTGATCTCGACGATCGCCGGCGTCGCATCGTGTACCCGGCCGAAGAATTCGAGGCATACCGTGCGCGCCGCGGACGGCATCCGGTGCAGGACGAACCGCGCGCTGACGATGAGCCCGTCGCAGCCTTCCTTCTGGACGCCCGGCAAACCGCCGAGAAACTTGTCGGTCACGTCCTTGCCGAGCCCAACCTTGCGGAACGTCGCCCCGGGTATGACCAGCGTCTCGTTGCGCGTCATCGTCCGACCGTCGGCGTCGTACCACTTGAGCTCGAACGTCGCGACGTTCGCATCGTGAATCTTCCCGAGGTTGTGGTCGACGCGCGTCACTTCCAGCCATTGCGCATCGGGCGTCACCATCCTCCATGACAGCAGGTTGTCGAGAGCGGTGCCCCACAGCACGGCCTTCTTGCCGCCGGCGTTCATCGCGACGTTGCCGCCGATGCACGAGGCGTCGGCGGACGTCGGGTCGACCGCGAAGACGAGGCCCGCGGCCTCGGCGGCCTCCATCACGCGCCGGGTAACGACACCGGCGCCGCAGTCGATGCACGCGACCGGCTCCGCGCGGCCGGGAAGCACGATGCGCTCGATCGCCGACAGGCGCTCCAGCTTTTCGGTGTTGATCACCGCAGAACGACGTGTCAGCGGAACCGCACCACCCGTGTAGCCGGTACCGCCCCCACGCGGGATGATCGTGAGACCCAATTCGATGCAGCCCTCGACCAGGCCGCGCACTTCCTCGTCGGTATCCGGGTACAGGACGACGAATGGGTATTCGACGCGCCAGTCCGTCGCGTCGGTCACGTGCGACACGCGCGCGAGCCCGTCGAAAGCGATGTTGTCCCTGCGCGTGCGGCGGGCGAGCACGCGTATCGCCTTCCTCCGCAGTGCCGCCGTCTCGGGGAACGAGGCTTCGAAGCGATCGACGGCACCGTGCGCGGCCGCGAGCAGTTGCGCGACCCGGTCGTCGCGGCCAGGGTCGGCGTGCGCATAGAGAGCGCGCCGCTTGTCGATTTCGGCCAGACGATGCCGCAGCGCCTCGACCAGAAGCCGCTGGCGCCTCGGATTGTCGAGGAGGTCGTCCTGCAGGTAAGGATTGCGATCGACGACCCAGATGTCGCCCAGCACCTCGAAGAGCATCCGCGCGGAGCGGCCGGTGCGGCGCTCGCTCCGCAGCTCGTCCAGCACCTGCCACATGTCGGACCCGAGCAGGCGGATTACGATCTCCCGGTCGGAAAATGACGTGTAGTTGTACGGGATTTCGCGCAGCCGCGGCGCTTCCGCAAGGGTGTCCGCGGCATCGGAGAGGCGATCGGCGACAGCATCCATGGCAGTGATCAGGCGGTCCAGTCGAGAACGACCTTGCCGCTCTCGCCGGAGAGCATCGCCGCGAACGCGGCTTCATAGTCGTCGACCGCAAAACGATGGGTGATCATCGGTGTCAGGTCGAGCCCGCTCTGCAGCATCGCGACCATCTTGTACCAGGTCTCGAACATCTCGCGCCCGTAGATCCCCTTGATCTCGAGCCCCTTGAAGATCACCTGATTCCAGTCGATCGCCATCGGCGATGGCGGGATGCCGAGCAGGGCGACCTTGCCGCCGTGGTTCATGCATTCGAGCATGTCGGAGAAGGCCTCGGGCACGCCGGACATCTCCATCCCGACGTCGAAACCCTCGGTCATCCCGAGCTCGGTTATCACGTCGGGGAGCTTCGTGCGTCCGACATTGATCGCGCGTGTCGCGCCCATCCGCCGCGCGAGGGCAAGCCGGTAGTCGTTGACGTCGGTGATGACGACGTGGCGCGCGCCGACGTGACGAGCGATCGCCGCCGCCATGATCCCGATCGGCCCGGCGCCGGTGATCAACACATCTTCGCCGACCAGACCGAACGACAGCGCCGTGTGCGTGGCATTGCCGAACGGGTCGAAGATCGCAGCGATCTCGTCGGGAATGTCATCGGGGATCCGGAAAGCATTGAACGCAGGGATCACCAGATACTCGGCGAACGCACCCTCGCGATTGACGCCGACGCCGACGGTATTGCGGCACAGGTGGCGGCGGCCGGCGCGGCAGTTGCGGCAGAAGCCGCAAGTGATGTGGCCTTCGCCGGATACGCGGTCACCGAGCGCGAAGCCGCGCACCTCCTGCCCCATCTCGACGATTTCGCCGACGTACTCATGGCCCACGTGCATCGGCACGGGAATGGTCTTCTGCGCCCAGTCGTCCCATTTCCAGATGTGGATGTCGGTTCCGCAGATCGCGGTCTTCGTGATCCGGATCATCACGTCGTTGTGCCCGACCTCGGGTCTCCTGACGCGCGTCAGCGTCAGGCCCGGCGCACGCTCGAGCTTGGCCAGTGCCTTCATCGTGTCACCCGCGTCGATTCCATCGCGTCACCCGATCGCGCCGATCGCCCGGCCGACCTTCGTGAACGCGGCGACCGCCCGGTCGATCTGCGCGTCGTCATGCGCGGCGCTCATCTGCGTGCGGATCCGTGCCTTGCCCTTGGGCACCACCGGATACGAGAAGCCGATCACGTAGACGCCTTCCGAGAGCAGCGCGTCGGCCATCCGCGTCGCGAGTTGCGCGTCTCCGAGCATCACCGGAATGATCGGGTGCGCTCCGGGCACGAGGTCGAAGCCCTGTCTCGTCATCGCGCGGCGGAAGCGCTCGCCGTTCTCGCGCACACGGCGACGCAGCGCACGACCCTCCGGGCTGCGCAGCAGCGCGAGCACTGCGAGCGATGCCGCGGCGACCGCAGGCACCAGCGTGTTGGAAAACAGATACGGGCGCGAGCGCTGGCGGAGCAAGTCGACGATTTCACGGCAGGCGGCGATGTACCCGCCCGACGCGCCGCCCATCGCCTTGCCGAGGGTTCCGCTGAGAATGTCGACCCGCCCCTCGACGCCACAGACCTCCGGCGTACCGCGCCCTCCTTCGCCGACGAAGCCCACCGCGTGCGAATCGTCGACCATCGTCAGCGCACCGTACCGATCGGCGAGCTCGCAGATCGCGGGCAGGTTGGCGACGATACCGTCCATCGAGAACACGCCGTCGGTGGCGATCAGCTTGAAGCGCGCACCGGCGGCGTCGGCCTCGCGCAGCCTCGCCTCGAGATCCGTCATGTCGTTGTTGCGATAGCGATAGCGCCGCGCTTTGCAGAGCCGGATGCCGTCGACGATGCTGGCGTGGTTGAGCTCGTCGCTGATCACGGCATCCTCGTCCCCGAGCAGCGTCTCGAAGAGGCCGCCGTTCGCATCGAAGCAACTCGAGTAGAGGATGCAGTCGTCCATGCCGAGAAACGTCGCCAGCGCGGTTTCCAATTCCTTGTGCACGCTTTGGGTGCCGCAGATGAAGCGCACCGAAGCCATGCCGAAGCCGTAGCGGTCGAGCCCGCCCTTCGCGGCCTCGATGAGTCGCGCGTCAGCGGCGAGGCCGAGGTAGTTGTTCGCGCAGAAGTTGAGCACGCGCGCGCCACCCGCCAACTCGATCTCCGGCGCCTGCGGGCTTGCGATCACCCGCTCGGCCTTGTAGAAGCCGTCGGCGCGAGTCCGGCTGAGGATTCCGCGGACGTGGGTGAGGTAGCGGTCACGCATCGGGAGGACTTGTCAGCGATCGCGACGGCGCCGCGAGCGCAAGCTGGCATCTTAACCCGCTGCGCCCGGTGGGGCCGTGCTTCACATCCGCTCGAACCGGCGGTAGCCGACCGCCTCGGCGACGTGCGCCGCGCCGATCGTCGCGCTGTCCGCAAGGTCGGCAATGGTGCGCGCTACCTTGAGGATCCGGTGGTGCGCGCGCGCCGAGAGCGAAAAGCGCGTCATCGCCTGCGCGAGCAGCGCGGCACCGGCGGCATCGGGTGCGCAATGCGCGTCGACCTCGCGCGGTGTGAGGCGCGCGTTCGGCTTGCCCTGGCGCACTGCGGCCCGCGCTCGCGCCTGGGTCGCCTGCGCGCGTACGCCGGCGGTGGTGACCGGGGCAGGGTCGAGGCTACTGCAGGCGCGGCCGCGCGCCGTCATGGTTTCTGCCGTCAGCGCCGGCACCTCGATGCCGATGTCGATACGGTCGAGCAACGGACCGGAGACGCGACTGCGGTAGCGCGCGATCCGCTCCGGTGTGCAATGGCAGCGCCCGCTTGCGTGGCCAAGCCAGCCGCAGGGGCAGGGATTCATCGCGGCGACGAGTTGAAACTGCGCCGGGAACGTGCAGTGCCGCGCCGCGCGCGAAATGTGGATGACGCCGGATTCGAGCGGCTCGCGCAGCGCTTCGAGCACGCGCCGGTCCCATTCCGGAAGCTCGTCGAGAAAGAGGACGCCGTGATGCGCGAGCGAGACTTCGCCTGGCCGCGGATCGCTGCCGCCACCGGTCAGTGCAACCGCACTCGCCGTGTGATGCGGCGCGCGAAACGGGCGCACGCCCCAGGTCGCCGGCGAAAAGCGCCCCGCGAGCGAGGCGATCGCCGCCGTTGCGAGCGCTTCATCTTCGGACGGCGGCGGCAGCGCGCCGGGCAGCCGCTGCGCCAACATCGACTTGCCGGTCCCGGGCGGCCCGATCATCAGCAGGCTGTGGCCGCCGGCCGCAGCAATTGCTAGCGCTCGCTTCGCGTGCGCCTGCCCGCGCACGTCGGCGAGATCGGACGCGGACGTGTCCTCGGCCGCACCGGCCGAGAAGGCGAGCGCTGGAATCGGTGCGCGGCCGGCAAGATGCGCGCAGACGGCGAGCAACGTCGGCGCCGGGTAGACCACCGCATCGCGGACGAGGGCGGCCTCGGCAGCGCTCGCCGCGGGCAGCACGAACGCGCGCCCGTCGCGGCGCGCGCAAAGCGCCATCGGCAGCGCACCGCGGACCGGCCGCAGCGCTCCGCCCAACGCGAGCTCACCGGCGAACTCGTATCGGTCGAGCGCGTCCGCGGGAATCTGGTGAGTCGCGGCGAGGATGCCAAGGGCGATCGGCAGATCGAAGCGACCCGACTCCTTCGGCAGGTCGGCGGGAGCGAGGTTGACGGTGATCTTGCGCGCCGGAAACTCGAATTGCGCGTTCTGCAGCGCGGCGCGTACGCGCTCGCGCGACTCCTTCACCTCGGTGTCCGGCAGGCCAACCAGATGAAACGCCGGGAGCCCGCCGGCCAGATGCACCTCGACGGTGACGCGCGGCGCGTCGAGTCCGGCCAAGCTGCGGGTGTTGACGACCGCGAGCGACATGAACGTTGCTGCATCCGGTGAGCGCAGAGCAATGCCTTCGAGTCTAGGTGCTCCGTCGCGAGCGCGCTCTCGTCCGTTCGACGGAGCAGGGACTTCCGTGACGCTGCGGGAGTTGACGACCGCGAGCGAATCTTCCGGCACCGGAGCCCGGCGGCGCCGACGCGCGAGGGGCGGCGGCCCGGCGACGCGGCTATTTCCCGCGGCCGGGCGGGATACGCGCCTCGAGCTCGGCAAGGCGCGTCTCGAGTGCTTCCAGCTTCTCGCGCGTCTTCAGGAGCACCTGTGCCTGCACATCGAACTCGGCGCGCGGGACGAGATCGAGCCGGGCGAGACCCGAGGAGAGCATCGCCCGGACGTTCTTCTCGATGTCCTTGGCAGGACTGTTCTCGATCGCGTGGCCGATTTTCGCCGCGAGTTCATCGAACGCTTTGCTGTTCAGCATGGCGCATCTCCACGAACCCCCGAATCGCATGTGTCGGGACGCGGATCGAGTCTAGCAAATCTCCGCCACGCATCGGCTTGGTTCGCTTGGCCGATGACGGCCGATTCGGTCTCGCGCGCCGAATCGTGCGGTCGCCCCAACGTTGTGCGCCAGCGGCCATAACTGCACCGAATTTGTGCACTGCGTCCGCGCGATTCAGAGCTCATCATCCGATCATGTTTCTCTAATCTATTGTTTATAAACATTTTGCTGCACTGGCACACGAAATGCTGAAGCAGACACGAAATTCGATGTTTCGGTTCGGCCTTCCCGTTCGTCAACGTCAAAAAGAGGATATTGCCATGGCTGCCCCCCTCCCGTTGCGTTCATCGTTGCTCGCGCTCACGGCCGCTTCGATCGTTTCCGGCACGGCGCTCGCCCAGACCCCAGCGGCTGCGCCCGCGAAAGAGGAGCCCGAGTACACGCTCACCGGCAACGTCGGTCTCTACAGCCAATACATATTCCGCGGCGTCTCGCAGACGAACGAGGAGCCAGCAGTGCAGGGCGGGATCGACTGGACCCACAAGAGCGGCCTCTACCTCGGCACCTGGGCATCGAACGTGAGCTGGCTGTCGGACGGTAACTCTGACGTCTCGTCAAGCCTCGAGTGGGATTTCTACGGCGGCTACAAGCTCGCGCTCCCCGCCGACTTCACCGCCGACTTCGGCGTCATCTATTACTGGTACCCCGGCTCGTTTCCGAGCGGTTACGTGAAGGCCAACACCACCGAGGTCTACGTGGGCCTGGCTTGGAAGTGGCTTTCCGCGAAATACAGCTATAGCGTCAATAGCAAGACCTTCGGGTTCCCGGATTCGCGCGGCTCCGATTACTGGGAGCTCAACGCCTCCTACGACCTTGTCGACAAGGTCAGCGACGCCATCGGCAAGGTCACCGTGTTCGGGCACCTCGGCAAGCAGAAGTTCAAGAACAACGGCTTCTATGACTACGGCGACTGGAAGGTCGGCATCTCGACGGAGATCTTTGGCGTGACGGTCGGCATCTTCGGTACGGACACCGATGCCGAGTCCGCCGCCTATACGAATCGGTTCGGCAACAACGTTGCCGCTGGCCAGTTCGTGGGCTACATCCAGAAGACGTTCTGATCCGTCGCACGCGCACGAGGAAAAAGTCATGAAACTCGTTACCGCCATCATCAAGCCGTTCAAGCTCGACGAGGTCCGGGAGGCCCTGTCGGCGATCGGCGTACAGGGAATCACCGTCACCGAGGTCAAGGGCTTCGGCCGGCAGAAGGGCCACACCGAGCTCTACCGGGGCGCCGAATATGTCGTCGACTTCCTGCCGAAGGTGAAGATCGAGGCCGCGATCTCCGACGACCTCGTCGAACGCGTGATCGAAGCGGTCGAGAAGGCCGCCAACACGGGCAAGATTGGCGACGGGAAGATCTTTGTCTTCGACCTGGAACAGGTCGTGCGCATCCGCACCGGCGAGACCGGCGCGCAGGCGCTGTAAGGGGAACCGACATGAAACGATTGCTCACACTCCTCGCGCTCGCCGGCGCGCTCGCGCAGGGCGCGATCACTCCGGCACTGGCGGACGGCGGCGTGCCGAATGCGGGCGCCAGCGCGCCGACAGTACTGGCGCAGGCCGACACGAAGGCGCCTCCCGCTGCGACACCGGCACCCGCAGCTCCCGCCGCTGCCGCCGCGCCGGCGGCCGACGCCGCCCCGGCTGCGACCGCGGCGCCCGCACCGACGCCGAACAAGGGCGACGTCGCATGGATGCTGGTTTCGACCGCGCTTGTGCTGATGATGAGCATTCCCGCGCTGGCGCTGTTCTACGGCGGCATGGTGCGCTCGAAGAACATGCTGTCGGTGTTGATGCAGGTGTTCGTCGTGTTTTCGCTGATCACGGTACTGTGGTGCATCTACGGCTACAGCCTCGCGTTCACCGAGGGCAACGCGTACTTCGGCAGCTTCGACCGGCTGTTCCTCAAGGGCACGTTCGACTCGTCGAAGGGCGAGTTCGCGATGGCAGCGACGTTTTCGAAGAACACGCCGCTGCCCGAACTCGTCTTCGTCGCGTTCCAGGCGACCTTCGCGGCGATTACGGTGTGTCTGATCCTGGGCGCGTTCGCCGAGCGCATCAAATTCTCCGCGGTGCTGCTGTTCGCCGCACTGTGGTTCACGTTCGCCTACGCGCCGATCGCGCACATGGTCTGGTTCTGGCCTGGCCCCGACGCGTACACCGCGGCCAACGTCGTCGAGGCGACGAACGCGAAGGCCGGCTGGATCTGGCAGATGGGCGCGCTCGACTTCGCTGGCGGCACCGTCGTGCACATCAACGCGGGTGTCGCCGGAATCGTCGGCGCGATCGTGATCGGCAAGCGGATCGGCTACGGCAAGGAATCGATGGCGCCGCACAACCTGCCGATGACGATGATCGGCGCGTCGCTGCTGTGGGCCGGCTGGTTCGGCTTCAACGCCGGCTCGGCGCTCGAGGCGAACAACTCGGCCGCGCTCGCGTTCATGAACACGTTCCTCGCCACCGCCTGCGCGGTGCTGTCGTGGACGTTCGGCGAATGGCTGCTGAAGGGCAAGCCCTCGATGCTGGGCGCCGCGTCGGGCGCAGTTGCGGGCCTCGTAGCCATTACGCCAGCCGCCGGCAATGTCGGCATCCCCGGCGCATTCGTCATCGGCACCGCGGCGGGCCTTGTCTGCCTGTGGGGCGTCAACGGCCTCAAGCGGATGATCGGCGTGGACGACTCGCTCGACGTGTTCGGGGTGCACGCTGTCGGCGGGATTCTCGGTGCGCTGCTCACCGGCATCTTCGTCTCACCCGACCTTGGTGGCCCGAGCGTGGTGGCCGACTGGGTGACCGGCAAGACCGAGTACCCGGGATATCTCGCGCAGCTATGGATCCAGGCCAAGGCAGTCGGTATCACGATCGTCTGGTCGGGCGTCGTCGCATACATCGCCTACAAGCTCGTCGACCTGACCATCGGCCTGCGCGTCCCCGAAGAAGAGGAACGCGAAGGGCTCGACATCAGCTCGCACGGCGAGTCGGCTTACCGAATGTAACGGTTGCATTGCGGCCCGCGCTTCGTCGCGGGCCGCCTGCAGGGCGAGCGGTTCGAGGCTCGTCGATTCTGGCAGTTTCTCCTCAGCAAAATTCGGGGCGCCCCCAAAGGCGCCCCGTTTTTTCCTTCGGCTACAATTTGCGGTCTGCGAACGACCGCCGCACTCGACCCCCCGACCTCGCCGCGCTCCCCGATGGTCACGCCCGGATACTGCCAGCTCATGGCGCGCTACAACCGCTGGATGAACGAGCGGCTCTACGTGCTGCTTGCGCAATTCGGCGACGACGAGCGCAAGCGCGATCGCGGCGCGTTCTTCGCCTCGATGCATGGAACGCTGAACCACCTGCTCTGGGGCGACCGGATGTGGCTCGGGCGCTTCATCGACGAACCCTGCGCGGTGCCCGCCTTCGGTGCCGACATGTACGCCGACTTCGGGGAATTGACGCACGAACGCGAAATCACCGACCGCAAGATCCTCGACTGGGCAGGCAACGTGACGCCGCAGTGGCTGGAAGGGACGCTCGTGTACCAGAGCCGCGTCGACGGCAAGACCCGCGCGCTGTCACGCGCGGTGGCAGCCGTGCAACTCTTCAACCACGGCACCCACCACCGTGGCCAGCTGACCGCGCTGATCAAACAGGCGGGCCGCGATCCGGGCGTCAACGATCTGCCGTGGCTGCCAGGCGTCGTGCAGATTCTCGACCCGCTCCCCGACGGAACCCGGCCCGACGCAGCGCGATGAAAAAAGCCCCCGGGGAGGAGTGGCCCGGGGGCTTCCGCGTTGCCTTTCGGCGCGGAGGGGATGCGCTTCCTACATGAGGAACCCCAGATCCGGCGATAGCGACAGCTGTCTGGCGTTCGGGTTACCCGGGTCGAGATTCGGGAAGATCTGGTAGACGTCGGTCGGACTCGCCCCGAACCATTTGGCGAGCGTCGCGCCGTATTGCTCGATCGACGTTGTCGGGATCCAGCGGCCCTGGTTGCCGGAATCGTCCGTCCCCGCCGAGCCCAGCAACAGGTTCGGGTACGTGCCATAGAAGTTCTGGCCCAGTACGCTGCCGCCGAGCACGAAGTTGTGCGTTCCCCACGCGTGGTCGGTCCCGTTGCCGTTGGGCTTCTGCGTCCGCGAGAAATCGGACATCGTGAATGTCGTCACTTCGTTCGCAACCCCCAGTCCGACGGTGGCGTTGTAGAACGCCCAGAGTGCCTGCGAGAGCTGCGGGTAGAGGCCGTTGTTCGCGCCGCCGTTGATCGAGGCGACCTGGTTGCTGTGCGTGTCGAAGCCGCCGATCGAGACAAAGAAGATTTCCCGCTGGTGGCCGAGCGACGCTCTTCCCTGAATGATCTTGGCGACCGCCTTCAACTGGCGGGCGATGCTGGTATTGAGCTGCTGCGCCGGGTTCGCCGGGTTCCTGAATGCCTCGAAGATGGGATTTCCCGCAACCGGGTTCGCGCTGGTGATCGCGTTGATCGCCACGGCCGAATCGATGGCGACACCCATGGTCTGCTGCGCGGCGGCGGTCATCAGGTTCGCGTCCCACATCTTCATGATCGCGTTGCGCGCGGTGCTGCGCGCCACCTGTTGCGCGTTCGTCCCGTCGCCCCTGAAGCCGAAGGTACCGCTGCTCGGCAGCGCCAGGGTCTTCACGGCCACGCCGTTGCCGAATGTCTGCAAGCCCGAAAACGACATCGACATCGGCGTTGCATTCGGCGCGTTCATGCCGACGACTTTGTCGCCGAGCCGCCCGGCCCAGCCCGTGATCGGTCCGAGCGTCGACTGCGAGATCGACGTCATGAACTGCTGCTGCTGGTCGCTGTGCGAGAAAAGGTTCAACGGAACCTTCTTGCCGGCGTGGCCCGACGCAATGTATTGCGCGCGCGTGATTGGATCGACCAGCGGTCCGTTATTCGCGAGGACTGCCAGCTTGCCGGCGTTGAAGAGCAACCGGACCTCCGGCAGCGATGGATGCAGGCCGTAGACCTTGCCGAAGGTGTTGAGCGGCGTGATCTGGAGCATGCTGCCGGCGCCAAGCTGCGGGATGTTGATCCCGGTCGCCGGCGCACGCGAAGCGTTGTACTGCGCGTAATCCGTGAACGGCAGCACCATGTGGTTGGCGTCGTTGCCGCCGAAGAGGAACACGCAGACGAGCGCCTTGTAGCCCCCCGCTTGCGCCGCTGCGCTGGCGAGACCGAGTTTGTCCATGCTGGCGGCAAGCGACACCGCGGAGAATCCGCCGGCCTGCTGCAGGAACCGGCGGCGCGAGAAGATGAAGGGTCCGCTCATGTCAGTACTCCACTTGATACTTGGGCGAAATTGCCACCAGATAGACCGCCGTCCTGGCGCGGTCGCGCAACTGTGCGACCGTCGGCGTCGCGCTCAGGGTGACAGCTGTCACGGCGTTGATGACGTGCTGTCGCTGCCCCGGCGGCAGCACTTCGTACAGCATGATCATGCTTACCTGGTCGACCAGCGCCGCGGGGTTCGTCGAAAGCGAGGCGAGCGACGCCCAGTTGATCTTCGTGCCGACCGCCCCGGCCACGGTCGTATCCGGATTCGGGCCGCACAGGTTGTTGTTGGGCGCCGCGCCGCAGCTGGCGCCGAGCGTCCAGTCGTACAGCACGGCGCTGCGCGCGAAGAGCGTCGTCGGATCGAAGATGCCGAATTGCGGCCCGTACAAGGTCGTCCCGGGCACGACATAATCCGATGGATAGTAGTTGAACACCGTCGGCGACGTGTAGATCTCTTGTCCCATCTGCACCAGCGGCCCGCCCGACCGGATTGCATCGACGCCATCGGTGTACGCGCCGGCCCAGTACCCCATGAGGCGCAGGAAGTTGGTGAGCAGGATAACGGGCTCCTTCAGCTTCCCGAACTTGCCGATGGGGTTGCGCGGCGCGCGTGCTTCCGGATCCATCAGGACCGCCTTCACGACCGCCTTCATGTCGCCGCGCACGCCCGCGCCGTTGTCGTTGAACTTGGCCGAGACGCGGCCCACGTAGGCGGGTGACGGGTTGCTCGTCACCAGGTGCTGAATCAATTGCTTGCCGATGAACGGCCCGACGTTCGGGTGGTAGAAGATCACGTTGATCGCGGTGGCGAGATCCACGTCGGCGGACAGCCCGGGGGGAATCGTGTACCCGAGCACGGTCTTGAGCGAGGTCTCGTGACGGTTGATCGTCCCGCAGGGGGTGGCCGTGCCTTCGCACGGGATCATCGAGTACAGGTAGTTCGTCGGCGCGTTCCAGGTGGCCGTCGCGCCGAGCGGATAGTACGTCCATCCCGTCATGACCTTCGAGAGCTCGGTGATGTCGTTCTGGTCGTAGGTCTGATACGGCTGGCCCTGCGGGTCGAGGATAGTTGTTCCGTCTGGGTTGAGCAGGAGGGTGCCGACCGAAAACAGCTGCAACAGTTCGCGCGCGTAGTTCTCGTTCGGCTGCTGCCCCGTGGTCGGGTTGGCCTTGTTGTTGTTCGCCATGTCGAGGTAGTTGCCCATGAACGGGCTCACCGTGACCCAGAACAACAAGTCGCGGAAATTGCCGAACGCGTTGTCGATCAGCATCTGCTGGTAGTCGCGGTTGGCGTAGGCGATCGGATCCAGCGCCGCCGAGGTCACCATGATCTGCGACAGCGCCCAGCCGACCCGCTGGCGCAACTGGTCCGGCGCAGTCAGCGCGTTCATGAAGAAGTGGCGCTTAACCTGGTAGGCCGAATACAGGTCACGCGGGCAGTCGGTGCCGAACGGATCAAACGGACCGCCGGCGGTCAGCGGGCTCGTGCAGTTGGCGGGCTCATTCTGCGGCTGCCATGCCATGACCGGGAGCGCCGTCACCGGCTTGGCGAACTGGTCGTCGATCCACGCCGAGTACCCCATCGACAGGACGTTGGCGATTTCGGGGACCGTCGGCCCGAACGACGCTTGGTTCAGGAACCGTGTGGCGTCGAGATACGGATACGGAATCGTGCCGCGGCCAGCGTAAAGCGGTTGGTCGTTCGCGGCGCCGCCGAAGCTGAAAACGGCGTCGGCAATGCCATTGCGCGCGGTCGACACGTACCACGCGCCGGAACGAAAGATCGCGATGTCGGCGACTCCGTCATTGTTGTAATCGAACGCCAGAGGAATATCTCCGGGCGCGCCGCCGAAATAGAAAATGGTGTCCGCGACGCCGTTGCGCGCGGTCGACACGTACCACGTCCCGCCATAGAAGCCGACGCGGTAGATGATCAGATCCGGGACCCCATCGCCGCTGACGTCAGCGAGCATCGGTATGTCGCCCGGCACGCCGCCGAAGTAGTAGGTGGTCGTGATGGCACCGGGGGTGGCAGAGGAGCTTACGTACCAGGCGCCGTTCCGGTAGAGGACGGGATCGTCCTTGCCGTCGCCGTTCATGTCGGCGACCATCGGAACGTCGCCAGGCACACCGCCGAAGCCAAACACCGTTTCTGCGACGCCGTCGCGGTTCTGGTCCAGCGACCAGATGCCGTTGAGGTAAGTTACCGGGCTGCGCGTGCCCGACCCGGTAATGTCCATCAGCAGCCCGTATGAGTTGGTCCCGACGCCGACCGGGCATGGGATCGGCGCACTTGGAACCTTGAGATCGGCGATGCTGTCGTTGTTGCCGTCGAGATAGAAGAAGGTGTTGCTGCAGCGATAGATCCCGAGCGCCGCCTGCCCGGCAGCGGATGCTGACGGGGCGAGGCCCAGCAGGCCGACGGCCAATACCATCAAGCCGGCCGCACGAGTGAACAGTGGGGAGGCAGCGCGCGCTTGCGCGCCAAAATTGTCTTGCAGCATGGACGACCTCGTCTCGTGAAACCCGCTGCGCCCGTCCGAAACCGCATTTTCGGAGGAAGCGCGCCCGAGGCTGGCTGGGCTGCGCTCCGGCGCCAGCGGGCATAACGCCAATTCGACCACCCTGCCCGCTCTGGGCAACACGATGGACGAAACCCGCGGATATGACAATTGCATAGATAGGTTGCATGACAGGTGCATAAATTGCAACCCTCCGGATACCTCGGAAGCGGGATCAGCCGACGAGCGGTAGGCGGTTCGCGGCCCCTTGATAGGGGAGCGATCCGATGTCGGCTACAGGTTAAGTGCAGCGTCCCGGTGGGGCGCCGAAATCTCGACGCGCGCGTCGTTGCGCTATCGGCGCTTGCGCTTCGCCCGCGGATGCGATTGGTCGTAGACCTTGGCGAGGGCCTGAAAATCGAGATGCGTGTAGATCTGCGTGCTCGCGATGCTCGCGTGCCCGAGCATCTCCTGTACTGCACGAAGGTCACCCGAAGATTGCAGCAGGTGGGAGGCGAACGAGTGCCGCAACATGTGCGGGTGGACGTGCTGCGCCAATCCCTGCTTCACGGCCCATCCCGCGAGCCGGCGCTCGATCGTGCGTGGGGCGATCCGCGCGCCGCCCCGACCCACGAACAGCGCCTTGTGACCGGCGCCGCATATCGCAGCCCGCAGCGCGAGCCAGGCGCGGATCGCATTGCGCGCCGCGGCACCGACGGGGACGATGCGTTCCTTCGCCCCCTTGCCCCAGACGCGAACCTCGCCGGCCGACAGATCTACGCGGTCGATATCGAGGCCGGCCAGTTCGGCGAGCCGCAACCCTGACGAGTACGCGAGCTCGAGCAGCGCGCGGTCGCGCACGGCGAGCAGGTCATCGCCGGCGATTTCGACCAGACGCACCGCCTCGTCCGGCGAAAGTGCCGCCGGAAGCTTGCGCGGCGACCTGGGTGCCCTCAATCCGGCGCATGGGCTTTCGCCGAGCGCCCCGTCGCGCTCGAGCAGGAAGCGGTAGAACGCTCTCCACGACGAAAGCATCCGCGCGAGGCTGCGCCCGGAGAGTCCGCGTCCGTGCAGCGTCGCGAGAAAGCGGCGCAGCTGCGCCGAAACGATCCGCGCGAGGTCCGCGTCCCCCGCGAGCGCGGCCAGCACGGCGGCGTCGCGCATGTATGCGCTGCGCGTGTGCAGCGGGCGCCCGGCGAGGCTCTCGCCGAATGCCGCGAGCAACGCGACGTTGCCGGGGGCGATTGTCGCGACGGCGGATCGCGGCGGCGGGGCTGCGCGCATCGCGACCGGCTGAGCGTGAACTGCGCCTTAAGCCGGCGGCAGATAGCGCGCCGTCGCGACGCTTGCGAGTTCCGCGAGTCGCGTCAAATAGACCGTGCCCATGCCCGGATAGAAGCGCGCGGCGTCCTCGCTGGCAAGCCCCAGCAGGCCGAACGTGTGCGCGGTTCGCATGGGCAGGAACGCATACGACCGGCACGCCGGTCCGGCGTCGAACCAGTCGCGCGATTCGAACGGTGGGACCGGTCCGCAATACGGCGCGCCCAGATGGTCGGCGTATTCGCGCAGCTCGTGCGTCGTCGCGGCGAGCTCCGGCAGATAGGATTGCTCGGGTACCCTGCCCCAGAGTCGGCTCGCTACGTGCGGCACGCCGAAATCTTCCTTCAGACTGTGATAGAGCACGGCGAGGGTGGTTTCGAGGTCGGGCGCCGCGAAGAGCGCCAGCGTCGAGCGATGCAGCTTCTCGCTGATCTGGTCGTTCTCGCCGCCGAACTGGATCAGCTCGCGCAACCGGCCCTCGAGCTCGGCGTTCTTCTCGCGCAGCGTGACGATCTGCCGCTCGGCGATGGGAATCGCGTGACCGCCGTGCGGATGCGGGACGAAGATCTCCGCGATCATGTCCGCGTAGTCCTCGAAGAAGGCCGGGTTCTGTTTGAGATAGTCGGCGACCGCGTTGGCGTCCATCCGGGCAGTCCTGTCCTCGTGCTGTTATTCGTGTGGCCGCACCCGCCGCGCGTCTTCCGCGGCCGGCACGATCCATTCGCCCTCGAAAACCGTTGCCGCAGGACCCGTCATCGACACCGGCGCATCCGCTCCGGCCCAAGCGACCGTCAGCCATCCGCCGCGCGTCTCGACACGCACCAAGGAGTCGAGCAGGCCGCGGCGGATGCCGGCCGCGACCGCCGCACAAGCCCCGGTGCCGCAGGCGGGCGTCTCGCCGGTTCCCCGCTCCCAGACGCGCAGGCGAATGGTAGCGCGATCCACCACCTGCATGTAGCCGGCATTGGCACGCTGCGGAAAGCGGCGGTGGTGCTCGATCTTGGGACCCTGTGTTGCCACCGGCGCGCGCTCGACGTCGGCGACCACCTGCACCGCATGTGGATTGCCCATCGACACCACGGTGATTTCGATGACGTCGCCGTCGATATCGAGCCGCCGGATCAATTCGTCGCCGTCGCCCAGGAACGGGATCTCTGCCGGCGCGAAGCGCGGCACCCCCATGTCCACCGTTACCTCGCCGCCCGCGACCATTTCGGGCACGATAATCCCTCCCGTGGTCTCGACACGGATCGCGCGCTTGTCGGTCAAGCCCTGCTCGCGGACGAAGTGGACGAAGCAACGCGCACCGTTGCCGCATTGCTCGACTTCGCCGCCGTCGGCGTTGTAGATGCGATAGCGGAAATCCACGTCGGGACGCGTTGCCGCCTCGACGACCAGGATCTGGTCGCAACCCACACCGTACCGGCGATCGGCGAGCTGCCGCAACTGCGCCGGCGTCAGGTCCACACGCTGGCGGATGCCGTCGAGCACGACGAAATCATTGCCGAGTCCCTGCATCTTCGAGAAGCGCAGTTTCGTCATCGCGTGTCGCGCACTCGTCTAGACGTTGAAACGGAAATGCATGACGTCGCCGTCCCGCACGACGTACTCCCGGCCTTCGAGTCGCATCTTGCCGCGCTCCTTTGCGCCATGCTCGCCGCGGCATGCCAGAAAATCGTCGAACGCGATCACCTCGGCGCGGATGAAGCCCTTCTCGAAATCGGTATGGATGACCCCCGCCGCCTGCGGCGCAGTGGCGCCGGCATGAATCGTCCACGCGCGCACTTCCTTCGGGCCCGCGGTGAAAAAGGTCTCGAGGCCGAGCAGCTTGTAGCCCGCGTGGATCACCCGGTCGAGCCCGGGCTCCGACAGGCCCAGGTCCGCGAGGAAGGCGAGCTTGTCCTCGCCGTCGAGGTCGGCAATCTCCGCCTCCAGCGCAGCGCATACCGGGACGACCGGCGCTCCCTCCTTCGCCGCGTGCGCTCGGACCGCGTCGAGCAGCGGATTGTCATGAAACCCGCGCTCGGCGACGTTGGCGACGTACATCGTCGGCTTCATCGTGAGCAGGAAGAACGGGCGCAGCACTTCCAGCTCCTCGGCGTAAAGGTCGGCGCGGCGCGCCGGCCCGCCCTGGTCCAGCACCGATTCCACTTTCTTCAGCGCGCCGACGATCCGCTGCGCCTCCTTGTCGCCGCCGGCGCGTGCGGCCCGTTCGTACTTGGCGAGCTGCTTTTCCACCGCCGCCAGATCCGCCAGCGCGAGCTCCGTATTGATCGTCTCGATATCGGAGGCCGGGTTGATGCTGCCCGCGACATGGACCACGTTATCGTCCTCGAAGCAGCGCACAACGTGCGCAATCGCATCGGTCTCGCGGATGTTGGCGAGAAACTGGTTGCCGAGCCCTTCGCCCTTTGACGCGCCGGCGACGAGGCCCGCGATGTCGACGAACTCGACGGTCGCCGGCAGCACCTTTTCCGGACGCGCGATGGCCGCGAGTTGCCCGAGGCGCGGATCGGGAACCGCGACGATGCCGATGTTGGGTTCGATCGTGCAGAACGGATAATTCTCAGCGGGGATGCCGGCCTTGGTGAGCGCGTTGAAGAGCGTCGACTTCCCGACATTCGGCAGCCCGACGATGCCGCATCTCAGGCTCATTGGGCGGTCTCCGCTCCCGCGTCGGCCTTCGATTCCCCCACGCTCGCGGTCATGGCGCTTCCTTCGTGTGCAGCAGCAGCATCGCGCGTTCGAAGTCGCCGGCAGCGATCGCCGGCCAGGCATCGAGACCCTTGGCGATTGCGCCGCGGATCGCGGTCCGTTCCTCGGCGGAAGGCGAGCGCAACACGTAATCGACGACGTCCTGCTGCGGGAGAGCCGAATCGCGGGGGTGGCCGATCCCGAGTCGCAGCCGCCAGAATTCCGCGGTCCCGAGCTGCCCGTCGATGTCGCGCAGGCCGTTGTGCCCGGCGCTGCCCCCGCCGAATTTCATCTTGATCTCGCCTGGCCGCAAGTCCAATTCGTCGTGGATGACGAGGATCTCCGCCGCATCGATTCCGAAAAACCGCGCCAACGCGGCGACCGAGCGCCCGGACAGGTTCATGTACGTGCCCGGCTTCAGGAGTCGCAGGTCGCCCGGCCCCCGCGCGACCTGGCCGTGAAATTTCCCTTCGGTGACGAACGCGCAGCTCAACCGCGCGGCAAGGGCGTCGGCGAACCAGAAGCCCGCGTTGTGCCGGGTAGCTTCATGCTCCCGGCCGGGGTTCCCCAGCCCGACGACGAGACGGATCGGAATAGCCATGGTCGTGGTCGAGTTTCAAGCCCTTGTCTCGGCGAGCGGCGGCGTAGCGGCAACGAAAAGGCCCGCCCCGGACGTGACGCGGCGGGCCTTCGTCCTCGAGGCGACGTCTGGGCCTATTTCTTCTTTTTCTCGTCCTTGGCGGCTTCCTTCTTCTCGCCTTCCTTTTCAGCAGGCTTCGCTTCGGCTGCAGGTGCCGGCACCGCCGC
The DNA here is from genome assembly GCA_963781285.1 of uncultured beta proteobacterium. Lineage (GTDB taxonomy): Bacteria > Pseudomonadota > Gammaproteobacteria > Burkholderiales > Casimicrobiaceae > CAIWHR01. Next base: position 74,864 of record CAWAFI010000016.1, read on the forward strand.
CTCGCCGGCAACCACCTCGGCGCCAGGCACGGCCTCGACCACCTCTTCGACATGCGCCTTGGGAACGACGGCGGCGGCGACGACCGGATCGGTCTTGCCGTGTGCAACCACCATGACTCCGGAAGGTAACGTCAGCGCCGAGACGTGGATCGAATGACCGACGTCGAGCGCGATGAGGTCGACCTCGATGAACGCCGGGAGGTCCTTCGGCAGGCAGGTCACGTCGATTTCGTTGATCACATGGCTGACGATCGCACCGGAGGTCTTCACCGCGGGCGAGTTTTCACCATTCACGAAGTGCAGCGGGACCTTCATGTGGATCTTGCGGTTCTCGTCGATCCGCTGGAAATCCACGTGCAGGATCTCGTTGCGAAACGGATGCATCTGGACATCGCGCAGCAACACCTTGGTCGCGCTGCCGTCGAGCTTCATCATCAGGATCGACGAATGGAACGCCTCGTTGCGCAGCGCGTGGAACAGTGCATTGTGATCAAGCTCGATCGGTTGCGGCGCGCCTGCGCCACCGTAGACGATGCCCGGGGCCTTGCCCGCGCGCCGCATCCGACGGCTTGCGCCGCGGCCTTCGCTCGTGCGCGGAAACGCGGTGAATTCGATCTGCATGGATCCTGCTCCTGATGTCTGCGGCCTTCCGGGGCCGGGCACTTATCGCTAAGGCCCGCCGGTCGTCCGCGGTTGGCGACATCCCGGATCGTCGGATCCGGGGAAAGCTTTGAATTATAACCCGAATCCCGGAAGGGTTGCCACTAGCTCGCATCGCCGTACGGATACGGCTGCGCCGCTCGCGCCGCCGCGGCCTCCTTGTGGCGCCGTGCCATTCGATGCGCCGAGCGTCAGCCGCTTTGCGTCGACTCGCCCCGGTCGCACCCCACTTCGTGGGGACCCTGCTCCCAGGCTCGCGCCGCCTCGGCCTCCGCCCGTTCAACGATCATCGTTGCGCCGAGTTGTCGGCCTCGTTGCGTCGACTCGCCCCGGTCGCACCCCACTTCGTGGGGACCCTGCTCCCAGGCTCGCGCCGCTACTCCGTGAACAGCGAACTCACCGACTCCTCGTTCGACACGCGCGTCATCGTCTCGGCGAGCAGCTGCGCGCACGAGAGCTGGCGGATGCGCGAACAAGCCTTCGCCTCGTCGGACAACGGGATGGTGTCGGTGACGACGATCTCGTCCAGCTCGGACGCTGCAATCCGCGGGACCGCTCCGCCGGAGAGCACGGGGTGCGTGCAGTAGGCGACAACTTTCTTCGCGCCATGCTCCTTCAGTGCGGTGGCCGCCTTGCACAGCGTGTTCGCGGTATCGACGATGTCGTCCATGATCACGCAGGCCCGGCCCGCGACGTCGCCGATGATGTTCATCACCTCGGAGACGTTGGCGCGTGGACGCCGCTTGTCGATGATCGCGAGGTCCGAATCGAGCCGCTTCGCGATCGCGCGGGCGCGAACGACGCCGCCGACGTCAGGCGACACGACGAGGAGGTCGTCGTAGTTCTGCTTCCAGAGGTCGCCCAGCAGGATCGGCGTCGCGTAGATATTGTCGACCGGAATGTTGAAGAAGCCCTGGATCTGGTCGGCGTGCAGGTCCATCACCATCGCGCGGTCAACCCCGACCGTCGTGAGCAGGTCCGCGACCACCTTCGCCGTGATCGGGACCCGCGCCGAGCGCGGGCGGCGATCCTGTCGCGCGTAACCGAGATAGGGAATGCACGCGGTGATGCGGCCGGCCGAGGCGCGCTTCAGCGCGTCGGTCATGACCAGGATTTCCATCAGGTTGTCGTTGGTCGGTGCACAGGTCGACTGCAGGATGAACACGTCGCGGCCGCGGACGTTCTCGAGCAGCTCGACCATCACCTCGCCGTCGGAGAACTGGCCGACGACGCAGCGGCCGAGACTGATGTTCAAATGCCTGCAGACGGCCTCGGCGAGCTTCGGATTCGCGTTTCCGGCGAAAACTCTCATCCGCTCGAAGGCCATGGCGAACCTATTTCACAAAAAGAAAAAGACCGGGCAGGCCGCCCTGGCGTGCGACAGCCTGCCCGTCGATGTGTGGCTGGGGAGGAAGGATTCGAACCCTCGAATGCCGGAATCAAAATCCGGTGCCTTAACCAACTTGGCGACTCCCCAGCGGAGAAAACCGGTGCGCCCGAAAGAGCGCGCAAGGCACCGCATGGACCCCTTCCGAGGATCACGCGAAATCCGCAAGCGGATGGCGCGAAAGCGTGCGGGCGACGAAACCTGCCATGCCCGGCGGCCGCGCCTCGAATGCGCGACGCGCCTGTTCCTCGGAGCCAAACGTCGCAAACACGCAGCCGCCGGATCCCGTCATCCGTGCGAGCGGCGAGCACTTTTGCAATTCCGACAGTGCCGCGGCCATCTCCGGAAAACGCGCAACGGCGACGCTTTGCAGGTCGTTTCGACCGTAACCCTCGGAAAAGCATTCCATTTTCGCCGACGGCGTGTTTCGTGTCAATTCGTGCGCGGCAAAGATGGAGGCGGTCGATACGACCACTGGCGGAGCGATCACCGCGACCCAGAGCGGCGGCAGCGAAACCGCTCGACACACGTCGCCCACACCGTGTGCGAAGGCCGGCCGCCCAAAGACGAAGAACGGAACGTCGGCGCCGAGTGCTGCGCCAATTTCCATCAGCCGCACCCGCGCAAGATCGACGTTCCAGAGCCGGTTGAGCGCCAGCAATACCGACGCCGCGTCCGAGCTGCCGCCACCCAGCCCGCCACCGATCGGTATGCGTTTCACGACTGCGATGTCGGCGCCCGCCATGCAACCGCTCGCCCGCTTGAGTGCGTGCGCTGCCCGCACGGCAAGGTCGTCCTCCGGCGCGATGTCCGGCAGAACCGAGGTGCGGCAGATCGCCCCGTCGTCGCGGCGCGATAGTGTGATCGTGTCGCCACAGTCGAGCGCGACGAACAGCGTTTCGAGCGCGTGGCGACCATCGGCACGGCGGCCGGTCACGTGCAAGAACAAGTTGAGCTTGGCCGGCGCCGGAACAATCAACGTGCGCATGTCGCGAACATGCCGGCGCGCCTGCCCAGCGTGCCGTTCATCATGGGTTCCATCGATCGACAACGATGCGGAGCTCGACATCGGCGTAGGCGAGCCGGAGGCGATTCGGCGTCCGCGTGGCGTCATCGACGTATCCGTAGACGATTTCCCATCCGTCCTGGCGCAGCACGGCGGCCCGTCCTGCCGCGTCGGGCTCGACCCAATGCGGCGCACCGGAGTGCGGGCCGCCGCGCACCCACGCGGCGAGACCCGCGATCGGCAGCGGGAAACCCAGCGCCCGCTCCGTCAGCGATATCCAGTCAGGCGCGTCTGCGCGCCGGCCGTCGGCCATTCGCATCTCCATGCGTTGCGCGTTCGTGTCGCCTGTGATTTCCACGACCGATTGGCCGACCGGCGTGGTCACGACCAGATCGTCGCGCGGTGGTGCATGATGCCACGTGAAGTTCGCGGTGACGGCATCGCCGCCACGGCGCGCGGCGAGGCGGCCGTCGAGCGCGAACGGGACATCGGCGACGGCCGCAAAGGTGGTGGACGGCGTGCGCGCCGGCGCAACCGCACAGCCGGCGAGCAGGATTACCGCCGTCGCGCGCAGCAACGAGCACGCAAATTTCGTCATGGTGAGCCGCGTTTCGGCGCGCGGCGCCGGTTGCAACGCTACGGCGCGAGCCGTCGCATCGTTTCCAGAAGAACCGGATGGTCGGGCGTGGCCTTCAACTGCGATTGCCAGACTTCCTGCGCGCGGACTCGTTCACCCTTCGCCCACAGCACCTCGCCCAGGTGAGCGGCGATTTCCGGGTCCGGCCGGTCGGCCAGCGCGCGCCGAAGGAACGTTTCCGCATCGTCGAGCTTGCCCATCCGGAAGTAGGCCCAACCCATGCTGTCGAGGATGAACGGATCCTCCGGCGAGATCTTGTAGGCACGCTCGATCAGCGCGAGCCCCTCGCTCGATCGCTCGGTCCGGTCGACGAGCGTGTAGCCGAGCGCGTTCAGCGCTTGCGCGTTGTCCGGCGTGATCTCGATCAGTCTCCTGAGCTGCGCTTCGACGACGTCGATCTTGTCCAATTTTTCGGCGACCATCGCCGTGTCGTACAGGAGGTCCGGCTGGTCCGGATGCTCGGTGAGCGCCCGCTGCAGCAACGCATACGCTGCGGTCGCATCGCCGGCATCGCGCAGCAGCTGTGCCTCCGCCTGCCGCACCTGCACGCGCTGCTCGATCGTCACCGCCGGTAGGTCGGCGAGGTAACTACGCGCGTCGTCGATCCGATTCTGCTTCGCGAGCATCGCGGCGGCACGAAGCTTGGCGAACCAGGCGCGCTCGCCGTCCGGCACCGCGAGATAACGATCGTAAGCGAGGGCATAGCGCCCCGTTTCTTCGGCGATCTGGGCGAGATAGAGCTCCACGCCGCCGTTCTCGTCGTAGTTCGACCGTTTCAGCTCCTCGAAGAGCGGCTCGGCGGCAGCCCAGTCCTTCATCTGCACGGCCAATGCTGCGATCGCGAACTCGTAGTCGCGGTTGTCCTTGTCCGTCTCCCAGAAGCGCTCGAATATCGCGCGCGCCTCGGCATAACGCTTCTGCTCGACGTAGAACTGCGCCAGCGCGCCAGCGGCCGCCTTCGAGTCCGGTTGCTCCTGCAGGAAGGCCTGGAGGTACGCGATGGCTTCGGCGGGTGAGCGCTTGCCGAGGATCTCCGCCTTCAACATTACGGCGCGTTCCCAGCCCGGCTTGAGTGCCAACGCGCGGTCCACCGCCTGGACCGCGATCGCTGAGGTCGCGATGTCAGTGAGGCCGGTGTTGAAGGCGGCGAGCGCGACGGCGAATTGCGCCTCGGGCAACGTCGGATATGGGCGGGCAACCGCCTCGACCAGCTTGAACGTCGCCGTCTTGTCGGGCTCGTGACTGAGCAGACGGTTCAACTGCAGAAAGGCTTCGCCGAGCGCCGGCCCGGACTTTGCGGCGTCGGCCAGCACGCGTTCGAGCTCCGCCTTGAGATCGTTGCCGGCGCCGGGTATGTCGAAGGATTTGCCTGCGCCGCTGCTCGATAGTGCGGCAATGAGTTGCCGCGGCCGATCCGCGACGGGATCGAGCTCGCTCCATAGTCGGGCGGCCTCGAGGGCGAGCGTGCGCGTGCGCGCGGCAACGCCGACCTCGGCCGCACGGCGGGCCAGCGCCGCGTCGCGGCTTTCGCGGGCCGCTTCGAGATAGGCCCGTGCGGCGAGCGCCGGCTCACCCCGCTGCAACGCGACGTCGCCCACGAGCAGCCGGTACATCAACTCGGCGGTGAGGCCGCCGGCCTCCGCGGGGCCCGACCTTCCCGATGCCGCCGTGTCGGGGGCGGGCCGCGTCTGCGCCGTGCCGACCGCCGGCAGGAGAGCAAACGCGATCAGCGGGGCAAGACGTAGGGCGAAGCGACGAATTTGAGCCAAGGTGACATTCCACGTAATGGGTGGCGCGAGGGCTCCGTTGGGGGCGCCGGGCGCCGGGAATCGGCCCATCTTAGGTTATATTCGGCAGCGCAACAAATCCGCTAGGACTTGCCTGCCGGCACGCTACTTTTCTCTTTCGGCCGCTGATGCCTGAATTGCCCGAAGTCGAAATCACGCGTCGCGGCGTCGCGCCGCATGTCATCGGCCGCCGGGTCGCGGCAATGCATGTGTACGACCCGCGATTGCGCTGGCCGGTTCCCGCATCGCTCCAACGGAGGATCGCCGGCCGCAAATTCGGGGCCCTCGACCGGCGCAGCAAGTACCTGCTGTTCCGGATGGGCGAGGACACGCTGCTCATGCACCTCGGGATGACGGGCAGCTTGCGCGTCTATACGCGGATGGGGGTACCGCCGCGCTCCGCGCACGACCACGTCGACATCGTCCTCGATTCGGGGACCACGCTGCGCTTTCACGACCCACGCCGGTTCGGCGCGATCCTCTGGGTGCCGCCGCCGGCCGCTGCGCATCCGCTGCTGGCGGCGCTCGGCCCGGAGCCGTTCGACGCGGCGTGTGATGCCGGTTATCTGTGGCGTGCGACCCGCCGGCGTAAGGCGGCCATCAAGCTTGCGCTGATGGACAACCGGCTCATGGTCGGCGTGGGCAACATCTACGCGAACGAATCGCTGTTCCGCGCCGGAATTCGTCCGACGACCCCGGCCCGACGGGTCTCGCAGGCGCGACTCGGAAGGCTGCTCGCAGCGGTCCGCGCGACCCTGAGCGACGCGATCGCGAAGGGCGGCTCGACGTTGCGCGACTTCGTCGACAGCCAAGGCGAACCGGGCTATTTCCAGCTCGATTATTGCGTCTATGGCCGCGAGGGCCTGCCGTGCCGCGTCTGCGGCACCGCAATAAAAATGACGCGGCAGGGCGGGCGGGCTACGACCTATTGTCCGCGCTGCCAACGCCGATGAGCCTATCCAACGGGCATCGCCGCCTTGGCGGGGGACTTCGGCACGGGAAATGCTTTCCGCCATGTTAGAGTCCCCTTCCCCGATTCCTGTCAACCAAAGCCGATCGCCCCCGCAATGACCCGGCACGACGGCATCGCGCATTCCCGCGAACTCGCTGCCCGCTTCGAGGCGTACAGCGACTGGCGGCGCCGGCTCTCGTCCGGCATTTCCGCGCTCCACGACTGGCTCGCGCAACAGGACTTGGCCGACGCGCAAATCGACCTCAAGGTCCAGCAGCTCCTCGAGCGACTGCACCAGGACAAGCTGGTCGTTGCGTTCGTCGCCGAATTCTCGCGCGGCAAATCGGAGTTGATCAACGCGATCTTCTTCGCCGACTTCGGCCAGCGCCTGCTGCCGTCGTCGGCCGGCCGCACGACGATGTGTCCAACCGAGCTGCTCTACGAGACGATCCGTCCGCCGTCGATCCGGCTGCTTCCGATCGAGACGCGTCTCAAGGACGCGACGGTCGCCGAGTTCAAGAACTATGCCGACGAATGGGTCACGATCCCGCTCGACCTGTCATCGGCCGACCGGATGAGCGAGGCGCTCTCGCGCGTGTCCCAAGTGAAGCGCGTCCCCGTGCAGCTCGCGCGCAAGTACGGACTCTACGACGACGAAGATTACCTTTCCGCGCTCGAATCCGAAGGCGAAGGCGCGGTCGACATCCCGTGCTGGCGCCACGCGGTGATCAACTTCCCGCATCCGCTGCTGCAGCAGGGGCTCGTGATCCTCGACACGCCGGGATTGAACGCGATCGGCACGGAGCCCGAACTCACGCTCAACCTGCTGCCCAACGCGCACGCGGTGCTGTTCATCCTCGCGGCCGACGCCGGCGTCACGAAGACCGACCTCGACGTCTGGAACCACCACCTCGCGGGCGAGGACCCGGCAACCAAGTCCGGGCGCATCGTGATCCTGAACAAGATCGACGGTTTATGGGATGAGCTGAAGTCCGACAGCGACATCGACGCCGAGATCGGCCGGCAGCTCAAGCACTCGGCGCACCTTCTCGGCATCCCCGCGGCGCAAGTGTTCGCGGTCTCGGCGCAGAAGGCGCTCCTGGCGAAGGTCAACGGCGACGACGCGCTGCTCGCGAAGAGCCGCCTTCCGGTCCTCGAGGATGCGTTGTCGCGCAAGCTGATTCCCGCGAAGCGCGACATCGTCGGTGCGGCGACGCAGGCCGAAGTCAAGGGGCTGGCCGCCGGCGTACGCTCTCTGCTCGACGCCCGGCAGAACGGCATCGCCGAGCAGCTGACCGAACTGCGCGCCCTGCGCGGCAAGAATCAGGACGTCGTCGAGCACATGATGGACCGCGTGCGCGAGGAGAAAGAGCTCTTCGAGCGCGGGTTGCAGCGGTTTACCGCGCTGCGAACCGTCTTCGCGCAGCAGACGAACCAGCTCTTCGACGTGGTCGGGCTCGACGCGCTGCGCACCAACGCCGCGAAGACGCGACGCCACATCGAGGGCAGCCCGTTCACGAAGGGCGTGCGCACCGCGATGAACAATTTCTTCGCGACGATCCGCACCGACTTCGATGAGGCGGGGCGTCGTGCCGCCGAGATCCAGGACATGATGCAGGCGATGTACACGCGCTTTGCCGCGGAGCAGGGGCTCGAGCGCTACGCCCCGCCGCCGTTCTCGATGCTGAAGTACCAGAAGGAAATCGACCGGCTGGAGCGTGCGTACAATCAGCACTTCAATACGCTGTGGAACATGCTCAGCAAGGCCAAGTTCGCACTGATGAAGCGGTTCTTCGAAACGATCGCTTCGCGCGTCAAGCACGTCTACGACATCGCGAACCGCGACCTCGAAAGCTGGCTCCGGGCGGTGATGTCGCCGCTCGAAACACAGGTGAAAGAGCACCACCTGCAATTGCGGCGCCGGCTCGAGAGCATCAAGCGCATCCACCGCGCGAGTGGCGAGCTCGAGGAGCGCGTGGCCGAACTCAACCAGCAGGAGGACGCGCTTGCCGACCAGGTCCGCGCGCTCGCGCGCGAGATCGAGGCGATCGACGCGATCGTATTACACCCGGACGTCCTGCCGCAGGCGGCCAACGCCTGACGCCCGGCGCGGTCGGAACGGGACTTCCGCGCGCTACGACGGCGTGGAAACGCCGGCCTGACCCGGGTTTTCGACCATCAGCGTCTCGTACTTCTTCCGCAGTTCTTCCTTCGACTCGACGTGCTCCGGATCCACCGGGATGCAGTCGACAGGGCAGACCTCGACACATTGCGGTGTGTCGAAATGCCCGACGCATTCGGTGCATTTCTTCGGATCGATCACGTAGATTTCCGGACCCTGCGAGATCGCGCCGTTCGGGCACTCGGGCTCGCAGACATCGCAGTTGATGCATTCATCGGTGATGATCAGCGCCATGGCTCGCTTCCGGGGCCGACCCGCTATTCGCGCTGTTGCGCGACCTTCGCCATGAGCCGCGCCAGCACGGCGGGATGGACGAATGGCGAGGCGTCGCCGCCGAAACGGGCAATTTCGCGCACGATCGTCGCCGAGACGAACATGTACTGCTCGGACGGCGTCAGGAACAGTGTTTCGACATCGGGATAGAGGTTCCGGTTCATTCCCGCCATCTGGAATTCGTATTCGAAGTCCGATGCTGCGCGCAGGCCGCGAAGAATGACGCGGGCATCCTGCGCATGAACGAAATCCATCAGCAATGACGAGAACGGCGCGACCTCGACGTTCGCGAATGGCGCAAGCACCTCGCGCGCCATCGCGACTCGCTCCGCCGTGGTGAAGAAGGGCCGCTTGGCCTCGCTGTCGGCCACGCCGACGATGACGCGATCGAAAAGTCTCGCCGCCCGCCGCACGATGTCCTCGTGGCCGCGCGTGAGCGGGTCGAACGTCCCAGGGTAGATGACCTTGAGCATGGCGCGCGGGCGCGGAAGGACAGAAGGCGGGGCGGATCAGCCCGCAGCGTCGGCCGCGCGGACGAAAAGATGATAATGCACCTGCCCTGCCTTGTCGCGGCGCCACGGGCTGAGCCCGGGGGCCGGTGAGAGCGTCCGCGCCGCCTCGGCATAGACGAATCCCCCCGGCGCGAGCCGCGAGGCGCAGCCGGGCAACAGCCACGCCCACGGGTCGTCGCGATAGGGCGGGTCGGCGAAGATCACGTCGAAAATCCGCTGCTCGCCAGCCAGAAAGCGGTGCGCGTCCGCGACGTGCGTTTCGAGTGCCCTCGCGCCGAGTGCGACCCCCGTGGCCCGCAGCGCTTCGATCAGGTGACGATTGGAGTCGACGGCCACTGCGAGCGCGGCACCGCGCGACGCGGCTTCCAGCACGAGCGCCCCGGTTCCCGCGTACAGATCGAGGCACCGCTTGCCGGACAGTCCCTGTCCGAGCCAGTTGAACAGCGTCTCCCGAACGCGGTCCGGCGTCGGACGCAAGCCTTCGGCAGGGGGAAACGAGATCCGGCGACCGCGCCAGGCGCCACCAATGATGCGAACGCGGTTCGCGTGGCGCGTGGGCAAGTGTCCGTGGCAGCGAAGGAAGCGAACGAAACGCGGCGGACATCGGCACACCGTCGCGCACAGGTAAAATTATAGCTTTGCCGTCGCGCGATGCGCTGGCTGCTCCGTTGTCGCTCACGCCCGTCTGCCACTTCCCGCCACGCCCGCCGATGTTCGACCTCTTCAAACGCAAGTCCGCCGGCGACGAAGGACGGCCGTGGAGCGAGCGCCTCAGGGAAGGCCTCGCCCGGTCGCGCGACAAGCTCGCGGGCGCGCTCACCTCCGCCTTCAGTCGGCGGACGCTGGACGAGGATTCCGAGGAGGCGATCGAGACCGCGCTCCTCACTGCTGATATCGGCGTCGCTGCCACGGCGGAGCTGATGGCCGACCTGCGAGCGCGCTGGAAGCGCGGGGGCGGCAAAGACGATCCGAAGGCATTGCTGAAGGCGGCGCTCACCGCTCTGCTGGCGCCGCTCGAAGCGCCGCTGGTGATCGGCGCGCAGCGCCCGTTCGTGATCATGATGGCCGGCGTCAACGGCGCCGGGAAGACGACATCGATCGGCAAGCTCGCCAAACATCTGCAGGGAAACGGCCTGTCGGTCCTGCTCGCCGCGGGTGACACGTTCCGCGCGGCCGCCCGCGAGCAGCTCACGGTCTGGGGCGAGCGCAACAACGTCACGGTGATCGCGCAGGATGGCGGCGATCCCGCGGCCGTCGTGTTCGACGCGATCGCCGCGGCGAAGGCACGCGGGATCGATGTCGTGCTCGCCGATACGGCGGGTCGGCTTCCGACGCAACTTCACCTGATGGAAGAGATCCGCAAGGTCCAGCGGGTCATCCGCAAGACCGATCCGACCGCCCCGCACGAAACGCTGCTCGTCCTCGACGCCAACACCGGGCAAAACGCGCTCGCACAGGTAAGAGCGTTCGACGACGCGCTGGGTTTGACGGGGCTCGTGTTGACCAAACTCGACGGCAGTGCGAAAGGCGGCGCGGTTGCCGCGATCGCCAAGGAGCACCCCGTCCCGTTGCGCTTCATCGGCATTGGAGAAGGTGTCGATGACCTGAAGCCCTTTGTGGCGACCGAATTCGTCGAAGCCCTCGTCGGCTGACCGCGTTACGACCCCACAGCGGCGCGCCCGGCACCGCCTGGATGCGATGGTCGCGAGCGCTCACTGCGGCCTGACGGGTTACGAGACCAAAGTGTCATCTGCGCGCCGGGTTGGTCACACCGTCCGATCCAGGCCTTACCCGAGCAATCAAGTCGGGAACCATTGGGTCGCCTTAGCACTCTTAGTATGCGAGTGCTAAAATGGCGCCGGGACGGTAGTAATGAGGGCCCATTCTCTAGGCGCCGCCCAACGAACGGAGATCCAAGATGACCGGAACCGCGCTGGCGTTCCCGACCCCAGCATCCCTGGGTAGCCTCGATCACTACATCCAGGCGGTGAACCGCTTTCCGCTGCTGACCGCTGAGCAGGAGGTCGAGCTCGGCCGTCGGCTGCAGCGCGACAACGACCTCGAAGCCGCAGGGCAGCTGGTGCTGTCGCATCTGCGGCTCGTGGTGGCGGTGAGCCGCAACTATCTCGGCTACGGCCTGCCGCAAGCTGACCTCATCCAGGAAGGCAATGTCGGGCTGATGAAGGCGGTGCGCCGCTTCGATCCCGAGCGCGGGGTGCGGTTGGTGTCGTTCGCGCTGCACTGGATCCGGGCCGAGATCCACGACTACATCCTGCGCAACTGGCGGCTCGTCAAGGTCGCGACGACCAAGGCGCAACGCAAGCTTTTCTTCAACCTGCGCAGCATGAAGAAGACCAGTGCGACGCTGACACCAGCCGAAGCGAAGGTGATCGCAAAGGATCTCGGCGTGAAGCCCGAGGAAGTCGTCGAGATGGAGACCCGGCTCACGGGCCGCGACATTGCGCTCGACCCGCAACCGGACGACGAGGGCAATGCGGTCTCGCCGATCGCGTTTCTGACCGACCGTGAAGACGAGCCGGCCCAGATCCTCGAGCGCACGCAGACGGCGCGCAACCGCACGGCCGGGCTGACGCATGCGCTGTCGAAGCTCGACGACCGCAGCCGCCGCATCGTCGAAGCGCGTTGGCTGCGCGAGGACGATCCGGCGACACTGCAGGACCTCGCCGACGAATACGGCGTGTCCGCCGAGCGAATCCGGCAGATCGAGAGCAAGGCGCTGAAATCGATGCGGACGCAGATGGACGGGCTGTAGTCCGCGCGACGCTCCGCGAAACGCCGGCTTCGGACCGCATCCGGGCCGGCGTTTTTTTCGCCCGCCAGCGAATCAGAGCTCCACCTGCGTGCCGAGCTCGACCACGCGGTTGGTCGGCACGTGAAAGAAATCGGTCGCCTTGACCGCCATCTTGGCCAGCGCGACGAAAAGCCGCTCGCGCCACAGCGCCATCCCCGGCGCGACCGACGGAATCAGCGTCTCGCGCGACACGAAGAACGACGTGTCCATCATGTCGAAGTCGAGCCCGCGCCCGGCGCACGCCTCGAGGAGCGCGGGGACGTGGGGCTCCTCGGCGAATCCGTAATAGGCTTCCAGATCCCAGAACTGGCATCCCAGGTCGCGGATCTCGACGCGTTCGCGCTCGGCGACACGGGGAAAGTCGCGCGTGTGTACGGTCAGGAACACGACGCGATCGTGCAAGACCTTGTTGTGCTTCAGATTGTGCAGGAGCGCGTGCGGCACGCGGTCGCCGGCGGAAGTCAGGAAAACGGCGGTCCCGGGAACGCGCGGCGGCGGGCTCGCGGCGATGCTCTCGATGAAGATGGAAAGCGGCATCGAATCCTCGGCGAGCCGCACCATCAGCAGCGCGCGGCCGCGCTTCCACGTCGTGAGCAGCGTGAAGATGGCGGCGCCGATCAGTAGCGGGAACCAGCCGCCCTCCGGGATCTTGAGCGCATTCGACGCGAGGAAAGCGAAGTCGACGGCAAGCAGGGGCAGTGTCGTGGCCAGGGCGACCTGGATGCGCCAGCCCCAGATCCGCCGCATCACGACGAAGATCAGCACCGAGTCGATCAGCATTGCGAGCGTCACCGCGATGCCGTACGCGCCGCCCAGGTTGTCCGAGCTTCTGAAGCCCAGTACGAGCAGCATGACTGCGATGAACAGCGTCCAGTTGATGAACGGCACGTAGATCTGTCCGATCTCACGCTCGGAGGTGTGCAGCAGCCTCAGGCGCGGGCAGTAGCCCATCTGGATCGCGGCGCGCGTCAGCGAAAACGCACCCGAAATGACCGCCTGCGACGCGATCACGGCCGCGCAGGTGGCGAGAATCACAAGGGGGATCAGCGCCCATTGCGGCGCCAGCAGGTAGAACGGATTCTTGATTGCCGCTGGATTGGCGAGCAACAGCGCGCCCTGTCCGAAATAGTTGAGTACCAGCGCCGGCAACACGAAGAAGAGCCACGCCCGCCGGATCGGTGTCGCACCGAAGTGACCCATGTCGGCGTAGAGCGCCTCGGTCCCGGTCACTGCGAGAACGACGGCACCGAGCGCGAGGAACGCGATCGCCGGATCGGCGGCGACGAAGGCAATCGCGTAGCCGGGATCGAGTGCCCGGAGCACCGCCGGATAGCGCGCCATCTCGACGGCGCCCAACGCCGCGAGCACGACGAACCACGCACACATCACGGGGCCGAAGAGGATCCCGACGGTCGCGGTCCCATGGCGCTGGATCGCGAACAGCGCAGCGATGATCGCGAGGGTCGCCGGCACGATGAACGGGTGCAATTGAGGGGCGATGATTTCCAGTCCTTCGACGGCGCCCAGCACCGATATGGCCGGCGTGATCATGCCGTCGCCGTAGAACATCGCCGCGCCCACGATGCCAAACCCGACCAACCACCAGCGGCGGCGCGCCTGGTGCTCGAGCCCCCGCGACACGAGAGCCGTCAGTGCCAGGATGCCGCCCTCGCCGCGATTGTCCGCGCGCATGATCAGCGTCACGTACTTGAGCGTGACGACGATCATCAGCGCCCAGAAGATGACCGAGAGGACGCCCAGAACGTTATTGGGCGTCAGCGCAAGCTGGTGCGACCCGCCAAAGCACTGGCGCAGCGTGTACAGCGGCGAGGTGCCGATGTCGCCGTAGACGACGCCGATGGCGCCGATCACGAGCGGGGCCATGCGCTTGCGCTCGTCGGCGGGCACGCTCATCGTCGGGAGTCGGGCCGCGCGGACGCGGCGCCGGTTTCAGCCGTTACCGCTGCTGCCGACGTCCTCGCCGCGGCGGGCGAAGCGGATGTTGAGCTGCTTCAACTTGCGGTACAGGTGCGTGCGCTCGAGCCCGGCCTTGTCCGCGACACGGCTCATGTTGCTCTGCTCGCGTCCGAGAAGCTGCTCGAAGTAGATCCGCTCGAACGCCTCGCGCGCCTCGCGCAGCGGCAGTTCGAAGAATCTCGCCGTGATTTCGGGGGCCACCGCCTGGTTCGCCGCGGCCGCTTCGCCCAGCAGCCGCTTCACATGGTCCGGCGTGATGTCGCTCCCTCCCGCATTGAGTGCCAGATTGGCCACCACATTCTGCAGATGCTCGACGTTGCCCGGCCAGTATGCATTGGCGAGCGCGGTGATCGCCGCGGCCGGCAGTGACACCACCGTGCGTGTCGTTCCACGCTCGGCGTCCTTCTGCGCCGCGGTGATGTCGCGCCAGTAGCGATCGACGAGCATCGGGATGTCCTCGCGCCGCGCGCGGAGCGGCGGCAGCAGCACCGCGCCAATCGACAACGCAGCGAGGAGCGCCGGGTCGAATTTGCCTTCGGCGGCGAGGTTGCCGAGTGGCTCGGCGCTCGTGCACACGAGCGTCACGTTGGCCCGCTCGAGCTTTGGCACGAGGAATGCGAGGCCCTTCTGCTCGGCCTTGGTGTACTGGCCTATCTCGGCGCAGTACAGTGTGCCGTCGCGCGCCTCGTCGAGCACGGCGAGCGGGTTCGTTGCGAGCCGCGCACCGGAGGACAGCGTGATCCACGGTGCTTCGGGAAGCTCCAGCGCGCGCGCCGCGACATCGTGGCCGGTGCCGGGCTCCCCCAGCAGCAGCACCGGCTTCCTCGCTGCCAGGAGCTGCTCGATCGCCCGCTCGGCGTCACGAACGGCGGTGCTCGTGCCGAGCGCCGCGAGCGAGACTCGCCGCGGCTCCTTCGCAAGCGCCGTTTTGAGCGCCCGCGCGACGGTGCCGAGCAGCTTCTGCAGCCCGACGGGCTTCTCGAGGAAATCGAAGGCGCCGATCTTCGTCGCTTCGACGGCGGTCTCGATCGTTCCGTGCCCGGACATCATCACGACGGGCATCGTGAGTTGACCGGACGCTGCCCATTCGCGCAACAGCGTCACCCCGTCAGTGTCGGGCATCCAGATATCGAGCAGCACCAATGCCGGCTGCTGCCGCGCGCGGTACGTCCGCGCCGCGGTCGCATTTTCGGCGAGGCAGACGCGATACCCTTCGTCCTGCAGGATCTCGGAGAGTAGTTCGCGGATGCCGACTTCGTCGTCGACGATCAGGATTTCGTTCGCTGGGACCATCGCGCACCTATGCTACGCTGCCTGCCGCGCCGCGCGGGAAAACAAGCATTACCCGCGCCCCGCGCGGCCGCCGGTTCGCCAGCTCGACACGGCCGCGGTGCTCGTCGACGATCTTCCTCACGATCGCGAGGCCGAGTCCCGTACCCTTTGCCTTCGTGGTCACGTAAGGCTCGAACGCGCGGCTCAGCACGGTCTCCGGGAATCCGGTACCGGCATCGCCGAACGCGAACACGACCTCGTCGCCGCGCGCTTCGAGCGTGATGTCGTAGTGCGGCTCGGCAACATCGGCTTGTGCGTCGATCGCGTTCTGAAGGAGATTGTGGAACACCTGGCGCAGGCGTGTGGGTTCGGCCTGGATAACAAGAGGCTCGGGTGGCAACGATAGCGAGACATGCGGGCGCAGATTGTCGTACAACCCGAGCACGTCCTGCAAGAGCGCGCCCGCGTCGACCGTCTGCATCGTACCTGGGCGCGGCTGGCGTGCATACACCGCGAAATCGTCGACCATGTGCTTCATCGCCGTGACCTGGGCGATGATCGTCTGCGCGCCGCGCTTCAATGTCTCCTGGTCCGCGCCGTCGAGTCTCGGCGCGAGCTTGACGGCGAGCCGCTCCGCGGAGAGCTGGATCGGCGTCAGCGGATTCTTGATCTCGTGCGCAAGCCGGCGCGCGACCTCACCCCACGCCGCATCGCGCTGCGCCTGCGCGAGTTCGGTCACGTCGTCGAACACGACGACATAACCCGCGGCCGGCGTCATCGGCAGACGCGAGCCGCGCATCAGGAGCACGCGCGTCAGGTTCGCCACCGCGAGCTCGGACTGCTTCTGCCACTGGCCTTCGCGGCTTCCGCGGAAGCCCTCGGCGACGAGCCCGGCGAACGGTGAGAGCGCCGGCAGCTTGCGTCCCCAGTCGTCGAGCATCATGCCGGTGAGGTCGGCGAGCGGCTGTTGCAGGATCACCGCCGCGCTGGCGTTCGCAGTGCGCAGGCAGAGGCGGTCGTCGAACGCGAGTACGCCGGCCGACAGGTTGCCGAGGATGCTTTCGAGATACGCGCGCGTCGTCTCCGTCGCGCGCCGCGATTCCTCGGTCTTCTGCTGCGCTTCGGCCAGTTGTGCCGTCATCGTATTGAACGATTCGGTGAGCACTCCGAGCTCGTCGCGCGAGGTCACGGGCTGCCGCCGCGTGAAGTCCCCCTGCGCCACCGCGCGCGTGCCTTCCGCGAGGAGCCCCAGCGGCGCCGCGAAGCGCTCGGACAGCACGACGGCGAGACCGAGCGCCGAGGTGAGCGCCAGCAGCAGGGTCAGCGTGAGCGTCACGGCGTAGAGGCGCTTCAACGACTGCCGCGTGAACAGGATCTCCTGATAGTCGCGCGATCCCGCCTGTACCTTCTCGACCTCCTGTGCGAGCGCCTTGGGCACCGGCTCCACGACCTGCAGCACCTTGAGCGGCTCCAGGCGATCGTCGACGTTGACCGCCGTCACGACACGCAGCGCGAGCCCGCCGTCGCCCGACTGTTCGATGGCGGCGGAAATCTGCTGCAGCCGCGCCCGGCGCAGTGCCTGCGCCGGCGGTGGTTCCGGCGGCGCCCGCGAGCCGCCGACGCCGGCCACCGCGAGCACGCCGCCCGTCGATGAGAAAAGGACCGCTTCGTAGACCCCGGCCTGCTCGGCCGCCCGATTGAGGCGCGTCCAGACACTGCCCGGACCGCCCTCGGCCAGGGTCAGCGCGATTCGCTCCGCCTTGTTGGTCGTGTCCTTGAGCAGATAGTCGAGCGCGCTGCGCCCCAGGTTGAGCCCGCCCTCGAGTGCGCGGTCGACGCGCACATCGAACCAGCTCTCGATGCTACGGCCCAGGAACTGCACCGACACCGCGTAGACGAGTGCGCCGGGGAGCACCGCGACCAGCGCGAACAGCAGCACGAGTCGAGCCGCGAGCCGCGAGCCGAAGATCCCCGCCTTCAGGTTGCGGACGAGGCGCCAAAGCTGGACGCCGACCAGCAGCATCAGCAGCACGACGAGCGCACCGTTCAACACCAACAGGAGGTCGTAGCGCCGCGCGAAGAGATCGGTGTTGGCCGACGCCGTCGCGAGCAGGAACAGCGAGATCGCCGCGAGGCACGCAAACGCGAGGAGTAGCCATCGAATGCCGCGCGACGGGATGAGGCCGCTCATGTGTCGGCCTCCGCGCCTGCGACAGCACTCGATTCACCGAGGTGTCGGCCTCCCGCAATCGCGCGCGGACGCGCCCTTCGGCGCGGCCTCCGCACCGCTGCCGCGTCCCGATTGTTCCGTGGGGTCGGCCGCCGCCAGCGCTCGCAGGCGCGCCCTTCGGGCCTTGGCTTCGCCCTGCTCGCGCAGGCGTCCTCGGCTTCGCCCCGCGCGCTCATGCGCACTCCCACGATTGCAGTTCCCGCCATCGGGCCCAGCGGTGCGGCTTCTGCGCCGCCGCGGCTTCGCGATCTGACATTGGGGTCGGGCGCCGCCCGTGCTTGCAGACGCGGGCTTCGCTCCTTGGCTTCGCCCTCTCCGCACGGGCGTTCACGGCGTGAAACTCCAGCGATGCCACTCCGACTGCAGCGACCATTCGCGTGACGCGAGCGCGCTCACCTGGAATGGCTTCGGGAGCTGGTTGACATCGAGCCGCAATCGGACGGCGGCGTCGTAACGCACGCCCTTCACGAGCTGGTCCCGCCGCGCCACCTCGCGCGAGGTGACCCGCGACAGAAATCGCTCGAGCTCGTCGAGCGCGTCGAAGGTCTGACCGAGCAGCCCGCTCGACGCGCGGTATTGGCGGGTCAGCGCGTTGTAGGAGAGCCGGTATTGCGTCGTCGCCGTCAGAACCTTTTCGTCGAGCCAGTACCAGCGCGGGCGCGTCAGCTCGAACTCGAGCAGGAAGTAGAGCGGAACGCCCTTCTGCAGCGCCTCGTCGAGCGTCGGATTCAGCGTGAACGCGAACTCCGCGTTGAGGTAGTAGCCGTCCTCCTCGGTGCGCAGTTCGGCCGACAATACCTCGATGGCATCGGCGTGCGCCGGCGGCGAGAGCAGCACGGCCATCGTCGTCAGCAACGCGAAGGCGAGGCGCCTTCCCCAGCTGCGAAAGCCCCTGCCCCGTCGCGGGTCGACTGGGTGCGCAAGGGTGGGCGAAGGTGGCATGCCGGGGACGATGCGCAGAGCCGGAGGGGCAAGACAGATGTCCTCAGGGATCCGGCCGCGGTCCGTTGCGCAGGCGGACCCCCTGCCGCCGCGCCCGCTCAGGCCTTGCGGAGCAGCGCGTAGAAGAAGCCGTCCTGATTGTGCGGCGCGCCGGGGAGCGAAGGCAAGAGTTGCCCGCCGCGATGAACGACGTCGGGATGAAAGGTGAGGGTTTCGCGCAACGCATCCGCTTGGCGCGCCGTGAACGCCGCGACCTGCGCCTCGTTCTCGTCGCCGAATACCGAGCAGGTCGCGTAGAGCAGAAGGCCCCCGGGCGCAAGACAAGGCCAGAGGGCCGAGAGCAGCCGCGCCTGCGCGTGCGCGAAACCGCCGAGGTCGGACTCACGCCGCAGCCACTTGCCGTCAGGATGGCGGCGCACCACGCCCGACGCGGAGCATGGGACGTCGGCCATGATCCGGTCATAGGAGCGGCCGTCCCACCACGCGGCGGGTGTGCCGGCGTCGGCGGCTATGACCTGGATGCGCTTGCCGCCAAGCGCGAGGCGTGCCAGATTCTCGCGCACGCGGGGAACGCGCGCTGCGTCGCTGTCAATCGCGGTGAGCGCGACATCGGCGAGTTCCGCGATATGCGTCGTCTTGCCGCCCGGCGCGGCGCATGCGTCGAGCACCCGCATCCCGTCCGCAACGCGAAGCAGCGGGGCCGCGAGTTGGGCGCCCAGGTCCTGTACCGAGAATGCCCCCTCGGCATAGGCGGGCAACTGGGGGACGGGCCGCGGCGGATCGACGATGACGCCCGCTTCGCCGGCGGGTGCCGCAATGACGCCGGCGGCGGCGAAGTGCGCCAGCAAGGCATCGCGCGTGGTCACGCGCCGGTTGACACGCAATGCCAAAGGCGGGCGCTCGTTGCCGGCCGCGAGGATCGCCTGCCAGTCGCCCGGCCAATCGCGTGCGACCCGGTCGATCCACCACCGCGGATACG
This sequence comes from uncultured beta proteobacterium, assembly GCA_963781285.1. GTDB lineage: Bacteria > Pseudomonadota > Gammaproteobacteria > Burkholderiales > Casimicrobiaceae > CAIWHR01. Next base: position 94,472 of record CAWAFI010000016.1, read on the forward strand.
ACCAATGCGCGACCGGGTCTTCGCGCACGGCGGCGACGAGCGCGTCGTGTTCACGCAGGTAGCGGCGCAGTACCGCGTTGACGAGCGGCTTCACCGCTGGCCGCACCATCGCAGCCGCCGCGTTGACGGCGTGATCGACGACGGCGAACGGCGGCGCGCGCGTGTGATCGAGCTGGTAGAGCGCGACCGCGACGAGGCAGGGCAACGCCGGGTCGGGAAGCGGTTTTCCAGCGAGGCGGCGCACGAGGGCTTCGAGCGTTCCCCAGTACCGAAGCGTGCCGTAGGCGAGCTCCTGAACGAGCGCGCGGCGCCGCCCGGCCGCGGCGTCGCCCGCCGGGGCGACGCTCGCGAGCGCCGCGGAAAGCGTCGCCCCGTCAAGGACCCGGCGGACGGCGAGCGCGGCCTGCCGCTGGGCTTCCTGCACGCCGTTCCTTGCGTCAGCCCGCGGCCATCGCGTGGAGACGCGCCACGCGCTCCGCGGTCGACGGATGCGTGTTGAAGAGGCCGGCAAGACCGTCGCCGGTTAGCGGGTTGACGATCATCATCTGCGCCGTCGCCGGATGCGCTTCGGCAGTCTCGAGCGGCAGGCCCTTCGCGTAGCGCTCGATCTTCACGAGCGCGTCGGCGAGCGCGCGCGGATCGCCCGAAATCTCGGCGCCGCCACGGTCGGCTTCGTACTCGCGGGCGCGCGAGATCGCGGACTGGATCAGCATCGCCGCGATCGGCGCCACGATCATCACGACGAGGGCGACCACCGGATGCCGGCCTTCGTCGTCCCGACCGCCGAAGAACAATCCGAAGTTGGCGAGTGCCGAAATCGCACCGGCGATCGATGCGGTGACTGTCGAGGTCAGGATGTCGCGGTGACGCACATGTGCGAGCTCGTGGGCGAGGACGCCGGAGAGTTCGCGCGTCGTAAGCAGTTCGAGCAAGCCCCGCGTCGCGGCAACCGCCGCGTGCTGCGGGTTGCGTCCGGTGGCGAAAGCATTCGGCTGCGCCTCGTCGATCACGTAGACGCGCGGCATCGGCAACCCGGCGCGAAGGGCGAGCTGCCGCACGATGGCGTAGAGCTGCGGCGCGGACGCCGCATCGACTTCCTGCGCGTTGTACATCCGCAGCACCAGGCGGTCCGAATACCAGTAGGCCCAGAGATTGGTCGCCGCGCCGATCGCGAGTGCGAGCAACATGCCTTGGCCGCCGCCCAGCAGCGCGCCGACGGCGCCGAACAACCCCATGATGCCGGCCATCAGCAGGCCGGTCTTCAACCCATTGCCGATCATCGCAATAGCGTTCCCGTATTGGCGGGACCGTCGTGGAACCGGCAACCGTGCCGGCTTACGGAACCTTAGATGCCTTCGACACGCGCCGGATTCAACCACCGGATGCCTTCGATTCGCGGTTCGCCGCGCGCGGCGCCTGCGTGTCGAGGCGAACGCCCGGCACGATGTGGCGTCCCGCGACGAACGCCGCCGCTCCCATTCGCCGGCTGCCTGCGGGTTGCACTTCGAGCAGCTGCAAGGCGCCGGTTCCGCATGCGACGACGATGCCTGCCGCATCCGCGGCCACCACCGTTCCTGGCGGGGCATCGGGTCGCGCCGGCGCCGCGGGCAGCGCCTTCCACACCTTGATCGGCTCGCCACGAAGCGCGGCGACCGCGCCGGGGACCGGATCGAAGGCACGCACGGAACGGTCGATCGCATCAACGCTCTGCTTCCAGTCGATCGCCGCCTCGGCTTTGTCGATCTTCGCCGCGTAGGTGACTGCGCTGGCTGATTGTGGTGCCACCGCCAGCACGCTCGTGTCGGCAAGACGGCGGAGCACCCCGACGATCGCCGTTGCGCCCACGCCCGCCAGCTTGTCGGTGAGCGTGGCCGCCGTCTCGCGCGGCAGTATCGGTACCCGCATTGCCTCAACGATTCCGCCGGTGTCGAGGCCCGCGTCCATTTGCATGATCGTGACCCCCGTCTCGGTGTCGCCGGCAAGGATCGCGCGCTGGATCGGCGCTGCGCCGCGCCAGCGCGGGAGAAGCGACGCGTGTACGTTGAGGCAGCCATACCGGGGCCACGCCAACACCGCGGGCGGCAGGATCAAGCCATAGGCGGCGACGACCAGCACGTCGACCGGAACGGCGACCAGGCTCGCCCGATCGCGGTCGCTCTTGAGCGTCGCCGGTTGAAGGGTCGCAAGCCCCCGTTCCAGCGCGAGTGCCTTGACCGGCGAGGGCTGCCGCTGGAGGCCGCGCCCCTTCGGACGATCGGGTTGTGTCAGGACGATCGGGACCGCAAATCCCGCCTCGACGAGGGCGCAAAGCATCGTCGCGGCAAATGCCGGCGTACCGGCAAAACCGACGCGCATGGAGAACCCTTAGCCCGCCAAGCGCTGCTTCTTGCGGGCGCGCGCGGCAAGCCTCGCGCGCTTCAACGGGGACAGGTGGTCGACGAAGACCTTGCCCACCAGATGCTCCATTTCATGCTGGATACACACGGCGAGCAGGCCGTCGGCGTCCTGTTCGAACGGATCGCCGCGCTCGTCGAGTGCGCGGACACGAACCGTTGCGGGACGTGTCACCTTGTCGTAATACCCGGGCACGGACAGGCACCCTTCCTCGTGCTCCGCTTCGCCGGCCGCCGCGAGAATCTCCGGGTTGATGAATACCCTGAGCTCGTCTCGGGTCTCCGAGATGTCCAGGACGATGATCTGTTTGTGTACGTCGACCTGCGTTGCCGCGAGGCCGATCCCGGGTGCCGCATACATGGTCTCGGCCATGTCGCGGATCAGCTTCCGGATATCGGGGGTCACGGCGGCGACGGGGGACGCCACCTTGCGCAGCCGCGGATCCGGGTATTCGAGGATTGTGAGCAGTGCCATAGGCGCGTCCGGTGGCGACTCCTGGGCCGAGGGCTTGTGGCCTCTCAGCAACAGTGCCGGATACGGATATTTGGCCTCCCGGCTTGCAAAATGCAGACTCAGGATGCAGAATCCGCCCTAAGCCCTTATTTTGCGGCGGTTTAGGACGTTAGCAAGCCCCGCCTACACCGGAAGAGGCTTTATGCGTCAGAAGTTTAGCATACGGAAGCACGCCCTCGCGGCTATGGTCGTGATGCTCGTTCTCGGCGTGCCCGCCGCCGGCGCCGAGGAACTCGTCATCAACGAGCAGGCGACGGATCGCTATACGGTGCAAAAGGGCGACACGCTCTGGGGCATCGCGGGCAAGTTCCTCCGGGACCCGTGGCGCTGGCCGGAAATCTGGCGGCTGAACCGGGAGCAGATCCGGAATCCGCACCGGATCTATCCGGGCGACGTGATCGTCCTCGACCGCACCGACGGCCAGTGGCGACTCTCGGTGGCCAACCCGCCGACGAAGCTCTCCCCGTCCGTCCGCGTCACGCCGCTCGGCGTGGAAGCCATTCCCTCGATTCCTCCTGGCGACATCGAACCCTACCTCTCGTGGCCGATGATCACCGGCCCGGAAGGCCTCCAGGATGCCGCGGAGATCATTGCCGGCCGGGATCAGCGCGTCGTCCGCGGCGAGGGTGACATGGTCTACGTCACGGGGATCGATCCCACCGCGGGCACGGTGTGGCGCTTGTATCGGCCCGGACGCACGTTTATTTCGCCCGATACGGGCGAGGTGCTGGGCTACGAACAGCGTTTTCTCGGCATGGCCAAGATCGAGCGCTTCGACACGGTATCCACGGTGCGGATCACCGGTGCGCGCGAAGAGATCCTGGTGGGCGACCGGCTGGTGCCGTCGCCGCGCGAGCAGCTCGTCAACTACGCGCCACATCCTCCCGACCGGCCCGTCAATGGGCGGATCATCGCGCTGGGCCGCGACGCAGCCGAAGTGGGCCGCGGGTGGATCGTCACGATCGACAAGGGCATGGCCGACGGCGTCGACGTCGGCACCGTGCTGGCGATCTACACCTCGGTGCCGCCGATTCCCGACCCGCGGCCTTCGAACGAGCCCGACCTTGCTGTCATATTCTCGAGCCCGACGAAGTGGATTCAGCCGGAGCGCTTCGTGCACGTGCCGGATGAACGGGTCGGTCTCATGTTCGTGTTCCGGGTGTTCGACCGCGTGTCCTACGCGATCGTACTCAACACGACGGACCCCGTCGAACTCGGCGACTACGTGCGCAACCCGTAACGCGCAACGCCCCGGCCGTGAGGCGGCCGGCGGCCAGGGCCGATGAACATCGATGCCCGCGCCGAGGCGTGGGCGCGGCTTCAGCTCACCGGCGTGGGGCCGCGCCCGATCGTCGACCTCCTCCGGGCTTTCGGAACCCCCGAAGCAATTCTCGCAGCGACCTCGGCAGCACGTCGCCGCGTCGTTGCGCCCCCGGTGGCGCGGCTGTTCGATGCGGCGCCCGACGCGGAACGCATCGCCGCAACGCTGGGCTGGCTGGGCGCGCACGGCAACGGGCTTGTCGCGTGGGACGACGCGGACTATCCGCGTGCGCTGCTCGAGATCGGCGATCCGCCACCCGTGCTCTATTGCATCGGGCGCCGCGAACTCCTTGTGCAACCCGCGCTGGCGATCGTCGGCAGTCGCAACGCGACGCCGCAGGGGCTCGCCGACGCCGAGGCGTTCGCCGCCGCATTGTCCGCCGCCGGGCTCACCATCGTCAGCGGGCTGGCGCTCGGCATCGACGCTGCCGCGCACCGGGGCGCGTTGCGCGAAGCCGGGAGCAGCATCGCCGTCGTCGGCACTGGGCCCGATCGCGTCTATCCCGCGCGGAACCGCGGTCTCGCTCACGAACTCGCCACGCGTGGTCTCATCGTGTCGGAGTTCGCGCCGGGGACGCCGCCCTTGCCGCAGAACTTTCCACGCCGCAATCGTCTGGTCAGCGGGCTCGCACGCGGAACGCTCGTGGTCGAGGCCACGCTATCGTCCGGATCGCTCATCACCGCGCGCTTTGCCGGCGAGCAAGGGCGTGAAGTCTTCGCGCTGCCAGGCTCGATTCACTCGCCGTTCTCCAAGGGCTGTCACAAACTGCTACGCGAGGGCGCCAAGCTCGTCGAAACCGCGCAGGACGTGCTCGTGGAACTGGGATTTCCGGAAACATCGCTGGCCGGGCAACGCGGGGATGCGGGCAGGCCCAGGGGCGATACTGACCTTACCCGCGCCGAGCGCGCGGTGGTGAAGGCATTGGGCCATGCGCCCGCCGCCGCGGACGCGATTGTGGCGCGAACCGGCCTTGACGCGCAGACGGTCGCCGCGACGCTTGTCGCGCTCGAGCTCGCGGGCCGCATCGCGCCGCTGCCCGGCGGCCTCTGGCAACGTCGCGACTGACCCCGTGGGGCAACGAACCGCACTGACCGTGCGGAGGCCGCACCGAAGGGCGCGTCGCCGAGCGATGGAGGTCGCCCGCTGGTACGTCTTCGAGCATCACGTGCCGCGGAAGAGGCCGGCAACTGACTTGCGATTCGCGCGCGCACGCGTGAGCGCGCACGCCTGCGCACGCGAGCGCGCGTTGACCCACGCCCACAAACGTTTTCTTGCTCCCGCCGCTGCGACTTCGGTACTATCTGCCGCTCTTTCGCGCCGCGCCCGATGTCAAAGACCCTGATCATCGCCGAGAAGCCTTCCGTCGCCGCCGACATCGCGCGCGCGCTCGGCGGCTTCACGCGCCACGACGACTATTACGAGAGCGAGCGCTACCTCTTGTCGTCGGCCGTGGGGCACCTGCTCGAGATCGGGATGCCCGAGGACGAGGAGGTAAAGCGCGGCAAATGGACGTTCGCCCATCTGCCGGCAATACCGTCGAAGTTCGCGCTAAAGCCGATCGAAAAGAATGAAAACCGGTTGCGGACACTGCTAAAGCTCATCAAGAGCAAGGAGGTCGGCGACCTCGTCAACGCCTGCGACGCCGGGCGCGAGGGCGAGCTCATCTTCCGTTACATCGTCCAATACGCGAAAACGACGAAGCCGATCCGGCGCCTGTGGCTCCAGTCGATGACCCCGGCGGCCATCCGCGATGCCTTCGGCGCGCTGCGCAGCGACCACGAGATGCGTCCGCTCGCCGACGCTGCCGTGTGCCGCTCGGAATCGGACTGGCTCGTCGGGATCAACGGCACGCGGGCGATGACCGCGTTCAACTCGAAGTCCGGCGGCTTCCAGCTGACGACGGTGGGCCGCGTGCAGACCCCCACGCTGGCGATCCTCACCGAGCGCGAGGAACGGATCCGCGCGTTCAAGCCGCGCAGCTACTGGGAGGTGGTGGCGACGTTCCGCGCGAGCGGCGGCGAGTACGACGGGCGCTGGCTCGACGAAGCGTGGAAGAAGAACGACGACGATCCCGACGCGCGCGCCGAAAGGCTGTGGGACGAAGCAAGAGCGCGCGCGATCGCGGCGCGATGCGAGGGCGAGCCGGGCGAGGCCAGCGAAGAATCCAAGCCGTCGACGCAGGGCGCACCGCTACTCTACGATCTTACGAGCCTGCAGCGCGAGGCGAACGGCCGCTTCGGTCTCTCGGCGCGAACGACGCTCTCGCTCGCGCAGTCACTCTACGAAAAGCACAAGGCGCTCACCTACCCGCGCACCGACTCCCGGGCACTGCCCGAAGATTACCTCGGTACCGTCGCCGCGACGATGGCCGCCCTCAAGGACACCGCGGCATACGGCAAACTTGCAGCGACGGTCATTGGCAAGAAATGGGTGAAGCCCAACCGTCGGATCTTCGACAACGCGAAGGTATCCGACCATTTCGCGATCATCCCGACGCCGTTCGCGCCGAAGCACCTGAACGAACTAGAAGCGAAACTCTACGATTTCGTCGTCCGGCGCTTCCTCGCCGCGTTCTATCCGCCCGCCGAGTTCATGCTGACGACGCGGATCACGCGGGTCGCCGGCGAGCCGTTCAAGTCCGAAGGCAAGGTGCTCGTCGCGCCGGGTTGGCTCGCGGTCTACGGCAAGGAAGCGCAGGTCGACGAAGGTTCGAAGGGAATGCTTGCGCCGGTCACGCCGGGGGAGAAGGTTGCCACCGAAAAGGTCGAGGTCGTTGCCAGCACCACCCGCCCGCCGGCACGCCTCAACGAGGCCACGCTGCTCTCGGCGATGGAAGGCGCGGGCAAGCTGATCGACGACGAGGACCTGCGCGAGGCGATGCGCGAAAAGGGGCTCGGCACGCCCGCGACACGCGCGCAGATCATCGAGGGCCTGATCGCCGAGAAGTATATCTATCGCGAAGGCAAGGACCTGATTCCTACCGCGAAGGCGTTCCAGCTCATTACCCTGCTGCACGGGCTCGGTGTGCCGGAACTCTTCTCGCCGGAATTGACTGCCGACTGGGAATTCAAGCTCGCGCAGATGGAGCACGGCAAGCTCAAGCGCGAGGCATTCATGCGCGAGATCGTCGCGATGACGCAGCATATCGTCGGCCAGGCGAAAGGCCACGAGAGCGATACGATCGACGTCGACTTCGGCACGCTGTCGGCACGCTGCCCGAACTGCGGCGGCGAAGTTCACGAGCGGTACAAGAAATTCCAGTGCCAACAGTGCGATTTCGGATTCTGGAAGATCATGGCCGGCCGCCAGCTTGACGTCGCCGAGGCCGATGCGCTGCTCGCCGATGGCCGCGTCGGGCCGCTCGAAGGATTCCGCAGCAGGCTCGGCCGCCCGTTCGCCGCGGCACTCAGTTTGAACGACGCACAGGAGGTCGCGTTCGACTTCGGCGATGGCGCCGCGGGAGGCGACGACGCGGAGGCGCCGGACTTCAGCAGCCAGGAGCCGCTCGGCGCGTGTCCCAAGTGCAGCGCCCGCGTCTTCGAGATGCCCCAGGCGTACGTGTGCGAAAAGGCGATCGGCCCCGCGAAGACGTGCGATTTTCGGTCGGGCCGGGTGATCCTGCAGCGTCCGGTAGAGCGCGCCCAGATGGAAAAGCTGCTGACCACGGGAAAGACCGACTTGCTGCAGTTCGTGTCGGCGCGCACGAAACGCGGTTTTTCCGCGTTCCTCGTCCGTCAGCCTGATGGCAAGATCGGCTTCGAGTTCCAAGCACGCGAAGGCACCAGGGGCAGCGGCGCGCGCGCGCATCGCGGCGCTGCCGCGCTGCGCCTGCTCGGTGCACATCCGAGAGACAAGCGACCCGTCGAGCTCCACGCGGGCCGCTACGGCCCCTACGTCAAGCATGGCGCAGTGAACGCGACACTGGGCGACCGCGACCGCGCCGACGCGCTGACGCTCGACGAAGCCGTGGCCCTGCTCGACGCAAAGGCGGCGAAGGGCCGTAAGGTGCCAACGGCTAAACCCAAGGCGCGACCGCCGACGACGGGCAAGCGGCCATCGCCGATCGCCAAAGTTACCGAGTCGACGCGCGGCTACGCCCCCGCGGTGAAGACTGGCCGGAGGAAACTCGCGGCGGCGAAGCCGCCCGCGAAACCCAAAGCGAAACCGAAGGCCAAGCCGCGGCCCGCGGCGAAGGCCCCCGCCCGTGGCCACCCGCGGCCGGGCGCGAAGAAACCAGGATCGACACGGCGCTCCCGTGGCGTTTGACCCGGCTCGCACGCGTCCGTGCAACGTTTCCTGGTCACCTTCGGCCTTGCGCTCGTCGTCGTGGGTCTCGCGTGGCCATGGCTCGCGCGGCTGGGTCTGGGCCGCCTGCCCGGCGACATCCACTTCGAGCACGCCGGCTATTCGTTCCACTTTCCCCTGACGACCTGCCTTCTCGTGTCGGCGCTGGTGTCGCTGCTCCTGTGGCTGCTGCGGCGCTAGGAGCCTGTCGCACTTACTTTCGCGCATGCGTTGCGTGTCAAAAAGCGATGGATGCAAGGCGCGAGGCGCAGCGAATATCGGGAATATTCGCCAGCCGAGCAACGCAGCAGACGCGTTTTTTGACCCGCAACCCGGAGGGACGGGGTGCTTTGGCGGAATTTCTTTGTTGTTCGCCCTTGCCATAGTCCCGCTATGGCTTCGGGCTCTCGCCTCGAATCTACCGCCAAAGCACCTCCGTCGCATACGTGAAAGTAAGTGCGACAGGCTCCTAGGCGCAACGGTTATCGATTCCCCGCGCGCGATACGGGCACGCCGAAATCGATTCCCTGCGCGAGCGGCAGCGTGGCTCCCCAGTTGATCGTGTTCGTCTGACGCCGCATGTAGGCCTTCCACGCATCCGAGCCCGCTTCGCGGCCGCCGCCCGTCTCCTTCTCGCCGCCGAACGCGCCGCCGATCTCGGCGCCCGACGTTCCGAGATTCACGTTGGCGATTCCGCAATCGCTCCCGGTCCCGGCGACGAACGTCTCCGCCGCGCGCACGTCGCGCGTGAAGATCGCCGACGACAATCCCTGGCGCACGCCGTTGTTGCACGCAATCGCTTCGTCGAGCGTGTCGAACGCGATCACGTACAGAATGGGTGCGAACGTCTCGCGCTGGACGACGGGCCACTCGTTGCGCGCGTTGGCGACGATCGTCGGTTCCACCCAGAAGCCGGGGCCGGGTCGCACGGCCCCGCCGAAAGCGATCTTGCCGCCAGCCTCCAAGGCCTCGCCCAGCGCGTGCCGGAAATTTTCCACGGCCGCCGCGTCGATCAACGGACCCATCAGCGTCGCCGTGTCCAGCGGGTCGCCGATGCGCACCTGGGCGTAGGCGTCCCGGAGGCGGGCCAGGACCTCGGCAACACGCGAGCGCTGGACCAGGAGCCGGCGCGTCGTCGTGCAGCGTTGGCCGGCCGTGCCGACCGCGCCGAACAACACGGAAGGCACGACGAGGTCGAGGTCGGCGTCGGCCGCCACGATGACCGCATTGTTGCCCGCACATTCGAGCAGGCACTTGCCGAAGCGGCCGGCGACCGTCGTGGCAATGTCGCCCCCGACCGCGGACGATCCGGTGAACGACACGAGCGCAACCCTGCGATCCGCCGCCAGGATCCGCGTGCGCTCCGCATCGCAGACAGCGAGCAGGAAAACAGGGGGCAGGGCGAGTTCGCCGACGACGCGGTTCGCGAGATGCTGGACGGCAATTGCCGTCAGCGGCGTCTTCGGCGACGGCTTCCACACGGTCGCGTTGCCGCAGACCGCGGCGAGCATCGTATTCCATGCCCACACCGCGATCGGGAAATTGAATGCGGTGATCACACCGACGACGCCGAGCGGATGCCACTGCTCCATCATCCGGTGCTGCGGCCGCTCGGAGGCGATCGTGCGCCCGTAGAGCATGCGCGACTGGCCGACCGCGAAGTCGGCGATGTCGATCGCCTCCTGCACTTCGCCGTCGCCCTCGACCTTGATCTTGCCGTTCTCGAGCGCGATCAGCGTTCCCAGGGCGTCCTTGTGCTCGCGCAGCAGCTCGCCGAATCGGCGCACCGCTTCGCCGCGCTTGGGCGCCGGGACGTCGCGCCAAGCCTGTGCCGCTGTCACCGCCGTCGCAACGACGGCTTCGAGGTCGGCCGCGTCAGCCAGCGCGACGCGCGCGAGTTCCTGCTCGTTCGCGGGATTGACCGATGTGATCGTCGCGCCGGCGCCACGCCAGGCGCCGGGCCCAAGGCACGCGCCCGCGGCGGTGGTGGCAAGGGATAGCCGTGTGAACAGCCGGTCGATATCCGTCTGTGTGCAGGCGCCCATCAATGCCTCCTACTGGCACCGGGTTCCGCCGGCGGCGGCGAACGGGAAGCGGGTGATTTGCTTACTCTGGGTGACCGCCGGCAGCCCGCCGGTGCCATTGGTTGTGTAACCAAACGTCGCATGGTTGCCGTCGGCGAACGTAAGAGTCGCTGTGCCAACCTGCACTTGCGCCACTTTGGTCGTGTCGAACGCATCGAAACGTGGGCCCGAAGTGCGATAGAGCGGCCCCATGTAGACGTTGCTCGTCCCGACCCGTGGCGCGAGCACGGAGAGCCACAGCGGCGCGCCGTCGAGGTCGTAGGTGTACCACGTAGCGAAAATGCTGTTGCCCTGATGCGCGAAGTTGACCCCCCAACCGGACTCGGCTCCATCGTCCGCCCACCACAGGTCTTGATAGTTCGTCGCTGCCGCGAAGTTCGGTGTCGTCGCGCTGAACGTGCACGTCGGCTGTGCACCCGTAAAGAGGTCATAGCGGGAGATCGCCTTAGCCTGATGGATCCCGTTGACCGTGTAGTCGAAGCTGCCGGCGTTCGCGTTGCTGAACATCAGCGTGCCGGTACCGACCTGGCTCCCCGGCGCGGTCCCGGGCACGAACAGCACGGCATTGAACGGCGGGCCGGTGGTGGCGTAGATGGCTCCCGCATAAATGTTTCCCGTCCCCGAGGCGAGCATCGACAGCCACCACGCCCTGCCCCCCGTATCGTAGGTGTACCAGGTGGCGAAAACCTGGTCGCCCGAGTGGGCGAAGTTGATCCCCCACCCCGATTCGGCGCCACCCGCCGCCCACCATAAGCCTTGGTAGTTGGGAATTGCGCCGCCGGCGAGCGATTGCGCAGCCAACACGGCGCCGACCGCGTTCACGATGCCGGTGCCACAGCGTGACGTGTCGCACGTGGAGCCGGCGGGAAAGGGCTTTGCTGTCGACCGCAGCAGCGTGCGGACCTGCGCCGCCGTGAGATTGGGCGCCACCGCGAGCATCAGTGACACGACCCCTGCGACCATCGGCGCGGCGAAGCTCGTCCCCCCTTCGTTCATGACCGCGTCGGCCGTGGGTACGGTGGTGCCGTAATTCGAAAGCACGAAAATCCCGTCACTTCCCGAGCTGAAGTCCCCTCCCGGCGCAGAGAGCGTGATCCCGGAGCCGAAATTGCTATAGCTCGCGAGCGATCCGGGCGTTGTCGTCGACGCAACGGCGATGACTTCGCTGCAATTCGCCGGCGCATGGTTGACAACGTCGTCCGCTTCGTTGCCCGCCGCCGTGACGATCGCCCGCGTCACGCCGTGCGCCAGCACGGCGCTAAATGCACTGTGGTACACGGCAAGGCAAGCGCCTTCACCGCCCAGGCTAATGTTGATGATCTGCGCCGGATTCGGGTTCGCCGGAACGCCAGGAACGGGCAAGCCCCCGGCCCAGACGACCCCGTCGATGATGTCCGAATCGTAGCCGCCGCACTTGCCCAGCACGCGCACGGGGAGGATCTTCGCGGCCCAGTTGATCCCTGCGAGCAACTGACCATTGTCGGTGTCGGCGCCGACGACGCCGGCGACGCTCGTGCCGTGCCAGCTGCTCCTCTGCACTTCGCAGCCCAGGTCCGCGAAGTTAGGATCGCCCAAGTCGGTCGCGTCGATCCAATCACCGGGGTCGGAGGCGTCGCCATCGCGCCCCCCGCCATCGTTTGCAAACTTGGCATCGGAGATGAAGTCGTAGCCCGGCAGAAGACGGCCGGCGAGTTCCGCATGCGGGCGATATCCGGTGTCGACGACCGCGACGACGACGTTGGCAGAACCCGTCGTGAGGTCCCATGCCGAAAACGCGCCGATCCCGCCCACCGTGTTGTCGAGATAGGTCTGAAAGCCAATCAACTCATCATTGGGAACGCGCTGCGCCCAACGGCGGCGGTCGGGCTGCACGGATTCGACGTCCGGATGCTGCGCCAAGCGTGCGGCAAGCGCGTCGGCCTGCGCAAGCGGCAACGGATGATCGAGCGCCAGCACGTGCGCCCCGAGCGCCATTGCGCGCCGATGGGCGAGCGCGACGCCCGCATCGGCCGCATCGGCCGCAAATCGCGCAATGCGGGTCGAGGTCGTCAGTGCAACATGGGGGCCACCGTCACGAAACTTGACGATCAGGCGTGACACGGTCTCCGGCCCGCGCGCCGACTGTGCGCCGGCTACGCCGGCGACCATTACCGCGGCGAGAAAAATGACCCCTGCAAGGGCGGCACGGGTGCGCATCGAGCGAGCTGGTAATCGTTGGCGAACCGGACTGTTCCAGACAACCAGCGCGAACGCAACGGGAGAAGGGTGAGGCCGCCGCGAATTGCTGCTACACGTCGAGATTGCGCACGCCGAGAGCGTTCGTCTCGATGAACGCCCGGCGCGGCTCGACCTGTTCGCCCATCAGCGTCGAAAAGATCTCCTCGGAGGTAATCGCGTCCTCGATCTGTACTTTGAGCAGCCTTCGCACTTCCGGGTTCATCGTCGTTTCCCAGAGCTGCTCGGGATTCATCTCGCCCAGGCCCTTGTACCGCTGCAGCGAAACACTCGCCCGGGCCTCCGCGAGCAACCAGTCGAGGGCCTCCCGGAACGACTTCACTGCGAGTTGCTTGTCGCCGCGGCGGACCGTCGCACCGGTGAGGATCAGCCCCTGCAGCACATCGGCGGCAGCGCGAATCTGGGCGAAATCGCCGCTGGCGATGAGGTCGCTGTCGATTGCCGTCGCGTGCGGCGTTCCGTGGCGTGTGCGCACGATGACGAGCCGGCGCGTCTCCGTTGTCGCGTCGTAGCGCGCCTCCACTCTCACCTCCGGCTCGGTGATGGCCGCCTGCAGCGCGCCGGCGCTCGTCTCCGCGGCGGCCTCGGTGCCGAGGTCGATCTTGACGCCCGACAGCAACGCATGGAGCGCGGCAGGATCCACGACGCGAGCGAGGCGCTCGATGACCGCCTCGGCCAGCAGGTACTCCCGCGCGACGGTCGCAAACGTTTCCGCGGCGAGGGGCAGCATGCCGGTTCCCGGAACGAGCTCCGCATTCTTGAGTGCGACGCGAAGCAGGTGCTGCTTCAGCTCGTGGTCGTCCTTGAGGTAGACCTCTTCCTTGCCCTGCCGCACCTTGTAGAGCGGCGGCTGCGCGATGTAGATGTGGCCGCGCTCCACCAGCTCGGGCATCTGGCGATAGAAAAACGTGAGCAGCAGCGTCCGGATATGCGAGCCGTCGACATCCGCGTCGGTCATGATGATGATCCGGTGATAGCGGAGCTTGTCGGCGTTGTACTCGTCTTTTTCTTCCTTGTCCCCGGTCGAACGTCCGAAACCGGTGCCGAGCGCCGTGATCAGCGTCACGATCTCCTGCGAGGAGACGAGCTTGTCGAAGCGCGCGCGCTCGACGTTGAGGATCTTGCCGCGCAGGGGGAGGATCGCCTGGAATTTCCGGTCGCGGCCCTGCTTGGCCGACCCGCCGGCGGAATCGCCCTCGACGAGATAGAGCTCGCACAGCGTGGGATCACGTTCCTGGCAGTCGGCGAGCTTGCCCGGCAGACCCATCGAATCGAGCACCCCTTTGCGCCGCGTGAGTTCCCGTGCCTTGCGCGCCGCTTCGCGGGCGCGCGCAGCCTCGACGATCTTGGTGCAAATGATCTTCGCGTCGGCGGGATGCTCGAGCAGGAAATCGGCTAGCTTCGCGCCGACGATCTCCTGTACGACCGGCATCACTTCCGACGACACGAGCTTGTCTTTCGTCTGCGAGCTGAACTTCGGTTCGGGAACCTTTACCGACAGTACGCAGCAGAGGCCCTCGCGCATGTCGTCGCCGGTCGTCTCGACCTTCGCCTTCTTGGCGATCTCCTCTTTTTCGATGTAGTTGTTGAGCGTGCGCGTCATCGCCTGCCGCAGGCCGGTCAAGTGCGTGCCGCCGTCGCGCTGCGGAATGTTGTTGGTGAAGCACTGGACGTTCTCCGCATAGGAGTCGTTCCACTGCATGGCCACTTCGACGGTCGTGCCGTCCTTCTCGCCGATCGCGTGAAAGACCTTCGGGTGCAGCACGGCCTTGCTGCGATTCATGTACTCGACGAAGCCGCGAATGCCACCCGTGTACGCGAAGTTCTCGCTCTTGCCGTCGCGCTGATCGAGGAGCTCGATCTTGACGCCGTTGTTGAGGAACGACAGTTCCCGAATGCGCCTGGCGAGGATCTCGTAGTGGTACTCGATGCGCCCGAATGTCTCGGGCGACGCCATGAAATGCACCTCGGTACCGCGCCGGTCGGTGGTGCCGGTGACGGCGAGCGGGGCGATTGCCACACCGCGCCGGAACTCTATCTGATGCGCGTGTCCGTTGCGCCAGATCTTGAGCTTCAGCCAATCGGAGAGCGCATTGACGACGGATACGCCTACCCCGTGCAGGCCGCCGGCTACCTTGTAGCTGTTCTGGTCGAACTTGCCACCCGCGTGCAACTCGGTCATCACGATCTCGGCGGCCGAGCGCTTTTCCTCGTCGTCGTCCTTGACGTCGGTCGGAATGCCACGACCGTTGTCGACGACCGACACCGAGTTGTCGGCATGAATGACGACCCTGATGTCGTCGCACCAGCCAGCAAGGGCCTCGTCGATCGCGTTGTCCAGCACTTCGAACACCATGTGATGCAGCCCGGTGCCGTCGGAGGTGTCACCGATGTACATGCCCGGCCGCTTGCGCACGGCGTCGAGGCCCTTCAGCACTTTGATGCTGGTCGAATCGTAGTCTTCGCCGTTGCCGTTCGGCTTGTGATCTGCTGGTGTCATCGTGGTCTTCGGTGAGATGCGGTGCTGCGCAAAACGCCGGCGCCGACTCCAGGGTCGGCGCCGCGGCGATGCCTTGGTGGTCGACGGCGCTTCAGATACGCATCGGCATCACGACGTACTTGTAATCGTCGCGACCCGGAAGCGTGACGAGTGCACTGGAATTGGCATCGCCGAACGAAAGCTCGACTCGCTCCATCGCCATGTTCTGCAGCACGTCGAGGAGATACGTGATGTTGAAGCCGATATCGAGCACGTCGCCCTTGTAGGCGACCTCGAGCTCCTCTTCGGCTTCTTCCTGCTCGCTGTTCGTGCAGATGATCTTCAGCTGGTCTGGCCCGAGCACAAGACGCACACCGCGGAACTTCTCGTTGGAAAGGATCGCCGCGCGTTGCAGCGCCGCAAGCAAATCGCCGCGCGGAAGTTCGATCTTCTTCGCATGTCCCGCAGGGATCACGCGGTTGTAATCGGGGAATTTCCCGTCGACGACCTTGCTCGTGAGCTCGACATTGGCGAAGCCGAAGCGGACCTGGTTGGCGAGAATGTCGATCGTCACCGGATCGTCGACGTCGGCAAGCAGCTTCCCCAGTTCGAGCACGGTCTTGCGCGGCAGTATCACCTCCTGCCGCTGATAGTCGCCCGCGATCCGGAGGCTTGCCCAGGACAGCCGATGCCCATCGGTGGCAACCGCCTGCAGCGTGCCATGGTCGATGACGAGCAGCATGCCGTTGAGGTAATAGCGGATGTCCTGCTGGGCCATCGCGAACTCCGCCGACTTCAGCAGCAAACGCAAATCGCGTTGCGGCAATGAAAGCGCCTGCACCTGATCGGTGGCGAGACCGATGCGCGGATAATCGGCTGCCGGCAGCGTCTGCAGATTGAAGCGCGAACGCCCCGCACGGACCGACATCTTGCTGCCCGTTGCATCGACGTTGAGCACCGTGCCATCCGGCAATGCGCGCAGCAAGTCGAGCAGCTTGCGTGCAGCGACCGTTACGGCCTGCGTTTCCTTGCCTGGCAAGTCCGAATGTGCGGTGATCTGCATTTCGAGGTCGGTGGCAGTCACGTAGAGGCGGCCGCCCTTCTGCTCGAGCAGCACATTCGCCAGAATCGGCAAGGTGTGCCGGCGTTCGACAATGCCGGAGACCGCCTGCAAAGGTTTCAACAGCACATCACGCGCAATTTGCTTGAGTTGCATTGATTAAACCGTTCAACAGCTAAAAGGAGACGAACCGTTTTCGCGACAACCGGGGAAAGTCCATTTTTTTCATAAAGTTGGAACCAGGCAAACGCTGTGGACAACCACGGTCGGCGCGGTGGATCGTTTGTGGACTTTTTGGGCAGTTTCGCCGCATGCCGGACAATCCACAAATTATAGACTGGAAAGCCCGGCTGATCCAGTACGAAACGCTGCGGCGAGCCTACGGAAAGCGGTTGCCTGGAAGCCCTATCGGGCGGGGTATGGCGACGGCTTGTTGGCCTCGGGGCTCGCGCTGCTAATTACGCAGGACCTGGAGCAGAAAGTTGACGTCGTGGTTGAGTTCGGGGACCGTTTCGCGCAGCTTGCCGATCTGCCGGCAAGCGTGGAGCACCGTCGTGTGGTCGCGGCCGCCGAAGTTGCTGCCGATCTCCGGCAACGACAGTTGCGTCAACTCCTTGGCCAGCGCCATCGCCACCTGCCGCGGCCGGGCAACCGCGCGCGAGCGCTTCTTCGAGTGCATGTCGGAGATGCGAATCTTGTAGTAGTCGGCCACGGTCTTCTGGATGTTCTCGATCGAGATCTGCCGGTTCTGCACGGCGAGAAGGTCACGCAGCGCCTCCTTGGCGACGGGGAGCGTGATCTCGACCCCGTGGAAGCTCGAGTAGGCGGCGACCCGCTTCAACGCGCCTTCGAGTTCGCGAACGTTGGAGCGGATGTGTTTGGCGATGAAAAACGCAACTTGCTCGTCGATCCTCAACCCACTCGCCGCGGCCTTGGCGAGCAGGATCGCGACGCGCATTTCGAGTTCGGGTGGCTCGAGCGCGACGGTGAGTCCCCACCCGAAGCGCGAAATCAGCCGCTCCTCCAGCCCGGAAATCTCCTTGGGGTAGGTATCGCAGGTGATGACGACCTGCTTGTGCGCCTCGATCAGCGTATTGAAGAGGTAGAAAAATTCTTCCTGCGTCCGGCTCTTGCCGTTGAAGAACTGGATGTCATCGATCAGCAGCAGGTCAAGTGAACGGTAGTAACGCTTGAAGTCGTCGAAGGCCTTGTGCTGGTAGGCGCGCACGACGTCGGAAACGTAGGTCTCGGCGTGGATGTAGCGGATCTTCGCCGCCGGCTCGCGCAGCAGGATCGCGTTGCCGATCGCCTGCACGAGGTGAGTCTTGCCGAGGCCCACGCCGCCGTAAACGAACAACGGGTTGTACGAGGTCGGGTGCTCGGCAACCTGCATACCTGCGGCACGGGCGAGTTGATTCGCCTTGCCGGCGACGAAAGCGGCGAACGTGAACGCCGGGTTGAGGCTCGTGGGATCATGCCGCCGCGGCAGCGCTGCCGGCGCGAAGATCGCCGCCACTTCCGGTGGTGCGGTCGCTGTCGCCACCACCGGCGCGGCGAGGGGCGCCGCCGCGCGTTCCGGCCCGCCCTCCGATCCGGACTCGCGGACGGCGATCGCAATCGGGACCGCATGCCCTTCGGCGGCGTTCGCGAGTTCGGAAATCCGCTCCGAGAAACGTTCCTTGACCCACTGCAGGACGAAGCGGTTCGGTGCGAGCAGCCGGTAGCCATCGCCCGCTCCTTCGACCGCCAGCGGACGGATCCAAGTGTTGAACTGCTGCGGCGTCAGCTCCTCGCGGAAGGTGTCGAGGCAGCGCTGCCAGAAAATGGGAACGGAAGTCATGCGGGGAATTTCGCCGATGCGGATACCGGCCGGATGTGGGCCGTCGTGATTTCGAGGGTCGGTTGCGGCTCGCGCGGCGCCGCCGGGCGCGGGCGGCCATCTACTTGTTCTCGTGCGGGCGCAGAGTTCGCCGTCCGCCAGGAAGTGTAGCGCGAAGCAGTCGAGTTATCCACAGGCAAGCGCCGGTCGCGGCTCCCGGGGGATGCCCCGCGCTGTCGCGCAATCGTTGACAAGACAGCCCTTAACGCGTTTAAATATAAGGCTTTTTCACACCTTCACCCAAGGCCCGCCATCATGAAACGCACGTATCAACCCTCCGTCGTCAAGCGCAAGCGGACGCACGGCTTTCGCGCCCGGATGAAGACGGTCGGCGGCCGCAAAGTGCTCTCGGCACGTCGCGCCAAAGGCCGCGCGCGCCTTACCCCCTGACTGCTGGGGCTGCCACGCGTGGCGCGCGGCGATTCCGGCTCACCGGCATCGGGGCCTTTGACGCGCTGTTCCGCCAGGGCCGCCGCCACGAAGGCAACTACCTGCAGCTGATCGCAGCCCCTGCGGCGCGGAGACCTGGCCGCGCCGGCCTTGTCATCGGAAAGAAGGCACTTCCGCTCGCGGTCGATCGCAATCGCGTACGCCGGATGCTGCGCGAAGCATGCCGTGCGGGCCGGCCCGCCATCGAAGACTACGACGTGATCCTGCGCCTGAAGGGCCCTGCTCCCCGCACCGATTTCCGCCGGATCGCAGCGGAGGCCCGCGCGTTGCTCGCCAGGCTCGCCACCGCGGAGGTGTCACGGTGAAGGTGGTATTGCTCGCGCTGATCCGCGGCTACCAGTATCTGTTCCGGCCGCTCCTGGGCTCGAATTGTCGCTTCGCCCCGAGTTGTTCGGATTACGCGCGCGAAGCCGTTCTAAAGCACGGGGCGCTCAAAGGCGCGGCGCTTACCGTACGCCGGGTGCTCCGCTGTCACCCGTATCATCCGGGCGGTTATGACCCGGTACCCTGAAACCCGCGACCCGTCGCGCGCTCCGGTCGGCGCGCGAGCCCGTCATCCCTAGGTGGTCATGGATACGCAACGCCTGATCCTGTTCGTGATTTTCTCGATGTCCGCGCTCTTCCTGTGGGAGGCGTGGCAAAAGGAGCAGCGGCCGCCGGCGCCTGTTGTGACGGCGGCGAAACCGGGTGCCGTACCGGCGGCACCCGCCGATCTGCCGCCGATTCCGGCAGTACAACCTGCACCCGCCGCAGGCGGGGTGGCCCCAGTGAGTCCGGCTGCGCCGACGCAGGCCGCGCCGGCCGGTCAGATCATCACCGTCAGCACGGACCTCTACCGCGCGGAGATCGATACCGCGGGTGGCGTGATTGCGCAAATTGCGCTGCTCACCCATCACGATCCGGGCGACGAGGCGAAGCCCTACCTGGCGCTGATCCGGACCCCGGAGCGCGTGTTCGTCGCGCAGTCGGGCCTGTTGGGCGAGGGAATGCCCAATCACCGGACCGTTTATGAAGCGCTGCCGGGGCCGCGCACGCTCGCGGCCGGGGCCGACCGGATCGAGCTCAAGCTGCAGGCGACCGCGCCGAACGGCGACAAGGTCGTGCAGGTGCTGACATTCCATCGCGGGACCTACGTGATCGACGTCGCGTACGCGGTGACCAACGCCGGTAGTGCGCCGATCGCCCCGTTCGCATATTTCCAGTTCACGCGCGACACGAAGACTCAAGGGACGCAGAATCCGATGGCGCCGGTCTCCTTCACCGGCCCCGTCATCTACAACGAGACCGACAAGTTCAGGAAGGTCGAAGCCAGCGATCTCGACAAGCTCGCCGCCGACCCGGCGCGCAAGCTGCCGTATACGAAGAACGCCGACAACGGCTGGGTCGGAATGGTCGAGCATTACTTCGTCGCGGCGTGGCTGCCTTCCGATGAAAAGAAGATCCCGCGCGAGTTCTACGCGCGCAAGCTCGACGGCGGGACCTATGCGGCCGGTGTCGTCGTGCCGGTCGGCACGATTGTGCCCGGCGCCACGGGGCAGATCGATGTGCCGCTGTATGTAGGCCCGCAGGATCAGAACCAGCTCGCCAAGCTCGCGAAGGGGCTCGATCTCGTCGTTGACTACGGCATCTTCACGGTGCTCGCGGCGCCGCTGTTCTGGCTGTTGCAATGGCTGCACGGCCTCCTCGGCAACTGGGGCTGGGCGATCATCGTGATGACGATCCTCATCAAAAGCTTGTTCTATCCGCTGAACCACGCGAGCGCGCGTTCGATGGCGAAGATGAAGGTCATCGCGCCGAAGCTGAAGGCGCTGCAGGCGCAATACGCCGACGACAAGCAGCAGCTGCAGGTCAAGATGATGGAGATGTACAAGCAGGAAAAGATCAACCCGTTGGGCGGGTGCCTGCCGATCCTCGTGCAGATCCCGGTATTCATCGCGCTCTACTGGGTCCTGTTGTCAGCGGTCGAGTTGCGGCACGCGCCGTGGATCGGCTGGATTCGCGATCTTTCGGCGCCGGATCCCTGGTTCGTGCTGCCGATCGTCTACGCCGTAACGGCGTACCTCCAAGTCAAGCTGTCGCCCACGCCGATCTCCGACCCCGTGCAGGCGAAGGTCATGCAGATCATGCCGATCGCGTTCTCGGTGATGTTCATCTTCTTCCCGTCGGGGCTTGTGCTGTACTGGCTCGTCAACAACATCCTGCAGATTGGCCAGCAGTGGCACATGAACCGCGTGCTGGAGAACGAAGCGGCGGCTGCGGCGGCGAAGCGTCGTTGACGGCGCCCCACGCCAATCAACCGGCCACTACCGGCCGCGACAGGCGCGCTCACCCGCGGTAATCTCGCGGCATGACTCGCCCGCCCGACACGATCGCCGCCATCGCGACCGGGCCGGGCCGCGGTGGCGTCGGCGTGATCCGCGTCTCGGGCGCATGGGTGCCGGAAGTGATTGCCGGCCTCGTTGGCCATGGGCTGCAACCGCGCGTCGCGACGGTCGCGACGTTTCGCGGCGCCCGCGGCGAAGCGCTGGACCAGGGACTGGCGCTGCATTTTCCCGCACCGCGGTCATATACGGGCGAGCACGTGCTCGAAGTGCACGGGCATGGCGGCCCGGCAGTGCTGCGGCTCCTGCTCGCCCGGTGCATCGAACTTGGCGCCCGCCTCGCCGAACCGGGCGAATTCACCAAGCGCGCGTTTCTCAACGGCAAGCTCGACCTCGCGCAAGCCGAGGGGGTTGCCGATCTTATCGACGCGGCGACGGCGACGGCCGCCCGCGCTGCGGCACGCAGCCTTTCGGGCGCGTTCTCGCGCGAGATCCACACGCTGGTCGATGCGCTGATCGAGCTGCGGATGTTCACCGAGGCGACTCTCGACTTTCCCGACGAGGACATCGAATTCCTGCGCGCCGCCGACGCGCAGGGCAAGCTCTCCGCGATCCGCGGCCAGCTGGCACGGGTGCAGGCGCGTGCGCGACAGGGTGCGCTGCTGCGCGACGGCCTGGTCGTCGTGCTGGTCGGCGCCCCCAACGTCGGCAAGTCGAGCCTCATGAATCGGCTTGCCGGGGACGAAGTCGCCATCGTGACGCCGGTCGCCGGCACTACGCGCGACACGGTGTTGAGCGCGATCGAGATCCGGGGCATTCCGCTGTCGGTGATCGACACCGCGGGGCTGCGTCCGACCGACGATCCGATCGAGACGCTCGGCATCGAGCGTACATGGGTGGCGGTCGGGCGCGCCGATGTCGCACTGGTGCTGGTCGACGCCAAGGAAGCCGGCAACGCGAATCTGGATGATGCCGATGCAACGATCCTGGCGGCGCTTCCTGCGGCGCTGCCGCACGTCGTCGTCCACAACAAGATCGACCTCGCGGGCATCGCACCCAAGGTGGAATCGCGGGATGACGGCAACGCGGTCGCGCGGCGCCACGTGTACCTGTCGGCAAAGACCGGTGCCGGCGTCGATCTGCTGCAGCAAGAGATCCTGACCATGGCCGGCGCGCACGAGGACATGGAAGGCACGTTTCTCGCGCGCGAACGGCATCTCGCCGCGTTGCGCGATGCCGCGGCCCGACTCGCCGCCGCCGCGCAACACCTCGATGCCGCCCGCCCGCCGCTCGAGCTCTTCGCCGAAGAGCTCCGCGCAGCGCAGGGAGCGCTTTCGGCGATCACCGGCGAGTTCACGGCCGACGACCTGCTCGGTGTCATCTTTTCCCGGTTCTGCCTCGGCAAGTGATCGCAGCGCCCACACGCCGATGGCTGGAGGGGGTCGCGGGCCTCGCCGTCGGTGCGCTCGCCGGCTGGCTGTGCAGCCGTCTGCACACGCCGATCCCATGGATGCTGGGCCCGCTCACGACGCTCGCCATCCTGCGCGTGGCCGGCGTGCGCATCGGCGCGCCGCCCGGCGGCCGGCAGGTCGGGCAGTGGATCATCGGCACCGCGCTCGGCTTGTATTTCACGCCGCACGTTGTCCGCGAGGTCGCGGGTTGGTGGTGGCTGATCGCCGCCGGGGCGGTCTTCGCCATCGGTTTGGGCTATGTCGCCGGCTTGCTGCTCGCCCGGCTCGCGCGGATCGACGCGACGACCGGCGTGTTCGCGAGCGTGCCCGGCGGGGCCGCGGAAATGTCGGTGCTGGGCGAGCGGTTTGGCGCCCGCGTCGATCGTGTTGCTGCGGCGCAGAGCCTGCGCATCCTGATCGTCGTCTTGGTGATCCCGTTCGCCTATGCGGCGCTCGGTGTCCACGGTGCCGACGCGTACGTGCCCGGCATGACGAACTTCGATGCGCAAGGATATGCGTTGCTGATGGCGGCGACGCTCGCTGGCAGCGCGCTCGCGCAGCGCCTCGGTGTTCCGAACGCATTCGTACTGGGCTCACTGGCCGTGGCGATTCCGCTGACCGCGTTCCAGGTGGATCTTTCGGCGACGCCGACGCTCGCGTCGAACCTCGGCCAGTGTCTGCTCGGTTGTGCGCTCGGCGCCCGCTTCGAGCCCGACTTTCTTGCCGGCGCGCACCGGTTCGTCGCCGCCGTCGCGGCGACGGTGCTCGCCGCGATCGTCCTGTCCGCGGGGGTGGCCGCACTGCTCGCCATCGTGACCGGGCTTCATCCGGCCACCGTCGTGCTGGGCATGGCGCCGGGCGGGATCGCGGAGATGTGCATCACGGCGAAAGTCCTGCAGCTCGGCGTGCCGCTGGTCACGGCCTTTCACGTTACACGCGTGGTGGCGTTGCTGTTGCTTACGGCGCCGCTGTTCGCGCGGGCACGCGCATGGCGGCACGCGCGGCGGAAGGGGGACGGCCGATGAAAGGGAAGCGATGGGCTGGGATCCTGCGCAATACCTGAAGTACGCGACGGAGCGGCTGCGCCCCGCGCTCGACTTGATGGGGCGTGTGCCGCTCGCCGCCCCGCGCGGAATCGTCGATCTCGGCTGCGGGGCGGGCAACGTGACGCGAATCCTCGCCGAGCGCTGGCCGCAAGCGCGGATCACCGGGATCGACAACTCGCCGGCGATGCTCGCCCAGGCGCGGAAGACGACGCCCCCCGCCGCACGCGTCGAGTGGGCGGAGGCCGATCTCGTGGCGTGGGCGGCGAGGCCGAAGACGGAGGGTGTCGATCTCGTGTACAGCAATGCGGCGCTGCACTGGCTTGACGATCATGCCGTGCTGTTCCCGCGGCTCTTGCACGCGGTCGGGCCGGCAGGCGTGCTCGCGGTGCAGATGCCGGCAAATTTCCAGGCCCCGTCGCACATCGCGCTGCGCGAAACCGTGGAAAGCGCACGCTGGCTGGCCCACCTCGGACCGCTGCTGCGACCGACCCCGGTGGCCGCCCCCGCGCAGTATTTCGAATGGCTTGCCCCCTATGCTGAAGCGGTCGATGTGTGGACAACAGATTACCTGCACGTGCTCGCCCGTGCGGTGGACGACGAGCACCCGGTGGTGGCGTGGACCAAAGGTACGGCGCTGACACCCTTCCTGGCGGCACTCGATGTCGAGGCGCAAAGCGCGCTCGTCGCCGACTACGCGGCGCGCATCGCGGCCGCGTATCCCGTGCGAGCGGACGGGCGCGTCTTGTTCGCGTTCCGGCGCCTGTTCATCGTCGCCACGAAGAGAAAGCGGTAAGGCCACCGGGCCGCGCGCGGACCGTCGTGCGTCGGGTTTCGGCGTGCCCGGCCGGCGGTGTAAACTCGGCAACCATCTCAAGGCCCCGCGCGAGCGCGATTTTTCACCGTGCTTTGCACACCGGCCTTCTGTCCACGCGCCGCAGGTCCACGAATGAACCCTTCCGATTCGATTCCCGCGCTCGCGGCCGCCGTGTCGGCGCCGTCCCATGTCCTGCATTCCCGTCTGCTCGCGTGGGTCGGCGAAGTCGCCGCTCTCACGAAGCCGGAAGGCATCGTCTGGTGCGACGGCAGCGAAGACGAGTACGACCGGCTGTGCGCGGAGATGGTCGCCACAGGGACGCTGACGAAGCTCAACCCGGCCAGACGTCCAAACAGCTATCTCGCCCTGTCGGACCCTACCGACGTCGCGCGCGTCGAGGACCGGACGTTCATCTGCAGCGAACGGGAGGAGGACGCCGGGCCGACGAACAACTGGGTGGCGCCCGCAGAGATGCGGCGGACGCTTCGGACTCTCTTCGATGGCTGCATGCGCGGCCGGACGATGTACGTTGTGCCGTTCTCGATGGGTCCAATCGGCAGCCACATCTCACACATCGGCATCGAGATCTCCGACAGCCCGTATGTCGTGGCCAACATGCGCATGATGACGCGGATGGGCCGTGCGGTCTTCGCGGTTCTGGGCGAAGACGGCCCGTTCGTCCCCTGCGTGCACTCCGTGGGTGCGCCGCTCGCGCCCGGCGTACAGGATGTCGCCTGGCCGTGCAACAAGGACCACAAGTACATCGTGCACTTTCCCGAATCGCGGGAGGTCTGGAGCTACGGCTCCGGGTACGGCGGCAACGCGTTGCTCGGCAAGAAGTGCTTCGCGCTGCGCATCGCGTCGGTGATGGCCCGCGACCAGGGCTGGCTCGCCGAGCACATGCTGATTCTTGGCGTGACTTCCCCCGCCGGCGAGAAGACCTATGTGGCCGCGGCGTTCCCCAGCTCCTGCGGCAAGACGAATTTCGCGATGCTGATCCCTCCGCATGGGTTCGAAGGCTGGAAGGTGACGACGATCGGCGACGACATCGCGTGGATCAAGCCGCACGCGGACGGGAAGTTCTATGCGATCAACCCGGAGGCAGGGTACTTCGGGGTGGCCCCCGGAACCTCGTGGGAGTCGAACCCCAACGCGATGAAGATGCTGGCCGAGAACGTCATCTTCACCAACGTCGCGCTGACCGACGACGGCGACGTGTGGTGGGAGGGATTGACGAAGACGCCCCCGGCGCACCTGCTCGACTGGCAGGGCAACCGCTGGACGCCCGACTGCGGTCGCAAGGCCGCGCATCCGAACGCGCGCTTCACGGTGTCGTCGATCCAGTGCCCGTCGCTCGACCCGCACTGGGACAGCCCCGACGGCGTGCCGATCGAGGCATTCATCTTCGGCGCGCGGCGTTCCGACACGGTCCCGCTGGTCGTCGAGGCGGCCTCGTGGGTGGAGGGCGTCTACAAGGCGGCGACGATGGGCTCGGAAACTACGGCCGCAGCGGCCGGCAAGGTCGGCGAAGTGCGGCGCGATCCGTTCGCGATGCTTCCATTCTGCGGTTACCACGTCGGTGACTACTTTGCGCACTGGCTGAAGATGGGCGCGACTGTGTTGCGCCCGCCGAAGATCTTCAACGTCAACTGGTTCCGCACCGACGAGCACGGCAGGTTCGCGTGGCCCGGATTTGGCCAGAACATGCGGGTGCTGCAATGGATCGTCGAGCGCTGCCACGGGCGTGCGCACGGGATCGAGACCCCGCTGGGGCTGGAGCCGACGTACGGCGATCTCAACTGGACGGGGCTCGATTTCGGACAGAAGCACTTCGCCAAGGTGATGAAGGTCGACCACGCCATGTGGACGCGCGAACTCACCGCGCACGACGAGCTGTTCGCGAAGCTGGGGGCGAAACGACCCGCGGCGCTTGCCGCGGAGCGGGCGCGGCTGGGCGAGCGCCTGGGCATCTAGACTTCGCGAGCCGGTTCGTCGATCCGCTGCAATTCGAAAGGCGGAGCTGCGCCCGTTCACGCAGTAAAGGGCCGGTAACGCGATCGTTGGAAGTGCTAGACTCGCCGCCGAAGGCGCGGGCGATGGCGTGCGCGGTCCGCGCGCCACGCATCTTGCGCCCATCTCGAACAAACATCCTGCCAGGAGGAACCATGCGTACGCACTTCGTTGCCGCCGCGCTCGCCGTCGCCGTTTCTGTCGCCGCGCTGGTCGCGCCGGCCCCGGCGGCCGCGCAGCAGAAATTCATCACGGTCGGCACGGGCGGCATCGTCGGTGTCTACTACCCGCTGGGCGGCGCGATTTGCCGCTTCGTCAACGCCGGGCGCAAGGATCACAACCTGCGCTGCACGGTCGAGTCGACGGGTGGCTCGGTGTTCAACATCAATTCGGTGATGTCCGGCGACATGGACGTCGGCTTCGCGCAAAGCGACACGCAGTATTACGCGTTGAAGGGTGAGGGTCCGTTCAAGGACAAGGCGCAGCCGAAGCTCCGCGCGTTGTTCTCGGTGTACCCCGAGCTCTTCACGCTGGTCGCGCGCCAGGACGCGAACATCAAGCGCTTCGAGGACATCAAGGGCAAGCGGATCAACATCGGTGACCCGGGATCCGGGACGCGCGCCACGATGGAGCTCGTGATGAAGGAGTTCGGCATCAACGCCGCCGACCTGAAGCTCGCGACCGAGCTCAAGTTCGTCGAGATGGCGCCGGCGCTGTGCGACAACAAGATCGACGCGTTCGTGTTCGTGGCCGGCCACCCGAACGCGATCTTCCAGGAAGCGGCGACCTCCTGCGCGTCGACAATCGCGGCGGTGTCGGGCCCGCCCATCAACAAGCTGGTGGCGGTCGAACCCCTTCTACGCCAAGGCCGATATCCCGGGCAAGATGTACAAGGGTACCGACGCCGCGCAGCCGTCGTTCGGCGTGCTTGCCACCGTCGTGGTGAGCGCCGACATGCCCGAGGCGACCGCCTATGCGATCACCAAGGCCGTGTTCGACAATTTCGACGACTTCAAGAAGCTGCATCCGGCGATCGCCAACATCACGAAGGAAGGATCGCTGTTGGGCAACACGGTTCCCTTCCACCCCGGCGCCGTGAAGTATTTCAAGGAAAAGGGCCTGATGAAGCTGACGCGGCAAGCCACGAGGCCGCAATCGCGCAACGGGCACCCGAAGGTGCCCGTTCGCATTTTCGGGTCGCGGCGCGCCTGATGCGCGGGGCAGGGAGGCGATCAACGTGACCGCGACCGATCGCGGAACGCCCGCCGCGGGCGAGGGGCCGAACGCGGCGTTGCTCGATACGGTGGTCGCCCGGGAATCGGGAGCCCGGACGCCCGAGGGCGCGACGCGCGCGCTCGATCGTCAATACGGCGGTGGTGTGGTCGTTGTTCCAGTTGTGGATCAGCTCGCCGGTGCCGTTCTGGGTGTCGGCTGCGGTGCCGGCTCTGCAGCGCTTCGTGATGTTCAACGACACGATGGCGCGGTCGATCCACCTTACCTTCGGCGTCTTCCTCGTCTATCTTGTGCTACCCGCTGTGGAAACGCGCGCCGCGTCGCTACGTGCCCGCATACGACTGGGCGCTGGCGGCGATCGCCGTGTTCTGCGCGTCCTATCCATTCGTGTTCCACGCCGCGTTGTCAGCGCGGCCCGGCTCGCCGACACCGTTCGACATCGCCGTAGCGGTCGCCGGCCTGGTGACGCTGCTCGAGGCGACGCGGCGCTGCCTCGGTCTGCCGATGACGATCATGGGACTCGTGTTTCTCGGCTACACGTTCGGCGGGCCCTACATGCCCGACCTGATTGCGCACAAGGGTGCGTCGCTCGCGCGCGCCGCGTCGCACATGTGGCTCACGACCGAGGGTGTGTTCGGCATTGCGCTCGGCGTGTCGACGAGCTTCGTCTTCCTCTATGTGCTGTTCGGCGCGATGCTCGATCAGGCGGGCGCCGGAAACTATCTGACGCGTGTCGCCTTCGCGCTGATGGGCCACATGCGCGGCGGACCGGCCAAAGTATCGGTGCTGTCGTCGGGACTCAACGGTCTCATCTCCGGCTCGTCGGTCGCCAATGTGCTGACCGGCGGCAACGTAACGATCCTGCTGATGAAGCGCGTCGGTTATACCCCGGTGAAGGCCGGCGCAATCGAGGTCGCGTCATCATCGAACGGGCAGATCATGCCGCCGGTGATGGGCGCCGCGGCGTTCCTGATGGTCGAGTACATCAACATGCCCTACACCGAGATCGTCAAGCATGCGTTCCTGCCGGCGATCCTCGCATACCTGTCGCTCTTCTACATCGTCCATCTCGAAGCCGTTAAGGCAGGCATGCGGGGGCTGCCGCGGCGCGCCTCGCCGTTGCGCGATCGCCTGATCGGGTGGGGCTTCACGATCTCGGGCACCGTGGTGATCGTGTGGGTTGGCCTCAGGCTCACCGAGTGGATTCCGCGCGTATTCGGCGAAGCGGCATCGGTCGTCGCCGGCGCAGGAGTTCTTGCCGTCTACGTCGGCACGCTCTGGCTCTCGGCGCGCTATCCGAGTGCCGGCGACGAGGAGCTGAAACCGGAGGAGATGATCGAGCTGCCGGCGACACAGCCGACGGTGCTGGCGGGGATCTTCTACATCCTGCCGCTGTTCATCCTGATCTGGTGCCTGATGGTGCTCGAGCAGTCACCGGGCCTCGCGGCTTTCTACGCGTGCGCGTTCATGGCCGTGATGCTGGTCACGCAGCGGCCGTTGCTCGCGTATTTTCGGCGGCAGGCGATCGCGGGAACGGTGCGCCACGGCGTGCGCGACCTCTACCGGAGCCTCGAGCTTGGCGGGCGCAACATGCTCGGCATCGCGATCGCGACGGCGACCGCGGGGATCATCGTCGGAACAGTGAGCCTGACCGGCATCGGACAGGTGCTGGCGGCGGTGGTCGAGCAGCTCTCCGGCGGCTCGTTGATGGGCGTCCTGGTGCTGACGGCGATGCTGTCGCTGATCCTCGGCATGGGCTTGCCGACGACCGCGAACTACATCGTCGTCGCCACGCTGCTGGCGCCGGTGATCGTGACGCTCGCGGCGTCGCACGGCCTCGATGTGCCGTTGATCGCGATCCATCTGTTCGTGTTCTATTTCGGCATCATGGCCGACGCGACGCCGCCGGTCGCGCTGGCTGCGTACGCGGCGGCCGGGCTCTCGGGCGCGGACCCGCTGAAGACCGGTGTGCAGGGCTTCATCTACGAGATGCGCACCGCGATCCTGCCGTTCATGTTCGTGTTCAACACCGAGCTCCTGCTGATCGACATCGGCTCGCCGCTGCATCTTCGTCTGGGTCGTCGGGATCGCGATCATCGCCTGCTTCGCGTTCGCCGCGGCGACGCACCGCTATTTCCTGACGGCAAATCGCGCGTGGGAAACGGTCGCGTTGCTGGCTATCACGTTCAGCCTGTTCCGGCCGGACGTCTATCGCGATTGGTTCTATGCGCCGTTCTCGGTCCGGTCGGGCGAGGCGATGACGGCGGAACTGAACGGGCTCAAGATAGGCGACAACATGCGGCTGCGCGTCGAGGTCGAAGAGAAGACCGGGACCGGGGTCTCGGTCGAGGAGCGCACGTTCATCCTGCCCGTGACCAAGGGCCCGGTCGAGGGCCGTCTGCTGCGGGCGGGGATTACCGCGCAACCGCGTGACGGTGGGTTGGAGATCGTCGATATCGCTGTCGATAGCCCGGCCGAGCGCGCCCGGCTCGACATCGGCAATCGGAACCGGATCCTGGGTCTCGAAGCCCGCAATCCGCAGCCGGACAAGGCGTGGTTCACGCTGCCGGGCTGGGTGCTGCTGGCGGCGGTAATCCTTGCGCAACGGCGGCGGAGGCAGAAGTCGCGGTCGACGCGATCCATTCCAGCGTGATGCCGCCTATATCGAGGCGCGCCTCGCTCGATACGTTAAGGTGTGAGCGCACACTTTCCGTTTTCGGCCGATCACGACTGGATCTTTCGCGGGAATGGTTCGGCGCCAAGCATAGATACCACCTCGGCACGTACTGGCGCACCGCTGCGCCCTCCGAAGCGTGTGCACTTGATGGCGGCGCAGGCATTGGCAAAGCGCCCGGCGCCGTCGATCGTGTTTCCTTCCGCTAACGCCAACGTAAATGCCCCATGCCAGACGTCGCCAGCGGCGAGTGTATCGACGGGGGCGACCCGAAAGGCGGGCACGAGGCGTTCGCGACTACCGTCGCGCCACAGAAAGCCCTCGCCGCCAAGCGTTACGCCAACGACGCCACGGGCGGCGTTGGCCACGATCGCGAGACCCGCGCCCGGCGTCGCCGTTCCAGATAGACAGGTCAACCCCGGCTCGGAAAAAACGGCGTGCGTCGCCCGGCCCAAGAGCTCAACCAGCACCTCGGACGGTCCGACATCGCCGTCGAGCACCGCGATGCGCCCCGCTGCGCGCGCCGCATCGAGGACTGCGGCAGCGCCATCGGGCCAGCGGACGTCGGCCAGGACTCCGGCGAAGTCGGCAACGTGATCGAGCGGCAACCATGTGGGGTCGGCGTCGAACCTCGGATCGTTGTACGCGCAAACAAGGCGCTCACCGCCCTCGGCCACGAGGATGGCGGATGATGGAGAGGTGCAACCCTGCAACCGCCGCGTCGTTCCGACGTCTACCCCCTCGGCCGCGAGGTCGGCTAGGATTCGCTGCCCCAAGGGGTCGTCTCCAACACGCCCCCAGTAGTGGGCGTTCCCGCCAAGCCGCGCAATGGCCACGCTGGCGTTCGCCGCCATACCGCCGCCGCATTCGGTAAACGCGGTCGCCAGGACTTTGGTGGGAACGGCGGGAATTGTCGGGACCCGATAGATCGCATCGAGGGTCGACATTCCGACGCAAAGGATCCGTGGCATTGGGGTGACCGGGGCTTGAGCGATTGGCTGGCCGTACCATGCCCATTGTAGCCGCGGCACTTGGTCGGGCTGTTCCACGTGGAACCGCCGCCGGGGTAGGTCCGGTCAGATCCGTCGCGCGGATGACCCCAACATCCGATGCCCGGGCCTACGCCCGCAATCGGAGCCGGGCCGATTGTTCCACGTGGAACCGGACTCGGCAGCCATGCGCGGCGGAGGATGCATCGTCACGGAGCGCTCCCGGCGTCCGTGCGGCTTCTCCGCCGTATCGTTTCGGCGTATCATCGAAATTTCGTTTTCTCGCCGTCGCCGGTGCGACTTGCGATAAATCATCAATAAAATCATGCTGTTTCCAACGCGCTTCGAGGTGATCGTCGTCGGCGGCGGCCACGCCGGTACCGAG
The DNA here is from genome assembly GCA_963781285.1 of uncultured beta proteobacterium. Taxonomy (GTDB): domain Bacteria; phylum Pseudomonadota; class Gammaproteobacteria; order Burkholderiales; family Casimicrobiaceae; genus CAIWHR01. Next base: position 126,094 of record CAWAFI010000016.1, read on the forward strand.
GCGGCGCTGGCTGCGGCACGGAGCGGCTGCCGCACGCTCCTGCTTACCCATAACATCGAAACGTTGGGCCAGATGTCGTGCAACCCGTCGATCGGCGGGATCGGCAAGGGCCACCTGGTCAAGGAAATCGATGCGCTCGGCGGCGCGATGGCGATTGCGACCGACGAGGCCGGCATCCAGTTTCGGATCCTCAATTCAAGCAAGGGGCCGGCGGTCCGTGCAACGCGCGCCCAGGCGGACCGGGTGTTGTACAGGCAGGCGATCCGGTCGCGGCTCGAACGCCAACCGAACCTGACGCTGTTCCAACAAGCGGTCGACGATCTGACGCTCGACGGCGACGGCGCCGACGCCCGCGTCACCGGCGTCCAAACACAGATCGGGATTCGCTTCGAGGCGGACGCCGTGGTGCTGACCACGGGAACGTTCCTTTCGGGGCTGATCCATGTCGGGCTCCACCACTACGAAGCCGGTCGCGCGGGTGACCCGCCCGCAAGCACGCTCGCAGCGCGGCTGCGCGAGCTCGATCTGCTCGTCGGCCGGCTGAAAACGGGAACGCCGCCTCGGCTGGATGGCCGGACGATCGATTTCGCGGCGCTTGCCATCCAACCCGGCGACGACCCTGAACCGGTAATGAGCTTTATGGGTGCGCGCGCCATGCACCCGCGGCAGCTGCCGTGCTGGATCACGCACACCAACGAGCGCACGCACGCAATCATCCGCGGCGGCCTCGACCGCTCGCCGCTCTACACCGGGGTGATCAAGGGCGTGGGGCCGCGCTATTGCCCGTCGATCGAAGACAAAGTCGTGCGCTTTGCCGACCGCGCGAGCCACCAGATCTTTCTCGAACCCGAAGGCCTGGCGACGAACGAGATCTACCCGAACGGCATTTCGACATCGTTGCCGTTCGACGTGCAGCTCGCTCTCGTGCGCTCGATCGCGGGTTGCGAGGGTGCGCATATCCTGCGGCCCGGCTACTCGATCGAGTACGACTACTTCGATCCGCGCGCGCTCAAGTCGACGCTCGAGACGAAGGCGATCCACGGACTCTTTTTCGCGGGGCAGATCAACGGCACGACGGGCTACGAGGAGGCGGCGGCGCAGGGACTCCTCGCCGGCGTCAATGCCGGGCGCTTCGTCCACGGTGTGGCAGGCTGGTGCCCGCGCCGCGACGAGGCCTACCTCGGCGTGCTGGTCGACGACCTGATCACGCGTGGCGTCACCGAGCCCTACCGGATGTTCACGTCGCGCGCCGAATACCGGCTGCAACTGCGCGAGGATAACGCCGATCTGCGGCTGACCGAGACCGGCCGTGCGCTCGGTGTGGTCGACGACGCGCGCTGGGACGCGTTCGCGCGCAAACGCGACGCGGTGGCGCGCGAACAGGAACGCCTGAAGTCGACCTACGTTAATCCGACCGCGATCGGGGCGCACGACGCGGCGCGCGTGCTCGGCGCACCGATCGAGCGCGAGTATTCGCTCGCCGATTTGTTGCGCCGACCAAACGTCACCTATGCAAGCTTGACGACACTGCCGAGTGCGGGCGCGGGTGTCGATGATCCGGTAGTCGCGGAACAAGTCGAGATCGCGATCAAGTATTCCGGCTACATCGACCGCCAGCACGAGGAGATCGCACGCCACCGTGCGCAGGAAGATCTGCGCCTGCCGGAAGACCTGGATTACCGGACCGTGCGCGGCTTTTCGACCGAAGTGCAACACAAGCTCAATCTGCACAAGCCGGAAACGCTCGGCCAGGCCGCACGCATTTCCGGCATCACGCCGGCGGCCATTTCCCTGTTGCTCGTACATCTGAAGCGCGGCTTCGGCACGCCCGGCGATGCTGCCCAGGGATCGGCGGCGCCGCCGGACGAACGGCGATCGGCGTGATCGCGGCGGCGGACCTCGACGAGGGTCTCGATGCTCTCGCTGCCGGCGGCGTTACGCTGCCGGCGCGCGCGCGCACTGCGCTGGCAGCGTACCTCGACTTGCTCGGGAAATGGAACCGCACGTATAACCTGACCGCGATCCGTGAGCCCGAGCGCATGGTCACGCACCATGTGCTGGACGCGTTGGCGGTGCTGCCGCATTTGCCGGCGCGCGAGGGCCTCGCGCTGCTCGACGTCGGCAGCGGGGGCGGCGTCCCGGGCATTCCGCTCGCCATCGCCCGCCCCGGCTGGCGGGTCGTGCTGCTCGACAGCAATCACAAGAAGGGTGCGTTCCTGCGGCAGGCCACGATCGAGCTTGCTCTCGCGAATGCCGAAACGGTGACGGCGCGGGTCGAGGAATACACACCGGCGGTGCCGTTCGACATCGTGATCTCGCGGGCGTTTTCCGACCTGGCGACGTTCGCGCAGGCGAGTGCGCGGCACCTCGGGCGCGGCGGGTGGCTCGTCGCGATGAAAGGGGTGTTTCCGGACGAGGAAATCGCGCAGCTGCCGCCGGACGTCCGCATCGTTGCGGCGCCGGCGCTCGCGATTCCCGGTTTCGACGCGGAGCGCCATTTGATCATCATGGAACACGCGTGACGCGAATCATCGCGGTGGCGAACCAGAAGGGCGGCGTCGGCAAGACGACGACCGCGGTGAACCTTGCGGCGAGCCTGAACGCAATGCGGAGGCGCGTGTTGCTGGTCGATCTCGATCCGCAGGGCAACGCCACGACCGGCGCCGGTCTCGACAAGCGCGCGCTGACGGCGACCGTGTATCAGGTGTTGCTGGGTGAGCGGAAAATCGCCGATGTACGCGTGGCGTCCCCGACCGGCGGCTTCGATCTCGTTCCCGCGAATCGCGAGCTCGCCGGCGCCGAGGTCGAGCTGGTCGACCTCCCCGAGCGCGAGCTGCGTCTCAAAGGTGCGCTCGCCGAAGCGTTGCAGCAGATGCGGGCAGCGATCACCGAAGTCGCGCCGGATTACGATTTCATCCTGCTCGACTGCCCGCCGTCGCTGTCGCTGTTGACGCTGAACGGGCTGTGTGCCGCGGACTCGGTGCTGATCCCGATGCAGTGCGAGTATTACGCGCTCGAAGGGCTGTCCGATCTCGTGCAGACGATCAAGAAGGTGCGCGCACACCTCAATCCCGCGCTCGAGATCGAAGGCCTGCTGCGCACGATGTACGATCCGCGCAACACGCTCGCGCTCAATGTCGCGGCCGAACTCGAGAAACACTTCGGCGACAAGCTCTACCGCACGATCGTGCCGCGCAATATCAGGCTGGCGGAAGCGCCGTCGCACGGCATCCCGGTACTCCATCTCGACCGCAACTCGAAAGGCGCACAGGCCTATCTCGCGCTCGCCGGCGAAATGCTGCGCCGGATGGAGGCGGGTACCGCCGCGCCGTTGCACGCGACTGTGTAGCGCGCCGGCATGAGAGGGAACACACGATGATCCGACCGAAGGGCCTCGGCCGCGGGCTCGACGCGCTGCTCGCCGGTTCCGACGACGCCAGCGCAAGGGAATCGCTGCAGACGCTGGCGATCGATCGCCTGCGTCCGGGCAAGTACCAGCCGCGCACGCGCATGGACGAGGCATCGCTCGACGAGCTTGCGGCCTCGATTCGCGAACATGGCATCATGCAGCCGGTGCTGGTAAGACCGGTCGATGGGGGCCGGTTCGAGATCATCGCCGGCGAACGTCGCTGGCGTGCCGCGCAACGCGCCGGCCTCACCGACGTGCCGGCGCTCGTGAAGGCGGTGCCCGACCAGTCGGCGCTGGCGCTGGCGCTGATCGAGAACATCCAGCGCGAGGATCTCAATCCGCTCGAGCAGGCAAACGGCCTGCAGCGGCTGATCGACGAATTCGGTCTCACGCACGATGCCGTGGCGAAGGCGGTCGGCCGCTCGCGCAGCGCGGTTACCAACCTGCTACGGTTGCGCGAGCTCGCGAAGCCGGTGCAGGACTACCTGATGGGCGGGCAACTCGACATGGGCCATGCGCGCGCGTTGCTCGCGCTCAATGCGGGAGCGCAGACCGCGGCGGCGGCACGCGTCGTGGCGCAAGGATTGTCGGTGCGCGACACCGAGCGACTCGTCCACCATCTCGCACATCCGGGCAGGCAACGGGTGAAACGCGGCGCGCGCGCCGCCGACCCCGACCTTGCGCGGCTCACCGAAGAGCTTGCCGATACGCTGGGCGCGAAGGTGACGATCGAAACAAGAACCGGCGGCGCCGGACGTCTCGTCATCGCGTACTCGAGCCTCGAGCAGCTCGACGGCATCCTGGCCAAGCTGCGCTAGCCCGGGAGCAGAGCGTCAGCCCAGCTGCTTTAGCATCGTCTCCGCATCGGAGACTTCGTATTTGCCCGGCGCCTCGATGTTCAGCGTCTTGACGACGCCGTTGTCGACCAGCATCGAGAACCGCTGGCAGCGCACGCCGAGACCCTTGGGGGTAAGGTCGAACTCGAGGCCCAGCGCCTTCGTGTACGCCGCGCTGCCGTCGCCCATCATCCGGACCTTGCCGCCGGTCTTCTGGTCGCGTGCCCACGCACCCATCACGAACGCGTCGTTGACCGACATGCAGAGAACCTCGTCGACGCCCTTGGCCTTGAGCTTGTCGAGATTCTGTACGTAGCTCGGCACGTGCTTCGCCGAGCACGTCGGCGTGAACGCACCAGGCAGACCGAAGATCACGACCTTCTTGCCTTTGGCGAGGTCGCCGACCTTGAACTCGTTCGGGCCGATCGTGCAGCCGTTGCCTTCCACTTCGATGTACTCGGACAGCGTGCCTGCGGGCAGCGTGTCGCCAACTTTGATCGTCATGCCTGCTCCTTGTCTTGAAAGATCGGGATGGGAACACGGAGAATCGCAGCGTTTCGAGCCGAATTCAACCCCGCCGGCCGCGATGACTTTGCGTTCCTTGCGAATGCTCCGGGGTTCATCGCTCGTGCCCCCTCACCCGCGCCCCTGCTTGCGCTTCGCGATCGAGGCCGGGCGCAGATTCCGGCAGTCGCTACACACCGGCTTGCGTCGCTTGCAGGGTCGCCGCGAGCGGGGTAGCGTTAACGGTTCGATCGCAAGGGAGGGGAACCATGCCGATGTCGAAGAAAAAGGGCGGCGCCGCAACGGCAGCGACACGCACCACGACGCTGCTCGTCGCGACGCGCAAGGGATTGTGGATGCTTGCCGGCGATGCGACGCGCCGCAGCTGGAAGCTCGCGGGCCCGCATTTTCTGGGCCACATCGTTCATCACGCGGTGCAGGACCCGCGCGACGAAAAGACGTTGCTCGTCGCCGCGCGCACCGGGCACCTCGGCCCGACGGTATTCCGCTCAACCGATCGCGGCCGGACCTGGAAGGAGGCAGCGCAACCGCCCGCCTTCGAGCCGGGAAGCGGACGCACGGTCGATCACACGTTCTGGCTCACCCCGGGACACGCTTCGGAACCGGGCGCGTGGTACGCCGGAACGTCGCCGCAAGGTCTCTTTCGCTCGAACGACGGCGGCGCGATGTGGACCGGCGTGGCCGGCTTCAACAATCATCCGCGGCGCAAGGAGTGGTGCGGCGGCGATCAGGACGGCACGCCGGACGGGCCGAAGCTGCATTCGATCCTGATCGATCCGCGGGACCCGAATCATCTTTACATCGCGATGTCCGGCGGTGGCATTTTCGAGTCGGTCGACGGCGGTGCCGACTGGCGGCCCCTGAACCGCGGCGTCCGGGCCGACTTCCTGCCCAACCCCGATCCCGAATTCGGCCACGACCCGCATTGCGTGCGACTCCATCCGCTGGCGCCGGACCGGCTCTACCATCAGAACCATTGTGGCATCTACCGGCTCGACCGACCCGCCGAGCGCTGGACCGAGATCGGTACGTCGATGCCGAAGTCGGTCGGCTCGATCGGCCTTCCAATCGTGCTGCACCCACGCGATCCCGACACGCTGTGGGTGTTCCCCATGGATGGGACCAGCGTGTGGCCACGCGTTTCGCCGGGCGGAAAGCCCGCCGTGTACCGCTCGGTCAGCGGCGGCAAGACCTGGCAGCGGCAGGCGACCGGACTACCGAAGTCACACGCATGGTGGACGGTCAAGCGACAGGCGATGACAGCCGATCAGGCGACGAGCGTAGGTCTTTACTTCGGCACGACGAGCGGCGAAGTATGGGGCAGCCGCGACGAGGGCCGGACGTGGAAGTGCCTCGCCGCGCATCTGCCGGAAATCTACGCGGTCGAGGCCGCCTGACTTGAGTTCATCACGACCGCCGCCTGCTTCGCGCGACCTCTCGCAGCCTATGTTGAAGGTGCGGATCCCGGGACTCTTGCGTTCCTATACGGACGGGGCCGAGCAGATCTCGCTGCAACTGCCGCAAGGCAAGGCGACGCTTGGCGAGGCGCTGGCGGAGCTCAACGCACGATATCCGGGCTTCCGCTTTCGCATCGTCGACGAACAGGGAGCGGTGCGGCCGCACATCAAACTCTTCGTCGACGGGACCTTGACGCGGGACTTGGCAGGCCCGGTGCAGCCGAATGGCGAGCTCATGATCGTCGGCGCACTTTCCGGTGGTTGACGCAGATCAATTCGGACCCCGTCGCGAACCGATTTGCAGCCTGTTGCAACGCACCATTTCCGTTGCGATGCGCTGCAAAAGGCGGCTATAATCGCCCGTTTGCTTCTGCCGGAAGCGCGCCCGTCGCGCCCGAGTGATCCCGCCGCTCAAGACCAAGCCGATTCGCACCGTACTCAAGTGGCAGGTCATCGCCACGGCGGTCGTCGCGGCAGTTGCGGGGTGGTGGGCCGGCGGGCATGGGGCGATCTCGGCGGTGCTGGGAGGCATCGTCAACCTGTCGGCGGGCGTGGTCTACGCGTTCCTGCTGGGATTCGGTCTCGGGGATACGCCGGTACCGAGCGCCGGCGCATCGCTCGTCGCGATGTTCCGCGCGGAAGCGGGCAAGATCCTGGTGATCGTCGGCGGGCTGTGGCTCGCGCTGTCGATGTACCGGGACCTCGTGCCGGCGGCGTTCTTCACCGCGTTCGTGATCACGGTGGTCGTATTCAGCATGGCGTTTTTCGTTCGCGACGAGTGAGTTGACAGGATCCAGCCGATGGCCGCCGAGCACGAACTGACCCCGACGTCCTATATCCAGCATCACCTCACGTTCTTCTCCCATCCGGTGCGTGAGGGCGGGGGCTTCTGGACGCTCAACTGGGACACCATGGTGATGACCCTCGCCGTCGGCGTGCTGACGTTCGGCTTCCTGTGGTTCGTGACGCGCAAGGCGACCTCCGGTGTGCCGTCGAAGACGCAGGCGTTCGTCGAGCTGACTGTCGGATTCGTCAACGATCAGGTCAAGGGCATTTACCAGGGCGAAAGCAGGCTGGTGGCACCGATCGCGCTCACGACGTTCGTGCTCGTGCTGTTCCTGAACGCGATGGACTTTCTGCCAGTCGACATCACGTCGAAGTTCTTCCAGGCTATCGGCTTCGAGGAATGGCGGCCAGTGCCGACCGCCGACGTCAACACGACGTTCGCGCTCGCGCTGTCGGTCTTCGGGCTGATGATCTTCTACAGCATCAAGGTCAAGGGTCTGGGCGGCTGGATTCACGAGCTGTTCTGCGCGCCGTTCGGCAGCAATCCGCTGCTGTGGCCCTTCAACCTCCTGTTCAACGCCGTCGAGTACCTGTCGAAGCCGCTCTCGCATAGCCTGCGGCTGTTCGGCAACATGTACGCCGGCGAGATCATCTTCATGCTGCTCGGGCTGTGGGCGTCGACCGGCCTCATCGGCTCGCTGTTCGGCGGCGTGCTGCATCTCGGCTGGGCGATCTTCCACATCCTGATCGTCGTGCTGCAGGCCTACATCTTCATGATGCTGACCATCGTCTACATCTCGATGGCGCACGAGCACCACTGATTCTGCCCCTTCGTCCTGCCGTCCAACTCCGCTCAAGAAAGGAACCTCAATGGACCCGAAATTGCAATTGCTGGCGATGATTCAGGCCTCCACCGGTATCGGGATCGGCCTCATCATCGGCCTGGGCGCGCTCGGCGCGTGCGTCGGCGTCGGCATCATGTGCTCGCGCTTCCTCGAGGGCGCCGCGCGTCAGCCCGAGCTGATGCCGCAGCTGCAGGCGAAGGTGTTCCTGCTGCTCGGCCTGATCGACGCGTCGTTCATCATCGGCGTCGGCCTCGCGATGCTGTTTGCGTTCGGCAACCCGCTGCTGGCCGTCGTTCGCTGATCTCCCGCGCAACCGTCACAGCCAGGGAACAGCCATGGACATCAATTTCACACTGGTGATGCAGGCCGTCGCCTTTGCCGTGTTCATCTGGTTCACCGCGCGGTTCATCTGGCCGCACCTGATGCGTGCCATCGAGACGCGCCAGAAGGAGATTGCCGACGGCATCGCGGCGGGTGAACAGGGCCGACAGGGCCTCTCCAGCGCCGAGAAGCGCATCGCCGACATGCTGGCCGAGGCGAAGACCCGCGCGTCGGACATCATCGCCCAGGGCGAGAAGCTGAAGAGCGAAACGATCGACGCCGCCAAGACCGACGCCAAGGCGGAGGCCGCCCGCATTCTCGCCGCCGCGAAGGCCGAAATCGACCAGGAAGTCGTCCGGGCGAAGGAGTCGCTGCGCAACCAGGTCGCGGACCTGGCGATCGCCGGCGCCGAGAAGATCCTCAAGCGCGAGGTCGATGCGAAGGCTCACGCCGACCTGCTCGCGGCGATCCGGCAGCAGCTCTGACGGGCGCGCCATGGCCGAACTGACGACGATTGCCCGACCCTACGCCGAGGCGGCGTTCCGGATCGCGCGCGACGAGAACGCGCTCCCGGTGTGGTCGGAGATGCTGCGCTTCGCGAGCACCATCATCGTCGATCCGCGCGTCGCGGCGGCGCTCGACAATCCGAAGCTCACCACGGGGGACAAGGAAGCGCTCGTGCTGTCCGTGTGTGGCGACCGCCTCGATTCGCTCGGACGCAATTTCGTCCGCGTGCTGGTCGAAGCCGACCGCGTGGGGCTGCTGCCGCAGATCAGCGCGTTGTTCGAGACGCTGAAGAACGATACCGACGGGGTCGCCAAGGCGCGGATCGACAGCGCATTTCCGCTCACCGACGCGCAGCTCGGCGAGCTCACCGCCGCGCTCGAGAAGCACTTCGCCAAGAAGATCGAAGCGACGGTCAACGTGGACCCCGCGTTGATCGGCGGCGCGCGGATCACGGTCGGCGACACCGTGATCGACGCGTCGGTCGAGGCGCAGCTCCAGACGATGGCCACCCGGCTGCGAACCTGATATCGAAACCACTATGCGCCGGCGCCCCGCGCCGTGCCATGCGAGGACACCATGCAGTTGAACCCATCTGAAATCAGCGAGCTCATCAAGAGCAAGATCCGGGACCTCGACACCGGTGCAGAAGTGCGCACGCAGGGGACAGTGGTCTCGGTCACCGACGGCATCGTCCGCGTCCATGGCCTGTCCGACGCGATGGCCGGCGAAATGCTCGAGTTCCCGCAGAACACGTTCGGACTCGCGTTGAACCTCGAGCGCGATTCGGTCGGCGCGGTGATACTCGGTGCGTACGAGCACATCACCGAGGGTGACACGGTGAAGTGCACCGGGCGGATCCTGTCGGTGCCGGTCGGCCCCGAGCTGATCGGCCGCGTCGTCGATTCGCTCGGGCAGCCGATCGACGGCAAGGGCCCGGTCAACGCCAAGGAGTCCGACGTCATCGAGAAGATCGCGCCCGGCGTGGTGTGGCGCAAGTCGGTGTCGCAGCCGGTACAGACGGGACTCAAGGCGATCGACTCGATGGTGCCGATCGGCCGCGGCCAGCGCGAGCTCATCATCGGCGACCGGCAGACGGGCAAGACGGCGGTCGCGATCGACACGATCATCAACCAGAAGGGCAAGGACTTGATCTGCGTCTATTGCGCGATCGGCCAGAAGGCCTCGTCGATCAAGAACGTGATCCGCAAGCTCGAGGAGCACGGCGCGATGGCGTACACGATCGTCGTTGTCGCGACGGCCTCCGATTCGGCGGCGATGCAGTACATCGCGCCGTACTCGGGCTGCACGATGGGCGAGTATTTCCGCGACCGCGGCCAGGACGCGCTCATCATCTACGACGACCTCACCAAGCAGGCATGGGCGTATCGGCAGATCTCGCTGCTGCTGCGCCGTCCGCCGGGCCGTGAGGCTTACCCTGGCGACGTGTTCTACCTGCACTCGCGGCTGCTCGAGCGCGCCGCGCGGGTCGATGAGGAATACGTCGAGAAGTTCACCAAGGGCGCCGTCAAGGGCAAGACCGGGTCGCTCACCGCGTTGCCGATCATCGAGACGCAGGCGGGCGACGTCACTGCGTTCGTGCCTACCAACGTGATCTCGATCACCGACGGTCAGATCTTCCTCGAGACGGACCTCTTCAATTCCGGCATCCGCCCGGCGATCAACGCCGGCATCTCGGTGTCGCGGGTCGGCGGCAACGCGCAGACGAAGATCATCAAGAAGCTGGGGGGCGGGGTGCGGCTCGCGCTCGCGCAGTACCGCGAGCTGGCCGCATTCGCGCAGTTCGCTTCCGATCTCGACGAGGCGACGCGCAAGCAACTGGACCGCGGCCGCCTCGTTACCGAGCTCATGAAGCAGCCGCAGTTCCGTCCGCTGCAGGTCAACGAGATGGCCGTAACCCTGTTCAGCGTCAACAAGGGTTACTACGACGACGTCCCGGTCGAGAAGGCGCTCGCGTTCGAGGCGGCGCTTCGTGCCTACATGAAGAGCAAGTACGCGGCGCTCATGGACAACATCGAGAAGACCAAGGATCTCTCGGCGGACGACGAGAAGGCGCTCGCCGCCGCGGTCGAGGACTTCAAGCAGAACGGCGCCTACTGAAATGGCCGGCGCCAAGGAAATCCGGACCAAGATCAAGAGCGTGCAGAGCACGCGCAAGATCACGAAGGCGATGGAGATGGTCTCGGCGGCCAAGATGAAGAAGGCGCAGGACCGGATGCGCGCCTCGCGCCCGTACGTCGAGCGCGCGCTGCAGATCGCGCTCCACGTCGCCAAGGCCAACACCGAGTACAAGCATCCGTTCCTCGCCCGGCGCGAAACCGTGAAGCGCGTCGGTGCGATTGTCGTGACCACCGACAAGGGGCTCTGCGGGGGCCTCAACACCAACGTGCTTCGCTTGGTCCTCGCCGCGCACAAGGAATGGCGCGGCAAGGGGCTCGAGGTCGACTACGTCCCTCTCGGTAACAAGGGCGTGGGCTTCCTGAGCCGGCTCGGAGCAAACATCGTCGGGCAGGCGGTCCAGCTCGGCGATCGGCCGCACGTCGACCGCGTAGTCGGACCGGTGAAGGTGCTCCTCGACAAGTACATCGACGGGGAAATCGACGAGGTGCACATCTTCTTCACGACGTTCATCAACACGATGAAGCAGGAAGCGCGGCACGGGATCATGCTGCCGATCCCCGAGCAGTTCCGCATGCCGAGCGGCGAGATACGCAAGGCCGACGCGCAGAGCGGATCCTGGGACTACCTGTACGAGCCGGACGCGAAGGAGCTCCTCGATGCGGTGCTGCGCAGGTTCGTCGAGGCGCTCGTCTACCAGATGATGAACGAGAACATGGCATCCGAGCAGTCGGCGCGGATGGTCGCCATGAAGGCGGCCTCGGACAATGCGCAGGACATCATCGAGGAGCTGCAGTTGATCTACAACAAGTCGCGGCAGGCATCGATCACCAAGGAACTTGCGGAGATCGTCGGCGGCGCGGCAGCAGTTTAGCCACGACCTGGCGATCGGCGCGGCTGTTCAATTATCGAGAACCCGAGGAAGCGAAAATGAACCAGGGAACCATCGTTCAATGCATCGGCGCCGTCGTCGACGTGGAATTCGCGCGCGCCGAGATGCCGAACATCTACGACGCGCTGAAGATGGACGAAATTGGGCTCACGCTCGAGGTGGAGCAGCAGCTGGGTGACGGCATTGTTCGCACGATCGCGCTCGGGAGCTCCGACGGGCTGCGCCGTGGCATGAAGGTCGTCAACACCGGGGAGCCGATCATGGTGCCGGTCGGCAACAAGACGCTGGGCCGCATCATGGACGTGCTCGGCCGCCCGATCGACGAATGCGGACCGATCGGCGCCGACAAGGAGATGTCGATCCACCGCGAGGCGCCCGAGTTCGACGAGCTCTCGCCGTCGCAGGAGCTGCTCGAGACCGGCATCAAGGTCATCGACCTGATCTGTCCGTTCGCCAAGGGCGGCAAGGTCGGCCTGTTTGGCGGTGCCGGCGTCGGCAAGACCGTCACGATGATGGAGCTGATCAACAACATCGCCACTGCACATTCGGGCCTGTCGGTGTTCGCCGGGGTCGGCGAGCGCACGCGGGAGGGCAACGACTTCTATCACGAGATGATGGAAGCCGGCGTCGTCGACATCAAGGACTTCTCGAAATCGAAGGTCGCGATGGTGTACGGCCAGATGAACGAGCCGCCGGGCAACCGGCTGCGCGTCGGCCTCACCGGGCTCACGATCGCCGAGTCGTTCCGCGACGAGGGCCGCGACGTGCTGCTCTTCATCGACAACATCTACCGTTTCACGCTCGCGGGGACCGAGGTGTCGGCACTCCTCGGGCGGATGCCGTCCGCCGTGGGCTACCAGCCCACGCTCGCCGAGGAGATGGGGAGGCTGCAGGAGCGCATCACGTCGACCAAGACCGGCTCGATCACGTCGATCCAGGCCATCTACGTGCCCGCGGACGACCTGACCGACCCGTCGCCGGCCACGACCTTCGGCCACCTCGACGCGACGGTCGTGCTGTCGCGCGACATCGCGTCGCTCGGAATCTATCCCGCCGTGGATCCGCTCGATTCGACGTCGCGGCAGATCGACCCCCTCGTGATCGGCGAGGAGCACTACAACACGACGCGCGGCGTGCAGTCGGTGCTGCAGAAGTACAAGGAGCTGCGCGACATCATCGCGATCCTCGGCATGGACGAGCTGTCGCCCGAGGACAAGCTCGCCGTGGCGCGGGCGCGGAAGATCCAGCGCTTCCTGTCGCAGCCTTTCAGCGTGGCCGAAGTGTTCACGGGCTCGCCGGGCAAGTACGTGTCGCTGAAGGACACGATCAAAGGCTTCAAGATGATCGTCGACGGCGAATGCGATCAGCTTCCCGAGCAGGCGTTCTACATGGTCGGGCCGATCGAGGAAGCGGTCGAGAAAGCCAAGACCCTCCAATGATCCGAGGTGAAACCATGATTCCGAGCGTTGCCACAATCATGCGCCGACGTGCAGGTTCGTTGGAGCGTCGGCGCTGGGCGATCGCGATTGGCCTGAACCGACACGCCGACGCTCAACTCCCCCGCACGTCGTACGTTGATGCAGAGCCCCGGAACGACCCGGTTGCCCCATCGAAGACAGCGCACTTGCACGCCGATCGCCTGGCGCGTAGGACTGAATCGCGATGACGCACACCATCCACGTCGACGTGGTCAGCGCCGAGGAGCAGATCTTCTCCGGCGAAGCGGAATTCATCGTGCTCCCGGGCGTCATGGGTGAGCTCGGCATCTACCCGCGGCACACGCCGCTCCTGACGCAGATCCGGCCGGGCGCCGTGCGCATCAAGCTGCCGGGCCAGGCACAGGAGGAACTCGTGTTCGTGCAGGGGGGTTTTCTCGAAGTCCAGCCGTCGCGGGTGACGGTGCTCGCCGACACCGCGGTTCGCGCGAAAGACCTGGACGAGGCGGCGGCGATGGAAGCGAAAAAGGCAGCCGAGGAAGCGATGCAGAACAAGACTTCGCGCGAGGAAATCGCGCAGGCCGAAGGCGAACTGGCGATCGCGCTCGCGCAACTCGAGGCGATCCGCAAGATGCGGCACCGCGCCTGACCGGGGGTTGCTGCGATACGGGAAAAGGGCGGCTGCGGTCGCCCTTTTTGCTGGGTGCCCGCAGTGGTGGCAGCGGCGCCCGAAGCGTATCATGTTGCAATGCAGCATTCTCCGGGATGACCCATGGCTGATCTCAACACGACGATCGATCGCGCTTCGCAGATCTCGCGCTCTGTCGCGACCGTGCTCGAGCGGCGGCTGGCGACCGCGCGCCAGCGATACGCGGAGCGCACGCAGGCGGCGGCGTCCAATTACATCGCGGCTTCGGCCCCGCCCAAGTCGCCGCTGGAGTTCTGGCAGGATGCCTGGCAATACGGGATCGATGGCATGCAGCGGTCGGTCCTGTTCTGGGACACGCTTCGCCAGCGCGGCAACAACTGGCTTGCCCACGAGCACGCGGGCAAGCCGCCGTTGCTGCATTACGAGTACGAACTGCTGGCCGACGGACGCACGCTCGAGCGACCCGTCAACTACGCGCTGGTGCGCATCGTCCCGCCCAAGGGAGCGCGCATCGACGATACGCTGCGCCCGTTCGTCATCATCGATCCGCGCGCGGGCCACGGCCCCGGTATCGGCGGCTTCAAGGAAGATTCCGAAGTCGGCGTCGCACTGAAGGCGGGTCATCCGGTCTATTTCGTGATCTTCTTCCCGGATCCGGAGCCTGGCCAAACGCTCGCCGATGTCACCGACGCCGAGGCCGAGTTCGTGCGCATCGTCGCGGCCCGCCACCCCGACAGTCCGAAGCCGGTGCTGGTCGGCAATTGCCAGGGCGGCTGGGCGGTCATGATGCTCGCCGCATCGCGCCCGGACATCGCGGGCCCGTGCGTGATCAACGGCGCGCCGATGTCGTACTGGGCCGGCAACGACGGCGAGAACCCGATGCGGTATTCCGGCGGCTTGTTCGGCGGCTCGTGGCTGTCGCTGCTCGCCGCCGATCTTGGCGCCGGCAAGTTCGATGGCGCGCACCTCGTCGCGAATTTCGAACGCCTCAATCCCGCCAACACGCTTTGGGGCAAGTACTATCAACTGTACGACAACATCGACACCGAGCCCGCGCGCTTCCTCGAGTTCGAGCGCTGGTGGGGCGGGTTCTACCTCTTCAACGACGAGGAGATCCGCTGGATCGTCAACAACCTTTTCGTCGGCAACAAGCTCTCCGCCGGCGAGGCGCGGCTCGGCCCGGGGCGGTTCTTCGACTTGAAATCGATCAAGTCGCCGATCATCGTCTTCGCCTCGCTGGGCGACAACATCACGCCGCCGCAGCAGGCATTCAACTGGATCGGCGATCTCTACGCGTCGACCGACGAAATCAAGGCAAACGGCCAGACGATCGTCGGCCTGCTGCACGAGGACATCGGCCATCTCGGCATCTTCGTCTCCGGCGCGGTGGCAAAGAAGGAGCACGCGCAGATCGTCGAACTGCTGCGCCAGATCCAGCAGCTCCCGCCCGGGCTCTACGGCATGGACATCCGCGAGGTCCGCACGCGGAGCGGTGCGATTGCCTACGACGTTACGATCGTCGAGCGCAACCTCGAGGACCTGCGCAAGATGCAAAAGCACGAACGCGTGGACGAAAAACCCTTCGAGGCGGTCGCGGCGCTGTCCGAGCTGACCGAGCGCGCCTACGAGCTGCTCGCGCGGCCGCTCGTGCGCCAGTGGGCGCCCGAGTGGCTGGCCAAGGTTCTGCGCGACTTCCATCCGCTGCGGGTCGAGCGCTGGGTGATTTCGGACCGCAACCCGTTGTTGTGGGCGCTGCCCTATGCCGCCTCGGCCGCGCGCAACGGCCGCAAGCCGCGCAGCCCGGGCAATGCCGGGCTGCGGGCCGAACAGCTGACGAGCGAATTCCTGATGGCCTCGCTCGATCTCTACCGCGACCTGCGCGATGCGACTGCCGAGGCAGCGTTCTTCCACGTCTATGGCAACCTGTTGTCGCTGAACGTCGCCGATCAGCAACGGGTAATCCGCCGCGCGACGAAATTCGATCCGCGCGGATTGCCCGCCGTGCGGCAGGTGTTGGACACGATCGAGCAGGGGAGCCCGGCCGAGGGCTTTGTCCGGATCGCGCTGCTGATGTCGAAGGCGGGCGGTGGCAAGCGCAAACTCGCGCAGATGGAACGTGTGCGCGAGCTGGTCGCACCTGCGCACCTGCTCGACGGGATCACCGAGGACGAGTTCCGCCGGTTGATGCACGAGGAGACGATCGTCGTTGAATTCGAGCCCGTGCGAGCCAAGCGCGCGCTGCCGAAACTCCTGCGCACCGCCGCCGACCGGCGGCATGCGCATCAGCTGCTCGATGTGATGCAATCGCACTTCAAGCTGGAGGACCGGCAGCGCACGCTGGTCGCCGAGCTGAAGGCGCTGCTACCGGTGCCCGCCGGGGTCGGTGCCGCGGCGCCACGCAAGACGCCGGTGCGCAAGGGACAAGCGCGCAGGCGCGCCGCGGGGAAGCCCGACGCGGCGCGGGTGTGACGGGTTTGCGCAGCGCACGAAAGGAGATGATGCGCGACTTCACCAACCGCACGTTCGACGAAATCGCAGTCGGCGCAACCGAGACGATCGCGCGCACTCTGACCGCGACCGACGTCGAGGCACTGGCGCTGGCTGCCGGTGACGTCGAAGGCTTTCACCTCGAGGGTGGCCGTACGGACGACCGTCTCTCCGCCCAAGGCGCGGCGGCGATTGCGATCGTCGCCGGCCTGCTCAACCGGCGGCTGCCGGGGCCGGGGAGCGCGATCGTCGGCTCGCACTTCCACTACGCGGGTACATGCTACGTCGGGGATACGCTGACGGCGACCGTGACCGCGAAGGCGCGGCACAAGCAGGACCACCGGATCGAGTTCGAATGCCGCTGCACGAACCAGCACGGCGACGTGCTGGTCGACGGCCTCGCGACCGTCGTGGCGCCGACAACGCGCATCGCGTACGCCGACGTTGCCACACCTGAGCTGATACTGCGCCGCAACGACGCCTTCGCAAAGCTGTTGAAGCGTTGCGAGGGCCTGCCGCCGGTTACCTGCGCCATTGTCCATCCGTGCGACCGCGATTCGCTCGTCGGTCCGATCGAGGCGGCAAAGCGCAACCTGATTGTCCCGGTCCTGATCGGTCCCGAGGCGAAGATCCGCGCCGTCGCGCGCGCCGAGAACATCGATCTCTCGCCGTTTCAGGTTGTGGCTGTCGAGCACAGCCACGCCGCGGCGGAAAAGGCGGTCGAGCTCGCGCGCGCAGGCCACGTCGATGCACTGATGAAGGGCAGCCTGCACACCGACGAGCTGATGGCGGCGGTCGTGCCGTCGGCGACCGGCTTGCGCACGGCGCGCCGGATTTCGCACGTTTTCGTCATGGACGTGCCGGCGTATCCCCGGTTGCTGCTGGTGACTGACGCTGCGATCAACCTTTACCCGACACTCGAGGACAAGGTCGACATCTGCCAGAACGCGATCGACCTCGCGCATGTCCTGGGACTCGCGAAGCCGAAGGTCGCGATCCTTTCCGCAGTCGAGACGATCAACCCGAAGATTCCCGGCACGCTGGATGCCGCAGCCCTGTGCAAGATGGCCGACCGAGGCCAGATCACCGGCGGCGTGCTGGACGGCCCGCTCGCGTTCGACAACGCGATCTCGGTCGACGCCGCCCGGACCAAGAAGATCGACTCGCCAGTTGCTGGGCAGGCCGACATCCTGCTGGTGCCCGACCTCGAGGCCGGCAACATGATGGTGAAGCAGCTGCAGTACCTCGCCGGCGCCGATTCGGCCGGCATCGTCTGCGGGACGCGGGTGCCGATCGTCCTCACGTCGCGCGCCGACAACGTGCGCGCGCGGCTTGCCTCGACGGCGGTGCTGAAGCTGGTCGCGCATGAGGGGCGCGAGCGGCGGAGAGGGGCTTCGAGCGCGTAGCGCTCAGGGGATCGGAGCAATCGCGAGTAGCCGGCGCGAGCGGCGAGCAGGGGCTCCACGCCGCGAAGCCGCTAGGGGATGCTGGCAAAGCAGTCCCGGCGGAACGCATGCGCCTACGCCGCCTTCCGCCCCGCTGCCAGCTGCTGCTCGGCGAGCGTCACCCAGTAGCTCGCGCCGATCGCGAGCGCGTCGTCGTTGAAGTCGTAATGCGGGTTGTGCACGTTTGGCGTGTCGGGGCCACGGCCGGCGCCCAGCCATACGTAGCAACCGGGCTTCGCCTGCAGCATGAACGCGAAATCCTCGCTGCCCATGTTCGGCACCGGATCGGTATCGACATTGGCGGCGCCGACAACCGCAGTGGCGGCGGCGATCGCGTGCTTCGTTTCCTTCTCGTCGTTCACCGTCGCCGGATAGCGGCGCTCGTAGCGGACGGTTGCCGTCATCTCGAACATCGCGGCGATGCCGGCGACGATCGTGCGCATGCGCTGCTCGATCAGATCCTGGACGTCGGGCTTGAACGTGCGGACCGTCCCGCGGAGCACGACTTCCTGCGGGATCACGTTCCAGGTGTCGCCGCCGTGGACCTGCGTGACGCTGACCACGCCCGCGTCCAGCGGATGCAGGTTGCGCGCGACGATCGTCTGCAGCGCGGAAATCGCGTGCGCGACGAACAGCATCGGGTCCTTGCCGGTGTAGGCCATCGCCGCGTGCGCGCCCTTGCCGGTGGCCACGATTTCGAAGATGTCGAACGCGCCCATCAGCGGTCCCGGGCGCAGCGCGATCGTGCCGAACGGCTTCAGCGGCCAGTTGTGCATTCCGAAGACGGCGCGCATCGGGAAGCGCTCGAACAGCCCCTCCTCGACCATCAGGCGGCCGCCGCCCTCGTTTTCCTCGGCGGGCTGAAAGATGAAGTATGCAGTGCCGTCGATGTTCTTCCTGCGGGCCAGCACCGCGGCCGCGCCGAGCAGCATCGCCGTATGGCCGTCGTGGCCGCACGCGTGCATCTTGCCGGGAACCTTCGACGCGTGCGTTGCACCCGACTTCTCGTGGATATGGAGAGCGTCGAGATCGGCGCGCAGGCCGACCGCGCCATCGCCGCGGCCGCAGCGGAGCACGCCGACGACACCGGTCTTCGCGAGGCCCGTGTGCACCTCGAGCCCGAAGGAGCGCAGCTTGTCGGCGACGAAGGCGGAGGTCGCGGTCTCCTCGAACGCGGTCTCCGGATGCGCGTGCAGGTGGTGCCGCCACGCCTTCATCTCGGGGACGAGCGCGGCGATTTCAGGCGCGATCTTCACGACGATTCCTCCATGATCCGTTGGAGGTCGATGCCGGCAGCGCGGGCGCTCGCGGAACGCGTCGCGGGCCGGAATCCACGGAATTCTTGATCCAAGCTTAACACCGTGCGCGGCGCAGCGGTCCACGGCCACGGGGTACGCTAGAATCGAACGCCTAGGACGTTTGCCGATGCCGAACAACAACACGAACGTCTATGATCTCGTCGTCATCGGCGCCGGCATCAATGGCGCGGGAATCGCCCGCGACGCCGCCGGCCGCGGCCTCAGGGTGTTGGTCGTCGAGCAGGACGACATTGCCGCCGCCACCTCGCAGTGGAGCACCAAGCTGATCCACGGGGGACTGCGCTACCTCGAGTACTTCGAATTCCGGCTGGTCCACGAGTCGCTGTCGGAGCGCGAGGTGGTCCTGCATCAGGCGCCGCACCTCGTGCAACCCCTGCAGTTCGTGCTGCCGCACGAGCCGCACCTGCGCCCGGCGTGGATGCTGCGCATCGGCCTTTTCATGTACGACCACTTCTCGCGTCGCGTGACGCTTCCCGGTTCGTTCTCCGTCGACCTGCAGGCATCCAAATGGGGCGCCGGACTGAAGCATGATTTCCGCAAGGGATTCGTGTATGCCGACGCGCGCGTCGACGATGCGCGGCTCGTGATCGCCAACGAAATGGCGGCGCGCGCCCTTGGCGCCGACATTCGCGTGCGCACGAAGTTGGTCGGCGCGAAGCGGGAAGGCGGCCTCTGGCGCGCGACGCTCGCGCCGGCCGGCGATGCGACGGTCGAGGTGACGGCGCGCGCGATCGCCAATGTCGCAGGCCCGTGGGTCAAGGTCGTCCGCGACGCGCTCAACGCGGTGCCGTCGCACGAAAACGTGCGTCACGTGAAGGGCAGCCATATCGTCGTTCCGCGCGTGCATGGCGAGGATCATGCTTACATCCTGCAGAACAAGGACAACCGGATCGTCTTCGTGATTCCCTTCGAGCAACACTATTCGCTGATCGGCACGACCGACGTCCCGGTCACGGAATTCGAACGGCCGGAGATTTCGGACTCCGAAGTCGACTATCTGCTCGCGCTCGCCAATACCTATCTCGAAAGGCCGCTGACCCGGGCCGATGTCGTGTGGACATTTGCCGGCATCCGTCCGCTCTACGACGACGGGCAGTCGGATCCATCAGCAATCACCCGTGACTACGTGCTGAAACTGGATGGTGGAGGCGCCGCGGGCGCGCCGCTCCTGTCGGTCTATGGCGGCAAGATCACCACCTACCGCAAGCTGGCCGAGCAGGTGCTGGGCGAGCTGCAACCGTTCCTCCCGCAGATGAAACCCGCGTGGACGCTCGGCGCGACGCTGCCGGGAGGCGACCTGCCCGCGGGAAACATCGGTGCGTGGATCGCCGCGATGCAGCGTCGTTATCCCGGGCTTCCGGCCGACGTGGTGCGCGGCATTGCCCGCCGGCACGGCTCGCTCGCGCCGAAGGTGCTGGGCGACGCAAGGGTGCCGGCCGATCTCGGTGACGAATTCGGCAACGGCCTGACGGCGCGCGAAATCCGCTGGTTCGTCCGCGAGGAGTGGGCGCGCACCGCCGCCGATGTGCTGTGGCGGCGGACCAAGTGCGGGCTCGGCATGTCCGAAATGGCGCGGGCACGCGTGGCGGCGACCGTCGCGGTGGCCGTTGCCGGCAGGTGATCCCGGCGATGCCCCAACAAGCGATGCAGCCGATCGGGACGATGCCGTCGAGCGCGCGACGCGCGATACGCGGCGTGCTCGCCGACATCGACGAGACCTTGTCAACACACGGCCGGCTGACGGCCGTCGCGTATATGGCGCTGGAACGGCTGCGCACCGCCGGCAAACTCGTCGTCCCGATCACCGGCCGCCCCGCCGGCTGGTGCGACCACATTGCGCGGATGTGGCCGGTCGACGCCGTCGTCGGCGAGAACGGGGCGTTCTACATGCGTTACGACGCGACGGCGCGCAAGCTGGTCAAGCGCTTCGTCGCCGACGATGGCACGCGCCGCGCGAACCGCACGCGCCTTGCGGCCATCGGCGAGAAGATCATCGCGGCAGTGCCCGGCTGCGCGCTCGCCTCCGACCAGCTCTACCGCGAAGCCGATCTGGCGATCGATTTTCGCGAGGACGTGCGGGAGCTTCCACGTGCGGCCGTGGATCGGATCGTCGCGCTGATGGAAGCCGAGGGCATGACGGCGAAAGTCAGCTCGATTCACGTCAATGGCTGGTTCGGTGCCTGGGACAAGCTGTCGATGACGCGCACGGTATTCGCCGAGGCGTTCGCGATCGACCTTGATTCGGAACGCGAGCGCTTCGTGTTCGTGGGCGACTCGCCGAATGACGCGCCGATGTTCGCGTTCTTCCCCAATGCGATAGGGGTCGCCAACATTCGCGAGTTCGCCGACCGTATCGCGACACTCCCCGCGTACGTCACGCAGCGTGATGCGGGCGCCGGATTCGCGGAGCTGGCTGACTTTCTGCTCGCGCCCTGACCCAAGGGAGCCTCTGCATGAGTCGGGCGACTCATGCAGAGGCTCCTAAGCCCGAGCGCGACAGCGAAGAGCGTCCCGCGAAGCGCGCGGTTGCGCCCAACGCCTCTTCGATCCGCAGCGCCTCGTTCCATTTTGCGGTTCGCTCGCCACGCGCGAACGCGCCGACCTTGAGCTGCCCCGCATTCCACCCGACGGCGAGATGGACGATCGACACGTCCTCGGTCTCCCCCGAGCGCGCCGACGCGATCGTGCCGAACCCGGCGCGTTGCCCGGCGCGCAACGCGGCCAGCGTTTCCGTGACTGTGCCCGCCTGATTGGGCTTGATCAGCACTGCATTGCACGCGCCGTCGGCCGCGGCTCCCTCGACGCACGCGGCATTCGTCGCCAAATAGTCGTCGCCGACGATTTGCACACGCGACCCGGCTGCGCGCGTGAAGGCGATCCAGCCGCCGCGATCGTCCTCGGCCAGCGGGTCCTCGATCGATGCAATCGGCCAGCGGTCGAGCCAGCGCAGCAGCATGTCGCTGAGACCGTCGGTGTCGAGCGTGCGCTGTTCGAGCGCGAGCGCGTAGCGACTGCCGCGGCGGAACTCGGACGCTGCGATGTCGAGTGCGATGGCGACATCGTTGCCCGGCACGTAGCCGGCACGCTCGATCGCGCGCGCCAGCATTGCCAGCGCGGCCTCGTTGCTGTCGAAGGCCGGCCAGAAGCCGCCTTCGTCGGCGACGCCCGCGAGTTCGCCCGCCTCTTCCATCAGCCCGCCGGCCGCGCGATAAACCTCCGCCGTCATCGCGAGTGCCTCGGCGAACGACGTCGCGGCCAGCGGCATCACCATCAGATCCTGGATGTCGATGCGCCGGCCGGCGTGCGCGCCGCCGCCGAAGATCTGGATCTGCGGCAGCGGCAAGGTGACCGGATGGTTGCCCGCAAGATGTTGCCAGAGCGGCACCTCGCGCGCCGCTGCCGCTGCCTGCGCGACGGCGAGCGACACGGCGACCGTCGCGTTGCCCCCCAGCTTCGCCTTGTTCGGTGTGCCGTCGAGCGAGATGAGCGCCGCATCCACGCCCGCCTGGTCGGTGGCGTCGAGGCCGACGAGGGCGTGCGCGATCGGCCCATCGACATTCGCAATGGCGCCGGTTACGTCGAGGCCGCCGAAGCGCACGCCGCCGTCGCGCAGATCGATCGCCTCCCGCGTGCCGCGCGACGCCCCGGCCGGCGCGATCGCCCGCCCGCGCGCGCCGCCCGCCAGCGTGATCCCGGCCTCGATCGTGGGTCGGCCGCGCGAATCCCAGACGCGGCGCCCGCGAACGGCCACGATCGCCGTTTTCATGGCAGCTCCTGTTCGTTCCAGCGCCTCGCCACCTCTGCCGGTTGCGCGACCGGCTCGATCAGCAGCGCCCGCGCGAAACCGCGAACCGCATTTTTCGAAGCATCGGTGGTCAGGTATTCGACCGGCGATTTGCCGTCGATCCGGGCGAGCATCAGCGCCGGCAACAGCGCAGCGGTGCGGGCGGCGACGGACGCCGTCGGCTCCCACCGCACCTGGGCGAGATAGGCACGGAGAAGGGCCGCGAACGCCTCCGCGTAACGCCCGCGCCACTGCGGTCGCCACGCGCCCTTGAGCAGCAGGTGGTTCAGCACGAACGCCAGGTCGAAGGCCGGATCGCCGTACCACGCACACTCGGCATCGAGGAGCACGGGGCCTTCCGGGCCGATCAGCACGTTCTTCGGACTGAAGTCGCCGTGGACCAGCACGCGCTTGGTCGCCCGCGTCGTGTCGATCAGTGCGTCGAGGCGGGGCGCCAGGTCCGGATGGGCATGGGCTGTGGCCGCGAGGTACGGCTCCAGCCGGATCGCGTAAAAGATGTCGTCGGTCGGAAAGCGGGACGCGAGGTCGGGTCGGTCGGCGGTGGCCGCATGAATGCGGCCGAGCACGTCGCCGACAGCCCGGGCGACGTCGGCCTCGATCCTGCCCTCGGCAAGGAGCGCCTTCCACACCGGGTAGACGTCGGGAGCGAGGTAGGCCATGGCAAAGGCGCCCGACCGCTCGATCCTCGCCCAGGATCTCGGGCACCGCGGCCGGGACGATTCCGCCTGCCACCCGCATCCATTCGACTTCGAAGCGGTTGCGCTCGACCGGGTGCCTGCCAATCTGCGGCAACCTTGAGCCTCGGAAGGGCACGTTTGACGCAGATGACCCGTCCCGCGACGATCCGCCCGATAGATGTCGGATGAGACGCCACCCGCCAAAGGCGTCAAGACGATGGATTGGTCAGCGCTTACTATCGCCATGCGCCTCAACGCATCGTGCAAAGCGTTCGACTCATCGGGTCGGGCCAGGATGCCACCGAGCGGCACGGTCAACCGCCGGGATCGGCAAGACGAAGCACCGGTTTGGCGCATTTCGTTTGCCGACGGTCGATTGGGCATGATTCTTGATCTATCGACCGAGCCCCCGCCGCTAAACGCCTGAGACCAAAGGCGGCAGCGACCGGAAAGCGGGAAGGCATGGGCTTGGGAGGCATTGCGATGATCCGCTACGGCTTCAGCATCAAGACCCGCACCGGCCAGCGTGTGGAGAACATCTCGATCATGGCGGGCTCACAGGCCGACGCCGAGCGTCGGTTGCGCCAGATGTATCACCAGTGCGAGATCCTGCAATGCAATACGCAGTCGGTGCCGCGCCGCGTGGACACACTGGACGTCGAAGGCGTGATCGGCATCATCATCGGCAGCAACAGCGAGCCGCCGGTGACGATCGATGCCGCGAACGACGCCGCGCCCGCGCTGGTTGTACGGCTACGCAACAAAGCCGGCACCCACTAGCTCGTCGACCAGCGCCCGGTAGTCCCGCGCGCCACGGCTCTCCGGCGCGTGCCGGAAAATGTCGAGCTCGACGTCCGGACTCTCCGCCAGCTTCACGCTCTCCCGGATTCGCGTGGTACAGATTTCCTCCGGGCGCAGCGATCCCGCCATCCGTTCGACGACCTCCGCGCTCATCTTCCGGCGGATGTCGTAGCGCGTCAGCACGTAGCGCCGGGTCAGCCGGCGCTTGAACACGGGTTCCAGCGCATTCAGCGCCCGCTCGACGTCGCGTGCGCCGCGCAGGGAAAGGAAGTCGCAGGACACCGGCACCAGCAGCAGATCGGAGGCGAAGATCGCGTTCAACGACAGCACGTTGAGGAGCGGTCCGCAGTCGATGACCACCGGTCCCAACGCGACGTCGGCGTGGCGCAGCGCGTGGCGCAGCCGAGTCACGACATTCACCCCCTTGCCGAGCAGCGAGTCGAGCTTCGACAACTCGAGATGCGCGGGGCACAGCGCGACACCGCTCCGCGTAATCTGCGCGATGTCGACGAGGGGACGCTGGCGGATGAAGAAGCTGTATACCGAATCGTCGGCGTGCCGCGGGTTGCTGCCGAAGATGTGCGAAAGGTGCGCTTGGGGGTCGAGGTCGATGCCGAGCGGCCGCTGGCCTCGCTGTGCGATTCCCGCGAGCAGGTTGAGGGCCGTGGTCGTTTTGCCGACGCCGCCCTTCTGATTGAAAACCGCGATGACCGTCATGTTGTCCGTGGCCGGCCCACGCATCATCGTCGCGGCCGGCACGTTCGATTATACGGGTGCCGCTGCAGTCGTCAGATGACGTGGCGGCGCACCTGCGTGACGACGATTTCGGCGACGATCACCACGGCGAAGATCGCGAGCAGGACCATGGCCACGCGATTCCACTGGAAGAGATTGAGCGCCGAATCGAGGACCATTCCGATGCCCCCGGCACCGACCAGCCCCAGTACCGCGGATTCGCGCACGTTGATGTCCCAGCGGAACAACGCGATCGACCAGAACGCCGGTTTCACCTGCGGCCAGTAGCCGAACGTCATCTTCGATGCCCACGGCGCGCCAGCCGCGGTGAGCGCCTCGATCGGCCCGCGTTGCGCTTCCTCCAGCGCTTCGCCGAACAGCTTGCCGACGAAGCCGATCGAGCGAAACGCGATCGCCAGCGTTCCGGCCAGCGCACCGGGCCCGAAGATGCCGACGAAGAGCAGCGCCCAGACGAGCGAATTGACGCTGCGCGACGACACGAGGATCAGCTTCGCACCCAGGTTGACCGGCAGGGACGGCACGAGGTTGTGCGCGGCCAGCACACCGACCGGCAGCGCGAGAAGCAGCGCGAGGAGCGTGCCGAGCGTCGCGATGTGGATCGTCTCCATCAAGGCGGCATGGACGGACTCCGGATAGTGCGCGAAGTCGATCGGCCACATCCGGGTGAGCAGGTCGACCACCTGCTCCGGCGCGTCGGCGAGAAACTCCGGGATCACCTCGACGGTCCGAACCGCCAGCATGATCGCCGCGACGATGACAAGATAGACGGCGAAGCGCGTCAACCGCTGCGCGCGGCTGAAGCGGTGCCAGATGCGTTCGTGAACCGGTGTGGCCACGCCTGGAGTCGCCATCAGTCATCCTCGGCATGACGGACGCGGCGCATCGCGTCACCGCGGCGGAGGAGGTCGGGCAAGGTCGCGTTCTCGATGAAGATCGCGCGGACCGCGGTAGCGAGCACCTCGCCGATCATGATCAGCGCGATGATCGAGATCAGGATCGCGCAGACGTAGTCGTAGTCGAAGCGCTGGAATGCGGCGAACAGCGTGCCGCCGATACCGCCCGCGCCGACGATGCCGACCATCGTCGAGTTGCGCAGATTGGAGTCGAGCTGGTAGGTGGCGAAACCGATGAACCGCGAGAACACCTGCGGCAGCACGCCGAATGCCAGCACCGATGCGAACGGCGCGCCGGTCGCGCGGATCGCCTCGACCTGCTTGTCCGAGATCTCCTCGATCGCCTCGGTGAAGAGCTTGCCGATGAAGCCGATCGAGGCGACCGTCAGCGCGAGCGTGCCGGCAAGCGCGCCGAAGCCGACGGCCTTCACGAACAGGATCGCCACGATGACCGGATGAAACGAGCGCGCGGAGACGATGACGAGCCGCGCCGGCCACGTCGTCCACGACGGCATCAGGTTGCGCGCGGCGGCAAGGCCGATGGGCAGCGCGAGCACGATGCCGAGCGTGGAGGCGAGAATCGCGATCTCGAGGCTTTCCTTGAGACCTTTCACCAGCAGGTCCCACCGGGTGAAGTTGGGTGGAAACAGCCGCGAGAAGAAGCGGGAGGCGTTGTCGAGGCCCGTTTCCACGCGGGCCCACGACACCTCGAGCTGCGCGCAGGCGTAGATCACGTAGACGACGAGCGCAATCGCCGCAATCCGCGGCCAGGGGCCGCGACGGAACGGGTCCGCCGGTGATGTGCCGGCGACGGCTTCCGCAGTCATCGGCGGACCAGATGGGCGATCAATGCAGCCAGCCTTGGCCGCCGTAGATCTTCGTCAGCATCGCGTCGTCGAGCGCGACCGCCGTGCCGTCGAATACGATGCGGCCGTCCGCCATCCCGACGATGCGGTCGGCGAAGCGTTTCGCGAGCTCGACGTCGTGCATGTTGACGAGCACCGGGATGTCGCGGGTGCGCGCGATGCCGGCCAGCAGCTCCATGATCTCGACCGATGTCTTCGGGTCGAGCGACGAGGTCGGCTCGTCGGCGAGGAGGAGCCGGGGTTCCTGCATCACGGCGCGGGCGATACCGACACGCTGGCGCTGGCCGCCGGAGAGCGCATCGGCGCGCTGGTTCGCGAATTCGGCGAGACCGACCAGGTCCAGCAGTTCGTAGGCGCGGCGGACGTCTTCGGGCGGAAACTTGCGCCGCCACGCGCGCCAGGCGGATACGTAGCCCAGGCGCCCGGACAGCAGATTCTCCATCACCGACAGGCGCTCGACCAGGTTGTATTCCTGAAACACCATGCCGATGTGCCGGCGCGCGTGCCGCAGCGCCTTGCCGGACAGCCGCGCGAGATCGGCGCCCTCGAACAGGATCTCGCCCGCCGTCGGCTCGACCAGCCGGTTGATGCAGCGGATCAGCGTCGACTTGCCGGTGCCCGACGCGCCGATGATCGCCGTGACGCCGCGTGCGGCGATTTCGAGATCGATGTCGGCCAGCACCGGCGTGCCGCGCACGTAGGACTTGGAAAGGCGCTTGAGCTGCAGCATGGCCGCGCGGGAAACAGGCCGTTGCGCGGCCGCGTTTCCTTGACTTGGTTACCTCACTTCTTCTTCGCGGCTTCCGCGGCCTCGCGCGCGGTTTCCTTCTCGTAGGTCGACTTGTCGAATGCCTGGCCCGAGCCCTTGGCCACCGCGCGCACGACCTCCCACGTCGTCTTGTAATTGATGGGGAAGAAGCGGTCGGCGCCATCGAAGGCCTTCTTCATCTCCGGCGGAAAGCGGTAGTCGTAGAAGCAGCCGAGCATCCTGTCCACGAGCTTGGGGTCGAGGTCGTGGGCGTAGGCAAACGACGACGTGGGGAACTTCTGGCTGCGGTAGATCACGCGGAAATCGACTTCCTTCACCTGCCCGCGCTCACCCATCCGGTGGAAGACGTCGGAGGCGACCGCCGCGGCGTCGTAGTCGCCGGAGTTGACCCCCATCACCGACTGGTCGTGCTTGCCAGAGAAGAGGATCTTGTAATCCTTGTCCGGCGCGAGTCCCTGCGCCGGGAACAGCGACATCGGCGCGAGGTGCCCTGAATTCGACGACGGCGATGTGTGCGCAACCTTCTTGCCCTTGAGGTCGGAAAGCTTCTGGTACGGCGAATTGGCCTTCACGATGACGATCAGGTTATAGCCCTGGAAGTCCTTCTCGTAACCCTTGACGGCAAACGGCACGGCGCCCGCGAGGTTGACGGCGAACGCCGTCGGTCCGGTCGAAAAGCCGCCGACGTGCAGGCGGCCCGAACGCATCGCTTCGATCTCGGCGGCATTCGACTGCACCTGGTAGAACACGACTTTCTTGTCGACGCATTGCGCGAGATGGGTCGGTGAACGGCTTGAAAATGTTCTCGTAGACGGCCGGATCCTCGACCGGCGTGTACGTGAACACGATCGTCGATGGGTTCTTCCACTTCTTCGCGTCCGCCGGAGGGTCGGCGACCAGGTCGCCGTTGGCGTCGCAGTACATGGCGTCGAGATCGCCGCGGTTCTTGCAGGCGTCGGCGGCAAGCGCTGGTAGCGCCAGCGCCGTGCCAAAGACGGCGAACATGAGCGACGTGAAACGCGCGACCTGCATGGCGGATCCTCCTTTTTTGCGAACGTTCTAGGTGTGCCGCGGGCCGTCTGTCGCGGCATAGCGCGGCGAGATCCATATTACAACACCGCTCGTGCAACCGCGGCGACCGCGTCTCGGGTGCCGGGCGGCATTGGCGTGCGATGTCGTATCATGACAGGCTTGATGCAGCGGTACGGCGGCGTCCTTCGCGCTGCCGACCGGCCCGGATTGGTTGTGGACTTGTACCCGCTCCAGATCATCGTCATGGCCGCCGGCCAGGGCAAGCGCATGCGCTCGGCGCTGCCGAAGCCATTGCACCCGCTCGCCGGTCGCCCGCTGGTGTCCCATGTGCTCGATACCGCGCGGTCGCTCGCGCCGCGCAGACTGTGTCTCGTCGTCGGCCACGACGCCGAACGGGTGCGCGATGCGTTGGCGGCACCCGACCTCGCGATCGTCACGCAGGACCCGCCGCGCGGCACCGGCGACGCGGCGCGCATTGCACTCGCCGCGCTTCCCGACGACGGCGTCACGATCGTGGCCAATGGTGACTGCCCGCTGATCCCGGCCGCGACATTTTCCGCCATCGCCGCCATCGCCGCCGCCGGCCGCCTCGCAGTACTGACGGCACGGGTGTCCGATCCTGCGGGCCTTGGCCGCGTGGTGCGCAACGCTTCGGGGTCGGTGCACGCAATCGTCGAGGACAAGGACACGAGCCCGGCCGAGCGCGCGATCGACGAGATCTACACCGGCGTGCTGGCGGCGCCCACCCCGCTGCTCCGGCGGCTGGTCGCGGCGCTGCGCGACGATAACGCACAGCGCGAGTTCTATCTGACCGACGTCGTCGCACGGGCGGTTGCCGAGACGGTACCGGTCGAGGCGTACGTTGCCGCCGACGAGAGCGATGTCCTCGGTGTCAACGACCGCGCGCAGTTGGTCGCGGTCGAGCGAATCCTGCAGCGGCGGCGGGCCGACGCGCTGCTGAAATCCGGCACGTGGATCGCGGATCCCGCGCGCATCGACATCCGTGGCACGCTGACGTGCGGTCGCGACGTGCGGATCGACGTCGGCTGCGTATTCGAGGGCACGGTCGAGCTGGCCGACGACGTCGCGATCGCACCGCATTGCGTCTTGCACAACGTGACGATCGGCGCCGGAACCAGGATCGAGGCGTTTTCGCATTTTCGCGACGCGACGATCGGCGCGAACTGCAGAGTCGGACCCTTTACGCGGCTGCGGCCGGGCGCCACGCTCGCCGAAGACGTGCATCTCGGCAACTTCGTCGAGGTCAAGGCCAGCAAAGTGGGCCGCGGGTCGAAGGCCAACCATCTCGCGTATGTGGGTGACGCGACCGTCGGCGCCAAGGTCAATGTCGGCGCCGGCGCGATCGTCGCGAACTACGACGGCGCGAACAAGCACCCGACGGTGATCGAAGACGACGTGTTCATTGGCTCGAACTGCGTGCTCGTGGCGCCGATCAAGGTGGGCAAGGGGGCGACCATCGGCGCGGGCAGCACGATCTCGAACGACGCGCCCCCGGGTATGCTTACGGTGGCGCGGGCGAAACCGGTGACGATTCAGGGTTGGAAGCGGCCGGTGAAAAAAGCGGCGCCGAAATAAACCCCATTCCCGCCTGAAAGGAAGCGACACGCATGTGCGGCATCGTCGGCGCTGCTTCGGCGCGCAACGTCGTCCCGATCCTGATCGACGGGATCAGGCGGCTCGAGTATCGCGGTTACGACTCGACCGGCGTCGCCGTGATCGAGAACAGTGGCGCGCCGCGGCTCGAGCGCCTGGTCAGCACCGCGCGGGTGGCCGACCTCGCAAGCCAGGCGGCGGCGCGCAATCTTTCCGGCGTCACCGGGATCTCGCACACACGCTGGGCGACGCACGGTGCGCCGACACCGGTCAATGCCCATCCGCACGTTTCCGGTGGCGAGATCGCCGTCGTCCACAACGGCATCATCGAGAACTACGAGGCGCTGCGCGAGCGGCTGAAGGCGCAGGGCTACACCTTCGCGACGCAGACGGATACCGAGGTCATCGCGCATCTTGTCCATGCCCATTGGCATGGCGCCGGAGGCGGCGATCTGCTGCGCGCGGTGCAGGCCGCGGTTGCGGAATTCCACGGCGCGTATGCGATCGCCGTCATCTCGACGCGCGAGCCAGGGCGCGTGGTCGGTGCGCGGCAAGGCAGCCCGCTGGTCGTCGGGATCGGCGCCGACGATCATTTTCTTGCCTCCGATGCCGCGGCGCTGCTGTCGGTGACCCGGCGCGTCGCGTACCTCGAGGAGGGTGACGTCGCCGACATCCGGCGTGAGAGCTACGCGATTTACGACGGGCGTGGGGAACGCGTGGCGCGTGCCGTGATCACCGTCGAAGCCTCCGGGGCCGCGGTCGAGTTGGGACCGTACCGCCATTTCATGCAGAAGGAAATCTTCGAACAACCGCGCGCCGTCGCCGATACGCTCGACGGCGTCGGCGGCATCGACACAAGCCTTTTCGGGCCGGACGCCGCCAAGGTGTTTTCTGGCGTCGACGGCGTGCTGATCCTCGCCTGCGGGACCAGCCACTACTCGAGCCTTGTCGCCAAGCAGTGGATCGAGTCGCTGGCGCGCATTCCCTGCGCCGTCGAAATCGCGAGCGAATACCGATATCGCGACAGCGTGCCCAATCCCAACGCGCTCATCGTCGTCGTCTCGCAGTCGGGCGAAACGGCCGACACGCTGGCCGCATTGAAGCACGCCAAGGCACTGGGTCAAACGCGTACGCTCGCGATCTGCAACGTCGCGACGAGTTCGATGGTGCGGCAGACGGCGCTCACGTACCTGACGCGAGCAGGCGTCGAAATCGGGGTCGCATCGACCAAGGCGTTCACCACGCAACTGATCGTACTGTTCCTGCTCGCGCTTACGCTCGCCAAGCTGCGCAACCGGCTGACCGCAGAGGAAGAGGCACATTGGCTGCGCGGCTTGCGCCACCTGCCTGCGGCGCTGCAGGCGGCGCTCGCCCTGGAGCCGCAGGTGATGGCGTGGGCAGAACAGTTCGCGAAAAAGCAAGACGCGCTGTTCCTCGGCCGCGGGCTGCACTACCCGATCGCGCTCGAAGGCGCGTTGAAGCTGAAGGAGATCTCGTATATCCACGCGGAAGCGTATCCGGCCGGCGAGCTGAAGCACGGCCCGCTGGCACTCGTCGACGCGTCGATGCCCGTGGTCGCGATCGCACCCAACGACGCGCTGCTCGAAAAGCTGAAGTCGAACCTGCAGGAGGTCCGCGCACGCGGCGGCGAGCTCTATGTCGTCGCCGACCTCGACAGCAAGCTCACGGCGAGCGAGGGCATCCACGTGCTCCGGCTTCCCGAGCACGCCGGCTGGCTGTCGCCGATCGTCCACACGATTCCGCTGCAGCTCCTTGCGTATCACGCGGCGGTGATTCGCGGCACGGACGTCGACAAGCCGCGAAATCTGGCGAAATCCGTCACGGTCGAGTAATTCACCGGTCGATCGGCACGACGACGACGACCTGATCGGCAGCAATAGAGTCAGTCGGCACCAGATTAAGGTCCGTCGCCGTGCGACGGACAGCGAGAAGGACCGTCGGCTGGGTGTTTCTTGAGAACAAGGAGAGCCGTGCGATTCGATCCGGCCTCTTGAGTCGCCCCCCCTTCGAGGGTGGGGATCGCCATGTCTTGCCGTGTTTTGATCATGTGTAAGACAACACTGGAAGCGATCCATGGCAAACACCGAACACTCAACTGTCGTCATCACCGGCGCTTCGTCGGGTATCGGCCGTGCGTTGGCTGTGGAAATGGCCCGTAACGGCCACGCCCTTGGCCTGACCGCACGTCGCATGGCGCTGCTCGAACAATTCCGCGATGAACTCCACGCCGCCCACGGCAAGAAGCTGCGTGTCGAACTGGCGGCGCTGGATGTTTGCCAGAGCGCCAGCGTCGGCCCGACGCTGCATGAGCTGTTCGCCCGCCTGGGCGGGATCGACACCATCGTGGTCAATGCCGGCGCCAATGACATAACGCACATCGGAGGCGGTGACCTGGAGAAGGAACTCAATCTGATCCAGACCAACCTCGTCGGTGCGATTGCAACGATCAACGCAGCCACCGAGCACTTTCTGAAGCGCGGCAAGGGTCACATCGTCGGCATCTCCTCGCTGGCCTCGCTGCAGCCGATAGCAACGCAGGCCGCCTATTGTGCGAGCAAGGCCGGTTTCTCGATGTACCTTGATTCGGCACGCATAGAACTCAAGCGCAAGGGCATAACCATCACCGACATCCTGCCCGGCTATATCAAGACTGACATCGTCGAGGGTGTCGATATCGGCCAGTTACCTTTTGCGATTCCGGTCGAGCAAGCGGCACGCGAGATGACCAGGCTGATCCGCAAGCGCGTGAAGTCCGGCGTGGTGCCAGCCTTTCCGTGGAAGCTGGTACGACCGTTCTTGGGACACCTCCCCGAGCGCTTTACGCGAGTTTAGAGGTTGACCGGCACTCGATGAGCATGACAGCAGCTTGCGTTTCGTCCGTGGGCAGTCTGGCACGCTTCTTCGACTGCGCAATTTCATCAACCAGGGCTGGGAGTTCGGCGGTCAGGTCAACCAGTCGGCCGTGGCGGGTGGCTTGGGTGGCATGTTCAGCGGCGCGGCCGCGGTGTCGCCCCGCGTGGACCTATGGCAGTTGACGCACAATAGCCCTTCGGCGACGCTCACGGTAGGCGGCAAGAGATTCTTCCAGTATCGCCTTCTGGCACTCCAGCGATGTCGCGGGCGAATCGTCCCGACATCGCTCCCCAGCTAGACATATGAGAAGACCTCTCTTGCTGATTGACCGCATTGGCGTATCGGGGCGGTGCAGCCGGGGCGTTGAACGCGCCGGCGCGGCAGCGGTAGCTTCAGGGTCAGCGAAGAGATGAACTGGGTCCAAATCGCCTGGATCATGATGACCGCGGCGAGTCTGACGCTCGGTGTCATACATCTTTTCGTCTGGTTCAAGCAGAGATCGCAATACGCCCACCTGCTGTTTTTCGCGCTCGCGGTTTCGGCCACTGCCTTCGGCGCCTTCGAGCTGGCGATGATGCAGGCGCAATCCCCTGCCGGCTATGCCGCCACGTTGCGCTGGGCCCACGTGCCGCTCGCCATGTTCGTGCTATCGATTGTCTGGTTCGTGCATTTCTATTTCGACGCTGGAAGACTTTGGCTCGCCTACGCGACCTCCGGCCTCAGGTTGCTCGCGCTCGGGCTGAATTTCGTGACGGGCGTGAACATGAACTTTCGCGAGGTTTCCTCGCTGGACCAGGTGATGCTCTGGGGGGGCGCCGTCGTTTCGGGACCGGTCGGTGTCGCCAATCCATGGGGGATCGTGCCCCAAATCGGCAACGTGCTCCTTGTCGCATTCGTCGTCGATGCCACCATCACGCTCTGGCGTCGTGGCGGTCCCGATGCGCGTCGTCGTGCGGCCGTCGTCGGAGGCAGTCTCGTCGTCTGCATTATCGCCATCGCGGGTTTCGCGGCCCTGGTTACTTTGGGGCTGGTCCATGCCCCCACGATCGTCATGCCGGGAGTTTTCATCGTCGTCCTGGCGATGGGCTACGAGCTCGGCTGGGACGTAATTGCGGCGGCACAACTTGCGGCGCAGCTCCGCGCGAGCGAGCAGCGCTTCCGTGCGGTCGTCGAAGCGGTACCGAGCGCGATTCTTCTGGTTGACGACAAAGGCATGATCACGCTCGCCAATGCGCAGGCCGAGACCGTGTTCGGTTACCCGCGTGCGGAACTTGTCGCGAAGCCGGTCGAAATGCTGATTCCGGAACGCTTTCGCGTCCCGCACGTCGGACTGCGGCGAGACTACGCGAGAGACCCGCAGGCGCGGGCGATGGGGACCGGGCGCGAGCTGTTCGCGTGCCGCAAGGACGGCGGCGAAATCCCGGTGGAAGTCGCGCTCAGTCCGATGCCGACCGAGGATCGATTATTCGTACTGGTGTCGGTCGTCGACATCACCGAGCGCAGGCGCATCGAGCGGGAAACGGCCCGTCAGCGCGACGAGCTCGCACACCTGTCGCGCGTCGCGATGTTGGGCGAGTTGTCCGGATCGCTCGCGCACGAGCTCAACCAGCCGCTGACGGCCATTCTGAGCAATGCACAGGCGGCGCAGCGGTTTCTCGCGCAGAATCCACCGCGCATCGACAAGCTCGCGGAAATCCTCACCGACATCGTGAAGAGCGATCGCCGTGCCGAAGCGGTGATTCAGCGGCTGCGATCTCTGCTCAGAAAGGAAGAGGCGCAGCGTCATCCGCTCGACATCAACGACGTGGTCGAGGAGTCGCTGCGCCTGATGCGCAGTGACCTGCTGAACCGGCAGGTAGTGGTCAGCACCGACCTCGCCGAAGGGCTGCCGACCGTGAGCGGCGATCGGAACCAGCTGCAGCAGGTGTTGCTCAACTTCGTGATCAACGGATGCGATGCCATGGACGGCCGGGAAGTGGACCGCCGGCTGCTGGTGCGAACGCGAACGACCGCGTACGGCAACGTCGAGGTCTCCGTCGCCGACCGGGGCGCGGGAATAGCGGTCGGCGGATCTCGAACGGATATTCGAGCCGTTCGTGACCACCAAATCGCACGGCATGGGTCTGGGTCTCGCCATCTGCCGATCGATCGTCGAGGCCCATGGCGGTCTCCTGTGGGCGACCAACAATGCGGACCGAGGCGCTACGCTGCATTGCGAATTGCCGGCGAAGGGGGACTAACGTCGATGGGAGAATCGGCGCCAACGGTTTACGTGGTCGACGATGATCGCGACGTGTTGAAGGCGATCGAGCGGCTGCTCCAATCCGTCGGACTGAACGTTGCCACGTTTCCGTCGCCGCACGAGTTTCTCGAGCGCTACGACCGGAACGCTCCGGGTTGCCTCGTGCTCGACCTCGCGCTGCCGGGCTTGAGCGGTCTCGAGTTGCAGCGGGTGCTGGAAGCAGCAGGCGAGCCTCCTGCCGATCGTCTTTCTCACCGGCCGCGGCGACATCGCAAAGAGCGTCCAGGCGATGAAGCATGGTGCGGCAGACTTCCTCACCAAGCCGGTCGACGACACTGAGCTGATTGCCGCGATTCACGAGGCGTTGGCCAGGGACCAGGCGCTGCGTCGCGCGCGCGTGGAGCGAGAGCGCGTCGCGAAATGCCTTGCAACGCTTACCGAGCGCGAACGGCAGGTTCTCGAGCAGATCGTCGCCGGAAGGCTGAACAAGCAGATCGCCGCCGAGCTCGGCACGGTCGAGAAGACGATCAAATTCCATCGCGCCAACCTGATGCGCAAGATGGGTGTGCGAGTGGTTGCCGATCTGGTGAAGCTGGCGGAGCGCGCGGGCGTTGGCTCGACGCCCAGGACCTGAGGTAGCGCCACCCGCCTGCGCCGCGCCCGATACCTGGACCAAGGTCCAGTTGGATCGGCCGCCTGCGCTTGATACGGTGCGGTCAAGATGGTAAGCGACGCGCCGCTGCTGGCTGTAGTGGACGACGATGCGGACGTGCGCGTTGCCTTGACGCGACTTGTTGCCTCGGCCGGTTTCGCGGTCGAGACGTTCGCGTCCGGCGCGGAGTTTCTGCGCTCGATCGAGGACCACGAACCGGACTGTGTCGTGCTCGACCTGCATATGCCTGAAATGAGCGGATTCGACGTTCAAGGTGCGCTCGCCAGCGATCATGTGGCTGTGCCGGTCGTTGTCATCACGGGACACGACACTCCCGAATCGCGCGCGCGGGCCGTTCGATTGGGCGCGAAGGTCTATCTCTGCAAGCCCGTCAACGACGAAGCGTTGCTCGCGGCGATCGGCACCGCCATCGGCGGTGTGTCGCCTTGACCCATGCGCGTCAAACGCTCCGCTCACGCCTTTCACTGTCACATGAAGGACATGACATGAAGACACGCTTGGCAACGTTCGCGCTAGCCGCCTGCCTCGTTTCGCCGCCAGATCGCGGCGCAGATATTTTCGTGGGATCCGCTGAAGGACGTGCAGGAGGTGCTGCCCGAAGGCGTGCCGAGCGAAAGCAAGATCATCCAGGCCAGGCACCAGGTTCGGGAGATGGCGCAGGATGCGCTCGCCACGCTGTATGAGATCACGCCAGGCACCCGCCGCGCCGTCGAAGGCGCGGCAGGCTACGCCGTGTTCAGCACATTCGGCGTCAAGCTCTTCTTCGCCGGTGGTACGACTGGCAAGGGCATGGTCGTCAACAAGCGCACGAGTCGCCAGACCTTCATGAAGATGGTTCAGGTGCAGGGCGGACTTGGGTTCGGTGTGAACCAGAATCGTCTGATCTTCGTCTTCACCAACGAACAGGCATTGCGGAACTTCATCAACCAGGGCTGGGAGTTCGGCGGTCAGGTCAATCTCTCCGCCATGGCGGGTGGCCAGGGTGGAATGTTCAGTGGTGCGGCCGCCGTGTCGCCCGGCGTGTACCTCTACCAACTGACGCAGACAGGCCTTGCGGCAACGCTCACCGTCGGCGGCACGAAATTCTTCAAGGATGATGACCTGAACTGAAGGTTTCTCTTTGATGAACCGAACTCTTGATTGCGACGGCGTGGGCCGGCAAGACGCACTCAGACTTCGACAGCGGTGTCTTCATTTAACATTGCCTGTTCATTGTCGTACTGATTAGCATGTTGATCGGGTTCAAGCGTCTTTGGTACGATCAGGACGAACCATGGTGGGAAGCCGAACCGCCCGCTGGCGCCGGGGGCGCGAGCGGGAAATAGCAGCATTCAGCTTTCGTCAACTGGAGCCGCCGTCATGAGTTCACGCCTGTTCGCAGCAACCTGTGCCGTCGTTGCGCTCGTAACGCTTAGCGCCTGCCAGAAAAAGGAGCCCGAGCCCCCCGCTCCGGCGAAGGCCGCAACCGAGGATGCAGCCAAGAAGGCAGCCGCCGCCCCGGCACAGCCCGCCGCGGCGTTCGCGCCGGATTCCGCGCCGCAGCCCAACCCCGACCGCAACGCCTACTTCGGCGAGGAGCACATCCACACCAGCTGGTCGGTCGACGCGTGGGTGATGGGGAACCGCATCACCGGCCCGGCGGATGCTCTCAAGTACGCCCAGGGCGAGACGATCAAGCACCCGATGGGCTTCGACATCAAGATCGATACGCCGATGGACTTCATGGGTGTGACCGATCATTCGGAGTATGTCGGCGTCACCAAGGAGGCCAACACCCCGGGGTCCTACGTGAGCAAGCTGCCCGAGGCGCAGCCGATGATCATGAAGGATCCGACCAGCCAGGAAGAGCAAAACCGGGTCTTCTCGTATCTGCTCAAGCTCAATTCAGGCGCGCCGGTGAAGGCGCTCATGGACCCGAAGATCACTTCCACCGTGTGGAAGGAAAACGTCAAGATTGCCGACGAGCAAAACAAACCCGGCAAGTTCACCGCGTTCTGCTCGTACGAGTGGACGTCGATGCCGGGCAACCGCAACATGCACCGCAACGTCTTCTTCCGAGCCTGCGACAAGGTACCGGACTATCCGTTCAGCTCGCTCGACTCCACTCGCCCCACGGAACTGTGGAACTGGATGGACGCGCAGCGCAAGGCGGGCAACGAGCTGCTCGCGATCTCGCACAACGCCAACGTCAGCGACGGCTGGATGTACCCGGTCGATGTCGACCAAACCACCGGGCGGCCGATCGACGCCGCATGGGCGGCGGCGCGCGACCGCAACGAGCGCCTGGTCGAGATCAAGCAGGGCAAGGGACAATCGGAGACGCATCCCCTGCTGTCGCCCAACGACGAGTTCGCCGGCTACGAGATGTTTCAGGCTCTTCTCGGCCTTCCGGCCAACGTCGGCCGCATCGACCACATCACGGGCAGCTACGCGCGCCAGGCGTACAAGGACGGCATCGCGATGCAGGACACGCGCGGCTACAACCCGTACAAGTTCGGCATGGCCGGCGGCTCCGACTCGCACAACACCGGCAGCCCGTACCGCCAGGACAACTTCTTCGGCTTGCACGCCGATGCCGATGGGTCGCTCGAGCGGCGCTTCGCCGGCGTCCTCATCGGCGGCACCATGGACGTGCGTCTCGAAAACCCCGGCGGGCTGACCGGCGTGTGGGCGGAGGAGAACACGCGGGCCTCGATCTTCGACGCGATGTACCGCAAGGAAACATTCGGCGTCAGCGGTCCGCACATCAAGGTTCGCCTCTTCGGGGGCTGGGGCTACAACAAGGACATCCTGAAGGCCGGCGACTGGGTGAAGCAATCCTACGCAGGCGGCGTCCCGATGGGCGCGGACCTGCAGCCGATGCCATCGGGGAAGGGGACGGCCCCGACGTTCGTTGTCTGGGCGGTGAAGGATCCGACTTCCGCCAATCTCGATCGCATCCAGATCGTGAAGGGCTGGACGCAGAACGGCCAGAGTTTCGAGAAGGTCTACGACGTCGTCTGGTCCGGCGACCGCAAGCCCGACAAATGGTCAGGCAGGGTTCCCGCGATCCAGAGCACGGTGGACCTCCAGACGGCCACCTACACCAACAGCGTCGGTTCGGCGGAATTGAAGACGGTGTGGACGGATCCGGAGTTCGACGCGAGCCTCCATGCGTTCTACTACGCCCGCGTGATCGAGATTCCGACGCCCCGGTGGACGCTCATCCAGGCCGTGAAGTCGGGGCTTCCTCCGCCCGACATCGTGCCGCTCACCGGGCAGGAACGCGCCTGGACCTCGCCCATCTGGTACACGCCGTCGGCCGAGGCGCGCAAGAACGCGCCGGCGGGAATGACCGTCGCCGATCTCAAGAAGAAGGGCGCCACGGCGCTGAACGACGCGCAGCTCAAGGCGCTCGTCGTCGGCAAGGCCATGTGGCTGCAGAACAACGTCACCGGCGAGCAGTTCAGCGCGAACTTCACGACGGAAGGCAACGCGATCGTGTTCCGCACCGGCTTCAACACCGTCGTGCCGAGTGGTTTTGGCAAGGTTGCGCTGAACGGCTACGAGGGAATCACCAGCCGCTACACGATCGAGGACGGCAAGCTCACCACCTTCGTCTCGCAGGACCCGTACTCGGTGACCGTCTACAAGCTCGGCAACACCTACTACGGCGCGCGCAGCAACGAGTTCGGCTATGCCAACTACGAGATCATTCCGGCGCCGCAGATTGCCATCAACCCGCTGAACGCGATCTCCAACCAGTTCTCGATCGAGCTCGGACTGACGGAAGAGCAGAAGAAGCAGATCGTTCCGATCCTCCAGCAGGAGATCAAGCAGCTCGGCGAACTCAAGAAGAACGCCAGTCTCAGCGGCCTGGAGAAGGTGGAGGCGTTGCGGAAGCTCGGCGTCTCCTTCGACGAGAAGATCAAGCCGCTGCTCAACGCGGACCAGCAGTCGAAGTTCCAGGCCATGCGCGAGGCGTTTCGCAAGCGGCTCGTCGAGAAAATGGCGAGCGAGGCCGCTTCCAAGGTCGCGGGGGCGGTCAAGGAGGACCTCGAGGAGTTGAAGCAAAAGGCGGTAGGGGCGTGGATCGGGCGCTAAGGCAGGATCTTCAGAGGTAGCACCGGATGCCCGAGGAGCGTTGCAGCGGTGGTCGAACCCAGCCCGTTGAGGCCGACGGGGAGCGGAGCTCTGCGCGGAGACGTCCGGTCCGGCGCGCGCGGCCAATGATACGGGGCCTGTTGGCTGCGGCGCTGTTGTGCGCGAGCGCGGGGGCCGATCGCGTGTCCGCTGTGCATGGGCGCGTTCCAGCAATCCAAGGCGCAGGAACTGGTCAGCGCGCCGCACGCGGTGCTGGCCGTTCCGACCGCCGACCCGAGTCGCTTCCGGGTCATCGAAGTCGTCAAGGGCGAGCGCCCGGCGAGCGGCACGGTCGAGGGCGGCTACCCCCGCAATGGCCCCGCGCTCGAGGCCGCGGGGTCAACGAGCGGCAAGGCACTGCTGCTCGTTCGCGACGACCTGTTTCCGACGTGGACCATCCTCGGCGCGATCGGCGCCGATCATCTGGGCTGGCTGCGCAAGCTCGCCGCGGGAAAGCCCGCTGCGGAAATGAGCCCGGAGGACTGGCGCGCCCGTGCCGTACTCGTCCTTCCCTATCTCGAGAGCCGCGAGCCGCTGGCGGCGGAGATCGCGTACGGCGAGCTCGCCGCCGCGCCATACCCGGCTCTGCGAACGCTGAAATCGCGCCTCGCCGCGCCTGCGGTTCGCCGCTGGGTCGCGGATCCGGAGCGCGTCGCGCGCCAGCCTCTGTATCTCCTGCTGCTGGGGATCGCCGGCAACGCGCAGGACGCCGCCGGTCTCGAGCAGCGCCTCGAGGCGGCGTGGACGTCGAGCGATGCGACCAACGTCGGCCCGATGATTGCCGCCGATCTGGAGCTCAAGGGACCGGCGCGCATGGCGTGGGTGGACGAGAGGTACATGCGCGATCAGCGTCGTTCGACCCGCGAACTCGAGGCGGCGCTGCTCGCGCTCTCCGTGCAGGGCAACGCGAACGGCGTCATCCCGCGCGAGCGGGTGATCCAGTCGTACCGGACGTTCATCAAGGAGCACCGGGAAATCGCCGGATTCGTCGCGCAGGATCTCGCGGCCTGGCAGTACTGGGACGCCGTGCCCGAGTACGTTGCGCTCATGAAATCCGACGTTCGGCAGCAATACGCGTCGCGTGTCGCGCGTCGCGTATCTGCGGCAGAGCCCGGAGGGGCGGACGTCGCGGCGCTGGGCGCGTCGGAGCTGCGCGCCGCGGATCCGGCGGCCGGTGCCGGCCATCACCGAGCCCACCGGTCGGTGCCGTCGATGACGCGTCAGCAACCGCGGCGGGCGCACCGCCCAGTAGGCGATCGTGATCCTCCGCGAACCCCGGTCGCACGCTCGTGCGATCGCGGGTGTCTCGTGATCGTGCTTCGCACATGAAACGCCTGCTGCGCGAACCGCTGGTCCATTTTCTCCTGCTCGGCGCCGTCCTGTTCGGTGTGTACGCGTACGTCGAGCGCGGCCGCGGCGGCGTCGAGCCGTCACGGCAGATCCAGCTGTCGCTCGACGACCTGTCGCCAGCTCGCGGTGCTGTTCCAGTCGCAGTGGAGACGCGACCCGACCCCGGACGGAGTTCGGCCGCATGGTCGAGACCAAGGTGCAGGAGGAAGTCCTGTATCGCGAGGGCCTCGCCATGGGCCTCGACAAGGACG
The DNA here is from genome assembly GCA_963781285.1 of uncultured beta proteobacterium. Lineage (GTDB taxonomy): Bacteria > Pseudomonadota > Gammaproteobacteria > Burkholderiales > Casimicrobiaceae > CAIWHR01. The sequence continues at coordinate 167,869 of CAWAFI010000016.1, forward strand.
ACACCATCGTGAAGCGCCGCATGGCGCAGAAGATGCAGTTCATCGCCGAGGACGTCGCGGCCGCGCGCGAACCGACGTCCGCCGAGCTCAAGAGCCTGGTTCGAGAAGAATGCCGACAAGTTCCAGGGCCGCCGCGCGTTTCCTTCCGCCACCTGTACTTCTCGCCCGACAAGCGCGGGCACGCGCGCGAAGGACGATGCGGTCGATGCCCTTGCCAAGCTCGCGGGTCAGCCGGAAGACGCCAAGCTCGCGGCGACGCTGGCCGATCCGTTCATGTTCCAGGAGTATTACCGCGATCGCGCGCCCGGATTATCCTCGGCAAGGAGTTCGGCCCGCAGTTCGCGCTTGCCGTGGTGAAGCTGCCGCCAGGATCGTGGCAGGGCCCCATCGAATCGGGATTCGGCTGGCATCTCGTGTTCGTCGACACGCTCGTCCCCGGCCGCGTTCCCGCCTTTCGAGGAGATCGAAGGCGACGTGAAGACGGCGTGGCTCTCCGAGCAGAAGGCAACGGCGTGGGAGAAGGCGTACAAGGACATGCGCGCGAAGTACACAGTGCTGATACCCGCGCCGCCCGACGCGCAGACGGCCGCGCGCATCACCGCTGCGCCGCGCCGGAAGGAAATCCCGACCTCCTCGGGCGAAGGCCCGCAATGACAACGCTGGCGGTGCGTTGCCTTCGCGCGCTTCTGCTCGCCGCCATGGGACTCATGCCGTTCGCGTCGTTCGCGCACGAGGCGCGCCCGGCGTACCTGGAGATCAAGGAGACGGCGCCCGGCCAGTTCTCCGTGCTCTGGCGGACACCGGTGCTGGCGGGCATGCGGCTGCCGCTCGTGCTGCAGATGCCGGAGGGTGTCAGAAACGTGAAGCCGCCCGTGGTCGATGAGCTCGCGGATTCTCTCGTCGAGCGGCGATGGATCGATGCCGGGCCGAACGGGCTCGCCGGCAAGCGCATCGAGATCACGGGGCTTCAGCTCACCATCACCGATGCGCTGGTCCGGGTCGAACTACTGGACGGCAGGACGATTCAGGCCATCGCGCGCCCGTCGCAGCCGTGGGTCGAGATCGCCGCGGCGCAATCGCGGTGGGAGGTGATGGGCAGCGTACATCGTCGAGGGCATCCGGCACATCCTGTTCGGCGCCGATCATCTGCTGTTCGTGCTGGGCCTGCTGCTCATCGTGGGCAACGCATGGATGCTGGTGAAGACGGTCACCGCCTTCACCGTTGCGCACAGCATCACGCTCGCCGTTGCCACGCTCGGATATGCCGAGGCGCCGGCGCTGCCGCTCAATGCCGCGATCGCCTTGAGCATCCTTTTTCTCGGACCGGAGATCGTCCGCGTGTGGCGCGGCGAGACGAGCTTCACGATCCGTCACCCGTGGGTGGTGGCATTCGCGTTCGGGCTGCTGCACGGATTCGGCTTCGCCACCGCGCTGACCAGCGCCGGGCTGCCGCGGCAGGAGCTGCCGCTGGCACTCCTTTCCTTCAACGTCGGCGTCGAACTGGGGCAGCTCGGTTTCGTCGCCTGGTCCTGGCGATGGGGCGTTCCTTCCGCGTGCTGGAAGTCCGCTGGCCGCGCTGGGTGCAGGCGCTTCCCGGCTATACGGTCGGCACGCTGGGTGCGTTCTGGACGATCCAGCGCGTCGCGTTGTTGATCGGAGCGTTGCGATGACGCCTGCACCAAGGCATCGTTCAATCCTTGCGGTGGCCCTGCTGACGGCGCTCTGGGCGCAGTCGGCCCTGGGCCACGTCCTGCAGGGCGAAGCCTACGGATTTGTCACGGGTTTCCTGCACCCCATCTCCGGTGCGGACCACGTTCTCGCGATGGTCGCCGTCGGCCTGTGGGGCGCGCAGCTCGGCGCACCTGCGATCTGGGTGCTGCCGGTGGCGTTTCCGCTGGTCATGGCGATGGGCGGCATGCTCGGATTTCTCGGCGTGCCGATCCCGGGTGTGGAATACGGGATAGCCGCTTCGGCGATCGTGCTCGGAACCGCGGTCGCCTTCGAAGTGCGGCCCTCTCTTGTCATCGCGGCACTCGTGGTCGGATGCTTCGCGATCTTCCACGGCCATGCGCACGGTACCGAACTCCCGCCTGGCCAGAGCGCATTGCTCTACAGCATGGGTTTCGTGATCGCGACCGGATGCCTGCACGCGGTGGGCATCGGCATCGGCACCGTCCATCGCCGGACCTGGGGACGACAACTGTTGCGCGTCGCTGGAACGGTGGTTGCTGCCGGTGGCACATTCTTCGTGTGGAAGGTCGTCGCATGAAGGGCGCGAGCGAGTTGCGCAGGCGTGCGCGCACCGCCGCCACGCTCGCGGTCGCATTCCTTTGCGGTCCTGCCGACGCGCACCTCCAAGCAACCGGCATGGGTCCTGTGTATGATGGCTTGGCGCACTTTCTGACCAGCCCCGAGGACCTTGTGCCTGTGCTGGCTCTGGCGCTACTGGCGGGTCTGCGTGGGGCGCCTTACGGACGACGGGCGATGTTCACGCTTCCGGCTGCGTGGTTGCTCGGCAGCCTGTTCGGATTGTCCGCTGCTATTGCCAGCGCCGGGATGCTGTGGGCATCGTTCTGGTTCCTGGCGCTGGGTGGCCTCGTCGTGGTCGATGCGAAGCTCTCGCTGCGCTCGATGACGGCGCTCAGCGCGCTGCTCGGTCTTGTTCATGGATACCTCAACGGAACGGGAATGGGCCTCTCTGCACCGGCGATCGTCGCCGCTCTCGGATTGGCGGCTGCGGTATTCGTTCTGGTCGTCCTCGTCGCCGCGCTCGTCATTCAGTTGCGGGCCCAATGGGCACGAATCGCCGTGCGCGTCGGAGGAAGCTGGATCGCCGCGAGCGGGCTGCTCATGCTTGGCTGGTCCGTTCGCGGAACTTAGGGCGAGGCGCGGGTGTTGAGGGACATTGACGCGGCCGCCCGAGAGGTCGGGCCGCGTGCCGCCTCCACGCAGATGGCGCCCCCGCCTGCGGTGATCGTCGACGCGGCGTCGTCCAGGCGCCCAGGAAATGCAGCGCCCCTTCCCTGCACCGCACTCGATACCTGGACCAAGGTCCAGTTGAATCGGCTGCGCGCGCCTGATACCGTGTGCTCATAATGGCGACCGACGTGCAGCTGGTAGCCGTAGTGGACGACGTTGCAGACGCGCGCGAGTATCGCTACGACGTGCCGTTCAAGTTTACGAGCAAGATCAACCGGGTGACCTTCAACCTCGGGGAGGAGCGGTACAGCAACGCGGATCGCAAGAAACTCCAGGAAATGGCCGAGGCGTATGCCCGCGCGAAGGACTAGAAGTTACCGGCGCGATGAAGATAGTGCTTGTTCTTGCCGCTGTGGGCGAAGCCACCGGCGGGGTGGCGTTGCTGATTGTTCCGTCGGTGGTCGGGCAATTGCTGTTCGGCGCAGAGCTGACCGGGATTGCTGTGACCATGGCGCGCTTGACCGGCATCACGCTGATCGCATTAGGCGTCGCCTGCTGGCCGGGCACGCCGCGGGTCGGCATGTTTCTCTACAGTGCGCTCGCCGCGCTGTATCTCGCCTACGTCGGATTCGCAGGCGGTTTGACCGGCATACTGCTGTGGCCAGCGGTCGTCCTGCACGTGATCGTGGCGGCGCTCCTGATTCGGGCATCAACGAGCGATAAGGAGACGAACACATAGAGTAGAGACGGAATGCCGGAGGAGCGATCCGTGTGGTGCGCCTGGACTGGCGCCCGTCACGAAAGGCACGAAGCCGCGTTCTACGACGCTCAGGGCCGCGCCTTCGCCGCGCCGGGATCCGCGGGGCGCTCGCGCGCTCGCAACTGTCCGATGCACCGATTATGGTGATGCCATCATGAATGTCCTGCGAACACCCGAATCGCGCTTCGCCGACCTGCCAGATTATCGGTTTGCGCTGCGCTATCACCAGGTGACGCCGGAGCCGCGGCTGCATTACGTGGACGAACGCCCGCGTGACGCGGCGCCTGTGCTGATGCTGCACGGCGAGCCAACATGGTCGTACCTGTAGCGCCACATGATTCCCCCGTCGCCGCGGCCGGCCTGCCGTCATTGGTGCCCGTGACGCCAGACAATCCAGCGACCAAAGCCAATCGCAACGCATGGAAGGTGTTCGAGCGCTGGGTCAAGCCTTTCATTTGCTGCTTCAGCGATGGCGATCCGATCACGTGACAAACCACCGCCGATGAGCGCAAACACAGCAATACCCGCGTCCAGCGCGTCCGCGGACGAGGGTGGCGCAACTGCGCAAACAACCCGGACGCTAACGCATATTCAAAGGAGTTTGAAATGACCAAACGATTCTTGTTGATCATCGTAGCGGCGAGTCTCGCGGCGGGAATCGCCTACGCGCAGTATCCGATCATGGACCTGGTGGCCGACAGGGTCGTCCAGAAATATCAATCGTCGAGCTGCGAGCAGCTGTGGCAGAACAAGGGCAAGCATGGTCCCGAGGAGCAGCGCATGGTTGGCCTCCTGCAGAGCGACCCGCAAATGCGGCAGGCGTTTTTCAACAAGATCGCCGGCCCGGTCATGAACAAGATGTTCGAATGCGGGATGATCCCCTGATGATACCGGCGCCGTGAGGTCGATCATGAAGAACGCAATTCATCGGCGCGGGCTGACCGGCCGAACGTTGGCGCTGGTTGTGGGCCTTCTGATCGCCGCTGGTGTCGCGGCGCAATCCTCGCCTCCCGCAGCGAAGCCGGCAGCACCATCCAAAGCAGCGAAGCCCGCGAAGAAGTCGGCAGCGCCGGAGTACAAGCTCGTGCTCGAGCCGCGAGCGATGGACTTGCTCAAGGCGACGAGCGCGCGGCTCGCGGCGACGAAATCGATGTCGTTCACCGCCACCGTGGGCTACGAGTATCCGAGCAAGCTCGGGCCGCCGATCGAGTACAGGACGCGTTACGACGTGACGATGCAGCGGCCCGACAAGCTCAAGGTCGTCATGCCTGGCGACGGGCCGGCGTCCGAGTTCTACTACGACGGCAAACAGATGATGGCGTTCGCGCCCGCCGAAAACGTGGTCGCGGTGGTCGACGCACCAGCGACGATCGACGCAGCGCTGAAGGCGGCGTACGACACGGCGGCCATCTACTATCCGTTCAGCGATTTCGTCGTGGCCGACCCGTATGCGGCGCTGACTGACGGAGCGATTCTCGCGTTCTACGTCGGCCCGTCGGGGAATGTGGGTGGAGTGAAGACGGACATGGTGGCGTGGGCCAACGACGACGTATTCCTGCAGATCTGGATCGGCGTCGACGACAAGCTGCCGCGGCGGATCCGCGCGCTCTTCCGTACGGATCCGCTGGAGCTTCGGCACGAGATGGACCTGTCGAACTGGCAGCTCGACGGGCCGATCGCGCAGGATGCGTTCGCCTCGCAAAAGGCGCAAGCGGCCAAGCACATCGCGTTCTCGAGTCCGGTTGCCACGACTACGCCGGGCGTCAAACCGATGGCCAAAGTGAAGCCGGCCAAAGCGGCGCCCCCCGGGAATCAACCGAAGGCGCAATGACGAGGTGACGGATTATGAAGACGATCGTTTCGATAGTGACCGCAGCACTGGCCGCGACACTGTGGGCAGGCCAGGCGCAGGGTTGGGCGAGCGCCAACCGCTATGGCGGCAGCACCAGCCACAGTTGGGGGTCCACCAGCCACTCCAACGCCTGGGGCGGCAGCTCGACCCATACCTGGGGCGAAGGCACGTCGCATACCAACATGTACGGCGGCAGCACGTCGCATTCGTACTACGGCGGGACATCGCACACCAACGTCTACGGCGGCACGACGTACGGCAAGTACGGATCGGGCTGGGCCCACACCTATCCTTCGGGTGCGACGGCCTATCATCCCCCCGGGTACTATCCCTACCCGACGCATCCCGCCTACCCGGTGTATCCGACCTATCCGGTCTATCACCCGCCGGTCGCTGTGCCGTACTACTCGTCGGGCTGCTACGGTTGCGCAGCGGCCGTCGGCGCGATCGCGGGAGTTGCTATCGGTGCGGCAGCGGCGTCGGCTAACACGGCGGCGGCAACGTCGAGCGCGTACTCGGCTGGTGTTGCTACCGGCAGCGCCAGCACGGCTGCCGCGACCAGTGCCGCTTACAGCGCAGGGGTCGCCACCGGGGCTTCCATGGCAAGTGCACCGGCGTCGGGCACGTACGTCATGGGCGTCCACTATGCGAGTCTGCCCACGGGCTCGATGACCATCGACAAGAACGGCCAGACCTACTATCTGAACGGCAATACGTGGTTCCAGCCATCGTACGGCGCGAACGGCGTCTTCTACAAGGTCGTGCCGGCGCCTTGAGGTTCGAGCGGGTAGCCCAACGTCGAAGCAGCTGCTAGAAGATACAGCTCGACATTCTGTTTCGTCGATTCGCTCCGGTGCGATGCCGGGTCACATCCGACGCCGAGCCCCAGACGCCGAGCGCAAACGCGTCGCAGAACTCGGTAGGTGGGCGAACCGAGGCGAAGCGATGAATCGATCGAGGGCAATCTTACCGCCATGACCAGATTGCGCATGGTCGTTCCCACGGCGCTTGCCGCGCTGCTCGTGCTCGGCGGCTGCGCAACGGCACCGATCAATCCGCAGATCGCCCATGCGGATCCGACGGCCGGATACCGCTTTGAGACCCGCGCGCAGTATGCGCGCAACAAGCAAGACATTGTCGTTCTGGCGTTTTCGGGCGGCGGAACGCGCGCCGCCGCGTTCTCCTACGGGATCCTCGAAGCGCTAAGAGACACCGAGGTGATCGGACGCAACGGCCAGCACGAGCGGCTTCTCGACTCGGTTGATGTCATCACCGGTGTGTCCGGCGGCAGCTTCACCGCGTTGGCCTACGGCCTGTATGGCGACCGTCTGTTCAAAGAATACGAGCAGCGCTTTCTCAAGCGCGATGTTCAGGGCGAGCTGATCGGCAGGGCCCTGAATCCCGTTTACTGGGGACCGCTGAGTTCGCCGTACTGGGGCCGCTCCGAGCTCGCCGCCGATCTCTATGACGAAATCCTGTTCAACGGTGCAACGTTCGCCGATCTGCAGCGCGGCTCTGGTCCCATGATCGTCGCCTCGGCGACCGACTTGAGCTCCGGCGCACGGTTCTACTTCACCCAGAAGATGTTCGACATTCTGTGCTCGGATCTGAGCGCCGTCCGGCTGTCGCGCGCGGCGGCATCGTCGTCGGGCGTGCCGGTCGTGCTGTCACCCGTGACGATCGACAACTACGCCGGCACCTGCGGTTACCAGGAGCCGCCATTCCTCGCACGCATCGAGAGTTCGGCCGAGGTGGCGCGCCCGGCCGCCCGCGCTATTCAGGATTTGAAGGAGCTCCGGTACTACGCAGACGGCAAGCAGCGCCCCTATCTTCATCTCGTTGACGGCGGCGTCGCGGACAATCTCGCCATGCGCGAAATCCTGGCCATTCTCGAGGAGCTCGAGGCGTTGCACCTGGAGGGCCTGCCCACGCCGCTCGATCATGCGCGCACGCTCGCCGTGTTCGTCGTCAACTCGCTGTCTACACCGCCGCTCGATTGGGATCAAAAACGGAGCGCCCCAGGCACGGTGGACGTTCTGCTGCAGGCGACCGGGGTGCCGATCGACCATTATTCGTACGAAGCGGTCGAGCTTCTGCGCGACACCGCGGCACGCTGGAAGATGTTGCGGGGCATCCGCGATTCGGGGGCAATCATCAACAATGGCAACCCGGCCCTGGCAGAGGTGATGCGGGTCCCGAACCTGGAGATCTATGTCATCAACGTGTCGTTCGCTGAGCTCAAGGATGCGACGGAACGCGCGTATCTCAATGAGCAACCCACTTCCTTCGTGCTGCCTCCCGAAGCCGTCGACCGCCTGCGCGCGGCGGCAGGCAGAATCGTACTCGACTCGCCGGATTTTCGGCGGTATCTGAAGGACTTGGGTGATCGAGTCGTCAAAACTCCAACGCCTGCCGACAAACTGGCGCCCGCGCCGTAGCACGGCGGATGGTGCACAAACCCACGACCCTGTGGCTTGCCAGCGGTGTATCCCCTCAGAGGGTGCAATGCGTGCCCGACGCGATCGCGCAGGCATCGATGACAATCCGCGCCAGCGTGTGCGGATCGTTCTCCCGTATGAAACTCAAGCGATCCTTGCCGCGGCGAGGCCGACGCGCGCGACGCGCGGCAGGTCGAGCTGCAGCACGCCGCCACCGCCGACCGCATCGAGCCAGTGGCTGACGGCGCTTTGATCGACCTCGGGCATCTGCCGGAACGCGTCTAGCAGCCTCTGTGCCATCCAGACCGGATACGAGAATCCCGTCTGCCGGAATGAGTCGCCGGCCAACGGATAGCGGATCTCGCCGAGAAACCGCATCGCCTTGCGGCTGTTCTCCGGAAACACCGGGGTCTTGCGCAGCTCCCGTGCGCATTCGGCGAGGAATGGGACCATCTCGTCGAAGATCGAGCGCAGCGCCGGCGTCAGCGTCCCGGGCACGCGGTCCTCGGTCTGGAACTCGCCGGGGGTGTCCGGTGGCTCGAACATCCTTTCGATCCACGCCTTGAGGTGAGGGCGCGGTGCGATCAACTCGCGCTTGGGCCATGGGTCCCGACCCAGGTGGGCGTAGAGCGGACCGATGAGACCGAAATCGCCGAGCGACGGCCTGTTCCCGAAGAGGAAACGATGGCTCTCGAAATGGCGATTCAGGCCGTCGAGCTGGATCTGCGCGAATCGGTCGATCAGAGGGATCTGTTCCGGGGTGATACCAAGCCGCGGCAGGTGGTTACGCATCAGGCGTGCATGATTCCGGGCGACAGCTCGTTGCAGCCAGTTGGGGAAGCCGGCCAGCAGTCCCGCGCCCACGTCGTGCAGGAACAGCGGGAGGTTTTCCTCGTGGCTCCAGCGCGCGTGCATCGCAAGGGGGAGCCAGAACTCGTCGCCCCACAGCTCGAACAGATACGAGGCGAAGCGCAGGATCGGCGTGTGCGGCAGGACCGGGTTCGCGGGGAAGCGCCGTTCGAGCTCGTCGATGATCGCGCTCGTGTCCTGGAGCCACTCGCCATCCGGCGTGATCACCACAGGCACCGCGCTCGCGTGCGTGCGGTGTGGAATCGTGCGAAACAGCTCCCAGGGATTGGTATCGCGCTCTACGAACGGGATGCGCTTGTGCAGCAGATAGCTGCGCGACTTGCCGCTGTACAAGGAAAGTTCGATGCCGATCTGCGTGTAGCGTGACTCGTTCATGGACGCGTCCGGTGAGTGTCTGAGGATGGGAGGGCCGCGCAAGCGGGCGCGTCGCCGCGCGTCCTCATTCGGTCCACCCGCCCCAGGTCGGGGACGGCGGCGACGGCTCTAACCATTGGCAGGGATAGTGCAACATCCCGGGGACGAGCCGGCTCCAGACGGCGGCAACGAGCGCGAGCAGCGCGATTCCGACAAACACGGGCTGCCAGACTGCCGCCAGTGTCGCGTGGGAGTGCAGCATGATCAGCGGATTGGCTCCCGCGGGCGGGTGCACGGTCTTCGTCACGAGCATGAACACGAGCGTCGCGACGAGCGCGACGACGTAGACCCATAGCGCGTCGCCGAACAGGTGAAGGCAGAGCACGCCGATGATCGCGCCGCCCAGATGGCCGCCGAACAGAGCGCGCGGTTGCGCCGCTGGTGCGCGGGCCAGCCCGAACAGGAATACCGCCGAGCCGCCAAACGACGCGAGAAAGAGCGGCGCCGACGGCGGATCGATGAGCCCGAGGACGAGCGCGAGGCCGATCGCCGCGCCGAGGGCCGACGCACCGAGGCGAAGGGCGGAACGCGCAATCGGATGCGCCTTGCCGTTTCGGGCGGGAACGTCGGGCGTCATGTCGTGCACTTCCTTTCCAGGAGGCAGAATGCCAGGTCGACCAATGGAATCGTCTTTGCCACGGCGCCTCCTCGCGACGGGTTTGGGTCGCGCCGGAGGTCACAATGGCGGCCACCCCGCGCGCACCTTCGCATCATCGGCCATCCACGCCGTGTTGCGCCCCCCAATGAGGAGTGGGCAAATCGGAATGCACGCCGTCTTCGCCGGTCCCCTGCCTCGCGGTAGGCCGTAGACTCGATTCTCAAACCGATTGTCGAGATACGCCCACCCGGGCTATTGGTATTCTTCTCGTTCGACGCAAGGATCAGCGAATTTGAGGCAACATGCCCCCGACGTGTATTGAAACCAAATCTCCGATTACAGCCGGGTCGAACCGCCCACCCAAGTCCCCAGTGACGCCGTGAGACGATTCCAGACCGTCGTGCTGGGGCTGGGAGCGATGGGGAGCGCCACGGTCTGCCAGTTGGCGAAGCGGGGCCATCGTATCCTCGGCATCGACCGGTTCACGCCGCCGCATGCCTATGGCTCGTCGCACGGCGACACGCGGATTACCCGCCTCGCGATCGGTGAGGGCGAACACTACACGCCGCTCGCGCTTCGCTCGCATCAGCTCTGGCGCGAGCTGGAGCGGGAAACCGGGACGAACCTCCTTACGGTCTGCGGCGAACTCATCATCTCGAGCGAGGCGAAGACGTCGATCAGCCACGGCGAGCGATTCTTCGCCAACACGCTTGCGGCCGCGCGCAAGCACGGCATCGCGCACGAAATTCTCGGCGCTACGGAGATCCGGCGGCGGTTCCCCGAATTCAACGTTCGCGACGATGAGTTCGGCTATTTCGAGCGGGATGCCGGATTCCTGCGCCCGGAGGCCTGTGTGCGCGCGCAGCTCGCGCTGGCGCGACACTACGGCGCGGAGATCCACACCGGAGAAACGGGCCTGCGGTTCGCCGCGTCGCCCGTCGAAGTGACGGTCACGACGGAGCGCGAGACCTACGCTGCGGACACGCTGATCGTCACCGCCGGCGCATGGCTCCCGCACCTTGTCCCGCCTCCGCTCGCGCGCCACTTCACGGTGCGCCGCCAGGTTCTCTACTGGTTCGATGTCGAGCGCGCGTTCAGCCGCTTCGTTCCCGAGTGCTTCCCGGTGTTCATCTGGGAACTGCAAGGAAAGAAACAGGGGATATATGGCTTTCCCGCGATTGACGGGGCGGCGGGCGGATTGAAGGTCGGCACCGAGCAATACGAGACGACGACGACGGCGGAGACAGTCGAGCGCAACGTCAGCGACGAGGAAATCCGGGCGATGTACGACGAATACGTCGCGCAGCAGATCCCGGCGCTCGGCCCAAAGTGCGCGAAAACCGCGACCTGCCTCTACACGATGACGCCGGATTACGGGTTCGTCATCGATCGCCATCCGGATTTCGCGCGGGTGATCGTCGCGTCACCCTGCTCGGGCCACGGGTTCAAGCATTCCGCGGCGATCGGAGAGGCGCTCGCGCAACTCGCCATAGACGGCGAGAGCGCGCTCGATCTCGGCGCCTGCAAGTTCGCACGATTCGGTTGAGTCACTCCCCGATGGCGGGATGCCGCTGTGCGCTGGCCGCGTGCGGTTGCGGCCTCCTTCCGGCGCTGGCGCTGCATCCTTCCCGGATGCGGTAGCATGTCGTCCCGCGCGCCCTGCACGGCGCGTGCCGCCACCATGGACTTCGCCTTCATCCTCGATCCGCTGCCGCTGCTCAAGGCGTACAAGGACACGAGCGTGGCGATGATGCGTGCGCTCGCATCGCGGGGACACGCGATCTTCGCACTGGAGGCCTCCGATCTCTTCTGGGATGCCCGCGGTACGCAGGCGCGCGTGACGCCGCTTGCGCTCCACGCCAACAACGTCGATTGGTACACGGCCGGCGCGTCCGAGGAGCGCGCCCTCAAGGAATTTGCGGCCGTGCTGATGCGCAAGGACCCGCCGTTCGACATGGAGTACGTGTACGCCACGTACCTGCTCGAAGCGGCCGAGCGCGAGGGCGCGCGCGTCTACAACCGGCCGCGCGCGATCCGCGATCATAACGAGAAGATGGCGATCGCGAAGTTCGCCGAATTCATCGCGCCGACGCTGGTCACGCGCGACGCGACGCGCATCGGCGATTTCATCGACGCGCACCGGGACGTGATCCTGAAACCGCTCGACGGAATGGGCGGTGCGTCGGTGTTCCGGATCCGCGAGGACGATCCGAACCGCAACGTCATCATCGAAACCGTGAGCCATGACGGCGAACGGACAGTGATGGCTCAGCGCTTCATTCCCGAGATCATCGATGGTGACAAGCGCGTGCTGCTGATCGGCGGTGCGCCGGTGCCGCATGCGCTGGCGCGGATCCCGAAGCCTGGCGAGACGCGCGGCAACCTCGCTGCGGGCGGCCGCGGCGTGGCGCGGCCGTTGACGCCGCGCGACCGCCAGATCGCCAACGCGCTGGGGCCGCAACTCTGGGCGGAGGGGCTACTGGTCGTCGGTCTCGACGTCATCGGCGAGTACCTGACCGAGGTCAACGTGACGAGCCCGACCTGTTTCGTCGAGATCACCGAGCAGACGGGGTTCGACGTCGCGGCGACGTTCGCGGATGCGCTGATCGGAGCCTGCGCCTGAACGTTGCACGGCCACGCTCCGACCGTCCCCGCTGCAGGGTGCGTGCTACCATAATCGCCGGCCATTTACGCTGCGCGATCCCGCTGTCCGCCGCGACGGCGGGTGCGACGGAGCGATTCCCGGATCCACCATGATCGGCATCCTGATCATTGCCCACGACAGCCTGGGCGAAAGCCTCGTGCGCGCGGTCACGCATGTGCTCGGCAGCCGCCCGCCGCAATTCGAGGTGCTCTCGGTCGCCGCGACCGACGATCCGATCCAGCTCCTGCCCGCAGCGCGCGAGCAGATCGCGCGGCTCGACACCGGCAAGGGCGTACTCGTCTTCTCCGACATCTTCGGGGCGACGCCGTGCAACCTCGCGGCCAAGGTGTTGGAGGCCGGCCGGGTCGAGGGCATCTCCGGCGTGAACCTGCCGATGCTCGTGCGCGCGTTCACCTATCGCAACCGCGGCATGGAGACGATGGTCAAGAAGGCCATCTCCGGCGGCTGCGAAGGCGTCATGCACATCGATCCGGGTCCGACCTATGCAGCAACGCGAAGTTGAGATCGCCAACAAGCTGGGGCTGCATGCGCGCGCCTCGGCCAAGCTCACGCAGCTTGCGGCAAAATACCAATGCGACGTCCTGATGGCCCGCAATAACCGCAAGGTCAACGCCAAAAGCATCATGGGCGTCATGATGCTGGCAGCGGGCAAGGGCGCCAAGGTGACGCTGATGACCGACGGTCCGGACGAGACCGAGGCGATGGACGCGCTGGTCGCGCTCATCGACGATCTATTCGGCGAGGGACAGTAGCCACCATGCCGTTCCGACGATGACCAGTTTCGCGCTCCACGGCGTCGGCGTCTCCGACGGCATCGCCATCGGGAGGGCGCAACTCGTCTCGCATGCGACGCTGGAGGTCGCGCATTACTCGATCGCACATGGAGCCGTCGACGCGGAGATCGCGCGCTTCGACAACGCGCTCGCGGAGGTGCGGCTCGAGCTCGAAAGCCTGCATAGCGCGATGACGACCGGCGACACGCCGGCGGAGTTCGGCGCGTTTCTCGACGTGCACTGGATGATCCTCACGGACCCGACGCTGTCCGAGGTGCCGAAGAGGATCATCAGCGAGCAGCGCTGCAACGCCGAGTGGGCGCTCACGCAGCAAATGAACGTGCTCGTCGAGCAGTTCGACGAGATCGAGGATCCGTACCTGCGCGAGCGCCGGGCCGACGTCGTCCAGGTCGTCGAGCGGATCCTGAAGCGCCTGTTGGGCAAACCGGGAGCGGTCGGTCCCGTCGGTGCCGAGCAGCACACGATCCTCGTTGCGCACGACCTCTCGCCCGCCGACGTCATCCAGTTCAAGCAGCATCGGTACGCCGCGTTCCTCACCGACGTCGGCGGCGCCACATCGCACACGGCGATCGTCGCGCGGAGCCTCGCCGTGCCGGCGGTCGTCGCGACGCACAACGCGCGGACGCTGATCCGCGAAAACGAGCTGCTGATCGTCGATGGCACCAATCACGTCGTCATCGTCAACCCGGACAAGTCGGTGCTCGCCGAGTATCGGCTGAAGCAGAGCGAGCTCGGGCTCGAGCGCGCGCGGCTGCGGCGGTTGCGGACCAAACCCGCGACGACGCTCGACGGCTTCGAAATCGAGCTTCAGGCCAACATCGAGCTTCCCGGCGACCTCGCCCAGACGCTCGACAATGGCGCGACGGGTGTCGGGCTCTTCCGTTCCGAGTTCCTGTTCCTGAACCGCGAAGGTCTGCCCTCCGAGGACGAGCAGTTCGAGGCCTATCGCAGCGTCGCCGAGGGAATGGCGGGCAAGCCGGTCACGATCCGCACGTTCGACCTCGGCGCCGACAAGCAGAAGCCGGGACTGGACGGCCTCGAGCGCGTGGCGCCGAACCCCGCACTGGGATTGCGCGCGGTGCGCTTCTGCTTGGCCGAGCCGCGGCTCTTCCTCACCCAGCTCCGGGCGATCCTGCGCGCGTCGCATTACGGCAAGGTGAAGATCCTGGTGCCGATGCTGGCCTCCGCCGGCGAGATCGACCAGACACTGGATATGATCGCGCAGGCGAAGGAGACGCTGCGCGAACAGGGCGTGCCGTTCGATTCCGGCGTGCCGGTTGGCGGCATGATCGAGATCCCGGCGGCGGTGCTCGCGATCTCGGCGTTCCTCGCCAAGCTCGACTTCCTGTCGATCGGGACCAACGACCTGATCCAGTACACGCTCGCCGTGGACCGTGCAGACGACGCGGTGTCGCACTTGTACGACCCGCTGCATCCGGCAGTATTGCGGTTGATCGCGATGGCGATCACCGCCGCGAACAAGGCGAAGGTGCCGATCGCGGTCTGCGGCGAAATGGCGGGCGAGGTGCGGTTGACGCGGCTGCTGCTGGGCTTCGGCCTGCGCAACCTGTCGATGCATCCCGCGCATCTGCTGACGATCAAGCAGCGGGTGCTGACCACCGAGGTGGCGCAGTGCCTGCCCTATATCGCCCGGCTGCGTCGCACCGACGATCCGCTGCGGCTCACGGCATTGCTCGATAAGCTCAATGCATGACGGCGGTTGCGTCGCGTGCACGCCGCGCGGCTTCTGCGGCATAATGACATTGGCATAGTGGCGGCGCGATGCGGGGAGCGGGAATTTTTCCGTCCGCACAAGGTTTACTTCGGTGCGCCCCGATATGTGCGGCGCGCGATCATGTCGATCGCCGTCACCATGGGATAAGGATCACGGTGAGTCATCTCGCCTGCGGGATTCTCGCGCGTACCGCGCTCGTCATGGGAGCGCTGTTTCTGGCTGCTGCCGCTCGCGCTGTCGGCGTCGGTGCGGACGCGCCGGCGATTGCGCTGCCGACAGCGGCCGGAGATGCGGTTACGCTCGACAAGCTGCGCGGGCGGATCGTCTACGTGGACTTCTGGGCGTCGTGGTGCTCGCCGTGTCGCCGCTCGTTCCCGTGGATGAACGAGATGCAGCAGAAGTACGGGCCGCGCGGCTTCACGATCGTCGGCATCAACGTCGACAAAAAGCGCGCGGATGCGGAGCGCTTCCTGCAGCAGACGCCAGCCGCTTTCACCGTGGTCTACGATGAAGCCGGCGCATCGCCGGCGGCGTTCGACGTGAAGGGCATGCCGAGCTCGTACCTGATCGACGCGCAGGGTAAGGTGGTCGACGTGGAAATCGGGTTCCACGACGACCGCAAGGCGGCGCTCGAAGAACGCATTCGCGCCCTGCTTGCGGCGCGCTGATCCTCCCGACGATCACGCCGGAGATTCCCATGCGCTGGCTTTGCCGTTCGATCTCGATCGCGCTGATGGTCGCGGTTACCGGCTGCGCGACGGTGCAGCCGCCGCAGCCGTGGGAGAAGGGCGACCTCGCGCGGCCGTCGATGCAGATCGACCCCGATCCGCTCGCGACCGCAGTCCAGCAGCACATCTACACGAGCAAGGAAGCGGCGAACGGCGGCTACGGCATTGGCGGCGGCGGCTGTGGCTGCAACTGATCGTAATGGCGCGTTGCTCGCGGCTGCGCTCGCGCTGCCGGGGATCCTGCCCGCCACGGCCAGCGCGCAGACCGCACACGACCGCGGGTGGGTCGAGCTCAAGTATCTCGATTACCGCGACTGGCAATCCGGCGCCGACCGGATGAGCGTCAGGGCTCCATCGATCTACGCGCTCGTGCCGGTGAGCGACACGCTGGAGGTCGAGGGCTCGGTCGTCTACGACGCGATGTCCGGTGCCTCGCCGCTGTACTTCAACACGCTGTCCGGCGCCTCGGGATTCGGCGTCACCGATTACAGGACTGCCGGCGAAGCCAAGGTGACCAAGTATTTCAACGGCTGGGCGATCGGGGTCAGCGGCGTCGTGTCGTCGGAGCGCGATTACCTGTCGCGCGGCGGCGCCGTCGACGTGCGCATCTTCTCCGACGACCGCAACCGCACCTACGCGTTCGGTTTCGCCGGCGCCAACGACCGCATCAATCCGGTCAACGGCGCCGTCTCCAATGCACCGCGCAACACCGTCGAGTTCCTCGTCGGGATCACGCAGGCGCTCTCGCCGACGGCGATCGTCAATTCGAACATCACCTATTCGTACGGCCACGGCTACTACAACGATCCGTACAAGATTCTCGACCGGCGACCGGGGGACCGCCGCATCATCGCGTGGCTGACCCGCTACAACCAGTATTTCGCGGAGCCCGACGCCACGATGCGGTTGTCGTATCGCTACCTGCACGATTCGTTCGGCAGCACGTCGAACACGGTGACCGCGGCTTGGGTGCAGGCCTTGCCGGCCGAGTGGACCGTGACGCCGCAGCTTCGCTATTACACGCAAGGGGCCGCGAGCTTCTTCTACGGCCCGCCGCTCGGCAACGGCTTCGTGCCAGGGCAGCCGTTCACGATGGACACGCGTCTGTCCGCGTTTGGCGCCTTCACGGTCGGCGTGGACGTGGCCAAGGTCCTGGGCGACGGCTGGAGCGTGAACCTGAGGCTCGACTACTACCGCCAGGAATCGAACTGGCGGCCAGGTGGCGGCACGCCGGGCCTGCTGCCGTTTTCGGCACGCTGGATCCTGGCCGGCATTACCAAGGCATTCTGAGGCGCCGCCGCGCGCCTGGGTCCGGAGCTGCCCACGGCCATGCCGCTCGTTCGCATCACGTTCCGCGCGATGGCGTCGGAGAACGAGCTTCAACTCCATGCCGAGGACGAAACGAGCGCGCGGCGGGCCGGTGATGCCGCTGTCGCCGACGTGCTGCGCATCGAGGCCAAGTATTCGCGCTATCGCGACGACAGCGTCACGGCCCGGATCAATCGGGCCGCCGGTGGCGAGCCCGTTGCGATCGACGCCGAAACTGCGGCACTCCTCGCGTATGCAGACCGCTGCCATGCGCTGAGCGGCGGACTGTTCGATCTCACCTCCGGCGTATTGCGCCGAGTCTGGGACTTCCGGCGCATGCCTCCGCGTTTGCCCGAGGGCGCATCGCTTGCCGCGGCGACGGCGCTGGTCGACTGGTCCGGCGTCGAGTGGGACGAGCTCAGCATCCGCCTGCCGCGGGCCGGCATGGAGATCGACTTCGGTGGCATCGGCAAGGAGTACGCGGCCGATCGCGTTGCGACCATCTGCATCGAACACGGGATCGGGCACGGGCTGGTCAACCTGGGCGGCGACGTCCGCGTAATCGGCCCGCAGGCCGACGGCAGGCCGTGGCGCGTGGGCATACGCCATCCGCGCAAGGAAGGGTCCGCGGCCGCGGCGGTCGAGTTGCAACGTGGCGCAGTGGCGACAAGCGGCGACTACGAGCGCTACTTCGAGATCGACGGACAGCGCTACTGCCACATCGTGAACCCGCACACCGGAATGCCGGCGTCGTACTGGCAGTCGGTCAGTGTGGTCGCGCCGCTGTGCATCGTCGCCGGAAGCTACGCGACGGTCGCGATGCTGATGGAAGGGGGTGGCGAAGCGTTCCTCCAGCAGCAGGGTCTCGCCTACATCGCCGTCGCCCCGGACGGTTCGCTGCGCGGACCGGCGGTCGAGGCAGCGAGTTGACGCGGCGGTGCGCGCGCCACCGACGTCAATGACAGACGGTGCCCGCCGGTGCCGCGAAGAGGAAGCGCGTGATCTGCTTCGACTGTGTAGTTGCCGGCAGATTCCCGGTGCCGTTCGTCGTATAGGCGAAGGTTGCGTTGTTGCCGTCGGTGAAAGTGAACGTCGCGCTGCCGACGACGGTGCTCGAGGCCGGCGGTCCGACATACGCATCGAAGCGCGGCCCCGCGGTGCGGTACAGAGGACCCGTGTACGTATTCGTAACACCAACCCGTCCCGCGAGCGCGGAGAGCCACAGCGGCGCGCCGTCGACGTCGTACGTGTACCAGGTCGCGAACGCGCTGTTGCCCTGGTGCGCCAAGTTGACGCCCCAGCCCGACTCTGCGCCGTTCGGCACCCACCAGAGATCCTGGTAGTTCGTGGCACCGCTGAGGTTGGGCGTTGGGCTGAAGGTGCAAACCGGCATCGGCCCGGTGCCGAGATCGAAGCGCGTGATCACCTTGGTCTGATGCACGCCGTTCACGGTGTAGTCGAAGCTGCCGTGATCGGCGTCCGTGAACGTCAGCGTTCCGTTTCCGACGGTCGACGGTGAGGTGCTGGGCATGAAAGGCGACGCGTTGAACGCCGAGCCGTGGCTCAAGTGGATCGGGCCGCTGTAGGTGGCGGTGCTGCCGGCCGCCTTGTTCGCAAGCATCGACAGCCACCAGGCCTTGCCGCCCGTGTCGTAGGTGTACCAGGTCGCGAAGACGGCATCGCCCTGGTGCGCGAGATTGATGCCCCAGCCCGATTCGGAGTTTGCTGGCGAATTCCACCACAGTCCGGCGTAATTCGCCGTCACGATGCCCGTACCGCCGACAGTGAACCCCTGCGGGCTGCCGATGCCGTCGCTGGACACAGTGATCGTCGCGCTCCGCGCGCCCGGGCCGGCCGGACGGAAGGTGATGACGATGCCGCACGTCGCCGCTTGCGTCACCGCCGCGCAACCGTTGCTGGTGATCGAGAATTCCGCCGGATTACTTGAGGCGACGCTGGCGACGGTGACGGTCGTCGAGCCGATGTTGGTCAGCGTCATCACCGTCGGCGCGCTGGTCGACCCGACGGTACGGCTTCCGAAATCGATCGGCGGCGGCCCCTGCAACTGGCCGGGCGAGCTGCCGCCGCCGCCGCCACCCCCCCCTCCTCCACCGCCGACGCACGGCGCAATCCCCATATTGCAGGTGTAGAGGAATTCGGCAATGTCTCCGAGATCGCCCAGTACGTTGTCGGGTGGTCGGTCCGCGAGGCACTGAAGCCCACTGATCGGGTCAACACAAGTTGGCTTTATCATTTCGCTATAAATGAAGTCCGCGCCGGGCACGTTGGGCAACTTCTGGCGAATGTAATCGGGGTCGCGTGGAGCGCCGCGAAGCAAGATCGGCTCGGGTGGATTTCCGACAGTATTCGGATCCAGCAACGGATTTGCGCCATGGCACTGGTTGCAGGTCCACGCCCGGCCCAGCGGCGCCGGGTCCTGGCCGTAAAGAAGCATGCCCCTGTTGGCATCGCCGCACGCCGCATTGGTGTAGGTACCGACATGATCGGAGGGAACCGTACAGTTGTGAGGGGGCGCGCCGGCAACCGCGATCGATGACCAGGCGCCAACGATTGCCAACAGAAACACGCCTGCAACGGCACGGAACCGTTCCATCGAACATCTCCGATTGCTTGCGCCGGCGAAGCACCCCGACATATTCCCGGGGAGGGCGGCCGCGAGACCAATATCCCAATGTCATAGGATATTTGATCGTCACGGCATAGGCAACCGGCCACCAGGGCGGCCGACAAACGGGACAGCGCAGGCGCAATGAGCACGATAGGCAAACCGGGTCTCGCCGCGCTAAACTGCATCGCGCGCCGATTTGCGCCAGCTTGCGGGCGCGAGCGGACACCGGAACACGATGTACGCGACAAATACGGCTAAAGCGGAGCGGCAACGGGGAAACCCGCACCAACCCGATTAGCGACAAGCTGGTCGGGTTTTTTGTCGCCCTGCGCGCCGTACTTCACGCCCATGCCTTCATTTGCTGCAACGACCGGTGGCACAACTGCGTCCCCGCCTTCCGGGGCGTCGGTTGGCGCCGTCGTCGCGCGGACGGCCCATTTCGACACGCCGCTCCGCCTCGCCTGCGGCGAGTCGTTGCCGGCCTTCGACTCTGGCCTACGAAACCTATGGGACACTGAACGCGGATCGTTCGAACGCGGTGCTCATTGCCCACGCGCTGAATGCATCGCACCACGTCGCCGGCTACTACGAGGACGACCCGGACAACATCGGCTGGT
Source organism: uncultured beta proteobacterium (assembly GCA_963781285.1). Classification (GTDB taxonomy): domain Bacteria; phylum Pseudomonadota; class Gammaproteobacteria; order Burkholderiales; family Casimicrobiaceae; genus CAIWHR01. The sequence goes on from CAWAFI010000016.1 coordinate 188,196, forward strand.
GGGACAACATGGTGGGACCGGGGAAGCCGCTCGACACCGAACAGTTCTTCGTCGTCGGCGTCAACAACCTCGGCAGCTGCTTCGGATCGACCGGCCCGCTGACGACCAATCCCGCCACCCGAAAGCCGTGGGGCGCGGACTTTCCGCTGGTGACGGTCGAAGATTGGGTCGACGCGCAGGCGCGGCTTGCCGACCACCTGGGTATCGGCCAGTGGGCCGCGGTGATGGGCGGGAGCCTGGGTGGCATGCAGGCGCTCGACTGGGCAATCCGCTATCCGGAGCGCATCCGCCACGCACTCGTCATCGCGGCGGCGCCCAACCTGTCGGCACAGAACATCGCGTTCAACGAGGTCGCGCGGCAGGCGATCCTGACCGATCCCGATTTCCACGACGGCCACTTCGATGTGTATGGGACCAAACCGCGGCGCGGCTTGCGCGTCGCCCGGATGGTCGGCCACATCACGTACCTTTCCGACGAACAGATGGAGGAGAAGTTCGGTCGCGCGCTGCGTGACGGGCTCAAGTTCTCGTTTGCGCCCGAATTTCAGATCGAGTCCTACCTGCGTTACCAGGGCGAGAAGTTTGCCGAGTACTACGACGCAAACACTTACCTGCGCATCACCAAGGCCCTCGACTACTTCGACCCGGCGGCGATCACCGGCGGCAGCCTCGCCCATGCGCTGACGCCGGCCACGTGCGGCTTTCTCGTCGTCGCGTTCAGCACCGACTGGCGCTTCCCGGCCGCGCGTTCGCGCGAGATCGTGAAGGCGCTCGTCGATAACAATCACGACGTGGCCTACGCCGAAATCGTGGCCTCGCACGGTCATGACGCGTTCCTGCTCGACAATGCGCAATACCACGGCGTAGTGCGGGCGTATTTCGAGCGCGTTGCCCGGGAGTCGACGGCTTACTCGACGTTTCGTCTCGGGCGATCGCTGGCGCGCAGCGTCGCCGAGCGGGCGCAGGTCGCCGAGCGCGCCGACTACGCGACGATTGCCGGCTGGATCGCGCCCGATTCGCGGGTGCTGGACCTTGGTTGTGGCGACGGCAGCCTGCTCGGGCACCTGAAGCGCGAGCGCGGCGCGACCGGGTACGGCATCGAAATCGACAACACCGGCGTGCTCGCCAGCGTGAATGGCGGTGTCAACGTGCTGCAGAGCGACCTCGAGTCCGGCCTCGCCGGGTTCGAGGACGCGTCATTCGATTGCGTCATCCTGTCGCAGACGCTGCAGGCGATGCGCCACATCGAGGAGATCGTGACCGAGATGCTGCGTGTGGGCCGCGAGGCGATCGTCTCGTTCCCGAACTTCGGCCACTGGTGGCACCGGATGCAGATCCTGCGCGGCCGTATGCCGGTGTCGTCATCCCTGCCCTATCAGTGGTACGACACGCCAAACATCCACTTGTGCACGGTCGCCGATTTCGACGCGTTCCTCGCTGAGCGCCGGTGCGTGGTGGAGAATCGCGTCGTGCTCTCGGGCGGGCAGCCGGTGACGCTGCTGCCGAACCTGCGGGGCGAGCTCGCGATTTATCGCTTTCGGCACGCATGAGTGAGCGGGGCGAAGCCGCCAAACCCCGGGTCCGCGCCGCCGCGGTCCGCCACTGATCTCGTCGGCCGATTGAAGCGACATCGGTTCTGTCGTCAAACCCTTTAGAATCGCGCGATGACCGATCCCGGCCACGCGGGCGATTCCTTCTCCACGTCCCAGCCGCTCCTCTCGAACAAGCTTTTCTGGGTCGGCCTGCTCTACTTCGCCGAAGGTTTCCCGCTCGGCGTCTTCTACGAGATCTTTCCGGTTTACTTCCGCCAGCAAGGCGTCGAGTTGCGCGAGATCGGCGCACTTTCGCTGCTCGGCCTTGCATGGACGCTCAAGTTCCTCTGGGCTCCGGCGGTTGATTACTGGCGGCATCACCGCCGCTGGATGGCCGCCATGGATGTCGCCATGGGTTGCGCGATGCTGTACTTCGCGATGCAGGCGGGGCTTGGCCCCATGGTCTGGGTGGCGATCGGCGCGTTTACCGCACTGTCGGCGACGAACGATGTCGCGATCGACGGCTACACGATCGAGTATCTCGAGAAGGACGAGCTCGGGCTTGCCAACGGCATCCGGATCGGCCTGTATCGCGTCGGTATGCTGGCTTCCGGATTCGTGCTGATGGCCTCCGACTGGCTCAGTTGGCCCGGCGCGTTCCTGCTCGCAGCCGCCGTGCTGTTTGTGTTGGCCGCAGCCTGCCTGGTCGCGCCGCGCGAGCGATCGCGCGCGACGCCGCGCGGCAGCGTACGCGCCGAGTTCGTGGCGCTCGCACGCTCGCCTTACGCGCTTGCCGTCCTCGCGGGTTTCGGGCTGGGCGTGCTGTGGCTGATCGACGGAACAACGAACCTGTCCACGACGCATCGCCGGGTTCTGGGCCTATGCCGTTGTCGGCGTGACGCTCGCGGTCACGCTCGTCGTTTTCACGGGCCGTTCGGTAGGGCAGCCGACGCGCGCGACGGGTACCGCGTCACACGAGACGCCTCAGGCGGAGGATCTCGTGCGGGGTCCGGTGTTCGGGGCGTTGATGGAGCTCCTGCGCCGGCCTGCGATCCTGCCCGTGCTGCTGTTCATCCTCGTTTTCAAGCTGCCGGACGCGGCGATGGGCTTCATGGTGAAGCCGTTCTGGGTCGACGTGGGCTTCTCGGCCGCGCAGATCGGATTGGTCTCGGTGAACATCGGCCTGGGGCTGTCGATCGCGGGCGGCATTGCCGGCGGCTGGATCACCGACCGTATCGGAATATTTCGCGGCCTGTGGATCCTCGGCCTCGCGCAGGCAGTGTCGAATCTTGGTTACTGGATTGCGGCCAACGTCGTCCCCCTCGCGGCGCCCGGCACGGTCGTGCCGTTCGAGCACAAGGCGATCCTCTATGCGGCGAGCGCGACGGAGTCGTTTACCGGAGGGCTGGGCACCGCGGCATTCCTCGCGTTCCTGATGGCGATCGTCCAAAAGGAGCGCGCGGCGACCGAGTACGCGTTGCTGTCCTCGGTGTTCGCGCTGTCGCGCTCGCTCGCGGGCTGGGTGGGGGGATTGGGAGCGCAGTCGATGGGCTATGCAAACTGGTTCCTGCTCACGTTCATCCTTGCGGCCCCCGCCTACCTGCTCTTGCCGTGGGTGCGGCGCATGCTGACCCGCAGCGGCGCCCAGGCGGGGCCCCTTGACCTCTCCCGTTGAGTTTCTTACCAAGAGCGGCACGCGGGGCCTCCGATTCCCGTGCTCTCCTGCCCGATGCGCGAACCAAATCGTCCGCTGCGCCGGCACGAAGCCATGGCACTACTCTTGCGTGTGGCCCCCTGAAATGGGGACACGGTAGAGGAAACCCGGCAATGAACCGCCAGAAATTCAGTGCAATCGGCCACCGCGATCACGATTACTGCAATCCGATCTCGGCCGCCAAGATCGAACGACTGCTCGACCTCCTTCCGCTGGACGAATCGTCGCGCGCGCTCGATCTGGGCTGCGGCCGGGCCGAGCTCGCGTTGCGGATCATCGAGCGCTTCGGCTCGACCGTCATCGCCGTCGACCACTCGTCGCTGATGCTCGATGCGGCGCGCGAACGGGCCGAATGGACCGGCGCGCTGCACAAGCTGCACCTGGACGACATCGACATTCGCGAATTCAAGGCCGATCCCGAGACTTTCCACCTGGCCGTCATGATGGGCGCCGGGGGCATCGGCGGCGGGATGTCCGGGAGCTGCAACACGCTTAAGGGGTGGACCAAGGGTGGCGGCTACGTCCTGATCGGCGAAGGCTACTGGCGGCAGAAGCCGCACCCCGATTACCTCACGCAACTGGGCGGACTCGAGACCCAATACCTCGACCACCGCGGCAACGTCCAGGCCGGCATCGATGCAGGCTTGATCCCGATGCACGCGGCGGCAGCGTCGGTGGATGAGTGGGACGAGTACGAGTGGAAGTACAGCCGCTCCATCGAACGCTATGCTCGCGAGATGCCCGACGACCCGGATGTGCCGGCGATGCTCGACCGGATCCGCCGCTGGCGTGACACTTATCTGCGCTGGGGACGCGACACATTGGGCTTCGCCATCTACCTGTTCTATCGGCCCAGCACTCGCGTCGGGTAACACGCCCCGAGGTGGCGGCGCATCCGGTGGATCTTCGCCGACCGCTCTCAGCCGTCGATCAGCTCCAGTGCCGCGCTGACTTCGAGCCACTCCGCCTCCAGCCGCGCGAGTTGCCACGAGATGTCACCTTGGCGTGCGAGCTTCTCCTTCAGTGCTTCCTTGCCGGCCTCTGCGTAGGCGTCCGGCGATGCGAGCGCATCTTCGAGCGCGCGGCGCTCGGCGCCGAGCACGTCCATTTCGCGCTCGATTCGCGCAAGCCGGTCGGCGAGCGGCTTGCGCTGCGCGTATAGCTTCTGCCGCGCCTCGGCTTCCGCGCGCTTCTGCGCCTTGCGGTCGGGCGCTGGCGCGCCGTCCGCGGGCGACGCGTCGATTGCCGCCTGCCCGGACCGCCGCTGCCGCGCGAGCACCCAATCGCGATAGTCATCGAGGTCCCCGTCGAACGGCGTGACGCGGCCGTCGGCGACGAGCCACAGCACATCGGTGGTAGCGCGCAGCAGGTGGCGGTCGTGGGCGACGACGACGAGTGCGCCGCCGTAGTCCTGCAGCGCCTCGGCGAGCGCCTCGCGCATCTCGATGTCGAGGTGGTTGGTCGGCTCGTCGAGCAACAACAGGTTCGGTCTCTGGCGTACCAGCAACGCGAGCGTAAGCCGGGCCTTTTCGCCGCCGGAGAAGCGCCCGACGTCGGCGCTCGCCATGTCGCCGCGAAAGTCGAACCCCCCGAGAAAGTCGCGCAATTCCTGCTCGCGCGTGGTCGGGTCGACCTGCGCGAGGTGCCACAACGGTGACTCGCCTGCCCGCAACTGCTCGACCTGATGCTGGGCGAAGTACCCGATCCGCAGCCCCTGCGCGGTGATGCGCGCGCCGCGGCGCGGGCCGAGCGTGCCCGCGACCGCCTTCAACAGCGTCGACTTGCCGGCGCCGTTGGGGCCGAGCAGGCCGATGCGTTCGCCCGCGAGGATATTCCAGTCGAGATCGGCGACAATCGGGGCGCTCTCGCGTTCATCGCCGTAGCCGAGCGTGACGTTCTCCAGGCGCACCAGCTGTCTCGCCGCGATGTCGACCGCCGGAAACACGAACTCGAATGGGCTGTCGACGTGTGCGGCGGCGATCCGCTCCATCCGTTCCAGCGCCTTGATGCGGCTTTGCGCCTGCTTTGCTTTCGTGGCCTTCGCGCGGAATCGGTCGACGAACGCGGTGAGATGCGCGATCTGTCGCTGCTGCTTCGCGTACGTCGCCTGCTGCAACGCGAGCTGCAGCGCCCTCTCGCGTTCGAATTGCGAGTAATTGCCGGTGTAGGCCTTCAGCTTCTGCGCGTCGATGTGGACGATCGTGGTGGCGACACCGTCGAGGAAGTCGCGATCATGCGTGATCAGAAGCAGTGTGCCGGGGTAGCGGGTGAGCCATTCCTCGAGCCACAACACGGCGTCGAGGTCGAGATGGTTGGTCGGCTCGTCGAGCAGCAACAGATCGGAGCGCGCCATCAGCGCCTGCGCGAGGTTAAGGCGCATCCGCCAGCCGCCGGAAAACCCGGCCACCGGATCGCTTTGCCGCGCTGCAGGAAAGCCCAGCCCCGACAGCAATATCGCGGCGCGGGCGCGTGCCGCGTAGCCGCCGATCACCTCGAAGCGATGATGCAGCTCGGCGAGCGCCTCACCCGCCAACTCCGGATCGACGGCTGCTGCTGCTTCCGCGGCCCTGAGCGCCCGCTCGACATCGCGCAGCTCGGGATCGCCGTCCAGCACGAATTCGATCGCGGGCGCCGGCACAGCTGGCGTTTCCTGCGCGACGTGCGCGACCGTCCACGCGGCCGGCAACGCGACCTCGCCGGCGTCCTGGTGCAGCTCGCCCCGGATCAATGCGAACAGGCTGGACTTGCCGCAGCCGTTTGGCCCGATCAGCCCGACCCTGTGCCCGGCGTGGACCGTGAGGTTCGCCCCCTCGAGCAGGCGCTTGGCGCCGCGTGCCAGCGTGAGGTTGGCGATCCGGATCAAGGGTGCAAGGAGTTGGGAGTCGAGGCGTCGCGAGCAGGCCGGGAAGCGAATTCGCGCGGGACCGGAGTGTACACGCCCGTACCTGAGGATCCCGAGCGGACGAGCAACCAACTGCAGTGGCGCTACACCGTCAGCTCGTGGTCGTAATCGATGATGAGCGGCGCATGATCGCTGAAGCGCCGCGCGGTGTAGATTTGCGCTGCGGTTGCCTTGGCGGCGATCCCCGGTGTGGCGATCTGGTAGTCGATCCGCCAGCCGACATTGTTTGCCCACGCCTGCCCGCGATTCGACCACCACGTGTACTGCTCCGGCCGCGGATCGATGCGACGGAATACGTCGACGAAGCCCAGATTTTCGAGCACGCGCGTGAGCCAGGCGCGCTCCTCGGGGAGGAAGCCCGAATTCTTCTGGTTGCTGCGCCAGTTCTTGAGGTCGATTTCCCGATGGGCGATGTTCCAGTCGCCGCAGAGGACGATCTCGCGCGCACTCCGGCGAAGCTTCGCGAGGTGCGGCAGGAACTCTTCGAGAAAGCGGAACTTCGAGGCCTGCCGGTGCGGACCGCTCGATCCGGAGGGAAAATAGACGCTGATGACCGTCAACCCGGCGAAATGCGCTTCCAGATAGCGCCCTTCGGTGTCGAACTCGCGGCTGCCGAAGCCGGTAAGCACGCGCGGGGGCACCTTCGCATAGACGGCGACGCCGGCATAACCTCGGCGCTCGGCTGCGTGGAATGCCGCATACGCTTTGCGCGGGGCGAGCAACGGGCGCGGAATGTCGTCGCGGTTCGCCCTGATTTCCTGCAGGCAGACGATGTCCCACGGTTCGGCGCGGGCAAGATAGCGCGCGAGGCCGCGGCGCTCGGCCGAGCGGATGCCGTTGACGTTAAGGGTAATGATTCGCACGTTGGGCGAGGGTCGGCAGTTGCGCGACCACGTCAAATTTTGTGGCGTTGCATGGGCTTGCGCAACTGGCGTGAGCGCATGCGCGACTCCGGCTCGTGTGGTCGCCGGCGTCGCGCCGCGTAAGCGCCCGGCAATGCGGCCCAGTGGCGCGGGTATACTGGTGCAAAAAGTACCGACGAAGCGACGGCAATGGTCGATTTTCGCCAGGAATTTCTTGCGTTCGCACTGGCATGCGATGTGCTGCGCTTTGGTGAATTCGTGACCAAGGCGGGCCGCCGCAGCCCCTACTTCTTCAACGCCGGGCTGTTCAATGACGGCGCGAGCCTGCGGCGCCTCGGGCAGTTCTACGCGGAGGCTTGGCTCGCCTCCGGCGGGAAGTGCGAGCAACTCTTCGGACCGGCGTACAAGGGCATCACCCTGGCGGCGGCGACGGCGATCGCGCTTGCCGAAAAAGGGCACAATCTGCCGTTCAGCTTCAATCGCAAGGAAGCGAAAGACCATGGCGAAGGCGGCACGATCGTGGGGGCTCCACTCAGGGGACGCGTGCTGATCGTCGACGACGTGATCACCGACGGCGGGGCCAAGCGCGAGGCGATCGAGCTGCTGCGGGCGCATGGCGCCGACCCCGCCGGCGTGCTGATCGCGTTTGATCGGCTGGAGCGAGGCAAAGGCGACAAATCGGCAGTACAGGAGCTGCGAGAGGAGTTCGGGATTCCCGTGGTGGCGATCGCAACGCTCGACGATCTGATGCGGTTCATCGCCGGGCGCGCCGAGCTGGCCAGGTTCGCCGCTGCAGTGACCGCATATCGTCAGCAATACGGCGCGTGATGGAACCGTTGCCACAACCATGCAGGGACGGCGCTGGGGTGCCCTCGGGCCCGTCGACACCGAGCGCGGCGATTCGGCGGCAAGTGAATGCGGAGGCAGCCGTGCAACGGAAGGGCGGTTTGCGGGAGGCGGGGACCGGGCGCACGACGTGGCGCGGAGACTGGATGGGCGCAGTGCTCCCTATCGCGGGTGCGGCGCTCTTCCTGGCCGCGTTCGTCGCCATGCCGGCTCCGGCGCACGCGGCAACGTATAAGTGGGTCGATGAAAAAGGTGTCATCCATTACACGGACAAGTTGCCGCCCGAGGAGATCAACAAGGGCAACGTCGAGTTGAACAAGCAGGGCGTGCCGGTCAAGAAGACGGAGCCGGCGCTGACGCCGGAGCAACGTCGCGCCAAGACGCTCGAAGAGGAGCGAGCCAAAGAGACCGCGAAGCAACAGGAAGACAAGGCGCGCCGCGACCGCGCGCTCCTGTCATCCTACACGAGCGAGAGCGAGATCGACCTCGCGCGCAACCGCTCGCTGCGGACCCTCGACGATGTCCTCAAATCGGCGCATGCGTACATCGAGCAGCTGACCCGCCGCCGGACCGCGATCGAGGCGAGGAAAAAGACCGAGTTCGGCGACAAGCCGACGCCGCCGGCGCTGGAGCGGGAACTCGAGGGCATCAACGCCGAGCTTTCGCGGCAAGCCGACCTCATTGCGCTCAAACAACGCGAAATCGTGCAGGTCAACGCGAAATACGATACCGACAGGCAGCGCTGGCGTGAACTGATCGCCGCGAGGGGAGGCGAGCCCGCCATGGCGGCGGGCACCCCGAGCGCCGGCGCGGCGTCCGCGGTCGAGCAGGGCCCCTATCCGGGAAACCTTCCGAAGACGAAATAGCGCACAGCCCATCGGGCGCACGGGCAGAGGGCGGTCTCGGGGCCGCCCTTTGCGCAGGGAACATCTGCATAAGTCGCGCGCGACTGCGACGGGGAGTTTTCGGGATGGGATGCCTCAGTTGCCAAATGAGGCGAGGCGCAGCGAAGGGTGGCTCCCTTCCGACCTGCGATAATCGCGCGTTGCCGGATTCCACGATCGACCGATGGCCCAATACGTCTACACGATGAACCGGGTGGGCAAGATCATCCCGCCCAAGCGCGTCATCCTCAAGGACATCTCGCTTTCGTTCTTCCCGGGCGCCAAGATCGGAGTACTCGGATTGAACGGCTCCGGCAAGTCGAGCCTGCTCAAGATCATGGCGGGCGAGGACAAGGAGTTCGAGGGCGAGGCAGTGCCGATGCCCAACATGCGTATCGGATTCCTCCCTCAGGAGCCAACGCTCGATCCCGGCAACACGGTGCGCGCAACCGTCGAGGAGGGAATGGGTGACGTGCTCGGCGCGCAGAAGCGGCTGGAGCAGGTATACGCGGCATATGGCGAGGAGGGCGCCGATTTCGATGCGCTCGCTGCCGAGCAGGCGAGGCTCGAAGCGATCATCGCCACCTCGGGCGCGGATGCCGGTGTACAGATGGAGGTCGCCGGCGACGCGCTGCGGTTGCCGCCGTGGGACGCGAAAATCGGCAATCTCTCCGGCGGCGAGAAGCGACGCGTCGCGTTGTGCCGGCTGCTGCTGTCGAAGCCCGACATGCTGCTCCTCGACGAGCCGACCAACCACCTCGATGCGGAAAGCGTCGACTGGCTGGAGCAGTTTCTGCAGAAATTTCCCGGCACCGTGATCGCCGTGACGCACGACCGCTATTTTCTCGACAACGCCGCCGAGTGGATTCTCGAGCTCGATCGCGGCTACGGCATTCCGTGGAAGGGCAACTACAGCTCGTGGCTTGAGCAGAAGGAAGCGCGGCTCGAGACGGAGGCAAAGCAGGAGGCGGCGCGCATCAAGGCAATGAAACAGGAGCTCGAATGGGTCCGGCAAAACCCCAAGGGCCGGCAGGCGAAGAGCAAGGCGCGGATTACGCGGTTCAACGATCTGGCGTCCTACGAGCACCAGAAGCGCAACGAGACGCAGGAGATTTTCATCCCGGTGGCGGAACGTCTCGGCAACGAGGTGATCGAGTTCAAGGGCGTTTGCAAGGGGTACGGCGACCGGCTGCTCATCGACGATCTGTCGTTCAAGGTGCCACCGGGAGCGATCGTCGGAATCATCGGCCCCAATGGCGCCGGCAAGACGACGCTGTTCCGGATGATGACCGGCAAGGAAAAGCCGGACCGGGGCGAAGTCGTCATCGGCCACACTGCGCGGCTCGCCGTCGTCGATCAGACGCGCGAAGCGCTGCCGAACGAAAAAACCGCATGGGAGGCGATCTCGGGCGGCCTCGACATCCTGACTGTCGGCCGGTTCGAAATGCCGTCACGCGCGTACCTCGGCCGCTTCAACTTCAAGGGGCCGGACCAGCAGAAGATCGTGGGCACGCTCTCCGGTGGCGAGCGGGGGCGGCTGCATCTCGCGGCAACCCTGCTCGAGGGCGGCAACGTGCTGTTGCTCGACGAGCCGTCGAACGATCTCGACGTCGAAACGCTGCGCGCGCTCGAGGATGCGTTGCTCGAATTCGCGGGCAGCGTTCTCGTCATCTCGCACGATCGCTGGTTCCTCGATCGCATCGCGACGCACATCCTCGCCGCCGAGGACGACGCGAAATGGGTATTCTTCGAAGGCAACTACCGCGAGTACGAGGACGACAAGAAGAAGCGTCTCGGCGAGGAAGGCGCGCGGCCGCACCGGACGCGATACAAGGCCTTGATGGCGTAGCCGCGCCGGGTTGTTCCGCGCGCACCCGTCCTGGGACAGGCAGGTCGGTCAGCCGGCGAGCTTCTTCTTCAGGATGGTGTTGACCTGCGCCGGATTGGCCTTGCCCTTCGTCGCGGCCATCGCCTTGCCAACGAGCGAGTTGAAGGCCTTTTCCCGGCCGGCGCGGAACTCGGCGACGATCGCCGGATTCGCGGCCAGCACATCGGCGACGATCTTCTCGATCGCGCCCTCGTCGGAGATCTGTTTCAGGCCCCGGTTGGCGATGATCGAATCGGCTTTGCCTTCGCCCGCCCACATCGCGTCGAAAACTTCCTTCGCGATCTTGCCGGAAATCGTGCCGTCCGCAATCCGGGCCAGCAATCCGGCCAGCTCCGCGGGGGAGATTCGTACTGCTTCGATCTCGATTTCGTCGCGATTCATCGCCGCAGAAAGGTCGCCGAGCACCCAGTTCGCCGCCAGCTTCGGGTCGACGCGCGCGGCTTCGACCACGGCCTCGTAGTAGTCGGCGAGGGCGCGGCTTGCGACGAGTGTCGTCGCATCGTGGCGCGGCAGGCCATAGGTCGGCTTGATCGCGCTCGCCTGAAGGCCCGGAACGCTCTCGTCGAACAGTTCATCGCCGATATCCTCGAGGGCGAGGTTCGACTGGCTCTTGACGATCTCGATGAAGTCGGCGCGAGATGTGGCCATGAAGCGCAGTTTGCGCATCGCCGGCAGTTCTGGCATCGCCGCGCGCACGCGCTCGATCCACGCATCGTCGATCGTGAGCGGCGGCAGGTCCGGATCGGGGAAGTAGCGGTAATCCTGCGCATCCTCCTTGCTGCGCATCGGGCGCGTTTCGCGCCGGTCCGGATCGTAGAGCCGCGTCTCCTGAATAACGGTGCCACCGTCCTCGCGGAGCTCGATCTGGCGGCGCACTTCGTACTCGATCGCCTGCTGCAGAAAGCGGAAGCTGTTGAGGTTCTTGATCTCGCAGCGCGTGCCGAGATTCGGCTCGCCGGCCGGGCGCACGGACACGTTCGCGTCACACCGAAAGCTCCCCTCCTGCATGTTGCCGTCGCAGATGCCGATCCAGCGCACGAGCGCATGCAACGCCTTGGCATAGGCAACGGCCTCCTCCGCGCTGCGCATGTCGGGCTCGGAGACGATCTCGAGCAGCGGGGTCCCCGCGCGATTGAGATCGATGCCGGTCATGCCGTGGAAGTCCTCGTGCAGGCTCTTCCCCGCGTCCTCCTCGAGGTGCGCGCGCGTGAGGCGCACCGGAATCGTTCCGCGCGCCGGCGATTCGATCGTGATCTCGCCGCCCTGCACGACGGGGATCTCGTATTGGCTGATCTGGTAGCCCTTGGGGAGGTCGGGGTAGAAGTAGTTCTTGCGCGCGAACACGCTGCGCCTGTTGATCGTCCCGCCCACGGCCAGGCCGAAGCGGATCGCGCGCTCGACGGCGCCGCGATTGAGCACCGGCAGCACGCCGGGCAGCGCGATGTCGACGGCGCAGGCCTGCGTATTCGGCGCCGCGCCGAACGCAGTGGATGCGCCCGAGAATATCTTCGACGCGGTGGAGAGCTGCGCGTGGGTTTCGAGCCCGACGACGGTTTCCCATTTCATGGCGTTGCGACTCTCATGTCACTGCGACACCCGCATGAGGCAGCGGCTACGCGTACCCGGCAGGTACCCGCGCATGCCAATCGGTGGCGCGCTGGTACTGGTGTGCAACGTTGAGAAGCTTTGCCTCGGCAAAGTAGTTGCCCTGGATCTGCAGGCCGATCGGCAAGCCGTTGCCATCGAAGCCGCAGGGGATCGACAGCGCCGGCGCGCCGGTCAGATTGGCGGCGATCGTGAAAATGTCGTTGAGGTACATCTGCACGGGATCGGCCGTCTTCGCCCCGATGCGAAATGCGGCCGAGGGCGCGGTCGGGCCCATGATCACGTCGCACGTTTCGTACGCCCGGCGGAAATCGTCGGCGATCAGGTGGCGGACCTGCTGCGCCTTCAGGTAGTACGCATCATAGTAGCCGTGCGACAGCACGTACGTGCCGATCAGTATCCGCCGCTTCACCTCGGCACCGAAGCCCTCGGCGCGGGACTTGCGGTACATGTCGGCGAGGTCCGTGTAATGTGCGGCGCGGTGGCCGTAGCGAACGCCATCGAAGCGCGACAGGTTTGACGATGCCTCTGCCGGCGCGATCACGTAGTAGACGGGCACCGACAGGTTGACGTTGGGCAAACTGACGTCGACCGACGTCGCTCCAAGCTTGCGGAACTCGGCGATCGCGCCGTCGATCGCCTTCGCGACGTCGGCATCGATGCCGTCGCCGAAGAACTCCTTGGGCAGCCCGATTCGCAGCCCGGCAAGCGACTGACCGAGGTCGCGCGTGTAATCCTCGGGCAGGCGGTCGAGCGAGGTCGAGTCGCGGGCGTCGTGTCCGGCCATCGCGTTGAGCAGTAGCCCGCAGTCCTCGGCGGTTTGCGCGAAGGGGCCGGCCTGATCGAGGCTCGACGCGAACGCGATCAGACCATAGCGCGAGCAGATGCCGTACGTCGGCTTGAGACCGCAGATGCCCGAAAGCGCTGCCGGCTGGCGGATCGAGCCGCCGGTGTCCGTGCCGGTGGCCCCCGGAACGAGCCGCGCCGCGACGGCTGCTGCCGAGCCACCCGAGCTGCCGCCCGGAACGTAGTCGACGTTCCACGGGTTCTTCACCGTGCCGAAGTACGACGTCTCGCTCGACGAGCCCATCGCGAACTCGTCCATGTTGGTCTTGCCGATGAGCACGGTGCCGGCGCGCTTCAATCCCTCGACCACGAACGCGTCGAAAGGCGCGGTGAAGTTCGCAAGCATCCGCGAGCCGCAGGTTGTCTTCATGGCCCGCGGTCATCAGTACGTCCTTGTGCGCGATCGGGATGCCCGTGAGCGGCCCGGCACCGTCCTTGGCTCGACGCGTGTCGGCGGCGCGGGCGTCCGCCAGCGCTCGCTCGACGTCGACCGTGACGAACGCATTGAGGATCGGGTTCAGCCGCGCGATCCGCGCCAGCAGACCTTGAGTCAACTCGACCGAAGACAGGCGCTTTGCGCGTAGCGCCTGCGAAAGTTCGGCAATAGTCGCGGTGATCATGTTCGTGGCCACGGCACCCGCCGCCTGGCGTGGACGGATCCTGCAACGTGCGGCGCCGGACGCTCGATGCTCGACTTACTCGATTACCTTGGGCACGAGGTAGAGCCCGTCCTCCACCGCAGGCGCGACGCCCTGATACACCGCGTGCAGATCGGTCTCGGTAACCTCGTCCTCTCGCAGCGCCAGCACAACGTCCTGCGCGTGCGCCATCGGTACGACTCCGGTCGTGTCGATGGCGTTGAGGTCGTCGATCATCGCGAAGATCGCGTCGAGCTTGGCGCAAACGTCGTCGGCTTGGGCGGCGTCGATCTCGATCCGCGCCAAGTGGGCGATGCGATGGACGTCGGCGGCGGATATCGTCATGGCGGTGGTGCAGGGCAGGTCGAATCGGGGGCAGTTCTGGCGGCCGCTTGGCGGCGCCGATGCAGGGCCGGATCGCGTGCCGCCTCCAGTCCGCGCTCGCCGAACCTATGACCGGCCCTGCCGATTTCGGCAGTTTCCCGCGCAAAATCAGCGTGGAAGCAGCATCATAGGGTATCATATTGTCATATTTTCGAGCAGCCGCCGCTGCTTCCCGTTCCCCGGCCGCCCCCGCCGCCGCCCTAGCCTAGGTTATCGCTTTCATGCTCCAGTTCTTCAAAGGTTATTTCTCCAGCGACTTAGCAATCGACCTCGGCACCGCCAATACGCTGATCTACGTGCGCGGCAAGGGCATCGTGCTGAACGAGCCCTCCGTCGTCGCGATCCGGCAGGAAGGCGGGCCCAACGGCAAGCGCGTGATCCAGGAAGTCGGACTCGCCGCGAAGCATATGCTCGGTCGCACGCCGGGCAACATCACGGCGATCCGGCCGATGAAGGATGGCGTCATCGCCGACTTCACCGTGACCGAGCAGATGCTGAAGCAGTTCATAAAGAAGGTGCTCGACTCGCGTCTGTTCTCGCCGTCGCCGCGCATCATCATCTGCGTGCCGTGCGGCTCGACGCAGGTCGAGCGTCGCGCGATCAGAGAGTCCGCGCTCGGCGCCGGCGCGTCGAAGGTGTACCTGATCGAGGAGCCGATGGCCGCAGCGATCGGCGCCGACCTGCCGATCTCGGATGCGATCGGCTCGATGGTCCTCGACATCGGCGGCGGCACGACCGAGGTCGGCGTCATCTCGCTCGGCGGCATGGTGTACGCGGGCAGCGTGCGCGTCGGCGGCGACAAGTTCGACGAGGCGATCGTCAACTACATCCGCCGCAACTACGGCATGTTGATCGGCGAGACAACGGCCGAGCATATCAAGATGACGATCGGCAGCGCGTTTCCCGGCTCCGAAGTCAAGGAAATGGAAGTGAAGGGTCGCAACCTCGCCGAAGGCATCCCGCGCAGCTTCACCGTGTCGTCCAACGAGATCCTCGAGGCGCTCACCGATCCGCTGAACGGCATCGTGTCCGCGGTGAAGAGCGCGCTCGAGCGCACGCCGCCGGAGCTTGGCGCGGACATCGCCGAGCGCGGCATGGTCCTGACGGGCGGCGGGGCGCTGTTGCGCGATATCGACCGGCTGCTGATGGAAGAGACGGGGCTGCCGGTGATCGTCGCCGACGACCCGCTGACGTGCGTCGTGCGCGGCTGCGGCAAGGCACTCGAGAATATGGACCGGCTCTCCACCATCTTCACGTCCGATTAGGGCTCGGCGTTGCGCGAAGCGTGTTGAGCGTGTGCGCCGAGCGTCACGCCGAACGCCGAACGCCGATCGCATCCGATGCGCCATATCCCGGTCGAGCCGCCCGCGTTCTTCCACCACGGCCCGTCGCCGCTCGCGCGGCTTGCGTTCTTCGGCGTGATTTCCATCGGTCTCCTGTTTTTCGACACGCGCTATCGCTATCTCGAAAACATCCGCCAGGTCGCGGCGGTTGCCCTTTACCCGATACAGCGCGCTGCGTTGGTACCGGGCGAAGCGATCGCGCACGTCGGCAGCTATTTCACGTCGCAGCGTGCTCTCGCCGAGGAGAACGCGGCGCTCAAGCGCCGGTTGCTCGAGCAGGCCCCGGCAGCGCAGGGTTTTCCGCTTGCGCAGTCTGAAAACGCGCGCCTCAAGTCGCTGCTCGACCTGCGGGGGCGCCACGGCGGCGCGGGAATCGTCGCCGAGGTGCTCTACAGCGGGCGCGATCCGTTTGCGCAGCGCCTGTTTCTCGACAAGGGCGCCGACGCGGGGCTGACGCCGGGCGAGGCCGTCATCGACGCGGAAGGCGTCGTCGGGCAGGTCACGCGCGTATTTCCGTTCATGGCGGAAGTTACGCTCGTCACCGACAAGGACCATGCAGTTCCGGTGAAGGTCCAGCGCAGCGGCGTGCGCTCCGTGCTTTACGGCGCCGGTGCCGGGCACGCACCGGAGCTGCGATTCATGTCGCCCAATGCGGACATCCAGATCGGCGACGTGCTGGTCACCTCGGGCATCGACGGAACCTATCCACCCGGCCTCGCGGTGGCGCAAGTCGCGAGCCTCGAGCGCGAAACCGGGCAGATGTTCGCGCGGATCACGACCCGGCCCCTCGCGGGTGTGGACCGCAGCTTGCAGCTGCTCGTCCTCGGACGGGCTGCAACGCTGCCGCCGAGACCGGAAACACCCGCTGACGCCGACGCCGCGAAGAAGGGCGGCAGGGCAAAGCGCAGGGGTTAGGGCTTGTTCATGATTTGTCGTTGCTTTCCTCGCCAAGACGCCCGGTCTTGGCTTCCGATGTTGGCAAAATCGGCGCCTCGATTGGCGCCCCATGCCCCCCGTTCGCGTTTGCGGACATAGCGTGAACGGGCCCTAGGAGCCTGTCGGACTTACTTTCGCGCATGCGTTGCGGGTCAAACAGCGATGGATGCAAGGCGCGAGGCGCAGCGAATATCGGGAATATTCGCCAACCGAGCAACGCAGCAGACACGCTTTTTGACCGGCAACCCGGAGGGACGGGGCGCTTTGGCGGCATTTCTTCGTTGTTCGCCCTTGCCATAGTCCCGCTATGGCTTCAGGCTCACGCCTCGAACTGCCGCCAAATCGCCTCCCCGTCGCATACGTGAAAGTAAGTCCGACAGGCTCCTAGATGGCCATGGCGCTGCCCACCATTCCGCCTTTCTCCCCCGCCGGCCCGGAGGAAATTCTGCTGCCGGCGCGGCCGTGGTTCATCGTCCTCACGCTTGTGCTCGCGCTGTTCGCGAACCTGCTGCCGCTGTCGGGGACCGCGCTCGCCTTGCGCCCGGACTTCCTTGCGCTGGTACTTCTCTACTGGTGCATCCAGGAGCCGCGGTTCGTCGGCGTCGGTGTCGCCTGGTGCGTGGGACTATTGATGGACGTCGGCGACGGCACGATCTTCGGCCAGCATGCGTTTGCGTACGCCTTCTTGGCCTACGCGGCCGAGTACTTTCGCCGGCGCGTGCTGCGCTTCTCGCCGTGGCAGCAGGCGGCGCAGGTTGCGGTGCTGCTGCTGCTGTGCGCAGCGCTGGTGCTGGTGATACGCTTCGTCGGGGGTGCGCCGCTGCCGCGCTGGACCTACGCGGTGCCGCCTCTGGTTGGCGCGCTCTTGTGGCCGGTCGTTTCGGTCGTGTTGCAGTGGCCCCAGCGCCCGCCGCGCTCGCCGGCCGAGCTGTGACCGTCGACGCACCCGCTGACCCGCAACAACGATGGCCCGACGCTTCCTTTTCACTTCGCGCCGACGCGGGTTCGACGACCGCAGCGGCTTTGGCTCGCCCGAACTGCGCAATCCGGAGCGGGAGGTGTTCCTGTTCCGGCGCCGGCTTGGCCTTGCCGGCGTGCTGGTGTTCGTCGCGTTCGGCGCGCTGTTCGCGCGCTTCTTCTACCTGCAGGTCGTCGAACACCGCCACTACAAGACACTCGCCGAGACGAACCGCATCGCGATCGTTCCGATCGCCCCCAACCGCGGCGTGATCACCGACCGCAACGGCGCGGTCCTGGCACAGAGCTACTCCGCGTACACGCTCGAGATCCAGCCGTCGCGGGTGAAGAATCTCGACGAGACGATCGACGCGCTCGCCGAAATCGTCGAT
Source organism: uncultured beta proteobacterium (assembly GCA_963781285.1). Classification (GTDB taxonomy): domain Bacteria; phylum Pseudomonadota; class Gammaproteobacteria; order Burkholderiales; family Casimicrobiaceae; genus CAIWHR01. The sequence goes on from CAWAFI010000016.1 coordinate 205,926, forward strand.
GTTCAGCCGCGCGACCGCAAGCGCTTCCGCAAGTTGCTCGACGAGACGAGGAACTTCGAGAGCCTGCCGCTGCGCACGCGGCTCACCGACGAGGAGGTCGCGCGCTTCGCCGTCAACCGCTTCCGCTTTCCCGGCGTGGAGATCAAGGCGCGGCTCTTCCGGCAGTATCCGTACGGCGAGATTGCATCGCACGTCGTCGGCTACATCGGGCGCATCACCGAGCGCGATCTCGCGCGCATCGACGAATGGGAGGAAGCGGCGAACTACAAGGGCTCGGATTACATCGGCAAGATCGGCGTCGAGTACTCCTACGAGCGCGCTTTGCACGGCAAGACCGGCTTCGAGGAGGTCGAGGTCGATGCGGCGGGCCGCGCCGTGCGCACGCTCTCGCGCACGCCACCCACGTCGGGCAATGACCTCAAGCTGTCGCTCGACATCCGCCTGCAGGAGATCGCGGAAGCGGCGTTCGGAAGCCGTCGCGGCGCGCTGGTCGCGATCGAGCCGGCGACGGGGGACGTGCTCGCGTTCGTGTCGAAGCCGGGGTTCGATCCGAACCTGTTCGTCGAGGGCATCGACCCGGCGAACTGGGAGTTGCTCAACGATTCGCCGGACAAGCCGCTGCTAAACCGCCCGCTGCGCGGTGCGTATCCCCCCGGATCGACGATCAAGCCCTTCCTCGCGCTGTCGGCGCTGACGTCGGGCAAGCGCACGCCCCAGCAGGCGATATTCGACCCGGGATTTTTCCAGATTCCCGGGCAGACCCACCGCTTCCGCGACGACAAGCCGGGCGGCCACGGCAGCGTCGATATGTACAAGTCGATCGTCGTGTCCTGCGACACGTATTACTACACGCTCGCGAGCGAGACCGACATCGACGACACGGCGCGCTTCATGTCGCAGCTGGGATTCGGCAAGAAGACCGGCATCGACATCGAGGGCGAGCTCACCGGCGTGCTGCCTTCGCGCGAATGGAAGCGCGCGCGTTTCGCCGCGAAGGACTTTCGCGACGAGCATCGCAAGTGGTACCTCGGCGACAGCATTTCGGCCGGCATCGGCCAGGGTTACAACGCGTTCACGCCGATCCAGCAAGCGCTCGCGATCGCGACGATTGCCAACGACGGCGTGTCGTACCGGCCACACCTGGTGAAGACGATTCGCGACGTGCGCACCGATGCGGTCACCGAGGTCGTGCGCGAGCCGACACACACGGTGCCGCTTGAGCCCGAGCACCTCGCATTTGTCAAAAACGCGCTGATTGGGGTGAACAAGGAAGGCACCGGCGCCACGGCCTTCGCGAAGGCGCCGTACGTGAGCGCCGGCAAGACCGGCACCGCGCAGGTATTCTCGCTCAAGGGTGAGAAATACTCTGCGAAGATCGAAGAGCGGCTGCGTGACCATGCGTGGTTCATCGCGTACGCGCCCGCCGACAAGCCGCGGATTGCGGTCGCGGTGCTGGTCGAGAACGGCGGCTTCGGCGCGCAGGCCGCGGCGCCCATCGCGCGCCAGGTGTTCGACTATTACCTGACCGGCGAGGCGAGGAAGAGTCCGGCGCCGACAGCCATCGGCCCCGCCGGCGCCGACGACGAAAGCGACTGATGGCGAATATCCTCGCCCGCGTGTGGGAGGTCCTGACCCGTCGCGTCGACAGCTTCCTGTTCGGCATCGCGTTGGCGATTGCCGGAGTGGGGCTCGTCACGCTGTTCTCGGCCGCCGACCAGAGCGTCGCGCGCCTGACCACCCAGGCCACTAGCCTCGCCTTCGCGCTGGTGCTGATGTGGTTCGTGGCCAACATCCCGCCGCAGGCGCTGGCTCGCGCTGCGGTACCCCTGTACGTGATCGCGGTGGTGATGCTGATAGGCGTCGCGCTCGCCGGCTCGACGGTCAACGGTTCCAAGCGCTGGCTCAACCTCGGGATCGCGCGCTTCCAGCCGTCCGAGCTGATGAAGATCGCATTGCCGCTGATGCTGGCGTGGTATTTCCAGCGCTTCGAGGGCCGCATCGGGTGGAAGGATTTCGCTCTGACCACGGTGCTGATCGCGGTGCCGGTGTGGCTGATCAAACGTCAGCCGGACCTCGGCACGTCGGTGCTGATCGCGGCGTCGGGATTCTATGTACTCTACCTTGCCGGGCTCTCGTGGAAGGTCATCGTGGGCCTTGTAGCATTGGGCGCCGCCGGCGCGCCGCTGGTCTGGTCGCATCTGCACGACTATCAGCGCGAGCGGATCCTGACGTTCGTCGACCCGACGCGTGACCCGCTCGGCGCCGGCTATCACTCGTCGCAGGCGTCGATCGCGCTGGGGTCGGGTGGGGTGGTCGGGAAGGGCTGGATGAACGGCACGCAAACGCACCTCGATTTTCTGCCCGAGCGCCACACCGACTTCATCTTCGCGGTGTTCGGTGAGGAGTTCGGGCTGATCGGCAACGCCGTGCTGCTGGTGCTCTACATGCTGCTGGTCGGCCGAGGGATGATGATCACCGCGAATGCGTCGACGATGTTCGCGCGTCTGATGGCGGGTGCGGTGACGCTGATGTTCTTCACCTGCGCGTTCGTCAACATGGGGATGGTGAGTGGCGTGCTTCCCGTGGTCGGCGTGCCGCTGCCGTTGGTCTCCTACGGGGGCACCGCGCTCATCTCGCTGTTCATCGGCCTGGGCATTCTGATGAGCGTGCAAGCGCACCGCAAGCTGGTCAACACGTAAAAGGGTCCTGCGGCCAGTTCCCTTACGATTCCGCAAGCTTCGCCGCCATGAGCCCCGGCGTGGAGCGCCCATGCGGCTCCTTTATCGCCATCAACGCGCGCACGCGCTGGAGCGCGGTTTGCGTGCACGGCGGGAGGTCGACGGCGGTCGTCCCGAGCGGCGTGGTTCGTGCGCCCCACCGGATCAAGTGCGAGCACCACGTAAGTCCGCCGCCGAATGCGGGCGTGAGGATCAGCGCGCCGGGTCTGACCCTGCCTTCCTCGAGCGCTTCGACGAGCGCGACCGGGACGGTGGCTGCGGACATGTTGCCGTAGCGCTGTACGGTGAGGAACACGCGCTCCATCGGCGCGCCGATCCGCTTGGCGACGGATTCGATGATCCGCAGGTTCGCCTGGTGCGGAACGACGAGGTCGATGTCCTCGACCTTGCACCGGGTCTTCGCGAGCACATCCTGCGACGCGCTCGTCATGCCGTGAACAGCGCGCTTGAAGATCTCCTGCCCGTCGAAATCCCACAGCGTGTCGCCGAACGAGACGCCGCGGTTGGCGTACGTCGTGCCCATTCCGCGGACGCGCAGCGCCTGCCGGGCGTCGGCGTAGCAACCGAGCTTTTCGGCGAGTAGACCTTCCTCACGCTCCGTCGCCTGCAGCACGACAGCCGCGGCGCCGTCGCCGAAGAGCACCGCCACTCCCCGGTTCTTCCAGTCCATGAATGGGGAGATCAGCTCGACGCCAACCACGACGGCATTGCGGACGACGCCGGTGCGGATCAGCGCGGTCGCGGTCGACAGTGCGTAGAGAAAGCTCGTGCACGCGGTGTTGATGTCCATGGCTGCGGCGTGTGCTGCGCCGAGCTTGATCTGCAGGCCGGACGCGGAATTCGGCACCTGCTCGTCGTTGGAGCAACTCCCGTAGGCGATGAGGTCGACATCCGTTGCGTCGAGACCCGCGCATGCCAGCGCGCGCGCTGAGGCTACATGCGCCAGCTCGATTCCCGACACGTGTGAAATGCGCCGCTCGTGGATGCCGGTGCGCGTGGTGATCCACTCGTCGTCGGTGTCGAGGAACGTGGCGAGGTCGGCATTGGACAGGCGCGCGGGGGGCATGCACTTCCCCCAGCCGGTGATCGCGGCGTAGGTCATCGGGGCGATCCGGAGGCTTCGAAGGCGTCAGTTTGGCGCAATCGGCAGGGTGGCACCGCCCCTCGGCGGAGGGGGGCACATCGGCCGGTCACTCACGCGCTTACTTCGGGGCCTTGGTGCCGGCCTTGCCTTTGCCCGGCCGGGGCGCCGCCTTGGCCTCGTCTTCCTTCATGTAATCGCCGATGACGCTCTTCAACGGGCAGACGGCAAACGCTGGGCACTTCTTGCAGCCGACGGCAATGGCGATGGGGCATAGGGTCATGTCGTTTCTCCTGAAGGTGCAAAATGCGCCGTAAAACGGTCGGCGTATTGATCCGGCGCTCGGAGTCGCGTCCCGCCCGCCGGTCAGATGCGGATTGTCCGCCAATTCCTCCGCTACGGTAGCACGGGCAACCGGGTTCGTCGCGAGCGCCGCCATGCGTACGCGTAAATCGCCACGTTGATCACGACCACGAGGATCCCCAACGCAAGTTGCACCCGTGGCGTGAGTCCTTCCGGATAGATCAGCGGGATGAGGTAGTGCTCGACGAATCCGCCGCCATAGCCGGCTTCGCCGGCCGCGCGCCGCTGTGCGTTTTCCAGCGGCGTGAGCGGGCAAATCGCGCCGGAGAATTCAGTCCAGGCACCCCACGCGACAGCGGGCAGATGCAGGATCGCGACGCCGCGGCGCCACAAGACGAGCAATCCCCCGGCCATGACAAAGACGATGAACACAAGGTGGACAAGGACGAGCGCGTCGGCGACGAGGCGTGGGCTCATGCGTGACGCCGCCGCCTACGATTTGCCCTTCAGCAGCGCCTTGAGGTCGGCGAACGGCCGGTGCGTCGCGGGCGGCGTCGGCGTGGCCCCGTCGGCGTCGCCATGCTCCGCCTGTTCCAGCTCGCGTTGGTGCTCGTTGTCGTGGCAGTACACGCACAGGAGCTCCCAGTTGCTACCGTCGGGAGGATTATTGTCGTGGTTGTGGTCGCGATGGTGGACCGTAAGCTGATGGACCGTCGCGCGGTCGAATTCGCGCGCGCACCGGCCGCAGATCCACGGGTAGATCTTGAGCGCCTGCGCGCGGTAGCCCCGCTCGCGCTCTTCGCGCGCGCGCCGCGCCTCGGCCACGACGCGATCGAGGCGGGCGTTGTCCGGAGGGCGGCGAATCGGCATGCGCTGTTTCCCGATGGCGGCATGGTACCGCGTCTCGAAGTCGACGTGGCCGCCCGGGCCACCGACCGCCGGCGCTCGATGCAACGTGTCACTTCCGGGCCACGAAGACCGGCATGGTCGCGAACACGCCGAGGAGCACGCGATAGACGGCGTCGGCCACCGGATCCCGGCCGGCCAGGTACTCGCCGATCGTGAGGCCGCGAAGCGCGAGCACGACGGTGAATTCGGCGATGAGCAACAAGACCAGCGCGACCACGCCGACGGTAAGGCGGAGCGCCGGCGCCGCGGAGAGCGCGAAACGCCGCACCACCCATCGTGCGGCGACGACGATGACAGCGAGCATGACGGGCGCTTCCAGCAATTCGGCCCAGCGCACGCCAAACGCCGGAACTAACCAGAGGATGCGGATGGGCCCGAGTACGAAGCCGGCGCCGAACACGAGCGCAAAATAGGCAGTCCCCGCCCTCAGGATCCGCATGTCTGGGCACCGCGCTGCGCGAGTTGCGACCGCTCAGGCGTCCTGCCCATTCCTTTTCCGGCGCACCTGCGAGCGTCCGTAGACGATGACCACGGCCGCGACCGCAAACGTGATGGCCAGCGGCGACACGAGCAACGCGGCGAGCCAGTTCCAACCGCCTTCCGAGTCGAGGAAGCGCAGGCACAGGAAGACGCCAAGCGTCGTGCCGGCGGCCGCCGCAAACGATGCCCGGGTCGTGTCGCGGAAGAGAATCTCGGACACGATGCCGATGCAAAGCGGCAGCAGGACCAGGATCAGCAGTGGTTCCATGCGCGGGGGCGAAGTCCTCTGTCTAGACTACTCCTGCCGGCGGGGACCCGCAAAGTGCCGGCATTGCGGATGTTTCGTTCGCCGGCTTCCGAGGCAAATCCGGAGCACGCGGCGAAGATCGCGGTCACGAACGCAGCGTTGCCACAAGACGCTTCGGCACCTGCAGCAGTTCGAGGGCGTCCAGGATCCCCGTGGCGGCGACATCGGCGCCCGTCAGCGTCGCAACGGCGGCACCCTCGCGCTGGATCAGCACGACGCCCAAGGCCGCGACCTCGAGCATCCTGCAGTCGTTGCGTCCGTTGCCGATGGCGACGACGGAATCGGCACCGAGCGCCACGACGAACGCCCGCTTCGCGTCCGCCTGCCCCGTCGGCGGCAAGACGAGGACCTCAACCGGCAGGCCGTCCAGTTCCTGTTGCGCGAGCCCGAACGTGTCGGCGGTCACGACATGAATCCGAAGGCTGCCGGCAAGAGCGCGCAGCGCTGCTGCGACGCCCGGAAGCAGCTGCCCGTCCGCGGCGAGGGTCCCGTTGTAGTCCAGCACCAGATGCTGCAGGCGGAGCGCACGAAAGTCCGGAATGTCGATTTCGATCATGCGCGGTCGAGATCGGCCACAGGAACGTCAAACCATACGGCACAGTGCCCCAGGTTATTCGTCTCCCTCACGATACCTCCCACAGTGCGATCGGGTTGGCCCGACATCGGCTCGGACCCGCGCCGCAAACGGATCACCGGCCGAGCAGTTGCCAGGCGAGGATGAGCTGGCTCGCAAATCCTGCGGTGAACGCGAGCGTCCGGATCCACGGCCACGCGAGCGTATAGGCCGCGAGATGGACCAGGCGCGCCCAGAAGTACAACGTGCACGCGAACGCGGTTGCGTTGTTGCTGATGCCCGCCACATGGGCGGCAAGCACCAGGGTGGCGAAGACGACGAGATTCTCGATCGCGTTCGCGTGCGCGGCTCGCATGCGCCTTGCCCAGGGCGATTGTTGCTTCGGGTCGTCGGGATAGCCGACCGTATCCGCGAGCCCCCAGATCGCGATCCGATCGAGGACATACGGAATCCAGATGAGAGCGGTAAGCACCGTCACTGCAACGAGATACATCAGCTCCGAGCTCATCGATTCCTCCGGTCTGGTCTCATGTTCGCCCCACGCCGTGCTGGCGGCAAACCGAAAGCCAATGGTACGCGTGGCCCCGCGCCCGCAACAGTTTGGCCTTGGCACCGCGGCCGGCAGTCACGGCAACCCGAACCTGCGTCGGATTCGCTGCATTACGGTCGGCAACCCCGCGTCGAGTGATGATCAGGCCTGAACGGGATGAATCGAAAGGGACAACGGGAGATCGGGGCCGAAACGGCGCAGCCAACACGATGCAACCATTGCCCAAAGCGCGCCTGCGCCCGCGGCGCCACCGAGCAACGGTACGACGATCACCCAGAAGGCCAGGAACGATGTGGATTCGGCAAGCATCGTGTTCCATCGCAGCGCAATCCATCCCGCAGCCAGTATCGATAGCGCTTGCGCGAACCACGTTCCGGCACAGGTGGCCCAACGGCGCAGGTATCGACTGCGCAGCTCGCCGCGAAGTGGCAAGGGACCAAGCCGCGCAAAGGCGATGCGCGCCGGCAGACTATCGGGGAAGCACTTCAGCAGCCAGATCGCCGCACAGACCACAATCCAGAACGCGACGATTTTCGCGGGGAAGGGCATCAATCTCAACGAAATCGCGGAAGGCGTGACCCCCGGGTCGCGTGCCGCCATGTCAGCGGAGCATCGATGTCAACCGCCACCCGGTACCTGACCTGCTCCACCGGTGTTGCGGTGTTGGCGCAAGTCAAGAGCCCAATCGCTCCCGCTTACTTTCCGTGCGACCACTTCTGAAGCCATGCACAGATGCCTGCCCCGAGGATCCAGGCGACGCCCATGAGCGGCATTCCAGATACAAACGTCCATACCGCGGCGTTGATCAGACATAGCATTACGGCGAAGACGCCGACGAGGATATTTGCCACGGACTAGGATTCGATTGTGTTCGCGGTCCGGCCTTAGGAACCGAGGCGTATCGTCCACAAGTTGCCCGACCCATGGACCCGCAGGGCAAATAGCGGGCCTTAGGCGAAGATGCCCGCCTGCATCTGGAGCGCCGACGGGGCCCGCAAGTAATGGTGTAAGTGTAAGGGACCCAGGGTGAAAAGGAAATTGCCGCCAAGGGTTCGCGCAATGAGACTATCCTCCGCACGCGTTCCGACTCGCCGGGGAGCGGCTTAAGGCGGGTTAGGCCCCGCGATCCGACAGCATTCGTGCGTGTTGAATCACCGACTGAATGAAAGAACTCTATGCATCCGTATAGCTTTCGCGATCGCTGTCAAAGCGTGCCGCAAGCTCAACCTTCAGCGCGAAATACTCTGCCGCCAGGTGCGAATCGGTGCGCAGCGTATCGCGGAAAAACAGGTGCTCGACGAACAACGCGCTATCCGTTGTGACCGCGTGGACATGAAAGCGCCTCGGGCGAATCACCGGCTTGGCAAAGAAGCGGCGTTGCGGAAGTACGGCCTCATCCGAGCCTTACCGCACATCGCCCGGCTGTTGTGCCAACAGCCATTCCATTGCGTCTGACTTCGAAGTGAAGACCGCCACCTTGAGTCCGGCGTCGGCGGCTGCGGCAACGCCGAACCTCCCGGGGTCGATGTACTCGGGTGGGGCGACCAGTGCAAGGATCACCATCCCTTTCGCTTCCTGCGCCCAGTCTTGGGCGATCCAGAAGCGGTCATCGCGCGTCGGGACCGCAACTCCACTTAGACCCGTCATGTCGAAAAGCAGCCGTGGCACCCGCTGAGCGCGACAGAATGCGATTGCCCTTGTCACTAACTCAACTGCCTCGGTAAGGGTAACCTGGCCGCGTGGACAGTATCGACCGTACCCGTCTTGGATCTCCAGATCTACGGGGACTGACATTAGGCCTTCGCTGGCGCCAACGAACCTGCCGAAATTGACCGGCGCTCCGCGGCGCGGCCGAAGCCGCGCACGCGGGACATCCGAGTTGACCGCGAGGTCAGGCTGGCACGCCTTCCGCTATGACAGCTTGGCCAGAATTCCATTCATCTCTTCCCTGGAGAATGCTCGCAAGGTTTCGGTCCGGACGTTACCGCCGGCACCGATGGCCAACCCGAATGCGGTCATCGACGCATCGTCAGGTGCTTCGAATATTGCAACGACATCGTAGCTTCCGAGTGTCCAGAAGAATTCCTTCGCGGTGACTCCGAATTTCTTTGCCAGCTCCTTTACGGCGTCAGCTCGCTTTGCGGTGTCTTTGACATTGCGAATCCCTTGGTCCGTGAAGTTCGTCAGCGAAATGTAAGTTGCCATGATTATTCTCCTAACGGCGTTTGAGGCCCGCGAAACGACTGTCGATGACGGCACGGCCTCGAAATGTGCCGCCCCCGGTGCCGGACATCACGCGCCGCTGTACGCGGTCGCCTGTATGCCCTTGTTGGATAGTCCCCATTCCTGCCAATAACACGTTGCCGCCTCGAGGTTTCATGCTGACCGCGCAGCCCCGCTACGCGCGCCCGCGCCACTCGTGGATTGGCGGCACGCCACCAAGATACACGACAACGGCAACGGCGATGACGACGGCGACAAGACCGACGCTCGCCAGAAGCAGCCATGAGATGGAAAGGCGCCGCTGTTCGGGGTGACCGTGGGCAAGGAGCAGAACCGGGGCGGGCGAGAAAAGGAAACATGCTACGGCCAAAGCCATGGCTCCGCGCGTTGCAAGGACGAGCGCAACACACGCCGCAGATATTGCCCAGAAGCGAAGGAATGGATGCATGTCACGCCTGCCGGAAAAGTTAATCTATCGACCCCACGGACACATTCGGGGATCCGTCCTGAACGGATTGCTTGTCAAACCGGATAGCCCGGAACGTTAGTCGTTGCCGACCTGCCATGGTTCGCCATTCTCCACCTAACGCGCGGCGTCCTCGGGGCTCGCCAAATAGGCTCGAGCAATGGCCACAAAAGCGACGAGTGCCCACACCCCTTCCAGCAGGACAAATGGCATGAACCGAATGAGATATGACGAATAGCAGGCCAATGATGCGCCTACGAGATTGAGCGCCATATAAGGGCGGCCGTCTGAGCGCATGAGCCCAAGCAGATTGAGGAGGAACGCGATCAAGAGCAAGGCCACACCGACAAAGCCAATGGCGGTTGCAAGAGTGTCATGAGCCATGTGTTGAAAGGTGACAACGCCAGTGAAAGGGGCCCGGCACCGACCTCGGCCATGGGCTGGAGAACGAGTTCGACACCCTCGGTCCCCGAGGAGACATCCTGATCCAAACGGCAAGACTCGGCGCGGTTCTCATACTGTCAGTATCCCGCGGCGTGGAAGTGACGTGCCAAGCGTCTCGGTACTGAGCGGGGCCCCGGCGTCCCGAAGCGCCACCCGGTGGTTCGCAATGGGGGTCCGAAGAAGCAGATCCTCGAACGGTTGCAGCTTTACGAAGCTTGCATGGTTCAGCACGTGCGAGACGAACGCGGCTGTCGTCGGCCAGCGCTTGGTGTCGATCGAGAATCGTGCGAAAGATGCATTGCGGAAGAACGAAGCGAGCGCAATGTCTGCTACCGAGATCGCTCCGAAAATAAACCCGACCGGCGGAAGCTCATGCTCGAGGTAGTCGAGTACCTGCGGGATCTCTTCCTCGCGCGCCTTGCGCAGTACGTGGTCGTCCGGCGCTTCTTCCCAGACGAATCGTCGGATCACGACTTGGTTGAAGAGATGCCAGATGAACACTTCGCCCAGGCGAGTGTCGGCGAACTCTTCTAGCCACCTTGCGCGGGCCCGAAGGCGCGGGCCCGTGGGAAACAAAGGCGGTTCGGGATATCGTTCATCGAGGTACTCGCAGATCACCGAGGAATCCGCCAAGGTCAGTGCATCGTCGACGAGGACCGGGACGCGCCTAACGGGACTGAGTCGCGCGAATTCGTCATTGCCATAGAACGGAACAATGGGATCGATCTGGTAGGCCACGCCTTTGATGTCAAGGCAGACCAGCACCTTCCGCACATAGGGTGACAAATACGAACCGATGACCTTGGTTGAGAGTTGCGTCATGCCTCTCTCGCGCAGTTTGCCCGGCGCCGCTGATTGACCCGCAATCCGCATTCCCTCGTTCCAATTGACATGGCGAAAATCGAACCGTAATCCAAACCGACCCGGCAGCGCAATATCATTTGGCTCCGTCAGGGTCTCGGCAGACCCTACGGCTTGACGAGCTGCTGCCGTCCATCCTTGTTCGTCAGTTGCAAGGAGCTTTCCGTGCCGCCCGCCTGCAACAGAACCTGGGTCGTGTCGGATTCGCCCACGAACGAAAGCCCCGTGCCTTGCTCTGACGCTGCAATTTTCACCGCCGGTCGTCCGTTCGGGTCAATCAACCTGAGGATTACGGTTTCGGGGTAGGTCTTGCCGGTCTGCTTGGACATTTCCGCTGGCTGGACCTTGATGCTGGCGCGAACTCGCCCCTGATCGTCGACGATCTCGAGCGCGCGACCTCGCACGACCGGCGCCGCGGTATTCGCCAGGGCTGACCCGATGTGCGGCAGCAGCAACAGGATCAGGAGTCCAAGATTCGCAACGGTGAGAACGATTAGCAGGCGCGGAATTTTCATGGGACATCCTCTCAAGCGCATCTCTTGCTAGTGCGGCGCGTAGCCCTGCAACTTCGCCACAATCCGGGAATTCCGGATCGATGAGTCAAGCGGCAATGCATCACCTTGAAAACCGGAGCGCCGCGCGCTCACGCGCCTTGGCAGATTCGTCTGCCCGATTCCTCGGTGGTGCGTTGGTCTCGAGGGCGCCAAGCAAGTTGCGGGAGGCCGCCGCCACCGCTTCAATGGCAGCATGAAAGGCCACTTCGTTTGCCCGCGATGGCTTATTGAAGCCGCTGACCTTTCGGACGAATTGCAGTGCGGCTGCATGGATCTCCTCTTCCGTCACCGGTGGGTCGAAATTGAAGAGGATCCTGATGTTTCTACACATACGCGTTTCCTCGATATGTTTGGGCCGCCTGGCGATGCAAGGTAACCGGGGACGCCAGGCCGCGCGATGCGTCGCCCGCTCGGCGGCCGCGTTGACCCCGGGGCGAGGCGCGATCACAGCCGGCCGATGCCGGCCTGCACCAGGCTGCGTGCAAGTCCAAATTCAGCGTGCTAGTAGGTCTGTGTTGCGGGTGGGTTAGGCTTCATTCGGCGCGATTGTACGAACCATGAGGTACTTCACGATACCGGCGGGAAAGCCTCGAAGGTCGGCAACAGATCTGTAACCGAGCGATTGATACAGCTCCGGCGCCTGGAAACTGAAAGTCGTGAGGTAAAGCGTTCGACATCCACGGGCTTTTGCGCTGGCTTCGAACAGTGCGACCAAGTGCGTACCAATCCCGTGGCGACGATGCTCCGGAGCAACCCAGAGTTGCTGCAGCTCCGCGCACTCACCCCACGTTCGGCCAACCGCGCCGCCCACGACGTCACCCGACGGCACGCGAGCAACGCACGTTATCGGGCGAACTTCGTTCAACGGCGCGCCCGCAATATTCGATGCCTCGAGACCGGCGTCGATAACGGCGGTCTCGGAAGCGGGACTCGTGTCGAAAGTCTCAAAGGCAATTTGCACGATCGCCGGCTCGATTGAGGCGCAACTGAACTAGGGCCTGTTCACGCTATGTCCGCAAGTGCGAACGGATGGCATGGGGCGCCAATCAGAGGCGCTCCACGAAGCTAAGACCGAGTGTCTTGGCGAGGAGAGCAACGCAGAGTGGCGCCCCAGCGGCGCCCGTTCCCTTCGGGTTGCGCGAAAAGGGCCGTTCGTCAGACTTCGTTGCAAAGCGCTCGCCAGGCAGCCGGCCCGATACCTTCGTTTTGCGAGGTCAGCTTGTATTGCGGCACTACTTGATTACATCGGCGCCGGCCTTGGCGACAACGCCGTCCTGGTCGGAATTGACCCCTGAGACACCGATACCGCCGACGATCTTGCCGTCCATCGTCAGCGTCAGCCCGCCCTCGACCGGAGACGCTCCCCGCAGCCCAAGTACCCTCGTTCCGGCGCCGGCACCGGCGACCGCATCCTGGAACACCTTGGTCGAGCGACGGAACATGGCAGCCGAGACGGCCTTGTCGATCGCGACCTGGACGCTCGCCGGTCTGTGTATTGTCCATGCGCTCGTACGCCACGAGCATGCCCGCGTTGTCGACAATTGCGATCGCGACCGGCCAGCCGTTCTTGCGCGCCTCCACCTGACCCGCGGCAATGGCCTTTTTCGCCTGTTCGAGGTTGATGCTCACACCGTACTGCGGCACCTGCGCGGCCGCGCCGAAGGTTGCCCCTGTGAACAGCATCGCAAGCAACACGGTAGTAAGGTTCTTCATGTTCTCCTCCAATTGACCAGGGAAAGCCCCAGGGGCGAACAGCGTACCCGTTTCAGGAATTCCGGCCTAGCCCTTGAGTAACGCGCCGCCGCCGGCCCCGGGCAAGGCGCCCGGCCTCGTGAAGCACCGCGCGGGCGACACCGCTGCGCCTGGCCCCGACGACGCGAGCCGACCGACGCCGGGCCGAACGCGAGGCGCCGCCGAGAGGTGTCCGGGTTGGACGATGGGTCAGGTCCGGCTCAAGTCGCTTGACCATCAGGAGCGCATCCCCGGTGTAGCGGATTGAAGGGGTGCGGCACGACGGGATGTCGACGTTTCTCGACGTACCCGGCGCGTTGGTACAGCCGTTTGGCCCCGACGTTCTGCTCAAAGACAATGAGGCTCAGTTTCTGGAAGCCCACGTTACGGCAAGCCTCTCGGCCTCGGCCATTAGACGACTCCCGATTTCTCGCCGCCTGTGCTCGGGATCCACGGCCATCCCGCATATATAGTAGCTTTGGTCTTCCTCGAGTTCGCTGTAGGGCACCAGGACGGGGTCCTTCTCCTCGTACTCCGTCGTCCACCTCCATTGGGAATGCAACGAGCATTCCTACGATTGAGCTTTGCAGCTCGACGATCTTGCAGTTCTCGTAGCTGAAGGTGGTGCCTTCACGCTCGTATCTTCTGCGGCCTACATCCAGGACGTCCTCTCCGGGCTGGGCAAGCTTTGTCCAGATGTAATCGGCGACACCGCCAGACGAGATCCTGTAGAGCTCTGCGATCCTCCGGCAGTCGCTCTTGCGTGCAGCTCGAATCGTGTATTGCGTTTCCCGCATTTGAGCAAACGCGCAGTGCTTCTCAGTGTCGGTTAGGTTGCCTCACCATTCTCGGGGCCATAGAACATCACCCAGACCCCGAAGTCATCGGTGAATTCCTCGAATCGGTGGGGTGTGCTTGCCGCGGCAAAAAGCAGGTCGCCAGGCCCGAACGGCAGCCTTGACATTCCGTTGAAAAAGACGCCCCGGCCATGAGCCACGACATAAAGCTCGTCTCGGCTATGCGGCGTCTGTGGGTCGTCGCCGCGCGGCGCGTAGTATTTCACCAGCAAGGTTCCATGCCGAAAGAGTGGGACCGAGCGCACCGAATCGCCATTCTGAATTCGCGCGGCAGCGTTGGAAGCCGAAAGGTGCGCAGTATTCCCGGTAGGGATTTCGCTCGTCATCGAATACCTTGCCTCCGCTTTTGTGGTTTGTGGACTAAAGTCGCCAACGGTCCCGCGTGGCTCCTGCGTGGGGCGGGCAATGATTGGTCAGCCATGACGTTCCAGTTAGCGACCATCGGGTGACCAGACACGCGCGACCGACTCATAAGCTGCAGGTGGTTCCTCTTCGAGAGTAATCGCGCGATACAGGAACACCATTCATCGAGGCGAACGCGAGGCGCCGTCGGTCAACGCCAGTGCCGACCAAGAGGTTAGGTCCCGACATATCCAACCCCTCGCGCCATAAGTGCCGCACACAGGAGCAGCAGGACGACTCCGATCAACTCCCAATGAATGATGGTTCGCAGGACACGTAACTTCGCGGGCTCGACGGTTGGCGCCAGCCCCTGTTGGATGGACTTTCGCCAGGAAGCGAATACCCTGGTCGGATAAATCGATAACAGCCCCTTGACCAGGACAAACTCGACGGTCAAGGCGGCAACAAGGGCGAATGCCGCGACGTGGTGCAGGAAGGCGAAGTTTGAGGTCATGGCGACGGCGCCGGGCATCTTGCTATATTGGCACCCGGCTGCGTACGCCCCATGCGCGCGCCACAAGCGCAATGGAACCATCGGACTCGGTAGAAAGGCGCTCGCGGAGGCGCTCACGCAAACGCAATCGCGCCTCTTCATCGAGCGACATTGCATAGGATGGCGCCGGCCCTTGCCCGCCGAGGAAAGGGTCCCAATAGTCGTTGAAGTCACGAAATCGGGTTTGAACTTCGATCGGCGAAACTTCGATATCGATCAGACCAGCCGTTGCTAGTGCTTCAGCGAGCATGGCGGGTTGGCAAATTGGAAAACGCACGCGCTCATCAACGCCGCGTGCATGTGGGTCCAGTTCGACAACCACGTCCCAAAAGGTGCGTATCAGCTGCATCCTCCCGGCGTAGTCCCAGACATACGCGGCGATTGTCGCCCCGGGACTTGCGACCCGCTTCATTTCGATCAGTCCCAACACGGGGTTTGACACGAAATTGAGCACGAGACCGGAGACCACGACGTCGAGTGAGGAAGCCGGAAGTGGAATGTGCAACGCGTCGGCAAGGTGAAACGTCGCGAAGCCTCGCAGCCGCTCGCGGGCCTTGGCCAGAAAGCCTTCCGACGGCTCAATCCCAACCAACTCGGCCGGCCGGCACTTCTCCAGGATTGTCGCGGTGAGCGAGCCGGTACCGCATCCAACATCGAGCCAGCGCAGCCCTTGGGGCAGCTTTAGCCAAGCGAGGAATTCACCGGCGAGAAGGCGGCTCCAGCGGCCCATGTACAGATCATAAGGACTGCCCTCGTTCCACGAGTCACTTGGCAAGTCGCCGGCCATGGAGTCACGTCGGTATATTGTTGGCCGCCGCAGTGCGTCCGTATCAGCCGTCGGGTTAGCTTCGCCGCGCTTCCACAGGAGCCTGTCGCGCGGCAATCCTGGCAAGCAGCGCCTCGCGACGCGCCAAGCTTTCGGGCGGCCAATATTCGTTTCGATCATAGTATTTGGCGACGGCTGGCATGTTGGGTGGCAGAACGACCCACGGCTGTTTGGACTCTGTAAAGATATGTATGTCGGGTGGCAGGCGGTCCGGTTCGTCAAGCGTGCCGACCCTGACGAAGTGCACGTATGGCCCGGCGCCCGAGTAGTTGCTCCAAACCGCGATTCGACATTTGGGACAACGCGCGATCTTTTGGCCCTTGCCACTCTCGGAGGGGGTATCAACGACCTCGGGCTCGCCCGTGAGCAGAGCGACACGATCGGCCTCGATCATCGCGTTTAAAGCGAATGACGCGCCGGTCTCCCGCTGACACCAGCGGCAGTGGCAGCAGTGAACGAAGAGCGGCCGACTTTCCAACCTGTACCGGATGGTTCGGCAGTCGCAGCCGCCATAGAGAGGGTAGACCTCGGGTGGGGACACGGTAGTTGCTCCAAACGCGAAACTAGCCAACCTTGGAAACCGGCGCTCCGGTGATGGCGCGACATCGTTAGTGCGGCCCAACGGACCAGGCGACCCGGCGACGCCTAGCGGACGCGACGCGCGACCGGCGGGGCGTCCGCGCCCAATCGGCGAGCGGTGCTCTTACGAATACTTCCACCAGATGAATGCCGCGAGGGCAGCCGGAATCGCGAAAATTGCCAGGAAGATCGGAAACTCCTCGGCAACCGAATAGCCAGCCCGGGCGACGCCGATCCACATATTGAGCAGTGCCGCGACGAGCCAGGCTGGTATGAACAATTTCGCCGCGGCTACCATCGACTGAGCACCGCCACCAAACCGCCACCCGGTGAGCGCGAACAACCCGAGGAGCACCAGTCCGCCAACAATTATAACGACGGTGCGCATTCATCCTCCCCTATCGGGTAACTTTGGCCAGCCTGATGTACCAAGGTAACCGACGATCCGCGAGCGGGCGCGAAGCGCTGCCAGGGTTGCGTCCGTGTCAAACGACGGGTTAGCCCGCATAGTTCGGCTCACAGCGAACCTCCGTTTTCACCGAGTTGGCAATGAAACATTCGGTGTGAGCCTTATGGTGCATCGACTCAATGTCAACTTTCGTTGGCAAGGGAGTCCCGACAAAGACAACCCGCGGACGAAGCGTGACCAGCGTCATCGCGAATTTGTCCAGATCATTCTTGGCAAGCACACCTTCGGCATCGTCGACGTAGCGATCGACACAGAATCCACGCTTCGCGGCGATGGAGAGAAACCAGAGCATGTGACAGCTTGATAGGGAAGCGACAAACGCTTCCTCCGGATCAACAGCACGTGACTGCGAATAGGGTAGTGGAACAGAATGCGGCGATGAAGAGCCCGGAACCTCGACACCGCCGTCAAACAGCCACGTATGGCCGCGGCTATATCGATTGTCGGTGAAGAGCTGTTCGCCGCGCTCCCATCGAATTGTGGCTGTATAGGTGGACATCCCGCCTTCGTGTGCTGCCTAAAGAACCAAGCGAACCGGCGTTCCGCGGGTGGCGCGAAATGCCACCGGCAGGGCATCCGTGCTGACCATCGGGCCAAGCCCCGAATACGTCATCGCGCGGATAGGCCCATTCTGTGGCGTTCGTTCGTCACGGTGATTGACGCGCTTCGCGCCACAGCATTACTGCAAGCGCTGCCGCGACCACGAAAGCGATCGCGCTCGACCAGATCGGAATGGTGAGTCCATTCACGGTCACCTGCCACCCGGAAACGAAGCGCAGCAGTTGCAGTAAGGCAACCAGCGCGAACACGACAGCGGCGATAGTGGTGAACGGTTTCACGGACGGCCTCCACGTTGTGGATTGAGGCGTGATCTTGAGCACAAGATCTGGCGTCGTCTCCGGCCACCGAGGGATCAGGTGTCACTTTTGATAGGAGCACTCATGTTTTGCTGCTGCAATTGAACATCCAGTGGATCCCGAATTGATCAGTAAGGCTGCCGAAGTAACCACCCCAAAACATTTCCTGCAACGGCATCTCGACCGTCCCATTGACAGATAGGGCTTTGAAGAGCCCGTCTGTCTCGGCGCGGGTGTCAGGCTCGAGATTGATGTAAACGTTATTGCCCTGTGTCAATGAGAAGCCCATGGACTCGGGAGCATCGGTACCCATCAATACATGGCCGCCAAGGATTGGGAGTTCGACGTGCATCACGAGGTTCTTGTCGGACTCGGCCAACGGCGGTTGGCCCGGTGCGGCAGGAACGTCGCTGAATCGGTGTATAGGGCCAGCGAGCTCTCCCCCAAAAACGGATCGGTAGAAGACAAACGCTTGCTCCGTGGAGCGAGAAAAGTTCAGGTAGGTGCTTACTCGTGGCATTGGGTAGGCCTCCGTCAATGGACCATGTTGAGCGCAGGGTTAGCCCGCACGTTGGCTTGCCGGCGCATCGGCTCGCGGCATCAGAAACGCTAGGACGCCGGCTACTACGAGTAGGGCGGCAACGTCACCCGACAGATGGCCGATGTGCTGAGGGTAAACAACAGCCTGAACTGCCATCACGGCTCCATGCACCACACTGGACCAGACAGTAAACCAGATTAGGCTGCGGTGCGCGGGTGGGTCACGAGAAGCAAGTATAAGGAATACCCCAAGGGTGGCGTAGATCGCGAGAATCATCTGCAGGTATTCGGACTGGCCGGCATGCCATACCCAACCCGAAGGCCAAATGATCGTGAGCGGGTAAACCCCGAATACGAATACCAGCCCCACAAAAAGCAACGCGAATCGCAAGTACTTGACGCGATCGGCATCAGTCATGAACTTCTCCATTTGGAGTGGAGCGCCGACGGAATCCCCGGCGAAATTGAATCGACCCCCGTTCGTTTCGTGTGCGCCCTAACTACGCAAGTTGGCCAGCTTCCCTGCTCGGCCGAAGGCGCGCCGGCAGGGGTCGGTGTTGAACGACCGGCTAGACCACTTTTTCCAAATACTTCGCTTCAATTTCAGCAAGGAAGGCCGAGGAAAGGAGCATGAAAGCTGTTCAGCCTTCGGAAAGGCCTGCAGGCGGCGGTTGAGGCTTGCCGCATCATCCCGGAAGCGTGCGTGCCGAGCGCCATAGATCTGCGCCAGCTGGCCGCTGGACAGCGACTTTGCGTTCCAGGGTGACAACGTTAGGTCCCTGTACCGTTCATTCCAGCTTCCCGATCAAGCGATAGACAGCAATCAACAATCCGAACCCGACGTACATCCCCAACAACGCAACAAGCATCAGTTTCGCCATCTCGGAGCCTATTACCTCCGTTTCCGACAGAAGAATAATCGTACCAGCGAGACCGGTAAACGAAGCAGCAATGCCGGCGACAACTCTTAACGTCCTACCTCTGGGCATAGGTCACGCAGGCTCTCTCGATGACGCTTGCTTGGATAGGCTCCTCCACGCGGGGATAGCCCACCAATAGTGCAGGGGAAAGAAGAAAATCCATCAGCGGTGCCGCTCGATGAGCTGCGCGGTATCGTCCGCGGCGAAGGCCTTGGCTCAAGTCAACCCGCACGCTTCAGCGCCGCGAGAGCCGCTGCAGCGGCTTCCTTTTGATCTTTGCCCCAAGGCGGTCCGGCTAACTTCCCCAGCTCGGTGATGACCACGTCCAGGCCGGCGCGATTCATGCCAAGGATCTTGGCCGCAGCGTCGAGGGCCGATTTGTCGGGAAGGGTCGTCAATTCGAGGCCGCATGCGCGCGCGCCCGCCACGAGCGCGTCGCGGAAGAGCTCGCCTTCGGCTTTGTGCATCCGAACGTGAACCGCGAGGATTTCGTCAGTGCTCCAGTTGGGCATGCCGGTTCCGACAAGCACGCCGCAGCCGCGCAGCTCATGGCCTGCTGCGGCACAGCGTTGTGCGGCGCCACGGATGGCATTCGTCGCTAGGCGATGCGCGGACGCAATGCTGCGCTCGACGCTCTTTCGCGCCTCCTTCGGATTGAGTCCATATGCGGCGTGGTACGGCGCCCACGCGCCATCGGGCAAGAGCCGTATCTGCAAGCGTTCGATGAGCTTGGGCTCATCCACGTCTCCGGACAGTGCGATGAGCGCCGCTCTACCGGTTCGCGCCTTCAATCCGATCGCAACACACATGGCTCTCGCGGGTGTTCGTGCCCGTTCATTCGACACGCGTCGGGGATGGATTCTATAACAGTGGAACTCTACTCAGAGGACCTTCTGTACGTAGTGGAAGGGACGGTGCCGGTGCAGTCGCCCCCGAGTTCATCTGCCGACCACGCCGCAAGCTGGCAAGAATCGAGCTGCCGATTGTCGTGGTCGTGTTCTAGTAATGCCTAACAAACCGAGGTAGCCGGCGATCGCGGCATCGACGAAGCCGCGGTCGCGGGGCGTCCGTGTTGGTCGTCAGGTTAGGCCGCTCCTTTCCAATACTTGAGGAGAACCACGAACGTAATGTAGTGGGTCACCAATAGTGCAGGAACCCAGAATGCAGGTATCCAGTACGCAGGACCCATGAACGCATCGGCTCCATAATTTGTGGCCAGTGCGATTGCCGCAACGAGATCCAGCGTTCCTTCGATGGTGAAGATCCACACCAGAGCTCGCGCGCCTTTCCAATTCATCGCCACGGCCGGAATCGCAGCCAGGGCGAGTAGCGCGGCAAGCAGGTCGCCGAATGCCGCGGGATACGCAAAGGGCAGGGGGATGCCTGCATAGGTGGCCCCTGGGGCTAGGAACATCAGTCCCAGGTGTCGGAATGAATGCAATAGGAGAATAGGGAGCAGTACGGTCCGAGGTCTCAAATCCGGGAGTCTCGGCAGAAGATAGAGTTTGGCTGCAATCCAGAATACGAACGTACTCAAGAGGAGATTAACCGTGAGAATGTTCATGACGCTGCTTGAATCGCAGGCGGTCGTCCCGCGCGGTCTAGCGGACCAAGGTGGCGGCGACCCGCGGGGCGTCCGCGTTGACCGACGGGTTAAGCGTACTCATGCGCCACTCGGCTCGAACAATTCGATGACATTGCCGGACGGATCATTGACCAGAATCTGTTTCCCGCCCGGGCCCGAAACGATCACGCCACGAAAGTGCGCACCAGATAACGTCAGCTTTTCGATCAACGATTCCAGATTGTCCGTTTCCAGTACCAACCTGTTCCAGCCGCCGGGCGCGGGCTTGGAGCCGTCGGCAAGCATACGCGACGCAGAACTCCCGGGGCCGCTTAGCCATAGCGTGAGATCGGCACGCTTGACCATCGCAAAGGGCGGGCCCCACCGTTCAACCAATTCGAACCCAAGCAAGTTGATGTAGAAGCCTACGGCCACATCGACGTCAGCCACAAGGTATCGGACAACGGCCACTCGGACTCTCCGGGAAATGAGCCTCGGGTCAAAGTACCCCTGACGGATCAAGCGAACCGACGGCCCGCTGCGCGGCGAAGCCGCGCCCGCGGGACGTCCGCGTTGAGCGACGGATTAGGCTGCACGCTCACTGGCCCCGGGCTTCGGTGTGGCGTAGCGAGGCCCCAACAGCGAGAGCACCAGTCCTACGATACTCAGTACCGCGAGCACCAGATGCACGTTCCTTGCGCCAGAGGTACCCGCCAACGAAAGCGGCTTGAAGGAGGCGAGCGCAAATACGCCGACATGGCCCATCACGGCCACAGCGTACATCAGCGGAACCATCGCGCGATAGCGCAGCAGCACGGTGACGAAGAGCACGCCCAGCAGCAGTTGCTCCAGTCCCATGCGCGCGAAGACCGCCACCACGTTCTGCGCTGCCCCAGCAGGATAGGTATCGAGCGGGATGTGCGAGACGGATTGCGCGCCGCCATCGGGGTTGAAGATGTGCCCAAAGCCTAGCGCTACCTTCATCAGCGCGATTACGACGAAGATCCAGAGCGCCACCTTGTGGCCACGATAGTCATTGTCGAGACGATCCGGGAAGACCCGATTCAACATGAATGCTCTCCTTGGAGGGTGGTCGAGCAGTCGTTCGTGCGCCGGGTGCTGGCCCGCAACCTAACGTTGGAATTCAGCCGCCGCCGAAGGTGGTCGACTGGAACGACTGGTTAAGCCGCGGCTTTCTCTACACTGTGTAGTGCATGCTCATTGGCCCGCCGGCGGTTCCCAAAGTTCGACCTTGTTGCCCTCTGGATCGATGACCCAGCCGAACTTGCCGTACTCCGACTCCTCGGTCTTGTCGAGCACATTGCAGCGCTCTTTTCGCAACTCGCGAATTAGGCCGTGAAGGTCTGCGACCCGGTAATTCACC
The DNA here is from genome assembly GCA_963781285.1 of uncultured beta proteobacterium. Taxonomy (GTDB): domain Bacteria; phylum Pseudomonadota; class Gammaproteobacteria; order Burkholderiales; family Casimicrobiaceae; genus CAIWHR01. Next base: position 228,038 of record CAWAFI010000016.1, read on the forward strand.
ATGAACGAAGACGTGCTTGGGGCAAAGTAGTTGCCACTAACGTCGGAGACGTTCCAGATCGTTGTGCCCAGAGTTGGGTTGCCCTCGGCGTCGGCCCAACGAAATGCTGCGCCGCCCCAATCCTGAACGTCGATACCAAGGTGCTCTTGGTACCAGGTGCGCAGTGCAACAGGATCCTTGGCCTTGAAGAAGATCCCCCCGATACCTGTGACTCTCTTCATGTGAGCTCCGAAGCGTAGAGAAACCGAAACGATGGGTTAGGTTTCCGTGCGCGTGAGCTTGCGCTCGATACGCCGATCTGGAACGAGCCAAAGCAGCGCTACTGCCACGTATGCGAGTTGAGCCACCCAAGGTACCCAAAATGTGGATCCGATGCCAATCAGGTAGAAGAGCGGTGACAACTTGCCCTTCCAGTCGGTTCCCAACGCTGCCTTTAGCTTGGATTGGGGCCCTTCCGCCGCGATGATCGTCTGCTGGAGAACCCAGTACGAGCAGGCCGCCATTAGCAGAACGACGCCATAAAGAGCGGACGGCGTAGTCGCAAAGTGATTCTCACCCATCCAGCCGGTTGCGAACGGAAACAGGGAGAGCCAGAAAAGGAGGTGCAAATTGGCCCAAAGCACCGGACCTGAGACGCGTGTACTTGCCTGAAGCATGTGGTGGTGGTTGTTCCAGTAGATGCCTACATAGACGAAACTGAGTATGTAACTCAGAAACACCGGTAGCAGCGGCTTGAGCGCTTCGAATGATTCGCCATGAGGCACCTTCATCTCCAGCACCATAATGGTGATGATGATGGCGATCACTCCGTCGCTGAACGCTTCTAGCCTTCCCTTTCCCATCCTCGCTCCTTGATCCTGCGGTTTGTCCCTCGTGACCCATGAATCTTCTCGCCAGCGCGCGCGCAGCGAAGTCGGCTGGCGAATGGTCGACGTTGCTCGGAAACCTAACGAACGAAGGTAACCGGCGATGCGCGGCGCAGGCGAAGCCGCGCATGCGGGGCGTCCATGTTGACCGACGGGGTAGGCCGCGCTGTAGGCCAAGAGCTGGACTCACAGGTGACCAAAGAACTCTGGCGCACTTTGCCACCTGTCGTTGCGGCCGTCGACGTATGTGATGGGCAGACGTGAGAGCTCTTCGTCAGAGACGTCGGTCAGGCAACCCAGGTTGATGCCGTACATTTTTCCAATGGGCGTCTCGGTTCCAACGCCGAAGGCGCGCACACCGCAGTGTTTGCAGAAGTAGTGCTGGTTCTTCCGGGTGTTGAACAGGTACTGCGTCAGATCGGCCTCCCCGGTCAGCAAGCGGAAGCCGTCTTCTCTTGCCACGGCCGGCCAGAAGCGTGTTCTTCGGCAAATGGAGCAGTTGCAGCGGTAAGTGCTCTGCGTGAGGTCGAGTTTGGCCTCGAACTTGACGACCCCACAGTGACAACTGCCATGGTAGGTCTTCAGCATGGATCTGCTCCAGTCGCGCAGCCAGACGTTCGTCAATGCGCCCCAGCGGAACTGAACCGCTGTACATAGCCTTGCCACCAACCTGTGGTGAGGCGTTCCTCCGTGTAGGCACCAACGGTGTACGAGCCAATCAGCTTACGCCAGAACGCCAGTGCGGCATGGGGGGCACCGATAGCTCGGAACAGCAGCAAGCGCTAGCTCAGGGGGCCCCAAATATGACGGCGGCCGCTTGCCCGATTGGAAATAAGGTGACTAGTGACATTGCGATGACCGATGTCTCAATCGATTGTGTCCTAACGAACCAAGGTGACCGGCAACCCGCAGCGAGCGCGGAGCGCCGCGCGCGGGGCATCCGTGTTGAGCGCGAGGTTAGGCTCGATCTGACGACTATGGCCGCAAACCCGCAAAAAGGGATCGCCGATGACAGTGGACGTGTGCTTCATAGGCCGCGCACCCGAGTTACCTTCGACCGGCCCCAATTTTGAACGCAACGGGGACTCGAAGTTCGCCTTGCACGGCATATGGTTGCACAAGCCTTTCGAACACGGCGCGAATGCGATCTTGCACGTCCCTCGGCTGGCGACGGATGCCAATCGACGTCCGAACGGTCCCGGCGAGGATACCGTTCCACAGCTCTTCAGCGCTCGCCAATCGATGGATATGGGAATGAGCCTTGATGGCCACCTGCGTCAGCCCGGCGGATCGCAGAAGGTCAGCCAGCTCTTGATCGTCCGAAAAACGGAACATCGGTGGACCTGCCGGCAGGTCCGCCGGCGGACTGACGTGCACTTCGTTCACCGCGTCAAAGAAGATGCCATTCAAGCGATGGCAAGCCGGAACGTCCCACCATGAGAGCGCAACACCTCCGCCGACCGCGAGTACTCGTACGAATTCGCTGAGGGCTCGCTCAGGCCTTGGAAAGTGTCCGATCCCGAAATTGCTCACCACTGCGTCGAACGCTTGGTCGGGGAATGGAAGGTTCTCGGCATCCGCCTGACGGAAGTCTAGACCGGGATACTGCGCCGCGGCTATCGCGACCATGCGCGGTGCCAGGTCAACGCCGATGACGGACGAGGCCCCACGGCTGGCAGCCCGTGACGCGAGCATGCCGGGACCGGTCCCAACGTCCAAGACGCGCGTTCCCGCGCTCACCGAAGCCGCGTCGAGCAGAGGCTCGATCGCATAACCCGTCACGGCTGCAAAAAAATCGCGATAGCCCTGGGCAATCTCGTCGTGAGCGGCGCGCTCAAAGTCCCGAAAGGCTTCCGCATCGATCGGGAGTTGGCTCACTTTTGGCTCCGTGGGATCGATCGTCACTCGGGCAGTTGCGGGCGCAGCGGAGAAGCCAGACTACCGATTATGAACTCGTGGCGCATAGCGTCTGGGCGCAGGCCTTCGGGCGTAGATTCAACGAGCAAGTGCAACAGTGATTAGGTTCGATGGTACAGCTTTGCGGGTGTATCGAAGCCGAGGCGCTTGCGTGGTCGGCATGGAAGCGTGCTCGGGGGCGCAGCATTGGGCGCGCAAGCTGTGCCAACTCGGTGGCGGCCGAGTTCGTGGCGCCCTATCGCCAAGGCGGCAAGAACGACGCCAATGATGCGGCAGCGATTGGCGAAGCGGTGAGCCAACCGAAGATGCGTTTCGTCGCGGTGAAGTCGGTGGAGCAGCAAGCGGCGCTGGCGCTGCATCGCCTGCAGAGGCTGGTCGAGGAGCGCACCGCGCTCGCCAATCGGCTGCGGGGTCTGCTCACCGAGTATGGGGTGGTCGTCGGCACGGGACTCGACCGCCTGCGCCGCGCGCTGCCAGCAATTCTTGAGGGCGGCGCCAACGGGATCGCCGGCATTGCCCGCGAGGTGTTCGCTGACGCCGCTGACCAGCTGCGCGAACTGGATGCCCGCATTGCGGGCAATGAGGCGCCTAACGCCACAATGTAACCGGCGGACGCGAGGCGACAAGCAAAGCGCCGCCGGCGAACGTCCGCATTGAACGACGCGTTACGCCACATTGCGCCTCCTTGCAGCTAGCCGACGCCCTGCGTACGTGCAAAGCGGCAGCACCGCTACCGCGCCGCCCAATACCAAAAGCGGGTGCGCGGAAATCAAGATGGCCTGAATGGCGACAACAAGCAGTATTGACCCACCCACAATTCCGTGGGCGACGTTTGATCGTAGCCCCAGACGTGCGGCGAGCCATGAACCCACGACTGCCCCGAATACCGACGCCACGGCCAAGCCGACAAGCGAGCCAAACCAAATCGCCTGGGAGCGTGCGAGTAGCGCCCTTCGGTCGTTCCCGACAAGATCGTCCCATGTCGGAGCCAAGGCGTGAGCTATGACGTCAACGACTAGGTTTAAGACAACGACCGCAAAGAGGCCGACTGCGACTGCGAGAAAGCATTTGGCAATAACCGTCATGGTCGCGATCCGCGAATTGATGTGCCCTAACGCCGTGAGGTAACCGACGGTCGCGAGGCGAGTGCGTAGTGCCGTCGATGGACGTCCATGCTGACCGAATGGAAAGGACTTCGCCTTACTCGGTTCGGCATCGAAGTGCCAAGACTGAAGTGTCCGACAACAATCGGTGAGAGGGGAAGTCCATGGACAAGATTACTACATTGGAACACCGAAATTCGATGCGTTTGATGTCGATCATTGCGGTTTCCCCCGGGAATCGAATGGGGCATTCAAAGGCCCTGCGCGGCAATGCGGCGGCAATGGTCCAGCGCGGCGGCGATCAGGTTGCGGTTGGCCTCGGCGGTCCGGAACGCCGAGTGGGCAGACAGCGTCACGTTGGGCAGGGAGGTCAGCACGTGCCCGGCCGGCAGCGGCTCGACCGTGAAGACATCCAGACCGGCGTGGCGCAAATGACCCGAACGCAACGCGTCGACCATCGCGTCCTCGTCCACCAGCGCGCCGCGCGCAGTGTTGATCAGGATCGCGCCCGGCTGCATGGCCTCGATGCGCTCGCGGGACAGGAAGTTCTTCGTATCTTCATTCAACAGCAGGTGCATCGACAGCACGTCACTCTGGGCGAGTAACCGGTCGAGCTCGACGAACTGCACACCCGGAAACGTTTTCGGGCTGCGGTTCCAGGCGAGCACCTTCATGCCCATGCCCAAAGCGAGTCGAGCGACCTCCGTCGCGATCCCGCCGAAGCCGAGCAACCCGATCGTGCGACCGGTGAGCTGAAGCGAGTCGGAGCGCACCCAGTTCCCGGCACGCATTTCGCGGTCCATCTTCGCGAAGCCGCGTGCGGCGGTCCACATCAGCGCCACCGCACACTCGGCTACTGCCGTGTCGCCATAGCCCTTGATCGTGTGCACCGCGATGCCGAGCTCGCCCAGTTCTTCGGGGCTCATGTAGCTGCGCGCACCGGTACCAAGGAAGACGACGTGCTTGAGGCCCGTGCATTGGCGCGCGATCGCGGTAGGGAAATGCGTATGGTCGATGACAGCGATCCCGGCCCCTGCCAGCGTGACCGGGATCGCCTCGCTGCGAATATCGGGTTGCCGGTTGATCGTGAACGGTACGTCGATCGTCCCCAGCAGCTCCTGCGCTACGTCGCCAAGCGTCGGGTTGGCATCTACGAACACCGCGCGCAATGTTGAACGCGGAGTCACACCGGTATGGGGCGTGGTGATCGAAGCGGGTGTCACGCGGGTTGCCGCCTAACGAACCAAGCTAACCGGCGCGACGACGGACGGGCCGCAGGCCCGCCGAGGAGCGTCCGGGTTCAGCGAGAGGTTAGGCGTCATTTGCTTTGGCGCGGGCCGCAGCTGCTGCCTACGCGCAAGCGCAGCGATCTCTGAGACGTCAGCCGGCACGTTACTTGAACTGCATCCCGTGTTTCTTGGCAATCTCGTTCAACTGTTCGCGTGTGAGTTGCTTTGGCGGCGCTCCAGGAGCGTTGGATACCTCACGAAAGAACGCTTCGACTCCCGGTGGTGCCACGACCCAAAGTAACAAGAGCTCACTGTCGGGATTCTCAACGCCATGCCAAACGCCAGTGGGAACATAGATTGCCGAACCCTTTTCAATACTCATCCGGGCGTTGCCTAAGATGCCAACACCCGCCCCTTCCAGAACGAACAGCACCTCATCTGCTTCATTGTGCTGATGGACAGGGATGCCAGCACGGATCGGAACCTGCTGTGTCCCCAAGGCCATGTTGTTTGAACCCCTGCTGGGGTCAACCTTGATAAAGAGGCTTCCAGAATTACGTATGAGTTGTTCGCCCTCAGTGGGTCCCAGCACATACCCTTGTTTAGACACGTGTTGCACCTCCGCGACGTCGTGGAGCATTGATCTTGACAGCCGACTATCGTAATCCCCGCAAGCTGCAGCGAGTCCTCGGACGCCTAACGTGTCAAGCTAACCGCGGCCCGCTGCCGGGGCGCAGCCCCGCATGCGGGACGTCCGCGTTGAGCGACGGGTTGGGCGTCAACCTCCGCTGGGTGACCCAGGTACGAATTCGAGCACCGCTCATTGGCAGATTCTTACTCGATCACCCGGTCCGCGCGCAGGAGCACCGATTGCGGGATGGTGAGCCCCAGTGCTTTAGCGGTCTTGCCGTTGACGAACAATTCGAATGTCGTGGATTGTTCTACCGGCAGGTCGCCTGGCTTGGCGCCCTTGAAGATTTTGTCCACATAGGTTGCCGCGCGCCGGAACTGTTCGGCGAGATTGGGGCCGTAGCTCATCAGTCCGCCGACCTCGACAAATTCGCGAATTTGTGACACCGAGGGCAAACGGTTTTTCGCCGCCAGTTCGGCGATCTTGCGATAGTGCTGGATCAGCAACGCGTCAGTCGCCACAATGACGGCTCCGGCATTCCCAAGGACCATCGCGGGAAAGGCGTCCTCGATCTCCTGCGCAGTCCGCACTTCCACTGGCATGACCTTCACGCTTCCCTTCTCCGCCGTCGACTGAACGCTCTTCACAAATGTGACGAGTGATGGGTTCGCGGGATTCACCAGCACGGCGACACGAGAGAGCCTGGGCACCACGCTCTGCAGCAACTCCAGTTGCTTGGTGCCGATGTCACTAGTGAGGTTCGACAGCCCAGTGATGTTGGCTCCGGGCCGCGCCAGGCTTTTGACAAAGCCGCTGCCGATCGGGTCACCGGAGGTCGCCATGACGATAGGAATCGTGGTGGTCTCTTTCTGAAGCGCTCTGATCGCTTGCGATGAGCCGGAAACAATCACGTCCAATTTCAACCGCACCAATTCTGCCGCCAGGTCCGGAAGTCGCTCGGACCTGTCGTCAAAGCGCCACTCTATCAAGAGATTCCTGCCCTCGACGTAGCCGAGTTCGCGCATTCCCCGCGGGAATGCACCGATGAAGTCGGAGTCAATCGACTCCGGGCGGCGACGCTGTGTGAGGAAGCCGACGCGCCAAACCCTTCCTTGCGGTTGAGCGAAGACGACAAGCGGTGTAGCAGCGAAGGCAACTAGCGCGGCTACGGTGTTACGTCTGTTCATTCGAACCCCGTGAGGTCGACAGCAAACAGCGTAATCACTCGGATCATCGAGCGGAGACTAACGAACGGGGACGGAAATCAGTCTACACCCCGAATGTCGGTAGAAAGCGTGCGACGCATTGTCTTGACCACCAACGAACCAAGGTAACCGGCGACCCGCGGGGCAGGCGAAGCCGCGCCCGCGGGGCGTCCCGGTTGACCGCCTGGTTAGGCCTGCCCGGCTATTTGAATGTGAGCTCTTGGACCGTCTTCTCTCCGACGATCTCACGAACTTCAGTCCGCTTGACCATCGTTTGAACTTGTTTCTCCTCCGAGCCGACAATCTTCAGTGCGAGAGCGTCGAATTTTTCCGACAGTCCGTCGAAGGCAGCCCAGTTCTTGTACTCGACCATCAACATCAGATCCCAATCGTCGCGACCGGCCGCCGATCCGGAGAGCATCTTCTCCGAAACGATGAGACCCTGCTTTTTCGCCTCGTCCATCAGCTTCTTTCGCTGCACTGACAGGTCGCGCATGTACACGTCGAACATCCCAGGCTTGACCTTTATAAAGGTGATGGTCCAAACCGGGCCTTCCCTATACGGCTTGTCTTGAGCAATGCTTACCTGAGTACCAAACATGAATAGGCCAAGCAAGCACCAGAGAGCTGCCTTTGCGAACCGCATGATTTAGCTCCATTTCAGTGATGCTGTCGACTTGGGGACATCAGCGGCGCTGCCGACAGCATGCAGCGGAGTCTAATAGGGTACTCGAGCGCCTAAGCGTGCAGGAAGGCCTAACGAACCGAGGTAACCGGCGACCCGTGGCGGACACGAAGTGCCCCATCTGGCTCGGTCCACGAATCGACCAAGTGAAAGACGCCGTTGTATGCCCAGATTCCGCGCCGATTCTTTTCGTATACCCGAACGCGCTCTGGGGGTCGCTCGCCTCGCTTGAAGCTCTGCCCGGCCTTGTGAAACTTTCCGTTAATCCCCAGAGAATGGTCAAAGTCGGAATGAGCAATTCGCGCATTTCGTAGAGTTCGAATTTTCGAGCAGGCAGCTTCCAATTCCGTCAGTACCGCATTCAAATCGCACTCAAACATGCGAGGCGGAGGTAAGCGTTGCCTGATGAAAGACCATTCGCCACTGGCTGCCGTGCAGCCGCCAAATTGAACTACGCAACGTGTGGACTGGCGGAGTCGAGTGGCGATGAATGCGGTAGGTGAGAAGGGCGACAGTTGGCGCCAGCAACTCGACGTGAAAGTCATCGGTTGACTGCGTGACTGGGGACTCGGCTCGCAGGGTTGCCACCAGATCTGCCTTTGTGTACCTGCGCCCGGAGTTGCCGAACTCCACGAAATTGTCGGCAAGGAGTTCAACGAGGCGTTTCGATTTTCGAGCGTCGGGTAGGAGGAGAGACTCCTCGAGTTCCCGCAAGTGCTGCGAGAGTGCCTGTGTGTCAGGGCTGCTGGTCATGTCGATTTCTTCACAATGTGTCGAGTCGGGAAGGCCGGTTCGCCGGGAGCGTGTGCGCCCTAACGTCCAAGTTGAGCGGCCCGCGGCCACCGACGTCCGGAAGAAGAACTGCGCATCCCGCGGATCCGCGCGAACGCCGGGTTGGGCAGCAATGTCACTTCTTCGATTCGCCTTCGCTCGGCACCGCGTCCACCGGTGCCTCAAACGCGATGAACAGTACGCAGGGGCCAGCCTTCTTGCACTCCGCCTTGTGCGGCAGCTTAGCCGGGCCGTACGCATACGTGCCAGGCTTGAGCACCGCCGTCTTGTTGCCGTCATAGGTAACGTGAAGCTCCCCCGACACCAACACCATGCGCTCCGCCGATGTGTGCCAGTGCCGCGGAATCGTGGAGTTCGCGGGTACTTTGAAAAAGATGTCGGCGTTACTCTTGGCAGGTTCGCCATGAAGAACCGCAATCTCGCACCCCTTCGGTAGGAACGGCGGGCAAGGCCCCCACTTGAGTTTGGAATCCTTCGCAGTCCACGAAAGGGGCGGCTCCTGCGCGGACAATGGCGCTCCCGCAAACCCGCCGGCGAGAAGCAGTCCCAACGTCAACGCGACTTTCAGCGGCTGGCGTGGCAAGGTTTGGCAATACATGAAGGACCTCCTATAGTTAATGGATCGACTGGTCGAATCGCTGCCCAACGAACGAAGGTAATCGGCGACCCGCGGCGCGGGCGAAGCCACGCTCGCGGGGCGTCCGTGTTGACCACCCGGTTAGGCGTCACCTCGTTACGCCGAGATCTCGGGTTCGACGAGCTTAGCAAGTTGTGCGAGCGACTCCTGCCAGCCGAGATAGCACATCTCGAGCGGAATGGCCTCGGGCAGCCCTTCTTGCACGACGGTAAGGTCGGTGCCACACGACACTTGCTTCAGGGTCACGCTCGTCTGCATTTCCCCAGGCAAGTTCGGGTCGTCGAATCTGTCCGTATAGCGAATCCTTTCGGACGGCACCAGTTCACGATACTCGCCGCCAAAGGAGTGACTGTGGCCTGTCGTGAAGTTCGTAAACGACATTTTGTAGGTGCCGCCAACTTTGGCATCCATGTTGTGCACCGTGCAGGTGAAGCCGTATGGCGGAAGCCACTTGGCCATTGCGGCTGCATCTAGAAAAGCACGATAGACGCGTTGCGGATTCGCTCGGAGCACGCGGTGAAGCCGTATGGTGCCTGTGGACATGATCAATTCACCTCTTGATTCGTTGTTCAGTGGACTCGGGTTTACGACATCACGCTGATCGTATCTTCGTTCTGCGATGGTGGGCGATAACCACCTTGGCGGGTCCCGGTGCGATAGTACTCACTGAATTATATTGTCGGCCCGTAGTAGCAACGATCGTGGGATCGTAATACCGTACGCCTTCGCTGTCGTAAGGTTGAAAAACAGCAGGAACTTCGTTGGCTGCTCGACGGCTAGCTCGCCCGGATTTGCCCCTCGAAGAATCTTGTCGACGTAGCTGGCGGACCGTCGGACCATCTGCAGTTCATCGACTTCCAGAGACAGCAAGCCAGGCAGGCCATCCGTGTACCCAGCTAGCGGAATGCGGTTCGCGGTGCCGAAACGGATGAGTCTGTCTGTGAACGGCGATTGAAGCACAAATCCAGTTATCGCCTGCACTCCGGCACCGGTCATTTCGTTGATTCGCAAGTCTAGACTATCGAGCGGGTAAGCATCGACTACCTTTAGCTCGATGCCAAGTGTCCCAGCTTGTGTTCCGAAGTGCTCCTATGATCCCGTCAGCGCTTGGGTTAGCACTGTCAATGACGACGCCGACCTTGCGGAGTCCCGGCATGGCCTCCTTGAGGAGGGTTAACTCCGTGGCATAAATTTCAGGAGCCATCATCGACAGGCCCGTCACGTTTCCGCCTGGGCGAGCCAAACTGGTCACCAGTTTTGCGCCTTCTGGGTCCCAGCCCAGCGGGAACACGATCGGAATTTGCCGAGTGGCTCCAATGGCTGCCGGACGCTCGCGTCGCTGACCGCAACGATCACGTCGACATGAGCGCAACGAGTTCTGCTGCCAGTCCGGGCAACCGTTCGAGACGTGCATTTGCCCATCGCTCGACAAGCTCGGTGCTTCTTCCATCCCAACCCAGATCCGCCATTCCGGATCGGAACGCCTTCAATGCATCTGCATCTATCGGGCGCCCGCCTGCTGCGCTTAGCCAGCCGATTCGGTAGACGTGGGCGGACCGGGGTGGTTCGGCCGCAAAAGACGCGGTTGCAGACAGGAGGGTGCCCACAACGGTGAACGCGAGTATGGTTTTCGCTAGCATCGTTACTCCAACTGGACCCAGTTATGAACGACACTACGCATTGAAGACGCCTAACGCATCAAGGTAACCGGCGACCAGCGGCGCACACGAAGTGGCGCCGGCGGGGCGTCCGTGTTGACCGCACGGTTAGCGAAGTAATCGGCCTGCTGCCGCAAATCGCGCCGAAGAAACACGCGGCCGCGGCGCTGTGGCAAGGTGGAATGCGGCGCTGGGGAAGACCGATGTAGCAATGGTGCACATTGCCCGCGGGTTAGCGTGGTCCTGGGTGACGTCATCGACATTGGTGAATCGGCTCGGCGGCTAGCAGCCGCTGGTCCGATATCCCGTTTGAGAGAGTGAGCACGACGACGTACCCGATCCGGCGCCACATTCCGCAACGGATGATGGAGCAAGCCATGGCGCAACGCAATCGGGCCTTCAGTCGAGCAGGTCTGAGTCTGACCCACCCTAATGCTGCCGGCATCGACATCGGCAGCGCCTCGCACTTCGTGGCCGTGCCGCCTGATCGCGATGCCGAGCCGGTGCGCGAGTTCCCAAGCTTCACCGCCGACCTGCAGCACCTGGCCGACTGGCTGGAGGCGTGCGGCGTGGACACCGTGGCGATGGAGTCCACCGGCGTGTACTGGATCCCGTTGTACGAGTTACTCGACGCGCGCGGGTTCACGGTGCTACTGGTCAACGCGCGGCATGTGAAGAACGTGTCGGGCCGCAAGTCCGACGTGCTGGACTGCCAGTGGCTGCAGCAACTCATGAGCTACGGCCTGCTGCGCGGGGCGTTTCGCCCGGCCGACGAAGTCTGCGCGCTGCGCGCATTATCGCGGCAGCGGGAGATGCTGCTGCGCAGCCAGGCGCGCCACGTGCAGCACATGCAAAAGGCGCTCACCCAGATGAATATCCAGCTGACCAACGTCATCTCCGACGTGGTCGGCGAGACCGGCCAGAAGATCCTGCGGGCCATCGTTGCCGGCGAGCGCGACGGCCAAGCACTGGCCGCAATGAAGAACGTGCGCATCCGCGCCAGCGTAGCTGAGATCGCCAACAGCCTGCAAGGCAACTGGCGCGCCGAGCACCTGTTCGCGCTGAGGCAGGCGCTGGCCTTGTTCGACTTCTACGGCACGCAGCTCACCGAGTGCGACCGCGAGATCGAACAGCAACTGCAACGCTTGCACGTTCACGACGGTGAGCCCGCCAAAGGCAAGCAGCGGGGCCGCGCGCGCAATGCACCAAAGTTCGATCTGCGCAAGCACTTGTTCAAGATGTGCGGCGTGGACCTTACCCGCATCGATGGCATCGATGTCACCACCGCGCTGGCGGTGATCTCCGAGATCGGCGCCGACATGTCCAAGTTCCCCTCGGTCAAGCACTTCACTTCCTGGCTCGGCCTGTGCCCAGGCACCAAGATCACCGGCGGCAAGTTACTCAGCGGCAAGACCAAGCGTTGTGCCAATCGCGCGGCCCAGGCGCTGCGCTTGGCAGCCGCGGCACTACGCAGCAGCAAGTCGGCGCTAGGCGCGTACTTCCGCCGCTTGTGCTCACGCATGGACAAACCCAAAGCCGTCACTGCCGCCGCCCACAAGCTCGCGCGCCTGATCTACACCATGCTCACCAAGGGCGCCGAGTACACCGACCAAGGCCAACACTATTACGAGGAGCGCTACCGCGAGCGCTGCTGCGCCATCTGTCCCAGCGCGCCGCCAAGCTCGGCATCAAAATGGTCGCCATCGCCCGCGAGTTGGCAGGCTTCGTGTGGGCGATCGCCCGGCAGGTCAAGCCGCTCTGACTCGAGCGCAACCCAATCTTGAACCATAACCCACGCAGCAAGGAGACCCGCACCAGAACTTCATACCTTGAACTCGATAGGCGAGGTGGCGCGCTCGCGGTCGGAGAATCCTCGGCAGACGATATTGGATCGCAATCGCTGCGACACCCCAGAGCCTAGAGCGAGGCAGCTCCGTGACAAACAACAGTTGGCGCGCGCAAGCCCGCATAGCAGATGATCGACGCGGCACGCTGAGGCGCAACCCAATCTTGAACCATAACCCACTCAGCAAGGAGACCCGCACCTGAACTTCATACCTTGAACTCGATAGGCGAGGTGGCGCGCTCGCGGTCGGAGAATCCTCGGCAGACGTTATTGGATCGCAATCGCTGCGACACCCCAGAGCCTAGAGCGAGGCAGCTCCGTGACGAACAACAGTCTGGCGGCTAACCAACGCCCGCATATCAGCTTGATCGACCGTCGTCACAGATGAGCCCGTCGCCTCGCCTATCGGGTTTGCTCGTCTCGACGATGCTCGACGAAGCAGAAATCAGTTCCGACCAACAGCCTGGAAGGCCTGGCACGGACGCGGCGAAGCCCTCTTCAGATCAGAAGCCAACCTTGTATTGCATAGGAACCTCCGTGCCAAGTATAGCCCGATGGCTGCTCCGCACGCCAACGTTTGCCATGAGCGGCAGCCGCAAGCAAGCGAAGCTTGCTTGTGGATGTCCGCTCGATGGAGCGGTTAGGCGGTATGGTTTGATTGCACCGAAGGCGTGTTGGCAGGTTTTGCAATCTGTTGGGTGTCAAGTTTGCGCCGGGCAAGCACAAACTGGAGACACGTATCGATCTCCATCGCTTGCCACTTCCCAGTGTAGAAGTTCAAGAGCATCAGTGCTCCGACGCAGACAACGGATAGATATAGAGGCAGGAATGCGCCGAAAATCAGTTTCAGAGGTTCCTCGTACCCCCACGGACAGTTTGCTAGCCACGGTCACGTTCGACTCGATCAAGGCATACATCTCGGTCACCTCGTAACGGCGCCTTCGCACCGTTCGTGCCACCTACTCCTCAAAGCGACCCGTGGCGTCACGATCGCGCTCGTATCGTCTCGTGAGCGGAAACGGCGGCAACCAGGACTCGCGACGGACGATCCAGCTTTCGTAGGTTGGCATCAGTTGGTCAGGGGCATCCAGGGATCCTAGGTTCACTTCGATTTCGTCTGCGGTGCGTGCGAAAATGGACGAGCCGCAGCGGGGACAGAAAAACCGCCCGGCGTAGTCGCGTGTTTCGCCATCGATCGTCACCGCATCCTGAGGGAACACCGCGGAAGCGTGAAAAAGGGCCCCATGATGCTTGCGGCAGTCGAGACAGTGACAAAGGCCGACCCGGTATGGGAGTCCCGACGCCACAATTCGGACGTTGCCGCAAAGGCAACCGCCCGTGAATCGGTCCATGCTGCGTCTCCTCTAAAATCAAGCGGTCGGAATGTTTACAACGAACCCCGTCGGGCGTCCATGAAAGATGCGCCAGCCTTTTCGGCTGTAGGCTTTACAGCGTCGAGAAAATAAACCTTCGACTGCGCGTGCCGAATTCTTGTGAGCAGTACGTCGAGATCTATAAAGCCGGCGTCCACGATGCTCTACCCCGGGTGCGATGTGCGGAGACAATAGTACCTCGGCTCATACGCTATCGAAAATCCCGCGTCTTCACTTTGATCGAGTCGATGTGCAGGTCCGGAATGTAGATGTCACGAGTCCGCAGACCGCGTGGCGGCGTTTCGCGCGGGTCCGGGCGGGAGCCGCCATGGCGCACCTGGTCGCCGCCTAACGGACCAAGCTAACCGGCGCCGAGCGGACGGCGCGCCAGCGCCGCCGGCGAGGCGTCCGGGTTGAGCGAGAGGTTAGGCATCAATGCTGAGCACTTCGTCAATGACGCTCCAAGGTCGTGCCGCTTCAACTGCATTCGTTTCCATTAGACCAGCCGCGACGATCAACGCTTTCCATAACGTCCACGCGCGGCCGCGAGCCCATGTACCGGGGTCAAGCGGAAGCATTGCACGAAATGTTTCGCGGCTTTCATGTCGGAATAGCGTCCACGCGATAGATAAATCGCACGCGGGGTCGCCAACCCCCACCATTCCGAAATCGATGATAGCGCTCAAGCGGCCCTCTTGTATCAAGAGGTTTCCAGCGCTGACGTCGCCGTGGAGCCACACGGGTGGATGGTCCCAGGTGGCTTTGAGCGCCATGTCCCAAACCTCGGTGGCCGCTTCAGTATCGACCTTGCCTTTGAGAGCGGCGATTGCTTGCCTTGTTTCAGCGTCAAATGTCGTGAGTGACCCGCCACGATGGAAGTTGTGGGGTCCAGGGCGCGGTCCGTCGGTCGGGTCGATGCGTTGTAGAGCGATGAGAAATTCGGCAAGGTCGGTCGCAAACTCACTCAGATCGCCTATGCGCTCCGGCGTGGCAGTTTCTCCGTCAATCCATTGGTAGATGGACCACTTCCAAGGATAGCTGTCCGCCGGCTCTCCGATCGCCAGAGGCGTTGGAATCTGACGAGGAAGCAGGGGCGCGAGTTTCGGGAGCCACCGATGCTCCTTTTCAACCTGTGCCGCGTAGGCTGCTGCCCGCGGCAAGCGGACGACCATGTGCTCGCCCAAGTGAAAGGTTTTGTTGTCCCACCCGGCTGTCTCGACCGACCGGACAGGGAGGCCCCTCCATTGGGGAAACCGAGCCGCCACGAGGCGACGCACGAGCGCAACGTCTATGACGGGTGCCATATCGATCTTGTCGCTAGGCCGAAGAACGCGACACCCGCATGCATTGATGCCAAACGGACGAAGGTAACCGGCCGCCAGGCGTGAAGGTCCGCCGATGGCGGTCCGTGTTGTTAGGCCGCACGATGTTCACGCGCAAGCGCGCAAGTGCTGCGCCGAAGGCCCCACCGGCGCAACACGGCGACCGAAACGAGCGGAGCGGCGGTGACGCCGAGTCCGAAATGGGGACGCCGATGCGGAGCGAAGCCGCTGAGATCGGACGCTCGCCGCAGCCGCAGAGCGCGACGGCGCCGTGTTGACCGGAGCGCAGGGCTACGCTAGCGCAAGAGGCGCGGCGCGCGACGGTGAAGCAGACACGGCCCCAATGTTCACGCCGAAGCAGACGCATTCAGTCGCGCCAGTACGTGTAGGACCTCAAACTGGCAGCAAACCACTGGCATGGACTCGCTGGGCAACCGACCGATGCGCCCGCACTCGCGGGAGAAGAAGTTCCAATGCCCAGCCCGCCAGAACTCAAGTGAACCGTCTCCTTCACCTTCGATGGCTGCGTACTCGGCAGTGACCTCACCGAATGGAACAACTTCAGCGTGTGTGACCCGGGTGATAAGTGCGGGCCGTCCCAAGTGATCAACGATGATCTCGATGTCGCCCGTCTCAGCGATGGGCTCTTGGTCATGCTCGTAGCCCCACAGGAGACCAGTGCCGGCGCGCTTTTGTCCGGAACGGATGAGGGCGAGGAGTTCCTCGGACATTTCTGGTGAGTCCCCGAATCCGTCGACGCGTAGTCGACCAGCCGGGAGCACGACTCCGAGCGCGCGCAGCTGCGTGACAAGCGAGTCGAGCGGGGGAAACGGTGTCATGCCTGCAGCCTAACGAACCAAGCTAACCGGCGACCCGCGGCGCGGGCGAAGCCGCGCGCGCGGGGCGTCCGTGTTGACCGACAGGTTAGCCGTCTCCTTCACGGGACCTTGACCTCGGTGTAGCTACTAGGCGAAGCACGGTCGACTGCGCGAACGACGGAAGCGATGGCGTGCTGAATCCGCGGCCAACTCGGCGTGGAGAGTACGACGACCGCGATACGACGGGATCGGAGATTCTGTTGGTGTTTGAGGTCCGAATCGGTCGTCACAAGCACGGCGAAGTCTTCCTTCTCGGCCGCGTCCAGCAACTCTCCATTCTTAAGCCTCGACCATCCGCGCTCGTATGCGGTGGCAACTTCGTGTTGCGCCAACGCGTGACGCAGCGGTTCAGGAGTACCCTGATCAAACAGTGCGCGCACTTAGGCAGTGGCGAGCGCGCTACGCGCGGCGTGGTCCAGCACCGCACGAACTTGTTCGAGAGTGACCCCGGGAAACCAGTCTACAAATTGGGACACAAGGGCGCCGTCCTCAAGATTCTCGAACAACGCCGACACGGGCACGCGGGTGCCGCGGAATACCCAGGCGCCACTGACGCGTTCAGGGTCGCGCTCAACGGCCGGGCAAGATGACCAGTCGATCATGCTGAAAATGGTACCACCACCGCGCCAAGACGGCTAACGAACCAAGCTAACCGGCGACCCGCTTGCGGGGCGTCCGGTTGAGCGTAAGGTTAGGGCTCAATGACCCTCCGTGATCTCGCGCACCTTCGTGACTACGCGAAGGCCAAGGAAAAAAGCGGCAATGCCGATAACTAATCCGACAATAACGCCAGGCCAGCCGGCTAAGACAAGCCCGAGAAATGGGGAGCCGATCGTGATGACAGGCACTAGCGGCAGAAGCACCGGGTGGCGCTCGTAGTATTCGTGCACGTGTCGCCAGCTCAACGAGGCTTGGGCGTGGACAACTTCGTGCACCTCTACATCATGCGTCTTGCGGATGTCACCGCAGTGCGGACACGGCCCGGAGTGGTTCTCGGGCAACGGCTATCCACAGCCAGAGCATCGTGTCGAGTGCTTGATCGTCCCCATGCCGAGCCCTAACGTTTGACATGAGGGCGGCCGCAAGTGGGCGAAGCCCGCTTGTGGACGTCCCCTCGATGGAAGGGTTAGGCCTCGGGTTCGTGGCAAACCACTTCGATGTTGTGCCCGTCCGGACCAATGACGAAAGCTGCATAGTAGTTCGCGTGGTAGTGCGGGCGCAGACCAGGCGCACCATTGTCTTTGCCACCCGCCTCCAGAGCCGCGCGATAGAAAGCTTCGACTTGCTGGCGATTCTCGGCCGTGAACGCCAAGTGAAGATGCGCCGGCTTCTCATCGGTTTGGTTCATGCACAATGAAGCCTTACCCTTTGGGCTAAGCTCGACACCGAGGGGCCCCTCCAGGACAACAGCTACGCCGAGCGGTTCGAGTGCCTTGAGGAAGAACGCTTTGCTCGCTGCATAGTCGCTGACTCCGAATGCGACGTGGTCAAACATGAGTTCTCCTGAAGTGTGTGGGCCTGCGCGAGGCCTAACGAACTAAGGTAACCGGCGACCCGCCGCGAGCGCGAAGCGCCGCGCGCGGGGCGTCCGTGTTGACCGCCGGGTTAGGCATCATGGTTTGAATACTAGCTGCGTTACGGTTAACGGCGGTACGGTGGCGTAACACGGAGCCATCGCGAAACGTCCGGCGACGACAATGACCATACACCGCGGGCGAATGGGCGCTTCACCAGCAGCGGGGGGACCGGACCGTACCGCATTTCGCAGAATTCGGCGGCTCGAAAGCAAACGCGGTTCCAGAAATAGTACCTACGTGAACCTCTGTTTCGGGCAAGTCGGGCGCGCTGAGCCGCCCTGTGTACCGCGTGCTTTGCCCAGAACTCGTCCTGGGACCAAAAGAAGCGCCTCCACCAATTTTCTTGATGGGTCCTGGCAACGTGACGACGATGAGCGACGCTCATGATGCCCAACGAACGAAGGTAACCGGCGACCCGCCGCGCGGGCGAAGCCGCGCACGCGGGGCGTCCGTGTTGACCGCCGGGTTGGGCGTCATGGCCCGCTCAAACTGGCGTAACAGAGCCCCGACTTGTGTGCCAGAACGCGAGGACCTCGATGGCATCAGGCACGACGCGGTAGTAGACATGGTAGTGGACGCCGCTGAGGTGAACACGGCGGACGCCAGGGAGTCTCGCGTTGCGTGCAAGCGCACCGATACGCGGTTGACTCCGGATGAGCGTAAAGGCCCGCTCGATCTCGTCAGCGATGGCTCCCGGAGCCGCAGCTCGATTGAGCTCCCACCAAACCGTGGCTTCGTCGCTCGCCGCGCTGCCGCGGAGATCGACGCGGATCGCAAGCAATTGACTCAAGCGCGGCCGCGCAGCCGGGCGAGGAGACTTTCTCCGGTGATCGCGTCGCCGCGCTGCACCTCGTCGATTGCTTGAAGCAGCGCACTTTCCAATTCGGGCGAAGCCTCAAACGACTCATCGTCGTCCCGGGCAAGGACGGTTACGGTCGCGCCTTCGGCGAAATCCGCACCATCGAGGACAACTTTCCCGCCAACAACTTTTCCGGTGGCAACCTTCATAGGCGAAATGCTACTCCGTCCGAGGGACAACGTCGAATGACGCCCAACGAACGAAGGTAACCGGCGACCCCCGGCTCGCGCGAAGCGCTGCCGGCGGGGCGTCCGTGTTGACCGCTGGGTTAGGCTGCAGCACGAGGCCTCACCTAAGCGGTGACATTGAGTTTGACCCCGAAGCTCTGTAGCACCTTGAGAACCGTGTCGTACCTGGGCTTGGCGCCGGGCGCAAACGATTTGTAGAGGCTTTCGCGCCCGAGTCCGGTGCTTTCGGCAATAGCACTCATGCCGCGAGCTTTGGCCACGTTGCCGATGGCGGACAAGAACACGTCAGGGTTCCCATCTTCTAGTGCAGCAGTAAGGTACTCGGCAATGATCTCGTCGTTGTCGAGATAGGCGCTGGGATCAAATTCTTTGAGTTTGATACGCATGATCGACCTCATTCAATTGCTTTCGCGATTAGCTTGGCGCGGGCGATATCCTTGGTCTGGGTAGACTTGTCGCCGCCACATAGCAAGATGACTACGACTCGTTGACGCCGCGTGAAGTACACGCGGTAGCCAGCTCCGACATCAACCCGAATCTCGCTTACTCCGTCGCCAACGGATACGACATCGCCTAGGTTGCCGAGGCGCGCGGAGTCAAGGCGGGCAAGGATTCGGGCTTTGGCCCGGACGTCGCGCAGACCAGACAGCCATTTGGCAAAGACGTCGGTCTGCTGGATCTGATACACCGGAGCAGTGTATCCACACAGATACGGACAGTCAAGGCCGCGTCAGCGTGCCACGTGCAGCCTAACGAACTAAGGTAACCGGCCGCCCGGCGGGGCCGAAGGCCCGCCGGTGGCGGTCCGTGTTGACCGCCGGGTTAGGCGGCACATTTCTCAATGAACGATCTTTCCGGACCAGCGGTCGCGCGTAGCCCAGAATGGGCACTTGGGACATTTCTCACCCTCCGGGTAATCAATTCCCTCTTCGTGCGGGCAGCCAATGATTCGATCGACCAATGCTACAGAAGCGACTTCGTGAGCACCGATGAATTTCAGGATCTGCTCGTTGATGTGAGGATCGGTGCGGGTGTCAGCAATGTCTGAGTACCAACGTTCTAGGATCTCGGCCTCGCCGCCCTCCTTCAAAATGATTCCGACGGCAACTTTCGAGGCGCGTGAGTCGTCTGGACCATAGAACGCAATTGTTGCGATGGGATAGCCGCGAAGTCCCTTCTTTGCGCGTTTGCGCAATGCCTTGGCAAAGCGTGCTTCAAGCGTCATGCGAACGGTGTCCCGCGCTTTGGTGCCGCCTAACGAACCAAGGTAACCGGCGACCCGGCGCGGGCGCGAAGCGCTGCGCGCGGGACGTCCGTGTTGACCGCGGGTTAGGCCTCATCGTCAAACAGCTCAAAGTTACAAAGATCTTCGACCACCGAGTGCAGCTCGATTTTGAACCACCGCTGAAACATCTCAAAGTCTCGATTCGCGGGCCACGCGGACTCATCGGTGTGCCACCCATCAAGCTCGCGTTCGAAGACCTCACCATATATGTCTTCGAGAATTCTTCGCGCCTCGTCGTCGTCCTCAAATCCAGGAATCAGGTAAACAGTCTGTTCGCCCTCGACCTCGGGAACGACACCGGAATCATCCAATTGTGCTGCCCAGTCAAGATACGGCTGCTTCGGGCGCACGATCAACACCGCGCGATTCAGCATGTGCACGCCATCTGGGAGAGGCCTAACGGAACCAAGTTAACCGGCGCGCCGCTACCGATGCTCGCCCGACAAAATGCTGCTCCCGGCGCGTCCGGTTGAACGCGTCGTTAGGCGTCGCGCTGCAGGACATGGTAGGGCACGTGGGCGCGGACAATGAGCTTAGGTTGGCGATGGCACCCGCCGCCACCCAAGGCGCCCCCGAAAGCCGGTTTCCGCGAAGCGTTGTCTTGCGTGAGCGCATTAACGCTCGCGTTATGCGTCACGCGAACAACGCTTCGCAAATTAGCATTTTTTCCGAGACTCCGCCATCGTCCGGTCGGCTGATTGCGGCGCCAGTCAGTCGGGAGCAGTTGACTGTGGTGCAGCGGCCGCCACACAGCAAACGAATAGGATTTTATCCGCCGTGCGGCAGCATGGTGGATAAAAGCAGTTGGACTGAACCGCTGGATTCAGAGCGCCGCGGTTTGGGATTTGCAAGGCGTCCGACGTGGCGCGCGCAGATCGGTTTGCAGCGGAGGCTGATCGAGTTGGCTCGCATAGTGTGTCGCGCTGGTCGGTTGGGGCGAAGGCGATGCGGATTTGACTATGTCAGAGGGGTGGCCACGGGTCAACGGGCGAGGTGCGAACGAGCGGCGCCGCGGCGCGGCGAAGGGCGGCATGCCGAGTGCTGTTGAAGACGGTCTGGAGGTCGAGTTCATTGTGCCGGCGGCGGCGCCTGCGCCGGCGGGCGCGTTCGCGCGAGCGGGCTGATGATGCGCAGGTGCCCGGCGTGGCAGTGCGGGCAGAGCGTGATGTCGCGTTGGGCGATGCGCAGCCAGAACGCCGGCACCGATTCCGGTGCGTGCGGTGCGTGTTCTGCTGGCACGCAGCCGAGCGCGTCGCGGGCTTGCGCGAGCTTGTCCCGCTTGGTGCGATTGGCGAGAAGGCCGTAGTGACGAATGCGCATGAAGCCGGTGGGGAGCACATGCAGGAGGAAGCGACGGATAAATTCGTCAGCGGCCAAGGTCATCACTTTGCGCTGGTTGCCGTGGGCGTAGTCCTTGTAGCGAAAGCGCACGTCGGTGTCGGTGAGGCTCAGCAAGCGGTGGTTGGAGATCGCCACGCGATGGGTATAGCGACCGAGGTAGTCGAGCACCTGCTGGGGGCCGGCAAAGGGTTGCTTGGCGTAGACCACCCATGGCTTCGCGCGTAGCTGGTGCAACAGCGAACGCAGAGCGGCGGCAGCGGCATCGTCTGTGTACGCTGCGACCAGCCTGAGCGAGCCCTCGTGAACCAGCCGTTGGAGGCCAGCGAGGAACTTCCCGCGAAACACTGGCGAGAGCGCCTGCACCGGAAAGAGGAAGCCGCGGCGCGAGTGAATCCAGTGCCCGTCGGCATCCAGTGCGCCGGCGCTGACCAACGCGTGGACATGCAAGTGCTGCCCGAGATTCTGGC
>CAWAFI010000017.1:0-291295 GCA_963781285.1 uncultured beta proteobacterium
ACACGCCGCCCGAGCTGCTCACCGCCGCCGGCGTGGCCTTCGGGCGGATCGACAAGTGCGGCACGCCCGCCGTGGTGGCCGAAGGCGAGGTCGTCGTCAAGAGTGTCATGTGCGACATGAGCAAGAGCGTCATCGGCCACTTCCGGACCAAGGACCCGTTCCACGACGCGCTGGACCAGGTGGTCACGTTCTATACGTGCGACACGATGCGGGCGACGTCGAACGCGATCAACCATTACTTCAAGCCCTCGTACGGCTACGTGCTTCCGCGCAGTCCCGACAAGCCGAGCGCCCGGGATTTCTTCCGTGGCGAGATGATCGCCTTTGCGAAGGACCTGGAGAAGCTGACCGGCAAGCCCATCGCGGAAGACAAACTTCGCGAGTCTATCGGCCTGCACAGGAAGCTTCGCCAGACGGTGCGCAGAATCTCGGAGCTGCGCAAACGCAATCGTCCGCCGCTCACGGGCGGCGACTTCCTCGAGATCACGCGCGCGTACCGCAGCCTTCCCGCCGAAGAGCAGCTGCCGGTTCTCGAGGATCTCTACCAGCGGCTGTCGGCCGTTGCCGACGACGATACGCCGCGGCTGCGCATCATGGTGTGCGGCGGGATCATGGCCGACGGCGACCGGCGGCTGATGGATCTGCTGGAGAAGGACATCGGCGTCAACGTGGTGGTCGACGATCACTGCACCGGCTTGAGCCCCTTCTACTACGACCTCCAGGACACCGACGACCCGTATCGCGATCTCGCCAACGCCTATCTGGATCAGGCGCCCTGCGCCCGGCAGTCACCGCTGACCAAGCGCATCGACTTCGCGGCGATGCTGGCCCGGGAATACGAGGTCGACGCGGTCATCTACTACACCCTCAAGTTCTGCCCGTCGTTCGGGCAAACCAAGGGACTGTTCATGCGCAAGTTTCACGAGATGGGACTGCCCGCCCTGGAGCTCGACACCGACTACTCGCAGGGCGACACCGGACAGATCAAGACCCGCCTCGAGGCGTTCGTTGAAGTCCTGAAGGAATCCAAAGGAGCGAAGACATTATGTACGGCGTAACCGAAAGTCCCGCCCGGGCGGCGGAGAAGACGATCGTTCTTCATCCTCGGAACGAAAAACGATCGGCGGCAGTCGCGGAAGAGCCGCGCAACCAGCTCGAATACATCGAGCAGAGCAGACAGGCGCACAGCTACTCCAAGGGCGTATCCAAGCTGTACGACCTGGCGCTCTCCTACCTCCCGGACGCCGAGAAGGGCAATCAGGAAGGCCGGCCGGCGGCGTGGACCACCGGGCTGATGGAAGCGCCCCTCCTCTACGCCTGCGGCACCGTGCCGATGGCGGTATACGACCTCGGGCGGCTGACCGCGGCCGAGGCGGCGGCCGAGCTGTCGGAGGGAATCTTCGACATGCCGAAGGAAACCTGCTCGATGGTCGCGACCCTGCTCGGCGAGTGGTACATGCGCCGGAACAACTCGGTCAAGAAGGTCGTGGCGCTGTCGACGGTGTGCGAGCCGCTCAACATGGCCTACGAGATGATCAAGGACTTCGGCTTCGACATCCACCGGGTCGAGCAGGTGATCCGGCCGGTCCATGGCGGGGAAGAACGGCTCGACCAGATGGTGAAGTTCCTGGCGAGCGAGCTCGAGGACGTGGCGGTCTTTCTTACCGGCAAGCCGGTGGACGAGGCCAGGATGTCCATGGAGATCAAGCGGCTCAACCGCCTCATGGCCAAGTTCCGGCAGATCCTGAAGCTGCGCGTGGACAATCCGCTCTACCTCAAGAGCCTGCCGGTGCTGTTCCTGCTGATGGGCTCCGCGCACTACTTCGGCAAGCCGCAGGAGTACGAAGCCATGCTCGATCAGCTGATCGACGAGCTGACCCACGCCGACTTCGTGCCTTCGCCCCTGGGCAAGATCGTGCCGCTCACCTGGATCGGCGCTCGCGGGCTCGAGTTCGGCGTCTTCAAGGCGGTGGACGATCTGGGCGGGGCGCTGCTTTCCTGGTTCACGCCCAATCCCTACGATCGCATCTGGAACGAGGACATCCCTCCCCTCGAAGCGATGGCGCGCTTCATTCTCGATTATTTCGTCACCGGCTCGCCGGTCAACCAGATCAAGTACATCGAGAAGATGATCGAGGAAACGGGCTCGAAAGGGATGATCTTCTACACCTACATCGGCTGCCCGTACGGCGGCGTGCACGTCGAGCTCTTCCGGGATCACTTCCACAGGAAAGGGGTGCCGAGCTCCAACCTGGAGGGCAGCTGGCAGGTGGGCGCGCCGTCGGGGCAGCTGCTGACCCGCGTGCGCGCGTTCGTCGAGATGCTCTCTTAGCGATGATCGGACGCGGCAGGAGGGCGGGGATGGCGGCGCGCGCGCCGCACCGCACACAGCAGCGGACTAGTCACCATCATCCAGCCATGACTGCCATCACCACTGCCCTACCCGCCGAAGCCCCTGCCGCCAGCGCCTCCCCGGCTATCTTGTCATCTGGGCCTTCATCCTGGCCGAGATGCTGCTCTTCGCCGTTCTCTTCGCTTCCTACGCCTTCGCCCGGGCGAACAACGTGGAGATGTTCAACCTCTACCAGCAGACCCTGGACCGCAACGCCGGTGCGCATCAACACCCTGCTGCTGATGACCGGGTCCTGGTTCGTGGTCCTGGCCGTCCAGGCGGCGCACCGGGACGACAGCCGGGCCGCCAGCCGCAACATCGCGCTCGGCTTCCTGTGCGGTGCCGGCTTCCTGGCCGTCAAGGTGTTCGAGTACGCCGCCAAGTTCGGCGAGGGGATTTCCTTCTCGACCAACACCTTCTACAGGTTCTACATTCGGGCTGACCTTCTTCCACTTCATGCACGTCGTCCTGGGCATGGCGATCCTCGCCATCCTGTGGGTCGAAGACCCGCCAGGGTGCCTACGGCAGCCACGATGCCCACGGCCTGGAGAGCGGGGGCGCCTACTGGCACATGGTTGATCTGTTGTGGATCGTGCTGTTTCCCCTAGTTTATGTGATGCGATGAGCACCTTCTTCCTGAATCCCGCCCACCGGGCCTGGCTCGTTCTCCTCGTCGCCACCGGCGCCACCTGGTGGCTCGGTGAAGTGGGCGCCGCCGGCACCGGTGCCATTCTCGCCATGCTGGCTATCGCCTTCATCAAGGGCCGGCTGGTCATTCTGGATTTCATGGAATTGCGGGATGCCCCCCTGATGTGGCGCCTTCTTCTCGAAGGCTGGCTCATCCTGGTGGGCGGCCTCATTCTTCTCGCCTACTGGATCAGCCTCAAATGACGGAACACGCGAGATGAGGGGGAACTACGCTGGACCTCATGATTAACGACAAACTTATCGAGGTGACGAATGGTGAAGGAAAGCGCGTCGAACACGATCCAGCTGTGGCTGGCCAGGTGCGGCATGTTCGGTGTCGTTGGTTACGTGGTCGGCTGGGGGATTCTTGGCATGTGCATCCCGCCGTTCATCCTCAAGTCCCGCAGCGAGTCCGCAGGAGTTCTTCGACTTTTACCGGGATCACAGCACCCGCATCATGGTGGGGAATGACGATCGCCAGTTTTGATGCCGGTGTCTTCATGGTGTTTTCATGCCAGATCGCCGCGCAAATGTGGCAGAGGGAAAAGACCGGACCACGTGCTGTCGATGGTGCAGCTCGTCGGCGGTCTCCTGACGGGCTGGGTCGGCATGATGGCACCCATGATGTGGTTAGCCCTGGCTCAATTTTCCACGCAGTTGGATCCTGACGTGGTCAAGTTCTTTCACTTTCTCACCTGGTATGTGTTCGATGGCACCTACTGGGTCACCATCGCGCAGTTTGGCGCCATTGGTCTGATGGGTCTCTTTGACGAAGGCAAGACACCACTCTTTCCGCGCTCCACCGGCGTGGTCGGCGTACGGTGCTTGCAGTCGGCTATGTCACCCTGGCGCTTATTCCGTTCGACCATGACGGAGCATTCTCGTATGCCGGTCTTTGGAACATGTATTTTGTCTGGATCACATTCTTCTGTTATCTCATCTGGGTGAGCCGATGGTGCGTCAAGGATCTCAAGCGGAGTCAGGTGGCTCGCCGCAGCGGTCGGCACCCAACCGCTGGCTCAGATTGGCACCCAACCGCTGGCCCAGGTTGGCACCGAACCGCTGGCTCGGTAGGCGGCGGATCCTTCGACAGGAGAACTTCGATGATCAGACTGAAGACGGAACTGACGCTTCCGGCCGTGGGCTTGACCGGCTTCGAGGCGCCGCTCAACGAGACCGAACTGGCGATCCAGGACACGCTGCACCGGTTCGCCAAGGATGTCCTTCGGCCTGCCGGGCAGGAACTCGACAAGATGACCGCGGAGCAGGTGATTGCCCCGGGATCCCCTTACTACGAAGTTCTGGGCAAGGCCGCGGAGCTCGGGCTCGATTCCAGCCTGCTTGACCAGATGCCGCCGGAAACGGCCATCCGGGTCGAGTCGATCATCGGCGAGGAAATGGGCTGGGGCGACGCCGGCCTGGGTGTTTCGCTGGCCTGCGTCACCTTTCCGCTGGAAATGGCCAAGGCCGTCGGCAATACCGAGCTGATCGATCTGTGCCGCGGAAGAATCGGTTGCTGGATGATCACCCATCCTGACAAGGGCAGCGATGTCCAGATATTCGACATGGCGCGCGAATGGCCGGTCAACGGCGGCCAGGGAAACAAGGGCAATGTCTGGGGCGTCGTGGGCAAGGATGAAATCGTCGTCAATGGCCAATGTTCGGCCTGGGTCTCCAACGGCGTCGTCGCACAGGTGGCGCTGGCCTATATCGGCGCCGACTATGGCGACGGATTCTTTGACGCCAACGGCCGCTCGAACGGTGTGGCGCTGATCATCCCCCTCGATCTGCCCGGTGTCTCGAAAGGCAAGCCGCTGGACAAGATCGGGCAGCGCGCGCTGCCCCAGGGCGAGATCTATTTCGACAACGTCCGCGTTCCCAGGCGTTTCGCGATCGCACTCAAGGACGAGTATTACGGCAACCTGGCTTCCGTGTGGGCCTTCGCGGGGTGCCACATGGGCCAGCTCATGACCGGATTGGCGCGCGCGGCCTTCGAGATGGCGCTGCAATATTGCCACGAGCGCAAGCAGGGTGGCCAATTGCTGATCGATCACCAGCTCACGCGCTGGCGGCTGGGCGACATGCTGCGTCGGGTTGAGCTCTGCCGCTCCGTCGCCCGCCGTTCGCTCGCTTATGCCCGGCTCACGCCGGCCGGACACCCCTACGCGACGGCATCGTCCAAGGTCACGATCACCGAGGAAGCGATGAAGATCGCGACCGAGGCGCTGCAGCTCTTCGGCGGCAATGGCACCTCGCGCGAGTACCCGATCGAAAAGCTGTTCCGCGATGCGCGGTCTTCGCTGATCGAAGACGGCGAAAACTATGTCCTGACCATGCGCCTGGGCCTGCTCGCGCAGCAGCTCTATGCCGAGGGCTGGTCGAACAACGGAAACGCCGGGCCGCCCCAAGTTTCCGCCCCGGGGGTGGACGCCGCAACGCGGCGGCCTCGGGGGGACCACTACTGATCAACGGAAGGACTCAAAATGGCCAAGCATTCCGTCGTCGTCTATGGCGCCAGTGGTTACACCGGCATGCTGATCATGGACTGGTTGATCGACCAGAACATCCCCTTCACCGCTGTGGCGCGCAATGCCGCACGGGCCAAGGAAATGATGGCCCAGCGCGTCGTGCGCCTCGAGTCGGCCGTCTACGAGATCATCGAGGCGACGCATGACGTCGAATCGCTGGCGCGGGCGTTCGCAGGCGCAAAGATCGTCTGCAATACGGTCGGCCCCTTCGTCAACTTTGGTCTGACGGGCATCGAGGCAGCGCTCCGGGCAGGCTGCCATCACCTGGACACCACGGGTGAGCAGAGCTATGTGCGCCAGGCCCGTGAGCGCTTCGGTGAGTCGTTCCGACAGGCGGGCCTGCTGCTCGCGCCGTCGACGGCCTATATGCACACATTCTCCGAGATCGCCGCCGAACTGGCTTTGGAGACACAGGGGATCGATGCGCTCGAGACCAGCGTGCTTTGTCGCGGACCGCGCGGCGGCTCGTCGGGGGTCACGGTGGGGTCGACGGCATCGATCTTCGAGCTCTACCGCCAGGAGTCCTGCTACCTCTGGGAGAAGAAGCTGGTTCCGCATCCGGTCAACACCTCGTACACCGTCGTCGCCCCGGACCTCCTGCAACCCGTGTTCACGCTGCCCTGGGGCGGCACGTCGTTGCCGGTCTTCTACGAGAACGATCCGCGCGTGCGCAGCTGCATCTCCAGCGTCGGTTTCTACGACAACGATGTGATGAAGCTGGTGCATGCCCTGGGCCAGAAGTGGGAGAGCGAATACAAGGATCTGCCCAAGGAGGCGCAAGACCAGGTGATCAAGGGTCTCGTCGACTCGACGACGCCCGGCATGCCGCCGCGCGAGCGCACCACCCTGTCACGCACGGTCGACATGGCGATCGGTCGCGGGCAGCTCGCCGCGGTGCGCGCGACGGTACGCGGCGTCACGCCTTACATCTCGACCGGCGCGCTGCAGACGGCCGCGGTGCAGAAACTGCTCGACGGCGAGACCGCGAGAGTCGGTTTCGCGTCGGCCTGCAAGGCCTTCGGTCACCGCTATCTGCTGGGCTTCCTGGAGCAGCGCGGGCTGGCGAGCGCCAGCGTCACCGCGCTCTGAGTCGCCGACCATGGCGATCATCGATTTCTTCGACCGCGGCTGGCGCATCAACCCCGAGGGTGCGGCCTATATCCAGGGGGACCGCCCCTACAGCTTCGACGAGGTCGGGCGGCTGAGCTGCCGCATCGCGCGCGCGCTGCAGGCGGCCGGCTTCGGGCGCGGCGGCAAGGGCGCGATCTGGGCCGGCAATGACGTCACCGCCTGGACCTGCACGCTCGGGCTGTGGCGGGCCCAAATGGCCTGGATCCCGGTGGGCGCGCGCAACGCCGCCGACGAGAATCGCCACGTCCTCGATGCCTTCGACTGCGAGGTGCTGTTCTTCCAGAAGGACTTTGAGGCACCGATCGCCGCACTGCGGCCGCAGTTGGCAAAGATCAAACTCTACGTCTGCATAGACGGCGAGGCTGAGGGCGCCGTCTCGCTGGCCGCCTGGGCCGAAGGCCACGCCGATACCGACCTGGGCTATGACGGTCGATCTTGACGATGTGGTCGCGATCTCGCCCACCGGCGGCACCACCGGTCTGCCCAAGGGGGTGATGAACACCCACCGCAGCATTCAGACCTTCGTCGCCCATTTCATGATCGGCTGCAGCTATGGCGCGCCGGATCGCCCGGTCAACCTGGCGGCGGCGCCGATGACCCACACCTCGGGGCTGCTGTCGCTGCCGTGCACGGCACGCGGCGGCACGGTCGTCATCCTCCCCAAGCCCGACCCGGCGCTGCTGCTCGGCGCGATCCCGAAGCACAAGGTGACCGAGCTCTTCCTGCCGCCGACAGTCATCTACCGGCTGCTCGACATCCCCGACTTGAACAAGAAAGTCGACTTCTCGTCGCTGAAGTATTTCCTCTACGGCGCGGCGCCGATGTCGGTCGACAAGCTCAAGCGCGCGATCGAGGTCTTCGGGCCGGTGATGATGGGCGGCTACGGCCAGACCGAAGCGCCGGGGTCGATCTCGTACCTGCCGCCGGACGCGCACTTCGACGATGGCGGGCTCGCGTCCGACGAGCGGCTCGCGTCGGTCGGGCGCCCCAATCCGCTGATCCGCGTCGAGATCATGGACGACGCCGGCGCCGTCCTGCCGCCGGGCGCGACCGGCGAGATCTGCGTCCGCGGCGACCTGGTGATGAAGGGCTATTACAAGGACCCGGCCAAGACCGCGGAAACGATCGTCGACGGCTGGCTGCACACCGGCGACATCGGCCACATCGACGCGGGTGGCTACCTCCACATTACCGACCGCAAGAAGGACATGATCATCAGCGGCGGCTTCAACGTCTACCCCAGCGAAGTCGAGCAGGTGATCTGGGCCCACCCGGCGGTGCGCGACTGCGCCGTCATCGGCGTCCCCGACGAGAAGTGGGGCGAGGCGGTGAAGGCGGTGGTCGAACTCAACGCCGGCCAGAGCGTCGGCGCCGAAGAGCTGATCGCGCTGTGCAAGGAACGCCTCGGTTCGGTCAAGGCGCCCAAGACGGTCGACTTCGTCGCCGCCCTGCCGCGCAGCGCGGTCGGCAAGGTATTGAAGAAGGACTTGCGTGCCGAGTACTGGCGCGGCACCGAGCGGAAGATCTAGGACCATGACCCGGCTCTACATCGCCGGCATCGCGATGACGGTCTTCGGTCGCCACCTCGAGCGCAGCCTGCACGACCTGGCCGGCGAAGCGCTGCAGGGCGCGCTCAAGGACGCCGGCTGCGTTGCCGCCGACATCGGCGCCGCCTACTACTCGGGCATGACCAACGGCGCGCTGCAGGGCCAGATCTCGGTGCCGGGCCAGGTGATCTTCAGCAAGATCGGGATCGAGGGCATACCGGTGTTCAACGTCGAGAACGCCTGCGCCTCGGGCAGCAGCGGCTTCCACCTGGCGCTGCAGAGCCTGAAGGCGGGCGCCACCGACGTGGCGCTGGCGATCGGCGCCGAGAAGATGAACATCCCCGACAAGGCCCGCGCGATGGCGCTGTTCGAGGCCGGCTGGGACGTCTCGCGCGCCGAGGAAAACTACGCCACCCTGATCAGGATGGGCGAAGGCATCACGCCGCCGCCGGGGTCGGAATCGACCCGGCCCTACAGCCGTTTCATGGCCATCTACGCTGCGATGTGCCGCTGGCACATGCGGACCTACGGCACCACGCAACGCCAGATCGCCGCAGTCTGCGCCAAGAACCATGGTCACTCGGTCCACAATCCCTACTCGCAATTCCGCCAGCCCTTCACCATCGACGAGGTGCTGGCGGCGCCGCCGATCACCTATCCGATCACGCTGCCGATGTGCGCGCCGTTGTCCGACGGCGCCGCCGCCGCCATCGTCTGCACCGAGCAAGGGTTGAAGCGGATCGGCGCCGACCGCCGCCGCGCGATCGAGGTCGCGGCCAGCGTGATCCGCAGTTTCAGCCACCGCGGCATCGACGAGCCGGAAAGGAGCATCGGCCGCCTGGCGGCGCTGCAGGCCTACGAGATCGCCGGCATCGGGCCCGGCGACATCGACGTCGCCGAAGTCCACGACGCCTCGGCGATGGGCGAGATCATCCAGGCCGAGAACCTCGGCTTCGTCGCCCCGGGTGGCGGCGGCCCGGCGGCCGAGCGCGGCGAATTCACCGTCGGCGGCCGGATCCCGATCAACCCCTCGGGCGGTCTCGAATCCAAGGGCCATCCGCTGGGTGCCACCGGCATCGGCCAACTCTACGAACTGGTGACCCAATTGCGCGGCGAGGCCGGCGCGCGCCAAGTCGAGGGCACCCGCCATGCCATGCAGGAGAACGGCGGCGGCATGCAGGGCGTCGAGGAAGCCGCGGTGGCGATCCATATCCTGAGGCAATGAGCGCAAGCTGGCGTCCTGTTCCGTCGAGCCGTTGCCACTCCTCGCTGACGCGCGTTGCCGCGGCTTCGAATTGATCGCAGTGGGTGACGTCGAGGACCAAGGCGAACGGGATGAGCGCTTGGCCACTGGGGCGTACTTTCAGACGGTCCGTCGGAAGCAGGAATATATGTCACAAGATGTCAATCCAATGTCCGTATTGGTCAAACGCGGATCGCCGGGGCAAGCGCCTAATGAGCCCCACGCGCATCGGGCATCCAAATGGGACCGATCCTTCGATCTGCCTGCGCGACACCAGTAACGGCGAACGGACGAGGAGGAACAAATGGCCATGCTGATCAACGCGGACTGCATCAACTGCGACGTCTGCGAGCCTGAGTGTCCTAACGAGGCCATCTCGCCGGGCGAGGACACCTATGTCATCGATCCGGCCAAGTGCACCGAATGCGTCGGGCACTTCGAGAAGTCGCAGTGCGTGATGGTTTGCCCTGTGGACTGCATCATCGCCGACCCGAGCCATACCGAGACCAAGGAGCAGTTGCAGGAGAAATTCGAGCGCCTGCAGATGTCCGCCGCATAACGACACCGCTCACGGGTCAGCATCATGATCGCGCAAGTCGTCCCCGGGAGCCCGGCGAAGGGATCGAGTGGCAGCGAATCGGCGTCGGGCGAGATCTCCACCGCAACGGTCGTCGAAGCGCATGGAACGCTGTAAGGCATTCGACGCACGGCGCCATTGCCGTGAACGCCGTGCTGGCTGTCTGAGCGGCGCTCGGCTCCGATGAGCGAGAAGTTCAGCGGCACGCGGCCGATGTCGCCGCAGCACGCCGTCGACGTCGGTCGGCTCGCGGCTTACCTGCGCGCGCATGTCGACGGGTTTTCCGGCGAGCTCGCCGTCTCGCAGTTCAAGGGCGGCCAATCGAATCCAACATTCCTGCTCGAGGCGGGCGGGGCGGGGCCCTTGGCCGAGCAAGCGTGGCGCCAAGTCGAGAAGATCGTCGCAGGAAAGCTCTGAAGCGAAGGTAAGCATGGATTTCGCGTACTCGGAGAAGGTGCGGACGCTGCAGAAGCGTCTCGAGGCCTTCATGGATGAGCACATCTACCCGAACGAGGCGGTCTTCGACGCCGAGGTCGAAGCCAATCGCCGCCGGGGCAACCCTTGGGTGCCGACGCAGATCCTTGAAGACCTGAAGGAGAAGGCGCGGGCCGCCGAGCTGTGGAACCTCTTCCTGCCGGAATCGCAACTCGGAGCCGGCCTCACCAACCTCGAGTACGCGCCGCTCGCCGAGATCATGGGCCGCTCGCACCTTGCGCCGGAAGCGTTCAACTGTTCGGCACCCGACACCGGGAACATGGAGGTGTTGGTGCGCTACGGCAGCCCCGAGCAGCAGCGGCAATGGCTCCAGCCCCTGCTCGCGGGCACGATCCGGTCCGCGTTCGCGATGACCGAGCCAGGCGTGGCGTCGTCGGATGCGACCAACATCGAGGCGAGGATCGTGCGCGACGGCGATGACTACGTGATCAACGCACGCAAGTGGTGGTCGTCGGGTACACCGGATCCACGCTGCAAGGTGCTGATCTTCATGGGCAAGACCGATCCGCGCCACCCGGACCGGCACAGGCAGCAATCGATGATTCTCGTGCCTATGGACGCCTCGGGGGTTCGGCTGGTTCGGCCGCTCACCGTATTCGGCTATGACCACGCGCCACATGGCCACGGCGAAATCGAACTCCGCGACGTGCGCGTGCCGGCGTCGAACGTGCTGCTCGGCGAAGGCCGCGGCTTCGAGATCGCGCAGGGGCGCCTCGGACCCGGCCGCATCCACCACTGCATGCGGCTGATCGGCCTCGCCGAGCGCGCGCTCGAGTTGATGTGCAAGCGCGCAATCAGGCGCGTCGCTTTCGGCCGCCCCCTGTCCGACCAGGGCGTCACGCGCGAGCGGATCGCCAATGCCCGGATCCTGATCGACCAGGCGCGGTTGCTCGTCCTCAATGCCGCGTACATGATGGACACCGTCGGCAACAAGGTCGCGAAAAAGGAGATCGCGATGATCAAGGTGGTTGCGCCGAACATGGCCTGCCAGGTGATCGACTGGGCGATTCAGGTCCACGGCGGCGGTGGCGTGGCCGACGATTTGCCGCTCGCACACGCGTATGCGCATGCTCGCTCGCTGCGCTTTGCCGACGGGCCAGACGAGGTGCACCGCAACCAGGTCGCACGCTACGAGCTCGAGGGCCATCGGGCGTGAGCGTCCCCATGCGCCGGACGGGCAGCCGCGTCATTCCCATCAAGGTGGCGGCGGCCGCCGGTGCGGCCGTCGCCGAGGAAGCCCGCATGCGCCTGGAGCGCTCGGGCTTCATGCGCATGATGACGCTAGGCGAGCCTCGCCTCTCCGAGTTCATCGCGAGGTACAAGGCGCTGGGCTACGACGTCGAGCTCTTGCCTTATGCGGACGACGACACCAAGGACGTTTCGGTCGAGGATTATGCGACCCTATACGTGCGCAAGGCGAAGCCACCGCCTGGCCCGGGGTGACCAGGCGAGCGCACGTTAGACCGAAAAGCGCTCGGCCCTCGGGGGCAAGAATGCGTGCTGACTGCAGTCTGAACCTCGCCGAGGTCGCCTGACACGCGCTACCGCGAGCCATCGTTGGCCTCTCAACGGTCAGGAGACCACCTCGCTAGTGGGACCCTTCGCCGTCAATACCCCACCTCCAGGTCGAACGGCCTCCATGGGACCGTGGTGGGCCTGTTCATCGTTTTCACCTTCGCGAAGCGCAGGTCCATGAGCGCGTAGCGCGTGGCGGAGAGGATGTCGTCGCGCTCCTTCACGATCCTGCCGTCCTCGCGGTGGTAGAGCCTGAACTCCTCGAACCAGTCCGCGAGGTGCTGGAACACTTTCATGCGGCCCGTCTCCATGCGCGTGAGCATCTCGGCCAAGCCCGCCTCGACGCTGATGCGCGACTGCTGCGGGTTGTGCGGGTCCGGCGGAAACTTGGCGTTCTCGCGGCGCATGTTCACGCCCGCCTCGCGGTACTGGAGGGCGAGCTGGGGACCCGCAGCGGTGTCGTTGTTGCCGTCGTGGGGCCACGCCACCGGAATCCACGGCCCCCTGGACCTGATCGCGGCGGCGTGCATCGGCAGCGGGGTCTCGCTGCGCCTGTAGGTGTCGGTCACGTACCGTGTCGGTGTCACGGTCCCACGCGAGCCACGTTGCGGCGGTCGGGTGCTCCCAGCCGAAGTCGATCCCGCAGGTGCGCGGCCAATGGGCCGGGATCGGGAACGCCTCCGACTGCCTGGAGGCGGTCACGCACCTCGAACTCGGTTGCGAGTTGGACGGACAGAGGCTCAATCTCGGGAGCGTGAGTCGAGATGCATTTGTTGCCCTCGACTCCGAAAATCCCACCCAAGCATTCGTCGTCTGGGGGGAGCAGCCATGGCCACCCGACCCACGAGAGGCAGAGGCATTGGCCAATGCACTCTGCGACATCTTTGGAGCGGGATATTTCGAATCGTTCCTGGCCCTTGTTCAGGCCAAGGAGCCGGCAGACTGCGAGAGGCTTCTTCGGCGCGCCGCCGGATATCGATGAAAAGCGGGCACTGTTTTTGGGAGGTGATGCGGGCAGTGTCGCTACGGAGGCTGACTCGAGCTCAGGCGACGAGCCAAAGACTACGGTGGATACGGGGCCACTGGAACATCCCGCGGTGTTTCCCAAAGATGGAGGCCAGCCACAGCCACTAGCCAACGTTCAGCGTACACCTATCTTTCTGCCAGAGCAGCTCTCGATCGCAGGAGCGCCGATACTGGTATTGGGTACCTCTCCTCCGCAATCGGGTACCACGTCGACGACAACCGGTACCGCAGGACCCGGAGAAAGCGCGAGTAGCTCAGGTACGGCGGGCTATGGCGGTCACACTGATCTCGACGCCCTAAACAGGGTCGGCATGTGGGTTGCCATCTCCTTCGAACGGAATCGATTGCGGCAGTCCGGCCTCATGGATGCCGAGATCTTCGATTTCTCCAACGCAGCCGACCAGCCAAACGCGTTTGTGTTCGACGTATCGACCCCCGAAAAGATCGCCAGTGCCAAAGCACGGTCGAAGCAATTCGATTCCGCAATTGGGGAGCTCAACACCGATTTTTCTGTATCAACAGAGTGGCCCGGGTTCGACGTGCTCACGCTCGATCCCAAGAAGCCAAGGGGGCTTGATCGTCTCATCGAACTCAAGTCCTCGGGTGTGGACTCGCGGATCCAGGAAATGAGCTGGAACGAATGGAAGGCAGCAAGGAACGGCGAGCTCAGTGCGCTGTTCTACCTATACCTCGTAGGTAACCTGCGCTCGGACCTCAAGGACGCCGTACCCTACGTCCGAACAATCAGAAACCCGTTTGAGCAACTCATTGCAGACTTCAAGGTCAACAATGCGGTGAGCCGTAAGGTGCAGCTCGCCGTGAAGGAATTTCCGCGAGGCCGAACATTTGGACTTATCCGATCGGATCCGATCGCAGGAATTAATCCTCGTCGTTTCCGCTTCACGTCGATGGCGTGACGGAACGCCGCGGCGCTGATGCTCGAGCGCGAGTTGTTGCCCGCGTATTACGAATTAGACGGGGTGCAGAAAGAGCATCGCCCACCGCAAGGCGTAGTGCCGATGCGTCCAATCCGCAAGGCTGGCGTTAGCTGGCCGTTAGCTAGCCTTGATTGTTTGGTGGCCAAGGGCGGAATTGAACCACCGACACAAGGATTTTCAGTCCTCTGCTCTACCAACTGAGCTACTTGGCCAAGAGCTCAATTATAACAAAGCGATCTCGTCCGCCGCAGGCGCCCGTTCAGACAGGACAAGCGCTACCGCTCAAGCGCCGAGAAAGGCGGCCAATTCCGCGAGCGTTTCCTCAGGCGCTTCCTCAGCCAGGAAGTGGCCGGACGGCAACGCCTTCCCGCGCACCGTCGTCGCGACACTGCCCCAGTCGTCGATGGGATTGAACAGCCGGTGCACGACGCCTTTTTCGCCCCATAGCGCGAGCAGCGGGCATGTCACGCGCTTGTCGGCATCGGCTGCATCGTGCGCGAGGTCGATCGTCGCCGCGGCGCGATAGTCCTCGCAGGTCGCATGGATCGTCGCCGGATCGCTGAAGCAGCGCTCGTATTCGGCGAGCGCGCGGGCATCGAAGTGGGCGGCGCTACCCGACCCCGCACCGATCTTCCGCTGCAGATAGTAGACGGGGTCGGTCCCGATCAGTCGCTCGGGCAGGTCGAACGGCTGGATCAGGAAAAACCAGTGGTAGTACGCGGTCGCAAACGCCTGGTCGGTCTTGGCGTACATGATCCGCGTCGGTGAAATGTCGAGCACTGCAACACGTTCGACCGCTGCCGGATGATCGAGACACAGCCGGTGCGCGACACGCGCGCCGCGATCATGGCCAGCAAGGCGGAAGTGGAGAAAGCCGAGCGCCCGCATGACTTCGACCTGGTCCGCGGCCATCGCGCGCTTCGAATAGGCGACGTGGTTCTCGCCGCCGTCGGGCTTCGACGAGTCGCCATAACCGCGCAAGTCGCTGCACACGACCGTGTATCGCTGCGCCAATTGTGACGCGATCTTGTGCCACATCACGTGCGTCTGCGGATAACCGTGCAGTAGCAGAATCGGGGGGCCGCTGCCACCGACGACAACGTTGATCTCCGCGCCCGAGGTGCGGATGCGACGCGCGTCGAATCCGGGAAACAGCGCGGAGTCGGCGGCGCTCACTGGTGTGTTGCCACAGTTGCGGCGCGCATGGGCTCAATCGACCTTCGCGCCCGAATTCTTCACGACATCGGCCCACTTCACGACTTCCGCTTTCACCATCGTCGAGAACTCGTCCGATGTGTTGCCGACGGGCTCGGCGCCGAGACCGATAAGCTTTTCCCTCACGTCCGGCATGTTGAGGATCTTCACAATCTCGGTATTGAGCCGCTTGACGATCTCGGGCGGCGTGCCGGCCGGCGCGAACACGCCCTGCCACGATCCGACCTCGAAGCCGGGCACGCCGGCTTCCGCCAAGGTCGGGACGTCCGGCGCCACCGCCGACCGCTTGGCCGTTGTTACCGCGAGCGCGCGCAGTCGGCCGTCCTTGGCGAGTGGCCACGCAGTCGTGATGTTGTCGAACG
Organism: uncultured beta proteobacterium; assembly: GCA_963781285.1. Classification (GTDB taxonomy): domain Bacteria; phylum Pseudomonadota; class Gammaproteobacteria; order Burkholderiales; family Casimicrobiaceae; genus CAIWHR01. The sequence goes on from CAWAFI010000017.1 coordinate 15,657, forward strand.
TCATCGTTACCTGCCCACCCATCACGTCTTGCAGCGCGGGCGGGCTGCCCTTGTATGGGATGTGCTGCATGTCTACCCCCGACATCGTCTTGAACAACTCGCCGGAAAGGTGCTGCGACGTGCCGTTACCCGACGACGCAAACGTGTATTTGCCGGGGTTGGCCTTCAGCAGCGCGATCAGCTCCTTCACGTCCTTTGCCGGGATCGCCGGATTGACGACCAGCATGTTCGGGACGCGCGCGATCAGCGTGATCGGCACGAAGTCTTTCACCGGATCGTACGGGAGCTTGCTGTACAGGGACGCATTGATCGCGTGGGTGCTGATCGTGCCGCCCATGATCGTGTAGCCGTCGGGTGCGGCCTTGGCCGTGTACTCCGCACCGACGCCGCCGCCCGCCCCCGGCTTGTTCTCGATGATGACGGGTACGCCGAGCACCACCGAGAGCTTGTCGCCGACGGTGCGCGCCAGGATGTCCGTCGTGCCGCCCGGTGCGAACGGCACCACCCACTTGATCGGCTTCGCTGGCCACGCTTGCGCGCTCGCGATTCCCGAGAGCGCCGTCAGCACGAGTCCAATCACCAAGCCTGCAATTCGCTTCATCTTTCGCTCCCCCTGTCGGACTACGTGTCGATGGTTGCGGCGTGTTTCGCATCGATCCCCAGCGCCGCCGCCGCCGCGACGAGATCACCCCATGTCGTGTCGTCGAGAGGGACACCACCGGCGAGCCGCGTCGCGCGTGTCCGCCGCTCGATCTCGCCCGGTTGCAACACCGCCTGTCCTGCGACCACCGGCGGCGACGCCTTCACCCAATCGACGAAGCGCTGCGCTTCGACGAGGACGGCGCCGTCCTTGTCGTAGACTCCCGGTGCGATATAGATCGACAGCATGTTGTTGCGCAGGACCGTGTCCGCCGGATCGGAGCTGCGTCCCGTGGTCACGGCACCGGCCAGCAGATCGGTGAGGATCGACAAACCCGATCCCTTGTGTGCCCCGATGGTGAGCAGCGCGCCGCCGTCGTAGAAGTCCTTCGGGTCCGTCGTCGGCTCGCCACGCTTGTCGACGATCCACCCTTCGGGCACACGCTCGCCCTTGTTGAGCGCGACCATCAGCTTGCCTTCGGCGACGGTCGATGTCGTGATATCGAGAATCACCGGCTCGCCTCCCGCGAGAGGCACCCCGATCGCCATCGGGTTGGTCGACAGCCGCCGGTCGGAGCCGCCGAATGGCGCAACGCGCTGCGCACCCGATGTATTGAGGAAGTGCAGCGACACCTGCCCCGCATCCGCCGCCATCTCGGCCCAGTCGCCGAGGCGCCCGAGGTGCCCGCAATTGCGCAGGCCGATCATCGCGATGCCGCTCCTTGCTGCCTTCGCGATGCCGAGCCGGGTCGCGAACTCGCCGATCACCTGGCCGAAGCCGCGGTTGCCGTCGATGATGGCAATGGTGTCGCTCTCGAAAACAAGGGTCGGTGGCGTGTTCGGACGCAGCCAGCCCGCGCGCACCCATTCCAGATACTTGCCGACGCGCAGCACGCCGTGCGAGTCGTGGCCGACGAGATTGGAATCGACGAGTCGCTCGGCGATGGCCAACGCCTCCGCAGGCTCGCTGCCGCCGCCCCGCATGATCGCAGCGACGAGATCGATCAGCTTTGCAGCAGCGACGGTCTTCATCAATGAATTTCCGGTTCCGGTGTCGGCAGCGTGCCTTCGAGGAAATCGAAATCGCAGCCATGGTTGGCCTGCGTGATGTGCTGCTGGTAGAGGGCGCCGAAGCCGCGGACAAAGCGTGGCGCCGGCCGTCGCCACGCGGCGCGACGCCGGGCGAGTTCGTCGTCGCCCACCTTCAATTCGAGCTTGCGCGCCGGCACGTCGAGTTCGATGAGGTCGCCGTCCTGCACCAGCGCGAGGGGGCCACCGACGAACGACTCCGGCGCGACGTGGAGCACGCAGGCGCCATAGCTCGTGCCGCTCATCCGCGCGTCCGAGATGCGGACCATGTCGCGCACCCCCTCCACGAGCAGCTTTTTCGGGATCGGCAGTTGTCCCCATTCCGGCATGCCCGGCGCGCCCTGCGGTCCCGCATGCTTCAGCACCAGCACCGAATCGGCGGTGACCGGCAGCGCCGGATCGTCGATGCGCGCGGCCATGTCGTTGTAATCGGCGAAGACGACGGCCCGCCCCGTGTGGCGCAGCAGGTGCGCCTCCGCAGCCGCCGGCTTGATCACCGCACCGTCGGGCGCCAGATTGCCGCGCAGCACCGCGAGGCTGTCGCGCGCCACGAGTGCAGCCGCACGCGGCAGGATCACGTCGCGATCGAACACCTCGGCGGTCGCGACATTTTCGCCGAGCGTCTTCCCGTTGACCGTGTGCGCATCGAGCGCGAGGAGGTCGCGGATCTCGCGGAGCAGCGCGCGCAGTCCTCCGGCGTAGAAAAAATCCTCCATCAGGTACTTTCCCGCCGGGCGGATGTTGGCGACGAGCGGCGTCGTACGCGCCAACTCGTCGAAGCGCTCGAGCGCGAGCGGAATCCCCGATCGCCGCGCGAGGGCCACCATGTGCACGACCGCATTGGTCGATCCGCCGAGCGCCAGAACCGTCGTAATCGCATTGTCGATGCTGGCCGGCGACAGGAAATCGCGTGGCTTGAGATCCTCCCAGACCATGTCGACGATTCGCCGCCCCGTCTCGGTGGCCATCCGCGCATGGCGGGCGTCGGCGGCCGGAATCGACGCCGCGCCAGGCAACGTGAACCCGAGCGCCTCGCTGGCCGAGGTCATCGTCGACGCCGTGCCCATCGTCATGCAGTGTCCCGGCGAACGGGCGATGCCGTCCTCGATCCCCAGCCACTGCTCGTCGGTCAGATTGCCGGCGCGTTTCTCGGCCCAGTATTTCCAGACGTCGGACCCGCTGCCGAGTTTCTGGTCGCGCCAACGGCCGGAGAGCATCGGGCCGGCTGGCATGAAGATCGCCGGCAGGTTCATGCTGATCGCCCCCATCAGCAGCGCCGGCGTCGTCTTGTCGCAGCCGCCCATCAGCACGCAGCCGTCGACCGGATACGAGCGCAGCAGCTCCTCGGTCTCCATCGCGAGCAAATTGCGATAGAGCATCGTCGTCGGCTTCTGAAACACTTCCGCGAGCGCGATTGCCGGCATTTCGAGCGGGAACCCGCCCGCCTGCAGCACGCCGCGCTTCACTTCCTCGGCACGCTGGCGAAAATGCGAATGGCAGGCGTTGATGTCGCTCCACGTGTTGATGACGGCGATGATCGGCTTGCCGAGATAGTCGGCGCGCGAGTAGCCCATCTGTGCCGTGCGCGAATGGTGGCCGAACGAGCGCACGTCGTCGACCCCGAACCAGCGGTGCGAGCGCAGGTCCTCGGGCTTCTTGCGCGTAACCATACGTCATCCTTCACGATGCGCGATTGCTCGGAAGTCCGTATGGCCGCCGCATCGCGCGGATAGCGGAATGTTTCCGGGACCGGGTCCCGGGCGATTATACCGGGCGAAAATCGATGTCCGCCGCGTACGCGATGCAGCATTTTTCATGGATTAGCCTCCGTGGTTGTGCGAAATCGCGTCGCGTCATCGGCCGCGTCGCCACGAATCGACCGATGGAGCCGCTTGCACCCGGCCGTCAACGCGCTATATTGGCGGCGAGGGCGCAACCTTGCGCCCGGCGTGTCGCGCCCGGCGCCGCCGCCGCGATTCTCGCAACTGCTCCCGCCGCACGCGAGCATCCGACGCCGCGAGCGACGCTTTGCGGAGGCCGCCATGCTGATCCGTCTTCCGGCCACGCGACACCGTGTAGCCCTCGGCCACACCGCCGCACTCGGGCTTCTCCTTCTCGCGATCGGGGTCTTCGTTGCCGGCGCCGCGCTCGCCGCGGATCCGCCTGCGAAGTCGAGCCGGAAGGCGGCGTCGACCTCGACCGAAGGACCCGACGCAGAGGGCTTTTTCCAGGCCATCGTCAAGCTGCAGGCGCGCGCCGTCCCCAACGCGAGAAGTGCGGCGACGCTCGGCGCGGAACGGGAAGGCACCGGCATCGTCATCGGTGCGGACGGGCTGATCCTGACGATCGGCTATCTGATCGTCGAGGCCGACGACGTGCAGATCGTCGACCGGAAGGGTCGCACGCTGCCGGCTCGTGTTGTCGGCTACGACCACGCGACCGGCCTCGGGCTTGTGCGGACCGTGGTTCCCTTCGAAGCCGCACCGTTGCCGCTTGGCGAGTCGGGCAAGCTCGCCGAACGCGAGCCGGTGATGATCGTGAACCACGAAGGCGAGAGTGACGTGACGCTCGCGTACGTGGTGTCGATGCGCCCATTCACCGGCAACTGGGAGTACCTGCTCGACCAGGCGATCTTCACGTCGCCGCCGACGTCCAATTGGAGCGGCGCGGCGCTCGTCGGCAAGGACCTGAAGCTGCTCGGCATCGGCTCGCTGATCGTCCGCGAGGCGACGGTCGGCGAAGCGAAGCTCCCCGGCAACATGTTCGTCCCGATCGACGTGCTGAAGCCGATCCTTACCGATCTCGTGAAGACCGGACGGCGCGCGGGTACGCCACGCCCGTGGCTAGGCGTTGCCGCCGATGAAGTGCAGGGCCGCCTGGTCGTCGCGCGGGTGTCGCCCGACGGCCCCGGTGACCAGGCCGGGATCCAGGTCGGCGACATCATCCTCGGTGTCGGTGGCGATGGCGTGCGCACGCAGGCCGAGTTCTACCGCAAGGTGTGGAACCGCGGCGGCGCGGGCACGGACATTCCGCTGCGCGTGCTGCAGGGTATCGATGTCAGGGATCTGACCGTCCACTCGATCGACCGCGTCGAGTATTTCCGGCCGCGAACGACGTATTAGCACCAGGAGCCGCGCTCCGCTCCACTGCGGATCGCCGTTCGCTCCGGCCATCGGCAATTTCGCGCCGGGTTGCGCACGCGGCCGGAAGCGCCGCCGTGTCTCCCGTACAATGCGAGCCTTTTGGCCCACCGCGGCGTGGTTCAGCGCGGCGGCTGCCCGGCCCTGCTTCCCGCCCGTCCGCTGATGCTCCTCTACGCCGCCACGATCTTCGTCAGCGCGTTCCTGCTGTTCCTCGTCCAGCCGGTGATGGCCAAAGAGATCCTGCCGTGGTTCGGCGGCTCGGCCACGGTTTGGACAACGTGCCTCGTGTTCTTCCAGACGACGTTGCTTGCCGGCTACGCATATTCCGACCTCGCCGTGCACCGGTTGGGACCGCGCGCACAGATCAAGCTGCACACGGTGCTGTTGCTTGCTTCGCTCGTGGTGCTGCCGATCATTCCCGGCGCGAGCTGGAAGCCCACCGGCGCCGAGAACCCGTCGTGGCTCATCCTCGGCCTGCTCGCTGCGACCATCGGCCTCCCGTACTTCCTGCTGTCCACCACGAGCCCGCTGGTGCAGGTCTGGTTTGCACGCGCTCGGCCCGGTACGAGCCCCTATCGCCTGTTCGCGTTGTCGAATTTCGCGTCGATGCTCGCGCTCGTCGGATATCCGTTTCTCCTCGAGCCGTGGGTGCCGACACGCCTGCAGGCGGTCGGCTGGTCATTCGCGTATGCGCTTTTCGTCGGGCTGTGCGCGGCGGCCGGCTGGACGAGCGTCAAGCGATTGCGCGCACCGGCGACCCTCGCGCTCGCTGAGGGCGCGGCAACGGGCCGGGGTACCGACCTGGACGAGGCGCCGCCCGCGCTGCCGCGGCAACTGCTGTGGTGCACCCTCGCGGCCACGGGCTCGCTCCTCTTGCTCGCGGTATCCAACCACATCACACAGAACATCGCCGCCGTGCCGCTCCTGTGGATCGCGCCCCTGGCAATCTACCTGCTCACGTTCATCCTCTGTTTCGACGCGTCTGGCTGGTATCGGCGCGAGGTGTTCCTGTCGATGCTCTCGGCGGGGCTCGGTGTGATGGCCTGGACGGTTGCCGATCCAAGTCTCACCCACGAGCTTGCGATCCAGATCGGCGTATTCTGCGGCGGGCTGTTCCTCGCTTGCATGTTCTGCCACGGCGAGCTCGTGCGGCTGAAGCCCGCACCGAAATACCTGACGCGTTTTTACCTGATGATCTCGCTCGGCGGCGCCGGCGGCTCGGTGCTGGTCGGGCTCGTCGCGCCGCTGGTGCTCCCTGCGTATTTCGAGTTGGCCGGCGGGCTCGTCCTGTGCGCGCTGCTGCTCCTGTGGCAGGTGCGCCGTGATCACGCCGTGTTCGGCGTGCTCGGTCTCGTCGCGGCGGTCGTGACCATCGGCTGCGGCGTCTGGGCGGTCCGCGAGTTCTACGGCAACACCACCATCGCGACCCGCAACTTCTACGGCGTGCTGCGCGTGCAGGAGTTCGGGCAGGGCGACGAGTACCGGCGCCGGTCGCTGGTTCACGGCTCGATCATGCACGGCACGCAATACCAGTCGCCGGACTACCTGTCGCAACCGACGACCTATTACACGCAAAGCTCGGGCATCGGACGGCTCATCGAGTCGCTCCACCCGCGCGCATTGCCGCTGAAGGTCGGCGTGATCGGATTGGGCGCGGGCACGCTCGCGACGTACGGTGCAAAGGGTGACGTCTATCGGTTCTACGACATCAATCCCGGTGTGTTCGACATCGCGCAGCGCGATTTTTCGTTCCTGAAGAGCAGCGACGCGACGATCGAGCTCGCGCTGGGTGACGCGCGCCTGTCGCTCGAGCGCGAGCCGGCGCAGGACTTCGACGTGCTCGCTATCGACGCCTTCTCCAGCGACGCGATTCCGGTGCATCTGATCACGTCGGAGGCGCTCGCAATCTACAAGCGACACATGAAGCCGGGGGGCGTGATCGCGTTTCATGTGACCAACCGCTTCCTCAACCTGGTCCCGGTGATCGATGCGCTCGCGAAGGCGCATGGGCTCCACGTCATCCACATCGTGGACGACGGCGAGGGCAACGGGCTCGCCAGTCGCAGCGATTGGGTACTGCTGTCGGACAGCCGCGAGGTGCTCGAGCGGCCGCGTCTCGCCGACGCGGCGACCGCGATCGAGCCGCGCCCCGAATGGCGGCTGTGGACCGACGATTTCAACAATCTGGTCCAGGTGTTGAAGTAGTCGGCCTCCGACCCAATTGTGTCGCGAGCCCGGGCTACAATAGCCGGATGCATCGCAGCGGCTTTCGTCTCGAAACGAAACGGGATTCGGCGTCCTACCGCGCGCTCACTCGCCCCCCGGGCGCGCGCCACATCGAGGCGCTCGACCAGCGCGCGCTGCCGCACGCGATTGTCAATGTGAAGATCGCGAGCGTCGATGAAGCCGCGCTCGCCATTCGCAAGATGTGGATACGCGGCGCGCCGCTGATCGGCGCGGTCGGTGCCTACGGGCTCGCACTCGCCCTCGACCGCGACGCGAGCGACGCTGCGCTCGCGAAGGCGTACGCCGCGCTCGACTCGACGCGGCCCACTGCGGTGAACCTGCGTTGGGCGCTCGACCGTGTCCGGGTCGCCGTATCGCCGCTGCCGCCGGCCATGCGTGCCGATGCCGCCTGGCGCGAAGCCGACGCAATCGCGGAGGAGGATCAGGCTATCAATCATGCGATCGGTGTCCACGGCCTCGCGCTGTTGCGCGACATCGCGGGCCGCCGGCCCGGCCCGGTGCGCGTGATGACCCACTGCAATGCCGGTGCACTCGCGACCTGCGGTTGGGGCACGGCGACGGCACCCTTGTTTCTCGCGCATGCCGAGGGGCTGCCGCTACACGTGTGGGTGAGCGAGACGCGGCCGCGGCTGCAAGGCGCGAATCTCACGGCCTGGGAGCTGGATCGGCGTGGCATCCCGCACACGCTGTTTGCCGACGCCGCCGGCGCGCTGCTGATGCGTCGCGGCGAGGTCGATGCCGTGCTCGTCGGCGCCGATCGCGTCGCGTCGAATGGCGATGTCTGCAACAAGATCGGCACCTACGAGAAAGCACTCGCCGCGCGCGACAACGACGTCCCATTCTACGTTGCGCTTCCCTCGCCCACGCTGGATCCCGCACTCGCCGCGGGCGACGCGATTCCGATCGAAGCGCGCAGCCCGGACGAGGTTCTTGCCGTCACCGGGCGCGATGGCTACGGGCAGACGACCACGGTTGCCATTGCGCCCGCCGGCACGCATGCGGTCAACTACGCGTTCGATGTGACGCCGGCGCGCCTGGTGACGGGCTTTGTCACCGAGCGCGGAATCGCGACCGCTGACCGCGGCGCGCTCGGCGCACTGTTTCCGGAGCGGTACGCATGAGCGAGCGGGGCGAAGCCGAGGACGCCTGCGCGAGCAGGGCGAAGCCAAGGCCCGAAGGGCGCGCCTGCGAGCGCTGGCGGCGGCCGACCCCACGGAACGATCGGGACGCTGCAGCGGTGCGGAGGCCGCGCCGAAGGGCGCGTCCGCGAGCGATTGCGCGCGGCCGACGCAGCGGCGCAGCAAGGAACGCAGAATGTACGGAGGCCGCGGCATGAGCGAGCGGGGCGAAGCCAAGGACGCCTGCGCGAGCAGGGCGAAGCCAAGGCCCGAAGGGCGCGCCTGCGAGCGCTGGCGGCGGCCGACCCCACGGAACGATCGGGACGCTGCAGCGGTGCGGAGGCCGCGCCGAAGGGCGCGTCCGCGAGCGATTGCGCGCGGCCGACGCAGCGGCGCAGCAAGGAACGCAGAATGCACGGAGGCCGCGGCATGAGCGAGCGGGGCGAAGCCGAGGGCGCATTGCGCGAAGCAGTCATCGCAACGGCGCTTGCGATGAACGCACAGGGCATCAACCGCGGCAAGTCCGGCAATGTCAGCGTGCGCTTCGCCAACGCCGGATTCGACGGCTTCCTGATCACGCCAACGGGATTGGCGTACGCCGATACGACGCCCGAAGACATCGTCGCCATGACGCGCGACGGCGAAGCGCGCGGGACGCGGTTGCCGTCTTCGGAGTGGCGGTTTCATCGCGACATCTATCGGGCACGCCCGGAAGTCCACGCGGTCGTCCACACGCACGCACCGTTTGCGACGACGCTCGCATGCCTGCATCGAGACATACCGGCGTTCCACTACATGGTCGCCGTGGCGGGCGGCAACAACGTTCGCTGCGCTCCGTATGCGACGTTTGGCACGCAGGCGCTGTCCGACCACGCGATCGCCGCACTCGAGGATCGCAGCGCGTGCCTGTTGGCAAATCACGGAATGATCGCCATCGGTGCGTCGCTCGCCGCGGCGCTCGCACTCGCCGTCGAAGTCGAGCTGCTGGCCGAGATGTACTGGCGCGCAATGCAACGCGGCAAGCCGAATGTATTGTCGGACCCCGAGATGGACCTTGTGCTCGACAAGTTCCGGACCTACGGGCAGCCACGCTGAAGCGCCAAGAATCCCCCGCCGCCTGCCGCAAAACACACGATCCGCCGTGACAGGGCAGATCCGCTGAGCGGATCCTGCTCGAAAGGGGTTCCAAGCTCGCCGCCAAAGGCGGGAGGCGTCTCCGAAAAAACCCGTTTCCCGGCTGGCAGTTATGCCGACAGCATATGCTAATCGCATAATGGTGCCCCACATCCGCGCCCGGCGTTTGACCGCTCGCTGCGATGGCATGTCGTTTGCAGCAGGTAATCCTGCTCAGGGAGAACAACATGAAGTCTTGGCTTGCCTCCAGGCGCTTGGCGCTTGGCGCTGTACTTGCGACAGTCGCGTTCGTGTCCACGCCCGGTGCGCTCGCGCATCATCCCGCGGCGCCCGCATCGAAGTCCGCTACCGCCGGAATGCAGGAGGGCGCATCAGTCGCGCTGCAGGGCCGACTGGCGATCCTCGATTTCGTGCATGGCACCAGCCGCGAACGAATCTACGCGCTGGTAGCCGCCGACGGCACCGCAACGCGGATCGCGTTCGGCCCGGACGGCGGCGCACTGCGCCAAGATATGGCGCTCGCGGTAACCGGGCACGTGGCGCGCGGCGCCGTCATCGTCGATCAACAGCGCCCCGGCGACCGGCGATCGGCTGCCGCAGCAACGGCGCTCGTCACGGTCGAAGGCACCATGCAGCTGCTGCACGCCGACAATTTCGACGGCGGCGAAAGTCGATTCATCTGGACACTGCAGCAGGACGACGGCGTCAGCAGCGAACTCGACATCGCGATCGCTCCGGTCGAGCTCAAGTCGGGAATGCGCGTGTCGGTCATCGGCCGGCGGAACTCGATGGGCCTGGCCCCAGATTCGATCACGGTGCTCGCGGAGCCACCGGCGCGGAGCACCACGCTCGCGGATGGTGTCGCAGCAGCGCCGCAGACTACGTCGGTGCTGGTGATCCTCCTCAACTTCCAGCCGACGCCGCCGGCGACGGCACCTGCGCAGCCGTTCCTTCAATCAGCGGTGCAAGACGTTGTCTTCGGAGGGGCCAACAGTGTCGCCAACTACTGGTCGGAAGCGTCGTTCGGCAACCAGCTGATGACCGGTACCGTTACCCCGTGGCTCACGGCGAGCTTTCAGGCGCCGACCACCTGCAATTACTCGGCCATCGCCACGGAGGCGCGCCGCGTCGCGCAACTCGCCGGCTACAGCCTCGGGAGCTATCAGAAATTCGTCTACCTCTTCACGCGCGTGAGCGCTTGCGGCTGGGCGGGGCTCGGGCAAGTCACGGGCACGCAGACGTGGAGCAACCAGTACAACACCTTGGGCGTGATCGGGCACGAGATTGGCCACAACTTTGGACTGGGGCACGCCAACTCGCTCCCTTGCAGTGGTGTCACGATCGCGACGAATTGCCCGGACAATCGCCCCGAGTACGGCGACCCGTGGAATATCATGGGCAATCAGGGTACGCGCCACATCAACGCGTGGCAGAAGAACGAGATGGGGTGGATCCCCGATGCGAAAGTGGCGACGCACACGGTCGGATCGGCGACGTACACCCTGTCGCCGCTGGAATCCCCGAGCGGCACGTTGTACGCGGTGCAGATTCCAGCGGCGATGCACCGTACCTACTGGGTGGAACATCGCACCGCCACCGGCTTCGATGCCGGCTTGCCTGCGGCCGCGACCAATGGCGCGACCATTCACCTGGGCGGATTGATGCACCAGGGAGACATGAGCGAGTACGGCTGTTGGGATACCTGCTTCCTCGACATGGTGCCCGCGACGACGACGATGAATGACGGCGCGCTCGCAGTGGGCAGCGCATTCACCGACCAGATGACGGGCGTCACGATTACCGCAGTGGCGAAAGGCGCGGGCGGATTGACGGTCTCGGTCGCGAGCCCCCCGACCATGAAGGATCTTGGGCTGTACCGAAAGACGCAACCGGGAGTCGGCACCCCTGTCTACAAATTCCTGTTGGACGACGGATTCGACCACAAGCCCGATAGCAGCATCGCGTTTGGCATGGCCGGCGACGTGCCGCAGGTGGGGAACTTCACGAACGACGGCTTGACGAGTCTCGTCATCTACCGCAACGGCCTCTGGTATATCGACACCGATCGCAATGGCATTGCGAATCAAACGATCGGCTTCGGCGGAATGGCGGGAGACATTCCGCTGACGGGCAATTTCTACGGCGCCGGCTTCACGGATGACCTCGTCATCTACCGCGGCGGCCGATGGTATGTCGACCACTTCCTCAACGGGACCGCGGACAAGACCTTCGTGTTTGGCGGAGCCCCGGGTGACGTGCCTCTGGCCGGTGACGTCAATGGCGACGGCATCGCCGATCTCGTCATCTACCGCAATGGCTTATGGTTCATCGACACCAATCGAGACGGTGTCGCCAACACGATGGTTGGTTTCGGAGGCGCAACGCAGGACAAGCCGCTGCTCTTCGACTGGGACGGCGACGGCAAGGCCGACCTTTGCATCTACCGCGACGGCATGTGGTACATGAGCACCACGCGCGACGGCAACGTTCAGGCCATCTTCGGTTACGGCGGTCCGGGCGATGTGCCGTTACCGGGCAAGTATTATTGAGTCGGGCGGCGCTGCGCTCGCCAGACCTCGTCGTTGCCCGGCCAGGACGCCCCGGACCTGACCCGGGGCGTGCATCCTCGTTTCGCATCGGCATCGGCTGACCGCACAATGAAAAAGCCCAACCGCGCACGGTTGGGCTTTTTCGTGGAGGGTGCCTGACGATGACCTACTTTCGCATGGGAATCCACACTATCATCGGCGTGCCGCCGTTTCACGGTCCTGTTCGGGATGGGAAGGCGTGGGTCCAACGGGCTATGGTCGTCAGGCGTTGAGCAGTGATCGGCGGTCTACGAGTGACCGCAGCGACCGCTTGGGGAAGAAGCAAAGCGGGTTGGATCGGCGCAAACACCATCGTTTGCGTTCAGCACGGTGGTTTGCCGTTGCTGATCGCTGACAGCCGAACGCTGCCAGCGGCGCACGCAGTGCGCACGGTTATGGGGTCAAGCCGCACGGGCAATTAGTACCGGTTAGCTTAACGCGTTGCCGCGCTTCCACATCCGGCCTATCAACGTGGTGGTCTGCCACGACCCTTCAGGGGGATCAAGTCCCCGGGAGATCTCATCTTCAGGCACGTTTCCCGCTTAGATGCTTTCAGCGGTTATCGCTTCCGCACATAGCTACCCGGCAATGCGACTGGCGTCACAACCGGTACACCAGCGGTGCGTCCACTCCGGTCCTCTCGTACTAGGAGCAGCCCCCGTCAAATCTCCAGCGCCCACGGCAGATAGGGACCAAACTGTCTCACGACGTTTTGAACCCAGCTCACGTACCACTTTAAATGGCGAACAGCCATACCCTTGGGACCGGCTACAGCCCCAGGATGTGATGAGCCGACATCGAGGTGCCAAACACCGCCGTCGATATGAACTCTTGGGCGGTATCAGCCTGTTATCCCCGGCGTACCTTTTATCCGTTGAGCGATGGCCCTTCCATACAGAACCACCGGATCACTATGTCCTGCTTTCGCACCTGCTCGCCTTGTCAGGCTCGCAGTCAAGCTCCCTTGTGCCATTGCACTATCAGTACGATGTCCGACCGTACCTAGGGAACCTTCGAGCTCCTCCGTTACGCTTTGGGAGGAGACCGCCCCAGTCAAACTGCCTACCATGCACGGTCCCCGATCCAGTTAATGGACCCAGGTTAGAACCGCAATGACACCAGGCTGGTATTTCAACGTTGGCTCCACGAGAGCTAGCGCCCCCACTTCAAAGCCTCCCAGCTATCCTACACAGGTCCCATCACAGTCCAATGCAAAGCTACAGTAAAGGTGCACGGGGTCTTTCCGTCTTGCCGCGGGGAGATTGCATCTTCACAAACACTTCAACTTCGCTGAGTCTCAGGAGGAGACAGCGTGGCCATCGTTACGCCATTCGTGCAGGTCGGAACTTACCCGACAAGGAATTTCGCTACCTTAGGACCGTTATAGTTACGGCCGCCGTTTACCGGGGCTTCAATCAAGAGCTTGCACCCCATCATTTAACCTTCCGGCACCGGGCAGGCGTCACACCCTATACGTCGACTTTCGTCTTGGCAGAGTGCTGTGTTTTTGTTAAACAGTCGCAGCCACCCTTTCACTGCGGCCCCTCTCGGCTCCAGCTGTACGCTCTCACCTACCAGGGGCGCACCTTATCCCGAAGTTACGGTGCTAATTTGCCGAGTTCCTTCTCCTGAGTTCTCTCAAGCGCCTTAGAATATTCATCCTGCCCACCTGTGTCGGTTTGCGGTACGGTCAACCAACGACTGAAGCTTAGAGGCTTTTCCTGGAAGCAGGGTATCGCGCACTTCAGGCCGGCAAGCCGGCCCTCGTCATCACGCCTCGGCTAAGACCCCCGGATTTGCCAAAGGACCACGCCTACACGCTTCAACCGGGACGTCCAACACCCGGCCGCGCTAACCTTCTCCGTCCCCCCATCGCATCGCAGGTCGGTGCGGGAATATTGACCCGCTTCCCATCGGCTACGACTCTCGTCCTCACCTTAGGGGCCGACTCACCCTGCGCCGATGAACGTGGCGCAGGAAACCTTGGGCTTTCGGCGAGCGGGCCTTTCACCCGCTTTATCGCTACTCATGTCAGCATTCGCACTTCCGATACCTCCAGCAAGGGTCTCCCCTCACCTTCACCGGCCTACGGAACGCTCTCCTACCGTGAAAGTAGGGTCAGACTCGACTTTCGCCACAGCCTGTGCCCTTGCGAGTCAGACCCGGAAAGTCGAGTCTGACCCTACTTTCACCCGCGATTTCGGTGCCTAGCTTGAGCCCCGTTACATCTTCCGCGCAGGACGACTCGACCAGTGAGCTATTACGCTTTCTTTAAATGATGGCTGCTTCTAAGCCAACATCCTGGCTGTCTGAGCCTTCCCACCTCGTTTCCCACTTAGCTAAGTCTTGGGGACCTTAATCGGCGGTCTGGGTTGTTTCCCTCTCGACGCCGGACGTTAGCACCCGACGTCTGTCTCCCAGGCTCGCACTCAACGGTATTCGGAGTTTGCTATGGCGCGGTAAGTCACAATGACCCCCGCCACCATGACAGTGCTCTACCCCCGTCGGTGATACCTGAGGCACTACCTAAATAGTTTTCGGAGAGAACCAGCTATTTCCGGATTTGATTAGCCTTTCACCCCTACCCACAGCTCATCCCCTACCTTTTCAACGGTAGTGGGTTCGGCCCTCCAGTGAGTGTTACCCCACCTTCAGCCTGGCCATGGGTAGATCATCCGGTTTCGGGTCTACGCCATGCGACTAAGTCGCCCTGTTCGGACTCGCTTTCGCTACGCCTCCCCTATCCGGTTAAGCTCGCCACACAACGTAAGTCGCTGACCCATTATACAAAAGGTACGCCGTCACCCCAGCTTGATTGGCCCTCCAGGCCCATCGGCTGGGGTGCCGGCTACGCTCACTTGCGTTCGCGTTACGCCGTCACTTCCATCCAACGGACCTGCAGGATCTGCTTCATCTTGAAGTTCTTTTGCCGCGCTCGCTATCGCTCGCGCGTCAAAGAACCCGAAGACCAATAAAGCTGGGGCTCCGACTGTTTGTATGCATGCGGTTTCAGGATCTATTTCACTCCCCTCCCGGGGTTCTTTTCGCCTTTCCCTCACGGTACTGGTTCACTATCGGTCGATCACGAGTATTTAGCCTTGGAGGATGGTCCCCCCATCTTCAGACAGGATTACACGTGTCCCGCCCTACTTGTCTCGCGCTTGGTTCCACAATCGCCTCTTCGGTTACGGGGCTCTCACCCACTGCGGCCGGCCTTTCCAGACCGTTCCCCTGAGGCAACTGCTAAATCGCGACGGCTGCTCCCGTTTCGCTCGCCACTACTCTGGGAATCTCGGTTGATTTCTGTTCCTCCGGCTACTGAGATGTTTCAGTTCACCGGGTTCGCTCTACCTGCCCTATGTATTCAGGCAGGAGTGACCCTTGCGGGCCGGGTTTCCCCATTCGGACATCTGCGGATCAATGCTCGTTTGCCAGCTCCCCGCAGCTTTTCGCAGGCTGCCACGTCCTTCATCGCCTGTGATCGCCAAGGCATCCACCACATGCACTTAGTCGCTTGACCCCATAACACTGAGCACTGCTCCGCTCGCATTACGGGTGTTTGCGCTACCCGCCCGCCCCGAACTCAACAGGACGAACGGGTCGATACAATCCAACCCAGCACACGACCAACTGCATCGTGTGCGCTTTACTTCTTCCACATTGTTAAAGAACAACCGATATCTGGCAAAAAACAGAGGTAAGCCCAGCGGCTTGCCTATGCTTTCTTGATTCCCATTGCCTGTGTCGCCGACCCCGAGGTTGGTGGAGCTGATCGGGATCGAACCGACGACCCCCTGCTTGCAAAGCAGGTGCTCTCCCAGCTGAGCTACAGCCCCGGTAAGTGATGATGGTGGGTCTGGATGGATTCGAACCATCGACCCCCGCCTTATCAAGACGGTGCTCTAACCAACTGAGCTACAGGCCCCTGTCGGGGTGGGCATCCCGCCCCCTGGCTACAACCGATAAGCGTGGGCACTGGAACACTTTGGCGTTCCGAGAAAGGAGGTGATCCAGCCGCACCTTCCGATACGGCTACCTTGTTACGACTTCACCCCAGTCACGAAACGCACCGTGGTAAGCGGCCCCCTTGCGGTTAGCCTACCTACTTCTGGTACATCCCGCTCCCATGGTGTGACGGGCGGTGTGTACAAGACCCGGGAACGTATTCACCGCGGCATGCTGATCCGCGATTACTAGCGATTCCGACTTCATGCAGTCGAGTTGCAGACTGCAATCCGGACTACGACCGGCTTTAAAGGGATTGGCTCCCCCTCGCGGGTTGGCAACCCTCTGTACCGGCCATTGTATGACGTGTGAAGCCCTACCCATAAGGGCCATGAGGACTTGACGTCATCCCCACCTTCCTCCGGTTTGTCACCGGCAGTCTCCCTAGAGTGCCCTTGCGTAGCAACTAGGGACAAGGGTTGCGCTCGTTGCGGGACTTAACCCAACATCTCACGACACGAGCTGACGACAGCCATGCAGCACCTGTGTTCCGGTTCCCTTTCGGGCACCCCCGCCTCTCGGCAGGCTTCCGGACATGTCAAGGGTAGGTAAGGTTGTTCGCGTTGCATCGAATTAATCCACATCATCCACCGCTTGTGCGGGTCCCCGTCAATTCCTTTGAGTTTTAACCTTGCGGCCGTACTCCCCAGGCGGTCAACTTCACGCGTTAGCTACGGTACCGAGAAATCGCTCCCCCGACACCCAGTTGACATCGTTTAGGGCGTGGACTACCAGGGTATCTAATCCTGTTTGCTCCCCACGCTTTCGTGCCTGAGCGTCAGTGTCAGCCCAGGGGGTTGCCTTCGCCATCGGTGTTCCTCCGCATCTCTACGCATTTCACTGCTACACGCGGAATTCCACCCCCCTCTGCCACACTCCAGCCCGCCAGTTTCCACGGCCATTCCCAGGTTGAGCCCGGGGATTTCACCGCAGACACAGCGAACCGCCTACGCACGCTTTACGCCCAGTAATTCCGATTAACGCTCGCACCCTACGTATTACCGCGGCTGCTGGCACGTAGTTAGCCGGTGCTTATTCTTCCAGTACCGTCAAGAATCCACCGTATTAGGGTGAACCTTTTCTTCCCAGACAAAAGCGGTTTACAACCCGAAGGCCTTCTTCCCGCACGCGGCATGGCTGGATCAGGGTTGCCCCCATTGTCCAAAATTCCCCACTGCTGCCTCCCGTAGGAGTCTGGGCCGTGTCTCAGTCCCAGTGTGGCTGATCATCCTCTCAGACCAGCTACCGATCGTCGCCTTGGTAAGCCTTTACCCCACCAACAAGCTAATCGGACATCGGCCGCTCCCATAGCGTGAGGCCCTTGCGGGTCCCCCACTTTCCTCCACAGAGCATATGCGGTATTAGCACGGCTTTCGCCGAGTTATCCCCCACTACGAGGTACGTTCCGATGCATTACTCACCCGTTCGCCGCTCGCCGCCAGGGTTGCCCCCGCGCTGCCGCTCGACTTGCATGTGTAAAGCATGCCGCCAGCGTTCAATCTGAGCCAGGATCAAACTCTTCAGTTCAATCCAATACAAAGTCACTCAATCGACGTTGGCCCCATCCCGGTTCCTTGCAGAACCAGGACAAGACGTTGCGCTTCCGTCCCCTTGCAGAAACGAAAGCGACTTTGCGTCGTGTGAGCACCTTAAGTCCTTCGCTTCCCCGCACACGATTCGGCTTTCACCAAACCGGAGCACGGGGCGCCCAAGCACCCCAGCACCCACACTTATCGGTTGCGATTTGTTAAAGAACAGGCCGGCCCGCGCCCAGCGCCGTGACGTTGTCACGAGCCAGCGCCAAATGTGCCAGCAAAGAAGCGCGATTATACAACGTTTTGGTCCCCGGTCAACACCTGCTCCTCGGCGCCGGCTCTGGGATTCGACGTTCCGCCGGCACAATCGGTGCGCCGGCGTTCCGGCCGCCGGCACCTCGCGGCCCGCTGCTAGAATGCCCGTGGCATGCCGGTCTGCGCTTTGACGGCATCGAGCGCCCCTTTGGTAACGGTCCGGCTTGCGCTCCGTATCGATCGCAACACCTGTGCCCCGCTCCGTCCTCATTGTCAAACTGGCTGCCATTGGCGACGTCGTGATGGCGTTGCCGATGGTGACGGCGTTGCGGTCTGCGGATCCCGCAACGCGCATCACGTGGCTCTGCGGCGCGACAGTCGCGCCACTCCTGCGCTGTGTCGAGGGTATCGACGAGCTCGTCGTCGTCGACGACGCCGCCGTGCTGGGCGGCGCACGAACGCGAAAGGCACAGGCGGTGTTGTCCGCCTGGAAAGCGCTGCGCGGCAAGCGCTTCGACCTCGTCGTCACTGCGCATTCCGATCGGCGGTATCGAATGCTTGCCGCGCGCGTACGCAGCCCTGAGCGCCGCTGGCTCGGCGAGCGCGGCGCGCGCCCGCGGCTCGTTCCCGGTCGCTTCCACGGCGACGAATACGTGCGGCTCGTGACCGGCGCCGACGACTGGACCGCCATTCGTTTCCCGCCGCCGCCGGTGCGCGCGACACTCGACGCCGGCATCGCGGAGCGTCTGGGCGACTTGGAAGAGCAGCCTCTCATCGCGCTTGCGCCCGGAGGCGCCCGCAACCCCGCGCGCGACAATCCTCTGCGCCGCTGGCCGCTCGAGCGCTATGCCGAACTCGCCGGCTTGCTGGTCGCCCACGGACGCCGCGTTGTGCTGACCGGCGGTCCCGACGACACGTGGGTTCGCGCCGCCTTCGCGGGCCTCCGCGTCACCGATCTCATCGCCGCCACGACGCTGCCCGGACTCTTCGCGCTCTATACCCGCTGCGCTGCGGTGGTCACGCACGATTCCGGCCCCCTCCATCTTGCGGACCTCGCGAACGTGGCCGTGGTCGCCCTGTTTGGACCGACGCCGCCGGCAACGATGATGCGTGAAAGCGCCTCCGTAGCCGTGCTCTGGCCCGGCGCAGCGCTGCCATGCTCGCCGTGCTACGACGGTCGAAACTTCGCCGCGTGTTCCGACAACCGCTGCATGCAGCTCATCGCGCCGGCGGCCGTCGCCGCGCACGTCGAAGCGCTGCTCGCGCGTTGATCGACCGTCATGCGGATCGCACTCGTCCACGAATGGCTTGATACCTGGGGCGGCAGCGAGGCGGTGCTCGTGGAGATGCTGCACGTGTTTCCGCACGCCGACATCTACACGCTGGTCGACTACCTCCCGCCCGAGGAACGCGCGCGGCTCCCGGCTGCGCGCATTGTTACCTCGTCCCTGCAGCGCCTGCCCGGCGCGCGCCGGTGGTTCCGATACGCCGCCGTGCTGCGGCCGCAGATGATCGAGCGTTTCGACCTCTCCGGCTACGACCTTGTCATCTCCAATTCGCATGCCGTTGCCAAAGGTGCGCGTACGCACGCGGGGCAGGTTCACGTGTGTTATTGCCATACGCCGGCACGATTCGCGTGGGCGATGGCCTCGACCTATTCCGACCGCGCGACGCACGGCGCTGAATGGCGGCGCCTGCCGGTCGAACGGGCATTGTCGCGCTTTCGCGACTGGGACGTCCGGGCGAGCGAGCGCGTCGATCGGTTCATTGCGAACTCGCACCACACCGCTGCCGCAATCGCCCGCTGTTACCGGCGCCACGCGGACGTCATCTATCCACCGGTCGCCGTCGAGCGCTTCAGCGCGGCGGCGAACCGACGCGCCGAAACCGTGCGTGGCGCCGACTATGTCACGGTGTCGCGGCTCGTCCCGTACAAGCGTGTCGACGTACTGATCGAAGCATTCCGCGCGTTGCCGGAACGCCGGCTCGTCATAATCGGCGACGGCCCGGAACGCGCCCGGCTCGAAGCGCTGGGCGTGCCGAATGTCGAATTTGCCGGACGGCAGGATGACGTGGAAACCGCCCGGCAGGTGGCCGAGGCGCGCGCATTCCTGTTTGCCGCCGACGAGGATTTCGGCATTGCACCCGTCGAGGCACAGGCGGCGGGCACGCCCGTCATCGCCTTTGGCCACGGCGGCGTACGCGAATCGGTTCGTGGGTTGAACGATCCCGCGCCGACCGGCGTGTTTTTCGACACCCAAACGCCAGGTGCGGTCGTTGCGGCGATTACGACGTTCGAAAACGACGCGCATCGGATCACGCCGGCGGTGTGCCGCGACAACGCACAGCGGTTCGCGCCCGCACGCTTTTGCGCCGAACTCGAGCGCGCCGTCGACGCGGCCTACGCCGCACCCGCAAGGCCGCGCCCCGTCGCCGAAGCCGCCTGACGCCTGGCGATGCGCCGCAACCTCCTCAAGGACATCTCGACGCGGCTCGACGCTGCGCTGCAGATCATCGATCCGCTGTTCGCAATCGCCGCGGGCGCGATCGCCTACCGCCTCTATTTCGACACCTGGGACATGGAGGCGCGTTACGTCGCCGCGTTGCTCGCCGTAACGCTCGTTGCATACGCCGCGTTTCCAACGCTGAAGCTCTACCAGTCGCAGCGCGGCATCAGCTTCGCCGAAGAGGTCCGCGCGCTGTTTCTGGCGTGGGTCGCGATCGCATTGACCGGCGGCGTGTTCCTGTTCCTCACGAAGACCGAGCCCAGTATCTCGCGCGTCTGGGCGTTGCTGTTGATCACAGGAGGATTTCTCGCGCACACGCTGTCGCGCGCCGCAGTGCGGACTGCGCTGCGGGCACTACGCAAGCGGGGCCGCAACCTCCGTCACATCGTGATCATCGGCGCGGGGGCGCACGGCCGGGAAATCGCCGCACGCCTGAGGAGGGCGCCGTGGAGCGGACTCACTGTGCGGAGCTTCTACGACGACGATGCGAGCCTGTACGGCAGCGCGGTCGACGGCGTTCCGATTCTGGGCGGCCTCGCCCGGATCGCCGACGACCTCGCGCAAGACCCCGCCGATCAGGTTTGGATCGCACTGCCGCTTCGCGCCGAGGAACGCATACAGCAGATCCTCGAGGAACTGCGGCAGACGTCGGCGCTCGTGCGATTCGTGCCGGATATCCAGAGCTTCCATCTGCTGCATCATTCGGTGACCGAGGTGGCCGGCCTGCCGGTACTGAACCTCACCGACTCGCCGCATACGGGGATCGACTCGACGCGCAAGACGCTGGAGGACTTTCTGTTGGCGTCGCTTCTCCTGGTCGCGAGCCTTCCGCTGTGGACGCTCATTGCGATCGGCGTGAAGCTGTCCTCGCCCGGCCCGGTGCTCTACCGCCAGGAACGCGTGACCTGGAACGGCCAGCGCTTCGTCATGCTCAAGTTCCGGTCGATGCCGCAGGACGCCGAATCCGACTCCGGACCCGTGTGGGCGCGGGAGGGCGAGAGCCGCGCGACGCGATTCGGCGCGTTCCTCCGCCGTTACAGTCTTGACGAGTTACCGCAGCTCTGGAACGTGCTGAATGGTGAAATGTCGCTCGTCGGACCGCGGCCCGAGCGGCCGGAATTCGTCCGGCAGTACCGGCAGCAGATTCCGGGTTACATGCAGAAACATCTCGTCAAGGCGGGTATCACCGGCTGGGCGCAGGTCAACGATCTGCGCGGCGACACCGACCTTGCGCAGCGGATACAATACGATCTCTACTATATCGACAACTGGTCCGTGTTGTTCGACCTGCGCATCCTCGCACTCACGCTTTGGCACATCCTGACGAGTCGTCACGCCCGCTAGCGGAATCGCCCGGCCATCTCCCACCCGTGCCTGCGGACGAGGCGGTCGCGATTCCCGCACCGCACGCGGGCCGTGCCCTGAGCATTGTCGCGGCAAGCTTTGCGATCGCCTTGATCGCCCTTTTCCTGGCGTACCTCTCGCTTGCCGCCCCGGGGGCTTGGTTCAGCACCGTGGACTCGAAATTGTACGGGGCGCGCGCACTCGCCGTTGCCGTGGGGAACGGCGTGCTCGACGGCGACGCGCTCGTCGTCATGCCCGCCGACGCCTCCGGCACGATCATCGTCACTGTCGCGGTCGCCATCCGCGCGGGTGATTACCCCGGCGTCGCGTGGCATGTCACCGGCCTGCCGGTGGGCACCGAGGCACGGCTGCTCTGGCGTAACCAATTCAAGCCTGGCCGCACGTTCACGATGGACATTCCGGTCGAGGCCGATCGCCTCGCGCCGATCGTGGCCGCCCGCAATCCGAACTGGATCGGGCCCGTCAATGGCGTCGCGCTCGCACTGCGGCTGCCGGTCGCGAACGAGCCCGTGCGGATTGTCGGCGTGACCGCCGATACGCTGTCGGTACGATCGCTGGTCGGCAGCCGCCTGCGCGACTGGACCGCGTTCGAACCCTGGACCGGCGCCTCGATCAACACCGTCGTCGGCGGCGCCGATCTGCAGGAACTCCCGCTGCCACCGCTGTTCGGGTTGGCGGCGTTGCTCGCCACGGCCATCACGGTCGGGCTCGGTCGATGGCGCCCGCACTGGATCGGCGCCGGATTGCCGTTGGCGCTCGCGGCGACGTTCGGCGCGGCATGGCTCGCACTCGACGCGCGCTGGCAGTGGAATCTCGCCCGACAGGTCAGGGTGACCGCCAGCGAATATTCCGGCAAGAGCTGGCGCGACAAGCATGTCGCCGCCGAGGATGGTCAGCTGTTCCAGTTCATCGAAAAGGTACGCGCGACCCTCCCCCGGACGCCGGCGCGCGTCTTCATGGTCGCAGACGCGCACTATTTTCGCGGCCGCGGTGCGTATCACCTCTATCCGCACAACGTTCATTTCGACCCGTGGCGCAACACGGTACCACCCCCGCTCGCGCTGCGCCCGGGCGATTATCTCGTCGTCTATCAGCGGCGCGGCATCCAGTTCGACGCCGCAAAAGGGCTGCTGCGCTGGGACAGCGGCCCTCCGGTGGCGGCCGAGTCGCTCTTGGTCGAGCCGGGCGCGGCGCTGTTCCGGATCCGCTGAATGGAAGCGTTGATGCTGATCGCCGGATTGCTGTTGCCGTGGCTGCTGGGAATTGTGGTGTTGCTCGCGGCCCGCGATCCGCGTAGCCCGCTCGCCGCACCCGGCGAGATCGCCTGGATTGCAGGCGCCGGCTATCTCACCGGTGCATTCCTGCTCACACTGTGGATGCGCGTGCTCTCGCAGGTTGGTGTGCGCTTCGGCGTGTTGCCGATCGCCCTGCCGCTCGGTCTCGCCGCGCTGGCGCTGGGCTACCTCGCCTGGCGCCGTCACGGCGGCGCGCCGGTGACGGAGGCCGTGCGTGCCGCATTGCGCGCGCTGCTCGCACCGCCAGGTCTCGCCGGGGCGGCGCGCATCACGTGGCGGCTGTTGCTGGCGTGGCTCGCACTGCGCTACGCGCTGCTCGGACTGCTCGTCGAATGGCAGCCGCTCTATCCGTGGGACGCGTGGATCCAGTGGGCGACGAAGGCTCGTGTCTGGTACGAGTTGGGACAGATCGTCCCGTTCGTGCGCAGTGAAGCTTGGTACGCGGCCGGCGGAGCCGCCTGGTTCGATGCGTCGCCGGAATATCCGTCGACGGTCCCGCTCCTTCAGGTATGGTCGTGCCTTGCGCTCGGGCGCTGGGACGATGCGCTGATGAACTGGCCGTGGTGGCAGTTCTCCGTGGCATTGACGCTCGCCATCTACGGGGCGCTGCGCTCACTCGATGTCCCGGCGCTCGGAGCGCTCACCGGTGCGTTCATCGTCGCGACGCTCCCGCTCGCCAACGTCCACGTCGCACTCGCCGGCTACGCGGACCTGCCCATGGCCGCCTACTACACCGGCGCCGTGCTGGCATTCCTGCGCTGGAGCGCAACGCGCGATGCACGCAAGGCGAGCCTCGCGCTGCTGCTCGCCCTCGCCTGTACGCAGATCAAGATACCGGGGCTCGGCTGGGCGCTCACCCTCGTGCCCGGGGTCGTCGTCGTGTTGCTGCCCCGGCAGGCACTCAAGTTTGCGGCGATCGGACTCCCGCTGACGCTATTCGTGCTCGCCGTGCTCGCGCAGACGCACCCGGTCGTCCTCGGCTACCAGTTGCACCTCGACTTCGATCCGGCATGGCGCGCCCTCGGCGAAACCCACTTCCTGCTTTCCAACTGGCACCTGCTCTGGTACGCCGCGCTCGCCGCCGCGCTGCTCGCATGGCGGCAGCTCGCCTCGCCCCAACTGTTCCCGCTGACGGCAGTGGTCGCCGCCGGCTGGCTCTTCCTTGCCATCGTGTTCAGCTTCACCAACGCGCGGAACTGGGTTACCGAGCAGACGACGGTCAATCGCGCGACGCTGCATGCCGCCCCGCTCGCCGCCGTCTTCGTGGTGCTCGCATTCCGCGTTTTCGCCGCGCGCTGGGCCGCGGCGCGCCCAGGCGCGCCTCTCGACGCGACGCCGGCAGCGTAGCGTCCCGGCCTCGCATCGCTCGCACATGCTCGACCTTCCGGGCGTCACGCTCGTCTGCGCGGACACTGCCAACGCCGCGCTGGCGCTGCGCGCGCTCGCAAGATCGCGCGAGGGCGTCCGTTACGCGCGCACGCTGTTTTTCACGACGGCGCTGCCGGCGGGCGTGTCGGTGCCGGACGACATCGACGTCGTTCACATCGCTCCGCTCACCTCGCGCGATGCGTACTCGCAGTTCGTGCTGAAGTCGCTGTTGCCACACATCGCCACACCGCACGCGCTCGTCGTGCAGTGGGACGGCTACGTCGTGAACCCGGCCGCGTGGGATCACGCATTCCTCGACTGTGACTACATCGGTGCGAAATGGTACTGGTACGGCGACGACATGCGCGTCGGCAACGGCGGCTTCTCGTTGCGATCGCGCAAGCTTCTCGAAGCGCTTCAGGATCCGCGGATCACCCTCGTCGACGTAGAGGACATGACCATCGGCCGCACGTTCCGGCCGCTGCTCGAGCGTGAGCACGGCATCCGTTTTGCCAGCGAGGCACTCGCGGACCGCTTTTCGTTCGAAGTTGCCTACCCGATCGGCAAACCCTTCGGCTTCCACGGACTTTTCAATTTCTCGCGGACCGTACCGCCGGCGGAGATCGCCTCGCTCGCGCCGTGGTTCAGCGATGCCATCGCGCGCTCGCCGCAACTGCTCCAGCTCCTGCGCAATTGCAGTGCGCTCGGCCAATGGACTGCCGCCATGGCAATCGCGCGGCGCATTCTCGCCGTCGAACCCGGCCAATCCGAAGCCATAGCGATGCTTGCCGTCGCCGAGCGCAACGCCATGCATCCGGCCGCCGTCGGCCGCAACGAACGCTGTCCATGCGGCAGCGGAAAGAAATACAAGCACTGCCACGGCGCGATCGGCGCGGGGAATTCGTCCGTCGCCACGGCAACCCAGCCGCCGTCGAATGCGGACACGCTGGTGCGCAACGCGCTCGCGGCGCATCAGCGCGGCGAGCTCGATCACGCGGAACGTGATTACCGCGCGGCGCTGGACGTCGCCCCGGCGCATCCCGCGGCGACGCATTACCTCGGTGTCGTTCTATACCAGCGCGGCCGGCCCGACGAGGCGCTCCCCTTGCTCGAGCAGGCAGCGGCGGCGGTGCCGCAGGAGCCGGAATTCCACAACAACCTCGGGCTGGCGCTCAGCGCGGCCGATCGCGACAACGAAGCGGTTGCCGCCTATCGCCGCGCGCTGGCCCTGCGGCCTGACCATGCGGTCGCGTGGAACAACCTCGGACTTGCGTTGCAGGCGGGCAACCGGCTCGCCGATGCCATTGCAGCGTTTCGTTCGGCGCTGGCACACGTCCCGGATTTCGCGCAGGCGCACTGGAATCTCGCGCTTGCGCTTCTGGCCGCCGGGCAGTTCGACGAGGGCTGGCGCGAGTACGAGTGGCGGCTGAAGATCCCCGACCTCGTGCGGCACGAGCGGCAGTACGTGGGACCGCGATGGGACGGCCTTGTGCGGTCAGGGCAGACGCTGCTCGTCACCGCCGAGCAGGGGTTGGGCGACACGCTGCAGTTCATACGCTTCGCGCAGCCGCTCGCCGAGCGCGGCATGCGCGTGCTGGTGAGCGCCCCGCAACCGCTCGTGCAGCTGCTTGCGACGGCCCCGGGCGTGAGCGCCGTCTATGGACCGCAGGATTTGCTGCCCGCGTACGACGTGCAGGCTCCGGTGATTGCTCTCGCCGGCGCGCTCGGCATCACGACGCTTTCAATTCCGGCGACAGTGCCCTATCTCGCGCCTGCACCGGAGCGACGCGCGGAGGTCGCAACGGCGCTTTCGGCGCCCGCTCGCAAACTCAAGGTCGGCCTCGCGTGGTCGGGAAGCAAACGGAACTCCAACGACCGGAGGCGCTCGATCGCGCTGGCGACGCTGTCGCCGCTCCTCGCCGTCTCGGACATCGCCTGGTACTCGCTGCAACGGAGCGACGACGAAACCGAAATCCCGCTCGTGCCGGCGGCCAACGCGTTGCAGCGGCTCCCGGCGCGCAACGATTTCGACGGCACTGCGGCGCTCGTCGATCAACTCGATCTTGTGGTCAGCGTCGATACGAGCCTCGCGCATCTTGCCGGTGCGCTCGGGCGTCCGGCGTGGATCATGCTGCCGTACGCCTGTGACTGGCGCTGGCAGCAGGAGCGCGCTGACAGCCCGTGGTACCCGACCGTGCGCCTGTTTCGGCAGCCGCGCCCCGGGGACTGGGCCGCTGTCATCGCGTGTGTCGGCGACGAGCTGCGAACGCTTGCCGGGCGCGCGGCGAGCTAGGGCCTGTTCACACTATGTCCACAAGATGCGTTGCGAGCGAAAAGGGCCGGGCACGAGGCGCAAAACGAAGGCGGGCCGGCTGCCCGGCGAGGCTTTGCAACGAAGTGAACGGCCCTTTTCGCCGCAACCCGAAGGGAACGGGCGCCCTGGGGCGCCACTCTGTGTTGCTCTCCTCGCCAAGACACCCGGTCTTAGCTTCCGATGTTGGCAAAATCGGCGCCTTGATTGGCGCCCCATGCCATCCGTTCGCACTTGCGGACATAGTGTGAACAGGCCCTAATGCCCGCGCCGGACAATCCCGCTGGCCGTATCGCGGTTCGCGATGCGCACGCCGCGTGGACACGCGGCGACACGGCCGCGGCGGAAGCCTTGTGCCGCAGGGCGATGGCCCTCGGCGTCGACGACGCGCCCGTGTGGACGTTGCTGGGTGTCGCGCTGCGCGACCGTGACCCGCACGCGGCGGAAGCCGCGCTCCGCCGTGCGATGGAGCGCGACGCCGCATTCGCCGACGCGCCCTTCCAGCTCGGCAACCTGCATCGACGACAACGGCAATTCGCCGCCGCGATCGCCGCCTACGAACATGCGCTGGCGATCGTTCCCGGCCACCCGAGCATCATGAACAACCTGGCCCTCGCGCTGGACGCCGACGGGCAGACGCAGCGCGCCGCCGACACCTGGCGCGAAGTGCTGCGCCGCGAACCCGGTCACCGGCAGGCACAGGGTAACCTCGTTCACGCGCTGTGCCGCGACGGAGCACACCGCGAAGCCGCCGCACTGTTCGAGCGCCAATTGCGCGATGCGGCCGATACCGACGCGAGCCTCTGGGTCGATTACGGCATCTGCCTGCATCACCGGCGCGATTACGATGGCGCCGAGGCGAGCTTCCGGCGCGCGCTCGCGCTGGCGCCGGACGACGCGCTCATCCTGACGAACCTGGGCTCGGTGCTCCTCGACGGCGGCGCCTTCGAGCGGGCCGAGCCCGTTCTCGCGCAGGCGCACACGATCGATCCGGAGCGGCTGTATGCGGCGACACTGCTCGCGACTGCTCGCGCGCACCTGTGCCGGTGGGACGGACTCGACACGCTTCACGCGCGGATTCTCGAGCGCCTGACACGCGGCGACGGCGATCATGACATCGCTAACCCGTTCACGGCGCTGTCGATGCCGATGCCGCCTGGGGCGCAGCTTCGCGTCGCCCAGCGTTGGGCACGTTCGCTGCGCCCAGCGCCTCCTGGCAAGGCACTCTGGCTCACCTCGTTCGGCGCGCATTTCCGGAGCACCGCTGCGGCTGGGGTACGTCTCATCCGACTTTCGCACCCACGCGGTCGCGTTTCTCGCAACCGAGGTCTGGGAGCGCCACGACCGACGGCAGTTCACGACCTTCGCCTACTCCATCGGCCCGCGCGAGGTCTCGCCGCTGCGGTCGCGGATCGAGGCAGCGTTCGACCACTTCGTCGACTGCGGCGACGATGCCCCGATCGAAACGGCACGGCGCATCCGCGACGACGGAATCGACCTGTTGATCGACCTCAACGGGTACACGACACATGCCCGCAGCGAGATCCTCGCGCTGCGGCCCGCCCCGGTTCAGCTTTCGTGGCTCGGCTATCTTGGCTCGATGGGAGCCGAGTTCATCGACTGCGTCATCACCGATCGCATCGTCACGCCCGCCGATGCGCAGCCGTTCTTCACCGAGCGCTTCCTCACGCTTCCGCATTGCTACTGTCCCAGCGACACGCGGCGCGAGGTCGCGCCGCAGCCGGAGTCGCGCGAAGCATGCGGGCTCCCCGCGAAGGGGTTCGTGTTCTGCTGCTTCAACGCGCCCTACAAGATCCTTCCCGACCTCTTCGATGTCTGGATGCGCGCTGCTCGGCAGCAGTCGAGCACAGCGTGCTGTGGCTCGCGCCCGGCAATGCGAAGGCCTGCGCCAATCTGCGCCTTGAGGCCGGGCGCCGCGGTATCGACGCCGACCGCCTCGTGTTCGCCCCGCGTGTACCGCCCGCCGATCATCTCGCGCGACACGTGCACGCCGATCTCTTCCTCGACACGGCGCCGTACAACGCGGGCACGACCGCCAACGACGCACTGTTCATGGGCCTCCCGGTGCTGACCTGCATGGGAACGACGATGGCGGGCCGCGTCGCCGCAAGCCAGCTCCACGCGATCGGTCTGTCCGACCTTGCCACGCCGGACCTCGCGCGCGTACGAAGCCGCTGCCCTGAGGATCGCGCGCGACCCCGCGACGGCGGCGGCGCTTCGCGCGCGGCTCGAACGCAATCGGCACACGCACCCGCTGTTCGACATGGCGCGTTTCACACGCGATCTCGAAGCGGCAGCTGCTGCGTGTAGCGCGCGGTTGACAGCCGCGCCTTGCGCGCCGTCAGCGACTGCGCACGAGCGATTCGAGCGCGGCGGCGAATGCGTGCACCGGTGCCGCATCACCGAAGAGCCGGCGGCCGTCGTTGCGGATGCGGGCGGCGATCGCGGCGCGCCACGCCCCGTCGGTGGCAAGCTGTGCCGCGATGCGCACGTAGTCGTCCTCGTCGCGCGCGACGAGCTCATCGAGGCCGGCGAACGAGAGCATTCCGGCGCTCTGCCGGCCGCGCATGAAGCGCCCCGGGAGCGTCACGATCGGCAAACCCGCGGCCAGTGCGTCGAGACTCGTGTTGCCGCCCGACCAGCGCAGCGTGTCCAGCATCGCATCGCACACCGCATTGATGCGCAGGTAGTCGTCGTGCCCGCACTGCGGCAGCACGATCAGCCGCTCGTCGCCGCGCACGCCCTCGCGTGCCAACGCCGCTCCGAGGCGCGCGCGGTACTTCGCCGTCAGCGCCGGATGCCGACCCTCGAACACGACGAGCCGCGCCGCCGGCACGGCGGCCAGCACGCGCGCGAACAGTGCATCGTTGTCCGGATGGATCTTGAACAGCGACTGCGGACAGAGCAGCAGCGGCACGTCCTCCGGCAGGCCGAACGGAGTGCGCGCGGCATCCGCCGGGACGATCGGTTGCGCGTAGTCCGTGCCGATCCCCGGCAGGCGCACAAGCCGCTCCGACATAATGCGCGTCGGCATCGGCCGGCTCCATCGGGGCACAGGAGAAGAACGCGTCGAGGCTCGCGTGCCCGGTCGTGACCGGGTGTCCCCAGCCCGCACATTGGACCGGTGCCAGCCGCAACGCAGCCAACGCGAACGACGTTGCGTCCATCCCGAGCTCCGGGTAGACGAGCACGTCGAGCGCGTCGGCGCGGATCGTCTGCGCGATGGCGGAGGGAGCGAGCGTCGCACCGGAAAACGTGCGGACGCGATCGGCATGCGGCGAAAGCCCTGCAAGAAACGGCGTGCGATCGCGGCGCAGGTGATAGACGAAGATTTCGAAGCGCGTTGCGGTCGAGGCGCGTGATCCAGCTGCGGAAGTAGCGGCCGCACGTGCCGTCGTTGAAGAACGCCGAGGCGAAACCGACGCGGATGCGCGACCCTGTCGCCGAGCGCCGCGGCGGCGCGCGCCATTCCGGCGCGGCGGCTGCGATTGCGCTGCCGGCCATCGTTGCGAAGCGTGCCTGCAGGTCCCGGTCGTCCTCACCCTGATAGGCGAGCAGGAAGTTGGTCCAGCGCAGGTCGTCGATGACATCGCCGAACGCGCGGCCACGGACGAGGGCTGGAACCTCGGTTTCGAGCCGCGCCAGCCCCGCGTCATAGCCGGCGCGTGCTGCGAGAACATCCGCCGCCATCGGCATACACCATCGGCAACGTCAATGCTTCGCCGAAGGCCGCGCGCAGCAACGCCGGTTGCCGCACCCGCGCGCTGGCGTACGCGTGGCGCGCCGCGGCAAGGTCGTCGCGCTCGGCCAGGGTGCCCGCGAGCTGCAGCAGCGCATTGGCATCCGCCGGGAGGAGCGTGACGGCGCGCGAGTAGAGGTCGAAGGCGCCGTCGAGGTCGCCGCGCTGGCGTGCGATACCGGCCAGCGCAAGGACGACCCGCGCGTCGGGCTTCAGCGCCAGCGCATGTTCGTAAGCGTCGCGGGCGCCGATTTCCTCGCCGAGATCGGCGAGGATCGCCCCGAGATGGGCCCAGGCAAGCGCGTAGCCGGGATCCGCCGCGACCGCGCGGCGCACGGCGGCCGCCGCCTCGTCCACACGGCCCGCGCTCCGCAACGCGTTGCCGAGGTTGTTCCACGCGCGCGCATACGCCGGGTCGATTTCAACTGCGAGCGTGAGTTCAGCGATGGCATCGGCCGTATTGCCGCGATCGGCAAGGAGGATCCCCAGCGTGTTGCGGGCGCGCGCGTCGCGAGGTTCGAAGTCGAGGGCGCGCTGCAGGTCGTCGATCGCTGCCGGAAGATCGGACA
Source organism: uncultured beta proteobacterium (assembly GCA_963781285.1). Taxonomy (GTDB): domain Bacteria; phylum Pseudomonadota; class Gammaproteobacteria; order Burkholderiales; family Casimicrobiaceae; genus CAIWHR01. Next base: position 46,585 of record CAWAFI010000017.1, read on the forward strand.
GTCGCTCGCGCGCGCGCGCGCGCAGCAGCAGTGCGGCGCGGCAGTCGGCGGCGCGGGCCCCCGCTGTCGCAAGCACGGCGGATAGCAGCGCGATGGCCGCAGCGGGATTGCCGGCGCCGAGGAGCGCCTCGGCCTTTCCGAGGCGCGCGTCGCGCGCCGGCGCGTCAGACATCGCCGTGCCTGGCGGCGCCTGCGAGTGCCTCGGGCGCCCTCGCCGCGAGTGCGGCGAGGTAGGCCCGTTCGAGCGCTCGCGTGTGCGCGGGCATGTCCGTCAGCGCCGAATGCGCAAGCCCCGCGCGGATCCGGTCGCGCACCTCGCGCATGAACGCCGGATCGTCGGCGAGCCGCACCGCGATCTCGACATATTCGCGGCCGCTCGCCGCGATAGTCTCGGTAACGCCGAGATTGGCGAGAATCGAATACGACGTCCGCTCGCCGTGCCGTTTGCCCAGCAATGTCACGACCGGCACGCCCATGTCGAGTGCCTCGAGCGTACCATTGACACCGCCGAACGGCATCGGATCGAGCACGAAATCGACGATCGTGTAACGCGCCTGGTTCTCCGCATCGTCACGCCCCTGGGGCAGGAACAATAGCCGATCCCGCGCGATGCCGGCGGCGGCCGCGAGCCGCTCGTACATGCCGGCGAGCGCCGGATTCACCGGTGAAAAGGCGAGCTGCGCCCGCGGGATGCGCGCGAGCACGTCACGCCACAACGCGAGACAACGTCGCGACAGCTTCATGCCGGCAACGAACGCGCCGATGACGATCGTGCTCTCGCCGATGCCAAGCGTGGTGCGATGGAACGGGTGTTCGGCCGCCGGCGCCAGATGACGGTACGGGTAGACGCAGCCTTCCATTGGCAGCAGCACTTCGCTTGCGGACGCCTGGTTCCCGGGCACGTCGGCATGCGCGTCCGTGAGCTTGAAGTCGATCGTCGACAGGCCGACCGTACCGGCGCTCGCGACGTGCGTGACCTGCACCCGCGCAGGCTTCAACGCGAGAATCCCCGGCTTCGCGCCTTTGGTGTGCGTGGACAGGTCGACGAGAAGGTCTAGATCGTCGGCGGCGATGCGCTCCGCCGCGGCGCGTTCATCGAGCTCGCCGAGCACGTCGAAGCGGTCGGCGAGGCCGCGGAATTTCTCCGTCCACTCGTCGCTCGCACTCGACAGCGCGTAGAAGTAAAGCTCGAATTGCGCTTTGTCGTGATGCCGGACCGCCGACCAGATCATCTTGCCCATCACGTGGTTGCGCAGGTCCGCCGAAAGGTAACCGATACGCAGCCGGCCCGGCCTGCGCGTGGCCGAACGGGACAGCGGGGCGCCGTAGACGCGCCGCGCGGCTGCATCGTAGGTGCGTGCCCAGTGTCCGGTCATCTCCGCAGGCACGTCGAAGAACAGCAGCAGGTACAAGAGCTCTTCGAGGCAATCGACGAGCTCTACGTCGCCGCTCGCCGCGAAACGGTCCTGCTGCAGCCCGTCGAGATAACGCTCGAGCTTCGGAAAATCGGCGAGGTGTTGGCAAGCCTCGAGCGCCTGGACGGCGAGCGGCAACGCGTGCGGACAGTGCGTCTCGAAGCGGCGGAAGTTGGCGAGCCAGGCGTCGACGCGTCCCGCGCCCAGGAGAGTCTCGCCCAGGTTCTTGTACGCGGAAACGTTTCCAGGGTCGGCGGCGAGTACTTCGCCGTATGCGGCAATCGCGGCATCGGTCGCACCCTGCTCACCGAACAACACTCCGAGGTTGAAATGCGCGGCGACGAGATCCGGACGCAACGCGAGCGCCCGCTGGTACGCGCGTGCGGCCCCCGCAGAATCGCGCAACATCTGCAACGCGACACCCTGGTTGTAGTGCATCTCGCCGTCGTTGGGATTGATTCCGAGTGCGGTTTCGAATGCATGCGCAGCGGCTGCGCCGTCGTGTCGCGCCAGCCAGGCGTCTCCCAGCGCACGCCACAGCCTCGCGTCACCCCGGGCGCGCTCAAGTCCCTGCTCGCACAACGCGATCGCGGCGGCAGGATCGTGCAGCGCCAACGCGGCCCGTGCCGCCGCGACCCGGGCATCGACGAAGCCAGGCGCGGCCGCGAGCGCTGCTGCAAACGCATCGCGCGCGCCCGTGATATCCCCGTCCTCGCGCTGCGCCATGCCGGACAGATACAACGCCGGCGCGTATCCCGGCTGAGTTTCGAGAAAGCGGCGATAGCCCACGAGCGCCGCGGCGCGGTCGCCGTCCTGGTGCGCGCGCACAGCGTCGCGCCACGCGTCCGCCAGCGCAGCTGCATCGAGCGGGCAATCGCTGCGTGGATCGCGTGAATGCTGGAGAGCGACGAGCGCCGCCGCCAATTCCGCAGCGCTGCCCATGGTGCGATCGACGAGCGGAACACGATTCGGGAGCGGCAGCGTGGCGAGCGTCCAGACTGCGCGTGCGGGCCGCATCGCGAGCAGCGGTCCCGCGGCCGCAGCGAGGCCGCACAGATCGACCAGCACGTCGGGATCTCGCGCAGCGATTGCCTTTGCCGCAACGGCGTCAGGTTCCGCCGGAAGAGCGATGCCGGTGAACCCCGCCGCAGCCGGGGGCACCGCGGCACCGATCGCCGCCAGTGCGACCTCGAACGCATCGCCCGGCAAAGACGCAAGCTCCGACAACGGTGCGGCAGCGAAGGGCTCGGCCGGAAGCAGAACGATCACCCGCAACCGCGTACCCGCCGCGCGACGCGGCCATGACAACGGTACCGGCGCTGCCACTGACGCGGCGCACACCGCGGCATAACGAGCGGCCAGCAGGGAAGCTATCGACGCATCGAGCCGTCCGACCGCGATGGCGATGCGGCGCAAGCCTTCGGGGTCGCCGCCATCGTCGGCGCGCGCGCGCGCAAGCGCGACGGTCGCCGCCCGGACTTCGGCGGCGTCGGCTTGCGCTGCGCCGGCAAGATGCTCGAGCACCAGCGCGTGAAGCAGGAGCGGCGCGGCCTCGAGCGCGGCTCCCGTGCGCGCAATGACGTCGAGCAACGCGCCGCGTCCTGCCGCTCCCGGCCATCGATCGAGTGCCCGCGCCAGCGGCATCGCCAGCGTTGCGACCGCGAGCAGCTGCGGCTCGCGTTGCAGCACGCCGGCAACGGCTGCCGCCGGCGCCGGATCGGCGGCCGCCGCGCCCGCGGCGATCGCCGCGATGCCGCCGATCAGCGCCGCGCGCGCATCGTCGGGCGCGAGTGCCTGCACGCGTGCGGCGGCGGCGCGCGCTCCCGCGGCGTCGTCGGTCGCGAGCAGCGCTTCCGCCAGGGCCTGCAACGGAGCAAGATGTACCGGCACCAGGCGCGATGCTTCGCGCCACGCGCCGATCGCCTCGGGAAGGCGACCGAGCTGCCAGAGCACTTCACCCAGCACGAAATGCGGATCGGACGCGCGCGGATCCGCGCGCGTTGCACGGCGATAGCAGAGCATGGCGTCGATCGCGCGCCCCGCCTGCTGATGCGCGCGGCCGCGCTCGAACCACTGCGCATACTCCGGAGCCGCCATCAGCCTGCCAACGCCCGCGGCATCGCGGCCACCGTACCGACATCCATGCCGCGCGCGCCGGGCAGGATACGATGCGGGCGATACGGGAAGCGATGAGCATCGGGAACGACCGAGTTCGAGGCGGCGGCCGGCGCCGGAAGGATTGCCCGGAAGCGCAGAGCGCTCGAGACGCAACGCGCATTTTATCGCATCGGTGACCAGTCCCGGGGCCGGCATTTCTGGCCGTGGCACATCCGCACCGTTCGGTCGGCATAGTAAACTCCGCCGTCACTCAACGGTCCGCACGATGAGCACAGCCGACCTTCTCCGCCAGGTGCGCGAGCGCCCGTGGTTCTACGAGTTCGACCTGCCCGACGGCACGACGACGCGATCGTATCTGCCCGACGGCGTCGCGCGCATCCACACCACCCGCCTCGCCATGCTGTGGCAGGCGCTGGCGCCGGTCGCTGCGGTGGGGTGGGACCGGCTCTCAGTCGTCGACGTCGCCTGCCATCAGGGCTATTTTGCGACGCATGTCGCGCGCAAGGGCTGCCGCGAGGTCGTCGCCGTCGACGCGCGGAGCGAGCACGTCGCCGACACGATGCTGATGGCGGGCGTCTACGGCCTGTCCAACCTGCGTGCCGTCGAGGGCGACATCGCGACGCTGCAAGCCGCCGCGCTCGGCACGTTCGACGTGACGCTGATGCTGGGGCTCCTGTACCACGTCGAGAACCCCGTCGGCGCGCTGCGCCTCGCGCGCGCGATCACGCGCCGCGCGTGCGTGATCGAAACGCAGGTGACGCCGAACATGACGGGCATCGTCGACTGGGGTGCCTACACGTTCCAGCGCCAGATGGTCGGCAGTTTCGCACTGATCGACGAGACCGCCGAAACGCATGCGCCGGAAGCGAGCACCACGGGTATTTGCGTGTGCCCGAGTTACGAGGCACTGCTGTTCGTGCTCTCGAAAGTGGGCTTTGCGCGCGTTCTGCGCGTCCCGCCGCCCGAGGGTGCCTACGAGCAGCTCGCGAGCGGCAAACGCGTGATGGTCGTCGCCTACGTTGATTAGGGGTATTGCAGACTCGCTGCTTCGGCCAATGGGTTTTCTCGTCCCCGCCCCGTATTGCCGCGGGCGCCGCAGCGCGAGCGGGCGTCGGCCAACGGATTGTCCGGATGATGTCTCCGCAGGACAAACCGATGGCCATCGACGACGCGTTCGCGTACGCCGTTTCGCTGCATCGATCGGGCAAGATCGCCGAAGCCGAGGACATCTTCCGGCAGATCGTCAGCCATCAGCCGGATCATATGAATGCGATGCACAACCTCGGAATCTGTCTCAGCCAGCGGGGCGATTTCGCGGCGGCGCTTCCGTGTTACGCGGCCGTGCTGGCGGCGATGCCAAACCACGCGGGCGCGATGAACAACATCGGCAATGCCATGCAGGGACTGCGGCGATTCGAGGATGCGCTGACCCGATACGACCAGGCCATCGAGCTCATGCCGGGTAATGCAACGTTTCACAACAACCGCGCAAACGTGCTGAAGGAACTGAAGCGTTATGCCGAGGCCATGGAGAGCTACAACAAGGCGCTATCGATCCGGCCCGACGTCGCCAATGCGTGGTACAACCGCGGCACGATGCTCAATGAACTCGGGCGCTACCACGAAGCTTTGCCCGACTTCGACCGGGCGATCGGCCTCAAGCCCGACCACGCCGAGGCGTTCTGCCACCGCGGCGTCGCCTTCAACGGCCTGGGCCGCGTCCAGGACGCCCTCGGGGATTTCGACCGGGCCATCGCGATCGACAGCCGGTACGTCGAGGCGCACGTCAATCGCGGCAACGCTCTCCGCGAGCTGAACCGTTTCGACGAGGCGCTGGCGAGCTGCGACACGGCGATCGCCCTTGCGGCCGACCATGCCCAAGCGCACAACATCCGCGGCGCCGTCCTGCGCGAGCTGAAGCGTGTCGACGAGGCGCTGGCAAGCTACGCGAAGGCGGTCGAGCTCGACCCCGAAACGCCCTATCTGCTGGGCGATTGGATGCACGTGAAGATGAACGCATGTGACTGGAACGCCTTCGACCAGGCTTGCGCCAACATCAGGAAGCGCGTTTCGGGCGGGGAACGGGTCGCGCAGCCATTCACGTTGCTCGCCATTCCATCCACGCCGGGCGAGCAGCGGCGTTGCGCGGAAATCTTCGCTGCAGACAGGCACCCGACGGCGCCTGTACCGCTATGCCGGGGCGGATGCTACGCGCACGAGCGCATCCGGATTGGCTATTTCTCTGCCGATTTTCACAATCATGCGACGGCGCATCTCATCGTCGGCCTGTTCGAGCAGCACGACCGCTCGCGCTTCGAGCTCATCGGATTCTCGTTCGGCCCTTCCCCGGACGATGCATGGCGTCGCCGCCTCGAAAGGGCATTCGACAGGTTCCACGATCTTCGGGATCGATCGGACGAGACGATCGCCGCCATGGCGCGCGAGCTGGAAATCGATATCGCCGTCGACCTCAAGGGATTCACGCAACACTCCCGAGCCGGCATTTTCGCGCTCCGCCCGGCGCCCGTTCAGGTCTCCTACCTTGGCTATCCGGGCACGATGGGCACGCGCTACATCGATTATCTCATCGCGGATCCGACGGTAATCCCGCGCGAGGACGCGGGGTGCTACACGGAGTGCATCGTTTATCTTCCGCATACATACCAGGTGAACGATTCGACCAAGGCTATCGCGCCCCATTCGTCGGGCCGCCGCGAATCGGGCCTCCCGGACCGTGGGTTCGTGTTCTGCAGCTTCAATAACAACTACAAGATCACGCCGGACGTGTTCGACATCTGGATGCGGCTGGTGCACGAAATCGACGGCAGTGTGCTCTGGCTGTTGCAGGGAAATCCGACGGCCGTTCGGAACCTGCGCACGGAAGCCGACAAGCGCGGCGTCGCATCGGAACGCCTGGTGTTCGCGCCTTATGTGCAGTTGCCCGACCATCTTGCGCGCCACCGGTTGGCGGACCTCTTCCTCGACACCTTTCACTACAACGCACACACCACGGCCAGCGACGCGCTTTGGGCGGGGTTGCCGGTGCTGACCCGAATGGGCGGTACGTTCGCCGGCAGAGTCGCAGCAAGCCTGACGCGCGCAGTTGGTCTCGACGATCTGGTAACGCATTCGTCCGGGGAATACGAAGAGAGGGCGCTCGAGCTTGCCACGCACCCGGACCGTCTTGCGGCGATTCGAGAGCGGCTCGCGCGAAACCGCGAAACGCATCCTCTTTTCGATACCCGGTTGTTTACCCGGCACATCGAGAACGCCTACGCCCGGATGTTCGAGCGGCATCAGTCGGGCCTGCCACCGGAGCAGATCGAAATCAATGCCTGACGAGTTCTCCGTCGTCTAGTCGAAGTGAGTCCGGCTGAATCCTGGAACGTGAACAACTCTGCCGCATACGGCCACATGTGCCATGCGGGAGCGTCGCGCACGAGCAAAGTGTCGAGCCATTGCGCCAGTGCGCCGGCCATGACCGCCGGATCCCGGAAGATTTCGGCCGGCGCGATGTCGAGCCGGCGCTGTCCGGTAGTGCGATCGATCCCGGCGCTGAAAAGCACGACCGGAACGTTGCGCGCGCAAGCCAGCGCGATCAGCCCGCGAGGCATTGTCAGTCGTCCGCCGCGAAACGGCACTTCGATCTTCGAGCGCCCCGCGGGCAATGGCACGTCGCACAGCGCGACGATGCGGATCCCCTCGTCCAACGCCGCCGCGATCTCGGCAGTCGCACCCGCGGTGTAGATCACTGGAGCACGAGTCGCCCGCTCGGTGGCGTGGATGCGCATATGCATGTATCGCCGTCGGCCAGGATCGCCGCCGAATTCAGCTTCGGTCAATCGCCGCGCGAGGAAGCGCGAACGGATTCCTGAGCGGCCGAGATGCCGCAGCGCCCACAGCCCGGCGCCCCAGTGGCAAGTCACGGCAAGGAATGGTCCGGAGGCGGGCCATGCGCCGTGCACGGAGACGTTCCGGTCGAGCCAACGATCGCTGCGGCTTAGCGTCAGGAAAAGATCCGCATGATCGACGAGCCGCACCAGGCGCCAGGCGCGGCGCCACGCCGCACCGTTGGCACCACCCGCTTCGGGCAGGCCTGTCCCGCCGAACCGCTGCGCCTGCGCATAAGCGGCGTCCTCGGTCTCGAACCGCACTTGATCGGAGCCGGCCACGCGCGCGAGCAGCGCAAAACCCGCGGGCCACGGCAACGCCGCTGCGAGCGCGGGCCAGCCCCAATGCGTGGCAGCCGTACTCATTGATGTGCCCCCACGCTTGCGGCTGGCGTCTCTGCGCTGCCACCCGGGGGGGAGCGATTCCATGCGGCCTCCGCACCGTTCCATTCTTCGCGTTGCAGAGGGTCGGCCGCCGCCCACGCTCGCAGACGCGCCCTTCGGGCTTGGCTTCGCCCTGCGCGCGTAGGCGTCCTTGGACCGGCCCGGCGGCGCTCATGGTCCCCCCACGCTTGCGGCTATCGCCGCTGCGCTGCCCCCGGAAGGGGGAGCGATTCCATGCGGCCTCCGCACCGTTCCACTCTTCGCGCTGCAGATTGGGGTCGGCCGCCGCCCACGCTCGCGGACGCGCCCTTCGGGCCTTGGCTTCGCCCTGCGCGCGTAGGCGTCCTTGGACCGGCCCGGCGGCGCTCATCGCGGTGGATACGTGGGCAGCGCGCCGGCCGATTGCGCGCTCACTCGCGCGGCACGGCGTCGTCGTGCCAGCGATGCGGCAGCCGCACCAAACCCATCTCGCGCGATTCCCCGGTGATGACGAGCGGCACCTCGGATGTATCGAAGATCCGCATGCCCTCGGGATCCGCGGCGAATCCGCGCACATAGTACTTTCCGGGAAGCAGCGCGAGACCCGGCAACGTAAGGGTGAACGCGTAGCGGTCCGGTGCCACCTGCGCCGGCCGCACGCCGTCCATGTCGGTGCCCACACCGTAAACCGGCGTCCCGTCGGCGCGGACGATGCCGACCAGCACCACGGGAACACGGCCGTCCGGCGAATACACTTCGCCGCGCACGGTGAGCTGCGAATCCTGTGCGATCGGACCGGACGGCGACAACTCGAGGAAGCGCATCGCGTAGTGGCCGGCGGCCCCGGCAGCGGCCACCGCCGTGCGGGGCGTCCGCGCCGTCCTGCGCGCGGCTTTTTCCTCGTGGTACGCGAGATACGCCTGCGTGACGTCGGCCGCCGCGCCGTAACGCTCGGCGCGGCCGTCCTTCAGCCACAGCGTTCGCCGGCACAGCTTCTGGATGTGGTACATGCTGTGCGAGCAGAACAGCAGCGTGCCGCCGCCGTCGAGGTAGGTCTCCATCCACGCGATGCATTTCTTCTGGAACGATTCGTCACCGACGGCGAGAACTTCGTCGGTGATCAATATGTCGGGGGCGAGCGTGGTTGCGATGGCAAACCCCAGCCGCACGACCATGCCGGACGAATAGTGCTTGATCGGGTCGTGGATGTGCTCGCCGATGTCGGCGAAGGCGACGATCTCGTCGCGCTTTGCGGCGATTTCGTCCCCTGCGAGCCCCAGCAACGCGGCAGCGAGGTCGATGTTGGCGAGTCCGGTGTATTCCGGGTGAAAACCCGAACCCAGTTCGAGCAGCGCGCCGACGCGGCCATTGACGACGACGGCCCCGCGTGTCGGTCTGATCACGCCGGCGATGATCTTGAGAAGCGTCGACTTGCCGGCACCGTTCTCGCCGATCACACCCAGCGATTCGCCGCGCTTCAACTCGACGCTTACGCCGTCGAGCGCGCAGAACACATGCGCCGCCGGCCACCCGCACAGGAGGTCCCACACCAGCCGCAGACGGCCGCCGCGCGACTCGACTTTCGCGTAATCCTTGCCGACATTGGACAGCGACAGGAGCGCCGTCATAGGTGTGCCGCCGCTGCGCTAACCACCGCGGAGGAGCAGGCCGCGTTTCGGGACAGACCTGCGGCGCTCACACCGGCATTCACACGAAATCCTCGAAGTGAGGCGACAGCCGACGGAACACCCACCGCCCGGCGAAGAACACGGCAACTGCGGCGGCGAGCGCAACGGCATCACCCCAACGCGGCGCCAGGCGGCCGTCGAGCAGCGCGTCGCGCAAGCGATCGACCAGCCAGCCGAACGGATTCGCCGCGACCCACGGCCGCATGCCCTCGGGAACCAGCGTCAACGGGTACAGGATCGGCGTGACGTACATCAGGATCATCAGCACCGGCGACAGCACGTGCTCGACGTCACGCACGAACACCTGCACCGCGGAGAGCAACAGGCTTATGCCGGTCACGGCGATGCCGAGGACGATCCAGATCGGTACTGCGAGCAGAAGACCCTCGAAGCGCACCGGCTCGCCGACGGCGCGGAGCACGACCAGGATCGCAAGGTAGCCTGCGAACTGGAGCGCAAGTGTCGCTGCAACGGACGCATAGACGACGATCTCGTGCGGGAACGCGACCTTGCGGATCAGGTCGGCGTAGTTCCCCAGCGCCACCGTCGCGCGCTGCAGCCCTTCCTGCGCGGCGAGCCATGGCCACAGCGCGACCGCAACGAACACCAGGAAGCTCTTGCCATCGAATGCTCCGGCGCGAAACACCGTCGTGAAGACGAAGTGATATACCGCGAGCAGCGCAAGTGGATGCAACAGCGCCCACGCGAGCCCGGTAATGCTTCCCAGATAACGTGTCGTCAACTCGCGGCGAAAGAAGTTGACGAACAGCGTGCGATTGCGGCGCACGGTCGCCAGCGCGACCTTGCGTGCGAATGCGCCATCCGCGACAGGCGCGGGAACCAGACCATTTGGCGGTCTCGCCGTCATGGCTGCAGCATAACAAGATCGCGTCCGTGCGCGGGGTCTACGCGCCGTGTTCTGGACTCAGTTCTTCGCCGCCGGCACCCGCGCGTCGGTAGGCGGCGGTACAAACGGCGTCTTCAGCGCATCGATCGCGGCATCATTGGTCACCACCGGCTTGCCGCCACCGAGCCCGCGCATCAACTCGTTCTTCGCCTCGGCGACGTGTCGCACGCGAAGCTCGCCCATGATCTGGTCCTTCACCTCGTCGAACGTTCTGGGGATCGCCGCCGTGCGGCCGTCGAGGCGAACGATGTGCCAGCCGGCCCGCGTGTGCACGGGCTCGCTAACCTCGCCGACGTTCCTTATTCCGAACGCCGCATTGGCGAGCGGCGCCTCGAGATCGGTGCGTGAGAGTGGCCCGATCTTTCCCCGGGATTCGCGGCGGGCAGCGTCGTCGGAAATGGTCGCCGCAAGCGCGCTGATGTCCGTACCCGCCTTGATCTTCGCGTAGGCCTCGTCGGCGCGCGCTTTCGCGGTGTCGGCACCGTCCTTTTCGATGGCGAAGAACACGTGCGTCAACATCACGGTTTCCGGTATCGCATAGTTCTGCTTGGCGATCGTGTAACTCTCGCGCGCCGCCGGCTCGAAGGTAGCGCGCCGCGCTTCGAAGTCGCGCGCCGCCGCTGCTTCGACCTCGGCCAGCAGCGCCGCAGCGAGAAGCTTGTCCTCCTCGCCGGGCCGCAGGCCCGAGGGCAGGTCGGCATCGAGCTTCCTCGCCTTCGCCTCGGCAGCGAGTTCGCGCGTCGTCAGGATCCGTTGGAGCAGCTGGAGATTGCGCCGCGTGCTGGCCGTGAATTCGGCGCGCTTGTCGGCCGGGATGCGCTCGGTCTCGGCATCGAAATCGGCCTTCGTGACCACGATGTCGCCGCGGCGGGCGAGGACAGTGTCGCCGGGGTCGGCGACGACAACGACCGGGGTGGCGACGATCGCCGATGCGGCGACGAGCGTGGCGGCGAACACGGCGCGGCACGGGCGGAGCAGCGGAAGGAACGGGTGACGATTCATGCGCGGAAATCGGGGATGGTGGAGGGGCCGGAAAACGACGTCGCACGCGGCCGCCCGCAAAAAAGGAAGCCCCGCGGCGCGGGGCTTCGGTACGGCCGCTGGTCTTTAGTCCAGCATCAATCGCCCGGAGGCTGCGTCAACTCGACACCGACATTGCACGAACCGGCGTAGCAGGTATTGATCCAGCGTGGCCGGGTCGTTATGGCGGATGTTGATGTAGTAGGTCGTCCCGGGCTGCAGCGTCACGGCACCGCCGACACTACCGGTGATCGTAAAGAAAAAGGTCGGGTATTTGGCGAATATGGTCCAGCCGTCGCCCGGCGTTCCCCACGCGCAAGCAGTTGTCGACAGTGTGGTCCATCTGTCGGCGAGGGTATCGTAATACTCGTAGATGTTCACGTGCCCCACGCCGGCACCGGGATAGGGCGCGGCACCCGCCGGCACGGTGAAGCGGGCAACGACCACCCGTCCCCGGCGTCATGCCACCTGGCGGCGTCCCGCTCTTGATGATTCCGCTGTTGGCGCCGTGGACCGCGCTCCATGGAATATCGAGGGTGATCGTGCTCGAGATCCCCGTGCCCGTGCAGGTGATCGGGCCGCCGCCACCACCTCCGCCGCCCGCCGCGGCGGCCACGGTGAACGTTGCGATCGTCGGTGTAGCACACGAGGACCCGTTACAGGCCGTCAGCGTATAGCTGTGGGTGACTGCCGTTGTCAGCGTATTGGCCGCCAGCGCGTCGTTCTGCGACGCGAGCGTCGTTCCCCAGCCCACCCCGTTCTTCTGCCAGTTCCACGTGGTGGGTGTGCCGCCCCCGGTGCATGAACCCGTCACCGAGATCGCACCCCCTGCACTGGTAAGTTGACCGTTGGCCGGGCTCCGCACAACCGAGCATCCGGTCGGCGTGGGCAGCGGGGCGGCAGTCCAGGTGACAACAAAGTTGGGTGAAGCGAGTCCCTGCCCCGTGCCATTCGTGCCGCGGACGGTGTAGGTAACGCCGCCGACTGCACCCGATGTCGCGTTGCAGATCGCCCCCGTCTGGCCGGCGCAGGACCCGCCCGCCCAGAGGAAACTGCTGGCTTCCGGGGCGCAGCGCGCGGTCAGTGTCGTCGGGATACCAACGACGCCGGTCGTCGCACCCTGGACCGTGCAGACAGGCACCGGGGTGGGCGGCGCGCCGCTCGTGCAGGTCAGAATCTGGTTGGGCGGCGTGCCGGTCAGCACCCACTGCGTGCAGCCGGTGCCGGTGATCGTCACCTGCGGCGGCGACTGTCCGAACGCCGGGATGGCCATCAACGCCAAACCACCGACGCAGGCGGCAACCAGCATTCGTACCAATGACCTCGTCATAATGCGCTCCTTTGGAGACTCAACACTCGCATCGGCACGAGGCCGTACGAAAACAATCATATTATAGCTTAACTAGCACCCTTTATGCCAATCGGATGAACGGCCGCGCATCGGCCGCTGACACCCTTCCCGCCGCCCGAAGGGACCGGAGCGGAGAAAAGGCGATGCAACGATCCTGCGCCGTGTCAGTCTCCGCACCCCCCACGCCGTTCCCGACGGAGCTGTCCGCGTTTGCTTCGACCCGCAAGGGTCGCATCCCTCTGCGCCATCCAAAAAAAAGGGCGGGAACGAATCCCGCCCTTCTTGGTTGCATCGACGTTTCTTGTTAGTTGCTCGTCGTCTTGTGCTTGTAGGCACCCGCGTACGCGGACTGGAGCGTACCGCCAGCCGGGAGCGGGATGGCGCCATTGTAGAACGTCGACACCGCGAAGCCGACGACCGGCAGGCCGTTGAACGTCTGGCCGCCGACCGCGGTCAACTGGTGGATCGGAGCCGTTGCGCCGCCGACGAGGTCGACGTGGGCCCAGCCGTTCTGGAACGGAATGTTGACGTTGCGCGCAGCGGGTCGAAGCCGAGCACGTTCGTATTGTTGAACGTGACGACGTTCGCTTCCCAGCACAGCGACGAAGGCGGCGTGCCCGGCAGCGGCGGCGAGAATCCCGGCGGCGGACCCGCTTGCACCTGCTCTTCGCGGTCCCAGAACGCGACAGCTGACGTCGTCGCACGCGCCCGACGCACCGAAGTTGCGCTGGAAGAGCTTGGGCGGCGTGCCCGTGCCGACGTTGACGTAGAAGCGCTTCGTCGGATAGGTCACGACCCAGTCCGTGCCCGAGTCGGTGCCCGCGTCGAGGATGTACTCGTTCATCACCGTGTCGTGCATCATCGCGGCGCTGACCGCGTCGATGCTGGTCGTCCAGGTGGCGGTCACGACCACGCCGGCCTTGTAGCTCTCGCTCTGCAGGACGCTGCCCGACCGCGAGCGTCGGGTTGATCGACGACGGGACGGCCCACAGCGTCGTCAGCGCGTTGAACGCATCCAGCGCGACGGCTTCGGTGGCATTTCGGCGCTGGCGTTGACGTTGATGATCGTCAGGTTGCCGAACAGGCCGCCCGTGCCGACGACGGTGTCGGTCGAGGTGACTGGCGTCGGCCAGCGCTCGTCGCGTTGCACGGCGGGACGCCAGCGACGTGCGTGACGAGCGTCCACGTCGGGCTGGTCGTCGACGATGTCGCCCATCTCGATGATTTCGACGTAGCCTTCACGGGTGCGGTCGAGCGCGCTGCCCGCAAGGTCGGCAGTTCGAGCCGCTGAACTGCGAGGCCACGAATGGATAGACGGTGCCGGGCGTCAGCGCCGGCGACGTGCAGGATACGTCGTACGTGACGATGCCGGCGCCATCGGTCGTCGGAACGACACCGCACGGTCCAGACGTCCTTCGCCGACAGGTACAAGTTGAAGTCCAGCACTTCACGGGAGTTCAGGCTTTCCAGGAAGCGGACCTTGACGGCCTTCGCCGAGGCGGTCGAGTTGACGACCGACAGCAGCGTGTTGTTCTGCGCGCCCGGTACAACGTCGTCGCCAAAATGTCGCGTGCGCGCGCCGTGTAGTAGGGATAGATCAGGACCTGGCCCAGGCCTTCGGGATTGACGTGGACCGCTTGCGCGATGTCCGTCACGCCCAGTGCGCTCAGACCCGCGATCGCGGTGTACAGCGACTTTTTGTTGAACGTGTTCATGGTTGGTGATGACTCCTGTGTGTGCGATTGCGATTTAAAGTGATCACTTTAGAACCAACAGCATGCGAATCTTATTACAGCTCGTCCCTCTTGTCCAAACGATTTCAATCTTGCCCCAGAGCCCCCCTGTGGAAAATTTGCAACGGCCGCCCGGTCGCTACTGCCGCCAGACGTACCAGAATTGTCCGTCATCGATTACCCAGGTTTCGTCGACCAGCGTCTTGATGCCCTTCATCATCCGGTGGTCATAAACGACGGTAAGCGTCACTTTGCACGACTCGGCCTCGCAGACGACATTTTCGATCTTCGCTTCCCGGAACCCCGATCCCCTCGCCTGTGCCCGATACGAATCGAACGATGTGATCGCTGCGCGATGCCGGGCTCAAGAACGTGTAGGCGGTGGCCATGTCGCTCTTGATCAGCGCTGCCCACCGGGCATTCGCCCGTTCGCTTACCGCCGCGCGCTTGGCCTCGGGTGGAGAATCTTTCGTGATGCCGCCCACCGTCGCGCAACCTGCGGCCGCAAGACAGATCGCGACACCGACCGTCTGCGCAATCAACCGAACCCTGCGCGGGCGGGCGCTCCGCCACCCGAAACGTCGCACAACCATCTGGATTGCCCTTGAAAAAACCAGGTAAGGCGCCGCAGCGCAAGCTGCCGAGGACCGCCAAACTGATGCCTCACCACCCGCGGCGCCGCAATCCTCGCATAAAGCCTAACCAAAGGCCCGGGCATCGTCAACGAGGTTTCCTGCCTGAGCGATTGCCTGAAATTTCCGTTGCGCGGGCGCAACATCAAATTGTCGGGCTTTGGCGACGTTTTCTTGTCGCCATCCGGCGACGCTTCTCTGAAATCGTTAGGGTTTTCCGTTGGTTGCGGCCGGTGCGATCGTGGAGGTCCGCCTGAACACATCGAATGTATCGTCGATCTTCTCCATCCGCCGACGGAGGTCGTCGACGATGCCCTTCAGATCGAGCTCGCTCTCGACGACACGCGGCGTGATGAACATCACGAGCTCGGTGCGATTGTTCGTCAGCTGCTGATCTCCGAACAACCCGCCGATGACCGGAATCCGCGACAGCAGCGGCAGTCCCTTCGATGTGTTGCCCCTGGTTTCGCCGATGAGGCCGCCCATCACCATCGTCTGCCCCGACTGCACGCTGACGATCGTTTGCACCGATCGCGTGTTGATCGGCGGCGCGTCCCCGGGGTTGATGGTCGGGCCGGGATCGCTGACCTCGGCCTGCACGTCGAGCGTGACGAGGCCGCCCTGGTTGATGTGAGGCGTCACCTGCAGCAGCACGCCCGTGTCGATGTATTG
Source organism: uncultured beta proteobacterium (assembly GCA_963781285.1). GTDB lineage: Bacteria > Pseudomonadota > Gammaproteobacteria > Burkholderiales > Casimicrobiaceae > CAIWHR01. The sequence goes on from CAWAFI010000017.1 coordinate 62,374, forward strand.
CGACGTCGTCGTGACCACGTTGGTCGTGCTGCCGACGATGCTCTGCTGGTTGATCGGGATCTTGTTGCCCGCCTTGATCGTCGCCTTCTGGTTGTCGAGCGCAGCGAGGTGCGGATTCGCGATGACCTTCGTGTCGCCGTAGGTGTCGAGCAGGTGCAGCGCCGCCTGGACGCCGCCCGGAAAGTTCGCGTTGTTGATGATGTAGGTGAAGCCCTGCGCGAGCGAGAGAATGGGATTCGTCCCGCCGGTAGCTGGCGGAATGCCGGGGTTGAACGGCGTGGATCGCGTGAGCAGCCCGCCCGCGCCGCGCCCTGATGGAGCGCCGCCCCTGAACAGCCACTCGACGCCGAAGTCGAGCTCGTCGGTGAGCGTTACCGATGCGATGGTGACTTCGATCGCCACCTGGCGCGCGGGAACGTCGAGCTTCTTCAGTGCGGCCTCGATCACCATGTACTCGACCGGCGTCGCGACGATCAGCAACGTGTTGTTGTCCTTGTCGGCGACGACCTGGATGTTGCGCACGACACCTAGCCCTTCAACCCGCGCCGCCGTCGGGGGTGTGGGTGGCGGCGGGACATTCAGCTGGATCGTGGGCTGGACCACCGCCGGTTGCGCCTGAAACTGCGGCGGACTGACGATGGTGCCTGCAGGTGTACCGGGTGCGACGGTTGGCGCGGTGGGTGCTGCGGCGGGCGCCGCACGTCCGGTGAATGCCTGCGTGAGCAGCGGTCCCAGCTTTTCGGCACGCTGGTTCTGCAGGTGGAAGACGTAGAAGCGCGGGCCGTCGCCGCCACCGCCCTGATCAAGCCGGGCGATCCACTTCTTCGCTTCCTCGAGATACGCGGGTTGGGGCGTGATGACGAGCAGCGCGTTGAGTCGCTCGATCGGGATGATGCGCAGGATGCCCGAGAGCGGGCTCGTCGCCTTGTCGCCGATCGCCTTGTCGAGGTCCTGCCCGACGGTCTTGACGTCGGCGTTCTGCAGCGTGAACAGCCCCACCGACATGCCGGCCATCCAGTCGATGTCGAACATGTCGATGGTGTCGACCAGGTGCTTCAGCTCCTGCTCGGTGCCGGCAAGGATCAGCAGGTTGCGCAGCTCGTCGGGCCGCACCGCCGTCGCATCGCGGACGAACGGCTCGAGGATGCGCATCATTTCCCGCACGCCGACAAAACGTAATGGGACGATCTGCACCGAGAATCCCGGCGGCAGCGCGCGCGTCGAGTTGCCGAGTTGCGGCGTGATGTTGCCACGCACCGCCGCGGCCTGCGGAACGATCTTGTAGATGCCGCTCTCCTTGACCATCGCCGCGCCGTTCATTCGCAGCAGCATCTCGAGGGTCGCCGGCAGCGCATCGCGCGAGATGCCCGCTGTCGTGCGGATCGTGACCGTGCCCCCGACCGAAGCGTCGATCGTGTAGCTCTCGTTCAGGATGTCGCCGAGGATGTTGCGGATGACCTCGCGCAGGTCCGCGCCTTCGAAGTTCAGCACCACGCCGCCGCCGGCGGGCTGCACCGGCGGCGCGGGCGGCAGGCTGCCGCCTGGTTGCTGGCCCTTGACGAGAACGCCACTGCCTTTGAACAACCGCGCCCTTTCCTCAGCCGTCGGCAGCCCGGGTGCCAGCGCCCGCTGCGCTGCGTCGGCAAGTGCCGGCGACATCGATGGCGAGCCTTTTTGCGACTCCGCGCTGGACACGGGCGCCGGCGTTGCATCGGTTGTCGGAGTCTGCGACGCGCAGGCCGCGACGAGGAGCGGAAGCACGCAAACGAGTGCGCCGCGGAGGGATCGGGTGATCGGCATTTGTTGTTGTCCGGTTGTCGCGTGGGCGCAATCGCGCGGGGCTCGAAGGCGCACGCGGAGCGGGGCCGCGGACGGCGGCCGGGCATCATTGCGGAGGTATTTCGCTGCCATCATCGGTTCGTTAGCGGGACCACCGGTGACTGGTAGCGCCGGTACATTTCCTGCCAGCCGGGATCCGCCGAAGGTGCCGCGGCGGCGGGCGCCGCGCTGGGCGCCGCACCGCTCACTGGTGGCTGCGCCGCCGCCGCCGCTGCCCGCGCCGCCGCCCGCCGCTGCGCAAGCGATTGCGCCGGATCGCCAGGAACGATGGGCTGAGGCGCAGGCTGACCGGGTGCCGCTGCGACGGGTGGCGCGGCCGGCGCCGACCCGGCTGTCGCCGGCACTGGCGCGGGCGCCGCCACCGGCGCCACCGGTTGCGCGGTCGGACGGGGATTCGCCGCCACGCGTAGCACCAGCTCTTCCGATTCGTCCCCGAGCGCCAGGCGAACCCGGTCCACCTTCACGTCGGCCACGACGAGGCCGTTGATCGTCTCGCCCTGACGGACGCGGCGCGACTTGCCGCCGGCCGTCTCGCGCAAGAAGGCCGTGCTCTTGCCGTCGATGACCGTGGTGCCGGTCAGCGCGAACTGCCCACGCTGCATACGCGTCCTCGCCGCATCGGCGGCCAGCGTGGCCGCCGGGCGGCGTGTCGGATTGAACAGCGTTCGGGCAGTCGTCTCGCTGCGCGCGGCCACGCCACCTGCGATGGCGTACTCGGGCAGGAGCGCCGTAACGACGGGCCGCGGCGCGACCGGCGCTTCGGTCGGCGGAGTCATTCGGACTGCGCCGCCCCAGCCCGTCTCCCAGGCAATCAGTAGCGCAAGAATCGCGAGCGGCACGATCCACCACAGGTCGGCTCGGGCGCGGCGGGTGAGAGCATTCATCGTTTCGCTCCTACTTTCTCGCGGCCTCGGTGAACGCATACCCGATGACCTCGAGCTGCACGTTGACCTCCGGCTCCTGACCCGGCGCGGGCCGGAAGCCGCGGAAGGCATTGAGCGGCCGCATCGTGAAGTTCTCGACGACGACGTAGGGTTGCTGGGTCTCGAGCGCGTATAGCACTTTCTGCAGGTTCGGCGTCGTGGCGAAGAATTGAACGTTGACGCCAATCTGGCGGAAGCGCCCTTCGTCCTTTGGGGCCTGGTTCTGGCTCGTCGTAATGCGGCCGCCGTTGCCCTCGATTGCACCGCGCGCCAGTTCCTGCAGCTCGGCGCCGGCAAGGTTCGGCGCGGTGTTCTTGAGGAAGAAGCGCCGCGTATCCCTTTCGCGCAGCGCGTCGAGGGCTTTCCGGTATTCCGGTGCCTGCGCCGCTACCCGGCGATACGTCTCCAGGCGATCGTCGAGTGCGGTGATCAAGTCGTTGTAACGCTTGTGCAGGAGCACCACCGGCGCCAGCACCGCCGAAAGCAGGGCCGCGACCGCGACGACGAACAGCGCGACAGCAAGCGCGCGCTGCCGCGTGGAGGACAGTCTGGCAATCGTAGCCATCATGGCGCGCCGCTCCCGGCAGCACCCGGCGAAGGCGGGGCGGGCGTTTCGGCCGGAGGTGTTGCGGCCGGAGGCGGCGCTGCTCCCGCAGGTGGTGCCGCGCCCGGAGGCGGTGCCGCGGTTGGAGGCGTTGCAGCCGGAGGTACTGCGGCCGGAAGTGCTGCGGCCGGAAGTGCTGCGCCCGGAGGCGCAACACTCGGAGGTGCTGTGGCCGGTGGAGCGGGTAACGGAAACGCGGGGGAAACGACCGGCGCTGTCACTGGCGGCTGCGGCGGCGTTGCCGCGGACGTGAGCGCAGCGGCGGCGGCCCCTGCCTCGGCGGCGGGCGCCGGCGGTGCGGCGATGCCGGCGGCCGTGCTGCTCGCCACCTGCACCGATTCCGGAGGCGGCGACGGCTTGAGTTGCGCGCCGAGGTCGAATATCTCACCGGGACCGGGCTGGATCTTGGTGGTTGGCGAGCGCGGCGCCGCCTCGGCGAAGAGCTTGGATTCCTCGAGCAATGTGACGAGCCGCCCGGCGTTGCCGCTCTCGCCGCGCAAGAGCATCTCGCGATGCAGCTCCTTGCCTTTGCCGGATGTCTTGAGCTCGAACTGCGTGAGCCACGTGTCGTCCGGAAGAATCCTCGTCACGTCGTCCAGCAATTGCACGGCGCTCGGGAACGCATATTTCTTCCCCAGCGCGAAGTTGTAGTCGCCGGCCAATGCCTCGAGCTGCGCTCGCAGGGCGCTCGAAGCGTCGGCCTCGACGCGCGCCTGCTCGGTGATCCTCGACAGCGCGATCGCATAGTCGCGCTTCTGGACGATAGGCAGCACGATCGCGACCAAACCCAACACACCGACCAGCGCCAACGGCACCAACAAGTGCCAGCGGCGCCACCACGCCGTTTCCGGCCGATCCGCTTCGGGCAGCAAGTTGAGTTTCGCGGCGACCACCGTCGCCGGGCCGGCGCTCCCTGGCGCGTCCGGCGTGACGGCGACGACGGTCGCTCCCCAGCTCTCGGCCTGGCGCCGCGCTTGATCGACCACGGTCTTGCGTGCTGCCGCCCAGTCGACGCCGATCTGCCGGTTCTGCGCATCGCGGGCGACGACCGCGGCGTCGAAATAGAGTTCGTCCGGCTTGAACGGCGTGTGGCGATCAAGATCATAGGCGAGCGCCTGCCTCAGGTCCTGTTCGACGGTGGCAGGCAGCGTGAGGCGCTTGCGCAGTACCTGACCCGGCGGCAGCGCGACGACAACTTTCGCCGCCGCGACCGCTCCCCCATAGGCGACTTGTGGAAGTGCGTCGATTGCCGCGCGCCCTGTCTGTTGTACAGCCGCGGGATCGCCTTGCAGCGGGATCCGCGACGACACGGCGAATGCCAGCACGCCGTCCTGGATTCGTGGCTCCCACAGGACGGCGGCATCGGCCGCGAACGCGAGGACCGGCCGCAGGCGGCGCCGCTGCACTGCGCTGCGCGGCGCGGCTGGCACGAGCGGAGCGAGTTCGTCCACCCACCAGCGCCAAAAGGCGGGAAGGCCGAAACGATGCGCGAGGTCGCGCATCCGTTGCCGGAAATCAGTCGCGGCGTTCATGGGTCTCGGAGGTCGCGCCTGCTTGCGCGACCGTCGTTTCCGGCAGTGGCGCGCGCGCGCCTTCTTGCCACAGGAGCGCGATCACCGGCCGCCGGGCGTCTGCCGATGGGCGCAGCACCGCATCGCGGACGAAGGTTACACCATCGGGCATCGTGGCCTCGGCGCGGATCCGCCAGATCGGAACTGCCCCCATCGCGAAGCCCTGCGCCTGCGGCAGCGGGGGTACGGGCAGCCGGTTCGAGAGCGCGTCGCTGCGCTGGGCGAGAAATGCATCGACCAACTCGGGTGTCATGTTGGGAATGGCCAACAGCACGTCGCGCGAGGCCGTCGCCGGATTGATCGCGGACTGCCACGAATAGACGGTGAGGCTATCGGCGATGCGCGCCATCAGGCCCGGCGTCACGCCGAGCACCCGCTGGAGCTCGCCGATCGCGCCGAACGCGGCGTTCGCGGGCTTGTAGCTGCGCCCGGCCGCCTTGTAGTCGATTTCCTCAGCGCCGTTGGGCCGCGTGAGGTCGTCGGCATCGCGCCAGTCGGCGATCGCGGCAACGATGCGGTCGGCGGTGTCGCCGTCCGCCCCGCCCACATTCTGCAACAGACCCTTGAGGAGGGGCTCCTGCGCCGTGTTGAGATCGATCCGCGCCGCTTCGTCTACCGCGCTTGCCGTGAGCTTCACCTCGCCGTCCTGCCACGTCCGCGCAGCACCGTCGGGCTGCCACACGTCGGCGAGATTGCGCGGGCGCGCGAGCTCGAAGGCCATACGCTCGACGGCGCCATCGGCGGCGGCGCGCGCCTGCGCGAGCGACAATGCATTGCGCGCGGCCAATGCCTCGCCGCGCATGCTGAACGCGAAACCGCTGGCGATGACCGTCAGCAGCACGGTGAGCCACAGCACGGCAATGAGCGCAATGCCACCTTCACGCCAGCGAGGCGGACAGGGCGGTGACTGCGTCGCGGATCGCGTTTCGGTGGCGCGCATCACGAGACTCCCGCGCAGCGCTTGCCCACCGGGTCGTACGACGTGCACCCCGATTCGGGCGCGCGCCGCGGCTCGACGATGAGTGCCGGCCATGCGGCGCCTTTCTCGGGCTTCACGTCGATCCGCACGAGCATCGGCCGCTGCTGCCGGTCGTCCCAGCGGTCGCGCCACGTCGGCCCTTCGGCATCGGTGCTGCGAGCATCGCGTCCGAAGTAGGAGATCCGGAGCTCGGCAATGCCGTCGGCGAGCACCGAGCGCTTCGCCTCGCGGAAATCCGGCTCCTGCAACGCGGAGGCATCCGGGATCATCCGCTCGAGAACCAGTTGTGACTTGTCGTCGGCGCGGGCCACGGCGAGGCGGAAGAAATAAACCCCGCCCTCGATTACGCGCGATGGCAGCGCCGCGGCGTAGCGTATTTCGTCGCGCTCGCCGGCGAAGAGCAAGGGCAACTCGGCCATCTTCCTCATGCGCAGCGGATATTCCGCCGAGAGCTGCTCGCGCAGGAACTCCTGCGTCTGGCGCATTGCCGAGACTTGGTCGACCTTCGCCTCGCCGCCGTCCCAGCTGCGCGCAGCCAGCGACAGCGAGCCGAACATCACCGACGCCATCAATGCGAGCAGCACCAGCGCGACGATCAACTCGACCAGTGTGAAGCCGGCCATGGGGTGGGCCCCCACGCTTGCGGCTCGCGCCGCTGCGCTGCCCCCGAGGGGGAGCAATTCGCGCCTTGGGGCGGCCCGGCGGCGCTCATCGGTAGGCCCCGACGCTTGCGGCGCGCCGGCGCAACCTCATGCACCTCATCGCGTGTCCCTCGCGCCGATGCGTGTCGTCGAGAGCGCGAGCGTTCGCCGGCCGCCCGCGGGCGACGGGAACGTGACGTCGACGCTCACGCGGTACAAACGCGTCGGCATCGACTCCGAGGCGCGCTCGACATCCGGGCTCACTCCGGGTGCGACGTACGGCGCCACGCGTGTGGTCCATTCGATGCGGCCTTCGTCTGAGGTGCCCTGCTGGGCGGACTCGCGCAGCGGCTGCGCCGCCGCCTCGGCGAGCACGCTTTCGGCAACCAGTACGGCGCGGCTGTAGTCGTCGGCCGCCGAGGCGTTGTTGAGCGCGCCCGAAAAGAGCCGGAACAGCGCGGTTACGGTGAGCGTCAGGATCACGAACGCGACGAGCACTTCGAGCAGCGAAAACCCGCCGGCCCATCTGCCGCCGGACCCGCGAAACTTCCGATCGCCGTGATGAGATCGCATGGATCGGTCAGTCGGAAATCGCGACACGGCCGGTGAGCCAGTCGACATCAACGTCGTACTTGCGCTCACCCGCTGCGAGGGTGATGCGGCCGCCGTTCGAGCCGCCATCGGGGAAGAAGCGGATCGCGCCGACACGGTCGGAGACGACGTCGCTCTGCGCCGTGTAGAGCTTCATCGCCAGGTCGCGCGGCAACGCATGCACGCGCGAATCGCGCTCGACCTGGAACGTGCGCTGCTCGAGATCGAACATCAAGCGTGTGTCCCGCCGCGTTGCCACGGCTTCGCTGCGTGCCATGCGCAGCCCCGCCGCAACCTGCCGCGCCGAATTCTTCAACTCGGTGCTCGACACGCCTGCGCCGAACAGCGGCACGGCCACCGCGGCGATGATCGCCATGATCGATAGCACGATCAGGAGCTCGAGCAGCGTCACGCCGGCGTGCCCCGTTCGCGGAGCGCGCGGCGACACCGCACGGCAATGGCTGCAGGGGCGCGTCATTGACTGCTGTTGATGTCCTTGTTGGGCCCGTCGCCGCCTTCCTTGCCGTCGGCGCCGAACGAAATGATTTCGTAGGCCGCGCTCGACCCCGGCGACACGTACTTGTACTCGTTGCCCCAGGGGTCCTTCGGCACCGTCGATTTTTTCCAATAGGGGCCGTTCCAGTTGGCAGTTCCGGCCGGCGCGCTGATCAGCGCCTGCAGGCCTTCCTGCGTCGTCGGGTAGCGGCCGACCTCGAGCTTGTAGAGGTCGAGCGTCTGGCTGATCTGGCCGATTTCGATCTTCGCGGCATCCGCCTTGGCCTTCTCGCCCTTGCCGATGAAATTGCCGCCGACGATCCCCATCACGACGGCAATCAGCACGAGCACGACCAGGATCTCGATCAAGGTCATGCCCGATGCGGCATGGCGTTTCCATTCTCGTCCGGCCATTGCGGTCCCCTGCGTCATTGTTTGCTACAGCGCCGCGGCAGTATCCCTGCGCGGCGCAAGGATTAGACAGACTTCACTGGACAAGTTCGCTCATGCCCATCACACCCAACAGGATCGAGAAGACGATGCCGCCGATCAGCACTGCCAGCGACAGGAGCAGCGCCGGCTCCAGCACGGCGAGGAAGCGCTTGATCGCCATGGCTACCTCGCGGTCGTAGACCTCGGCGACGCGGTTCAGCATCTCCTCGAGCCGCCCCGATTCCTCGCCCACCAGGATCATCTGCACGGCGAGCTTCGGGTAGAGCCCGGTTTCGGAGAGCGGGCGGCCGAAGCCCTTGCCCTCGCGCAGCCGGGCGACGACGCCGTCCAGCGAATTCGCGAGCACGCTGTTCCCCAGCGTGTCCTTGACGATCGCGAGGCCCGCGAGGAGCGTCACGCCATTGCCGAGCAGCGTCGCGAGCGTGCGAGCGAAGCGCGCCACCTCGATCTTGGTCACGAGATCGCCGACGAGCGGCCAGCGCAGGAGCCGTCCGTCCCAGCGCGTGCGCACGGCGGGAATGGAAAGCCGCCGCCTGATCCACACGACGGACAGCACGATGACGGCCACTCCGGCCCACCACCACTCCTTCAGTGCGGTGCCGACGAACACGACAATCTGCGTAGCCAGCGGCAATGCCTTTCCGGATTGTGCGAACGTCTGCTCGAATTGCGGCACGACGAAGCCAAGGATTATCATCAGCGACAGCACCGCGACGCCGATCAGGATCGTCGGGTAGATAAGTGCGGATTTCACGCTTTCGCGCAGCTCCTTGTTGCGCTCCATCGTGTCGGCGAGTCGCGTCAGCACCACGCCGAGGGCGCCGCCGGCTTCACCGGCGCGGACGATGTTGACGTAGAAGCGCGAGAACACGTCGCGCCGCGCGTCGAGCGCCTGCGATAGCGCCTTGCCGCCGCGCACGTCGTCACGGATGCCCTGCAGCAGTACCTCGACCGGCGGCGCTTCGGCGAGACCGATCAGAATCTCGAGTGCGCGATCGAGCGGCAGCCCGGCGCGGAGCAGCGTCGCGAGCTCGCGGGTGAGCGCCAGCAGATGATCGCGAGTGACGCGTTTGGGCACGAACCAGGCGCGGCGCGCCGGGCGCGCGGGACCCGTTTCGGCGGCGCCGGCGACCGCGCGCGCGACCTGCATCGGCAGCAGGCCCTGGTCGCGCAACCGGTCGACGATCTCCGTCTCGCTGACGGCCTCGAGCTCGCCGACGGCGACGTCGCCGGATGCGTTGACGGCCTTGTAGCGGAAGACGGGCATCGTCGTCGCCGACCTAGCCGCGATCCGTGCCGCAATCAATCTGGCATTTCACCACGCGATCTCCATCTCGATTGCGACTCCTCACCGCTCGGGCAGCTCGCTCTTGCCCGCGCTCCAGAACGTGAGCGGACTCCAGAACGACGGGCCCTCGGCGCCGACCGGCCCCACGTCGCAGCTGCCGCACACCGACATCGCAGCGCGATTCTTCTGCATCGATTCCTTCATCCGGCGCCGCGCGTCACCGGCGAGGATCTCGCTGTACTTCTGCGTCCGCAGATTGCCGAAGACGCCGGCCTGCGGGTGCATGCAGCAGGGGACCACCGTGCCGTCGGCATCGACATAGAGCAGGTTGATCTCGCCGAACCACGGGTGTGTCGTGTATTCGCTGGCATCGGCGAGAAAGACGCACGGGCCGCGGGGTGTCAGCACCGCGCGCCCGGTCCGGTTCTCCTTCGCCTCCGGCAGCGCCATCCAGCGCCGGAACTCCGGCGCCCAGCCGCGCGGACGCAGGAGCTCCTCCCATCGACGCGCGTCCTCGCGCGTCTCGATCACCGAGCGCGTCGCGAGCTGCATCGCCGGCGCGAAGCGATCGCGCAATTTCGCCGCGCGCTCGAGAAACTCGATCAGCTTCCCCCATTCCGACGGCGGTCGCAGTCGCTCGTACGATTCCGGGGTCGCGTCGCCGTCGCAACTCACGACCAGCCGATTGACGACCTCCTGCTTCAGCATCTCCGCGAATTCGTCCCAGTCGACCCATTGTGCGTTGGTACTGATCTCGACGACCGACACGCGCCAGCGCTGCTTCGGGATCTCGGCGACGATCGAGGCGAGCTGCCGATGCAAAAGCGGTTCGCCGAAATTGAACAGGCGCAGCGTGTGGATGCGCTCGACGTCAATGTGCGAGAGGCACCGGGCGAAGTCCTCGACGGCGATCCGCCGGATCTTCGGCAGCAGCGTCGAATTCGGGCAGCCGACGCAACGCAGCTGGCAGCCGTGAACGATGTCGAAGTGGACCGAATAGATGTGCCGGGGCTGAGCTTCACTCATGGATCGGCGCCGGGCATCACTTTTCGCGGGTGACGCGCAGCACTTCCTCGAACGTCGTGATGCCGTGGACAGCCTTGCGCAGGCCGTCCTCGTACATCGTCGCCATGCCTTCTCGGATGGCCTCGTTGCGCAGCTCGGTCGACGTCGCGTGCTTCATCACGAGGCTGCGCAGCGGGTCCGTCATCGGCAGCATTTCAAGGATGCTGATCCGGCCCGAATAGCCCGTTTGCGCGCAGTGCGGACAGCCCTTCGGGTGGAAGAGCGTGATGGCCTTCGCTTCGCTGAAGCGCGCGAGACCCAGTTCGTCTACCAGCTCCGGCAGCGCCGTGTACGGCTCCTTGCACTGCTCGCACAGCGTGCGCACGAGACGTTGCGCGAGAATGCCGATCACGGTGGACGTAAGCAGGTAGTCCTCGACGCCCATGTCGAGCAGGCGGTTGACGGTGGACGCCGCGTCGTTGGTGTGGATCGTCGACAACACGAGATGGCCCGTCAGCGCCGACTGTACGGCGATCTCCGCGGTCTCGAGGTCGCGGATCTCGCCGATCATGATCACGTCCGGGTCCTGCCGCACGATCGAGCGCAGCGCGTTGGCGAACGTGAGATCGATCTGCGGCTTCACCTGGATCTGGTTGATCCCCGGCATCTGGTATTCGACCGGATCCTCGACGGTCAGGATCTTCACGTCGGGCTGGTTCAGCTTCTCCAGTGCCGTGTAGAGCGTGGTCGTCTTGCCGGAGCCGGTGGGGCCCGTGACAAGCAGGATGCCATGCGGCTCCATCAATACGGTCAGGAACGCCTTCAGCGTGTCGTCCTCGAAGCCCAGCCGCCCAAAGTCGAGCGCGACCCCGCCCTTGTCGAGGATCCGCATCACGACCGATTCGCCGTGCATCGTGGGCACCGTGGACACGCGCAGATCGATTTCCTTTCCCTGCACACGCAGGCGGATACGTCCGTCCTGCGGCAAGCGCCGCTCGGCGATGTCGAGATTCGCCATGATCTTCACGCGCGAGATCACCGCGGCGGAAAAGCGCCGTGGGGGCGACTCGACCTCGTGCAGCACGCCGTCGATGCGGTAACGGACGGCGAGGCGGTTCTCGAAGGGCTCGATGTGGATGTCGGAGGCCCGCGCGTCGAGCGCGTTGGTGATGATCAGCGACACGAGCCGGATCACCGGCGCCTCGGCGGCGAGGTCTTTGAGCTGCTGGACGTCGGCGTCGAACGCGAGGTCGTCGCCGCGCTGCTCGACGTCGCCGATGATCTGGCCGACCGCCGAGCGGCCGGTGCCATAGAGACGCTCGAGCGCCGCCTCGAGCTCCGAAGGTATGGCCACCATCGGCTTCACGTCGCGGCCGGTGACCATGCGGAAGGCGCCGATCGTGTAATCGTCGGTCGGATCGGCCATCGCGAGCGCCAGTTCTCGCTCGTCCTCCCTCACGGGCAGCGCGCGCGCCTCGCGCAGGAAGCGTGCGGAAATGCGCTCCTCGAGGATCGGGAACTCCGGGTAGCCGGTGGTCTCGACGAGCGGCAGCCCGAGCTGTGCCGCCAGAGCTTCGGTGACGTCGCGCTGCGCGCAGAGGCCGAGCGTCACGAGCAGCGCGCCCAGCTTTTCGCCGGACGACTCCTGCTGCAGCCGCAATGCGCGTTCGAGGCCGGCCGCGTCGAGTTTCCCGCGTTCGATCAGGATCTCGCCCAAGCGCTTTCTGACAAGTGTATCCACGCGTTCGGTGGGTTCGAAAATCCGGAAAAGGAACTTGTAATTTTAGCATGCCGGACTCGAAGAAATCCCCGCAGAGCCGCATAAATCAATATGTTGCGAACGTTTCTTCCGGCAAACTGTCGCCGTCACCCGACGCTGACGCGATAAGATGTCGCCGTCTCCCGACGACTTTGCTATCCACGTCCGCGATCTCTTGGGGACCCCGTCATTCCCGCGCCCATGTCCGACGTCCGCTTGATTGCGTTCTACCTGCCGCAGTTCCACCCGATTCCCGAGAACGACGCGTGGTGGGGCAAGGGCTTCACCGATTGGCGCAACGTCGCCCGCGCGCGGCCGAACTTCAAGGGCCACTACCAGCCGCATCTTCCGGCGGACCTCGGGTTCTACGACCTTCGCGTTCCGGAAACCCGTGCCGCGCAAGCCGAGCTCGCGCGGTACTACGGTATCCACGGCTTCTGCTATTACTACTACTGGTTCGGCGGCCGGCGACTGCTCGAGCGGCCCCTGGACGACGTCCATCGCAGCGACGAGCCCGATTTTCCTTTCTGCGTCTGCTGGGCCAACGAGAACTGGACGCGCCGTTGGGACGGACAGAACGACGACGTCCTCATCGCGCAGGAGTATTCACCGGAGGGCGACCGGCGTTTGATCGCGGATCTGGCGCCCCTATTCCGTGACCGGCGCTACATCCGCGTTGGCGGGCGGCCACTTTTCGTCGTCTACCGCGCGAACCTGTTGCCCGATCCACGCGCGAGCGTCGAGCGATTCCGCGAACAGGCGCAGCGCGAAGGCATCGAGGATCCCTATCTGGTGCTCGTTCACCTCCCGGGAATGCCGCCACCGGGTCAATGGGGATTCGATGCCGGCCTCGAGTTTCCGCCGCACAATGCCGAACTCACCGACATGGCACCTTCCGTTGAGATCACCAACCCGGCGTTCCGCGGCGGGATTTGGGACTACGTGTACACCGCGAAAAGCGCGATCACCCGGCCGCTGCCCGAGTTTCGCCTTCATCGCGGCGTCATGGTCGGGTGGGACAACACGGCCCGATTGCCGAACAACGGCAACGTCTTCGTCAACGCTCATCCGGCGAACTATCAACGGTGGTTGACCGCAATCGTGGCTCAAACGGCAACGCACCATCCACCGGGGCAGAGACTCGTGTTCATCAACGCGTGGAACGAATGGGCCGAGGGCTGTCACCTCGAGCCCGACCTCGCGTTCGGGCACGCCTATCTCGAAGCGACGCGCAACGCGCTTACCGCGCCGCGCTGAACGCGGCCGCTGCACACGCGATCGTCGCAGCGATGTCGTCGGCCGAGTGCGCTGCCGACACGAAGCCCGCCTCGAACGCCGAGGGCGCGATGTAGACGCCGGCGTCGAGCATCGCGTGGAAGAACTTGTTGAAGCGCGCCTTATCGCAGGCCATCACCGTTTCGTAGGTGTCCGGGACTGCGGCGGCGAAATAGAGACCGAACATACCACCGACGGATTGCGCAACAAACGGCACACCGACATTCCTCGCCGCCGCCGTCAAGCCGTCGGTGAGCGACTTCGTCTTCGCCGCTAGCGCGTCGTAGAACCCCGGTGCCTGGATTTCGCGCAGCGTCGCAAGCCCCGCGGCAACGGCAACGGGGTTGCCGGACAGCGTTCCCGCCTGGTACACCGGGCCGAGCGGCGCGATCCTTTCCATGATTGCGCGTTTGCCGCCGAAGGCGCCGACCGGCATGCCGCCGCCGATCACCTTGCCCAGTGTCGTGAGGTCGGGCGTGATCCCATGGAGGCCCTGCACGCCGCGCGGATGCACGCGGAAGCCGGTCATCACCTCGTCGAAGATGAGCACGGCACCGTAGCGGTCGCAGACCGCGCGCAGGCCGGGCAGAAAGCCGGGCCGGGGCATGATCAAGTTCATGTTGCCCACGATCGGCTCGACGATGATGCACGCGATGTCGGCGCCGTCCTTCGCGAACGCAGCCTCGACCGCAGCCAGGTCGTTGTATGGCAGCACGATCGTCTCGTTCGCGATCGCCGGCGGCACGCCGGCCGACGACGGCTGCCCGAAGGTCAGCGCGCCGGAACCGGCCTTCACGAGCAGGCTGTCGCCGTGGCCGTGGTAGCAGCCCTCGAACTTCACGATCTTGCTGCGCCCCGTGAATCCGCGCGCGAGCCGTAGCGCGCTCATCGTCGCCTCGGTGCCCGACGACACCAGCCGCACCATCTCGATCGACGGCATGAGCCGGCAGAGCGTCTCCGCCATCTCGACTTCGATCTCTGTCGGCGCACCGAACGACAGGCCGTTGGGCGCGATGTCGAGGACCGCCTTCACGACCGCCGGGTGCGCGTGGCCCACGATTGCCGGCCCCCACGAGCCGACATAGTCGATGTAACGGGTGCCGTCCGCATCCCACACGTAGGCGCCTTGGCCGCGCGCGAGAAAGCGCGGCGTGCCGCCGACGGAGCGGAACGCGCGGACGGGCGAATTGACGCCGGCGGGGATCGTCCGCTGGGCACGGGCGAAGAGTTCGTCGTTGCGGCTCATTGGTGTGCCCCGACGCTTAGGTACGCGGGAAACGCTACGGCAATCGCCCGCGCTGCAGCCTCGATGTCGGGCGCGTCGAAGACGGCGGAAATCACCGCGAGCGCATCGGCGCCGGCTCGAACGAGCTCGGGCGCGTTCTCTCCATCGATGCCTCCGATCGCGACGATCGGAACGCCGAGGCCGCGCGCACGCCCGAGCAGCGTGACGTCGGCCCGACGCGCGTCGGGTTTCACCGTCGAGACGAAGAAGCTGCCGAACGCGACGTAATCGGCGCCGGCGGCGACGGCGGCCTCGGCTCGCGCCAACTCGTTGTAGCACGATGCGCCGACGATGCGATCGGGGCCGACGATCTCGCGCGCGGCGATGATGCTGCCGTCGTCCTCGCCGACGTGCACGCCATCGGCATCGACCTCCGCCGCGAGCGCAGGATCATCGTTGATGATGAAGAGCGCGCCGCGCGCGGCATGCACGCGAGCCAATGCCGTCGCCTGAGCGCGCTTCAATGCCGCATCGGCGGTCTTGTTCCGGTATTGGACGGCCACCGCGCCCCCGGCGAGCGCCGCTTCGACCTCCGCGACCAGCACGGCGGTGTCGCCGCGATCGGGCGTCACCGCGTAGAGGCCGGAAAGACGCCGTGCTCGCGCGCGGCGCAGCGCCGTCGCGGCGTCAGTGCGTGCGGCCGGCATCGGCAGCGCGCGGCATGTCGGGTTCGTCGGTGGGCGCATCGGCGTCCTCGCGCGCCCAGAACAGACGGTCGGGCAGGAACTGGCCCATGCCGGGTCGGTACGCCTTCTTCAGCGTGTGCCATGTGTAGTCCTGCGCCTCGCGCACGGCCTCCGGCAGCTCGAGCCCGTTGGCGAGCATCGCGGCGATTGCCGAGGCGAGCGTGCAGCCGGAGCCGTGGTAGCTGCCGGAAAGCCGCGGCCACGTATCGGTACGGACAACGCCCTCCTTGCCGTACAGCGTGTTGACGACCTGCGGCGTCGCCTCGTGCGTTCCCGTGACCAGCACGAACTCGGCCCCCATCTCGATCAACCGCGCCGCGCAGGCCATGAGTGACGCTTCCTCCTCATCCTCCGCGTCGGCGAGGCGGCGCGCCTCGATGCTGTTGGGCGTGAGAATCGTCGTCTGCGGCAACAGGAGCTCACGCATCGCGCGCATCATGTCCTCGGTCGCGAACTCGTCGCCGCGGCCGGACGCGAGGACCGGGTCGAGTATCAGCGGCACGTCGGGATAGTCCGAGACGATCTCGGCGATCGCGGCGATGATCTCGACGCTGCCCAGTACGCCGATCTTGAACGCGTCGACCGGCATGTCCTCGAGCAGGCAGCGCGCCTGGTCGGCGACCCATTCGGCGTCGAGCGCCTGCACGCCGTCAACCCCCATCGTGTCCTGCACGGTGATCGCCGTCACGACCGACAGCGGATGGCAACCCATGCTCGCGAGCGTCAGGATATCGGCCTGCAGTCCTGCGCCGCCCGACGGGTCGGACGCGGCGAACGTCAGAACGAGGGGCGGGAAATCGGGATCGGTATCCGTGGGCATGACGCGAGCGGCCGTCGCCGCCGCACGCATGGTTGCAATGGTCGCGCAGCGCGTGTGGGGCTTGCTAGAATTGCGCGATTTTACTCCACCGGCCCTTCCCCTGATGAAAAAGTATATGTGCCTGATCTGCGGCTGGATCTACGACGAGGCCGCCGGCGCGCCTGACGAAGGAATACCGCCGGGAACGAAATGGGAGCAGGTGCCGCCCAACTGGACCTGTCCCGAATGCGGTGCCCGCAAGGAGGATTTCGAGATGGTGGAGTTCTGAGATGCAGATTCTGCACACAATGTTGCGTGTGGGCGATCTCCAGCGTTCGGTCGACTTCTACACCGGCGTGATGGGGATGCAGCTCCTGCGCACGACGGATCGCCCCGAGCAAAAATACATGTTGGCATTTGTCGGCTACGGCGACGAGTCGAAGGGTGCGGTACTGGAGCTCACCTACAACTACGGCGTCGACCGTTACGACCTGGGCAGCGGGTTCGGCCACATCGCGATCGAGGTGCCGGATGCCGCGGCAGCGTGCGCCGCCGTCCGCGCAAAGGGCGGCACCGTCACGCGCGACGCGGGACCGGTCAAGGGTGGCACGACGGTCATCGCGTTCGTGCAAGACCCCGATGGATACAAGATCGAACTGATCGAAGGGTCGCGGCGTTAGCGATCCGTGGTTCACCCTGGGCGCGTAAGGGCGCCCGACGCTCCGTGCGCACAACGGCCCCGGGCGTATCACCCGTTGTTGCGGAGCAGCTCCTTGATGTCGTGCGCGAACACGTCGGGCCCCTGACCGTAGCCGATGTAGAGCCGCAACCGGCCCTGGGGGTCGAACACGAACGTGCCGGCCGAGTGGTCCACCGTATAGCTGCCCGGCGCGCTTCCGGGCTGCTTCTGGTAGACGATGCGGAACTCCTTCGCCGTGCGCGCCGTGGCATCTGCGTCGCCGTAAAGTCCGATGAACGATGGATTGAACGCCGGCACGTATTGCGCCAGCAGCTCCCGCGTGTCGCGCTCCGGATCGACGGTAACGAACAACACCTGCACGCGGTCCGCGTCGGCGCCCAGTCGCTTCATCGCCTCGGCCAGTTCGGAAAGCGTTGTCGGGCATACGTCGGGACACTGCGTGTAGCCGAAAAACAGCACGACGGCCTTGCCGCGGAAATCGGCGAGCGTGCGCGGCTTTCCCGTGTGGTCGGTGAGCTGGAAATCGCGGCCGAACGTGGTACCGGTGACGTCCGACGCCTTGAATTTCGGTGCGTCCTGACCGCAGCCAGCGAATGCCGTCGCGGCCAGAATCAGGATCGCGAAGCGGGCGAGCCTTGCCATCACCGCCAGTAGTGGTCGAGCAGCAGCGCCGAGAACAGCGCCGCCAGGTACCAGATCGAAAACTTGAACGTCGCCCGCGCGAGCTCCGGGCTGTAGTCACGGAAGAGCTGCACCGCGTGGAGCAGGAATATTCCACCGAGCATGAGCGCCGCCGCGAGGTACAGATAGCCGCTCATCCGGATCGCGAACGGCAGCAGCGTGACGGCAACCAGCGCGACGGTGTAGAGCACGATCATAAGCTGCGTGTACCGGCGGCCGTGCGTCACCGGCAACATCGGCAACCCGGCCCTCGCGTAATCCTCGACGCGGTACAGCGCGAGCGACCAGAAGTGCGGCGGGGTCCAGACGAAGATGATCAGGAACAGAAGCAGCGCCTCGGGTGCGACCTCGTTGGTCACCGCCGCCCAGCCCAGCACCGGCGGCATCGCGCCCGACGCGCCGCCGATCACGATGTTCTGCGGTGTCGCGGGTTTCAGCAGCACCGTATACACAATGGCATAACCGACGAACGTCGCGAGCGTCAGCCACATCGTCAGCGGATTCACGAAGCGGTACAGCAGCAGCAGGCCAAGGCCCCCGACGAGGCAGGCGAACGCGAGCGTCGAGCGCGCTGTCACCTGGCCGGCAGGCAGTGGGCGGCGGCGCGTGCGCGCCATCAACGCATCGATTTTCTGCTCGACCAGGCAATTGATCGCGGCGGCGGCGCCGGCGACGAGCGCAATCCCCAGTGTGCCGAAGACGACCGGCCCGACCGGCGGCAGACCGGGCACGGCAAGGAACATCCCGATCATCGCGACGAACACGATCAGCGATACGACGCGCGGCTTGGTTAGCGCGAGGAAGTTCCGGAAACGGTCTTCGGCAAGGGCGAGCGCGGTCATGGCGAATCGGATCCGTCGCGCGGCGCGTGGCGTACCGCGGCCATCAGCGGACGAAGGATGAATTTTACCATCGCAGGCCGGACACCATTTCAACCAATCCGTGACGCGCGGAGCAGCCGGGAGAGATCCTTCGCCATGCCCTTGATGTCGGGATCGTCGGGGTAGTGCAGCACCAGGTTGCCCAGAGGGTCGATCAGCCAGATTCCCCGCTGGCCGCCCGGCAGCGCCGCCAGTGCGCGGTCAGGCACACGGGCGACGATGATCCCCGGATGTTGCGCGAGGACGTCGGGCGCGGGGACCCCGTTTCCGGTGCCGAGCCATACCCGAACGAGCCGGTCCCGGTCCTTGCCCTGCATCGTGCGTGCCTGCCGCGTGGCGTAGAGCGTGCGTTCGCAAGCCGAATCGCAGGCGCGATCTCCGGCGAGCAGCACCCAGCGCCCGCGCAGATCCGCAAGCCGGAAGAGCGTGCCATCGGGCATCGTTCCTTCGATTGCCGCGGCCGGCGCAATGGCCAGCAATGTGCCGTAGTTCGTCTGCGGGTCGCGCGGGAAGAGGTAGTACGCCGCGTAGGATGCCAGCAGGGGCGCGATGCATACCGCCGCGATCAGCAGCAGCGTGCGGGCGCCCCGCCGGTCGGCGTGCAGGCGCGGCGCAGGCCCGGGGGCCGGCTCCGCTCGCCGCGAATCAGCCATGTTCTTCTCGCGCCGATTTCCGGAAGTTCTGTACGAACCAGAGCACCATGGCCAGCACCGCGAACGCATACCACTGCATCATGTAGATCCAGTGCTTTTCGATGCCGAAATCCGGCGGCGGCCGGTCGCGTACGAGGCCGTCCGAGGGCGCCGGCGCAACGGTCTGTTCGACCACGACCGGCAGAATCGCGAGGCCCGTCGCGTGGGCGATTCGCGCCGGGTCGAGATTCTGCCAGACAGGCCCCGTCGCGGTTTCGCGCTGAAGTTCCAAATAGCCGGCGCCCGGCAGTGCAAGCCGCCCCTGCACTGTCACCTCGCCGTCGGGCGGAGGCGCGTCCGGCAGCGTCGCGCGCGAGGCTCCCTGCGGGATCCAGCCACGGTTCACGAGGACCACGCGGCCGTCGGCGAGCTTGAGCGGCGTCACGACGTCGTAACCCACCCGTCCGCCGTAGACCTTGTTGTCGATGAGGATCTGCCGGCGCGCGTCATATACGCCGGCAGCGACGACGGGGTGATAGCGCAGTGCCAACCAGTCGGATCCCGTCGGTAGCGCCACGAGCGGAAGTGCCGCCGCGCTCGCCGTCGCGTCGAGCTGGGCGCGCAGCGCCTCCTTTTCGTGCATGCGCCGCTGTTGCCAATGTCCCGCCGCGACGAAGAATGCGACGGCTGCGAGCATGGCGAACGTCGGCAACCCCCGCGGCCGGAAGCGGCGCGGCGGCAGACATGGGACAGCGTGCGTCGGGTTTGGCATCAGCGGGGGCTTCGTCTAGACTCGACTCGAGGAGTTCCGTCGGGTATGAAGATCATCGTCGTCGCCGCGCTCATCGCCGTCATCTTCAGTCTGTTTTCGGCGCTCTACTTCCTGTATCGCGACCGCGGCCACGGCACGCGGATGATCAAAATGCTCGCCGTTCGCGTGGCGCTGTCGGCAAGCCTCGTCGCGTTCCTCGTCATTGCCTACTGGCTGGGGTGGATCGCGCCGACGGGGCTGCGTTGACGTCGGGAGCGGCAAAGACGAAAAAGCCGCACAGGTGCGTGCGGCTCTTTCCGCAAGCGACGTTGTCTACAGCCAGTAGACCAGCACGAACAGCAGCAGCCACACCACGTCGACAAAATGCCAGTACCACTCGGCCGCTTCGAACGCGAAGTGGTGGTCGGGGGTGAAATGCCCTCTCAGCGAACGTACGAGCATCACCGCCAGCATGATCGCGCCGATCGTCACATGCGCGCCGTGGAAGCCGGTCAGCATGAAGAACGTCGAACCATAGACGCCGGTCGACAGCTTGAGGTTGAGCGCGCTGTATGCGTGTATGTATTCGTAGGCCTGGAACCCGATGAAGGTGAAGCCGAGCGCGATCGTCGCGAACAGCAGCAGGTTGAAGGTGCCGCGGTTGCCGGCCTTGAGCGCATGGTGCGCGACGGTGACGGTGAAGCCCGACGAGAGCAGGATGATCGTGTTGAGCAGCGGAATGCCCATCGCGCCCATCGGCGTGAAGCGTTCCTTGATGTACGGGCCGATGGTCGGCCACGCGGCCGTGTAGTCGGGCCAGAGCAACTTCGAGCCGAGGCTGCCCAAGTCCGGCACCGACATGTTGCGCACGTAGAACAGCGCACCGAAGAACGCGCCGAAGAACATGACTTCCGAGAAGATGAACCAGCTCATGCTCCAGCGGAACGACAGGTCCACCTTCTTGTTGTACCGATGTCCTTCCGATTCGCCGATGACCGCGCCGAACCAGCCGAACAGCATCACCAGCAGCACGCAGAACCCGGCCGCCACCATCCACGGTCCGGCCGTGACGTTGTTGAACCAGAACGCCGCACCCATGCCCATCAGGAGCAGCGCGAGCGAGCCGATGAACGGCCAGTGCGAAGGCTGCGGAACGAAGTAATACGGCTTGGCGCCGTCGTGCGCTGCGCTCATGGGGAAAACCCCTCTCGGGACCGGCGGGCTTCGTTCGGGCTCGCCCGCCGTTCGATTGATGTGCGATGTCCTGGTTCGAAACTCATGTTCGGCCGCCGCCTTCCACCTCGAAGAACGTGTACGACAGCGTGATCGTCGCGACGTCCTTCGGCAGCGCAGCGTCGAGGACGAATACCACCGGCATCTGCCGGCGCTCGCCAGGTTGCAGCGTCTGTCGCGCGAAGCAGAAGCATTCGAGCTTCCGGAAGTACTGTGCCGCGCGCGCGGGAACGTAGCTCGGAATCGCCTGGCCGGTCATTGCCCGGTCCGTCGTATTGACGATCTCGTACATCACCTGCCGCAGCTCGCCCGGGTGGACGTCGACCACGTCCTCCAGCGGCCGGAATGTCCACGCGAGCTTGCGCACATTCGAGTCGAACTCGATCCGCACCGCCCGCGATGAATCCACCTGCGTGTTGCTAATCTGATCGGGGCGACCGATATCGCGGATCCCCGTGACCTCGCAGATCTTCTCGTAGAACGGCACCAACGCGTAGCCAAAGCCGAACATGACGGCTGCGACCACGTTGAGCTTCACGAACAGCGCCGTATTCGATTTCCGCTGCGCCGCTTCTGGGATCATGAGCTTGCCGGTATCCATCAGTCTGTCGCGCCGTCCGGTTCTTCCGGACGACCAGGGTTCATGTCATCTTACGACGGGCGGCGTCTCGAACGTGTGATACGGCACCGGCGAAGGCAGCGTCCACTCGAGCGTGTCGGCGCCCTCCCACGGCCGCGCCGGCGCCTTCTCGCCCTTGCCCATGATGCACTTCAGCACCGCCCACAGGAAGATGAGCTGGGAGGCGCCGAACCAGAATGCGCCGATCGACGCCAGTGTGTTCCAGTCGGCGAACTGCTGCGCGTAGTCCGGGATCCGGCGGGGCATTCCGGCGAGGCCCAGGAAATGCATCGGGAAGAACGTCAGGTTGAACGCGAGCATCGACGACCAGAAGTGCACCTTGCCGAGGCGCTCGTTGTACATCGTCCCGGTCCACTTCGGAAGCCAGAAATAGGTGCCGCCGAAGAACGCGAACAGGCTGCCCGCGACCATCACGTAGTGGAAGTGGGCAACGACGTAGTAGGTATCCTGCAGCTGGATGTCCACGGGCGTAATCGCGAGGACGAGCCCCGTGAAGCCGCCCAGCGTGAACAGGAACAGAAAGCCGATCGCGAACAGCATCGGCGTCTCGAACGTCATCGCGCCCTTCCACATCGTCGCGACCCAGTTGAAGACCTTCACGCCGGTCGGCACCGCGATCAGCATCGTCGCATACATGAAGAACAGCAGGCCGGCCGTCGGCATGCCGACGGTGAACATGTGGTGCGCCCAGACGATGAACGACAGGATGGCGATCGCGGCCAGCGCATACACCATCGACGCGTAGCCGAACAGCGGCTTGCGCGAGAACGCCGGAATGATCTGCGAGATGATGCCGAATGCCGGCAGAATGATGATGTAGACCTCGGGGTGCCCGAAGAACCAGAATATGTGCTGGAACAGCACCGGGTCGCCGCCGCCGGCCGCGTTGAAGAACGTCGTGCCGAAATGGCGGTCGGTCAGGAGCATCGTGACCGCGCCCGCGAGCACCGGCATCACCGCGAGCAGCAGGTACGCGGTGATGAGCCACGCCCAGCAGAACAGCGGCATCTTCATCATCGTCATGCCCGGCGCGCGCAGATTGAGTATCGTCGTGATGATGTTGATCGAGCCCATGATCGACGACGCGCCGAGGATGTGGACCGCGAAGATCGTGAGATCCATCCCCATCCCCGCCTGCACGGTCAGCGGAGGATAGAGCGTCCAGCCCGCCGCCGCCGCGCCGCCCGGTACGAACAACGACGTGACGAGCAGGATCGCCGCCGGCGGAAGCAACCAGAAGCTCCAGTTGTTCATCCGCGCGAACGCCATGTCCGGCGCGCCGATCATCATCGGAATCTGCCAGTTGGCGAAGCCGACGGCCGCCGGCATGATCGCGCCGAACACCATGATGAGGCCGTGCAGCGTCGTCATCGAATTGAAGAACTCGGGGTCGACGACCTGCAGGCCGGGCTCGAACAGCTCGGCGCGGATAACCATCGCCATCACGCCGCCGACGACGAACATCGTGAACGAGAACCACAGGTACATCGTCCCGATGTCCTTATGGTTGGTCGTCGTGATCCAGCGCATGATCCCGGACGGGTGGTGCGCGTGATCGCCGTGCTCGTGGCCGTAGCCGGGGGCGTGATCGTGGGCAACGCTGCTCATCGTGCGGTCTCCGGAAGGATTCGATCGGGCCTATTGCCGTGCGAGCTTGATTTCCGACGGCTGCACCGCTTCGCCGGTCTTGTTGCCCCAGCTGTTGCGCGTATAGGTGATGACGGCCGCGAGGTCGGTATCGGACAGCTGCTTCCACGCAACCATCGCCGTCGGCTTGCCATCGCGCTCCACGCCGTTCAGCACCGCCATGATCTGCGCCGCCTTCGGGCCGGTGACGACCTTCGAGCCGTCGAGCGCGGGGAACGCGGGCGGCGCGCCCTTGCCCGTCGGCTGATGGCAGGCCGCGCAATTGGCCGCGTAGACCTTTTCGCCGCGGGCGACGAGATCCTTCACGTCCCAGACCCGGCCCGGATCGTCGCCGGCAGCGGCCGCCTTATTCTTCTGCTCACCGACCCACTTTGCGTAGTCGTCCTTCGACTTCACGTCGACGACTATCGGCATGAAGCCGTGCTCCTTGCCGCAAAGCTCGGCGCACTGGCCGCGGTAGATGCCCGGCGTCTCCGCCCGGAACCAGGATTCGCGAACGAAGCCGGGAATCGCATCCTGCTTGACGCCGAACGCCGGTACCCACCACGAGTGGAGCACGTCGCCGGCCGTGATCAGCAGGCGCACCTTGGTGTCCACGGGGACGACCAGCGGATTGTCGACCTCGAGCAGGTAGTGTTCGCCCTTGGGGGCCCGATTCTCGATCTGCGCGATCGGCGTCGCGAGGTTCGAATAAAAACCGAAACCATCCTGCAGGTAGTCGTAACTCCACTTCCACTGGTACCCGGTGACCTTGACCGTCATTCCTGGCTGGGTCGTGTCCTTGAGCGCGAGGATGGTCCTGGTCGCGGGGAACGCCATGAACAGAAGGATCAGGAACGGGATGACCGTCCAGACGACCTCGACCGTCGTGTGCTCGTGGAACTGGTGCGCCTGGTGTCCCACCGATTTCCGGTGCTTGAAGATCGAGTAGAACATCACGCCGAACACGGCGATGAAGATGACGACGCAGATCCAGAAGATGAACGAGTGCAGGTCGTACATCTGGCGCGCGACAGGTGTCACCGGCGTCTGCAGGTTCCACTCCCGCGCCGCCAACGCAACGCCGGGCGCAGCGACCGCCGTGGCCAGACCCGCCTGCAAGAGCCGGTGGCCGGCCCGGAATTGATTGCGCACGATGGTTTCCCCGATTGCGTCCTGTGCGTTGGTCGTCCAACCACTGCCGGCGCTGCCGGTTCGCCGTATGCCCCGTCGTGCCGCCGGCGCGCAATCGCGCGGTCACGCGACGCTGAACCCGGATTCGTCGACAAGCGGAGAGGAGTGCGGCGCCGGCATCCGATCGGGCCGCGCGGCCGGACGGGACTATCGTGCGGCACGGCACCGCTCGACGGCCGGGCCGCGTTCCGCCCTCGCGCCTGCGCGTTCTCCACGCCGGATTGTTGCAAAAGGCGCGGAATCTTAGCACGGATCAAGGTGCCCGAGATAGGCGGCGCGAGGGTACATGCGACGTGGCGTCAACGGGCGTATCGGACCTCCTCCAACACGCTGGCGGGAAACAGTCCGGAGGATGTCTCACTTCCATGCCACGCGATGTCGGCCAAGAGCGGCGCTGCCAGTCGCGCGGCCAGGGTGGCGACGTTCGCGTCTGCAGCGGGCTGCGCGGGATCGAGCCGGTTGGCGACCCAGCCCGCGAGCGCAAGGCCGCGGGCATTGATCGCCAGCGCCGAGAGCAGCGTGTGGTTGAGACAACCGAGCCGCACGCCGACCACCAGCACGACCCGGAGGCCGAGCCGTGCGGGAATGTCGAGCATGTCGCTGCGCGCCGCAAGCGGGACGAGCGCGCCGCCGGCGCCTTCGACGACCACGATGTCCGCGACCGCGGCGAGCCGCGCGTACGCCGCGGCGATCGTGCCGATGTCGATCGCCACGCCGGCCTGCGCCGCGGCGAGATGCGGCGCGATCCCGGTTGCGAACGAATATGGATTCACGTCGGCGAGCGGCGCCGCGACGTTGCCCGCGGCAAGCAGCAATGCGACGTCGGCGTTCATCGTCTCCCCCGGCGCGATGCCGGCCGCGACCGGCTTCATTCCGACCGCGCGAAGGCCCCCGGCGACCAACGTGCGCAGCAGCGCTGTAGCAACGATCGTCTTCCCGACGCCGGTATCGGTGCCGGTAATGAAAATGCCGCGGGTCATGGCATCGGAAGCGGCATTCACCGCCCCCTGCGCGCGTGGCGCTCGAACGTCACGATCGCGTGTCCCTCGCCCGTTCGCGTCGGCATGGCCTTCCACGCATGCGCGTAGATCACCTCGAAGGTCGCCGGGATGCGGGATTCCGGCCCGCAACGCATCGCCTCGAGCGCACCAAGCGCGCGCTCCCAGCGGCGGCGGCCCATCAGGCCGCGGGAGCGGCCCTGCGCCACATTGGTGGCGCCGATCGCCTTCAGGTCGCGCATCATCGCCGCCGCCTGGGTGTAGGTAAGCGTCATCAGTTCCATCTGCAGTACCGGATCGGCGAAGCCCGCGTGGACCAGCAGGTCGCCGATGTCGTGCATGTCCGCGAAGCGACCGACGTGCGGGCGCGGATCGACTGCGGCGAACGCGGCGCGCAACTCCCTCAACGTGTCCGGTCCGAAGGTCGTGAAGGTCAGGAGCCCGCCGACCTCGAGCACGCGGTGGAACTCGCCTAGCGCGCGCGGCAGGTCGCTCACCCATTGCAGCGCGAGATTGCTCCACACGAGGCCGAACGCCGCGGGCGCGAACGGCAATGCCGCGATGTCGCCGCAAGCAAACAGCGGCGCGCCGTCCGCTTGCGCGCGCAGCGGCGCCAGCAATCGGCCGAGCAGCGAACGGCGCTCGCCGGCGCGCGCCCGCGCCGCCCGGAGCATCGGCGGCGCGATGTCGAGCGCGACCCGCCGTGCGATCGGATACCGCGCGCCCAGTTCGCCCAATGCTTCGCCTGTCCCGCAGCCTGCGTCGAGGATCATTGCCGGCGACAAACGCACGACGTCGAGGCGGGTCGCCATCCGTGCGCCGACTTCGCGCTGCAGGACCGCCGCGGCATCATAGGTCGCTGCGGCGCGCGCAAAGTGACGGCGGACGGCACGCGGGTCGATGTCTGCCGGACCCGGACCGGGCGGAGGGTCAGCGGCCATCGAGGAACCCGGCGAGGGCGCGATCGAACGGATCGGGATGGGACAGGAACGGCACGTGCGCGGCACCCTCGATCAGCGCAAGGCGCGCGGCCGGGAGCGTCGCCGCGAGCCACTCGCCGGCCGCGGGGAGCGCCAACCCGTCGCGGCTGCCCGCGACCACCAGCGCCGGTTGCGCGATAGCGTGGACGTCGGCGCGCAGGTCTGCCGTCAGCAGCAGATCGAGTGCACCTGCAAGCGCGCGAGGCGAAGGCTCGCCGCGTGCAAAGAGCTGCTGCCGGAGCGCGGCGAGCGCGGCGTGGCCGTGGTCGCTCCCGTGGACCTGCAGCGCGAGGAAACGCTGCACCGTGGCCTTCCACGCGACGTGCAGCTCGTCGCCGAAGCGAATCAGCGTCTGCCGCGACATCGCGTCCGGCCAGTCGGCGCCAGCGACAAACCGCGGCGTCGTGCACACCAGAATGAGTTTCCCGACGCGCGCCGGGCATGCGAGCGCCCAGCGCATCGCCAAGAGCCCGCCGAGCGACCAGCCGAGCACGGTCAGCGATTGCCTCTCGGGCTCGAACGCCGCGGCGAGCGCTCGCACGGTGTCTTCCAGCGTGAACGGCTCGAGCGGTGCGCTGTGGCCATGGCCCGGCAGGTCGACCGCGTGCACGCGATGCCGTCGCGCGAGGCGGGAAAGAAGCGGTCCCCACACGCCCGAATGCATCATCCATCCATGCAGCAAGACCAGCGGCGGGCCGCGCCCGGCTGATTCGACGTGCAGGGCTGCCGTCATCGATCGTCGGCGTGCGTTGAGGTGAGGGCGAGCTCGGCAAGTGCATCGACGAGTGCGTCGACATCGGCCTGCGTGTGCGCAGCCGTCAGCGTGACCCGCAATCGCGCCGTTCCCTGCGGCACCGTCGGCGGGCGGATCGCCGGCACCCAGAAGCCGCGCTGCCACAACGCGTCCGCGAGCGCCAGCGCGGCCGCGTTGGCGCCGACGACGATTGGCTGGATCGCGGTCGGCGAATGGGCGAGCGCCCACGGCAAGCTGCGCATCCGCCCGCGAAAGCGCGCGATCAGCGCCATCAGATGCGCGCGCCGCGAAGGATCGTCGCGGATGAGCGCGAGGCTCGCGCGGAGCGCCTCGGCTAGCAGCGGCGGCGGCGCCGTGGTGTAGATGTACGGACGCGCAGTCTCGATCAACGTGTCGATCACCGCGGGATGCGCGGCGACGAACGCCCCCGCCACCCCCGCCGCCTTGCCGAGCGTCCCCATGTAGACGATCCGTTCGGACGCGAGACTGCAATGCGCGAGCGATCCGCGGCCTTCGCCCAGCACGCCGAAGCCGTGCGCGTCGTCGACGACGAGCCACGCGTCGAACTCTTCGGCCAGCGAGAGCAGCCGGGGCAGGGGGGCCAGGTCGCCGTCCATGCTGAACACGGCATCGGTTGCGATCAGCCTGCGTCCGGCCTTCGTCGTCGCCATCCGGGCGCGGAGCGCCGCGACGTCGCCGTGCGGATAGCGGACGAATTGCGCGCGCGACAGCAGCGCGCCGTCGTTGAGGCACGCGTGGTTCAGCTTGTCACCGAAGATCGCGTCGCCGCGGCCGACGAGCGCCGTGAGGATCGCGAGATTGGCGAGATAGCCAGTCGAGAACGTCAACGCCCGCGCACCGGCGCAGGGTCGCACGAACGCCGCAAGCTCCACTTCCAGTAACTCGTGTGGCGCAAAATGGCCGGAGATGAGATGCGAGGCTCCGGCGCCCACGCCCCATTGCAATGCCGCGCTGCGTGCGGCGGCGACCACCGCCGGATCGTTGGCGAGACCCAGGTAGTCGTTGCTCGCGAACGCAATGAGATTGTGTCCGTCGACGACGATGCGCGCACCCTGTGGCGACGCGAGCGTTCGGCGGCTGCGGGCGAGCCCTGCGGCAGCGCGTGCTGCGAGTTGGCGCTGGAGTTCGCCGGTGAGCGACATGCGGAAGCAGGCGACGCCGTAGCAACAGCCGCGCCGGCGCGTTCTACCCCGCTGTCGCGAGCCCGAGCTTCGCGAACAGCGCGCGGTCGGCGTCGACCTCGGGATTGCCTGTCGTCAGCAGCCGGTCGCCGTAGAAGACCGAGTTCGCACCGGCGATGAAGCAAAGTGCCTGCACCGCCTCGCCGAACTCGCGGCGGCCGGCGGACAGTCGGACAAATGCCTTCGGCATCGTGACGCGCGCCACGGCGATTGTGCGGACGAACTCCAGCGGGTCGAGCGCAGCGGCGCCGCCGAAGCGATCGTGGAGTGGCGTGCCCGCGACCTGCACCAGATGATTGATCGGCACCGATTCTGGGTACGGGTCCATGTTTGCAAGCTGCGCGATCAAGCCGGCGCGTTGCGTCCGCGATTCTCCCATCCCGACGATGCCGCCGCAGCAGACGTGAATGCCGGCGTCGCGCACACGCGCGAGCGTGTCGAGCCGGTCCTGGTAGTCGCGCGTCGTGATCACCTCGCCGTAGAACTCCGGCGCGGTGTCGAGATTGTGGTTGTAGTAGTCGAGGCCGGCGGCGGCGAGCTCTTCGGCCTGTCCGTCCTTCAGCATGCCGAGCGTGCAGCAGGTTTCGAGTCCCAGTGCCTTCACCATGCGCACCATCGCGAGCACTGGAGGGAGGTCGCGTGCCTTCGGCCCACGCCAAGCCGCGCCCATGCAGAAGCGTGTGGCCCCATTCGCCTTTGCCGCGCTTGCCGCGGCGACAACGGCCGACAGGTCCAGCAGCGCCTCGTCCGCGACGCCCGTGTGGTAGCGCTTCGCCTGCGGGCAGTAGCCGCAATCCTCGGGACAGCCGCCGGTCTTGATCGATAGCAGCGTGGACAACTGGACCGCGTCGGGCACGTGATGTTCGCGATGGACCTGCTGCGCGCGGAAAAGGAGGTCCGTGAACGGCAGCGCGAACAGCGCCTCGATCTCCGCGACCGTCCACCGCCGGGTGCGCGCCGGGATCGCACCATGTTCGCCGGCACACTCGGCATTCGCGATCATGCGTTCGACGGATGGCATGGCGGAGACCTCATGCGATACGCTGGTTGAGGGAGCGGGGCAACGACCGCGCGGCGCGCCCGTGCGCGTGCCAGTGCGCCTACAATCGGAGCCCAGTGTCCGGGGAGGATGGATTCTTGTCAAATCCGCTTGCAGGATCGTTTGACTGTGGCGCCGCGGCCACCGCGGGCCGGCGCATGCGTGTGTATGCCGCGTGGCGCGCGCTTGCGGGTCGCGCGACCCGCGCCGCGCGGCTCGCACTGCCGCAGCGTTGCGAACTGTGCGTTGCCCCGGCCGGCGGCGCGCTGCTCTGCGCCGCGTGCACGGCCGCGTTGCCGCGCCCTGCCGCCGCCTGTCCCGTGTGCGGGCTGCCGGCGCCGGATGGCGTGGTCTGCGGTAGATGCCTCGCCCACCCGCCGCCGTGGACATTGACGATTTCCGCGCTGGTCTATGCCTTTCCGGTGGATCGGCTGCTGCAACAGTTGAAGTACGGCGGACGGCTGGCGCTTGCCGATTGGGCGGGCGGCACGCTTGCGGCAGCCGTGGATGCGTCACTTGCGCGGCGTCCCCCTCTTGAAACACCGGATCGAATCGTGGCACTGCCGCTATCCGCTACGCGCCAACGCGAACGTGGCTTCAACCAGGCGCAGGAGATCGCCGCGCGTATCGCCCGTGCCCACGCACTGCCGCTCGCGGAAGCGCTGACGCGCGTCGCGGGCGGCCCGCCGCAGGCCGCGCTGTCGTGGGTCGAGCGTGCCGCGAACGTTCGCGGCGCCTTCGCCGCGCAAGGTGACGTGCGCGGCGCCCGGATCGCGTTGGTCGACGACGTGATGACCACGGGCGCGACGCTCGCCGAGGCCACACGCACGCTGGTGAGCGCGGGTGCCGCGCGCGTCGAATGCTGGGTCGTTGCGCGTACGTTTCGGCCGGGCCAGGCCTGAGGATTCCATGCGCGCGGTGAGCGATGCGCCGGCCTTCGCCGTGGTGCTCGTTCATCCGGAGATACCGCCGAACACGGGCAACGTGATCCGGCTGACCGCGAACACCGCCACCGATTTGCACCTCGTCGAGCCGCTGGGTTTCCGGATGGACGACCGCGAATTGAAGCGCGCCGGTCTTGACTATCATGAATACGCTCGCGTCCGCGTGCACCGCGACTTCGCGGCCTGTCGTGCCGAGGTGGACGCACCCGGCGCGCGCCGCTGGTTCGCGTTTACCACCAGCGGAGCACGGTCGCTCTACGACGCACACTTCGCTCGTGGCGACGTGCTCGTGTTCGGCTGCGAGACCACCGGTCTGCCGGAAGATGTCCTCGCGCAGTTCGGGCCGGACGCGCGCCTGCGAATCCCGATGCGCCCGGGCGTACGCAGCCTCAACCTGTCGAACGCAGTCGCCGTCGCGGTCTACGAAGCGTGGCGGCAGACCGGGTTCGGCGGCGCGGCGTGATCGGCGGCCGGTGCGACCGTCACGCCGCGATGCGCCCAGCGCGTTGGATGTCGGACTTCGCCTGGGCGCCGGCTCTTGCCTCAAAGGGGCTGCCGGGTGCACGATTGCGGTAATGCGTCTTGTTTGCAGGCGCTGCGCGACCCCAGGGGGAGTAGATCATGAACATGCGACGGCACTACTTCATCAGCGACAATCTGGACGATCTCGAAGTCTTCGAAGAGCAGCTCGAGGCCGCTGGCGTTGCGACGCCGCAGATCCACGTCCTCAGCCGGAATGACGCCGACGTCGAGCATCATCATCACCTCCACGAAGTTCAGTCGTTCATGAAGAACGACATCGTGCACCTGACGATGCGCGGCGCAGTGGTCGGCGTTTGCGCGTTCGTGCTGGTGATCGCCGTCGCCTATCTTGCGGGATGGACGGAGTCCGCTGCCGGCTGGACGCCCGTCATCTTCCTCGCTGTCATATTGCTCGGCTTCTGCACGTGGGAAGGCGGATTGCTCGGCATCCAGAAGCCCAACCACAACTTCAAGCGATTCGAGCAGGCGCTGCGCGACGGCAAGCACGTCTTCTTCGTGGATCTCGAGTCCCGGCAGGAAGAGGTTCTGGAAAAGGTGCTGAAGTCACATCCGAAGGTCGAGCGGGCCGGAACGGGCGTCTCCACGCAGCACTGGCTGCTCGCCTTGCAGCAGAAGGCGATGATCCGCCATTCGTGAGCCGCAAGGGTTGCCGGGTCGATTCCAGTCTCCGGCGAATCTCGGACCCCCGCGCCACCTCGACCTCCTCATCCACCGCGTCGCGCGGCGGCGCGGCGCACACGCACGCATCAATGGGTGGCTCCCCCGCGACTCGCGCTAATGGTGCACCGCGGGCGCCTCGGTCGCCGGCCCGAAGTAATGGCCCCGCGTCAGGAACGTGTAGTCCGCTTCGAACGCTCCGATCCCCAGGAGTACCAGCAGCAGCAGCGGCGGGACGAGTATCGCGTACACGATCGCCAGCCGCTCCCAGAGCATGTGCATGAACACGGCCACGATCAGCCCCGCCTTCAGCAACATGAACGTGATGATCAGGAACCACCGGAGGTATCCCTGAAGGTGGAAGTAGTCGACGAGATAGGACGCCGTGCTGAGCACGAACAGCAACCCCCAGATCTTGAGATAGATGCCGATCGGATGTTGTTGCCCTTCGACGGAATGCTGTTGCACCGCCGCCCCATGTTGCTGCCCCTCTGCATGCGCCATGATTTTCTTGGTTACCAGAGATAGAAAACTGCAAAGATGAAAACCCACACCAGGTCGACGAAGTGCCAATACAGGCCCATGGTCTCGACGATCTCGTAGTTCCCCTTCCTGCCCGGTCATGAAGCCCGGTCGCTGGTGATCCAGATCTCCCCGCAGAACCTTGATCGCCACGATGATCAGGAAGATCACGCCAATCGAGACGTGCGTGCCGTGAAATCCCGTGATCATGAAAAAGCTGGAGCCGAACTGTGCCGCGCCCATCGGGTTGCCCCAGGGACGCACCCCCTCCTCGACGATCAGCTTGGTCCACTCGAACGCCTGCATCCCCACGAACGTCGCGCCCAATGCCGCGGTGACCAGAAGCAGCCAGAAGGTCTTGACCCGATCCTTGCGATAGCCGAAGTTGACCGCCATCGCCATCGTCCCGCTGCTGCTGATCAGGATGAACGTCATGATGGCAATCAGTATCAGCGGGATCTTGTGGCCGGCGATCGTCAGCGCGAAAACCTCGCTCGGGTTGGGCCACGGCACCGTCGTGGACATCCGCACCGTCATGTACGAGATCAGGAAGCTGCTGAAGATGAACGTGTCGCTCAAGAGGAAGATCCACATCATCGCCTTCCCCCAGGGGACGTTCTTGAACGCCCGCTGATCCGAGGACCAGTCGGCGACGATGCCTTCCAAGCCCTCGGGCAGCTTGAGCGTCTCTCCCGAACCCGCCAGCGCCGGTTGCGTCATGGCTTCTGTTTCCCCTTACGAGTGTGTATGCAGCAGCAGAGCGAACAAGACCAGCCAGACCACGAGCAGATAATGCCAGTACACCGTGCACAGTTCCACGCTCAACCGTACGTCGCCAACCGCGACGACGCGCCTGGCCCTGGCTGTGGTTCTCGCCCAGACCCACAGGCCGCCCAGCAGGTGCAGGCCGTGCAATGCGGTGAGCAGATAGAAGAACGCGATGGCGGGATTGAGGGCGGCAAAATAGCCCGAGGTGTCGAGTTGTTGCCACGCCCATAGTTGTCCCGCCAGAAAGGCGAAACTGAAAACGCCGCCTGCCACGAGGCCGCTGCGCACGCCGTCTATCTGGTCCCGTTGTGCGGCCGTGCGCGTCCACTGCATCGCGACGCTGGCGAGGATCAGTACCCCGGTGTTCAGCCACAGCACCTTCGGCACGGCCAGGGTTACCCAGTCCGTCGACATCCTGCGCATGAAGTAGGCACTGATCAGCAGCGCAAACAGCGACGTGGCTACTGCGAGGAACACGCCCAGGCCGACTTTTATCGGGGGCAGGGACAACGCACCTTCGGTTCCTGCAGTTTCGATCGGGTGCTGTTCTATCCAGGGCCTGACGTTGAGCGTTTGGCGAATCAGCCAGCCGACGACGATGGCCATGATTGCGACCAGGAACAACAGGGCGATGGTCACGATTAGTGGCCGCGCGGCTTATGGGTGTCGGTCCCGGCACGCTTCGAACCCGGCCCGCTCGCGCCCGCCCCTTGCTCGAGGCCTCCGGATTTCTTGCCCGGCGGTTGGTCTTGCGGGATGAAGTCCTCGCTCGCTCCAGGCACGCTGTAGTCATAAGCCCAGCGGTAGACGACCGGCAGCGTCGGCCCGAAGTTGCCGTGCTTCGGCGGCGTATCGGGCGTTTGCCACTCCAGTGTCGTGGCGCGCCACGGGTTGCCGCCCGCCGGCTTGCCCTTGAAGTAGCTGACGATCAGGTTGTAGATGAATACCGCCTGGGCGGCGCCGACGATCAGCGCCGCGATCGTGATCGCCTCGTTCAGGGTATGCGCGGACGCAGGAATGAAGTCGGTGGTTCCCAGCGCGTAATACCGGCGCGGCACGCCGAGGAAGCCGAGGTAGTGCATTGGATAGTAGATAGCGTAGGTCCCAAGGAAGGTGACCCAGAAATGGAATTTCCCCAGGGTGTCGTTCAGCATTCGCCCGGTGACCTTCGGGTACCAGTGGTAGATCGCGCCGAATATCACCAGGATCGGCGACACCGCCATCACCATGTGAAAATGGGCCACCACGAACATCGTGTCGGACAGCGGGAGGTCCACCGGCACGTTGCCCAGGAACAAGCCGGTCAACCCGCCGTTGATGAAGGTGAAGACGAAGCCGATGGCGAACAACATGGGGACGGTAAGGTGGATGTTGCCTCGCCAGAGCGTCAGCACCCAGTTGTAGACTTTCAGCGCCGTGGGGACGGCGATGATCAGCGTCGTCGTGGCGAAGAAGAAGCCGAAATACGGGTTCATCCCGCTGACGTACATGTGGTGCGCCCACACGATGAAGCTCAAGCCGCCGATCGCCAGGATGGCCCAGACCATCATCCGGTAGCCAAAGATGTTCTTTCTCGCGTGTACGGCGATCAGGTCGGAGACGATGCCGAACGCCGGCAGGGCGACGATGTAGACCTCGGGGTGGCCGAAAAACCAGAACAGGTGCTGGAACAATATCGGGCTTCCCCCGCTGTAGTCGAGGTGTTTCCCCTGCGCGACGATCGCGGGCATGAAGAAGCTCGTACCCAGCGTGTAATCCAGCGTCATCATGATGGCGCTGACGAACAACGCGGGAAACGCGAGCAGCGCCAAGATCGTCGCCATGAAGATGCCCCAAACCGTCAATGGCAGACGCATCATCGTCATACCGCGGGTCCGGGCCTGCAGCACGGTCACCACGTAGTTCAACCCGCCCATCGTGAAGCCGATGATGAAGAACGCGAGCGAAACGAGCATCAAGATGATGCCCCAGCTCGCCCCAGGGGTGCCGCCGAGAATCGCCTGCGGCGGGTACAGCGTCCAACCGGCGCCGGTGGCGCCGCCGGGCACGAAGAAACTCGCCACCAGCAACAACACGGCGAACAGGTACACCCAGTAACTCACCATATTGACGAAGGGGAATACCATGTCGCGCGCGCCGACCATCAGCGGGATCAGGTAGTTGCCGAATCCCCCCAGGAACAGCGCGGTCAGCAGGTAGATCACCATGATCATCCCGTGCATGGTGACGAACTGGAGGTAGTTGCTGGGGGTGATGAATGAAAAGACGTGCGGGAACCCGAGTTGCAGCCGCATGATTCCCGACAGCACCAGGGCGATGAGCCCCACCGCAATCGCTGTGATCGAGTACTGGACGGCGATGACCTTGGCGTCCTGGCTCCAGATGTATTTCCCGACGAAGGTCTTCGGATGGTAGAGCTCGACCTCCTCGACTTCGGCGGGCGGGACGAACGCGGATTCGTCGTGCGCAACGTAGGTCATTTGCAATTTCCTCTTCGCTGATGCTTCAATTATGCGCGCGTCGCTCGGGTCTCATCCAGCGCACGCGAACTGTCTTCCCTGCCGCCTCGGGAGCATGGTCCGGGGGCAGCAGGCGATCAGAAGGTATTGATGTAGGTAACGAGGTCATTGTTTGCCTCGTCATCGGCCAGGCTCGCGGCCATCGCGGCCATCTGCGGACCGTACGCGTCCTTCGGGTGGGCACCGCGGATGCCCTCCTTGAAATTCTTGAGCTGCCGCGCGAGATACCAGTCACTCATGCCCTTGAGCCGGGGGGCGTTCGTCGCCTGCGCGCCGCGCCCGTCGGCGCCATGACACGCGCCGCAGCTTGCATACAGGTGTTGCCCGTTCGCCGCATCCCTGCGCACGGTGGGCGGGGCGGGCGTGTCCGGCAGCGTCTTGATGTAGGCCACGACGTTGTCGATCGCGGCGTCATCGGCCAGCGTCGCCGCCATCGGCGCCATCGTCTTGCCGAAGACATCCTTGTCGTGGGTGCCTCGGGCGCCGTCCTTGTAATTCTTCAATTGCCGCTTCAGGTACCAGTCGCCCTGCCCGCTCAATTTCGGCGCGTTGAGCGCAGGGTTCCCCTCCGCCTGCTGCCCGTGGCAGGCAGCGCAGACGGCAAAGCCAGCTTTCCCTGCCGCCGCATCGCCTGCGACGCGCGACGAGGCTTGCGCGAACGTCGGATAGCTGCCGAGCCACGTCTGGTACGCACGGTCCTCGTCGACCACGACCTTCCCGCGCATCGCGAAATGGGCGATGCCGCACAACTCCTCGCAGAGGAGGTCGAAACTCCCGGTGCGGGTGGGCGTAAACCAGACATAGGTGACGAGGCCCGGAACCAGATCCATCTTGACCCTGAACTGCGGCACGGTGAAGTCGTGCAGGACGTCGACGGAACGCAGCAGCACCTTGACGGGCTTGCCGATGGGGAGATGCAACTCCGGGCTCGCGACTAGAACATCGTCCTGTCCGGTGGGATCTTTCGGATTGACGCCAAAAGGGTTCTCGTCGCTGATGTACCGGGCGTCAACGGTGCCCAGCACGCCATCCTTGCCGGGAAAGCGGAAGGCCCAGTGCCACTGGCGACCCATCACCTCGACCACGGACGCATCTTTCGGGACCTCGACGAATTTTGCCCATACGAACAATCCGGGTGCCAACATGGCAACGACGCCGATCGTCGTCAATCCGATCAGCCATATTTCCAGCTTCTTGTTCTCGGGTTCGTAGTGTGCCGTAGCTACCTTTCCGTGACGGTAGCGCAGCACGCAATAGGCCATGAACAAGTTGATGGCGACGAAGACGAATCCCGTGACCCAGAAGGTGATCGTCACGGTGTCGTCGATCGTCCCCCAATTGGAGGCAATCGGCGTGAAGTACCACGGGCTCAGGTAGTGAAACAGGACGGAGCCGACGATCAATAACACCAGTACGATTGCTAAGACCATGGGGTCGGTTCCGGTTGATTGGACGGAATTTCGCCGGCAACAATCGGTGGCATCAGCGCCTCAGGACCGCGCTCGACTCGTCGGAGTGGGCGCGCCCGCGGCAGCGCCGTCAGCGAGTTCCTCCTCCGCGTGTTCCCGCGGTTGCTGCAGCCAGGGCGCAATCCGATCGGGACGAATCTTGTGTTGCCGCGCCAATTCAGTCAAGGGCCGATAACCTCAGAGCCCCTCGGAACGCGGCTCGCGCTGCAACAGCGCCTCGACCGCCTGCTTCGCCGGCAGCGCCTCGTAGAGCACGCGGTGCACGGCGTCGCAGATCGGCATATCCACTGCATAGTGCCGCGCCAGCGCGTGCACGGCCTTCGCGGCAGCCACGCCCTCGGCGACGTGCCCGATCCGTGCGAGGATCGCCGGCAGCGGGAGCCCTTCGGCGAGTGCGAGACCGACGCGGCGGTTACGGGAGAGGTCGCCGGTGCAGGTCAACACCAGATCGCCCAGACCGGCCAAACCCATCAGCGTTTCCCGCTGCCCGCCGAGCGCAGCGGAAAGTCGTCCCGTTTCCGCGAGCCCGCGGGTGATCAGCGCGGCGCGAGCATTGTGGCCGAAGCCCAGGCCGTCACTCGTGCCGGCGGCGATCGCCAGCACGTTCTTGACGGCGCCTCCGACCTCGACCCCGGCGATGTCGTCGCTCTCGTATGCGCGGAGTGTATCGGCGCGCAGCAGCGATGCCATCTCGGCGGCGAGTGCGGGATCGGTCGCCGCCACCGCCACCGCCGTCGGCAGCCCACGCGCAACCTCTTCGGCAAAGCTCGGGCCGGACACGATGCCGACCGGCGCCGGCCATCTCGGGCCCAGCACTTGATGCGCGAGCGCCACGCCGGCAGGCAGGGCCGGTGTGGCCGGAACTGCAAGAAAGCCCTTCGACAGCCAGACGAGCGGCGCGCGCGCGCCGGCCGCGAGCAGCGCATCGGCGAGCTCCGGCAACGCGGCCACCGGCGTAGCCACGATCAGGATCCCGGCACTCGCGACCGCGGCAAAATCGGCCGTGATCGCAAGGGCCGGAGGCAGCGTAACCCCGGGCAGATAGCGAGTATTGACGCGTGCGGCGACGAGCGCGGAAGCCTGCGCCCCATCGCGCGCCCACAGCGTGACGCGGCAACTGTCGCGGCGGGCGAGATGCACGGCGAGCGCCGTGCCCCAGGCGCCGGCACCAAGGATTGCGATCGTTTTCGTCATTGTTCCGCCAGCGCCCGATCGGGCGAGCCCGACCCGCGCACGCGGGTCAAAGGCCGAAGACCTGCGTGATCCGGACGAATCCGGACTGCCCGTCGCGGTGCCGGACCTTGATCCATCCAGGCACCGCCGTGACTGCCGCCGATGCCGCCTGCTCGGCCATCTCGAGCAGCACGTTCTGCTCGGCCCGGAACACGAGCGCCGCGTTGTCGTCCGGGTTGGCGCGGATTTCGGCGAGCGGAACGCGTATCACGAGCATGCGCTTGTCGGAGAGCGCCTTCCTCTCGACCCAGCCGATGGTCCCGCCAGCATCGCGGACCTTGCTCCAGCCCTCGACTGGCACGATGACCTCCAGCGGCATGTCGCGGCCGAGCACGAACAACGGCTTCGCCTTCGCCGACGGCGCGTCGTAGAGCACGGTGGCCGCCTCCGCCGTCGAGCGGAACTCGGCCGCCGTAACGGAGCCGGCCGCCGCGAACGCCACGACAGCGGCAGCGCACGCCGCCCTGTTCCTTGCACCGAAATCACGAAGGACCGCGGGGCACACGGCTCGGTCAGGTCGTGCGGCGCGACATCGAACGCGGCGGTCAGTTGACAGCGGCCGGCGCCGGCTGCCGCATCTGCTCCTGCTGCTGCTGGTAGAGCGCCTCGAAGTTGATCGGCGCAAGATGAACGGGGGGGAATCCCGCGCGACCGACGGCGTCGGCGAGCGTTTCGCGAACGTAGGGAAACAGCACCGTCGGACAGTTGATCGCGATCACCGGCTGCAGGTGCTCCGGCGGCACGCCTCGGATCGTGAAAATCCCAGCCTGCGACGCCTCGACCAGAAACAGCGTCTTATCGCCAGCCTTCGCTGTCAGCGTGACGGTCAGCACGCATTCGTAGACGTCGGGGTCGATCTGTTCGCCGCGCGTGCGCAGCCCGATCTCGACCTGCGGCGCCTCCTGCGTCCGGAACGACTGCGGCGAACCGGGGCATTCGAGCGAAAGGTCCTTGACGTAGATCTTTTCGATCGAGAACGCGGGACCCTGCTCGCCGGCGGCGGGAACGGGTTGTTGGGGTTCGGCCATGGTACGGGTCCTTCCGGAGGGTCAAACGTTGAATTCTAACTCAGGAGGCAGCGATCCCCGCGGCGCCCTACGCTCCCGCCGACGGCGCTGTTTCCCCCGCCAGCAACGGCACAAGCCCGCCAGCCTGGTCGAGCGCGACCAAGTCATGATAGCCGCCGACGTGCACATCGCCGATGTAGATCTGCGGCACCGTGCGCCGGCCCGTTCTCTCCATCATGGCCACACGCAGTGCCGGCTCGAGGTCGACGCGGATCTTGCTGATCGCGGCAATCCCCTTCCCCTGCAGGAACCGCTCGGCCCGAATGCAGTAGGGGCAGGTGGCGGTCGTGTACATCGTGACCGTCGGAAACCCGCCGCTCATCTCATTTCTCCAGCGGCAGGCTGTCCTTCTTCCATGCCTGCAGGCCGCCGTGGAGGTTGTAGATCTCCTTGAAACCGGCCCGTGTCAGCGCACTGGTGGCCATCCGACTGCGCCGGCCGGTCGCACAGTAGGCAACCACGGGTCGCGAAGACAATTTCGCGAGTTCCTGCGCGCGACCCTCGAGTTGAGAAAGCGGTATGTGGATGGCGTTCGGCAGGCGGCCGCCTTCGTATTCCTTCGGCTCGCGCACGTCGAGCAGCACGGCATTCTGGCGGTTGATGAGGAGCGTCACCTCGGTGGTGCCGAGGTCCTTTACCGTCGAAAAGCGGCGTTGGAAGAGCGGCCAGATGAGCATCGATCCGGAAAGTACGAACACCAGGATCAGCATCCAGTTGTTTTCGACGAACGACATGGGCATGGGCCGCGTCCCGAGGCGAGAAAGGTAAAATGATAGCGCACGGGGTCATGCAGGCTCCGCGCCTGTCTTCTCCATGTCGATGCCTGCCTCCGTCCGTCCCATCGTCCGCCCGGTCGTGCTGCTGATACTCGACGGGTTCGGTTGTCGCCCTGCCGCGCCGGACAATGCGATTTCCCGCGCCCGCAAACCGAATTGGGACCGGCTGCTCGCCGCATGCCCGCATACGTCGATCGACGCCTCGGAGCTTCGCGTCGGATTGCCCCCCGGACAGATGGGGAACTCCGAGGTCGGCCATCTCAATATCGGTGCCGGCCGTGTCGTCTATCAGGACTACACGCGAATCGATCAGGCGATCGCGACCGGTGAATTCGCCGAGAATCCCGCTTTGACGGACGCGATTGCGACCGCGAAAGCCAACGGGTCCACGCTGCATGTCCTTGGGCTGCTCTCGCCGGGCGGCGTGCATAGCCACGAACGACAGGTCGCCGCGATGGTGGAGCTGGCGGCGGCGGGCGGCGCGCCGCGCGTGCGCGTGCACGCGTTCCTCGACGGCCGCGACACGCCGCCGAGGAGCGCGGCTGCGTCGCTTGCGGCGATGGCGGTTGTGTGCGCGAAGCAGCCGGACACAAGGATCGCCTCGATCATCGGTCGCTATTACGCGATGGACCGGGACGCCCGCTGGCAACGTGTCGCCGCCGCCTACAGCCTACTCGTGGACGGCCGCGCTGCGTTCAAGTTCGCGACGCCGCAGGCGGCACTCGACGCCGCGTATGCCCGCGGCGAGAACGACGAGTTCATTCAGGCGTCGGCCATTGCCGACGGGACCCCGGCCACGATGGACGACGGCGATGTCGTCGTGTTCATGAACTTCCGCGCCGACCGCGCGCGGGAGATCACGCGCGCGCTCACCGATTCTTCTTTTGCCGGGTTCCCGCGGACCCGCGTGCCGAAGCTGGCCCGCTATGTTTGCCTTACCTCCTACGGTGACGAGTTCGCGCGGCTGCCCGTCGCCTATCCGCCGCAATCGGTCGACAATGGCTTTGGCCCGTACATCGCCGGACTGGGCCTCGCCCAGCTACGCATCGCGGAGACGGAAAAGTACGCGCACGTCACCTATTTCTTTAGCGGCGGCGTCGAGACCCCCTTTCCGAAGGAGGACCGGATCCTCATCCCGTCACCGAAAGTCGCCACGTACGATCTCAAACCCGAGATGAGCGCAGTCGAGGTCACCGACAAGCTCGTCGCGGCGATCGAAGGGGGGAAGTACGCCGCCATTGTCTGCAACCTGGCCAATGGCGACATGGTCGGCCATACCGGCAAGCTCGACGCGGCGATCCGGGCGATCGAGACACTCGACCTATGCATCGGCCGCGTCGTCGCCGCGGCGCGCGCGGCAGGCGGCGAGGTGCTGATCACGGCCGACCATGGCAATGCCGAGCAGATGTACGACGAGACGACCGGCCAGCCGCACACGGCCCACACGCTGAATCTCGTTCCCTGCGTGTACGCCGGGCGCAAGGCAGCGATGGCGCAGGGCGGCGCACTGCAGGACATCGCGCCGACCTTGCTCGCGATGATGGGGCTGCCGCCGCCACGCGAAATGACCGGCCGGTCATTGCTGACGTTTGGTTAGCGCGCTTTGCCGCGGAAACGGAACTTGCGCGTTGTTCGATTGCCTTAGACCTCCAGGACCGAAGCAGGGACAAGCAGCGAACGCGCGCGGAGGGAAGGAGAGAACGCAGCAGCGGCCACCGCCGATCAGGCGGCCTCGGCCGATTGGCTGCGCGGCCCGCGCAACCTCTTGATCGCAATCGTTGAAGGTGGTGGGATGACCCCTAGGCGACCAGGGAGACCAACCCTGGAGGCGGCAGGGCATCAGCGTGCGGGACGGCTATCGCCGCGGCAGCGCCCGGACTTCCGGTGAGCAGCCGGAACCGGGCGTATACTTGAATGCTCAGGCATTTGCGCACGGCCGGTCCCCGGGCGGGGGCTGGCGCGTAAAGGAAGGCGAAAGATGGGCAACTGGAAAAAGGCAGGACTGATCGGGCTGGGCGCCGTACTGGGGGTCCTGCTGTCGCTCAACTTCTCGGCGGTCGCCCAGCGCGATGCCCGGATGCCGATCCCGTACGAGGATCTGCAATTGCTGTCGGCGGTCTTCGGCAAGATCAAGAGCGATTACGTCGAGCCGGTCACCGACGAGAAGCTGATCAAGGAAGCGATCAACGGAATGGTGCACGGGCTCGACCCCCATTCCGATTTCCTCGACGCCGAGGCGTTCAAGGACCTGCAGATTTCCACCCAGGGAAAGTTCGGCGGCCTCGGCATCGAAGTGGGTGTCGAAGACGGGATCGTCCGTGTCGTCTCGCCGATCGAGGACACCCCCGCCTTCCGGGCCGGGATCAAATCCGGCGACTTGATCGTCAAGATCGACGACGCCGCGACCCGCGGCATGCCCCTCAACAAGGCCGTCGAGAAGATGCGTGGCAAGCCCGGTACGCAGGTCGTGCTGACAGTCGTGCGCAAGGACGCCGATGGTCCGTTGACGTTCACGCTGACCCGCGAAGAGATCAACGTGAAGAGCGTCCGGGCGAAGATGCTCGAGCCCGGTTACGGATACATCCGCATCCGCCAATTCCAGGACCGCACCAGCGAAGACCTCGCCAAGGCGCTTAAGGATTTCTACAAGCAGGGCGAGCTGAAAGGCCTGGTGCTCGACGTTCGCAGCGATCCGGGGGGCCTCCTCAACCAGGCCGTCGCCGTCGCGGCGGCGTTCCTGCCCAAGGACGCTCTCGTCGTCTACACCGATGGGCGCACGTCGGAAGCGCGCATGCGGCTTTCGGCGCGGAAGGAAGACTATACGCGACGGGGTGAAGACTGGTTCAAGGACCTGCCGCCCGGCGTAAAGAAGGTGCCAATGGCCGTGCTGGTCGACGGTGGTACCGCGTCGGCCTCGGAAATCGTCGCCGGCGCGCTCCAGGATCACAAGCGCGCGACCGTCCTCGGCGCGCAGACGTTCGGCAAGGGCTCGGTGCAGACGATTCTGCCGCTTGGCAACAGCG
This sequence comes from uncultured beta proteobacterium, assembly GCA_963781285.1. Lineage (GTDB taxonomy): Bacteria > Pseudomonadota > Gammaproteobacteria > Burkholderiales > Casimicrobiaceae > CAIWHR01. Next base: position 105,399 of record CAWAFI010000017.1, read on the forward strand.
CGGGCCTCAAGCTGACCACGGCACGCTACTACACGCCGTCGGGCCGGTCGATCCAGGCCAAGGGCATCGAGCCCGACATCCTCGTCGATGACGGCCGCGCCTCGCCGATCGTCCGCGAAGCGAACCTCGAGCGGCATCTCGAGACCGGTGCCGCCGCCGACGCCGCCAAGGCGAAGGCGTTGGAAGCGGTCAAGGGTCTCGACAAAGGCGCCGTGAATACGCCGGACAAGGCCGGCGAGAGAGCCGCCGACACCGCGCCGCCACGATTCGAGTTCGGCGCCGCCGAGGACTTCCAGTTGACGCAGGCGATGAATCACTTGAAGGGTCAGCCCGTGATCGCGTCGGCGAAGGCCGTATCGGCGCAGGCGAAGCCGGAATAGCCGCGACGGCTCTTCCCCACGAAGCGCCCGGCCGTGCCGGGCGTTTTCGTTTCGCCATTCGGATGCCCCTGTCTGAACGCAAAATTCTGCTCTGGCGTCGATTTTCATTTCACCTGGCGACGCCGGATAATCGCTCGGGATAAGTCGACGCCGCCCCGGACATGGACGACTCGCAACTCCTCCGCTACAGCCGGCACATCCTGCTGCCCGAGCTCGGCATCGAGGCGCAGGAGAAATTCGCCGCAGGGCACGCGCTCGTCGTCGGCGCCGGCGGCTTGGGGGCGCCCGCCGCGCAGTTCCTCGCTTCCGCCGGCTTGGGCACGATTACGCTGTGCGATCCTGATGCCGTCGACCTCACGAACCTGCAGCGGCAGATTCTGTTCGCGACGGCGGATGTCGGCACGGCGAAGGTCGCCGCCGCAAAATCACGGCTGAACGCGATCAACCCCGACGTGCGGATCGAGGCGGTGCATGAGCGTGTTGGGGACGACGAATTGGCGCCACTCGTCGCCCGTGCCGACGTCGTCCTCGATTGCAGCGACAACTTCGCGACGCGACACGCGGTCAACCGCGCGTGCGTCGCGGCGAAGAAGCCGCTCGTTTCCGGCGCGGCGATCCGCTTCGACGGCCAGATTGCGGTGTTCGATCCCCGCGATCCCGCGAGCCCGTGCTACCACTGCCTGTTCGGCGAGGGCCAGGAAGTGGAGGAGACGCGCTGTGCAATCATGGGCGTGTTCGCGCCGCTCGTGGGCATCGTTGGCGCAACGCAGGCCGCCGAAGCCCTGAAGCTCGTCGCCGGCGCCGGCGAGACGATCGCCGGTCGGCTGCTGCTGCTCGACGCCTACTCGATGCGCTGGCGCGACGTGCGCGTCACGCGCGACCCGCACTGCCCGGTCTGCTCGGCATGAGGCGCAGCCGCCCGCGGCACGCGAGACGTTGCCGCCGACGGACTGGCGAGCGATCAACGAGGTGATCGGCGAGCAGAATCGAGCGCTCTTATGCAGAGGTTTTCTAACCGAAAAGGAACGTGCGCTGCTCGTCCCAGCCGTCCTGCGGCGTGCGCTTGAAGCCGCTCTTGGCGAAGAGCAGCCAGCGCCCGAGGACGAAGGCGACGAGCACGTTGGCATCGGCGTTTGCGTCGCCCGGCCACTTGCCCGCGGCCTGCGCGATCCGTAACGCCTGCCGCAGCGCGGCCTCGATCCGGTCGTAGAGCTGGTTCATCCGCGCCTGCAGCCGCTCGTCTTCGTTCACCAGCGCGTCGCCGATCAGCACGCGCGTCATGCCGGGATTTTTTTCGGCGAAACCCAGCAGCACGGCGACGACCTGCTGCGCCTGGGCGATGCCGTCGGGCGTTTCGCTCGCGATCTTGTTGATCAACGTGAAGAGCGTGGTCTCGATGAACTCGATCAACCCCTCGAACATCTGTGCCTTGCTCGCGAAGTGACGGTAAAGTGCCGCTTCCGACACGTCGAGCTTCGCCGCCAGCGCCGCCGTGGTCACCTTGTCGCCGCGCGGATTCTCCAGCATCGCCGCAAGTGTCTGCAGGATCTGGAGGCGGCGTTCGCCGGGCTTCGCGGCCATGATCGCTGTCCGTATGCCGGCCTAACACGCCGCGCGGGCGTGGACCGGTTCGGTGCCATCGGCGCGGATCATCGTGCCCACGCCCTCGTTGGTCAGCACCTCGAGGAGCAGCGCATGCTCGACGCGGCCGTCGATGATGTGCGAGCTGGCGACACCGTTCTTCACCGCATCGAGCGCCGAGCCGATCTTCGGCAGCATGCCGCCGTGGATCGTGCCGTCGGCGAACAGCGCTTCGATCTCGCGCGCAGTGAGCCCCGTCAGCAGCGTGCCGTTCCGGTCGAGTACACCAACGGTATTGGTCATCAGCACCAGCTTCTCGGCCTTGAGCGTCTCGGCAAGCTTGCCGGCGACCAGATCGGCATTGATGTTGTAGGCCTCGCCGTCGCTGCCGACGCCGATCGGAGCCACCACCGGGATGAAGTCGCGCGAGTCGAGGAGCTGGATGATCTCGGGGTCGATGCGCTCGATCTCGCCGACGAGACCGATATCGACGAGCTCGCCGTGGTTGGTGTCGCTTCGCAGCAGCATCTTGCGCGCCTGGATGAAAGCGCCATCCTGGCCGGTCAGGCCGACGGCTTTCCCTCCGTGCTGGTTGATGAGCCCGACGATTTCCTGATTCAACTCACCCAGCACCATCTCGACGACGTTCATCACCTTGTCGTCGGTAACGCGCATTCCCTGCCGAAATTCGCTTTTGATCCCCATCTTCTTCAGGAGGTCGCCGATCTGCGGCCCGCCGCCGTGGACGATCACGGGGTTCATACCGACGAGCTTCAGCATCACGACATCGCGCGCGAACCCGGCCTTCAGCGCCGGCTCGATCATCGCATTCCCACCGTACTTGACGATGATCGTCTTGTCGTGGAAGCGCTGGATGTAGGGGAGCGCCTCGGCGAGGATCTGCGCCTTTACGGCGGCATTGACGGCATCGAAGGGCATGACGGGAGCGGGCGGGAAGGCCTTCGTGCGACGCACCCGAAGGCTTATGCGACGATTGTACCGGAACCGCGGCGTCGCGAAATCCGGCTGTCGGATATGACCGGTGCAAGCGCGGTCGCGGACGAGTAAGCCCTGACTGAAGGAGATCCGACACCGACCGATTTCGCGCCGGCGCGCCGCTTTTTTTGCTATCGTTGCCTGTCATGTCGAGCCGTTCCGCCGGTGCCGCCTCGCGACAGTCGATCCGCCGCACCCCGTTTTGCCTGCCGCCACCCGGGAATGCCGCGGAAACCCCGCGCGGTCGCTGATGCGCCTCGCCATCATCCGCCAGCGGTACGCGCCAACGGGTGGCGCCGAGCGTTTTTTCGAAGGCGCGCTCGAGGCGCTGCTCGAGCGCAACGTCGCAATTTCGCTGTACACACGCTCGTGGCCGCAAACCAAGCTGCAGCTGATCGAGCCGGTGATCTGCGATCCCTGGTTCGCCGGGAGCCTCTGGCGAGAGTGGGGCTTCGCGCGCGCCGTCTGCCGCGCGATCGGTGCCTCGAAGGCGAACCTCGTCGAGTCGCACGAGCGGCTGCTGTGCTGCGACGTTTACCGCGCCCGCGACGGCGTCCACGCTGTTTGGCAGGACGAGCGGCGCAAGGGCGCCTCGGGAGTCGGCCGGCTGTGGCTCGCGCTTTCGCCTTACAACCGCTACATGCTGGGCGTCGAGAAGCGGCTCTTCGCGAGCCCCTGGCTGCAGGCCGTCATCTGCAATTCCAGAATGGTGCGCGACGAGATCCGGGATCGCTTCGGGGTCCCTGAATCGAAGCTTCCGGTCATCTACAACGCCGTCGATACGGACGCCTTTCACCCGCAGCTGCGCACGCTGCGCGCTGCCTTCCTGGAGCGCCACGGCATCGACGATGCGGCGACGGTGTTCCTGCTCGCCGGGTCGGGTTACGAGCACAGCGGCGCCGGCGACGCGATTCAAGCGCTGGCGGAACTGCCTGCGCCAACGCACCTCGTCATTGCGGGCCGCGGCCGGCACGCGGAGCGGTATCGCGAGCTGGCGCGGGAGCTTGACGTGGCCGGCCGCGTGACGTTGGCGCCGGCCGATACCGACCTCAAGGCGTGTTACGGCGCCGCCGACGCGTTCGTACTGCCCACGCTGTACGATCCCGCGCCCGAGGCAACCCTCGAAGCGATGGCTTGCGGATTGCCAGTGCTGACCAGCACCAAGTCCGGCGCAGCCGAGCTCTTGCTCGAGCACGATGGCGGGCTCGTCTCCCCTGCGGGTGACGTCGCCGGGCTCGCGGCTCAGATGCGCACGCTGCTCGATCCGGCAACGCGGACACGCCTCGGTGCCAACGCGCGCCGAGCGGTCGTTCCCCTCTCGCCAGCCGCAATCACGTTGCAGCTCGTGCTGCTGTACCGTGACCTGCTGGCAGCAACCGTGCAGGCGAAGGCCGGCAGGCGGCGCGCGGCGGTGCCGGCCGAGGGACACACGACGACGCCGGGTGAAACCGCACGCCCGGCAGTGGCCGCTCATGCATCGCCGGCGGCGGCCCCGGCAGGCACGCTACCCGGCGTGGCCGGCGCTCCGCCGATCGTCGAAGCGGCGGCGGAACCGACCGAGGCCGCGCAACGGTCCCGGCAAGCGCCACCTGAATCGAAGGAACCGTGAAGAGCGGCACCCGCCAGCGCCGCGCCGCGACCGCCCACGATTCGGTTTGTCACACCATGACACCACCGTCGTTCGCCGACGTCGGCAGCAAGGTGATCCGCGCGTTCCACGACGCGTGCCTCGCGCGGACGGATTCCGGCGCGACGCGGGTGCCGGTCGCTGCCGACGGCGTCTGGCACTGGATCGATGCCAATCACCGTTCCAACCTTCTGCTGTGGGCCGAGGAGGATCTGGCGCGCCGCACGCACGTCCCCGACGCCGAGATCGCCGCGAACAAGCGCGCGATCGATCGGCACAATCAGGACCGCAACGATGCGATCGAGCGGGTCGACGAGGTGCTGCTCGCCCGACTCGCCGGCGTCGTCGTGGCTGCCGACGCCTGGCACAATTCGGAAACGGCGGGCTCGATCATCGACCGCCTCTCGATTCTCTCGCTCAAGCGGTTCCACATGCGCTTGCAGGCGGAGCGCGCGGACGCTTCCGCTGCGCACCGAGAGGCTTGCGCGTCGAAGCAGGCGCAACTCGCACGACAGGCCGACGACCTCGCGCACTGCCTTGACACGCTGTTCGACGAGGCGGTGCGGGGCCACGCCTTCTGGCGCGTCTATCGGCAGTTCAAGATGTACAACGATCCGGCATTGAACCCGCACCTGGCAGCCTGAACCGCGGGCGCCAAGCACTCGCGCGTGAATTCGGGCGCACGACGATCGTTCTGCGCTCCGCTTGACTACGCGGCGCCGGGCGCGGAATCGCGCGTAGCATCTTCCTGCGCGAAGGCGGCAAAGGCTCCGATCTCGAACATCAGCATTTGTAGCGAGTGGTCACGAAAGTTGGCGTCGATCATCATCCGGCACGAAAAATCGGCGACCAGCAGCACCATCATCAAACCCGCAGCGCTACTGGAATCGCGATAGGCGCGAAAGCCGATTCGCATCGCGAGCAGGAGTACCGCCAGGACGAGCACGACTCCCGGAACTCCGCCGCCGATAGCGAGTTCGAGGAGCGCGCTATGGCTGTTGATGGGAATGCCCTGAGGGACACCCGAGGCCGATGGCGCTGCCGTGCCGATATCGCGCTCCATGTGGAGAGCCCATCCGAAGGCATCGCGTCCGAACCCCAGGCCGAGCGGATGCGCGATGACGATCATGACGCCTTCCTTGAACCACGCCGCGCGCTGGTAGAGGGATTGATCGACCGGGGTGCCGTCCCTCAGCGTCGGCCACGGATATGCACCGGGAAAATCGTGGGTCGGCGCCATCCACGCGCGATGCGTCTCGGTGTCGAACGCCACCGCGATCGTCTCGCCGAACGCCTTCAGCCGTGGCGCGAAGGCGATGGCCGTCACCGTCGCGACCGCCACGAAGACGATCGCCAGGCGCGTGAGTGCGCGCTGCATCCGCGCGCCTCCACTCACCCGGTCGCGCCAGGCGAACGCGAAGGCGATGAGCGCCGTCACCACCAGGCATATCGCGCTGTTCTGGGCCCTGAAATAGATCATCGAACCCAGCAGTCCCGCGACCATAACGTAGAGCAGGCGATCCGATACCATGAGATACGGCGCCAGCCCGCGCGCGCGTCGCACGATTTCGGCCGCGAGCAACGCCAGTGCCGAATTGATCACATAGCTCACGTTGGTCTTGTTGTTGAACACGAACATCGGGCCGGAATCGACGCGTTGCCCGCGCAAATCCGGCAACGGCCGAGGCACCGCAAGCGCCCAGTCCGCCGACGCGGCGAGAATCGCCAGCAGGGAGAGTCCCGCAACCCAGACATTCAGCAGCATCCGCCGCGACAACGCGTTGCTGCAGGCAAGCCCGACCGTTGCGCCGACGAGGCCGATGGCGAGCGCCTTGTACCACTGCCACCAGAGCTCGGAAACGGCATACGGTGCGTAAGGCGAGCGATAGGCGATGACCGTCAGCCAGACGGTCAGCAACGCGGTTGCCGCGACCAGCGGACCGGCGGCCGACAAACTGCGCAACGCTCGAAACTGCGGCAGCGTGAGCAATGCCAACGTGCCCAGCAGCGCGTAACGGAGGTAGATCGTCCCGGCGACCGGCCAGATCAGAACGAGGATCGCCGCCAGCACGACGATCACGCGTGCCGATGCACTTTCGGTCGCGCCCGGTAAGCGATCAGGCACGGCTGGATTCGACTTCCGTCGCGAGATCCACCAGCGCATCGACCGCATCTTCCACGGTGATGCGCGATACCTCGAAGGACGCAGGCGGCCGGCTGTGCAGGACCCGGGCCGGCACTTGCCACGGATACCAGCGCGCCAGCTTCTCATCCAGCCGTTCGAAGAAGCCGACGACCGGCTTCCCGAGTGCGGCCGCCATGTGCAATGGGGCGCCATCGCTGGTCACGAGGAAATCGCAAACCGCGATGCCGGCGACCAGCTCCGGGACGTCGCGGGTGGCGTATCCCATCAGCGGCAGGTGTCGCAGTCGCGCGATGACCATGGCCGCCTTGCCGTCGTCCGACTGACGGGTGCCATACGCCGACGCCCCGGCCCAGAACAGCATGAAGCCCGTACCCGGCATGCGGTTGGCGCCGCGCTCCATCAAGTCGATGTAACGTTCGAGTGGCCATGCGCGCGTTGCGGCGCTGACGCTCAAGTTGATGCCAACCACGCGCCGCAGGGAGCGCGCGGCGGTGAATTCGCGGCACCGATCCCGCGCGCTCGCCAGGCGCGCCGGATCGGGGTAAATCCGAAGCGGTCCCGGTGCATCGTCGACTCCGAGCGGCGCCAGCAACGCGAAGGATCCGAGCGCTTCGTGTACGCCCCAGATGGCGGGCACGTTGACGACGTTGCTCTCGAGGGCGCCCGCTTTTTCCGGCTCGACCGACTGGATGATGTGACCGGCGTTCACACTGCGCACCAGTTTCAGCGCGCGCCGCTGTTCGCCGAAATGCGCGGCAATCGCATAGTCGTAGCCGACGCGGCGCAGCCGCGCGAGCTGCGCGAGCCTGCGCAATGCCTGGAGCGGCCGGCGGCGATTGCTCAACCGATCCCGCGTGCGGTAATCGACGTAGAGATGGTCGACATTGGGGTTGCCGAGGAGCGCATCGACGTTGTATTCGTTCGCCATCACGTCGATGCGTGCCGAGGGAAAGTGCCGGCGCAACGCTTCGAGGAACGGAGTGATGCAGATGAGATCACCGATTCCGTCGATGCGAACAACCAGGAATTTCGGCGCCTTGGCAGGACCGGGACGATCGCCCGTGACGACGGACATGAATTTCCGGTGCGAATCGCCCGTTCGGCGAGTTGCTATTGTAGCCCGCGCGCGTCACGGCGTGGGCCGGCCGGCGGCCAGGCAGGACCCGCGGGATCCTCAGCGGCGCCGCGGCGCGCGCAGCGGCAACGGCGCCGGCGCAGTGGTCTCGCCGTGCGTATGCTCGGTGGGGATCGGCTGCACCGGCGCGCCGGCCGGCGGCATGTATTCGGGGATCCACGTCTTCAACCGCGCGCGGACCTCGGCGTCGTCGGCGGCGCGATCGCGCTCACACCATGCCACCATCGGCCCGATCGCGTCGCGGTTCGCGGCGCGCGCCTGCGCGATCCGCAGCTTCGGGTGCGGTGTGGGCAGCGTTGCTTCTTCCACCGCGAGCGGCTCCTCGTAGAGCTTTTCGCCCGGGCGCAGCCCCGTGAATACGATCGGAATCCGGTCCGGATCCGCGCCGGACAGCCGGATCATGTCGTGCGCGAGATCGACGATCCGCATCGGCTCGCCCATGTCGAGAACGAGAATCTCGCCGCCCTTCCCCTGCAGTCCCGCCTGCAGCAGCAGTTGCGTCGCCTCGGACAGCGACATGAAGAACCGCGTGATGTCCGGATGCGTGACCGTTACCGGGCCGCCACGGGCGATCTGCTCGGAGAAGCGCGGAATGACGCTACCGGCACTGCCGAACACGTTGCCGAAGCGCACCAGCACGAACTGCGTGCCGCCACCCTGCAGGCTCTGGCAGACGATCTCGGCGAGGCGCTTGGTCGCGCCCATCACGTTGGTCGGATTGACCGCCTTGTCGGTCGAGACCAGGACGAATTTCTCGACCTTGGCGGCAATGGCGGCTTGCGCGAGGACCCAGGTTCCATAGGCGTTATTGCGCACCGCCTGCCACGCGTTGGTCTCCTCCATCAGCGGAACATGCTTGTAGGCAGCCGCATGGAAGATCACGCTCGGTCGCTCGCGCGCCAGCACACAGTCGACGAGCGCCGCATGCTTGACGTCGCCGACAACCGCGGCGAGCGGCAGTTGCGGGAACGCGTCGGCCAGCGCCATCTGGATTTCGTACAGCGCGGCTTCGGAGATATCGAACAGCACGAGCCGCGCCGGGCGGAACCGGGCGATCTGGTGGCACAGTCCCGCGCCGATCGATCCGCCGGCTCCGGTGACCAGCGCGACGCGGTTGCCCAGCCACTCGGCGAGCCCTTCGCTGTCGAGCTTCACCGGATCGCGCCCCAGTAGATCGTCGAGCTCGATCGTGCGGATCGTGGTGAGCGGCGAGCGGCCGCTGATCAGTTCTTCGTACGACGGGACGGTCAATGCCTCGAGCCCGACGCCGGCGCAGATCTCGGCAACGCGCCGGCGCACGCCATGCGCAGCGGACGGCAGCGCAATGATGACTTTGCGTACGCCGAATTTCCGCGCCCACTCCGGCAGGCTCGCGATGGGGCCGTAGACGGGAACGTTGCCCATCTGCCGGCCCTGCTTGGCCGGGTTGTCGTCGAGCAGCCCGACCACCCGCCAGTGCCGGCTGTGCGCGAGCTCCTTGGTGAGGCGCTCGCCGGCTTCACCGGCACCGACGACGAGCACCGGCTCGCCGAGGGCCACGAACGGGCTGTAGAGGCGATGCTCCTTCCAGATCCGATAGGCGAAGCGATCGCCGGCCATCAGGAAGATAAGGACAACCGGGTAGACGATCAGCACGCTGCGCGGCACCACCATCTGCAGCTGCAGCATTGCGAGCAGCAGCGGGATCAGCAGCGCGCCCAAACCAGCCGCAAGCACGATGCGCTGCAGGTCGGCGAGGCTCGCGAAGCGCCATAGCCCACGGTAGAGCCCGAACGCCAGGAAGATCGCGCCCTGCAGCGGCACGATCCACGCGAGCGTCCATGCGATGTCGGCTAGGTGGGGCGCTCTGAGATCGAGGTTGAAACGCAGCCAGTAGATCGCGACCCAGGCGAGTGCCGCAGCGCATACATCGTGAAGGAAGGCGAGCCAGGCGCGCCAGTTGCGGGGTTGCGTCATCGTGCGGAATCGCGGCGTCGGTTCCAATGATAATCAATGCCGGCGAAAAATGCCGCCATGACGACGATCCAGAGGGCGACAGCCGCCCAGCCATGCGCCGGCGCCAGCGCCAGCGTGCCAAGCGCCGAGACCGCCGCGCCGATGATCAGCGCGCCATACGCGGCCAGCGTGCCGCGGTGCCCGGCACCGAGCTGGTTCAACCGCTGGTAATAGTGCGACCGATGCGCGATGCCCACCGGTTCGCCGCGTGCGAGCCGACGCACCAACGTGGCCGTGGCATCCGCGACGAACGGCAGGAACACGAGCAGCGGAAACCATGCGGGCCACTCGCCGCCCGCTACTCCCGCGATGCCGAACAGCCCCGCAAGAAAGCCGAGCGGGACGGCGCCGACATCCCCCATGAACGCCCGTGCAGGCGGCACGTTGACCGCGAGAAATGGGAGCGTTGCCGCGGCCAGCGCAAAATACGCCGCCGCCGGAGTGCCGGCCCTTGTCGCGGCGACACCGTACGCGGCGAATCCGCAGATCGCCATCACCGCCGCGAGTCCGTCGCTGCCATCCATGAAGTTGAAAAGATTGGCCGACCAGACGATGACGATCGTGGCCGCAGCAACCCAACCCCACGCGAATCCGGAATCCACGAAGCCGAGGGGGCCAAGGATCGCCCAGGCCGCGACGCCGGCCGCGATCGCCTGCACGCCGAGCCGCGTCACCGCGCGTACGCCACGCCAATCGTCGAGTAACGACACGGTAGCGACGGCGAACCACGCAGCGAGCCAAACCGCGCCGCCCGGGACGGGTGGCGGCACGATCAGCGCCAATGGCAGGAAGCCGGCCCAGATCGCCAGACCTCCGACGCGCGGCACCGGCCGGTCGTGCAGCGATCGGGGATTGGGCCGATCCTGTGGCAGCCATCGCGCCGCGACCAACAACAGCGCCATGGCGATGGCGGCGATGGCAGCAGCCAGTGCGGCAGAGACGACCGTCGAAGCCGGTGGCGATGGCATGCGGATGGCCTCAGGGGCAAGATGCGAAGACTTGCAGAAATGAAGGCTCCACACGGCCCAAGACCCGTCCAAGCGGCAAAAAATCATCGAAAACCGGCCGCCCGCAGCACTCTTGCGTCCGAATTACGGCAAAATGAAGTTTTTCGCAGCCGATCATGACGTTAGCGCACCCTTTTCGAGTAAAATTCCGGGGCCTTGCGTGCTCCGGATTCGATTCGCGGTCTCATCATTGTCGCGTTTTAGCAACAGCGACGCCAAGCTCCGCCGGACATCCGGACTTTACCTTGCCACAAGCGCGACCCCTTTGGCACAATGAAACCGGCTTCTCGAAAACCTAGAGAAGGTTCCGATGGCAAAGGCACGAGGTTGTCGTTTCCTTGCCAATTTTTTCCGCTAGAGGAGAAACTTCATGAACAAAAAGCTCGTCGCCCTCGCTGTCGCCGGCGCATTTGCGCTGCCGCTGGCCGCGCAGGCGCAAACCGCGAACGTGACGCTGTACGGTCGCGTCAACCTCGATACCGAATGGATCATCAACGCGAAGCAGAACACTCCGACCTCTGCGACCGATCCGACTGGCCCCAAGCAGAACCTCTACCGCATGTCGTCGAACTCGTCGCGCCTGGGCGTGCGTGGCACCGAATCGCTGGGCGGCGGGCTCAACGCGATTTTCCAGGTCGAGCAGCGGTACGACGCGTCCAACTCCGGTCCCGCGACGGTCAGCGGCGACACGTTCATCGGCCTGCAGGGCGGGTGGGGTACGCTCAAGTACGGTTACTTCCTGACCCCCTACGACGACCTGACCGCGATGTGGTCGAGCGTCCCGACCCTGGGTACGAGCATACTGAACGCGGCGAACATCTGGGCGAACAACGGCGGACAGTCGATCAACAGCGGCTCGTTCGACGACCGTGCCGGCAACTCGATCCGCTACGACACGCCGAACATCAAGGGCTTCACGGGTAACTTCCAGCTGTTCGATCGTGACAACGGCAACAACGACAACGACGGCATTGCGTACCTGCAGAACGGCGGCGACCTTGCGCAGATGCGCCGCCACGCCTATGGAATGTCGTTCGGCGCCTTCTACAACAACGGTCCGTTCGCGATCGGCGGCGTCTACGAAGTCCACAACAACTTCCGCCAGGGCACCGTCACCAACCCGAATCTGCAGGACACGGGCTATTCGATCGCCGGGTCGTGGAACTTCGGCATCGCCAAGGTCGGCCTGGTCTACGAGCGCCTCGAGTACGATGTCCCGTCGGGGGGTGACGTGCACCGTGACTTCTGGGGCATCAGCGGCACGTTCAACGTCGGGCCGGGCCAACTCTACGCGCAATACGGCCGCGGCAACGACGGCGAGGGTTCGGCCAGTTGCGTTACCGTTGCCGGCGTGACGACGTGTCCGCGTGTCGGCTCCGTCACCCTGGGCGACGGCACCGGCGCGAATACGTGGCAAGTGAGCTACACGTATCCGCTGTCGAAGCGCACGCTGGTTTACGCCGGCTACATCATGATCGACAACGACGACAACGCCAACTACAACTTCGGCACCAACTCGATGCCGGGGCTGTGCGGTGGCAATGGCGCGTCGTGCGGCACGGCGGCCAAGCCGCAAGGCGCGCTCGTGGGTATGGTCCACTTCTTCTAAGAAGACGCGGACGCTTCGCGATTCACCGTTTTATCGCTGGGTTTGAAGTGATCACGCGGGCGCCCTCGGGCGCCCGTTTTTTTCCCCTCTGAAGACCTCGGCTCCTGCCAGGATTTCCGGATGATGCTCGATGAGCTCGTCATCGGTTTCGACCGGGCGCTGCGTACGCTGGGTGGTCTTGCCAGCTCCGCACGGCCGGTACCCGGAGCGGCGATCGCCGACGCCGAATTCACGCCGGAGGAACGCCGCCACGCCGCCGGCCTGATGCGCATCAACCACACGGGTGAAATCTGCGCGCAGGCCCTCTACGCCGCGCAGGCGCTCGTCGCCCGCGACCCGGCGATCAGGAGCGCGTTCGCGCAGGCGGCACGCGAGGAAGAAGAGCACCTCGCGTGGACACGTCAGCGTCTCTCCGAGCTCTCCGATCGCCCGTCGTTGCTCAACCCGCTGTGGTATGCAGGGTCGTTCGCGATCGGCGTGGCCGCCGGTTTCGCCAGTGACCACGTCAATCTCGGATTCGTGGTCGAGACCGAGCGGCAGGTCGAGGAGCATCTCACCGGCCACATGGAACGACTGCCGGCCGCCGACGCGCGCAGCCGCGCCATCGTCGAGCAGATGCGCGACGACGAAGCGCGTCACGGTGCGATGGCGCAGGCGGCCGGGGCGGCCAACCTGCCGCTTCCGGTGCGGGGCCTGATGCGCGCCGCCGCCGACGTGATGCGCGCCGTCGCCTATCGCGTGTAGCCCCTCTTCCACTCTCGCAACGCTCGCAATCTCGCGGCGCGCACCGCCTTGGCGATCGCGTCCGCGGGAGCCGCCTTCTTCGACCGGACCGCGACGCTACGCGCGACCGCGGCCGCAGCGACGGCCTTGACGATCGCGAGGCCCGCGCGGATGACCTCCGCGGGCGGGTAATCGGGGCCAGCGCCCGGCCGCGACAGCGCGTCGCACTCGCAGGCATCGAGTAACGCGTCGAGTCGCTCCGGCCGGCGTAACGCGTCGGCAGCCAGCAGCAGGTCGAGCAGCGTCGCCGGCCGCAATTCGGCCGCGCGCTCAACGACGCCGTGCCAGCGCGCCGCGAGTCGGGCCGCATCGCGACATTCCACCGGCACCTTGAGCCGTGCCGATATGCGCTCGGCGAGGCGAACGCTGCGCATGGGTTGGCCAACGTGCTTCGGCCACGTGGCGCGCGGGCTGCCCGCTTTGCCGAGGTCGTGCGCCAGCACCGCGTAACGCACCGGGAGCTGGAACGATCGCGCCGCTGCGAAATCGAGCGCTAGCGCGAGGTGCACGCCGGTGTCGAATTCAGGATGCGCGGCGATCGGCTGCGGCACGCCGTACAGCGCGTCGACCTCGGGGAGCAGTGCGGCGAGCGCGCCGCAATCGCGCAACACGGCAAGCATCCGCGACGGATGCGGCTCCATCAGCCCGCGGGCCAGCTCCTGCCAGACCCGCTCCGGCGCGAGGTCCGCGAGCTCGCCCGATTGCGCGAGCATGCGCATCAGCGCCTCGGTCTCGGGCGCAACAGCGAACCCGAAACGCGCGGCAAAGCGCGCTACCCGCAGCACGCGCAGCGGATCCTCGGCGAATGCCGGCGAGACATGGCGGAGCACGCCTGCACGCAGGTCCGTCGCACCGCCGAAAGGGTCGATCAACGCTCCGTCCTCGCCGCGCGCCATCGCGTTGATCGTGAGATCGCGACGCTTGAGGTCGTCCTGGAGCGTCACGTCGGGTGAGGCGAAGAATTCGAAGCCGCGATAGCCGCGCCCATGCTTGCGCTCGGTGCGCGCGAGCGCATATTCCTCGCGCGTCTCCGGATGGAGGAACACCGGAAAATCGCGGCCGACGGGCTTGAATCCCGACGCGATCAGCGTTTCCGGCGTCGCGCCGACGATGACCCAGTCGCGGTCGGCGACGGGCAGGCCGAGCATCTCGTCGCGGACCGCCCCGCCGACGCGATAGATCTTCACGGGTTGCGCAAGGCGTGGCCTCGATGCCATCCGCGCACGTTAGCGGCAACGCGCGGGCTACGCAACGCGCATCGTAGGGAACCTCACCCGCCTAGGGCGAACTCGAGCTCCAGCACGATCTCGCCGTCGTCCACGGTTCCGGTGTCGCAAAACGCGAGGCGCCGATAGAACGCACCGGCGTCGCCGTCGCCCGGAACGTAGCTCACGCGAAACGCCCGGACCCCCGGCAGCGTCTTCACATGCGCGATGAGCTGCCGCACCGCCGCGGCGCCGTAGCCCCTGCGCTGCTGCCGCGCATCGATCATCAGTCGCCATAACCAGCATATCCCTGGCGTTTCGGGCGCCGCGGTTCGAGTGGGATCGTAGAGCATCGCGAAGCCGACCGGTTCGTCGCCGGCATAGACCGCACGGAACCATGCGGCAGGCTCGAAATGCGCCTCGGCGATCGACTTCGCGTTGGAAGCAACGAGTCCCCGCTGGCCGGGCGCGACATCGAGTGCCAGGATCGCGGACAGCGTGTCTGCCGTAACCTCGCGCAAGCTGACGAACGAAGTGGCGGGCAACACGCGACGGCCGATCGATTCAGCGTCCGCCGGTCGTGCGATAGCCATCGTACCGGCTGCGGGCCGCGTCGGGCGCCAGGTATCCGGGAACCACCGCCGCGAGCGCCGTAGGAACGACATCGAAAACCGCGGGAAACTCGCAGCCGCAGACGCTATCCCTTTCCATCGAGGCCAGATTGTCCCGGCTCATCGGCGTACCCGGGAGCATTTCGAGCACCAACGCCTGCAGTCGGCCCAACGCCGGACCCAGCGCGACCACGGGACGCTCGTTGCCGGTGACCTTGCCGACGTAGCTCACGAGCTCGCGCAATGTATACACGTCGGGCCCGCACAGCGGATACTTGCGCCCGATCGTCGCCGGCAACTCGAGCGCGCGGACGACGCAGGCAGCGACGTCGCCGACAAATACCGGCTGGAATCGGGTGTCGGCCCGCGCGAGCGCCATGAGCGGCAGATGGCGCATCAGCTTCGCGAACAGATTCAGGAACGCGTCCTCGCGGCCAAAGATCACCGACGGCTGGAAGATCGTCCATTCGAGCCCCGACGCCTCGATTCGCGCCTCGGCCTCCCCTTTGCTGCGCTGGTAGCGGCTCGGCCCTGCCGTATCGGCGTTGAGTGCGCTCATCTGCAGCACCCGCCGTACGCCGGCTCCCTGACACGCGGCTACCAACTCGCGTACGAGGTCGACGTGCACGCGCGCGAATGTCTGGCCGTGCGCTTCGTTGAGGATGCCGACGAGGTTGATCATGGCCGAGGCGCCGGTCGCGAGCCGCGCCAGGGTCGCGGCATTGTGGATGTCCGCCTCGACGACATCGACGGTCGGTAGCAGGATCAGGTGCCGGGCATTCTCGCGGCGGCGCGTCGGCACGACGACCGGGTAACCCCGCGCGGCGAGGCGGGCCACCACGTGGCGACCCACGAAGCCGCTGCCACCGAGGACAACGACCGTCCGTTCGAGCATCGTCAGCTCCGTTGCGCCGCGGTCGTTGCGGCATCACCGTTGGCGGGCGTGCTGCCGTTGCCACGCGGCGGTACCGTGCCGAGGCGCGTCGTCAGCGGCACGTACGGCTGATTGAGTTCGCGCGCGTAGAACATCGTGTTCGCGAGCACCTTCTTCACGTAGTCGCGCGTTTCGTTGAACGGGATCGATTCGACCCAGATCGCGCCCTCGAGCGGGGCGCCATTGCGCCAGGCCTGCGCGCGGTTTGGTCCCGCATTGTATGCAGCCGCTGCGAGCGCCGGCATCCGCTCCAGCCGCTCCAGCCAGTACTTGAAGTAGAACGCGCCGAATTGCGTGTTGAGTGCCACATCGGTTATCTTCGCCGGCCGGTAATCGGCCATGCCCATCTGTTTCGCGACCCAGCGCGCCGTCGGCGGCATCAGCTGCATCAACCCGACGGCGCCAGCTGAGGAGACGATGTCCGGATTGAAGCGCGATTCCTGGCGCGCGAGGCCGAGGAGCAGCGCTTCGTCCACGGTTTGATCGCGCGCCGCCGCCGCGAACTGCTCGCGGAACGGCATCATGTAGCGCAGGCCGAAGTCGTGCCGCGACGCCGTGCGCTCCGCCGTGTTGATCGCGCGGTCGTAGAGCCCCGCGCGGCGCGCGTAGTCGGCGGCGAGCAGCAGACCGTCGTCGTCCTGCCCCCTGACGACATAGACCCACTCGCGCTGCGATTCGGCGCGCATGTTGAGTTCGGCAAGCCGGACCGCGCGGCGCACTCCGGGCTGGGCGCCGAAGGCTGCCAGAGCCGCGTCCGACGGCTGGGCTGGAGCGCTTTTCGGCTCCACACGCAGGCCGAGAGCCTCCGCCGAAAGCAGCCCATAGAAGTGAAAACCGCTGGCGAGCGCCGCGTAGACGGAGTTCGCCTCCTCGGTACGGCCGACGGCAGCGAGCGCGCGCGCCTTCCAGTAGCGCCACGCGGGATCCTGCGCGAGTGCGGGCGGCATCGCGTCGATCGCAGCATCGACGTCGGGCCACGCGCCTGCGCGCAGCGCGGCGCGCGCCCGCCACGCGTGCTGCATCTCCGACATGGGCGCGCCGGCGGCTTCGCGGAACCAGTCGTTCGCCTGCGGATTGAGTTGCCGTGCCGCATGAAAGGCGATCCGCGCATTGCCACAGAGCCGGTCGGCATCGGGCAGTCGCCCCCTCTGCTTTTCCCACGCCGCACGGACCGAGCCGGCATCATTACGGGCCGAGCGCTCCAGCGCGTAGAGCGCAAGCTCGCGCCCTCCCCGGTGCTTCCACGCGAACTCGCCCTTCGCGAGCGCCCGGGCCGGATTGTGCTCGACCGCGATGAATTCGTGGGCCGCGATCCGCTCCTCGGGCGGCAGATCAATGGCGATCGATTGCGCGAGCCGGATGTTGCCGGCTTCCGTCGCCAGCCGGAAACGGGCGCGCCGGTCGGCGGGCGTGAGGTCGCCGTTCGCGATCAGCGCGGCAAAAAGCGGCTCGCACGCCTCCGGGGTTGCCTGCGCGTTGAACCACAGCGACCTGGCGGCCGCCAGTGCAGCATCGCCATCACGCGCCCGGTGAAACTGGATGCCGTAGCAGGCGAGCTCGATATCTTCGCCTGCGCGCGGCGGATATTCGGCGCCGAAGGTGCTCCATTGCGCGCGCTTCGCCAGCGCCTTCAGCCATTCGACGCGCATCCGGTCCGCGAGCGGCGATCCCGACCACCGCGCGAGGAAGGCGCGCACGTCGTCATCGCCGGCGGTGTCCAGTCGCGTCGTCAGCAGCCAGTAGTCGATGTAGGGCTCGAGGAGGTGACCGGCCAGCTTCGGGGCGAGCGCCTCGAGCCGGGCGCGGTCGCCCCGATCGAATGCCGCCCTGGCCGCGAGGAAATCGGCATCGGATGGCTCCGGTGCGGCGGCGACGGCGCCGGCCGCGAGCCATGCGGCAAGTGCGAGCGGTCGGATAACGGCGAGAAGGAGTCGGGGCACAGCCGCCATTGTCAGCGAGGCGAGCGTCGATCGGCAACCCGCCCGGCGGAACATCGTGAACGGCGGTCGTAAGACTGCGCCGGCGGGCCCCGATTCGCCCCGGCCGGATGGTAAGATTTTGCGCAACATCAGACCGCTGCGCCAGGCACCCGTGGTGCGACGGCCGCAGCACCGGCCTCGGGAGGCTCGATGGCACAACGCAAGGGCGCGCCGCAGGTCGGCGTCGTGATGGGCAGCGACAGCGATTGGGACATTATGCGCCACGCCGCCGCGCAACTCGATGCTTTCGGCATCGCCTACGAGGCGCGCGTCATGTCCGCGCACCGGATGCCCGACGACACGTTCGAGTACGCGGAAGATGCGCTCCCGCGCGGGTTGCGCTGCATCATCGCCGGCGCCGGCGGTGCCGCGCATCTGGCGGGGATACTTGCCGCGAAAACGACAGTTCCGGTGCTGGGTGTTCCCGTGCCGTCGAAGTATCTGCGCGGCGAGGACTCCCTGCTTTCGATCGTCCAGATGCCAAAGGGGATTCCCGTCGCGACATTCGCGATCGGCGAGGCCGGTGCGGCCAATGCCGGATTGTTCGCGGTTGCGCTGATTGCCGCGACCGATCCGGCCGTCGCCAAGAAGCTCGCGGCGTTCCGGTTGCGGCAGACCAACGCCGCACGTGCGATGCGCGTGCCTCCGGCGTCGTGAGCGTTCTCTGGGGCCAATTCACCACCGCTGCGTCGCCTCGGCCTCCGCTCCGCATCAGCATTCGAGGCGCCAAACGTCGGCCTCGTAGCGCCGATTCGCCCCGGTCGCATCCCCTTGCGCTTCGCGCTTGGGGCCCCTGCTCCCAGGCTCACGTCGCGGTACCGACAATGCGCGTCCTGCGTTTCTGGCCCGCCGCCGGTCGTGCCGCGTCACTTCGCCGCACTGCACCGACAGGCAGGGCGGCGACGCGCGCGTACTCCGGATCGACGAAACGGCAACCCGCGGCGACATACTCGGCGGCCATCGACGTCGCATCGGCACCCCAGAAGAGCTCGTTGGCGATCGCAAGCGTCGGCACGCCGAACACGCCGCGCGCGATCGCCTCGTCGGTATTGCGCCGCAGCTCGCCCTTTACCTCCGGCGACGCGATGCGAGCGTCGGCGTCGGCGAGACCGAGTTCGCCGGTGAGTTCCGCCCATTCGATCGGCAGGTCCGGCAGACGACCGTCGCGCCAGACGAAACGAAAGATCCGATGCACGGCCTCCGGCGTGCAGTCGCAGGCGATCGCCAGGCGCAGGAGCGGCAGCGGATTGAACGGATGTTCCGGCGGGAACTTGAGCGCAGTGCCCTGTTCCTTCGCCTGCCAGACGCAGAAGCGGTACGTGAACGCGCGCTTGGCCGGGATCTCGGCCGGGCCCTTCTGCCCGTTGGCCGCGAGCAACGCCGCGAACAGCACCGGCCGGTAACGCACGTTGAGCTTCGGCGCGAGCGAAGCCAACCGTTCGCTCTGCAGGTAGGCGAACGGCGAGACGAAATCGAAATACCAGTCGGCGATCGTCATGACGCGGGCCCGGCCCAAGTCGCGCGCCGAGCAGGGAGTGCCGCCAGCACTGCGCGCCTGGCCGGCGCGTCGAGCACGCTCCAGGCGGCGATCTCGTCGAGCGTTCGAAAGCAACCGCGGCAGAAGCCGCTCGCGGCATCCATCGTGCACACACTGGTGCACGGCGACGACACTCGGTCGTCGGCCTCCATCGCGGTGCCGCCGCTGGCACTCATTCGTGTACCCCCCACGCTTGCGGCTGCCGCCGCCGCGCCGCCCCTTGAGGGGAGCAATTCGCCGCGGCCTCCGCTCCTTTGGAGTGTGCCCGTTGCCGCGTGGGGTCGGCCGCCATCCACGCTCGCAGACGCGCCCTTCGGGCCTTGGCTTCGCCCTGCTCGCGTGAACGTCCTTGGGGCGACCCGGCGGCGCTCATGTGTCGGCAGGCAGCGGATCCCGCGCCGCGAGCGCGCGAGCGACGCGTGACATGGACGGGCGGCCGAGGAAGTTCGAGATGTACTGCCCGGCGATGCGCAGTTTCGTCATGTTCACACCGGTCTCGATGCCAAGGCCGTCGAGCAGGTACACGACGTCCTCGCTCGCGACGTTGCCAGTTGCACCGATCGCGTACGGACAACCGCCCAGTCCCGCGACCGACGCATCGAACGTAGCGACCTGCAGTTCCAACGCCGCGTAAACGTTCGCCAGTGCCTGTCCATACGTGTCGTGAAAGTGGCCGGCGAGGGCGGCGACCGGCACGCGCTCGGCGACCACCGCGAGGAGAGCCTTCGTCTTGCCTGCGGTGCCGACGCCGATCGTGTCGCCGAGCGACACCTCGTACGCGCCGAGCCGGTAGAGCGCATCGGCGACGTCGGCGACCTTGCGCGGATCGACGTCGCCTTCGTACGGGCAGCCCAGCACGCAGGAAATGTAGCCGCGAACACGAATGCCGTGAAGCTTGGCGGCGGCGAAGATCGGTTGTGCACGTTCCAGGCTCTCGGCGATGCCGCAATTGATGTTCCTGCGCGAAAACGTCTCCGACGCCGCGACGAATACCGCCACTTCATCGGCCCCCGCCCCGCGCGCCGCCTCGAAGCCCTTCATGTTGGGCGTCAGCACCGGATAACGAACGCCTGGCTTCCTCGCGATCCGCGCCATCACGGTGGCGGCGTCAGCCATCTGCGGAACCCACTTCGGCGAAACGAACGCGGTCGCCTCGATCGCGGGGAAACCCGCGTCGGTGAGCCGGTCGATCAGCGCGACCTTGATGTCTGTCGGAACCATCGCCTTCTCATTCTGCAAGCCGTCGCGCGGGCCGACCTCGACGAGGCGCACGCGCGGGGGCAACGTCGAGTGTGCAGCCATGGACTCTCCCACCGCGTTCAATAGCCGCGGGCACGATCGACGACACCGGTCACCGCCTGTCCTTGCTCCAGCTGCCGGATCTTGGCGGCGACTTGCGCGATGGATGCCGAAATCTGCGTGATGGCGGATGTATGCGGCGTGACAGTGATCCGCGGATGATGCCAGAACGGGTGATCGGCGGGCAGCGGTTCGGTACGGAAGACATCAAGCGTGGCGCCCGCGAGGTGGCCGGAATCGAGCAGCGCGAGGAGATCGGCGTCGACGACGATGTCGCCGCGCGCGACATTGATCAGGTGCGCGCCTTTCGGCAAGCACTGGAGCGTCGTGCGGTCGAGGAGCCTCCTGGTGTCTGGCGTCGACGGCAGGAGGCAGACCAGCACGCGCGAGCGCGGAAGGAACGCCCGCAGCTCGCCCCGTCCGGCGAAGCTCGCGACACCGTCCATCGTCTTTCGTGCACGGGACCAGCCGGCAAGCGGAAACCCGAACGGGGCGAGCGCCGCCGCGACCGCCTGCGCGAGCACGCCGAAGCCGAGCATCCCGATGCCGAATTCGGCCTTCGACAAGCGCGGCCGCGGTTGCCAGCGGCACGCGCGCTGCTGCGCTGCGTAGACGTCCGCTTCCCGGTACGCGCTAAGCACCGCCTGCGTCACGAATTCGGCCATCTGTTCCGCCATGCCCGCGTCCTCGAGCCGGATCACCGGCACGCCTGGCGGCAACGTCGGCACCGAAAGCAGCGCCTCGACCCCGGCACCCAGGTTGAAGATGGCTCGGCCCGGTCGGACGCGCTCGAATAATTCCGCCGGTGGCCTCCAGACGAGCGCGTAGTCGACGACGGCCGGCGCGGCCGGCCATGTCGCGACGTCCGCTTCCGGCAACGCGACCGCGAGCGCCGCACGCCATTCGACGACTGCATGGCCGGGCATCTGCAGCAGGACTTTCACCCCTGCGACGCACACGCATGGCGTGCAAGGGTGTCAGGCATCGTCGACGTCGACCAGATCGGCGCCTTCCTTCACCCGGTCGCCGGCTCGGTAGTTGACCGCCGTTACCACCCCCGCCGCGGGTGCGGCGATCGTGTGTTCCATCTTCATCGCCTCGAGGATCATCAGCGGCGCACCACGAGCGACCTTGTCACCGGGCTTGACCAGTACCGCAACGACGGTGCCGGACATGGGCGCCATCAGGTGGCCGCCGTGCACTTCCTCCTCCCCGGCATGCGCGAGCGGATCGACGAGCATCAGCTTGCGATGCTCGCCGTTGCAGAACACGTGACGCTCTTCTCCAAGGGGCACGACGGTGGCGACAAACTCGGCGGCGGCCGCGGCAATGGCGAGCCGTCCATCGCGCGCGGCGACGGACGCGACGGTTTCACCCGAGGGCAGGCTTGCGCGCCAGCCGGCAGACTCCCGCCGCAACGCGACGTCGCGGCGCGCATCGCCGTCGCGGAAGGCGAAGGCGATCGCGTGGCTCGCGCTGTTCGGCCACCACGGGTCGACCTCATGCCACGCGGAGTGTGGATCGCCGGAGGATCGCGCTTCCATGGCACGCGCGGCCTCCAATGTGCGCACTTCGGCCAGCGCAACGGCGAGCAGGGCCGCGTCCGGCGCTGGCGCCGGCGGTGGAAAGAGCGCGTCGCGATGGCGCGCGATGAGGCCGGTGTCGACGTTGCCCGAGGCGAATGCCTCGTGCGCGACGACGCGCTGCAGGAATGCGACGTTCGTCGCGACGCCGACGATTTCGTACGCGGCCAGCGCTTCGGCAAGCCGCCGCAGCGCCGCCGCGCGATCCTCGCCGTGCACGATCAGCTTGGCGATCATCGGGTCGTACCATGGCGAGATCTCGTCGCCGGCACGCACGCCGGTGTCCACGCGCACCGCCGCATCCGTCGCCGGAACGCGAACGTGCGCGAGTCTCCCGATCGACGGCAGAAAGCCGCGGTCCGGATCCTCGGCGTAGATGCGCGCCTCGATCGCGTGACCGGATAGCGCGAGCTCGTCCTGTCGCTTCGGCAGCGGTTCGCCCGCCGCGACCCGCAGCTGCCATTCGACGAGATCCTGTCCCGTAATCATCTCGGTCACCGGATGCTCGACCTGCAGCCGCGTGTTCATCTCCATGAAGTAGAACGTGCCGTCGCGGGCGAACGTGTCGGCGGCGATGAACTCGACGGTGCCCGCGCCGACGTAGCCGATCGCCTTCGCGGCGGCAACGGCGGCTTCGCCCATCGCATCGCGGTGCGTGGGCTTCATCCCGGGTGCGGGCGCCTCCTCCAGTACCTTCTGATGGCGGCGCTGTACCGAGCAGTCGCGCTCGAACAGGTGGACGGCGTTACCGTGCGTGTCGGCGAAAACCTGGATCTCGATGTGCCGCGGTGCCGTCAAGTACTTCTCGATCAGCATGCGGTCGTCGCCGAAGGAGGTGCTGGCTTCGCGCTGTGCCGAGGCGAGCGCCGCGGCGAACTCGTCGGCGCGCTCGACGATTTTCATCCCCTTGCCGCCGCCGCCCGCGGTCGCCTTGATCAGCACGGGAAAGCCGATCTTCGCAGCCTCGCGCCCAAGGAGCTTCGGGTCCTGATCATCGCCGTGGTAGCCGGGCACGAGCGGGACCTTCGCCGCGCCCATGATCCGCTTCGCTGCCGATTTCGAGCCCATCGCCGCGATCGCCGTCGGCGACGGACCGATGAACACGAGGCCGGAGCGCGCGCAGGCAGCCGCGAACAGCTCGTTCTCGGACAGGAAGCCGTAGCCGGGATGGATCGCCTGCGCGCCCGTCTTCCTGGCGATCGCGATGATCGCGTCGGCGTCGAGATAACTCTCGCGCGGCGGCGGCGGACCCAGGCGGTACCCTTCGTCGCAGGCGGCGACGTGCATTGCGTCGGCGTCGGCGTCCGAATAGACGGCGACCGTCCGGATACCCATCCGGCGCGCGGTTCGCGCGACCCGACAGGCAATCTCGCCGCGGTTGGCGATCAGGATCTTGTCAAACATCGGCGGAATGGTTCGAGCCATGCGCATCGTGTCGCGGTGCGCCAGTCACCTTCCGCAGCAGCGCCGCGATGAAGCGCCATACCCTCGGGATCAACCACAGCATCAGCGCGACCAACAGTGTAAGCACGGCCAGCGCCGCGATCGGATGTGCAAACGCGAGCCAGAGCACGGTGCCGACCGCGAGTTCCTCGCCGAAGGACGCCGCCCAGTTCGAGAAGGGCTCGGGCGACGTGTTGATCAAGGCGCGGCTGCCGGCTTTCGCGAAATGGCTGCCCGCGGCGAGCGACCCGCCGAGGATCGCCGCAGCGAGGGTAGCGGCTGCCGTCGCATCGCCGAACACGCTCGCCGCCAGCGCCGCGCCGGCCGGTATGCGAATGAACGTGTGGATCGCGTCCCACAGCGTGTCGACACCGGGAATCTTGTCGGCGCAAAACTCGACCACGAACATGAACCCGGACGCCGCCAGCACCCACGGATGCGCGAGCGCCGCGAGCCCCCCGGCAGGTCGACCCAATGCAGGTATCCAAGGCCACCGACGATGAACAGCACCGCATAGAGACGAATGCCGCTCGCCCAGCCGACCGCCGCCGCGAGCGCGACCAACTGCCAGGTGTCGAGCGCAGCAAGGCCCGGAACCGTGCTCATTGGTGTACCCCCACGCTTGCGGCTGCCGCCGCTGCGCTGCCCCCCGAGGGGGAGCAATTCGCCGCGGCCTCCGCACCTTTGGAGTGTGCCCGTTGCCGCGTGGGGTCGGCCGCCATCCACGCTCGCAGACGCGCCCTCCGGGCCTTGGTTTCACCCTGCTCGCGTGGACGTCCTTGGGGCGGCCCGGCGGTGCTCATTGGTGTACCCCCACGCTTGCGGCTGCCGCCGCTGCGCTGCCCCCCGAGGGGGAGTAATTCGCACCTTGGGGCGGCCCGGCGGTGCTCATTGGTGTACCCGCACAACGGCACTCATGACTCGTCCGGCGGTGCGGGAACCCACGCCGGCGCACGCTTGGCGAGAAACGCCGCGACACCTTCCTTGGCTTCCGGTGCCGCACGGACTTCGGCAATCCGGGCGGCCGTGTCGGCAATGACTTCGTCACTGATCGGCCGGTGCGCGACCGCGCGGATCAGCGCCTTCGACTCGGCCTGCGCATGCGGGCCGGCTACCACCAGCGCGCCCAGCAATTCGTTGATCCTGTCGTCCAGCTCGTCGCCAGGCACGATGTCATGGACGAGGCCGATCCGAAACGCCTCCGCGGCGGTGAAGCGTTCGGCCGAGAGAAAATAGCGTCGCGCCTGGCGCGCGCCGATCGCCTCGATCACGTAGGGACTGATCGTCGCTGGAATCAGGCCGAGCTTCGTTTCCGACAGCGAGAACGTCGCGTCGTGTGTCGCGACTGCGATGTCGCAGCAGGCGACGAGTCCGACCCCGCCACCGAATGCGGCGCCGTGCACACGAGCGAGCGTCGGCTTGGACAAGCCGCTCAACGCCTTCAGCATCGCTGCCAGCGCCGTCGCGTCGGCGAGATTCTCGGCATGGCCATAACCCGCCATCCGTTGCATCCAGGTGAGGTCGGCCCCGGCACAAAAACTCTTGCCATGACCCAGCAGCACGACGGCGCGCACTGCCGCGTCGCGATCGAGCGTCGCGAGCGCACGCGTCAACTCGGCGATCAGTATCTCGTTGAACGCGTTGTGGACGTCGGGTCGGGCGAGCGCGACAAGCGCGATGCCATTGCGGATTTCGACGATGAGCGTCTCGTAAGTCGCAGTCGCCGTGGCTCGCGCCCTCTTGCGCTCCGTTGTCCTCTTCGCCGCGGCTGTCGTCGCTCTTGCCATGCTGTCCTCACATTCGGAACACGCCGAACCTCGTCGGCTCGATCGGCTGGTTGAGCGACGCCGAAATCGCGAGTCCCAATACACGGCGCGTATCGGCGGGATCGATGACGCCGTCGTCCCACACGCGCGCGCTGGCGAAATAGGGATGCCCCTCCTTGTCGTACTGCGCGCGGATCGGCGCTTTGAAAGCATCTTCCTCGTCCGCGCTCCACTTGCCACCCTTCGCCTCGATCGCGTCGCGGCGCACGGTGGCGAGCACGATCGCCGCCTGCTCGCCGCCCATCACCGAGATCCGCGCATTCGGCCACATCCAGAGGAAGCGCGGACTGAACGCACGTCCGCACATGCCGTAGTTGCCGGCACCGTAGCTGCCGCCGATGATCACCGTGAACTTCGGCACCCGCGCGCAGGATACGGCGGTCACCATCTTGGCGCCGTCGCGGGCGATGCCGCCTGCCTCGTACTTCTGCCCGACCATGAAGCCGGTGACATTCTGCAGGAAGATGAGCGGGACGCCGCGCTGCGCACACAGTTCGATGAAATGGGCGCCCTTCAATGCAGACTCCGAGAACAGAATGCCGTTATTGGCGACGATGCCGACGGGAAGCCCCCAGATCCGCGCGAAGCCGGTGACGAGCGTCGTTCCGTAACGCGCCTTGAACTCGTCGAACTCGCTGCCGTCGACGATGCGCGCGATGACTTCGCGCACGTCATAGGGCTTCCTGATGTCGGCGCTGATGACGCCGTAGATCTCCTGCGCGTCATGTTTCGGCGCGACCGGTTGCCGCACCTCCATGGCGATGCGTTTGGGCCGATTCAGATTGCCGACGATGCGGCGGGCAAGCGCGAGCGCGTGGTAGTCGTCGAGCGCAAAATGGTCGGCGACGCCGGACACGCGCGTGTGCACGTCGGCGCCCCCCAGTTCCTCCGCCGATACGATCTCGCCGGTTGCCGCCTTGACGAGCGGCGGGCCGCCGAGAAAGATCGTACCCTGCTCCTTGACGATGATCGACTCGTCCGACATCGCCGGCACGTAAGCGCCGCCTGCGGTGCACGAGCCCATCACCACTGCCACCTGCGGGATGCCCAGCGCCGACATCGTCGCCTGGTTGTAGAAGATGCGCCCGAAGTGGTCGCGATCCGGAAACACCTCGATCTGGTTCGGCAGGTTGGCACCGCCTGAATCGACGAGATAGATGCACGGCAGGTTGTTCTCGCGCGCGATGTCCTGTGCGCGGAGGTGCTTCTTCACCGTCAGCGGGTAGTACGTGCCGCCCTTGACCGTTGCGTCGTTGCAGACGATGACGCATTCGCGCCCGGCCACGCGACCGATCCCGGTGATGATACCGGCCGCCGCAATCGTGTCGTCGTACATACCATACGCGGCGAGCTGCGAGAACTCGAGGAACGGCGAACCCGCGTCGATCAGCGCGCGCACGCGGTCGCGTGGCAAGAGCTTACCGCGCGCGACGTGCTTGGCGCGCGCCCCCTCGCCCCCCCCGAGCTCGATTTCGGCGACCTTCGCCCTCAGGTCGGCCACGAGCGCTGCCATCGCGTCGCGATTCTTCGCAAACGTCGCGTCGCGCGGGTCGAGCTTGGATTCGATGACGGGCATGGGAGGACTTCAGGTCGGCGGCGGCAGCGGATGCCCCGGCATCAGTGCGTAGGGATGCACCCAGCGTGGCTCGGATTGTATCCGTTCGAGCCAGCCGCGGATGCCGGGATACACGGCCCAATCGACACCGATCTCCTCGGGCCAGAACAGGTAGCCGCAGAGCGACAGGTCGGCGATCGTCAGCCGGTCGCCGACGACATAGCGCCGGGAGGTGAGGTGCGCCTCGAGGATGCCCCACGCCGTCTCCGCGCGACGCCGGAACACGTCGAGTACCGCGGCATTCGCATCCTTCGTGAACGTTCGCAGAAACCGGTACGTCGCCGTGTAACTCGTCAGCTTGTGGTTGTCCCACAGGAGCCAGCGCAGGATCTCCCGTCGTTCCGCAGCGTCGGCGGGCCCGAACTTGCCGAGGCTTTCGGCAAGGTAGTCGAGGATCACGCCGGATTGCGACAGCGACGTTCCGCGATGCACGAGCACCGGCACCTCGCCCATCACGTTCTGCGCACGATACGCCGGCGTGCGTGTCTCGCCGCCAAAGTAGTCGATGAAGCGCGGCACCCAGTCGGCGCCTGCGAGCTCGAGTGCCAGCGCCGGTTTGTACGCGTTGCCGGACTGGGCGAAGCAATGGAGCGTGTATTCAGCCATCGCGTCAGAATCCTCCGCTCGCCAGCCACTTCTCGATCTGATCGAAGCGATCGAGGCCCCAGAAAGGCTCGCCATCGACGAAGACGAATGGCGAACCGAACACGCCGCGTGCGATCGCGTCGCCGACTTCTCGCTTCAGCGCCTCCTTGACGGCGGGATCATCGATCGCGGCGCGCGCGGCACCGGCGTCCACACCCTCGTTCGCCGCGATCCCAACGGCATGTCCCGGCACGGAAATGTCGACGTCGTCGACCCAGTAAGCGCGAAACAGCGCCTTCGCGATCCGCGTCGCGCGCGCGGGATCGAGTTCCTTCTGCCAGAGCACGATGCGCGCGGCCGCCTGCGTCGGGATCGGGAACTTCGACGGTATCCGGAAATCGGCGATGCCATGGAAGCGGGCGCTGCGTTCCATGTCGCGCTTCGAGTATTCGCCCTTCAGCGGAAAGTCGACGAGCGGCGCGGTCCCGACATGCCTGAACACGACGCCAAGCAGGAGCGGACGCCAATTCACCGTGCGGCCGAACTTGGCCGCGAGCGCTTCGATCTTCTGCGACGCGAGGTAGCCGTACGGCGACGAGAAATCGAAATGGAAATCGATCGGTACGTTCATTCCGCGGCCTCCGCACGTTCCTTGCTCCACGGTGCCCCGCTGCGTCGGCCGCGCTCAATCGCTTGCGGACGCCCCGTTCCGTGCGGCCTCCGCACCCTGGGCTTGTGCTCGTTGCGGCTTGGGGTCGGCCACCACCCGCGCTCGCAGACGCGCCCTTCGGGCCTTGGCTTCGCCCTGCTCGCGCGGGCGTCCTTGCCTTCGCATCGCTCGCTCATTCGCCCCTCTATCCAGCCAGCGCCCGGCCGATGACAAGCCGCTGGATCTCGCTGGTACCTTCGTAGATCTGACAGACGCGAACGTCGCGATAGATCCGCTCGACCGGAAAATCAGCGACGTAACCGTAGCCGCCGTGGATCTGGATCGCGCCCGAGCACACGCGTTCTGCCATCTCGGAGGCAAAGAGCTTCGCCATCGACGCCTCCTTGAGGCAGGGCTGGCCGGCATCCCGCAGCGCGGCTGCGTGCCAGACCATCTGCCGTGCAACCTCGACCTGCGTCGCCATGTCCGCGAGCTTGAAGTTGACAGCCTGATGTCCGGTGAGCGGCTTGCCGAAGCTCGTGCGCTCGCGGGCGTACCCAAGTGCCGCATCGAACGCCGCACGCGCCATTCCGACCGCCTGCGCCGCGATGCCGATGCGTCCAGCCTCGAGGTTTGCGAGTGCGATCCGGTAGCCCTCGCCTTCGTGTCCCAGCAGATTCGCGGCGGGTACCTTGCAGTTCTCGAAGACGATCTGCGCGGTGTCGGATGCGCGTTGGCCGAGCTTTTCCTCGACTCGAGCAACGATATAGCCGGGCGTTCCCGTCTCGACGATGAAGCCCGACATCCCCTTCTTGCCGGCGGCCCGGTCGGTCACCGCGAACACGACGGCGACGTCGGCATTCTTGCCGGTGGTGATGAACTGCTTGACGCCGTTCAGCACGTAGCGGTCGCCCTGCCGCTCGGCGCGCGTCGTGATCGCACCGGCATCCGAGCCGACGTGCGGCTCGGTCAGGCAGAAGCAACCGAGCATCTCGCCGCGGGCCAGTGGCTTCAGATACCTTTCCTTCTGCGCATCGGTTCCGAACGCATTGATCGGCCCGCAGACGACCGAGTTCTGCACACTGACAATCGTTGACGTGGCGCCGTCGCCGGCGGCGATTTCCTCCAGCGCCACCGCAAGCGACACGTAGTCGAGGCCGGCGCCGCCCCAGCGTTCCGGTGTGACCACGCCGAGCGCGCCCAGCTTGCCCAGTGCGGCCAGCTCGTCGCGCGGGAAGTGATGCTCGCGGTCCCACCGCGCCGCGTTCGGCGCGAGCTTTTCTTGCGCGAACACGCGCAAAGTGTCGCGAATCAGTTGTTGCGTCTCGTTCAGAAGCATCGGTGGCTACGTGCGAGCACGCGTTGCGCCGCGCTCATCGCCGCTCTTCCAGGGCTAGCCTTAGCGCGAGCGCGGCAAAGATGCCAGCGAGCACACGCTTCGATCCGCGCGAGAAGCCAGGACGCGCATCGAGCCAGGAGCGCACGCCAGCCGCCGCGAGCACGCATGACGCGTCAAACGCAAACACGACCGCGAGCTCGGTGGCGCCGAGCACCAGGCTTTGCGCGAGCACGCTGCCATGCGCGGGATCGACGAATTGCGGAAACAGCGCGAGCTGGAACAGCGCGACCTTGGGATTGAGGACGCCGGTCACCACGCCGTCGCGATACAGCCGCCACATCGGCGCCGACCCCGGTGGCGCGATGGCCGTTGCGGTGGGCGCGCGCCACGTCTGCCAGGCGAGCCAAGCGAGGTAGGCGGCGCCGGCCCAGCGAACGGCGTCGTAGGCGGCGGGAATCGTGGCGAGAAGCGCCGACAACCCCAGCGCCGCCGCCAGCACATGTACGGCGAGCCCGGTTTCGGTGCCAGCCAGCGAAATCAGCCCCGCTCCGCGCCCCTGGACCAGCGTGCGCGACACGAGGTAGAGCAGGTTGGGGCCGGGCGTCACCGCGAGCGCGGCGCAGGCGATACAGAACAGGAGCCAGGTTGCGAGCGGCACCATCTGGGGCCTGATCGCGCTAGACGAGCTCGATCGCCATCGCAGTCGCCTCGCCGCCCCCGATGCACAGCGCCGCGACGCCACGCTTCTTCCCGTGCTTGCGCAGCGCCCCTATCAGCGTCACCAGGATCCGCGCGCCCGACGCACCGATCGGATGGCCGAGCGCGCAGGCGCCGCCGTGGACGTTGACCTTCTGATGCGCGATGCCGTGGTCCTTCATCGCCGCCATCGTCACGACGGCAAACGCCTCGTTGATCTCGAACAGGTCGACGTCCCGCGTCGTCCAGCCGATCGCCTTGTATAGCTTGGCGATGGCGCCGACGGGGGCGGTCGTGAACCAGCCGGGCTCCTGGGCGTGCGTCGCATGGCCGAGAATCACGGCCAGCGGCTTCAGTGCGCGCGCCTCGGCGGTCGAGCGGCGCATCAGTACCAGCGCCGCCGCGCCATCGGAGATCGAACTCGAGTTTGCCGCGGTGACGGTGCCGTCCTTGCGGAAGGCGGGTTTCAGCGTCGCGATCTTGTCGGGCGATGCCTTTGCCGGCTGCTCGTCGTTGCCGATCACCACGTCGCCCTTGCGGCCCGGCACGGTTACCGGAGCGATCTCCCACGCAAACGTGCCGTCGTTGTTCGCCGCGAGCGCCCGCGACAGCGACGCGAGAGCGAAGGCGTCCTGCGCCTCGCGTGTGAACTCGTACTTCGTCGCGCAATCCTCGGCGAAGGTGCCCATCAGTCGGCCCTTGTCGTACGCGTCCTCGAGACCATCGAGAAACATGTGGTCGTACACCGTCTGATGGCCCATGCGATAGCCGCCACGCGCCTTCGGCATCAGGTACGGCGCGTTGGTCATCGACTCCATCCCGCCCGCGACCATGACTTCGTTGGTACCTGCGGCGATCAGATCGTGCGCCAGCATCGCTGCCTTCATCGCCGACCCGCACATCTTGTTGACGGTCGTGCAGCCGGTGGACTGCGGAATGCCGGCCTTCAGTGATGCCTGGCGCGCCGGCGCCTGTCCCTGGCCAGCGGGCAGCACGTTACCCATGATGACTTCCTGCACGTCGGCGGGCTTGATGCCGGCACGCTCGATCGCGGCCCTGATCGCGACGGCGCCGAGGTCACTTGCGGCAAGCGGCGCAAAATCGCCCTGAAATCCGCCCATGGGGGTGCGCGCGGCGCCGACGATGACGATGGGATCGTTGTGCATGTTCGGTCCTTTGCTACTTCGTTTCGTTGAACAGCTCGCGCCCGATCAGCATCCGGCGGATCTCGGAGGTGCCGGCGCCGATCTCGTAGAGCTTGGCATCGCGCCACAGCCGCCCGGTCGCGTAGTCGTTGATGTAGCCGTTTCCGCCCAGCGCCTGGATTGCTTCGCCCGCCATCCAGGTCGCTTTCTCCGAGGCATAGAGGATGGCGCCGGCGGCGTCCTTGCGCGCGGAGCGGCCGGCAAGTTCGCCGCGGTCGAGCGCCTGCCCGACCGCGTACACGTACGCCCGGCACGCGGTCATCGTCGTATACATGTCGGCGAGCTTGCCCTGCATCAGCTGAAACTCGCCGATTGGCTGCCCGAACTGCTGCCGCTCGTGCAGGTAAGGAACGACGACGTCCAGGCACGCGGCCATGATGCCGAGCGGACCGCCGGCGAGCACCGCGCGTTCGTAGTCGAGCCCGCTCATCAGCACGTTGACGCCGCGCCCTTCATCGCCCAGCACGTTCTCCGCGGGTACGCGGCAATCCTCGAACACCAGCTCGCACGTGTTTGATCCGCGCATCCCGAG
This sequence comes from uncultured beta proteobacterium, assembly GCA_963781285.1. GTDB lineage: Bacteria > Pseudomonadota > Gammaproteobacteria > Burkholderiales > Casimicrobiaceae > CAIWHR01. The sequence continues at coordinate 137,696 of CAWAFI010000017.1, forward strand.
CTTGTCGAGCTTCTGCGCCGTCGAGAACCCGGGCATGTTCTTCTCGATGAGAAACGCGGTGATCCCGCGCGGCCCCGCCTGCGGATCGGTCTTCGCATAGACGACGAGCGTGTCGGCGTCGGGCCCGTTCGTGATCCACATCTTGCTGCCGTTCAGGACGTAGTGGTCACCCCTGCGGTCCGCCCGCAAGCGCATCGACACCACATCCGACCCGGAGCCCGGCTCGCTCATGGCCAGCGCGCCGACGTGCTCGCCTGACACGAGTTTCGGCAGGTACTTCCGTCTCTGTGCGTCGTTGGCGTTTCTCCTGATCTGGTTGACGCAAAGATTCGAATGCGCGCCGTATGAGAGGCCAATCGACGCCGACGCGCGGCTTATCTCCTCCATCGCGACAATATGTGCGAGGTAGCCCATCGCGGTGCCGCCGTAGTCTTCCTCGACCGTGACCCCGAGCAGGCCGAGATCGCCCATCTTGCGCCACAGGTCCATCGGGAACTGGTTGCTGCGATCGATCTCGGCGGCCCGCGGTGCGATCTCGTCGGCGGCGAACTCGCGAACGCTGGCGCGCAGCATGGCGATCGTCTCGCCATGGTCGAAGTCGAGCGTAGGAATATTCGCCATCGTTGCTCCCCGGTTCGCGTTCAACCTTCGGGCCGGCCGTGCATGACCATCAGCGTCTGCTGCATGAGCGCAACCAACGTTCGCTTCCCACCGTGCTCCGCGTGGACCTCGCCGCGTGTGATTGCCAGTGTGCGCCCCGGCTTGACCACGAAGCCCTCGGCGACCAGGCGCTCGCCCGACGCCGGTGCGAGCAAGTTGAGCTTGAATTCGACGGTCAGCACGGAAGCAGTCGGCGGGAACAGCGTGAAGCCCGCGTAGCCGCCGGCCGAATCGACGATGGCGGCCACCACCCCTGCATGCACGTAACCATGCTGCTGCGCCACCTCGGGTCGTGGGGCAAGCGCGATCGCGCAGTAGCCGGGCTCGACCGCCACGAGCTCGGCGCCCATCGTGCGCATCGCGCCCTGACGCGCGAAGCTCGCGCGAACACGGGAAGCGAATTCGGGGTCGAGGGGCTTCCAATGCGCGCGCGATGCGGCGTGTGGCAGGGCGGCAGACACGGTGGCGGGAGAAGCGCTAGCTCGTGTGGTGACGACGGATCGCCGACTCTACTTGACGTTTACGTTAACGTCAATACAGATCCGTCCCTCGGACGCCATCAGCCGCCGGTACGGGCCGGTTTCGCGGCCCGCGCGGGCTTCAGACGGCGGCGGCAGTCCCTTTCCAGCACGCCGATTTCGACCAGCACTGCATCGATGTCCTCCCGTTGCTGCAAGAGCAGCGCGCGGCGATCGGCGAGCATCTGCAGAAACTTGGTGAGCTGCGGTCGCTCGTTGCCAGTGGCGGCGTAGATGTCGAAGAGTTCGCGGATCTCGGAGAGCGCAAGCCCGAGCCGCTTGCCGCGCAGGATCAGCTTGATCCGCGTGCGCTCGCGCTCGCCGTAAATTCGCGTCTGCCCGCGGCGCGACGGCGCGAGGAGTCCCTCATGCTCGTAGAATCGGATGGCACGCGTGGTCAGCGCGAATTCCTGCGCGAGCTCGGAAATCGTATACGTGGGATTCGCGCGCTCGACCGGTTTCGGCGACGCATCACCGGATCCCGGCGCTGCCTCGGCGGCGAAATTGCTTACGACGGACATGGAGGACGGCGGAGCAGGATCCCGCGGAAGCACCCGCAAGCAAGTCACGATACCATATGCGCTCGGCCTCCTCGTTTCGCCGTCTGATGCGATCCTCGGTTCGTCGGCTACTGCGCCCTGGGCGTCCGACCTTGCTCGCCGGCTCGCGTCGCTTGACATGTCCTACGGTTTCCCCGAGGATGCTGCGTTGCACAAAAATGGCGCACGAGTTTCCCATCCCATCGCGACATTCATCCGGCACGCCAGCGCCGAAGCCCCCGTTCGAGACCGCGCCATGACTGCCCCGATGCCTGCCGTACTCGACTACGTTTTCGCCGCACCGCCAGCGCCGGGTGAGGTGATCGAAGTAGCGCCGCGAATGTTCTGGCTGCGCATGCCACTGCCTTTCGCACTCGACCACATCAATCTGTGGCTGATGGCGGACGACGACGGCGCGACGCTCATCGACTGCGGCTATGGCGACGGGGCGACGCGCGCGGTGTGGGAACGTCATTTCGCCTCAACGCTGCGCGAGCGGCCGCTCCGCCGCATCATCGCGACGCACTGCCACCCCGACCATGTGGGCAACGCGGCGTGGCTGTCGGCGCGTTTCGGCGCGCCGGTCGCGATGACGAGTGCCGAATTCCTGACCGCGCATGCGATCGCCGGCCAGCACGCCGGCCACGGCGTCGCCTCGACGATCGACCTGTTCCGCAAGCACGGCATGGCAGCCGAGCACATCGCGGCCCTCGACACGCGCGGCAATCTGTACCGGCGCGGCGTGCCCGAGTTGCCGGAAGCCTACGACCGATTGCTCGCCGGCGACATCCGGCGCGCCGGCGGCGTTCCCTGGCAGGTGGTCGAGGGCCATGGACACTCGCCCGAGCACGCCTCGCTGTTTTCGGCTGAGAGAGGGACGCTCGTCTCCGGCGACATGCTGCTGCCACGGATCACCACGAACGTCAGCGTATGGGCGCCGGAGCCCGACGGCGATCCGTTGGGCAGGTTTCTCGATTCGATCGCGGCCTTCGAGACGTTGCCACCCGACACGCTGGTGCTGCCCTCGCACGGCCTCCCCTTCCGCGGCATCACGGTGCGCGTCGCGCAGCTTCGCGCCCACCATCGCGCGCGCCTCGACGAGCTCGCGGCTGCGATCGATGCTGCCGCCGCGCCGCTCACCGCCGCAGACCTCGTCCCGGTGCTGTTCCGACGCCAACTCGATTTGCAGCAACGTTTCTTTGCGATGGGCGAGGCGATCGCCCATCTCAACCGCCTGTGGCATACCGGGCGCATTTCCCGCAGTGTCGCGGCGGGCGGGACGATTCGCTTTGCCGCACACTAACCCTTGACCCACCCGATCCGGCACGAGAGAGCCAGGCCCATGTCCACGCCCGCCAAGACCGCCACCACCACCGATCCCGAAGCTGCGCCCGGCTACGATCCGGTCGCACTCGCCGAATCGCTCGCATCCGCAGCGGAAAAGAGCGCCAAGCTGATCGGCGACTTCGCCGCACACCAGGCCAAGACTGGCAAATCGCTGGTCGCCGACGAACTCGGGATCGGGAAGGCGTTCATGGAACTCGCCTCGAAGATGCTCTCGAATCCCTATCGGCTCGCCGAGACGCAGATGAACCTGTGGTGGGACTACATGAGCCTGTGGCAGGCATCGACGATGAAGGCGCTGGGCGGTCAGGCGGATCCGGTCGCCGCGCCCCGGCAGGGCGACAAACGCTTCCGGCACGAGGATTGGGAGGAGCATTTCCTGTTCGACTACATCAAGCAGGGCTATCTCATCACCGCGCGCTGGCTGCACGATGCCGTCGCCAGCGTCGAAGGCCTCGACGCAGGCACGAAGAAGAAGGTCGATTTCTTCACGCGCCAGTACATCGACGCACTCGCGCCGTCGAATTTCGCGCTCACCAACCCCGAGGTATTCCGCGAGACGATCGCCACGGGGGGCCAGAACCTCGTCAAGGGCCTCAACAACCTCCTTGACGACATCGAGCGCGGCAACGGCCAACTCAAGATCTCGATGACCGACACCAAGGCCTTCGAACTCGGCGTCAACATCGCGACCACGCCCGGCAAAGTCGTCTACCAGAACGACCTGATGCAGCTGATCCAGTACGAGCCGACCACGAAGAAGGTGGCGAAGCGGCCGCTGCTCATCATGCCGCCATGGATCAACAAGTACTACATCCTCGACCTGCGCGAAAAGAACTCGATGATCAAGTGGGCGGTCGAGCAAGGGATGACGGTGTTCGTCATGTCATGGGTGAACCCCGACGCCAAGCTCGCGCACAAGGACTTCGAGGACTATCTGCTCGAAGGCCCGCTCGCGGCGCTCGACGCGATCGAGAAGGCAACCGGCGAGACCGAGGTCAACGCGCTCGGCTATTGCCTCGGCGGCACGCTGCTCGCGGCCATGCTCGCGTACATGGCGGCGAAGAAGGACAAACGAATTGCGAGCGCGACGTTCATGACCTCGCTCGTCGACTTCACCCGCTCGGGCGAGCTCGAGGTCTTCATCGACGAAAACCAGGTCGCCTCGCTGGAGCGCAAGATGAGCGAGCGCGGCTTCCTCGAAGGCAGCGAGATGGCGACGACGTTCAACATGCTGCGTTCCAACGATCTCATCTGGTCGTTCGTCATCAACAATTACCTGATGGGGCGCGACCCCTTCCCCTTCGACCTCCTGCACTGGAACCAGGACGCGACGCGGATGCCGGCGACGATGCACAGCTACTACCTGCGCAACATGTACATGAAGAACCTGTTGCGCGAGCCGGGCGGCGTCAAACTCGCCGGCGTGCCGATCGATCTTTCGAAGGTCACCGTACCCGCGTATTTCGTTTCTGCGATCGAGGATCACATCGCGCCGTGGAAAGCAACGTACGCGGGTCCGCGGCTCTTCAAGGGCAAGGCGCGCTTCGTGCTGTCGGGGTCGGGCCACATCGCCGGCATGATCAACCCGCCTGCGGCCAACAAGTACGGCTTCTGGACCAACGACAAGCTGCCAGCCGCAGCCGACGACTGGCTCGCGGGTGCGAAACAGCACGAAGGGTCGTGGTGGAGCGACTGGGCGAAGTGGCTGGCACCGCATCGCGGTCGCGAAGTGCCGGCGCGCATTCCCGGAAAGGGCAAGCTCAAGGTGATCGAAGCCGCCCCCGGCACGTACGCACGAATCCGCGCCGACGGCCGGTGAGCGCCAGCATGTTTTGCTATATTGGCCGCATCGCACCGCGTGGGAGAAGCGTCATGACACGCTCGAGTCGCCGACTTGCAGCATTTGCAGTCGTTGCCATGACGTGCTGCGTCAGCACGGCGGCGCTGCCGCAGGCGCCCGTTGCGCCCACCGCACAAGCCCCGGCCAAGTGCACTGACTGTGGTGTGGTGCAATCGGTTCGCTACGTCGAACAGGAAGGCCAGGGTACCGGATTGGGCGCCGTTGCCGGTGGCGTCGTCGGTGGCGTGCTCGGCCATCAGATCGGCGGCGGCCGCGGCAACACCGTCGCCACGATCGCGGGCGCGGCCGGCGGCGCGTACGTCGGCAACAAGGTCGAAAAGAACCAGAAGACGAACTCCTACTGGTCCGTCGCGATCAAGATGGACGGCGGCCAGGCACGGACATTTACCTACTCGAGCCAGCCGACCGTGCGGGAAGGCGAGCGCGTCAAGCTTGTCGACGGCGGGAGGCGGCTCGCGCTCCTCGCGAACTGATTTCCAGTTCCGCGCGGAAGCGCGCACCGCGAATGCAGAACGCCGGGCTCGCCCGGCGTTTCTTCCCTCCGACTCCGACACACCGCCAGCGCAGCAGCGCGATTCCGTTACCTGCCCGCGGTGCCGGGATTGGGGGTTTCGCGCGGCGGAGTCTGCGCGGCACGGCTGGTCTTGCCTCCGCCTTTTTCACCCTCCGGAGGGGCCGCGGCCGGCGGCGCCTGGCCGCCACCGCGCGGGGCGACTTGCGCGGCGGGCGGTCCCGCGCCCGGAACCGGGGTTGGCGCCGCTGCGGCGGCCGGTGCGACGGGCGCGGCCCGCGACATCTGTGGCGGGAGCGGTACTCCGCGATCCACCGCGGGCGCGCGTTGCGGCGAAGGTCGCATTGCAGGCGCGGCTGCCGGCGGGACATTGCCGGGGAGCGGCTGGTACCCAGGCGGCGCAACCGCAGTTGCAGGCGCGTCACGAGGCTGCGAACGCGGCTGCGCCCGTGCCTCGGTGCGCGGCACCGGGAAACTGGTCGCGCCTTGTTCCGGTGGTGAAACGTTCCGGTTGCCGGTCGAGCTTGGCGTTGCCGGCGAAGGCCTTGTTAGCGCTGCGGCGTTGCCCGGTGGTTGCGGCGCGATCGGCGTACGTGCGTCCAGCGCCGGCGTGGGTATCCCGACAGCGGGCGCCGGGCGGGGAGCGACCGGTGCTATCGGCGTACGTGCGTCCAGCGCCGGCGCGGGCGCCCCGGCAGCGGGCGCCGGGCGGGGAGCGACCGGTGCGCCAATGACCCTTGGCGATCCGCCGGAAGTCGCGGCCTGCCCCGGCGCTCCGGCCGGAATCCCGGACCGCGGCACTGTCCGTACGAGGGCACCCTCGGCCTGTCGGCCACGCGCGACCGGATAGAACGTGGACGCCGGTGGCGGCGTGCCGCCGCTGCCCGGACGTACGACCGGAACGTGCAGGGGTCCCGACGCGACGATAGGCGCTGCCGCAAGCACGGGTGCCGTTGCCAACTGTTGCGGCGGCACGCGCACGAGATTCTGGGCGACCGGCATGCGGCCGGCGAGTGTTGCTCCCGAAACGGCCGTAACCGCGCCCGGGACGCCGACATTCCGGTAATGCGAAGGTGGAGCGATTGGGCGCACGGCGACATTCACCGCGTACGGGCGGTTGTAGTGGGCCCAGCAATTGTTCGAACAGCGCCGCCACCACGGGTGGTAAGGCTCGCCCCAGCCGAGAGGTACCCAGCCGTACACCGGCGAACCGACGGTGGAGGAGATTCCCCAGCCGGCACCGCCGTACCAGCCGACCAGCGCCGGCGCCCACACCGGCCGCGCGACATAGGTGCCCGGACACCAGCCCCAGCGCCCGCCGACCCGGGCCCAGCGACCGTAGTGGAAGGGCGCGTAGCCCCAAGGCGCGGAATCGACCCACGTGTAGCCCCAGCCGCCCACGTTGGTCCAGTAGCCGTCACGATAGGGTGCCCAGTCGTCGGAAACCGCGGACGGATACCACACGGCGCCGTATTCCGGCACCGTCTGCCACGTGCCGTACTCATCGAGATCGGCGTAACCCACCATCTGCCGCGACACATACGTCGCCGAGCGGCTTTTCTCGTAACGGCGATCGCGGCTCGCACTCCAGGTATCGAAACCGTCCTGGCCGATGCCGTTGCGCACGTCGGCGATGCCGGCCTCCTGGCCCGTCACGGTCACCGTCTGTCCCGGGAGCGCCTGCTGCACACCCGAGGGCAGCGCGACCTGCGCCTCGCCCTCTCGGACCGTGATGCGCGTCACCTGGCGGTCCGGCGTGACATCGATCCGGTAGAGTCCGGGTCGCGTCAACTGAATCTGCGTGTTGGGGGCATCGACGCGCGCCGACTCGCCCGGATCGAGCATGCGTACGCGCAGAATGACGCGGCCCTGCGCGATGAACAATGCGAGCTGGTTCTCATCGAGACGCGAGACGTGCAAGTTCGTGTCGCCGGCGAGGCGGAATTGCCCGCCACCATAGTCGACTTCCGCCCGGCCGTCGCCGGACACCCACAGGTTGTCCCCCGAGGTCACCGGATAATTGAGTCCGATCGCCACCCACTCGGTCGCACGGTCCTCGGGTGACTGGTATAGCTGGCCTGCGAAATCGGCGATGCGGCCGACGCGACCGGGCAGATCGTCGTCGGCGCGCGCGGCAAACGACGCGGCGGCGACGAGCGCCGCCGCGAGAATCAAGGCGAGCATACCGCGCGCATCTTCGACCGGCGCGAGAACACTGGTGCGACGCAGCACGATCGGCCAGGCACGCATCGTAGCTCCTCTGAACATGCAGCATAAACGAACGAAGACATGCGCGGGTTGACCCTCTGCTTTCGCGCCGCACAAACGGCGCCTCGGCCGTTTCTTTTGGACTAAAATGCTCGATAGTCGATTCTCGCTTCACTCGCCTGTCCCGCCTTCCCAGGAGACGTCGCTATGCGGACCTTCCGACGCACGCTGCTCGTGGGCGCCATCGCGCTCGTCGTTTCGGCCCCGACCGCCGCGCAATTCACGAATTACTATGCGTTTGGCGACAGCCTCTCCGACGCCGGATCGTACAAGCCCGCGCTGCCGCCGGGCACCGGTTTGTTCACGACGAATCCGGGACCGGTGTGGGTCACGCCATTTGGCCAGAGTTTCGGGTTCTCGGTGAGCCCGGCAAACCAGGGTGGCAACGACTATGCGTATGGTGGGGCGCGCGTCACGCAGACGCCAGGTTATCCCCCCACCTCGCCCCCGGTGAACGCAGCCGTTCCGATCTCGACCCAGATCACTCAATTCCTGGCCAAGGGGCCGGCCGATCCCAACGCCATCTACTCCATTGACGGAGGCGCCAACGACATCTTCACCCAGCTGGCACTTCTGCAGGCGGGGACGATTACCCAGGCGCAAGCTCAGGCCGACATAGCCCTCGCGGCGGGCCAACTGGTCCAGCAGATCGCGAGGCTGAATGCGGGCGGCGCGCGGTTCATCGTCGTGTGGAACATGCCGGACATCGGGACGACCCCCGACGGCGCCGCCTCCGGGCAGTCAGCGCTTGCCACCGGGGCTTCGCAGCTCTTCAACAGCACGTTACGCTCGGGGCTCGACGCGGCCGGAATGCCGACGATCCGCTTCAATGCGTTCCTGCTGTTGAACGAAGTTATCGCCAATCCTTCGTTGTACGGCTTCACGAACGCGACCGCGCGCGCCTGCGGCGCCACGCCGTCGTTGCTGTGCACTTCCGCGAGCCTCGTCACCCCGAACGCCGCGCAGACCTACGTCTTCGCCGACGGCGTGCACCCAACGACCGCCGGCCACGCCATCATCGCGCAAGCCGTTACGTCGATGCTCACGGGCCCGCAGCAGATCGCCGCGCTCGGCGAAGCGCCGTTCGCCGTCGAGCAGGCGAACTTCCGCGCGCTCGACGGCCGCATGTGGTCGAGCCTGAACGCGCCGCGGACACAGAAGAAGCTCGACGCGTGGGTGTCCTACGACTACGGCAGCCTCGACATGAACGCCGGCCCGGGCAACGGCACCGCCCACACCAACACGATCGCCGTCGGCGGCGACGTCAAGGTCTCGGATCGGATGCTGGTCGGCGCGATGTTCGGCTACACCGAGAACAAGGGCGAGTTCGGCGGCGCCGGCGGCGGCTACACGCTGCGGCAGCCGGTCGGCACGTTCTACGTGGGCTATGGCGAGGGCCCCTGGTACGTCGGCGCGACACTCGGCGCGGGCAGCCTCGATTACGACGACGTCAACCGCAACATTCCGCTCGGCATGACCGTTCGCAACGAGAGCGGGCAAACGCGCGGCTACGAATACACGGGGCGTCTGCTCGGTGGCTACTGGTTCAACTTCCAGGACGTGGTCCACGGCCCATACGCGCGAGTGACCTACACGCAGGCGATCGTGCGCCAATTCTCCGAGAACGGCGCGGACAGCACCGCGCTCATCTACGACCAGCAGAAGACCGAGCAGCTGCTGTGGAGTCTGGGTTGGCAGGTTGCCGGCACTTTCGGGAGCGTCCGGCCGTGGGCCCGCGCGACATGGGAATACGATTCGCTGGACAAGGACCGCGATGTCAGCGCGTCCTCGGTGACCCTCGGCGGCAGCTACAGCATTCCAGCGCCTAAGCCCGACAACGATTACGTGTTGTTCAACATCGGTGCGGCGACCGATTTCGGCGGTGTGACGGGTTTCATTTCCGGATCGGGGACCGCAGCGCGCGGCGACGGCAATTACTGGGCGGTCACCGTCGGGCTGCGCATGCCGCTGTAGCGGGCCGCCGGCGCTGCATCGGCGAAGGGCCGCTGCGCGGGCGGCCCTTCGCTGCCGCCGGGTCAGCCGGAGACACGCGGCTTGCGCGGGGCGCGCGCGAACGCGACGTCATAGACGGGCCGCGGCAGCGCCCGGAGCACGCCCGCGAGCAGCGCCATCGGCCACGGCAGTACGTAAAACCGCCGACGGCGCTCGATCGCGCGCGCGATGAGGCGCGCCGCCTTTTCCGCTCGCAGCAGGAACGGCATCGGATACGGATTGTCCTCGGTCATCGGCGTCGCGATGTAACCGGGACAGATTGTCACCACCGCAATGCCGGTGCCGCGCAACTCGAGGCGCAGGCTCTCGAGATAGGTGATCGCCGCCGCCTTCGAGGCGCAGTACGCGCCGGACCCCGGCAGGCCGCGAAAGCCGGCGATGCTCGCGATCCCGGCGAGCGCGCCGCGCCCAGCGGCGCGCATCGGCGCGATGAATGGCTGAAACGTGTGGACGAGACCGAGTACGTTGGTCTCGAACACGGTGCGGAAGGCGTCGAGATCCTCGGCGTGTCCTGTCACCGTGCCGCGCGAAACGCCGGCGTTCGCAATGACGATATCCGGCGGCCCGAACCTGGCGACGAATGCAGCGGCAGCACCGGCGAGCGCATCGGCATCGCGCACGTCGCCCGGATAGGCGGCGGCCTGACCTGCCGGGAACTCCGCCGCAAGCGCTGCGAGTTCCCGCTGCCGGCGCGCAAACAGCCCGACGTTGGCGCCTTGCGCCACGTAGTGTCGCGCGAGCGCCGCGCCGATGCCGCTGTTCGCTCCGGTGACGAAGACGTTCAGAGGAAGGTGCCTCGCGCGGCTGGCGCGGTCGGCTTGCAGCCGTTCGCCATCAGCTCTTGGGTCGTTCGGCGCGCGCCTTCGCGACCAGCGCATCCATGACCGCGGGCATCATCGCGTGCGTTCCGACCTTGTCCGATGCGGTCACGAACTTGCCGTCGATGACGATGAGCGGCACCGATTGCACGTTGTAGAGCTGCGCCTGTTGCTTCGCCCGGTTCACCTTGCCGGCGATCGCGAACGAGTTGTACATCTCCTCGACCTTCTTGCGGTCGAGCCCTTTGCTTGCGGCCCAGTCGAAGAACGCCTTTTCCTGCCACAGGCTAACGCCGCTGCCGTGGAGGGCGGTAAACACCTCGGGCGAAAGCCGCGCTTCGTCACCGAGCGCGTCGAGCGTGTAGTAGATCTTCGCAAGCGCAATCCACCGCTCCTGGAACGTCACCGGCACGCGCCGGAACTGTACGTCGCCGGGAAGCGTTTTGACCCAGCTCTGCAACACCGGCTCGAACTCGCCGCAATGCGGGCATCCGTAGGAGAAGAATTCGATCACCTCGATTTTCTTTCCGGTTTCGACCGGCACGGGATTGCGAATCCGCGCGTACTCCCTGCCTTCCTGCGGGGCCGGCGCCTGTGCCACCGCCGCGAGTGACACGGCGGCAATCATGGCTACGCCTGCCACGGGCGCGAGTCGGCGAAACATCGTTTGTATCGATAGCATCGTTGCCTCTCCATCGTGAGCGGTGCCGGCGCACCGCAGGTGTCGAGTTCGTTTGTCCCGCCGCACCGGCGCGAGTTCCCGGTCCGATTTCCACGTGAATCACTCAATACTTGATGACGGCGGCGTCGAACCCGCGCTTTCCGAGCTCGCCCTTGATGCGATTGAGCTCGTCGGTGTTGTCGTAAGGCCCAAGGCGAACGCGGTAACGGATGCCCTTGTCCGGCAATGTGGCCGATTGCACCGTCGCCTCCCAGCCCGCCAAGGCCAAACGCGCCTTGAGATTTTCGGCATCGGACTCGGCAGCGAACGAGCCCGCCTGCAACCAGAACCGCTCGGACGGCTTCGCCGCACGCGACGGAGGCTCCGCGCCGGTGCGGTCTTCGACCTTCGCCAAGGCCTTGTCCGCTGGCTTCTCCGGCGCTATGGCGCGCTCGACGGTCGCCTTGTCCGGTGCGGGCCGCTCGGAGGCTTTGGTCTGCACCTTTGGCTCCTCGATACCCGGAAGGATCTTGTAGAAATCGAAGCGTGGTTTCTCGATGGCGCCCGGATCGGCCCTTGCCGTCTTCGCCGGTTCGCGTCCGGGCTCGCGCGCTGCATCCTTACCCGCGACCGGCGCCTGGTACGGATTGCCCCCCTTCATCACATAGAACGCCACCGCGGCGGCAAGCGCCAGGCCCAGCGCAATGCCGATGAAAAGGCCGAGCAGCGTGCCACCGGCACCCGCCTTGCGCGGTGCCTGCCGCGCCGATGGGGCGCGCGGTATCCGGCGTGCGTGGCGGGAGGTCAAGGGCGACTCGCGGTTGTTGTCCTGCACGGCATTACATCTGCTCGGGTGCGCTCAATCCGAGCACGGCGAGCCCGTTCCTCACGACTTGGCCCGTCGCCACAACCAGCGCGAGGCGCGCGCGCTTGAGCTGCGCATCTTCAGTGAGGAAGCGCTGCGCATTATAGTAAGTGTGGAAATCACGGGCCAGCTCCTTCAGGTAGAACGTCACGGCATGCGGCGCGAGGTCGCGCGCCGCCACCGCCAGCTCTGCCGGGAAGTCGGCGAGACGCCGCAGCAGTGCATCCTCGTAGGGACTCGCGAGGGGCGCGAGCCCCGCATCAGCGAGCATCGCGGTGGCGCCGGCGAAGGCGATCCCCGCCTGCTTCAGAACCGACGCGACGCGCGCGTGCGCGTATTGCACGTAATAAACAGGATTCTCCTCCGATTGCGACCGGGCGAGATCGATGTCGAACGTGAATTCGCTGTCCGCCTTGCGCGAGACGAGGAAGAAGCGCACGGCATCGCGGCCGACTTCGTCGATCAAGTCGCGCAGCGTCACGTAGCTGCCGGCGCGCTTGCTGATCTTCACTTCCTCGCCGCCCTTCATCACGGTGACCATCTTGTGCAGCACGTAGTCGGGGTAGCCCGGCGGAATGCCGAGACCGGCTGCCTGCAGTCCCGCGCGCACGCGGGTGACCGTGCTGTGGTGGTCCGAGCCCTGCACGTTGATCGCCTTGCCGAATCCCCTTTCCCACTTGGTGATGTGGTAGGCAACGTCGGGCACGAAATACGTGTAACCGCCGTCGGACTTCTTCATGACGCGGTCCTTGTCGTCGCCGTAGTCGGTCGTCTTGAGCCACAGCGCGCCTTCGTGCGCGTAGGTCTTGCCCGAGCCGACCAGACGTTCGACGGTCGCGTCGACGCGGCCGCTGACGTAGAGCGAGCTTTCGAGGTAGTAGTGATCGAAGCGGACCCCGAACGCCGCGAGGTCACGGTCCTGTTCCTTGCGCAACTCTGCGACCGCGAAGCGGCGGATCGATTCGATGTCGCCGAGGTCGTGACCGACCTCAGCGAGATAACGTTGCGCGAGCTCGCGGATGTATTCGCCGCGGTAGCCGTCTTCGGGAAAGGTCGTATGCTCGCCCAGGATCTCCTGCGCACGCGCGCGCACCGAGATCGCGAGGTTCTGGATCTGTGTTCCGGCGTCGTTGTAGTAGAACTCGCGCGTGACGTCGGCGCCCTGCCATTCGAGCAGCGTGGCGATTGCGTCGCCGAGCGCCGCCTGCCGGCCGTGTCCGACGTGCAGCGGCCCCGTCGGATTGGCGGAGACGAACTCGACCATCACGCGCTCGCCGCGCCGCGCATCGCTCTGGCCGTAGCGGTCGCGCTCGGCGAGGATTCGCGTCACGACCGCAGCCCGCGCCGCAGGCGTTACGAAGATGTTGATGAATCCGGCACCGGCGATTTCCGTCTTCGCAACCAGGTCGCAGGCCGGAAGCGCCGCGACGAGCGCGCGCGCGAACTCGCGCGGATTTTTCTGCATCGACTTCGCGTGCTGGAGTGCGACATTCGACGCGTAGTCGCCGTGGGTTGCCTGCTTCGACCGCTCGACGACGATCGGCGCGCCGGCGCGCTCGGGTGCAACCTTTGCCAGACCCTGCCCGAGCCACGATCCAAGTTGGGTTTGTAGATCAGTCACCGCCACACCGGTAGGACATACTATCGATTGCGACACAAAAAACCGCGATTGAGCGGCGCGATTCGCGCCGTTCGAATTCGCGGAGATATTGCGTCGCCGCGCGGGCGGTGACGCAATGTCCCATTATAGACGACCGCCGACAGTTTTCGGCTTAGCCAAATCCGAGTGGATCGACGTCGAGCGACCACCGGACGCGGCGTCCGGGCAGCGCGGCGATCGCATGCCGCCATTGCGGCAGGAACCGCTGCAACGCGCCGCGATCCGCACTTTGGACCAGCACCTGCCCGCGCTCGAGTCCGGCTCGGCGCGCCATGGGCGCCGCCACGGGCGCAAACAGCTCGACCGCGGCATTCGCGGCGCGCACGAGGGCCGCGCCCTGCTCTCGCGCCGCACCGAGAAACGTATCGACCGCGTCGCGCCGCAAGGACTCGGCCGCGAGCAGCGCCAGATGCGCGAACGGCGGAAGCGAAGCCGCACGCCGCTCCGCCAGCAACGTTGCCGCGAAGGCGTCCCAGTCATGGGCGGCAAGCGCCCGATACATCGGATGCGCAGGAAAATCGGTTTGCACGATGACCTCGCCAGGCAACGCTGCCCGGCCCGCGCGCCCCGCGACCTGGAATAGCAGGGCAGCAAGGCGCTCGGTGGCACGGAAATCGGCACTGTAGAGCGCATTGTCGGCGCCGAGTACCCCGACCAGCGTCAACCGCGGGAAGTCGTGGCCCTTGGCCAGCATCTGCGTGCCGACGAGTATGTCGAGCTCGCCCGCAGCCACGCGATCGCGCATCGCCGCGAAGGTCCCCCTTCGCCGCGTGCTGTCGCGATCGATCCGCGCGATCGCCGCGTCCGGGAAGCGCAACGCGAGCGCCCGCTCGAGCCGCTGAGTGCCGTAGCCCTGAGGTTGCAGGTCGACATTGCCGCACTCGGGACAAGCACGCCGCAGCCGCTCGCTGTGCCCGCAGTGATGGCAGCGCAGCTCGCCAGCGTCGCGATGAACGACGAGGCGCGCGGAGCAGCGCATGCACCCCGCCTGCCAACCGCACGACGCGCAGAGAAGCGATGGCGCAAAGCCGCGCCGGTTGATGAAGATCAGCGACTGCTCGCGGCGCTCGAGCCGCGCGCCGATCGCCACCTGCAGCGACGTGCCGAGGCCTTCGAGCGCCGCGACATCGCGATTTGGCGCGAAGACGAGCGCCGGAGTGCGCGCCGGACCGATGGCACGACGCGGGAGCGTCAGCCATCCATAATGCTTCCGCTGCGCGTGCAGCAGCGACTCGAGTGCCGGAGTCGCGCTTCCGAGCACGATCGGCACGCGGCGTTGCCGGGCCCGCCAGATCGCGACATCGCGGCCGTGGTAGCGAACGCCCTCCTGCTGCTTGAACGACGGATCGTGCTCCTCGTCGACGACGATCAAGCCGAGCCGCGGCATCGGCGCGAACACGGCGAGCCGCGTACCGAGCACCAGGTCGACCTCGCCGGCGCTGGCCATGCGCCAGTGCCGCCGGCGAGCGCCCGGCGCAAGGCGGCTGTGCAGCGTGACCGCGCGGCGGCCCGGCAGCGCGGCGGCGATCCGTTGCGCGAACTGCGGCGTCAGGTTGATTTCTGGCACCAGCAGCAATGCCTGCCCTCCCGCGGCGATACATGCAGCCGCCGCGGCCAGATACACCTCGGTCTTGCCGCTGCCGGTGACACCTTCGAGCAGGAGCGGCGCAAATGTTCCTCGCGCCGCGTCGATCGCCGCAATCGCTTGCCGCTGATCGGGGTTGAGGATCATGCCGGCGGCGATGCCATCGTCGGACGGCATCGGCAATGGGGGATCCGACGCCGCCTCGATCCAGCCGGCGCTGCGCCAGCGCGAAAAGGTGCGCTTCAGCGGCGGCGGCAACGCGGCAACGAGAGCAGATGACAGCATCCGATCTGGTGCGCTAAGCCACTGCTCGTAGAGGGCGCGCGACGCGCGGCCGACCACGCGGGCAAGCGCGACACGACCGTCTTCGGTCATCTGGTACGCCCGCGGGGGGGCCCGCGGTGTCGTCGCTCGCGCGCCGACGGTCCCGAGCGGCGGGAGCACTTGCGCCAACACCAGCCCCAGCGGCTCCTGGTAATAGGCCGCGACGAAGCCCGCAAGATCGAGGAGTTCAGCCGGAAGCACCGGTATGTCGCCAATGATTTCGACGACCGGCTGCAGCTTCTCGCGTGCGATCGGCGATGTCTCGAGCCTTTCGATGACGACGCCGACGAGGGTACGCTGCCCGAGGCGGACGCGGACCACGGACCCGTGCTCGACAGCAAGCCCTGCGGGGACCCAGTAGTCGAAGGCGGAATCGGCGGCGAGTGGAAGCGCGACACGGGCTATCGCCATACCGCTTCAACCGCCTTTCGAATGTGCGAACTCACAGGTTGTAGTGTTCGAAATGCGCACTACCCGGGGGAGTGAAGAGGTGCAAGTCATTGTTTTATAAAGAATGCAATAAACGACCCACATACCCTGTGGATAATATTGTGCGTAAGTGGTTGCTCGCCCCGGCCGCGCCGGTCCGGTGGATTCGACCCAGTTTTCGGTGTCATCGGAACGTCATTTTCTTGGCCATTGTTTTCAATGGCTTGCGAACAGTCTTCCTCTGCGAGTTCTGGCGTTATGGAAACTGCGCAACATCGCGCTTTTCGTGTGCATAAGTGACGGTGCGCCGGAACCGTACGCGCCGTTGCCAAGTGCCCGGGAACCCAATGGCGGCGCGGGTTTGCGCGATCCTGCTGCCGCCGCGTCCCTGCGGATCAGGGGGCGGCGCGGATCGCGCGCGACTGTTCGTGGACCACCTCGACCAGCGCCGCGACATGATCGGGCGGCGTTGCCGGGAGGATGCCGTGCCCCAGATTGAAGATGTGCCCGGGCGCCGGCCCCGCTGCCCGCACGACTGCCGTCGCTTCGCGCCGCACCGTGTCGGCATCGGTGAGCAGGACCAGCGGATCGAGATTGCCCTGCAACGCAACGCGTGCGCCGACTTGGCGCCGGGCCAGGGCCAGATCGACGGTCCAGTCGAGGCCGACACCCGCGGCGCCGCAACCGGCAAGGTCCTCGAGCCACTGGCCAGCCCCCTTGGTGAAGACGATCGACGGCACCGCGCGCCCATCGGGTGCTGGTTGGAGCGCGCAGAGCACCGCGCGCATCGATGACAGCGAGAACGAGCGGTAGGCGGCGGCCGACAGCAAGCCACCCCAGGTGTCGAAGATCATCACCGCGTCCACGCCCGCGACGATCTGCGCGTTGAGGTAGGCCGCCACCGCTGCCGCGTTGACGTTGATGAGACGATGCAGAAGATCGGGCCGGCCATACGCCATGCGGCGCACGTCGCCGAAATCGGCGCTGCCGCCGCCTTCGATCATGTAGCACGCGAGCGTGAACGGGCTACCCGCAAAGCCGATCAGCGGCATGCGACCCCGCAACGCGCGCTTGATCTCACCGACAGCGTCGAACACATAGCGCAGCTTCGCCATGTCCGGGACGGTGAGGCGGCCGATCGAGGCTTCGTCGGACGCTGTGCGCGCGAAGCGCGGGCCCTCGCCGTCGGCGAAATGGAGGCCCAGGCCCATCGCATCGGGCACTGTCAGGATGTCGGAGAACAGGATCGCCGCGTCCAGCGGAAACCGATCGACTGGCTGTAGCGTGACCTCGGCCGCCAAGGACGGCGTCTGCGCCAATGCGAGAAAGCTGCCGGCCTTCGCGCGCGTCGCGTTGTACTCGGGCAGATAGCGGCCGGCCTGGCGCATCAACCAGACCGGCGTCCACGGCGTCGGCTCGCGACGAAGTGCGCGCAGGAAGGTGTCGTTGGCAAACGCGGGCATCGGGGAGAGCCTACGGTCATGCGACGCCCCGGGCAAGGCCCGTGGCGAGCGGCGCGAGCGCCGGGCGCCAGTCGGTGAGGTCGAGCGTGATCAGGGCCGACATCGCGGACGCCCTTAGCGGGGCAGCAGCGATGTGCCCATCAGGTATTCGTCGACGGCCCGCGCGCACTGGCGACCCTCGCGGATCGCCCAGACGATGAGCGACTGGCCGCGGCGCATGTCGCCCGCGGCGAACACCTTCGCCGCCGAGGTCAGGTAGTTTTCGGTATTCGCTTCGACGTTGCTGCGGGGATCGCGCCGGACGCCAAATTGCTCCAGCATGCCGGCGCCCACCGGGCCGACGAAACCCATCGCGAGCAGCACGAGGTCGGCCCTCATTTCGAATTCGGTGCCGGGCACCTCGGCCATCCGCATCTGGCCGTCGACGCCCTTCTGCCATTCGACGCGCGCGGCCACGAGCTTCGCGACCTTCCCGGCCGTGCCCTCAAAGCGCTTGGTCGCGACTGCCCAGTCCCGCTGGCAGCCTTCCTCCTGCGACGATGACGTGCGCAGCTTGACTGGCCAGTACGGCCATGTCAGCGCCCGATCCTCTTCCTCCGGCGGCTGCGGAAGCAGTTCGAATTGCGTGACCGACTTGGGGCGTTGGCGGTTCGACGTGCCGACACAGTCGGAGCCCGTGTCGCCGCCGCCGATCACCACGACGTGCTTGCCGGTGGCGACGATCTGATCGGCAACGGCATCACCTGCGACCGCCTTGTTCTGCTGCGGCAGGAACTCCATCGCGAAATGGACGCCGGAAAGCTCGCGGCCTGGCACCGGCAGGTCGCGCGGGGCCTCGGCGCCGCCGGACAGCACGATTGCGTCGTATTCGGCGAGGAGTTCGGCCGCCGCGACGTCCACGCCGACATTGACGTTCGGCCGAAACTCGACGCCCTCGATCGACATCTGCGCCATCCGGCGATCGATCAAGTGCTTTTCCATCTTGAAATCCGGGATGCCGTAGCGCAGGAGTCCGCCGATGCGATCGGCTTTTTCGTAGAGCACGACGTCGTGGCCCGCGCGCGCGAGCTGCTGCGCACAGGCGAGCCCCGCGGGGCCCGAGCCGATCACCGCCACGCGCTTGCCGGTCTTGACCGCCGGCGGCAACGGGACGACCCAGCCTTCGTCCCAGCCCTTATCGATGATGAAATGCTCGATCGATTTGATTCCAACCGCGTCGTCGTTGATGTTGAGCGTGCACGCGGCCTCGCACGGCGCCGGGCAGACGCGCCCGGTGAATTCGGGGAAGTTGTTGGTCACGTGCAGCACGTCGAGTGCGGCGCGCCACTGGTGGCGAAAGACGAGATCGTTCCAGTCGGGAATGATGTTGTTGATCGGGCAGCCGCTCTGGCAGAACGGAATCCCGCAGTCCATGCAGCGCGCTCCCTGCTTCGAAGCTTCGTCCTCGCCGAGCGGAAGGATGAATTCGCGGAAACTGCGAATGCGCTCGGCGACCGGCAGCGCCACCTCCTGGATGCGCTGCAACTCCATGAAGCCGGTGATCTTGCCCATCACGCGGCCTCTTTCTGGCGGATGGTCGCCGCGGGCCTCGTCGCTGCCCCTCGCGCGTGCATCTCGGTGAGCGCGCGTCGGTACTCGTTCGGGAATACCTTGACGAACTTCGCGCGGGCCGCCTCCCAGGCATCGAGCAGCGCGAGCGCGCGCGTGCTGCCGGTGAAGCGCAGATGCCGCTCGATCTGTTCGCGCAACATCGCCTCGTCGGACCGGTCCAGGTGGCGCATGCACCCCTTGCCGGCGGCAACGAGTGCCTGATCGGCCTCGGCCTGCGCAGCTTCGTCGTGCACCGGTTCCAGCACGACCATCGCGGTATTGCAGCGCGAAGCGAACGTGCCGTCCTCGTCGTAGACATACGCGATGCCACCGCTCATTCCGGCGGCGAAGTTCCGCCCGGTACGGCCAAGCACCACGACCGTGCCGCCCGTCATGTATTCGCAGCCGTGGTCGCCAGTGCCCTCGACGACCGCGGAGGCACCCGAGTTGCGCACGCAGAAGCGCTCGCCGGCCACCCCGCGGTAATACGCCTCGCCGGCGATCGCGCCGTACATCACCGTATTGCCGATGACGATGTTCTCCTCGGGCTTCGCGGGGCAGGTCGGGTCGGGATAGACGACGATGCGGCCGCCCGACAGGCCCTTGCCGACGTAGTCGTTCGTCGCACCCTGAAGTTCGAAGGTCACGCCGTGGGCGAGGAACGCGCCGAAGCTCTGACCCGCGATGCCTTCGAACGCGACGTGGATCGTGTCTTCGGGCAGCCCGGCGTGCCCGTACCTCCGGGCGATCGCACCCGACAGCATCGCCCCCACCGAGCGGTTCGCATTGCGGATCCTGTAGGTGAGGCGCACCGGCTGCTTCTTGTCGAGCGCCGGCGCCGCCCCGGCGATCAGCGCGTGGTCGAGCGCGCCGGTGAGTCCGTGGTCCTGCTCTTCGCACTGGTGGCGCGCAACTTCGGCCGGCATGTCGGGCTGGTAGAAGACTCGCGAAAAATCGAGCCCTTTCGCCTTCCACTGCTCGATGCCGCGGCGCATGTCGAGAAGGTCCGAGCGGCCGATGAGATCGGCGAACTTGCGGACACCGAGCTTCGCCATCAGCTCGCGGGCTTCCTCGGCGACGAAGAAGAAATAGTTGACGACGTGCTCCGGCTGGCCCGTGAATTTCTTGCGCAACTCTGGATCCTGTGTCGCAATGCCCACCGGACAGGTGTTGAGGTGACACTTGCGCATCATGATGCAGCCCTCGGCGACCAGTGGCGCCGTCGAGAACCCGAACTCGTCGGCACCCAGCATCGCGCCCACCACGACGTCGCGTCCGGTCTTGATCTGCCCATCGACCTGCACCGCGATGCGGCCGCGCAACCGGTTCAGCACCAGCGTCTGCTGTGTCTCGGCGAGGCCCAACTCCCACGGCGTGCCGGCGTGCTTGATCGACGATTCGGGCGATGCGCCGGTGCCGCCGTCATGTCCCGCGATCGTCACATGGTCGGCCTTCGCTTTCGCGACGCCGGCGGCGACCGTCCCCACGCCGACCTCGGACACGAGCTTGACCGAGATCGATGCCTGCGGGTTGGCGTTCTTGAGATCGTGGATCAACTGCGCCAGGTCCTCGATCGAGTAGATGTCGTGGTGGGGCGGTGGCGAAATCAGACCGACCCCCGGCACCGAGTAGCGGATCTTGGCGATGTACTCGGATACTTTGTGGCCGGGCAACTGGCCACCCTCGCCGGGCTTCGCGCCCTGCGCCATCTTGATCTGCAGCTGGTCGGCGTTGACCAGATACTCGGCGGTCACGCCGAAGCGCGCCGAGGCAACCTGCTTGATCTTCGAGCGCAGCGAATCGCCTTCCTTGAACGGGATATCGACGACCGCGCCGTCGATTCGCGACTTGAGCGTCTCGCCGGCTTTCAACAGCGGATAGCGATGGGCGTCCTCGCCACCCTCGCCCGTGTTCGACTTGCCGCCGATGCGGTTCATCGCCACCGCCAGCGTCGTGTGCGCCTCGGTCGAGATCGAGCCCAGGCTCATCGCTCCCGTCGCGAAGCGCTTCACGATCTCGGCCGCGGGTTCGATTTCCTCGAGCGGCAGCGGCTCGCGCGCGAACCGGAACTCGAACAGGCCCCGCAGCGTCAGCAACCGTTTCGTCTGATCGTTGATCAGCGCGGCGTACTCCCTGTACGTTTGCGCGCTGTTGGCACGCGCCGCGTGCTGCAGCTTCGCGATCGAGTCCGGCGTCCACATGTGGTCCTCGCCGCTGACGCGGTAGTAGTACTCGCCGCCGACGTCGAGCGCGTTGCGCAGCAGCGGGGCATCGCCGAACGCGAGCTGATGCATCCGTGCGGCCTCCTCGGCCACCTCGAACAGCCCGACGCCCTCGACGTTGCTCGCGGTGCCGGTGAAGTACTTGCCGACGAATTCGCGCGTGAGGCCGACCGCCTCGAAGATCTGCGCGCCACAGTACGACTGGTACGTGGAGATGCCCATCTTGGACATCACCTTGTAGAGTCCCTTGCTGATCGCCTTGATGAACCGGTATGCCGCCTGTTGCGGGCTCACGCCGGGCACCAGGTCGGACATCGAGCGCCAGCGTCTCCAGCGCGAGGTACGGATGGATCGCCTCGGCGCCGTAGCCGGCGAGCAAAGCAAAGTGATGCACCTCGCGCGCGGATCCCGTCTCGACGACGAGGCCCGTGCTCGTGCGCAGTCCTTTCCGGACGAGGTGCTGGTGCACGGCGGCCGTGGCGAGCAGCGCCGGCACCGGCATCAGCACCGCCGACACCTTGCGGTCCGAGACGATCAGGATGTTGTAGCCGAGATGGACGGCGTCCTCGGCTTGCGCGCAAAGCGACGCAAGCGCGGCCTCCATCCCGTTCGCTCCCCATGCCGCCGGATAGCAGATGTCGAGTTCGTACGCGCGGAACGCCGCACCGGTGAACAGCGCGATGTGCCGGATCTTTTCCATGGCGTCGCAGGTGAGGATCGGCTGCGGCGCTTCCAGTCGCATCGGCAGGTCGGTCGCATCCGCCGCGACGTCGACCGCGAGCAGGTTCGGCCGCGGTCCGATGAACGTGACGAGCGACATCACGAGTTCCTCGCGGATCGGGTCGATCGGCGGGTTCGTCACCTGCGCGAACAGCTGCTTGAAGTAGTTGTAGAGCACCTTCGGCCGGTTCGACAGCACGGGCAGCGCCGCGTCGTTGCCCATCGAGCCGACCGCTTCCTCGCCGGCCTGCGCCATCGGCGCGAGTACGACCTTGAGGTCCTCCTGCGTGTAGCCGAACGCCTGCTGGCGGTCGAGCAGCGGCACATCGGTGTGCAGCGGCGGCGCCGGTTCCGGCAGATCTTCGAGCGCGATCCGCGAGGCCTCGATCCACGCGCGATAGGGCTTCGCCGTGGCGAGCGTGCGTTTGAGCTCCGTGTCATCGATGATGCGCCCCTGCTCCGTATCCACGAGCAGCATCTTCCCCGGCTGCAGTCGCCATTTCTTGACGATCTTCCGCTCGGGGATGTCGAGCACGCCCACTTCGGAGGCCATCACCACGCAATCGTCGTCGGTGACGACGAAGCGCGCCGGCCGCAGGCCGTTGCGGTCGAGTGTGGCACCGATCTGACGACCGTCGGTGAACGCCATCGCGGCCGGGCCGTCCCACGGCTCCATCAGCGCGGCATGGTATTCGTAGAACGCACGGCGGTCCTCGTCCATCAGCGGGTTGCCTGCCCACGCTTCCGGAATCATCAGCATCATCGCGTGGGCCAGCGGATACCCGCCCATGACCAGGAGCTCGAGGCAGTTGTCGAACGAAGCCGAGTCGGACTGCCCGTCGTAGATGAGCGGCCAGATCTTGTCCAGATCCTCGCCCAGCACCGTGCTCGCGATTCCCTGCTGGCGGGCGCGGATCCAGTTGACGTTGCCGCGCAGCGTGTTGATTTCGCCGTTGTGGCAGACGAGTCGGAACGGGTGCGCGAGGTCCCACGTCGGAAACGTGTTGGTCGAGAAGCGCTGGTGCACCATCGCCAGTGCCGACACCATGCTCTCGTCCTTGAGGTCGAGGAAATACTCGCCGACCTGGTGCGCGAGCAGCATCCCCTTGTAGACGAGTGTGCGCGTCGACATCGACGGCACGTAGAACTCCTTGCCGTGGCGCAGCTTCAGCGCCTGGATCGCGTGGCCCGACTTCTTGCGGATGATGTAGAGCTTGCGCTCCAGCGCGTCCTGGTCCATTTCCGTTGACCCGCGCGCGATGAAGACCTGCCGGATCACCGGCTCGACCTCCTTCGTGCGCAGCGACAGGCCGCGGTTGTCAGTGGGGACATCGCGCCAGCCGAGCAGGATCTGGCCCTCGCTCGCCACGGCACGCTCGATTTCCTGCTCGCAGGCCATCCGCGAAGCCGGCTCCTTGGGCAGGAACACCATGCCGACGCCGTATTGGCCGATCGCCGGCAGCGTCAGACCCTGGCGCCCGCAGGCGCGGCGCAGGAAGGCGTCGGGAAGCTGGATCAGGATGCCGGCACCGTCGCCCTGCAGCGGGTCGGCGCCCGTCGCGCCGCGATGGGTCAGATTCTTGAGGATCGCGAGCCCTTGCGTGACGATCGCGTGGGTCTTGCCACCTTTGATGTGGGCGATGAATCCCAGGCCACACGCGTCGCGCTCGTTCGCCGGATCGTAGAGACCCTGCCGCGCCGGAGGCAAATGCCCCTGATCTACGGTTCCTATTTCCACGTTGACCTCGTCGATGCCGAATGATCGACCACCGGGCCGCGCAGGCGGTTCCGGCTCGGGTTTCGCGAAACTGTGGCGAAACCTATCAATATTAGTCCGTATGCTGCGATGCGACAAGGCGAAAGCGGGGCGCCACCCCGGGGCAAAGGACCCCGCGTGCAACACTCCCGCCGGACGGTCGATTTGGCCGAGCAAAAGACTTGCGCCAAAGTGGCTTCTTAGGCTTTAATCTCAACAAAATGGGCTAGATGCTTGTTGCAGCGTCCAAAAAAATTCCGCCCACCGCCTTCTTTAGGACAACATCATTAGGAATTCGACCATGATGGAGAACCGCATCCCGGCCGCGTGCCTGCGATCCCTTGCCGCCTTGTTTGCATTCGCGGGCGTGCTCGCGTTGACCGCGTGCGGGGGAGGCAGCGGCGCGCCGAACAACCCGTACGCCCAAGGACCCGCGGCGCCCGGGCCGCTCACCGTCCAGCCGCCGGCAATTACCGTCTACAGCGGTACGCCGACCACGCTGACGGTGACCGGCGGGATTCCGCCCTACTATGCGTATTCGGGAAATCCATCGGTGCTGCCGGTCACGCAGGCGGTCTCCGGCGGCACGGTGCTGCTGCTCGCGGCAAACGTCGCCGCGGACGTCAGTTTCGATGTCACGGTGCAGGATTCCACCGGCTTGAGTGCCAAGTCCGCGGTGACGGTAAGTCCGGCGCCCCTGCTCAACGGGTTGACAATAACGCCGAACGATCCGACCTGCGGCGCCAACGCGATCTGTTCCGGACAGACGGGAACCGCCGCCGTCACCGCGACCGGCGCGGGAGGGGGCGGCACTGCCAACCGGCAGGTGCGATTCGACGTGGTTTCCGGCGATTTCGCAATCCAGACCGGCAACCCGGCGGCGCCACTGGTGTCGACGTCGACCGTTGTTTCCGATGCCACTGGCCTGGCCCAGGTGGTGATCAAGGCCGCAGCGAACGCATTTACGCAGCCGGCGCTGATTCGAGCGACCGAAGTCACGACCGGGAATCAGGTGACGGGCCAGTTCACGATCGTTCAGACCACCAATGGCGCTCTGGTGCTGTCCGTCATTCCTGCCACGGCGACAATCACGAGTGCTTCGGCGACCTCATGCACGTCCGGCTTCCGCGTCGATTATTTCATCTACGGCGGCACGCCACCTTATCGCGTGACATCGACGTTCCCGACTGGCGCCACGCTGGTCAATACGACGGTCGCGAGCAGCGGCGGGTTCTTCGAGGCGATCACCAACGGCACCTGCGTCAATCCGCTGGTGTTCTCGATCCTCGATGCGACGGGCCTGCAGACAACGGCCAGCCTGCAGAATCTCGTGGGAACGGCTTCGGGGACCGCACCGCCCGCGCCGGTGGCGATAAGTCCCGCGTCGATCAGCACGACGGGTGCCAATCCCTGCACGGGCGCGACGTACCCATTCGTCATCACGGGTGGAACCGCGCCGTTCAGCGTCGCCGTATCGGGAGGCGGCAGCGCCAGCCCCAACCCGGTCACCGCGTCGCCCGGCTCGGTAAACGTCAGCAATCTTCTCACCGGCAGCGGGTTGCACACGATATTCGTCGGCGACGCAAGCACGCCGCAATTGACGGCCACTGCAACGATTACCTGCAACTGATCGGCAGCCGGGCGGCTCGCGCCGCCGCCCTGCCGCAAGAGCGAAAACGGCGCCCGGGGCGCCGTTTTCGTTGCCTGCGCCAATGGGAGCCGATCAGGGGAGTATCGCCGCCAGGTCGGATGCGCCGACATCCGCTGTGACGTACGCGTCGCCCAGCACCCGCAACAGCACGAAACGGATCGATCCCGAGGCCACCTTCTTGTCGCGACCCATCAGCGCGAGATAACGCGTGGCGCCCAGGGGCGCCCCGTCCACCGGCAGCCGTGCGCGCTGCAGCAGCAGGCGCAGACGGTCGACGTCCGGGTGAGGCAGCGTTCCGTGGCGCGCCGACAGGCGTGCGGCCATGACCATTCCTGCGGCAACTGCTTCGCCATGCAGCCACTCGCCGTAACCGACGCCGACCTCGATCGCGTGGCCGAACGTATGACCGAAGTTGAGCAACGCTCGCTCGCCCGATTCGCGCTCGTCGGCCGCGACGATCGCGGCCTTGATGCGGCAGCTTTCAGCGATCGCATGAGCCAGGGTCGCGCCATCGCGGCCGACGAGGCGATCAACGTTGGCCTCGAGCCAGGCGAAAAAGGCGCGATCGCGGATTGCGCCATACTTGACGACTTCGGCGAGACCGCCGGCGAGCTCGCGGTCCGGGAGCGTCCCGAGGCAGTCGGGGTCGATCAGCACCGCGCGCGGCTGGTGAAACGCGCCGATCATGTTCTTGCCGAGCGGATGATTGATGCCGGTTTTCCCTCCGACCGACGAATCGACCTGCGCCAGCAACGTCGTCGGGATCTGCACGAACGGCATGCCGCGCTGGTAGATCGCGGCGGCGAATCCGGCGAGATCGCCGACGACGCCCCCGCCGAGTGCGATGACCGTCGTCGTCCGCTCGGCGCGCATCTCGACCATGCGCGTCAATACGTCCTGCAGCGTGGCCCAGTCCTTGTGCGTCTCGCCATCCGGGACAAGTAGGGTGTCGGACGTGATGTCGTGCGCGGCGAGGCCGTTGCGGACTGGCGCGAGCCAGCGTGCTGCGACCACCGGATTGCTGACGATAATCGCGCGGCGCGCCGGCAGGTGGGGTGCCAGCAGACTGCCTGCCTCGCGGAGCAGGCCGGCGCCGATGTGGATCGGGTAGCTCCGCTCGCCAAGAGCGACCTCGAGCGTGCGCACCGGGATCACGCGGGCCCTCCCTTGCTCAGGCGTGCCATACCTTGCGCTGTTCGTCGGCGAGGTTCAGCGCAAAGCGCGCGACGTGCTCGCGATCGGATTCGAGCACGACGTCGGCGACTTCCCGGTACAGTGCATCGCGCTGCGCGTACAACTCGGCGAGCCGGGCGAGCGGGTCCGCGGTGTTGAGCAACGGGCGGTGACGGTTTTTGCGCGTACGCTCGCGGAGCGTTGCCGGCTCCGCATGCAGGTAGACCACCGTCCCGTTCGCCTTCAGCCGCTCGCGATTCGCGGGCCGGAGCACCGCCCCGCCTCCCGTCGCGAGTACGATGCCGGTGCGCTCGACGAGGTCGACAATCGTCGCCTCCTCGCGGTCGCGAAAGCTCGCTTCACCCTCGATTTCGAAGATCGTCGGGATCGTTACGCCTAGCCTGCGCTCGAGTTCTGCATCCGCGTCGACGAAGATCAGGCCGAGGCGCCGGGCGAGCTGGCGGCCGAGCGTCGACTTTCCCGACCCCGGCATTCCCACGAGGAACAGATTGCCACGATGCAGTTGCACCGCAGCATTGTAGTGGAATCGCTCCCGCCGGACGAGTCGCGCGTACGCCTTGCCCTGCGTATGCGGACGCCTGCTTGCTCCCCGCGTACACGGAGATCACGCGTCCAATTCCGGGCGGGCCTCACGAGCGCGATGCCCGCCGGAGCGGATGCGTCACTTGATCGCGTTGATCGTTTCCTTGACGACGCGCGGCGTCAGAAAGATCAGCAACTCCTGCTTGTCACTGATACGGCCCGTCGTCTTGAACAGATAGCCAAGAAACGGGATGTCGCCCAGCAGCGGCACCTTCGTGACATCGTTGGTGATCGTTTCCTCGAAGATGCCGCCGATGACTGCGGTATCGCCGTTGTTCACATGGATCTGCGTAGTGACGTTCCGGGTGTCGATCGACGGCACACGGAATCCGCCCCCGAGGTCGACCATCTGTCCGACATTGTCCTTGCGCACTTCGACCGTCATGATGATCCGGTTGTCGGGCGTGATCTGTGGTGTCACCTCGAGCCGGAGCACCGCCTTCTTGAATGACACGGTCGCCGGCGAGTTCGCACTGCCCGGCGTTACATACGGGATTTCCGTCCCCTGCTCGATGTGCGCCTTCTGGTTGTCGGCGGTGACCACGCGCGGGCTGGAAATCACCTTGCCGCGCGTGTCAGCCTCGAGCGCCGAGAGTTCGAGATTGATGAGGTTTCCGCTGCCGAGGTTGATGAGCGTCAGCGCGAGCTGTCCAGCCGGGTTGATCACCGGCAGGTTGACGTTGAGCTGCGGCGAATCCGAATAGCCGGCACTCGCGATGCCGGACGCCAACTCGAACGGGGTCTGCGTGCGCGTGTCGCGAATGAGCCTGTCGCCCTGGAGATGCACGACGGGTTGCGTGTCGAGCGACCCACCCTGCCCCGCAGCATATTTCTTGTTGTTGAACGTGAATCCGGTCTGCGCGCCGAAGCGCACGCCAAGCTGCTTGCTGAACTTGTCGCTGGCGATCACGATGCGCGCTTCGATGATCACCTGGCGATTCGGGGTGTCGATCTGCCGGATGATCTTGCGCACCTCCTCCAGCCGCGCCGCCGTATCCGACACGAACAGGATGTTCGTGCGCGGGTCGACGAGCGCGACCCCGCGGTCGGACAGGATCGACCCCTGGCCCCCGGTGGTGCGGGTCTGGCCGGCACCGGCACCGAATCGCTGTTGTTGATTCGTCGATATGATCTGTTCGAGGTCAGAGGCCTTGATGTAGTTCAGCTGAAAGGACTCGAACACCAGCGGCTCCAGCTGGCTGATCTGCAGCTGCGTCTCGAGTTGCTGGCGCTCTTTCAGGGCCAGCTCCTCGCGCGGCGCGATCAGAACGACATTGCCGTTCTTGCGCATGTCGAGGCCCTTGGTCTGCATGATGATGTCGAGGGCCTGGTCCCACGGAATGTCTTTCAGGCGCAACGTCAGGCTTCCCGTCACCGTATCGCTGGTGATGATGTTGAGCCCGGTGAAGTCCGCGATCACCTGCAGCACCGCGCGCACTTCGACGTTCTGGAAGTTCAGCGACAGCTTCTCGCCCTTGTAGCCCTGTTTCGCTCCCTGGATCAGCTTGTTCGGGTCCTCCTGGATCGGCTTCACCTCGAGGATGAACCGGTTGTCCGTCTGGTACGCCGAGTGTTCCCACAACCCCTTCGGCTCGATCACCATCCGTGCGTTGCCACCCTGGCTGAAAGTGTCCACGGCAACGATCGGCGTGCCGAAGTCCTGGACGTCGAGGCGACGCTCGAGATTGCGCGGCAGCGTGGTCTTGATGAAATCGACGATCAGCGTCTTGCCCTGTTGGCGGATGTCGATACCGGTGGCGTTGTCGGACAAATCGACGACGATGCGGCCCTCGCCGTTCGCGCCGCGGCGGAAGTCGACGTCGCGCAGCGCGTGCGTGACGTCGCCAGGCCGCGCCTCGGCAAAGCGCTGCACGACCTGCGTCCTCGCATCGAGTTGCCCGCCCTGGTCGAAGAGCGTGACCAGCACCGTATTCCCTTCGACGATGGTCTGGAACGTCTGCGGCCGATTGAGGTTGAACACGACGCGCGTGCGGTTGCCCGACTGGATCACGTTGAGACTGCGCAGCGACGGATCGTCGAGGGTCCGCTGCGTCGCGCCCAGGCCGTTCCCCGTGTCGAGGAAATCGAGTGCGATCCGGGGCGGGCTCGCGATCGCGAACCCCGCGGGCGGATTCGCCGGCGGCGACTTCAGCACGAATTTCACGATCGTGTTGCCCGACGTCCCCTTCGACACCGACAGCGAATCGATGGTGTTGGCCGTCTGTGCGAACGCCGCACCGGATGCGAACATCGCGATCACGGCGAAGAGCCATGCGCGCGCGCCCCGGGCCGATTGCGCCGGAACGGCGTTGCTATCAAGCCATACGGACGCGCTCATTTTCTTCGCTCCTGTGTCTTGGTATCGCCGAGCTGGACGAGTTGCAGCGTGCTGGACCGTTCGGTCCAGTCCCCGGCACCGTCCTGTACCAGCTCCTTCAGGCGAATTTCGCTGTCGGTGACGCCGATGATCACCCCATAGTTCTGCCCGGCGTAATTGCCCTGCCGCACCTGATAGAGATCCTTGTCCGGCGTGCGCACGAGGGCGTAGACGGTCTTGCCCTTTTCGAGCGTCCCGACCATGTTCAGCGATTCCAGCGGATAGGACTCGAGTGGCTCCTTGCGTCGCGTCAGGTCCGGCGAGAGCTTGCTCGCCCCTTTCGTCGGCTCGATCTTGCGCGGCTTGAACGGATCCGGGAGATCGAAGGCGTTGTAGGCGAACGGCTCGTACGGCTTCATCTGCGGCAGCGGCTCGAGCTTGCCCTTGGCGCTCTTGCCCTGGTCGGCCATCCACGCACGAAGGTCCTGGTGGCTCTCGCCGCCGCACCCCGCGAGAACGAACACCGCCCCCACCGCAAGCATGCGCCAATGCCTCATTTCTTGCCCTTCTCCTTCGCTTCCTTCGCCGCTTTACGCTGCTTGGCGATCTCTTCCTCGTCGAGATAGCGGAAGGTCTTCGCCACCGCGTCCAGCGTCAGGACGCCCTTTTCGTTGACGACCGCCACGTCGTTCAGCGTGACGATCCGTGGCAGCTGCGCGACGTCGCTGGCGAACGCGCCCATGTCGTGATAGCCGCCGGTGATCTTGACGTTGATCGGCAGCTCCGCGTAGAAATCGGCGACCCTTTCGTGCGCCGCGGGCCGGAAGAGCTCGAACTGCAACCCGCGCCCGAGCCCCGCCTGGTTGATGTCCGTCAGCAGCGCGTCCATCTCCGCCTTGTTCGGCAGCTGTTTCAACAGTGCGCCGAAGGACTGCTCGACTTCCTTCAGCTGCTGGACGTAGAGCTCGTAGTTGACCGCCTTGCCCTTCTTGACTGCGTACTGCTCCTTGAGCTTCGCTTCCGCCTCCTTCGCCCGGTCGAGCGCCTCGTACTGGTCCTTCCAGTCGAGCACTGCGCCGGCAGCCAGTATCCCGAGGCACAGGAGCGCGAGCAATCCGACCTTCGCCAGCAGAGGCCAGTTGCCGACCTCGCGAATATTGAGGCGGCGGATGTCGTCGAACGTCATGCCTTGGCTCCCTTTGCCGCGGGGGCGCTTGGTGCGGCCTTCGCCGGGGGTGCGGCCTTGCCCGCCGGTCCCGCCCCCTTCACATCGGCGGGTGGTGCGGCCCGCTTCATCTGGAAGCTCAGCGTGAACTCATTGACACGCGCGTCCTTGTCCCGGGCGCCAGGCAGCGGGACCGACTTGATCTCGACGAGCTCGGGCTGGGTGAGCCAGGGTGAAGCCTCGATGTTGCGCATCAGCGTCGAGACGCGCGCGTTGGACTGTGCGTAGCCGATCATCGTGACCTTGGTCCCCGCTTGCTTCAGCGACCGGAGGTAGACGCCATCCGGAAGTTGCCGCACCATCTGGTCGAGGAGGTGAACGGCTTCGGTCCGGTTGGTCTGCAGCGTCTCGACAACCTGCTTGCGCGACAGCAAGGCCTGCGTCTGCTCGCGCAGCTTGTCGATTTCCTTGATCTGCTCATCCAGCTTGGCGATCTCGGTCGTGAGCAGCTTGTTGCGGCTTTCCTGGTTTTCGATCTGCGTCGTAAAGATCACGTGCACGAGCCCGACGACCGCTAGCGCCAGGACGGACAGGCCAATTGCGATCGAGACGAACTGGCGCTGCCGCGCAACCCGCTTCTGCTCGCGGTGCGGCAACAGGTTGATACGGATCATTCGAAGCTCCGCATCGCGAGCCCGCAGGCGATCACGAGCAGCGGCGCATCCTGTGCGAGCTGCCGTGGCCGGATGTTGTCCGAGGTGGCCATGCTGCTGAACGGGTTGGCAACGACCGTCGCCACGCCGGCGCGCTTGGCCACCAGCTCGTCCAGTCCCGGCAGCATTGCGCCGCCGCCGGCAAGCACGATCTGGTCGACCTGGTTGTAGGAAGTCGACGTAAAGAAGAACTGCAGTGCCCGGGTGACCTCGAGCGCCAGGGTCTCCATGAACGGTTGCAGCACGTCGGCGTCATAATTCTCCGGCAACCCCTGGTTCTTCTTCGCCGACTCGGCCTCTTCGGGAGACAGGTTGAATGCGCGCTGGATGTCGTAGGTCAGCTGATTGCCGCCGAACGCCTGGTCGCGCGAGAACAGGAACTGGTCGTTGCGCAGCACGTAGAAGTGGGTGACATGGGCGCCGATGTCGACCAAGGCGATGTTCTGGTCCCGGCCGTTCGCAGGCAGCGACGGCGCGATCAGACGAAACGCTTCCTGGGTTGCATAGCTCTCAACGTCCATGACCCTCGGCTTCAGGCCGGCTGCCTCGGCAATGGCGACGCGATCTTCGACCTTCTCCTTCCGGGAGGCCGCAATGAGTACCTCGACCTCATCGGGGTTGTTCGGCGCGGGCCCCAGGATCTGGAAGTCGAGGTTGACCTCGTCGAGTGCAAACGGAATGTATTGGTTCGCCTCGGCTTCGACGGTAAGCTCGAGGTCTTCCTCCTTCTGGCCCGCCGGAACGATGATCTTCTTGGTGATCACCATCGCCGCTGGCAGCGCGAGCGCCACGTTCCGGTTGCGGGTCCCGAGGCGCTTCCAGGCCCGTTTCAGGCCATCGCTGACCTGGTCCAGGTTGGCGATGTTGCCGTCGGTAACGACGTCCTTGGGCAGCCCCTCGATGACATAGCGCTCGAGGCGGCGGACGCCCTTGCCGGCGTCGACGAGCTCGACCAGCTTGACCGAGGTCGAGCTGATGTCGACTCCGATCAGCGCCGGGGACTTGGCCGAGAAGAAGTCCAGGGTCGAAGCGAGATTTTCAGCGATCATGGAGGTAGGCCGAATGCTGACACGGACGTAGGCCGAATGCTCACAATTTACATTAAAGGTTGGCAGCAAGTATGAATCTTGTCAAATTGTTTACCGGGGATCCCTTGGTCTGTTGTAAGCCTGCCTATAATTGCGGGTTCCAGCACCCCACTCCAGCAAGTTTTATTCCTCCATGCTAAAACGGTGGCTCCTCTACGTCGGGTCCGTCCTGCTTGGCTTGGCGGTCGTTGCGGCCCTCCTGGGGGCCTTCCTGCTGGCGCTGCTTTATCCGACGCTGCCCTCGCTCGAAACCCTGACCGACTATCAGCCGAAAATCCCGCTTCGGATCGTATCGGCGGAGGGCGAACTTCTGGGCGAATTCGGCGAGGAGCGCCGTGCTGTCGTGACCATCGCCGATGTCCCGGATGTCATGAAAAAGGCCATTTTGGCCGCGGAGGACGAGCGTTTCTATACTCATGGGGGTGTCGACTACATCAGCATCCTCCGGGCGGCAGCGACCAACCTCGCGAGCGGCACCCAGCAGGGGGCCGGTACGATCACGATGCAGGTCGCCCGGAACTTCTTCCTCACGCGTGAGAAAACGGTCACTCGGAAGCTGCGGGAGGTCATGCTGGCCTGGAAGATCGAGGCCAACCTGACCAAGGACGAAATCCTGCAGCTCTACGTCAACCAGATTTTTCTTGGCCAGCGCGCCTACGGATTTGCCGCCGCTTCCCAGATCTACTTCGGCAAGCCGCTGAAGGACGTCAGCGCCGCGGAAGCCGCAATGCTGGCGGGTTTGCCCAAGGCCCCGTCGGCCTACAACCCGGTCACCAACCCGCGCCGGGCCAAGTCCAGGCAGCTCTACGTCCTCCGGCGGATGCACGATCTTCGGTACCTCAACGACGACCAGTATCGGGAAGCACAATCCGCGCCACTCGTCGTCCGGCAGGGGTTGCGCGAGGTCATTCCGACCCACGCCGAGTACGTCGCCGAGATGGCGCGCCAAGTGGTATTCGAGGCTTACGGCGAGGATGCGTATACCAAAGGTCTCACCGTCTACACCACGGTCCGCAAGCCGGACCAGGAAGCCGCATATGCCGCAATGCGGCGCGGAGTGCTCGATTACGACCGTCGGCACGGGTACCGGGGACCGGAAGCCTATGTCAGTCTTCCCGACGACCCAGGGGAGCGGGAAGCGGTGCTGGAAAAGGTGTTCCAGGAAGCGGTCGACAGCGACGGGCTACTGCCGGCAGTCGTGCTCGAGGCGACGCCGGCAGACGTCACGGCTGTGCTGGCCGACGGCGAAACCTTTCATATTACCGGCGAGGGGCTCAAGTTCGCCGCCCGCGCGCTGGGCGACAAGGCGGCTGCCGCTACCAGAGTCCGGCGCGGTGCCGTCATCCGCGTGATGCGCGAGGACAAGGGCCGGTGGGGAATCGTCCAGATGCCCCAGGTCGAGGCGGCCTTCGTCGCGATCCGCCCGGCCGACGGTGCGTTGCTGGCGCTGGTCGGTGGCTTCGACTTCGACCGGAACAAGTTCAATCACGTTACCCAGGCGCAGCGACAGCCGGGCTCGGCGTTCAAGCCCTTCATCTACTCGGCGGCCCTGGAAAAGGGCTTCACGCCGGCGACCGTCGTCAACGATGCGCCGTTCTTCGTGCCCGCCGCCCAAGCCGGCGGGGAAGACTGGGAACCCAAGAACTACGACGGCAAGTTCGAAGGGCCGATGCGGGTGCGCACGGCGCTCGCCAAGTCGAAGAATCTCGTGACCGTCCGGGTGCTGCAGGCGATCGGACCGCAATACGCGCAGGATTACATCGCTCGGTTCGGATTCGATCCCAAGCTGCATCCGCCGTATCTGACGATGGGTCTCGGTGCGGGATCGGTCACACCGCTGCAGATGGTCGGCGCCTATGCGATTTTCGCCAACGGCGGCTATCGCCTGACGCCCTATCTCATCGCCAGGATCGTTGACGCCCGAGGCAACGTGCTATCCGAAGCCGCACCGACTGTCGCCGGCGAGGGCGCAGAAAGGGCAATCGATCCTCGCAACGCGTGGGTCATGACCTCGTTGCTGAAGGATGTGGTCCGCGTGGGAACGGCGACGCGCGCCCTGTCACTCAACCGCACCGATCTCGCGGGCAAGACCGGCACGACCAACGAGTACGTCGATGCCTGGTTCTGCGGCTACAATGGCGCGATGGTCGGGGTTGCGTGGATCGGCTTCGACCAGCCGAAGACGCTCGGCACCAACGAGACCGGCGCGGTGGCGGCGCTCCCGATCTGGATCTCGTACATGGCAAAGGCGTTGAAAGGAACCCCCCAGGCGAACCTGCCGATGCCCGACGGCGTCATCGCCGTGCGCATCAACTCGGATTCCGGCCTGCACGACGATGCGGGGTCGCTGACCGAGTATTTTCTTGCGGAGTTTCCGCCGCGCGCGCGCGACGACAGCCTGTCGCCGGCCGGGCCGCGGGGCAAGGATATCCGCGACCAACTGTTCTGACTCTTCCACCGCATGGTCCATCGCCCCCGAGGGCAGGTTGCGGAGCGCGCGCGCGGCCAAGCCGATGCGCGTTCCCGCGAGGACCGCGTCCGCATCGCGCAGACCGCGGCGCGCCTCATTGCCGAGCATGGGCTTACCGACTGGTCGCTTGCGAAGCGCAAGGCCGCCCGCCAACTGATGCTCGCGGAGGCGACGGCGTTTCCATCCGACGCCGAGATCGAGGAAGCGCTCGCCGCCCATCACGCGCTGTTCGGCGGGGAGGCCCACGCGGCGAGCTTGCGCTTGCAGCGAACCGAAGCTCTCGCCTGGATGAAACGGCTCGCCGCCTGGGCGCCCCTGCTCGTAGGCGGCGTGGCCGCGGGCTGGGCAACCGGGTACAGCGACGTCCGGCTGGAGCTGGTCGCCGACGACGCGAAGGCGGTGGAAATCGCGCTCGCGAACGCCGGGGTGCGTTATGCCGCGTTGCCGCCGCGCGATGCCGACGCCGGGGCGCAACTGCTCATCGAGACGCCACGCGCCAGCATTCGGCTCGCCATTCTGACGCCGCAGCAGCGCCGCAACCGACGGCGCCGGGACGATGAGCCGCGGCTCCCCGCCGACGCCGTCGCGGCGCTGCTGGAAAAGTAGGGTCAGACTCGAATTTCGGTGCCCGATCTTCCCGCGCTGATGTTCTGGCGATTGGAAAATCGAGTCTGACCCTACTTTTCTTTCCTACTTTTCCTCCGCCAGCCACGCCGCCGCGGTTAGCGCAAAGTAGGTGAGGATCGCGTCGGCACCCGCGCGCTTGAATGCGGTCAACGCCTCCAGCACGCACGCGCGCTCGTCGAGCCAACCGTTGCCTGCTGCCGCCTTGAGCATCGCGTATTCGCCCGATACCTGGTAGACCGCCGTCGGCGCGCCGAAGGTGTCCTTGACGCGGCGGACGATATCGAGATAGGGCAACCCCGGCTTCACCATCACCATGTCGGCCCCCTCGTCGAGATCGAGATGGACTTCCCACAGCGCCTCGTCGCTGTTGGCGGGATCCATCTGGTACGTGTACTTGTTGCCGCCACCGAGATTGCCCGCCGAGCCGACCGCGTCGCGAAACGGCCCATAGAACGACGACGCGTACTTCGCCGAGTAGGCGAGGATCCTGGTGTGGAGGAAACCGCTGCCGTCGAGCGCCTCGCGGAGCGCCCCGATGCGCCCGTCCATCATGTCCGACGGCGCGACGATGTCCACCCCGGCTGCCGCATGACACAGCGCCTGCCGGGCCAGTGCGGCGACGGTCTCGTCGTTCATCACGTAGCCGTTGCCGTCGATCAGGCCGTCCTGCCCGTGACTCGTGTATGGGTCGAGCGCGACGTCCGTGATCACGCCGAGCCCGGGGAAGCGTTCCTTCAGCGCACGCACCGCACGCGGCACCAACCCTTGCGCATGCCAGGCTTCGGCGGCATCCAGCGACTTCTGCTCGGCCGGGATAACCGGAAATAGGGCGATCGCCGGCACGCCGAGAACGAGGCATCGCTCGGCATCCTCGAACAGCAAGTCGAGGCTCTTGCGCGATATCCCCGGCAGCGACGGCACCGGCTCCTCGCGCTTCGTGCCGTCGAGAACGAACACCGGGTAGATGAGATCGTCCGCCGCGAGCCGGTGCTCGCGCATCAGCCGCCGCGAAAAGTCGTCGCGGCGCATCCGGCGCATTCGCGTCGCGGGATACCGCCCGGAGAAATCGAAGCCCATGATGGCCGCCTGGCGTTGTTGCGTGAGCCGCGCATCGTAGCCGGTCCGGCGTCCCGCGGGCAACCGCGCTCGGCCACGCTACGAGCGTGCGATCCCCGCCCGCAACCGGTCAGAGATGATAATCGAGCGCCAGCCGCGCTTGCAGGTCGCGCGCAAGCCGGAACGCCTCCTTCAGCGTACGCCGGTCGAGTTCGTTCAATCGTTCGGGATCGATGCGGTTCGCGTCGTCGGCGAGCGGTTCCTGCATGGCCTGATTGCGCAAACGAACGCTCTGGATGAAGAAGAACGCCGCCGCCGCCGCCTCGGCTTCGTCCGGCGGCAACGCCCCGGCGGCGCTGGCGGCGCGCAAGCGCTCGGCAGTACCGGTGTGCGGCAGCCCGTGGGCGAGCGCCATCACCCGCGCCGCGTCGACGAAGGGACGTACGCCGTACAGCTTGAGATTGATCGTCTTCGGCGCATCCCCCGCGCCCTCGGTTGCGAAGTCCCGCCACTTGCCGAGCGGTGGCCGCGTCTGCAGCGCGCTCTCCGCGAGCAGGCGCAGAAAGTTGGGGCGAGTCCGCGTGACGCCGAGAAACCAATCTCTCAATTCCGCCGCGAGCCGCAGATCGCCCGAGAGCCCGCGGAAGTCGAAGCAGATCGCAGCGTCGAGCAGCGCCTTCGGCTCGGAGTTGGAGAGCCAGCCTTCGAGCTTCGCCTTCCATTCCGCGACCGACAGGCACAGTGCCGGATTGGACGCCATCACGTTGCCTTTGCACAGCGGGTACCCGCAGGCATCCAGCGCATGGTTCACCTCGTGTGCGAAGGGAAGCAGTTCCGCGCGGACCTCGGACGGTGCGAGCCCGCCGTGAGATTCGAAGACGAGGCCGTTGTCCTGATCGGTGGCGAACGTCTGCTCGAGGCGGCCCTCGCTACCGAAGGCGAGCCAGCACCAGCTGATGCGCTCCCACCGGTAGCGCTTGCGCACGAGCTCGATGATGCGCTGGCAGGTCCGGTCGTTGAGCACCGAGACGAAAAGTGTCGACTGCTCGGCCGTCACCCCTTGCAGCACGAGGAAGCGCGCCAGGCGCCGCACGCGCTCGGCCAGGCGCGCGAGAGCGTCGATGTCCCGCGCGAGGCGTATCTCCATCGTGAGTTCGCCCAGCCCGAGCCGCTGCAGCGAGAACAGGTCCCGCTCCGAGACCACGCCGACGAGCGCGTCGGCCTCGGTCACGAGCACGTGGCGGATGCGCCGGTCGAGCATCGTGAGCGCGGCTTCGTAAGCCGGCGTGTGGCCCGGCAGGTCCAGAGGGTCGCGTGACATCACCGCCGCAATCGGCTGCGCCAGATCCTGCGCGAGTGCGACGGCGATGACGTCGTGTTCGGTGAATATGCCGACCGGCCGCCTCTGTTTATCGACGATCACGATGCTGCCCGCGCCCTCCGCGCGCATCGCGGCGAGCGCCTCGCCCACCGTGCTCCCCTCGCCGCAGACGACGGGCGGGCGACGCACGAGCGTGCGCAGCGGTTGCGCGAGCGTCTGATGTTCGCCGGCCAGCCTTCGCTCGAGCATGCTTTCGGGCTCGGCCATCGTCGTATCTCTAGTATCGCGGCCCATGAGTTCGCGTACGAAGGCGGGCCGGCTGCCCGGCGAGGCTTTGCAACGCTGCGTTGCTCTCCTCGCCAAGACACCCGGTCTTAGCTTCGTCAAGCGCCTTGATTGGCGCCCCATGCCATCCGTTCGCACTTGCGGACATAGTGTGAACAAGCCCTAATATTGCAGGCGCGCGTGAAAAGTCTCGCGCGACGCTTCGAGCGCCCGGCCGAGGGTCGTGATGCCGCGATCGGCAAGCAGCGGCAGGAGCCGCAGGAACACTTCGCCGGTCACGAGCGCATCGCCGAGCGCCGTGTGGCGCCCGATCACACGCACACCGAGGCGTCCGGCGATCGTGTCCAGATGATGGTTCTCGAAGCTCGGGTGCACGACGGCGGAGAGCAGCAGCGTGTCGAGCACCGGCTGTCCGAAGCGTACACCGGTCGCGGTCTCCTTGAGCTCGAGGAAGCGCATGTCGAACGCCGCGTTGTGTGCAACCAGCACCGTGTCCTCGCAGAATCTGTGGAACGACGGCAGCACCCGCTCGATCGGCGGCTGTTCAGCGAGCGCGCGGCCGTCGATGCCGTGAATCCGCGCCGCCTCGGGCGAAATCGGCCGGCGCGGGTTGACGAGCTGCTCGAAGACCTCGGTCTTGAGCAGGCGGCCGTTGACGACGCGGACCGCACCGATGGAGATGATCTCGTCCCCCGCCGACGGTTCGAGGCCGGTAGTCTCGGTGTCGAATACCGTATAGGAAAGCTCCGCGAGCGTGCGCTCGGCCAAGGCCCCGGTCGTCTCGATGCGCTCGAACAGGTCGAAATCGTAGTATTCCGGCCGGCTGTCGATCCGACCGGGACGCGGCGCCGCCGCGGCGACGCGTTCCCCCAACGGCAGCAGGAAGCGGAACCAGGAAATCTGGCGCGCCTTGTCCGCCTGGCTCCAGACTTCGCCTCCATGGCGTTCGAGGACGTCGCGCAGCGTCAGCGGCGTCTCGTCGGCGCCGATACGCATCGGCTCGGATTCCCAGAGCGCCAGCGCGTCGCTACCGACGATCGCACCGGTCCACACGAGATCGAGTTCCGCGAACCGTTCGCTCGCGCCCGCGCGAAAGCTGAGCACGCGGATGCCGTAGTCGGCGCGCAACCGCGCCGCAAGGGAAGCGATCGCCTGCACCAGCGCGAAGCTGTCGACACGGACCCAGAGATCCTCGTCGACCTCCTCGATGCGCACCGGCACGCCGACGGTCTCCTCGACGCGGCGCTGCACCACGGTCAGCAGATCGATGACGCGCATATCCTCCAGCGTCAGGCTCGCCTTCAGCGCATCCGCGTACTCGCCCAGCGCGGTATCGAGCCGGTCGGTGAGCACGTGCGATTCGGCCGCCATGATCGCGACGAACTGAGCCCGGCGCGCACTTTCCATTTCCGGAAAGGCCGCGAGGCTTTCGGCGGCCGCGCGCAGGTTCGCCGCCGGAGCGCGCGAGCCGGTCGCGAGTGCCTGCAGCAGCTTCAAGCGTTGCCCCTCGCGGCCAATGAGCCCGCTGACGTCGTCCAGCGTGAACACGATCCCGGCCATTTGCCGTTCCGCGGATAGAAACGGCGCCACCTGCACGCGCAGCAGCGCACCGTTCGCAGCGCCGGTGACAAAGCGCGTGTGCGCCCGTTCGACACCGCGGTCGAGTTGCTGATGGACCTTGTCGAGCGCGTGCGCCACCTGGTCGCGGTCGAGCAGCCCGAACACCGAGCGGCCGAGTCCCAGCGGCACGTAGTCGTCGCGCGCCGATCCCGCCTCCGCGCGGCCGAGAAGACTTGCCGCGCGTGCGTTGTAGAGGAGTGTGCGGCCGTCGGCGTTGCATACGAGTACGCCCTCGGACAATTCCGACATCAGCGCCGCGAACCGGTTGCGCTCCTCGGCGACGCGGGCACGCGCTTCGGCGCTTTTCGCATCGAGGTCGCGCCCGATCCGGCGGTAGCCGTCGGCGACCTGGTTGATGACGCCGGCCAGCTCGTCGATCTCGGGTCCGCCGGTGGAGACGACACGCTGCTCCGGATTGGCAGCGAGCAGCACGCGGGTCTGGTCGGCGAGCTCCAGCGCCGCCTGCGGATAGCGGCGGAACAGCCAGCGTATTGCACCGACGCATATGAATACGAGGATTGCGGCGACGTAGACAAGCGCAGGCGCGGCACCGCCGAGCGCGGCGAGAAACGCCTGCCGCTGCCCCTCGTCCACCGCCCAGCCGGCTATGACAGCGAACACCGCGACGATCGCAAGGATCCCGGCATAGAGGGCGGCGAGCCAGATCCAGAAACGCTTGGTCGCCCTCATGTGTCGAAGTTTCCCGTCGCCCTCATGCGGCGCCCGGCTTCGCGCTCCCGTCGAAGAACCGGTCGATCGCCGCGATGAGCTCGTGCGTCGAGAAGGGCTTCGTGATGTAGAGGTCGGCGCCCAGCGAAAGGCCCTTGCTCACTTCGGCCTCGCGGCCGCGGGCGGAAAGCATGACGATCTTGATGTGCCCCCATTCCGGCCGTTCGCGCACGCGCTGGCACACCTCGTAGCCGCTTTTCTGCGGGATCATGATGTCCAGCAGCACGACGTCGGGAACGTAGCTTTCGATCTGTTCGAGGGCGTCCTCCCCGGTGCCCGCCACCCGCACATCGTAGCCGCTGCGCTTGAGCAGGAAATCGAGCGCAGTCACGATGTTGGGCTCGTCGTCGACGATCAGCACCTTGCGTTTCGAATCCGCCATGCGTGCCTCCTGGTCACACCGGTGTGGCTACTGCAGCCGTCGCCACCGGGAGGGCGAACGAGAAGCACGCTCCCTCGCCGGGCCGGCTTTCGACCCACATCCGCCCGCCGAAATGTTCGACGATCTGCCGGCTGATGTGCAGCCCGAGGCCGGTGCCGGGCGGCTTCGCGGTCAGCATGTCGCCCGCCTGCCGGAACTTGTCGAAGATCAGCGCCTGATCCTCGCGGCGAATCCCGGGCCCGTTGTCGCGGACGTCGACGCGCACGACGCCGCCGGACTCGGTCAGCGCGACCTCGATCTTCCCCTTGCCTTCGGCGCAGAACTTGAGTGCATTCGAGAACAGGTTGAGCAGCACCTGGATCAGGCGGTCGAGATCGGCGTTCACCGGCGACACCCGCTCGGGAATCCGTGCTTCGACCGCGACGTTCCTTTCCTTGAACATCTGGCTCATCCCGGCGAGCGTTTCCCCGACCACTTCGCGCACGTCGACCCGCGTGACCTTCCATTCGGCCCGTCCCGACTCGATCTTCGCCAGGTCGAGCACCTGATTGATGAGCCGGGTCAGTCGCTCGGTCTCCCGCGTGATGATACCGAGGAACTTCTGCCGCTCGGGCGGTTCGAGATTGGGGTCGTCCTGCAGGATCTCGGAAAATGCCCGGATCGACGTCAGCGGCGTTCGCAGCTCGTGCGTGACCGTCGAGATGAAGTCGTCCTTCAACCGATCGAGCTCGGTCAGACGCTCGTTCGCCGCGCGCAGTTCGGCCGTTGCGGCCTCGAGCTCGCGCGATTTCGCCTCGAGCCGGTGGCTGTAGACGACGACCTGCGACGCCTCGTCGAGGATCTCGCGCACCTCGTCCAGCGTCAGCGCCTCCTCCTTGACGGCTGAGGCCACCATGACCCGTGCGGAGGCTGCACCGATCGCGCCGGCAAGTTGTGTTTCTACGAAGTGCACGAATTCGGCATCGGCCGTCAGATCCTCCCGCGGCCACGAAAGGCCGCGGGCGCGCGCGTAATCGGCGAGCGCGCTGTCGGCGGCTGGGACGCCGAGAAAGCGGGCGAGCAGGCTGTGCAGAACCGGCACCGACGCCGTGCCGCGCCAGAATCGGGCGCCGCCGGACTCGCGCCGGAACACGTCGACGAACACGCTCGCCTGGCGATGCTCCTCGGCGGACTGCGAGCCCGTCAGCGAGACCACCACGTAGGCACCGATGTTCGCGATCATGCTCCAGAGCATCGCGTGCGTGATCTGGTCGAGGCCGGTCAGACCGAAGAGCGCGAGCGGCTTCAGGAGCTCGATCCCGAACGGGCCGTGTTCGAGCAGCGTGATCGGCAGCCAGCCCGACCGGGCGAACGCGGGCAACATCAGCGTGTAGAACCACACGGCGAAGCCGGCGCAAAGGCCCCAGAAGGCCCCGGGACGGGTGGCGCCCTTCCAGAAGATGCCCCCGAGCAGGGCCGGGGCGAATTGGGCCACCGCAGCGAAGGAGATGAGTCCGATCGAGACCAGCGCGTAGGCTTCGCCCGCGAGGCGAAAATACAGGTATCCCAAAAGCAGCACGAGCACGATGGCGCCACGACGGATCCCGAGCAGCAGCCCCGTGAGATCCGGGCGCTCGGAGAGCTTGAGCCGCGGCAGCCGCAGCAGCACCGGCATCACGAGGTCGTTGCATACCATCGTCGACAGGGCGATCGTTTCGACGATCACCATGCCGGTCGCGGCCGACAGTCCGCCGATGAAGACCAGGAGCGCCAGCAGCTCCTGCTTCTCGGCCATCGGCAGCGTCAGCACGAACGTGTCCGCGTCGACGTCGCCCGCGGGGAAGTGCAGGCGGCCGCCGAATGCCATCGGCAGCACGAAGATGTTGATCGCCACCATGTAGGCGGGAAACAGCCAGATCGCCTTCTTCAGGTGCTGCTCGTCCACGTTCTCGATCACGGCGACCTGGAACTGCCGCGGCAGGAACATGATCGCGAGCATCGACAGGATGGTGAGCCACACCCAGCTCGCGTAGCTGCCCGCCACCCCCTCGAGCGGCGTCAGCAGCGGCGCGAGCTTCGGCTCGGCCGCCGCGCGCGCGAACAGGTCGCCGAAGCCGTTGTAGATGCCGAAGGTGACGAACGTGCCGACGGCGAGGAACGCCAGCAACTTCACCAGCGACTCGAACGCGATCGCCGCCACCATGCCCTGGTGATGCTCCGCCGCGTCAAGATGACGGGTGCCGAACGCGATCGTGAACAGCGCCAAGACGAGCGCCACGCCGAGCGCCGTGTCGTGCAGGATCGGTCCCGCGCCGATCTTGGCGGGCATGACGATGTCGGGGTACTGGACGAGAATCGTGAAGCTGTTCGAGACGGCCTTCAACTGCAGTGAAATGTAGGGGATGATCCCGACCACCGCGATGATGGTCACTGCGCCACCCAGCAACGCACTCTTGCCGTAGCGGGAGGCGACGAAGT
The DNA here is from genome assembly GCA_963781285.1 of uncultured beta proteobacterium. GTDB lineage: Bacteria > Pseudomonadota > Gammaproteobacteria > Burkholderiales > Casimicrobiaceae > CAIWHR01. The sequence goes on from CAWAFI010000017.1 coordinate 181,163, forward strand.
CGGCGAGCGAAGTGATGCGGTTCTGCTTCGAGATGCGCAGGATCTTGCGCATCACGATCCACCACAGCGCGATCATCAGCGTCGGCCCGATGTAGATTGGCAGGAAACCGACACCGTCGCTGGCGGCGCGTCCCACGCTACCGTAGAAGGTCCAGGCGGTCGCGTAAACCGCGAGCGAAAGACTGTAGATATAGGGGTTCGCGATGACGGAGCGGCCGGCGTCGGCACGCTTGTCGGCGTAGTACGCGATCGCGAACAGCAGGCCGAGGTAGGCGAACGACGTGACGACGATGACCCAACCCCGGAGCATGGCGCTATCCGCCGCGCTCGACCGCGAGCGCCATAAGCGCAATCAGCACCGCCCAGGCTGCGAAGATGTACGCGTACAGGACCGGGACCCCGAAAACCGCCCCCGGCACGTTGAAAAGGGCGAGGATCGGATAGTTGAAGAGCAGGAACCCCAGCAGGCAAAGCGCGACCATGCGGGGCGCCCTTTTCTCCGAAGCATCCAACGGCGTCTCCTCACCCGGGATGCCGCCCGGTACGCGATCACGATGGGCAAAGGTAGCGGCCGGCGCGCCGCACTGTCAACCGAGAGCACACCTCGCGGCATGCCGTCGTCCCATGCCGGGTAGGCGGGGCGTTTACGCAGCCCGTTCGCTCCCCGGTCCCGCGTTCTGCCGTGCGGCGCCGTCGCCGGCAGGTGCCCAGGAAGCATACGCCCCATCCCCCTCCCTGCACCGTGGATTTCTTGATGTCGAAAAGTTCGGAACTCTGGCCGGCGAGCAGCGGTCTATTTGCGCAGACGGCAACGTCTCCCGCTTTCCTCCCTGAGCGGGTGCCCTCGCAGCAATCAATCCTGCGACGGGCGTTTCGGGCCCCGCGGCACTCCCCTTGATCGCGGGGCCTTTTCTTTGGGCGCGGCCCTCGCGTGAGCTGACGCTCTTCGCTCCGCCGTTTGAGCCCCGAGCCACCGGCCGAGCGTCGATTCGGCAGCCTCGACGCCCATCCGTCGGGTGGCCGAGAACGGGACGACTGTGACCTGTGCCGCGTGTGCCGGGAACGCCTCCACGATCGCGTGAACGATTTTCCGTTCTGCCTGTCGCTGCGCTGGCGCGGTCAGTTTGTCCATCTTGCTCGCGAGAACGAGCACCGGCCTGCTGCTGGGCAAGAAGCCCGCGAGGAGCGTCCGGTCCGCATCGGCGATGCCGTACCGCGCATCGATGATCAGGACGAGCCCGATCAGCGCCTGTCTTGTCGCGACGTACCGTCCGAGGAACCCCTGCCAATGGCGCTTGAGTGCCAGCGGCACCGCGGCGTAACCGTATCCCGGCAGGTCGGCCAGCAACGCACCGGAGCGCAGCCGGTAGAAGTTGATCTGCTGCGTGCGTCCCGGCGTCTTGCTGGTGAACGCGAGGCGCGTGCGATTGGCGAGCACATTGATCGCGCTCGACTTGCCGGTGTTCGAACGGCCCACGAAGGCGATTTCCGGGGGTCCGGACGGCGGCAGCTGTGCTTCGTCTGCAACCGACAGCGCAAATGTCGCCTGCTGCAACGGATGCTTCACCGCGCGCTGTCCCCCCGAGCGGTCGGACGGCAGGCGCCTTTGGCCGGACAAGCCGATTCCGCTAGAATAGAGCGGTTTTGCGCCATTGGACCCGGCGCCGTGCGGGAAAGCCCGGAAATGCCGCCGCCTTCGAGGAGTCGCCCGATGAAACGCATGTTGCTGCTGGCCGCCGCCGTAGGCGTGTGGCCCGGGGCGGTGGCTTGGGCCCAGAGTCCGGCGCCGGCGAAGCCTGATCTTGCCAAGGCGCAGACGATCGTCAACCAAGTCTGCGCTGCCTGCCACGGGATCGACGGTAACAGCACGAGCCCGGTGAATCCGAACCTCGCGGGGCAGCCGGCAGAGTATATCAGCCTGCAACTCTCGCACTTCAAGGCCGGCATCCGCGCCAATCCGGTGATGCTGGGGATGTCGGCCGCGCTGACGCCGGACGATATGAAAGCACTGGGCCTCTACTATTCGCAGCAGAAACCGAAAGGCCTGGCGGCGAAGGACGCAACACTCGTGCGCGCCGGCCAAAAGCTCTATCGTGGCGGCAACGCCGATTCCGCCCTCCCGGCCTGCGCCGCGTGCCATTCGCCCAACGGTGCCGGCGTCCCGAAGAACTATCCCCGCCTTGCGGGCCAATACGCCGAATACACGTACGCGCAGCTCAAGGCCTTTTGGGCCGGCGAGCGCGGCGCCGACAAGGACGGCAAGGATACCAACGGCCGCATCATGGCCATGATCGCCATGAAGATGACGGACGCGCAGATGAAAGCCGCGGCCGAGTACACGTCCGGCCTGCGCTGATCCGGCGAAGCGGTCGTTGGCGGGCGGCAGATCGATGACGCCCACGCCGGGCTCGCGCCGATCCAGCACGGCTTCCCGCTACGCCCGCTTCGACGATGACGGCCGCCACGATCGCTGCACTCAACGTCTATCCGGTCAAGAGCTGCCGCGGGATCGCGCTCGCGCGCGCGGCGGTTACGGTGCGCGGCCTCGCGGCCGGCGTAGGACCGAGCACCGTCGGGGACCGCGAGTGGATGATCGTCGACAACGGTGGCGCGTTCGTCACGCAACGCGAGCATCCGCGGCTCGCGCTGATTGGAACCGCCGTCGCCGATGAGGAGCTGCGCCTCTCGGGCCTTGATTGCGCTCCCCTCGCCGTGCCGCTGCGTTCCGCGATGGGCGCCGCGCGCGAGGTCCGCGTCTGGGAAAGCCGGGTGTCGGCGCACGATGCCGGTGACGCGGCGGCGGCGTGGCTTTCGGCGTTCCTTGGCATCGCCGTGCGGCTCGTGCGCTTCGATCCGGCGCACGAGCGACGCTGCAATCCCGCGTACGCCGGCGATTCGGGTGCGCATACGGCGTTCGCCGACGGCTACCCGATCCTCGTGATCGGCGTGGCCTCGCTCGCCGAGCTCAATGCGCATCTTGCCATGCGTGGCGAGGCGCCGCTGCCGATGAGCCGCTTCCGGCCGAACGTGGTCATCGCCGGCCTCGATGCGCACGCCGAGGACCATCTCGCCGCCATTGCGGTGGACGGCGTCGTGCTGCAGCCGGTGAAGCCCTGTACGCGCTGCCAGATCACGGCGACCGACCAGGACACCGCGATCCGGGGTGTCGAGCCGTTGCCCACACTGGCGTCGTATCGCCACGACGCGGCGCTCGGTGGCGTGACGTTCGGAATGAATGCGATCATCGTCGCCGGCGCCGGACGCGAGATCGTCACGGGGAGCCCGGCGACCTGCACCTATCGCTTCTGAGCTGGTGGCTCCGCCGGACTCGCAAGGCAGCGCGCAAGCGCATCGCGCCAGTCCGCGAGTGCAAATCCGAATGTCGCTTCGAAGCGCGCGGTTGCGAGGACCCCGTAGGCGGGCCGCCGTGCCGCCAGAGGAAACTCGGCCGTCGTAATCGGCACGATCCGGGGGCTCGCGGCGTCGCCGACGATCGCACACGCGAAGTCGAACCAGCTCGCCGCGCCCGTCGAACTGAGGTGGAAAAGCCCGGCGCGCTCGGCAAGCGCGGGCAGTCCCTGCGCGACGACGCGTGCCGTTGCCTCCGCCAGCGCTCGGCACCAGTTCGGCACGCCGACCTGGTCGGCGACGATCCGAAGCTCGTCGCGCTCCGCGGCAATCCGGCGGATCGTCAACAGGAAATTCTTTCCCCGCAACCCGTAGACCCAGCTCGTGCGGAACACGAGTGCGTGACCACCCACCGCAGCGACAGCCCGTTCGCCTTCGAGCTTGGTCGCACCGTACGCATTGAGCGGTGCCGCCGGTGCTTCTTCGGGGTACGGCGTGGTGCGCGCACCGTCGAAGACGTAGTCGGTGGAATAGTGGATGAGCACCGCTCCGATGCGCTGAGCCTCTTCGGCCAGGATACCCGGCGCACGGCCGTTGATCGCGCGCGCCAGCGCCGCCTCTGTCTCCGCCTGGTCCACCGCCGTGTAAGCGCCGGCATTGACGATCAGCGCCGGCTTCGCTCCGCGCACCGCAGCGACGATCGCATCGGGATCAGCGAGATCGAGCCGCGCGCGGTCGGCCGCCAGGATGGTTCCGAAAGGCGCCAGCGCCTGCGCAAGCTCGAAGCCGAGCTGTCCTTTCGCGCCAGTGACGAGGATCGTAGGCCGCGGCATTGTCGGAAGGCATGCGCAGTGCGCACTGCGTTACGGGTAGACTTCCGCGGTGGCGAGCGGCATTCCCGCTGCGTCCTTGGCGTTCACGAGGGGCGCGCCGGCATGCGGCCACTCGATGCCGAGCGCCGGGTCCTTCCACAGAAGCGTTCGCTCGAATTCCGGATACCAGTAGTCGGTGGTCTTGTAGAGGAAGTCGGCGGACTCGGAGAGCACGACGAAGCCGTGGGCGAAGCCCGGCGGCACCCACAGCGCGCGCCGGTTGTCCGCCGACAGCGTGACGCCGACCGCACGGCCGAACGTCGTTGAGGACCGGCGCAGGTCCACCGCGACATCGAATACCTCGCCCGTGACACAGCGGACGAGTTTCCCCTGCGCGTGCTCGATCTGATAGTGCAGCCCGCGCAGTACACCGCGCTGCGAGCGCGAATGGTTGTCCTGCACGAAGGCGACGTCGAGGCCGGCCGCCGCGAACGCGCGCGCGTTCCAGCTCTCGAAGAAGAAGCCGCGCTCGTCGCCGAACACGCGCGGCTCGATCAGTCTGACATCGGGAAGCGCAGTCGGCGTGACGTTCATCGGAAGCGCACCGACGGCTCGGACAGCAATGCGAGCAGGTACTGCCCGTAGCCGTTCTTAGCCATCGCCTGGCCGAGGCGCTCGACCTGCGCCGCGTCGATGTAACCCTGGCGATACGCGATTTCCTCGGGGCAGGCGATCTTCAACCCCTGCCGCCGCTCGATCGTCGCGATGTATTGCGCCGCCTCGAGCAGCGACTCGTGCGTGCCGGTGTCGAGCCACGCCATGCCGCGGCCCATCACTTCGCAGGCCAGTTCTCCCCACTCGAGATACGCCCGGTTGACATCGGTGATCTCGAGCTCGCCGCGCGGCGAAGGTGCCAGCTGCGCCGCGACGTCCAGCACCCGGTTATCGTAGAAGTAGAGCCCCGTGACTGCGTAGCGCGACTTCGGATGCCGCGGCTTTTCCTCGAGCGAGATCACCTTGCCCGCCGCGTCGAACTCGGCGACGCCGTAGCGGTCGGGATCGGCGACGGGATAGGCGAACACCGTTGCGCCCTGCGCACGCGCGTTGGCGCGCGCGAGCTGCGTCGACAGGTCATGGCCATAGAAGATATTGTCGCCCAGTACCAGTGCGCAGGCGTCGCCGCCGACGTAGCCGCGGCCGATGATGAACGCCTGCGCGAGGCCCTCCGGCGCCGGCTGTACGGCATAGGCGAGATTGAGTCCCCACCGCGCGCCGTCGCCCAGCAGCTGCGCGAACCGCGGCGTGTCCTCCGGAGTCGAGATCAGCAGGATGTCGCGGATCCCGGCGAGCATCAGCGTCGACAGCGGATAGTAGATCATCGGCTTGTCGTACACCGGCAACAGCTGCTTCGAGACGACCTGCGTCACCGGATGCAGCCGCGTGCCGGACCCGCCAGCGAGGATGATGCCCTTTCTTTTCATCGGGTCGGCGCCTCGTTCATCCTGCTGCGGCGGCGTAGTTCAGCGTGATCCATTGCTGGTAGTCGCGGCTCGTCACTGCGGCGAGCCACGCGCCGTTGTCGAGATACCACTGCACGGTCCGCCGCATCCCCGATTCGAACGTCTCGACCGGTACCCAGCCGAGCTCGCGACGGATTTTTGTCGCGTCGATCGCGTAGCGGCGGTCGTGTCCCGGGCGATCCGGAACGAAGGTCACTTGCGCACCATAATCGCCCTTGGGCGCGAGCTCCGCGAGGATGCCGCAGATCGTCCGCACGACCTCGAGGTTCGTCATCTCGGCGTTGCCGCCGACGTTGTAAGTCTCGCCTGGACGCCCCGCGCCAAGCACCTTGCGAATCGCCGCGCAATGGTCGCCCACGTAGAGCCAGTCGCGGACGTTTTTCCCGTCGCCATAGACGGGAAGCGGCTTGCCAGCGAGGGCGTTGACGATCATCAGCGGAATCAGCTTCTCCGGAAACTGCCGCGGACCGTAATTGTTGGAACAGTTGCAGGTGAGCGTGGGTAGCCCGTACGTGTGATGCCACGCGCGAACAAGGTGATCGGACGCGGCCTTCGACGCCGAATACGGGCTGTTCGGGGCGAACGCCGTGGTCTCGGTAAACGGAGGGTCGTGCGCACCGAGCGAGCCGTAGACCTCGTCGGTCGACACGTGCAGGAAGCGAAAAGCGACGCGCTCCGCCTCCGGGAGGTCCAGCCACCATCCGCGCGTCGCTTCGAGCAACGCGAACGTCCCGACGACGTTGGTGGTGATGAAATCGGCCGGGCCGTGGATCGACCGGTCGACGTGGCTCTCCGCCGCGAAATTGACGATCGCGCGTGGCCGATGCGCGCGCAACAACGCGTCGACCCGCTCCCGGTCGCCGATATCGCCACGGACGAATGCGTGCCGCGGGTCGGTGGCGAGCGGTGCGAGATTGCCGAGATTGCCGGCGTAGGTCAGCTTGTCGAGATTGACAACGGGCTCATCGCAGGAGCCAAGCCAGTCGAGCACGAAATTGGCACCGATGAATCCGGCGCCGCCGGTGACGAGGATCATGTGTTCTGAGCGCGCGGGGATCCACTGCGCATCGGCCGGACATCCCCGCTTGCGCTAGCGTGGAATCTTACCATCCGCAGTCGTTCACGCCGCCGGCATACCGTAGTAAGCGCGGTACCACGCGACGAACCGCGCGAGCCCCTCGGCCAGCGGCGTTGCCGGCGTGAATCCGGTGAGCGCCGCCAGCCGATCGATCGAGGCGAAGGTCGCCGGGACGTCGCCGGGCTGCATCGGCGCATATTCCTTGATCGCCGTCCGGCCGAGCAGGCGCTCGAGTGTCGCGATGAACGTTTCCAGCGCGACGGCCTCGTGATTGCCGATGTTGTAGATCGCATGCGGCGCGCCGTCACCGTCCGCGGTCGGTGGGCGCTCGAGCACGCGCGCGACGCCTTCCGCGATGTCGTCGACATAGGTGAAGTCGCGGCGCATCCGGCCCTCGTTGAACACGCGGATCGGCTGGCCCGCGAGAATCGCCTTCGTGAACAGCATCGGCGCCATGTCGGGCCGGCCCCACGGCCCATACACGGTGAAGAAACGCAGCCCCGTCGCCGGCAACCGGTACAGATGGCTGTAGCTGTGCGCGATCAGCTCGTTCGCCTTTTTCGTCGCCGCGTACAGGCTCACCGGATGATCGACGTTCTGGTCCTCGGAGAATGGCAGCGTGTGGTTCGCGCCGTACACACTGGAACTCGACGCGTATACGAGGTGAGCGATGCGCGCGTGCCGGCAGCCCTCGACGATGTGGCCGAAGGCGGTCAGGTTGTTCGCGAGATACGCTTCGGGATTGACCAGCGAATAGCGGACGCCGGGCTGTGCGGCAAGGTGAATCACGTGCGTGTAGCCGCCTTCGCGGAACAGCCGGGCCGTCGCCGGCGCGGCGGCGAGATCCATGCGCTCGAACCGGAATCCCATCCGTCCCGCGAGCCGCTTCAGCCGCGCTTCCTTCAACGTGACATCGTAGTAGGGATCGAGGTTGTCGGCGCCGGTTACCGCGTACCCGCACGCGAGCAGCCGCTCCGCGACGTGCATGCCGATGAATCCGGCTGCCCCGGTCACCAGCACGTGGCCCTTCGCCGTACGCGTCGGGCTCACCGCTGCGCCTCGTGCGCGTCGAGCGCGCGCAGCTTCGCATACTTCATGAAGCTCGCGAAGCAGCCGATCGCAATGTGGACAAGGCCGGCGACGCCGTCAAGGAAGCCTAGCTTAAGAACGTAAAAGCGCACGAACCGGACGAGCGGCGAGAAGAAGAGCCGCGCAACGCCGGCGCGCTCGCCACGGGCGTGCATCGCCTCCGCCTGCAGCGTCGTATAGCGGTTCTGCTTCGCCACGTATGCATCGAGCGATTCGGCCGACGCGTGCAACAGATCACCGTCGAGGCGCGCGACCCGGGCGTCGGCGACGACGTGCTCGTGCACCGGATCATCGGTCCAGCGCGCGCGCCGGCGATCGAACAGGCGCACGTTCCAGTCGGGATAACCCTCGCCGTGCGCGAGCCAGCGGCCCAGAAAACGGTTGCGCCGCGCCATCGCATAGGCCGCCGCCTGCGGCGACGCCACAGCTGCGCGAATCGCTTCGCCAAGCTCGGGCGTCACGCGTTCATCAGCGTCGAGGCACAGCACCCAGTCGTTGGCGGCCGCGCTGACGGCGAAATTCTTCTGCGCACCGAAGCCCGGCCACGCGTGCTCGATCACGCGCGCTCCGCAGCCGCGGGCGATTTCCACGGTATCATCGCGACTGCCCGAATCGACGACGACGATCTCGCCGGCGAAGGATACCGACGCGAGACAGTCCGCGATAACGCCGGCGGCATCGCGCGTGATCACACAAAGACTCAAGGGGAGCGGCCCGGACATGCGCCTGGCGATTGCGGAGCCGACGGTTCCGCGCAGCAATGAATTGCGCGCATTCTACGGGGTTTCATGGGGCCGCGGCTTGCCTCCACCGGCGATCGTGGCCGTGCGCCGATGAGCGCCGCAGGGCCGCCCCAAGGCGCGAATTGCTCCCCCTCGGGGGGCAGCGCAGCGGCGAAGCCGCAAGCGTGGGGGCACACCACTTGAGCGCCGTCCTCGTCGTGCGCCCTTCGTCGCTCGGCGACATCGTGCATGCGCTCGCACTCGTCGCCGACGTCCGCACACACCGCCCGGAGCTCGCCGTGGATTGGGTCGCCGAGGAGATGTTCGCGTCGCTGCCCTCCCTTGACCCCGGCGTGCGCCGCGTGATCCCCGTCGCGCTGCGGCGCTGGCGCACGCGCCCGTTCGCCCCGGCCACATGGCGCGAAATCGCGGCCTTCCGGCGCGCGCTTTCGCGTGATGCATACGTCGCGGTGCTCGACCTGCAGGAACAGGTGAAGGGAGCCCTGATCGCGCGGCTGGCGCGCGGGCCGCGGCACGGTCCGGACCGTGCCAGCATCCGCGAACCGGTCGCGACGCTCGCCCACGACGTGCACCACGCAATCGACCCCAATCAGCACCTGATCGATCGCTGCCGACAGCTAGCCGCCGCGGCGCTTGGCTACTCCGCCTCCGGACAACCACGCTTCGGGCTGGTCGCGCCGACGCCGGCTGCCGGAGCGATACCCGAGAGGCCCTATGTCGTGCTTCTGCACGCGACGAGCCGCGCCGACAAGCTGTGGCCCGAAGCGAACTGGCGCGCGCTGATCGCGATGTTTGGTCGCGCCGGGTATTCGCTGCTGCTGCCGTGGGGCGATTTCGCCGAACGCACGCGCAGCGAGCGTCTCGCGGCCGGCCTGGAGGCTGCGCGCGTTCCGCCGCGCCAGACGCTTCCGGCGCTCGCCGGCCTCCTCGCCCGCGCCGAGCTCGTCATCGGCGTCGATACGGGTCTCGTGCACCTTGCCGCGGCACTCGGCACGCCGACGGTGTCACTGTTCGTCGCGACGGACGCGCGGCTTGCCGGCGTCGAACGCGCAAGCGCGCGCGCGCGCGACCTCGGCGGGATCGGGTCCGTGCCGACGGTCGCTGAGGTCGAGAGCGCAGCCGGCGCACTCATGCGCCGGGCGCCTGGCTGCTGACGGAGGGTCAACCTGATTCGCGCGCTCTACACGCTGCTCTGGTATATCGCGCTGCCGCTCCTCCCGCTTCGCCTGTGGTGGCGCGGGCGCCGCGAGCCCGGCTATCGCGAGCGCATCGGCGAGCGCTACGGACGCTACCGCGGCGACAGCCGCGCGCGTGGACCGGTGCTCTGGGTGCACGCGGTTTCGCTCGGCGAGACGCGAGCTGCAGGCCCGCTTGTCGAGCGGGTCAAGCGCGCGTTTCCCGATGCCACGGTCCTGCTCACGCACATGACGGCAACCGGTCGTGCTGCCGGCCGTGCGCTGGTCGGCGATCGCGTCGTTCAGTCCTGGCTGCCGTACGATGTGCCGTTCGCGGTACGTGGATTCCTCACGCACTGGAAGCCACGTGCGGGCCTGATACTGGAAACCGAGCTGTGGCCGAACATCGTCGCGCTGACGGATGCTGCGAACGTGCCGCTCTTCCTCGTCAACGCGCGGTTGTCGGAGCGATCGGCGGCGGGCTACGCGCGCGTCGCGGCGCTCGCGCGGCCGATGCTCTCGGCACTTGCCGGCGTTGCCGCGCAGACGGCGGACGACGCCCGCAGGCTGACCATGCTCGGGGCGCCAACGCCGATCGTCACCGGCAATCTCAAGTTCGATGTCGCCGTCCCCGAGACCGCCATGACGCTCAGCCGCGAGCTCAAGGTGCGCATCGGCGACACGCGCCCGGTGTGGGTCGCCGGCTCGACTCGCGAAGGCGAGGAAGCGCTGATTCTCGATGCGCTCGCCGCCGGTGCGCTGCCGCCCGAAACCATGGTGATCGTCGTGCCGCGCCACCCGCAGCGCTTTGCCGCTGTGGCGGAACTCCTCGCGCGCCGCGGCGTGCCGTTCGTCCGCCGCAGCGACAACGCATCGGTGCCGGCAGACGTCGCGGTGATGCTCGGCGATTCGATGGGCGAATTGCCGGGATACTACGCGGTGGCCGACGTCGCGTTCGTCGGTGGCAGCCTGCTGCCGCTGGGCGGGCAGAACTTGATCGAGCCGATCGCCGTCGGCCGGCCGACACTCGTCGGGCCGCACATGTTCAATTTCGCGGAAGCAACGCGCAATGCACTGGACGCGGGCGCGGCGCTGGAAGTGGCCGACGCCGCGGCCCTCGTGACCACCGTCGGCGCACTCCTGCGCGACCGCGATCGCCGCCTGCGGATGCGCGCGGCCGCGCTGGCGTTCCATGCGGCGCACCGCGGCGCCGGCGACCGCTTGTGGGCTTGGCTTGCGCCACAGCTGGCGCCCGTCCTGCGCAGCGATGCCGCGCTCGAATCGCGCGGCCCCGTCAGCGCGAAGCTGGCGGTTGATGTCCTCGACGTCCTGGTCGTTGAGCGTACCGATGGCGGCCTTCAACCGCAGGACTCCGATCAGGTAGTTGAAGTACGGACTGCGCGAGGTCGCGACGCGTCGAGAACACGTTCTGCTGCACGTTCAGCACGTCGAGGTTCGTCCGGATGCCGACTTCCTGCCCGAGCTTGTTCGACTGCAGCGCAACCTCAGCCGACAAGAGCGCCTGGTCGAATGCCCTGATCGACGCTGCCGCGCTCGTGACCCCCGTGTAGCCGGTCTGCGCAAGAAAGAGCGCGGTGCGCCGTGCCTGTTCGAGGTCCTGGCGGGTCTTGTCTTGCAGCGCAATCGCCTGACGCACCTTGGAGTCGACGAAGCCGCCCTGGTAGATGGGAACCGCGAGTTGGACGCCGATGGTGCCGGTCGACGAGTAGTTGGAGACGCCGAGGTTGATGGAGCCGCCGCCGTAATTCGCCCAGTTCACGCTGGCGACGAGGTCGAGCGTAGGATAATGACCGGCCTTCGCCCGGTCGACCTCGAGGGTGGCGATCGCGAAATTCTTCTCGGCAACCAGCACGAGCTGATTCTCCTTCAGCGCCCGGTCGATCCAGTAGTCGAGCCGGTTCGGCTCCGGTGGCGCCGCCTGGAACCCGGCGCCGACCGTCTTCAATTCCTTCGGCAGGCGGCCTATGATTGCGCGCAGCGCCGTCACCTTGTTGTCGTAGTCGTTGCGGGTCGTGATTTCCTGCGCGACGATCGAGTCGTACTTGGCCTGCGCCTCGTTGGTGTCGGTGATCGTCGCCACGCCAACCTCGAAATTGCGTTTCGCCTGCGCGAGCTGCTCGGACACCGCGGCCTTCTGGCTCTCGTTCAGCTCGATGTTGTACTGCGCGAGCAGCACCTCGAAATAGGCCTGGGCGACGCGCAGGATCAGGTCCTGCTGCGCGATTGCCAGCACGTTGTCGGCCTGCGCGACCTGCTGCTTCGCCTGGTCGTAGGCAATCCAGTTCTGCTGCCGGTACAGCGGCTGCGACGCCGACACGATCGCCGTATATTGTGCGTAGCGTCTGTTTTCGCTCGTCTTGGGATCGGTCTTGATCGTCACGTCGTATTGGTTCTCCGAGGCGTTCGCCGAGGCCGAGGCATTGGGCAGGAGGCCGGCGCGCGCTTGGGGAAGGGCTTCCTGCGTCGCATCCCAGCTTGCCTTCGCCGCGGCAATGGCCGGATCGTTGCGCTGCGCGTCACGGTAGATTTGCAGCAGATCCTCGCCCGCCGCGGATCTCGCGAGGAGGAGAAGGCCAAATGCAACGGGCACGAGGGCGAGGAGACGATGTTTGATCGTTGGCATTTCGTGATCTTTCATGCGCAGCCGCCGCGCGTCAGTACCGTTTCATCGTCGGCTCGACTTCGGCCGCCCATTCCTCCACGCCGCCGCGCAGGTTGTGGACCTGGACGAATCCGGCGTGCTTCAGCATCGCCGCCGCGTGAAAGCTGCGATGGCCGTGGTGGCAGACGATCACCAGCGGTCGATCCTGCGGCAGTTCGCCGAGCCGCGCGGCGAGTTCCCCGAGCGGGATCGACACCGAGTCCTCGATGCGGCAGTACTCGAATTCCCACCGCTCGCGCACGTCGATCAGCGCGGGCGGCGCCCGTTTGGCGTCGGCCCGCCACTTGAGAAGTTCCGCGGGCCCGAGCTGCGGGATCAAAACCGGAACCGCGACGGCGTCGCGGCATTCTTGAGCGGGTCGATTACCGTCTCGAAAAGGTCTTGTGTGGTCACCGACCCCGGCGCGACCCAACGCAGCATCCGCGCGGTCATTGCCGGTGCGTCGCCGACGACCGCGAACACGCGCCCGCCCGGCTTCAGCTGCTTGACGAAAGCGTCGGGCAGGATCGGCGTCGATCCCGTCAGCACGATCGCGTCATAGGTGTCCGCACCCCAGCCGCGGGCGCCGTCGCCGACCGCGAACAGGACGCCGGAGAAGCCGGCCCGCGCAAGCTTGGGTTTCGCATCCCCCGACAGCCGCGGATCGATTTCGACGGTGATGACCTTCGCTCCGCAACTCGCCAGCAGGGCGGTCAGATAGCCGCTGCCGGTTCCGATTTCCAGCACGCTCTCGCCGGGCTTCACCTTGAGCTCCTGGATGACACGCGCTTCCAGCTTCGGCGCCCACATCTTTTCGCCTCCCGGAAGCGGTAGCTCGAGGTCGGCAAAGGCCAGCATCCGATACGCCGCGGGAACGAACTCCTCGCGCCGGACGGCGAACAGCAGGTCGAGCACATCCTGGTCCAGCACGTCCCAGGTGCGAATCTGCTGCTCCACCATGTTGAACCGGGCCTGTTCGATATCCATGACGATTTTCGGGGTGGACGGGACGCGATACCGGCCTGGTGCTGCCGCCAAGGTCGCAACTGACTCCGAGTCAGTTATTATGCGGTTGGCAATTATCGCACGTCAAATTGGCGCAACCGGCGTCAGTCCGCAGGCGCGTTCGCGCCGGAGGACGCGATCGAAGTTGCGCCGGCGCGGTGTACGGCGCGCTTCGCCTTCCGCCGCTCGGCCCATCCGTCGAGATAGCTGTAGAGCACCGGGACGACGACGAGCGTCAACAGCGTCGACGTGATCACGCCACCGATGATCGCGCGGCCCATCGGCGCCTGCGTCTCGCCGCCTTCGCCCAGACCCAGCGCCAGCGGCGTCATGCCACCGATCATTGCCGCCGTCGTCATCAGGATCGGCCGCAGGCGCACCTGTCCCGCCTGCAGCAACGCATCATGCAGACTCGACCCCGCACGGCGGGCACGGTTGGCGAAATCGACGAGCAGGATCGCGTTCTTCGTCACGAGGCCCATCAGCATGATGAAGCCGATCATCGAGAAAAGGTTCAGCGTCGTTCCGGTAAGCAATAGCGCGAGAAACACGCCGATCAGCGTCAGCGGCAGCGACGCCATGATCGCGACCGGCTGCGTGTAGCTCGCGAACTGCGAAGCGAGGATCAGGTAGATGAAGACCACCGCGAGACCCAGCGCTGCCAGCGCCGCGCGGAAGGATTCCTCCATGTCCTTTGCCTGTCCGCCGACGTCGAAGCGGTAGCCGGGCGGAAGCGTCGTCGCCTTGATGATCTTCGCCACGTCGGCGTTGACGTCACCAGACGGACGGCCCTCGGCATTCGCATACAGGGCGACCCGCCGCTGCAGCTCCTGCCGCTTGATGATCTGAGGGCTTGTCGTCTCCGTGAACTCGGCGACCTGGCGGAGCGGCACCATCCGCATTTCGCCATCGGGTCCGCGCTTGTTGGTGGTGATGTAGAGGTTGCCGAGGTCGGACGCGAGCTGGCGCCGATCCTTCGGCAACTGCACGTTGACCTCGTAGTTCTGGCCGTCGGGCGCAAGCCAGTAGCTCACCGTATCGCCGGCGAGCAACGGCCGCACGGTCGCGCCGACCTGTTGCACCGTGATGCCGAGGTCGGCGGCCACATCGTTGTTGAGGCGGATCGACAGCGCCGGCGCCGCCGCCTTCTCCGAGATCTCGAGGTCGGCGATCCCCGGAATCTTGGCGACCTTCTGCTCGAACTCGCCGATGAGGGCGGTCATGGTTGCCGGATCCGGTCCGAGCAGGTTGACCCAGACGGCGCGGTCGAACCCGAACGCCGGCTCGATGCCGGGAATCGGCTTCAGCTCGGCGCGGATCGCGCGCTCGATTTCCTTTTGCGACCGGGCCCGGTCCGCGCGCTCGGCAAGCTTCAGGTTGACGCGTGCATAGTTGCGCCCTTCTTCGGAGCCGACGGTCGTCATCGTCAGCACGATCTCGGGAATTCGCTTCAGCGTCGTCTCGACCTGACGCACCTTGCTGTCCGTGTATTCGAGGCTCGAGCCCACCGGCGTGTTGAGCCGCAGCGAGATGAAGCCTTGGTCGGCCTCAGGAATGAACTCGGTACCGACCAGCATCGCAATCGGCAGGCTGAGGGCGAACGACAGCACGGCGATCCAGAGCACGATGCCGCGATGCGAGATCATCGCCCGGCGCGGCCTGAGCTGCTCCGAGTCGAGGTGCCGGAGCGCGCGAAAGATGCCGATGACCGGAACGGAGATTTGCCGCTTTTCGCGGTCGAGCGCCCATTCGAGGACGCGGCCGTAGATCACGTGCACCCACTCTATCCCGCGCTCGACGTGCTCCATGAAGCGGCCGAGCCACGGCACGCGACGGAAGCGGGATCCCGGTGGATCGTGCCAGATCGACGAGAGCATCGGGTCAAGCGTGAAGCTCACGAACAGGCTCACCAACACGGCCACCGCGACGGTCAGCCCGAACTGGAAGAAGAAGCGGCCGATGATTCCGCTCATGAACGCGATCGGCACGAAGACTGCGACGATGGCGAAGGTCGTCGCCATCACCGCGAGACCGATCTCGTCGGTCGCCTCCTGCGCCGCCGTCCGGTGATCCTTGCCCATCGCGAGGTGGCGGACGATGTTCTCGCGCACGACAATCGCATCGTCGATGAGGAGGCCGATGCACAGCGACAATGCCATCAGCGTGAGGAAGTTCAACGTGAAGTCGAACGCGTAGAGCGCGATGAACGTCGCGATCACGGCGATCGGCAACGTGAGACCGGTGATCACCGTGCTGCGCCAGCTATGCAGGAACAGGAACACGATCAGCACGGTCAGCAGCGCGCCCTCGAGGATGGTCGACTTCACCCGGTCGACGCTCTTCTCGACCTGGTCGGCTGTCGAGTAGATCACCTTGAGCTCGACATCCTTCGGCAGCCGCTGCTTCAGCGCCTCGATCGCGGCGGTGATGCCGCGGCCCGTCTCGACGATGTTGGCGTCCTGCGCCTTCTGGATGTCCAGCGTGATCGACGGGCGCCCGTTGATCCGGGCGATCGAATCCTGGTCCTTCTCGCCGTCGATGACGTCGGCGACCTGCGACAGGTACACCGGCGCGCCCCCTTGCTGCGCGACGATGATTCGTCCGAATTGCGCCGGGTCCTTGATCTTGCCTTCGACCCGGACGATCGCATCGGTCTTGCCGCGCGTGATGCGGCCGGCGGGGACATCCTGGTTCGCGTTGCGGATCGCCGCAATCACCTGATCGACGCCGATGCCGAGCGCCGTCACCGCATTCGGCTTGATCTGGACCAGGATCTGACGGGTCACGCGGCCGTTGACGTCGATGCGCGCCACGCCGGGAACATTTTCCAGCCCCTTGACGATCGTCTGATCGGTGAGCGACGTCAGATTCACGCAGGTCGAGCGTCGGCGAGAGCACCGCGAGCGACACGACCGGCTGCTGGTTCTCGTTGTCGGCGCGGATCACGAGCGGATCCTTCACGTCGCGCGGGAATCCCGGCCGGACCTGCGCGATCTTGTCGCGGACGTCCTGCATCGCCTTGCCCATGTCGGTCGACATGCGGAACTCGGCGAAGACCTCGCTGCGGCCCTCCTTCGAATTGGAGCGGATGAGGCTCGCGCCGGACACCGTGTTGATCGCGTATTCGAGCGGCTTCGTGACGTCGGTCTCGACGACTTCGGGCGAAGCGCCGGGGTAGCTCGTCAGCACCAGCACGAACGGCAGGTTGACGTCGGGCAGCTGCTCGACGCGCAACCGATTGTAGGCGAAGAGCCCGAGCACCCCGATCGCGACCATCACCATCGTCGCGAATACCGGGTTGTTGATCGAAACGCGCGTGATCCACATGGCGTTGTCCCTGGCCGGCAGCCCGTCAGCCTGCGACTTGCGTCTTGCCGGAAGTTGGCGCGGCCGCCGGCACCGGTGCCGGGATCTTGACGATCGCCGGCGCCCCGTCCTTCAGGTTGTCGAAACGCGCGGCGAGGATCGGTACGTCGCGCGGCAGCGTCGTCTTGACCTCGATGCGCCCGGCCGCGTCATCGCGGCGACCGGTGACGACTAAGCGCTTGACCAGCTTTCCGTCCTCGACCGTCCACACGAACGGCTGGCCGCCTTCGGTGCGGATGGCGGTCGCCGGCAACGTGGCTACCGGCGCACTCACCGCTTGGGAGATGCGGCCCGTGGCGAACATCCCCCCGCGCAGCGCCCCATCGGCGTTGGGTATCCCGACATAGACCAGAATCGCGCGCGTGCCGGGCTCGGTCGCCGGGTTGATCCGCTCGACCCGGCCGGAGAATACCCGGTCGCCGAAACCGTCGATCGTGAGCTCGACCGCCTTGCCGAGTGCCAGCTCCGGGACATCGACCGCAGGCACCGCCGCTTGCAATTCCATGTCCTTCAGGTCGACGACGGTGACGAGCGGGGAATCGAAGGCGACTTTCTCGCCGGGCTGCACGTGCCGCTTCGCCACCGTGCCGGTAAGCGGGGACGTGGCGATCGCGTCGCGCAGGGCGTTGCGCGCAAGCTGCACCTGCGCCTCGGCGGATTTCACCGTCCCCTGAGACACGTTGTAGCTCGACTCCGAATTGTCGAACGCGTTCTGCGAAATGAAGCTCTGCTTTAACAGCGTGAGGTTGGTCGCCCGCGTCTTCTCGGCCATGGCGAGCTGCGCCTTTGCCGACTCGAGCGCGCCGATCCGCTCGGCGAGCTTTGCCTCGAGGTCGGCCGTGTCGATGCGCGCGAGCACCTGCCCTGCGTGCACCGCTTCGCCCTCGCGAACCGTGATCTGGCGCACGTCGCCCGAGACCTTGGCTTTGACAGTCGCCGCGCGCACGGGCTGCAACGCGCCGGATACCGGCAGCCATCGGGCGAGTGGGTGTGCTTCGACGCGGGCGAGATCGGCCGGCGCGAATTCGAGCGTCACCCCACCCTTGCCGTTCTGGCCCTCGGCGTTCTTTTTCGCAAGACGCATGGCCACGCTGCTGCCGATCGCCCCCACGATGACCAACGTCACGATGCCGCCGATCAGTCGGCGTCGGGTCCATCCTTGTGCCATGCCTGCCCCCTCTTGGCGACCGCCGATGCCGCAGCCGCCATGCGTCCAGGAGCCGGCCCGGGGTGCCCGGGCCGGCTCGATCTCGGCAACGTCCCGCTTGGATGCGCGGGCACGCCGGTTCGGATTTGCGAAAGGTCGCATTCTAAGTACCCGGGCGAGCGTCGGATAGCCCGCTGCGACAGACCGCGCCGGGCCTCGACGGGCGGTGGCACGGGCGGCCGGGGCGCAAGATCGGGGACCACGACCGCGATTGACAGAGCGCCGGCGACACGAAATAATTCTCTGTTGCCCATTCGGCCAACCCCATATCCCGGAGAAAATTGATGAACCTGACCCACAAGCTCGGCCTGACGGTCGTCGCGTCGGCGCTGCTCGCCCTCTACGGCTGCGGCAAGGAAGAACCGAAGAAGGCCGAGGCGCCGAAGGCCGAAGCGCCGAAGGCCGCTCCGGCCGAGGAAGTCGCCGTCGTGAAGATCGGCCATGCGGGCCCGCTTACAGGCGGCATCGCCCACCTCGGCAAGGACGACGAAAACGGCGTGCATCTCGCGCGTCGACGAAGCCACCGAAAGGAAGGTCAAGATCGGCGGCAAGACGATCAAGTTCGAGATGATGAGCGAAGACGATCAGGCCGACCCGAAGATGGGCCCGACGATCGCCCAGAAGTTCGTCGACGCCAAGGTCGCCGGCGTGGTCGGCCACCTCAACTCGGGCGTGACGATCCCCGCATCGGCCGTCTACAACCAGGCCGGCCTTCCGATGATCTCGGGCTCGGCGACGAATCCGAAGCTCACCGAGCAGGGCTTCAAGGTGGTGTTCCGCACCGTCGGGCGCGATGACCAGCAGGGCCCGGCGATCGCCGCGTACGTCGCCAACGAGCTCAAGGCCAAGAAGGTCGCCATCGCCGACGATGCGACCGCGTACGGCGAAGGCCTCGCCAACGAGGTCGAGAAGACGCTGAAGGCCGCCGGCGTGCAGGTCGTCGCCCGCGAGAAGACCAACGACAAGGCGACCGACTTCAAGGCGATCCTCACCAAGATGAAGGGTAAGAATCCCGACGCGATCTTCTACGGCGGGATGGACGCCACCGGCGGCCCGATGATCAAGCAGGCGCGCGAGCTCGGCATCAAGGCGACGTTCGCGTTCGGCGATGGCGCGTGCACGAGCGAGATGACCAAGCTTGGCGGCGCTGCGGCCGAGGGCATGTACTGCTCGCAGGCGGGGATCCCGACGCAGATGGCGTCGCAAGAGTTCCAGAAGGCGTTCAAGGCGAAGTACGGCGAGGTCAAGCAGTACGCGCCGTTCTTCTACGACGCCGCCAAGATCCTTATCGCCGCGATGCAGACGGCGGACTCGACCGACCCGGCCAAGTACCTGCCGGAACTCGCCAAGATCAAGTTCGATGGCGCGACGGGCCACATCGAGTTCGACGAGAAGGGCGACCGCAAGGACGCCGAGATGACGATCTTCCAGTTGAAGAACGGCAACGTCGAGCCGGTGGCGATCATCAAGGCCGGCAAGACGACGAAGATCGAGTCCGCAGCTGCGGCGGCGGCGGCTCCGGCGGCCGCCCCGGCAATGGCGCCGGCCGCACCGGCCAAGGATGCGCCGAAGAAGTAACGGCCATCGTCACGGCGAAAACGGCGTCCCCCGGGGCGCCGTTTTCACATCCGGGACACCCCATCGATCGCGAGCGCCCGCGCCGCGCGCCGCCGGTGCTGCGCTGCCGGGGGATTGCCGGCATCGGCGCCGCCCCGCACAATCGCCGGAATTCGAGCGCACCGCCGACCGGGCCGTCCCCGATCGGCGGCAACAGGGGAGTTCCGGCGCCCCGGCCGGGCGGAGGGTCGTGTGGACATTTTCCTGCAGCAGATGATCAACGGCCTCACGCTGGGCAGCGTGTATGCGGTGGTCGCGCTCGGCTACACGATGGTGTACGGGATCATCCAGCTCATCAACTTCGCGCACGGCGAAGTGGTGATGATCGGCGCGATGACCGCGTTCTCGGTCATCACCGCGCTCGTCGGCGCGCAGGTCGGGCTGCCACCGCTCGCCATCCTGATCGCCGGCGTGCTGGTCGCGGTGCCGGTGTGCATGGCGGTGGGTTACACGCTGGAGCGCGTTGCCTACCGGCCGCTGCGCAACGCGCCGCGGCTCGCCCCGCTGATCACCGCGATCGGCCTGTCGATCGTGCTGCAGCACCTGGCGATGATCATCTGGAGCCGCAACCCGCTGCCGTTCCCGCAAATCGTCGCGGTCACGTCGTATCACGTCACCGGCCACTCCGATGGCGCGACGATCACCAATGTGCAGATCGTGATCATCGGCGCGTCGGTCCTGATGATGGCCGGACTGCTCGGGCTGGTGTACAAGACCAAGCTCGGTATCGCGATGCGCGCGACCTCGCAGAACCAGCAGGTCGCCGGGCTGATGGGGATCAACATCAACACCGTCATCGCGCTGACCTTCGTGATCGGCGCCGCGCTCGGAGCCGTGGCCGGAGTGATGGTCGGCACCTACTACGGCATCGCGCAGTACCAGATGGGCTTCATCCTCGGCCTGAAGGCATTCTCCGCCGCCGTGCTGGGCGGCATCGGCAACCTCGCCGGCGCGATGCTGGGAGGCGTCCTGCTCGGCGTCATCGAAGCACTGGGTGCCGGGTACGTCGGCGACCTCACCAATCTGTGCCAGCTCTCGGGCTGGTCCGACGCGATCGCGGAGCGCTGCGTCACCGATCCGAACCTCACGTTGTTCGGGAGCAACTACCAGGACGTATTCGCGTTCCTGGTTCTGATCACCGTGCTCATCTTCCGGCCGTCGGGCCTGCTGGGCGAGCGGGTCAGCGACCGCGCGTAGCACGCCGCCATGCATGCGTTCCTCGACCCGAAGAAGCACCCGCACGGCGCGTGGGTAGGCATTCTGCTGATCGCCGTCGCGCTGGCCGTGCTGCCGTTCGCGCTGGCGCAGATCGGCACCGCCTGGGTGCGCATTACCAACCTCGCCGTGCTGTTCGTCGCTGCTGGCGCTCGGCCTCAACATCGTCGTCGGCTTCGCGGGCCTGCTCGATCTCGGCTACATCGCGTTCTACGCGGTCGGCGCCTACACCTACGCGCTGCTCGCCTCGCCGCACTTCAACCTGCATCTGCCGTTCTGGGTGATCCTGCCGCTCGGCGCGGCGGTCGCCTGCATGTTCGGCGTGCTGCTCGGCGCGCCGACGCTGAAGCTGCGCGGCGATTATCTCGCGATCGTCACGCTGGGCTTCGGCGAGATCGTCCGCATCTTCCTCAACAACCTGTCGCAGCCGGTCAACCTGACCAACGGCCCGCAGGGGATCACCTTGATCGATCCGTTTAGCATCGGCGACTTCAGCTTCGCCTCCAACGAGACGATCGCCGGCCTGAGATTCACCGGCCCGATCAAGTACTACTACCTGCTACTCGTCGTGCTGCTCGTCATCATCGTCATCAATCTACGGTTGCAGGACTCGCGGATCGGGCGCGCGTGGGAGGCAATCCGCGAGGACGAGATCGCCGCGCGCGCGATGGGTATCAACACGCGCAACATGAAGCTCCTCGCGTTCGCGATGGGCGCGTCTTTCGGCGGCGTTTCCGGCGGCATTTTCGCGGCCACGCAGGGCTTCATCAGCCCGGAGAGCTTCGTGCTGGTCGAGTCGGTGATGGTGCTGTCGATGGTCGTGCTGGGCGGGATGGGCAACATCTGGGGCGTCATCCTGGGCGCCGTGCTGCTGTCATTCGTCCCCGAGGTGCTGCGCTACACGGTCGAGCCCGTGCAGAAGGCGCTCTTCGGCCGGATGCTGATCGAGCCCGAGGTGATCCGGATGCTGCTGTTCGGGATGGCACTGGTGCTGATGATGCTGTTCCGGCCGGCCGGCATTCTGCCCTCCGCGCTGCGCAAGCGCGAGCTGGAAACGCCGAAAGTGGCGGGATGAACAACCACCACCTCGCGCTGCTTGCGGCGAAGGGCATCAGCAAGCGCTTCGGCGGCGTCCACGCGCTCGCGGAGGTCGGCTTTACGATCAACCACGGCGAGATCTACGGGCTGATCGGCCCGAACGGCGCCGGCAAGACGAGCCTGTTCAACGTGCTGACCGGCATCTATGCGCAGGACGAAGGCGAATTCACGTTCGACGGCGCACCGCTGACGGGTCTGAAGCCGAACGAGGTCGCCGAACGCGGCATCGCGCGCACGTTCCAGAACATCCGCCTTTTCGCGAACCTGTCGGCGCTGGAAAATGTGATGATCGGCCGCCACGTGCGCACGCACGGGAACGTGTTCGGCGCCATCCTGCGCGACGCGGGCACCCGCGCCGAGGAAAAGGCGATCGAGCGCCGCGCCTACGAGCTTCTCGAGTATGTCGGCGTTGCAAGACGTGCCAATTCGCTCGCCAAGCACCTCGCGTACGGCGACCAGCGCCGGCTCGAGATCGCCCGCGCGCTGGCGACCGAGCCGAAACTTCTCGCGCTCGATGAGCCGGCCGCCGGCATGAACGCCACCGAGACCTCGGCGCTGAAGGCGCTGCTCGAGGACATCCGCCGCGACGGCACGACAATTCTCTTGATCGAGCACGACATGAAGCTCGTGATGAGCGTGTGCGACCGCGTGCTGGTGCTCGACTACGGCAAGAAGATCGCCGAAGGTACCGCCGCCGCCGTGCAGAACGATCCCAAGGTGATCGCCGCGTACCTGGGCGGCGACGTCACGCTCAGCCTGAAAGGGGCGGCATGACGCAGGCGCCCCCGTCGCACTGTCGCCGCGGGGAGGCCGCGTGAGCGCGGGTGCCGCCCCATTGCTCGAGCTCGCACGACTGGAGGTCGCCTACGGCGGCATCCAGGCGGTCAAGGGCATCGACCTCCACGTCGGTGAAGGTGAACTGGTGTGCCTCATCGGCGCCAACGGCGCGGGCAAGACGACGACGCTGAAGGGCATCTGCGGGCTCTTGCCGATCAAATCCGGCACGATTCGCTACGGCGGCGCCGATATCACCGGGCGGCCCGCCTTCGAGCTCGTGCGCCGCGGCCTCGCGATGGTGCCTGAGGGACGCGGCGTGTTCGGCGCGCTGACCATCGAGGAAAATCTCGCCATGGGCGCCTACGTGCGCAGCGACGGCGCGGGAATCCGGGACGATGTCGAGCGCGTATTCGCGCTCTTTCCGCGCTTGAAGGAACGCCGCCGCCAGACGGCAGGAACGCTGTCCGGCGGCGAGCAGCAGATGCTGGCAATGGGCCGGGCGCTGATGTCGAAGCCGAAGCTCCTGCTGATGGACGAGCCATCGATGGGCTTGGCGCCGCTGATGGTGCAGAAAGTCTTCGAGACTGTTCTGGCGGTCGCAAAGGAGGGCGTCACGATCCTGTTGATCGAGCAGAACGCGAAACTGGCGCTCGAAGTGAGCCATCGCGGCTACGTGATGGAATCCGGCGCGATCACGCTTTCCGGCGACGCGAAAAAGCTGCTGCACGATCCAGCCGTGCGCGCCGCCTACCTCGGCGAAGCGGCCGCATAGCCGCCGGATGCCCGAAACGCCGCCACTCCCCGGTTCGGCCACGCCGCCGCCGGCGCACCTGCATCCGCGCATCGTGCCCTGGGAGCATGCGCTCGCCTGGTACGAGGAGGCGTTGCGTCTGTTCAAGCACGCGCCTGCGACCTGGATGGGACTCGCCGTCATAACGTTTGCGACCGAGCTCGCTCTCCGGGTGACGCCCGGCGCGGGCGCGCTCCTCGGCGAGATCATCACGCCACTCGTCGCCTGCGGCCTCGTCTATGCCGCCGCCGCCGCGGACCGACGGGCCGCGCTCTCGCTGGGGTTCGCCGTTGCGGCGTTCCGCGCCGGCAGCGGCGCCATCGCGGCCATCGTCGCGGCGAGCCTGTTCGCGTTTGCCGCGCAGGCGCTCGCCGCGTGGTGGATCGCCGACGTCAACCTGTTCGTGTCCGCCGGCGGATCGGGGAACTCTCGGCCGTTGCGATCCTCGGCATCCAGGCGACCGGCAGTCCTTGTTTCCCTCCCGGTCACTTTCGTCCCGTTCCACGTGCTGTTCGAGCGCGTGCCGCCCGGCGCCGCCTTTGCCGCAAGCTGGAATGCGTTTGCACTCAATACGCTGCCGCTCCTCGTCTATGCCGCAGCGTCGATGGTGCTGCTGGGCATCAGTTTTCTGACGCTGGGGCTGGGCCTCGTGCTGGCGCTGCCGCTGTGGGCCGGGTCGAGCTACGCGGCGTGGAAGGACATCTTCGGCGTGCGCGATGCGCCCGAGTGAACCGCCGCGGTCGTCAACCGGTCGGCCGCCAGTCGAACCGTGCATGGGCTTCGATCGCCGCGTCGATGACGTCGACGCGGGTTACGCGCGCCGCCGGCGGCCCGCGTCGGCACCAGGCGATGACCGCCTCGACTGCGGCGGTCTCGCCCTGCACCAGCGCCTCGACGGTCCCGTCACGGTGATTGCGCACCCAGCCTGCGACGCCGTGCTCGTTGGCGGCCTCGACCATCGCATAGCGGTAGCCGACGCCCTGCACGCCGCCGTGGATTACGAGCCGGCGCGCGATCATCGCGTCAACGCGACAGCCGCCGCGCGTAGAGTAGCAGCGCCGTGACGGTCTTGGCGTCGGTGATCTCGCCGCGATCGAGCGCCGCGAGCATCTCGTCGAGGCTCATGATGACGACGTCGAGAAATTCGCCGTCGTCGAGCTGCGCGCCGACGTGGGTCAGCCCTTCGGCGACGTAGACGTCGATCTTTTCGTTCGTGTACGAGATCAGCGTGTGGATCGTGCCCAGCGACGTCCACGTCGTCGCCACGTAGCCCGCTTCTTCCTTGAGTTCCCGTTGCGCGGTGAAGAGTTCTTCCTCGCCCGGATCGAGCTTGCCCGCCGGAAATTCGATGAACACGCGGTCCAGCGGATACCGGTACTGCCGCACGATGACGAGACGGCCATCGGGCAACACCGGCACGATCAGCACGGCACCCGGATGGACGATGTGCTCGCGCGTCGCCAGTTTGCCGTCGGGGAGGCGCACGGTATCGCGGCGCACGTGCAGCAGCTTGCCGTCGAACACCGGTTCCGACGACACCTTCGTCTCGATCAGGTGCGAATCGTCACGGCTGTCTGCGGTCATTGCCCACCAGTCCAATCCTTGACAACGAGGAAGTCGGTATAGAGCCGTGCCTCCGCCGTGCCGGGCGCGGGCTTCCAGTCGTAGCGCCACTTCACGACCGGAGGCAGCGACATCAGGATCGCCTCGGTGCGGCCGTTCGACTGCAGGCCGAACAGCGTACCGCGATCCCAGACCAGATTGAACTCGACGTAGCGCCCGCGGCGGTAGGCCTGGAAGTCGCGCTCGCGCTCGCCGTAGGGCGTGTCCTTGCGCCGTTGCAGGATCGGCGCATACGCATCGAGGAAACGATCGCCGACGCTTTGCGTCAATGCCAGGCAGCGGTCGAACCCACCCTCGCTCAGATCGTCGAAGAAAATACCGCCGACGCCTCGCGGCTCGCTCCTGTGCTTGAGGTAGAAGTATTCGTCGCACCAGCGCTTGTACTTCGCGTGCACGCCATCGCCGAACGGCGCGAGCGCATCGCGGCACGTGCGGTGGAAATGGACGGCGTCCGCCTCGAAGCCGTAGTAGGGCGTCAGGTCCATGCCACCGCCGAACCACCAGGCGTCCTCTTCCGCGGCGGAGCGCGCATGCGCGACGAACAGTCGCACGTTCATGTGGACGGTCGGCGCGTACGGGTTACGCGGATGCAGCACCAGCGATACGCCGAGGGCCTCCCATGCGCGACCCGCGATGCCGGGTCGCGTTGCGGTCGCCGATGGCGGCAGCGCGGTGCCCTTGACGTGCGAAAAGTTGACCCCCGCGCGCTCGAAGACGTGGCCTTCCTCGAGCAACCGCGTGATCCCACCGCCTCCCTCGGAGCGCGCCCATTCGTCGCGCTGGAACGACTGCCCGTCGATCGCCTCGAGCCGCGCGACGATACGCGTCTGCAGGTCGAGGAAATATTCGCGGGGCGCGGTGACGTTCATCGCCGTGGTCGGGTAGGGCTTTCAGATTACGTGAAAAACCGTTCGTTCGCCGCGAGAAGCGCGATCCGACCCCGGCTTGCGCTTGGCAGCGTCAGGCCCGGCGCGCGGAGACGGCGCGGTGCCCGATATCGGTGCGGTATTGCATGCCGTCGAAATGGATATCTGCGATCGCAGCGTAGGCGGCGCGTTGTGCCTGTTTCACCGAATCGCCCAGCGCGGTCACGCACAGCACCCGGCCGCCGGTGACGACGATCCGGTCGCCATCGCGCGCCGTGCCCGCGTGGAACACCTTGCAATCCGGGTGCGTCTTTTCGTCGACGCGCTCGAGGCCGGCGATCGGATCACCCCTGCGTGGCCGGTCGGGGTAGCCGTGGGCGGCGAGCACGACACCGAGCGCCGCGCGGCGATCCCACTCCGCATCGACGTGGTCGAGTGTGCCGTCGACCGCATGCTCCACCAGCTCGAGCAGGTCCGACTTCAACCGCACCAGGATCGGTTGCGTCTCGGGATCACCCAAACGGCAGTTGAATTCGAGGACCTTGGGATTGCCCGCGCTGTCGACCATCACACCGGCATAGAGGAAACCGGTGTACGGGATGCCGTCTGCGGCCATTCCGGATACCGCCGGCAGGATCACCTCGCGCATGATCCGCGCGTGCAGCGCCGGTGTGACGACCGGCGCCGGCGAGTACGCGCCCATGCCGCCCGTGTTCGGTCCTTGGTCGCCGTCGAGAAGGCGCTTGTGGTCCTGCGACGATGCGAGCGGCAGCACGTTGCGGCCATCGACCATCACGATGAAGCTCGCCTCCTCGCCTTCGAGAAAGTCCTCGACGACGACGCGCGCGCCCGCCGTACCTAACGCGTTGCCGACGAGCATGGCGTCGATCGCCGCGTGTGCCTCCGCGACGGTGCCGGCGACGACCACGCCCTTGCCCGCGGCAAGGCCGTCGGCCTTGATGACGATCGGCGCGCCGCGCTCCGCCACGTACGCGCGCGCCGCGCCGGCGTCGGCGAAGGTATGGTAGTGCGCGGTCGGGATGCCGTGCCGCGCCAGGAACGCCTTCGCGTAATCCTTCGAGCTTTCGAGCTGAGCCGCGGCTTGCGTCGGCCCGAAGATCCGCAAGCCCGCCGCGCGGAACGCGTCCACGACACCGGCGGCGAGCGGCGCCTCGGGCCCGACGACCGTGAGCAGCACATGGTTCTGTTGCGCGAATGCGACCAGCTCGGGAAACGCGGTGGTGGGGGTATTGGTGAGTTCCGGCTCGAGCGCGGTGCCCGCGTTGCCGGGCGCGACAAAGACCTTGGCCACCCGCGGCGAGCGCGCCAGCTTCCACGCCAGCGCATGTTCGCGGCCACCGCCGCCGATCACGAGCACGTTCACGGCATCAGCTTCAGTCGAGCGCGATCCTGCCGAAAACGTAGAGCACGCTGCCGTTGTTGATGCCGCCGTTCAGCGTCGGAATGAACGTCGAGACCAGCGTGAACTTCTGGTAGCGCAGCGAAAACAACGGCAGGATCGCCGGGAACGGGATGCCATTCGCAATATCCGGGCGCTGGATGATTGCGACGGTGTAGCCCAGTCCCGGCTGGAGGCCGTCGCGCGGGCCCCAGTACGTCGACCACGCGTAGCCGAGATTGAACTCGGCGTTCTTGTGCGAATCGCTGAACACGAGGAAATACACGGTATCGGTATCGCCATTGTCGCGCTCCGTCGTGCGCGCCCAGCCGCCGCCCCAGGCATACTCGTTTTCCTGCGCGCGCGCCTCGGACGTCCAGGTCCACGGGACGTGCCATGCGTAGCCCGACAGCAGCAGCTCGTTACTGCCGTACTCGTAGGTGTCGGCGAGGCGGCGGCAGGCCGTGTTGACCCAGTCCCACAGATCGGCGCATTCGGCGGCCCGCACCGGTGCCGAAAAACCACACGCCAGAACCACCGCCAGGCAGGCCTGGATTCCCCATCGTTGCATTCGGCGCAGCCTCATCGTCAGTGACGGAAATGCCGCACGCCGGTGAGCACCAGCGCAACGCCGCGCTCGTCGGCGGCGGCGATCACCTCGTCGTCGCGCACGCTGCCGCCCGGCTGAATCACCGCGACCGCGCCGTTGTCGGCAACGACATCGAGCCCGTCGCGGAACGGGAAGAATGCGTCGGAGGCAACGACCGAGCCCGCGAGCGACAGGCCCGCATTCTTCGCCTTGATCGCAGCGAGGCGCGCCGAATCCACGCGGCTCATCTGGCCGGCCCCGATCCCCAGTGTGCGTCCGCCGGCGCAATGGACGATTGCGTTCGATTTCACGAATTTGGCCACGCGCCACGCGAACATAAGGTCCGCCATCTGTTCCGCCGTCGGCGCTCGCTGGGTGGCGACGCGCAGCTCCGTAGGCGACACGTTGCGCGCATCCGCCGTCTGCAGGAGGAAGCCGCCGCCGACGCGCTTGAAATCGAGCTGCTCCGGCGCACCGGGTAGCAGCGGCACCTCGAGCACGCGGACGTTCTTCTTCTGCCCGATCACAGTGACGGCGTCCGGTGCGTACCCGGGCGCGATCAGCACTTCGAGAAATTGCGCCGACACCGCTTCAAGCGCGGCCACGTCCACGGGGCGGTTGAACGCGATAATGCCGCCAAATGCGGAAACCGGGTCCGTCGCCAATGCCATGCGGTAAGCGGCGAGCGGCGAAACCGCGATCGCAGCGCCGCACGGATTCGCGTGCTTGACGATTACGCATGCCGGCTCGGCGAACGACTTCACGCACTCCCACGCCGCATCGGCATCGCCAATGTTGTTGTACGAGAGCTCCTTGCCCTGCAGCTGGTGGTACGTCGCGATCGTCCCGGCGGCCGGCGCTTCGTCCCGGTAGAATGCGGCGCGCTGATGCGGATTCTCGCCGTAGCGCAGGTCCTGTACCTTCGTTGCCTGCAGGTTGAAGCAATCGGGAAACAATGAGGCTGCGCCATCGGGGCCGCGCGCGGTCAGCCAGTTCGAGATCGCCCCCTCGTAGGCGGCCGTATGCGAGAAGGCCTTGCGCGCGAGCGCGAAGCGCGTCGCGGCCGACAACGCCCGGCCATTTGCCTCCAACTCGGCGAGTAGCGGGCCGTAGTCGGCCGGATCGACGATTACGCCGACGTGCTCCCAGTTTTTCGCCGCCGAGCGCACCATTGCCGGGCCGCCGATGTCGATGTTCTCGATCGCGTCGTCGATCGTGCAGCCGGGCTTCGCGACCACACGCCGAAACGGATAGAGGTTGACCACGACGAGGTCGATCGGCGGGATGCCGTGCCGTTCCAGCGCCGCGACATGCGCCGGCAAGTCGCGCCGCGCCAGAATGCCACCGTGTACTTTCGGGTGCAGCGTCTTGACCCGGCCGTCTAGCATTTCCGGAAACCCCGTGTAGACGCCCACTTCGACGACCGGGAGTCTGGCATCGGCGAGCGTCTTCGCCGTACCGCCCGTGGACAAGAGCCGCACGCCTTGACGCGCGAGCCCGCGCGCGAACTCGACGACCCCGGTCTTATCGGAGACAGAAAGCAGCGCTTGCGTGATCGGAGCGGACATGCGCGTCGAGCGGGCGGCGGGCGCCTGCAGTACATGAGAAGATCGATCGGACGGCGTTACAGGCAGAAAGCGCGCTCAGGAATCCGCGCTTTCGCGCTTGGCCATCGAAGGGCGTCAACGGATCCCGTATTTGGACAGCTTGGCGCGCAGTGTGTTGCGATTCATCCCGAGCATGTCGGCGGCCTGCGTCTGGTTGCCGCCTGCGCGCTCCATCACCGATGCGATCAACGCGCGCTCGACGTGCGTGATCACCATGTCGTAGACGCCATGCGGCCGCTCACCGTCGAGCTTGCGAAAATACTCGTCGAGCGACTTCTCGACCGTCCTGCCGAGTTCATTGCCGCCATTGATGCGCAGTGTTTTTCTCACGCGGCCAGGGCCTCCCCGCCCGTCAGCGATGGTGGTGACGCGCGGCCGAAGACGGTGCGCGCATCGACGATGTCCGCGTACCGTGCGCGGTAGTCGAGGCGCTCACCGCTTGCGGCGAGCGTGTCGAAATAGCGGTGGATTGCCGAGAGCTGTGCCTCGGGCGTTTCCGTCGCGTTGATTTCCCGGCGGAACGATTCGCCGCCCGCGAGATCCTTCGTGTACCAGCCGAGGTGCTTGCGCGCGATGCGCGCGCCCGCCGCTTCGCCGTAGAACGCATAATGGTCGGCCAAATGGGTGATGATGGCCGCGCGCGCCTCTTCGACCGTCGGCGGCGGCAGGTGCGCATCGTGGTCGAGGAAGTGGCGGATCTCGCGAAAGATCCACGGCCGGCCCTGCGCGGCTCGGCCGACCATGATCGCGTCCGCACCAGTGCGGGAGAGCACCTCCCGCGCCTGTTCCGCAGAATCGATGTCGCCGTTGGCGATCACTGGAATCCTTACCGATGCCTTCACCGCCCGAATCGTGTCGTACTCGACCGGTCCGACGTAGCCGCAGGCGCGCGTGCGACCGTGGACTGCGAGCGCGCGGACGCCCGCGGCCTCGGCGATTCTGGCAATGGCTAGCGCATTCCGATGCCCGGGGTGCGGGCCGGTCCGGATCTTCAGCGTCACCGGGACCGCGACCGCGCCGACAACCGCCTCGAGAATCGCCGCGACCAGGGTTTCGTTGCCGAGCAGTGCGGAACCCGCCGCGACGTTGCAGACCTTTTTCGCCGGGCACCCCATGTTGATATCGATGATCTGCGCGCCGCGCTCGACGTTGAAGCGCGCGGCGTCGGCCATCAGCGACGGATCGGCGCCCGCGATCTGCACGGCAATCGGTTCGACCTCGCCACGATGATCGGTGCGGCGCTGCGATTTTTCCGTAGTCCACAACTTCGGGTTCGACGCCACCATCTCGGAGATCGCGTAGCCCGCCCCGAATCGCTTGCACAGCTGGCGGAACGGCCGGTCCGTCACGCCGGCCATCGGCGCGACGACGAGGTTGTTCGCTATGTTGTAGGGTCCGATGTGCACGGCGGCGGTCGGAAAAAGAACGTGGAAAGGATGCGAGGGGAGCGGATTATAACCGTTCCCGAACCGCGCGGCACAACGCAAATCTTTTCGCGCAACGGTCAATGTGCGCCTGTCGCCGTGGCACGATTCTTGGATGCCGCGGCATGCGTCCCGGGCATCATTTGTGCGCGACTGGCGTCCACGTGACAGTGAAGATCCTTTGCGGCAACTAAGGGGTGATTTCGATGCCGGACAATGCGCGAACGTGTTGCTGGTGTGTCGGCCGAGGCCAATCGACACCGCGTTAACGCAAGCCGAACATCATCGCGTGCGTAAACGCGCGCTTCGCCGGTGGAACCGCGTCGAGAAGAGTGAGCGCCAACCCGCGCGGCCACCGCACGAACGGCAGATCGTTGCCGAAAAGGTTGACGAGGCCGTGCGTGAACGCAATACCGGCCCAGCGGTCCGGCCGGCGGGCACGCGCGTAGCGCTGCAGCATCGACCGATCGCCGATCGCCTCGCGCGGCACATCAAGCACCACTTGCGCGAGTTCGTACGCGTCGCGCAGGCCGACATTGAAGCCTTGGCCCGCTACCGGATGGAGCGTCTGCGCGGCATTGCCGACGACGACCGTGCGTGCGGCCGTCGCATCGCGCGCGTATTCCAGCACCAGTGGGAAAACGCGGCGGTCCGCCACCCGCGAAAAGCCGCGCGCCCGTGCGCCGCAATGCAGGGCGAGCTCCGCGAGAAAACGTGCGTCGTCGCATGCGAGCAGCTGTTGCGCCCGCTCCGGCGTCGACGTCCAGATGAGCCCGTAGTGGTCGCCCTCGGGCAGGAGCGCGATGGGTCCGGCCGGCGTGAAGCGCTCGCAGGCGAGCCCGTCGGGCGGCGACGCTCGCCAGAGTTTCGCAACCACCGCGACCTGTCCGTAGTCGTGCCGTTGCCGCACGACGCCCGCGACTGCGGCGCCCGTACCGTCGGCGACGGCCGCGAGTCGCGCAAGGATCGGTTCGCCGTTGCCGCCTTCGGTTTCGACGGCGGCATACGCAGATGTGCCACCGACCGCCGTCGCCGCAACGCCGTGTCGAATCGTGATGCCGGCATGTGCGAGCGCGATGTCGAGCGCAGCCTGCAGCGCGCGATAGCGGACCACGTAACCGAGCGCGGGCAGCCCGGTCTCGGCCGCGCTGAGCCGCGCCGTCCCGAAGCCGCCGGCCTGCGAGATGTCGATGGCCGTAATGGGAGTGACGCCGCCCGGCGTCGCCGTGATTCCACCCCACACGCCGAGCCGATCGAGGATCAGCCGGGCACCGTGCGACAGCGCGAGCGAGCGGTCGCCGCGGGACGTCTCTCCTTCGGCGCGCGCATCGAGCACGACCACGTCGAGATCGTCGTCAGCGAGCGCCAGCGCGAGCGTGGCGCCGACGGGACCCGCGCCAACGATGACAAGATCATGCAGCATGGATGCGATGCGCGATGCCGCTACGCCTGTACGGCTGCGGCTCGACACTCAGCGACGGCAGGACGCCTCGACGTCGGCTACGGATTTCGGCGTGGCGACGCTCAGAATCTCGGTCCCGGTCGCGGTCACCAGCACGTCGTCCTCGATGCGCACACCAATATCCCAGAACTGATCGGGCACGTTGTCGGCGGGCCGGATGTAGGTTCCCGGCTCGACGGTCAGCACCATGCCGGGAAGGAGCTTCTGCGACGCCCCCTTCACCTGATAGAGGCCGGCGTCGTGGACGTCCATGCCCAGCCAGTGGCCGGCACGATGCATGTAGAACTGCTTGAAGCTGCCGCTCTCCAGCACTGCGTCGAGCGTTCCCTGGCAGAGACCGAGATCGAGGTAACCTTGCGCCAGCACGCGCTCGGCAACCTTGTGGTAGTCGTGGAATTCCACACCGGGCTTCACGGCGTCGATGCACGCCTGCTGCGCCGCGAGCACCAGTTCGTAGACGGCCTTCTGCGGTCCCGTGAACTTGCCGTTGACCGGAAACGTGCGCGTGACGTCCGAGGCGTAGCTCTGGTATTCGCAGCCGGCATCGATCAACAGCAGCTCGCCGTCCTGAAGCTGCCGGTTGTTGTCGCGGTAATGCAGCACGCAGGCGTTCGGACCGCCGGCCACAATCGACGGATAGGCGACCGCCTGTGCGCCGGAGCGCAGAAATTCGTGCACCAGCTCGGCCTCCACCTGATACTCGTACCAGCCGACACGCGTGCGGTCCATCGCCCGCCGATGCGCGGCGGCGGAAATCTCCGCGGCGCGCCGCATCAGCTTCAGCTCGTGCTCGTCCTTCACCAGGCGAAGCACATCGAGCGCCGCGCGGACATCGACGATTTCCTCGGGGGCGCTGACGCCGGTGCGTACGCGGTTGCGGACTTCGTTGAGCGTGTCGGTGATCTTGCGGTCCCACGCCGGAAACAGGCCAATCGGTGTGTACATCGCGGGCTGGTCGGCGGCGAGCTCGGCTAGCGCCTTGTCGAGTTCGGCGATCGGGTGCGCCTCGTCGAAGCCGAAGATCTCGCGCGCGGCGTCGGGGCCGTAACGGAAGCCATCCCAGATCTCCCGTTCCTCGTTCTTGTCGCGGCAGAACAGGATGTGGCGATCACTCGCGGGACCGTTCTTGCCGGCGACGAGCGCGACCACGGCCTCTGGCTCGGGAAATCCCGAAACGTAATGGAAATAGCTGTCGTGCCGGAACGGGAACAGCGAGTCGCGGTTGCGCGCGAGTTCGGGGGCTGTCGGCACGAGGGCAAGGCCGCCGCCCGAGTGTTCGCGCATCTGTCGCAAGAGCGCCGCGCGCCGATCGCGGTGAATCTGGTGGACGTTCTTCATCGTGGGGCCCGTGGACGAAGCCGTGATTATAGGCGTACCGAGGCAATCGCCGACGCTGGCGCGGCGAGGGGCGCGCGCGCTTGCGTTACCATCGCTCCATGCCGCACTCCACGGACGGGACCGCTGCCGCGCCGCAGGGCGCTGCGCTGCGCGAGGCCAAGCTCGCGCTCCGGCGGGAGGTGCTTGCGGCGCGCGATGCGGTGCCGATCGGCGTGCGCGCTGCGGCAGCGCAAGCGATCGTCGCACGCATCGCCGCCCTTCCGTCCTTCGCTGCCGCCCGCACGGTGCTGCTGACGCTACCGTTCCGCAGCGAGTGGGACACGGTGCCGCTTGTCAACGCGGCGCTCGCTGCCGGCAAGACCGTGGCGGTGCCCCGCGTCAACGAGGCCACGCGAATGCTCGAACTGCACGCGGTGGCCGACCCGGTACGCGACGTTGCTGCGAGCCGCCTGGGCATTCCGGAGCCGTTGCCGCGCTGCCCTGCCGTGGCACCGGCGACCATCGACTGGGTGCTCGTACCCGGCGTGGCATTCGACCATGGCGGGCGAAGGCTGGGCTACGGCGGCGGCTACTACGACCGGCTGCTGCCGTTGGTACCGGGATCGGCGACGCGCGTCGCCGGTGCGCTCGACTTGCAGATCGTCGATCGCGTTCCCGCCGCCCCGCACGACCTCGGCGTCGATACGATAGTGACCGAATCACGGACGATTCCCGTCGTGCGCTGACTTCAATCGGCCCATGAGATCCGCCCGCACCGCGGCGACGGCGCTCGCCGTCACGCTGGCGATCCAGATCTTCACGTCGCTCGCCGCAACCGCGACCGCCGTGCTGGCGCCGATGATCGCGCGCGACCTCGCGTTGCCGGCCGGCCTCGTCGGCGTCTTCGTGGGACTCGTCTATATCGGGTCGATGGCGGGGAGCCTCGGCAGCGGCGGATTCATCGAGCGCTTCGGCGCGATCCGCGTGTCGCAGGCCTGCGTGCTGCTTTGCGCGGCGGGCATGGCGATCGCAGCCGCCGGCGCGGCGCCACCGTCGGCACTGGTCACGCTCCTCGTGCTCGCTGCGACGATGCTGGGACTGGGTTACGGCCCGATCACGCCGGCGTCGTCGCACGTGCTGGTGCGCACGGCGCCGCCGTCGCGGATGGGGCTGACGTTCTCGATCAAGCAGACGGGTGTACCCGCCGGCGCCGCACTTGCCGGAGCGGCACTGCCGGGCCTTGCGCTGCTGCTCGGCTGGCGCATGACGTTCGTCGCCGTCGCCGCGCTCGGCGTCGTGATCGCCGCCACTGCGCAGCCGACTCGTGCCGCCTTCGATGGGGACCGGAATCCGACGCGCGCATTGTCGCTGCGCGGCGTCTTCGCGCCGCTCCGGCTCGTGGTCGCGACCCCGGCGCTCGTCGGAATGGCGCTTATCGGGCTCGTCTACGCTGCAACCCAGGTCTGCCTGGTCACCTTTCTTGTCATCTACCTGACCGAGACGCTGGAATTTTCG
Source organism: uncultured beta proteobacterium (assembly GCA_963781285.1). Taxonomy (GTDB): domain Bacteria; phylum Pseudomonadota; class Gammaproteobacteria; order Burkholderiales; family Casimicrobiaceae; genus CAIWHR01. The sequence continues at coordinate 216,467 of CAWAFI010000017.1, forward strand.
CTGGTGGCCGCAGGGCTTGCGCTGACCGTCGCGAACGTCGGCGGAATCGTCGGGCGCATCGTCTGGGGGGCGGTTGCGGATCACTATGTGCGGCCGCGGACGCTGCTCGGGTTGATCGGCACCAGCGCCGGGGGTTGCGCCTATGCCACGGCGGCATTCGGCGCGGCTTGGCCCGCAGCGGCGATGCTCGTCGTCTGCGCGTTGTTCGGTGCCACTGCAATCGGCTGGAACGGCGTTCAGCTCGCCGAGGTGGCCCGCCACGCGCCGAACGGCCAAGCGGGACCGATCACGGGGGCCACGGGCTTTGTCACGTTCGGAGGCGTCGTTCTCGGTCCGCCGATATTCGCGTTGCTCGCGACGCTTACGGGGAGCTACCGCGTCGGGTTTGTGGCATTCGGCAGCCTCTCGTTGATTGGCGGGCTGTGGCTGCTATTCAGAGGTAGGAAGTAGGCGCTTACACTCAGATTTTGCGCCGAATGCCCTCCATCACCGCATTGTGTGTTTTGGAAATTATTTTCATCCAACGGTAGAATGCGGCACCTCGGGTCGGCGACGCAATGCCGGCCCATGCCGCAACGCAGCGATGCGGGGACCCCTCGCGACGCATACAATCGACGACCTGCGCCTGCCGCTCTATCGCGGTACATGGAGGCTCGCATGGACATGATCCCGAACCAGGACCACGACCCGCAGGAAACGCGGGAATGGCTCGACGCGCTCGAAGGCGTGCTCGCGCAGGAAGGGGCCGACCGCGCCCACTTCCTCATCGAGGCGCTGATCGACAAGGCGCGGCGCTCCGGCGCTTACCTGCCCTTCTCGGCGAACACTGCGTACATCAACACGATCCCGGTCGACAAGCAAGTCAAGCTTCCCGGCGATTTCAACCTCGAGCAGCGGATCCGCCACTACGTGCGCTGGAATGCGATGGCGATGGTCGTGCGCGCGAACAAGGACACCAACGTCGGCGGCCACATCGCGAGCTTCGCCTCCGCCGCGATGCTCTACGACATCGGCTACAACCACTTCTGGCGCGCGCCGACCAAGGAGCATGGGGGCGACCTTGTGTTCGTGCAGGGCCACTCGGCGCCGGGGGTCTACGCCCGTGCGTTCATGCTCGGCCGGTTCACACCGGAACAAATGGACAACTTCCGGCAAGAGGTCGACGGCAAGGGGATCTCCTCGTATCCCCATCCGTGGCTGATGCCCGACTTCTGGCAATTTCCCACGGTGTCGATGGGCCTGGGTCCGCTGATGGCGATCTATCAGGCGCGGTTCATGAAGTACCTGCAGGACCGCGGACTCGCCGTGACCGACGGCCGCAAGGTCTGGTGCTTCTGCGGCGACGGCGAGATGGACGAGCCGGAATCGATGGGCGCGATCAGCATGGCGGCCCGGGAGAACCTCGACAACCTGATCTTCGTCGTCAACTGCAATTTGCAGCGTTTGGACGGCCCCGTGCGCGGCAACGGCAAGATCATTCAGGAACTCGAGTCCGACTTCCGCGGCGCCGGCTGGAACGTGATCAAGGTCGTCTGGGGGCGGCATTGGGATCCACTGTTCGCCCGCGACAAGAAGGGCATCCTCTCGCGGCGAATGATGGAGGTCGTCGACGGCGAATATCAGACGATCAAATCAAAGGACGGCGCCTACGTGCGCGAGCACTTCTTCAACACACCGGAGCTGAAGGAACTCGTCGCCGATTACTCCGACGACGACATCTGGATGCTCAATCGCGGCGGCCACGACCCCTTCAAGGTCTACGCCGCGTACCACGCCGCCGCGAACCAAAAGGACCAGCCGACGGTGATCCTCGCCAAGACCATCAAGGGCTACGGGATGGGCGAGTCGGGCGAAGCCCAGAACATCACGCACCAGCAGAAGAAGCTGTCGCACGAATCGATCCGCAACTTCCGCGACCGCTTCCACATCCCGGTTGCCGACGAGCGGCTCGACGAAGTCCCCTACGTCACGTTTCCCGAAGGCTCGCCCGAGCTCGAGTACATGCGCGCCCGGCGGATGGAGCTTGGCGGCTACTTGCCGGCGCGCCGGCGCCAGGCCGATGCGCTGGTCACGCCGGAGCTCGCGGCGTTCGAACGTTTCCTCAAGAGCACCGACGAGCGCGAAATTTCGACGACGATGGCGTTCGTCCAGGTGCTGCAGATGCTGCTGCGCGACAAGAACATCGGCAAGCACATCGTCCCGATCGTCCCCGACGAGTCGCGGACATTCGGCATGGAAGGCATGTTCCGCCAGCTCGGCATCTGGAACCAGCAGGGACAGCTGTACACGCCGGAGGACTCCGACCAGCTGATGTTCTACAAGGAATCGAAGAACGGCCAGATCCTGCAGGAGGGGATCAACGAGGCCGGCGGGATGTGCGATTGGATCGCCGCGGCGACGTCCTATTCGACGCACGGCGTGCCGATGATTCCGTTCTACATCTTCTATTCGATGTTCGGCTTTCAGCGTATCGGCGACCTCGCATGGGCAGCCGGCGACATGCGCTCGCGCGGCTTCCTGCTGGGCGGCACCGCGGGCCGTACGACGCTGAACGGCGAGGGGCTGCAGCACGAGGACGGGCACTCGCACATGATCGCGGCCACGATCCCCAACTGCATCCCGTACGATCCGACGTTCGGCTACGAGGTCGCGGTGATCGTCCAGGACGGTCTGCGGCGAATGTACACGGCGCGAGAGGACGTGTACTACTACCTTACGGTGATGAACGAAAACTACCCGCACCCGGCGATGCCGGAGGGTGCGGCGCCGGGCATCATCAAGGGGATGTACCTGTTCCGCGCGGCCGAGAAGAAAGGGAAGGCGCCGCGGGTGCAACTGCTGGGGTCCGGCACGATCTTCCGCGAGGTGATCGCCGCCGCCGATCTGCTGAAGAACGACTGGGGTGTCGAAGCCGATCTCTGGAGCTGTCCCAGCTTCACGCTGCTCGCGCGCGACTGCATGCGCGTCACGCGCGAGAACATGCTGAATCCGACCGCGAAGCCAGGGCTCGCGCACGCCGAAGCCTGCCTCAAGGACACGCAGGGACCTGTGATCGCGGCGACCGACTACATGCGCGCCTACGCCGACCAGATCCGGGCCTGCGTGCAGCGCCGTTACGTGGTGCTTGGCACCGACGGCTTCGGCCGCTCCGACACGCGCGAGAAATTGCGGCGCTTCTTCGAGGTCGATCGCTACTATGTCACCGTCGCAGCGCTCAAGGCGCTCACCGATGACGGCACGTTGCCGGCGGCGAAAGCTGTCGAGGCGATGAAGAAATACGGCCTCGACCCGGCCAAGCCGGCACCGTGGACGGTTTGACAGCGCACGTGTTCCCTTACGCGAGCCCGCAATGAGCACACTCGAGGTCAAGGTCCCCGATATCGGCGACTTCAAGGACGTCCCGGTCATCGAGGTCTTCGTCGAGCCGGGCGCCGTGGTCGGCGCCGACGATTCGCTGATCACGCTCGAGTCCGACAAGGCGACGATGGACGTACCTTCGCCCGCCGCGGGCACCGTGAAGGAGCTCAAGGTCAAGGTGGGCGACAAGGTCAGCGAGGGCGTGGTGATCGCCCTGCTGGACGCCGCCGCCGCAAAGCCTGCTGCTGCGACAACCGTTCCCGCGCCGGTCACCTCATCGATACCTGCGCCAGCCGTACCGGCGGCGCCCGCGCCGAAGCCCGTTGCAGCGCCTGCCCCCGCCTCGGTCCCCGCTGGAGCACCCGTCGACGGCGAAGCATTCAAGGCCGCGCACGCGTCACCGTCGGTGCGAAAGTTCGCGCGCGAACTGGGGGTCGATCTCACCCGAGTCACCGGCACCGGCCCGAATGCGCGGATCCTGCAGGAAGACGTGCAGACCTTTGTCAAGCAGGTGATGGGCGGCGCGGCACCCGCTGCCGCCGCGGGCGGAGGCGTCACCGGCGGCGGCGCGCTGAACTTGCTGCCGTGGCCAACAGTCGATTTCGCGAAGTTCGGCCCCGTTGAACCGCGGCCACTGTCCCGGATCAAGAAGATCTCCGGTGCCAATCTCGCCCGCAACTGGGTGATGATCCCGCACGTCACGCAGTTCGACGAAGCGGACATCACCGAGCTGGAGGCTTTCCGCGTCCAACTCAACAGAGAGAACGAAAAGTCCGGGATCAAGGTGACGATGCTCGCTTTCCTGATCAAGGCAAGCGTTGCCGCACTGAAGAGGTTCCCCGACTTCAACGCGTCCCTCGATGGCGACAACCTGGTGCTGAAGCAGTACTTTCACGTCGGGTTCGCCGCCGATACGCCGAACGGCCTGGTCGTCCCCGTGCTCAAGAACGCCGACCAGAAGGGCGTGCTGCAGATTGCGAAGGAGATGGGCGAGCTCTCGGCGAAGGCGCGCGAGGGCAAGCTGGGGCCCGTGGAGATGCAGGGCGGTTGCTTCTCGATCTCGTCTCTTGGCGGCATCGGCGGCACGGCGTTCACGCCGATCATCAACGCCCCGGAAGTCGCGATCCTCGGCGTCTCGAAGGCACAGACGAAGCCCGTGTGGGACGGCAAGACATTCGCGCCGCGATTGTTGGTGCCGTTGTCGCTCTCGTACGACCATCGCGTCATCGACGGCGCCGCTGCGGCACGCTTCACCGCCTATTTGTGCAGCCTGCTCGCGGACCTGCGCCGCGTCGTGCTCTGACAGCGGACGGCGAGAAGTCATGAGCATGTTCGAAGTCAAAGTCCCCGACATCGGCGACTTCAAGGACGTCCCGGTCATCGAAATCTTCGTCAAGCCGGGCGATACGGTGAAGGCCGACGATTCGTTGATCACGCTCGAGTCCGACAAGGCGACGATGGACGTGCCCTCACCCGCTGCGGGCATAGTCAAGGACGTGAAGGTCAAGCTCAACGACAAGGTCGCCGAAGGCGTCGTCATCCTCACGCTGGAGACCGCGGAGGCTGGCGCGGCAAAGCCGGCGCCGACAGCGGCGCCACCGGCCGCCGCTGCGCCAAAACCGGCCACTAGCGTCCCCGCCCGGGCTCCCGCGGCCGCGCCGATCCCGGGCGCTGCGACATATTCAGGCAAGGCCGACATCGAATGCGAGATGCTCGTGCTCGGTTCTGGCCCCGGCGGCTACAGCGCAGCGTTCCGCGCGGCGGATCTCGGCATGAAGACGGTGCTGGTCGAGCGCTATCCTACGTTGGGCGGCGTATGTCTCAACGTGGGCTGCATTCCGTCGAAGGCGCTGTTACACGTCGCGGCGGTGGTGGACGAGACGAAGCTGCTTTCCGAACACGGCATCGCATTCGACGCACCGCACGTCGATCTCGCCAAGCTGCGCGGGTGGAAGGACAAGGTCGTGGGCAAGCTGACCGGCGGTCTCAATGGCATGGCGAAGGCGCGCAAGGTCGAGGTCGTTCGCGGCTACGGCAGCTTCCTCGACCCGCACCATGTCGAAGTCGAGTTGACCGACGGTCCCGGAGCACGGAAGACCGGTGCGAAAAAGGTTGTCAGGTTCGAGAAGGCGATCGTCGCCGCCGGGTCGCAGGCGGTGTGGCTGCCGTTCGCTCCCAAGGACGATCCGCGCATCGTGGACTCGACCGGCGCGCTCGACCTCGCCTCGGTGCCAGCAAAGATGCTCGTCGTCGGCGGCGGCATCATCGGGCTCGAGATGGGCAGTGTGTACTCCTCGCTCGGCGCAAGGCTCGACGTCGTCGAGATGCTCGATGGACTAATGCCGGGCGCGGACCGCGATCTCGTGAAGGTGTGGGAGAAGATGAACAAGCCGCGCTTCGACCGCGTGATGCTGAAGACAAAGACCGTCGCGATCGAGGCGAAAAAGGATGCGCTCTCCGTGACGTTCGAAGGCGAGCAGGCACCGTCGGGGCCTCAGGCCTACGACCTCGTGCTGCTGTCGGTGGGCCGCAGCCCGAACGGGAAGAAGATCGGCGCGGACAAGGCCGGCCTCGCGGTCACCGACCGCGGCTTCATCCCTGCCGACAATCAGATGCGCACCAACGTGCCGCACATTTACGCGATCGGCGACATCGTCGGCCAGCCGATGCTCGCGCACAAGGCCACGCACGAGGGACATGTCGCGGCGGAGGCAGCGGCCGGTGCAGAAGTCGTTTTTCGATGCACGCGTCATTCCGTCGGTCGCCTACACCGATCCGGAAATCGCGTGGGTCGGTGTCGCCGAAGACGAGGCGAAGGCGAAGGGGATCAAGGTCGAGAAAAGCGTGTTCCCGTGGGCCGCCTCGGGCCGCGCGATTGCCAACGGGCGCGACGAAGGCTTCACCAAGCTGCTGTTCGACGCCGCGACGCACCGAATCATCGGCGGCGGCATCGTCGGCACGCACGCGGGCGACCTGATCAGCGAAATCGCGCTGGCGATCGAGATGGGCGCCGATGCGGTCGACATCGGCCGCACGATCCACCCGCACCCAACGCTGTCCGAATCGATCGGCCTCGGCGCCGAGGCATTCGAGGGCGTGTGCACGGACCTGCCACCGCCGCGGAAGAAATGACTTGCATCAAACGGCGGTGAAATTCGCGCGCCGCAGGCTGCGCGGAAGCGTACAGTAATAAGCGAGGTTCGCGTGCTGCGAACCGCTTAGGCGAAGCCAGGACAATGTTCGAATATCTACCCGAGTTGCAGCAGATGCTGTTCGCGCCCAGCGACGACGTCGCGTTGGCGTTCGTGATGCACGCAGTCGATCTCGAGGATCTCGAGCGGCGCGAAGTGGCGCTCGAAGAAGAGCTGCGGCGCAACCTGCAACCTGCGCCGCTCCATTGACGCACGCCCCTGTCCGGTGCGAGGGCGGGAGTATGCCAGCTGTGAGGGGCTAGTGACGCTGCAGAAATTGTGCAGCGCCTCAAGCATGGTATCGGCGCAGCCGGTACGATAGCTCGATTCAGCATGGGACCGCCGCCATGACCCAGGACGAACTGAAGCAGGCCGTCGCCCGCGAGGCGATCAAGTACGTCGAGGACGACGCGATCATCGGCGTGGGCACCGGCTCGACAGCGAACTTCTTCATCGACGAGCTCGCGAAAATCAAGCACCGGATCAAGGGCGCGGTCGCGAGCTCGGTAAAGACCGCCGAACGGCTCAAGGGACACGGGATCTTCGTCGAGGAGCTGAACAACGTCTCCGACCTTCCGGTGTATGTCGACGGTGCCGACGAGGTCACCGAGCACGGCGCGATGATCAAGGGCGGTGGCGGCGCGCTGACGCGCGAGAAGATCGTCGCGGCGGTGGCGCGCAAGTTCGTTTGCATAGCCGACGTCTCGAAGTTGGTCGGGGTGCTGGGCAAGTTCCCGCTGCCCGTCGAGGTGATCCCGATGGCGCGCAGCTACGTCGCTCGGCAGCTCGTGCTGTTGGGCGGCCAGCCCGCATGGCGGATGGGGTTCACGACGGACAACGGCAACGTGATTCTCGACTTGCACGGGCTCACGATTACCAACCCGGTCGAGATGGAAGCGAAGATCCGCAACATCGTCGGTGTGGTCACCGTCGGCCTCTTCGCCGCGCGCGGCGCGGATGTGATCCTGCTCGGCGCCGAGGCTGGCGTCAGGACCATCAAGAAGACGGCGCGTTGACGTGCGCGCCGGCGCCGCCGCAATCGAATGGCGGCGCGGCACGCATCCGCCGGCCGGACCGGCGATTGACCAAAGGTGTTTACTTCTTCGCGTCGGCCGGTTTCGCCGCCGGCGTCACGGCGATCGCGACCGCCTCCGTATAGGTCGCCTCGATCTGATCGCCCTTCTTCACCAGCTTGAACTGCTCCGGATCACGCACCTTCAGTTCGACGGTACGCTGCGGACCCTTCAGGGTGACGACCTGGGTGGCCGGATTGACATCGATCACATCGGCGACGACGGTGACCTGCTGGCCGACCGCGCCCGCGGGGCGCTCGCCGGGCTTGGCCGCAACCGCGCCTTGCTGCGTCGTGCGCGCGACCGGTGCGCCGCCACCCTTCTTGAGCTGCAGCGACAACGCTTCGACGTATTCGAGCATCACCTGATCGCCGGCCTTGATCTGGTCGAAATTCTTCACCGCCGGCCCCGCGGTAACAGTCAACTCGTTGCCCTTCGGCCCCTTGAGCGTGACCGCGCGCGTGGCCTTGTCGATGGCGGTGACGGTCGCGGCGATCTTCATGGTTTCGACGGCCACGGCCTTGCCGGGCGCGGTCGCGACCGCGGCGCCGCCGGATGGCGCTGGCTGGGCAAGTGCCAGGCCGCAGCTCGCGGCAAGAACGAAAAGGGTGGATCCGACGGTCAATATGCGCATGTGATTCCTCGTAGGTGTTTGATATGCGAGTTGGGAAGGCGGCGGGCGGCATTGTACCCGCCCTTGCGCACAAGCGACACGTCCCGCGCCCCGCGCGCTACAATATTCGGGTGACCAACCTCAACATCCCCGGTCTCGGAACGTTCACCGACGTCGCGACGTACATGGCCGGCGTCGGAGCCGCCGCCCGTTCCGCTGCGCGCGAGCTGGCCCGCGCGGATACGCAGTCGAAGAACGACGCGCTGGCCGCGATGGCGGCGGCGATCCGGCGCGATGAAGCGACCTTGCTCGTAGCCAACGCCGAGGATGTCGCTGCGGCGAAAGCCGCGGCGCGTGACGCCGCGTTCGTCGATCGGCTCCAGTTGTCGCCCAAGACGATCGCGGCGATCGCCGATGGGCTGACTCAGATCGCCGCGCTCGCCGATCCGGTCGGCGAGATCACCGGCCTCAAGACCCGGCCCTCCGGAATCCAGGTCGGCAAAATGCGCGTGCCGCTGGGCGTCGTCGCCATCATCTACGAATCGCGCCCCAACGTCACCGCCGACGCTGCGGCACTGTGCCTGAAGGCCGGCAACGCGACGATCCTGCGCGGAGGGTCGGAGGCAATACGCAGCAACCGAGCGATCGCCGCATGCGTCCACGAGGGCCTGCGTGCCGCGGGTCTGCCCGAGACAGGCGTCCAGGTCGTCGCGACGACCGACCGCGCCGCCGTCGGTCGACTCATCGCCGACGAGAAGCACGTGGACGTGATCGTCCCGCGCGGTGGCAAGGGCCTGATCGAGCGGATCGCAAAAGAGGCGAAGGTGCCCGTAATCAAGCATCTCGACGGCGTTTGCCACGTGTACATCGACGTGCATGCCAACCTCGACATGGCAATCCGCATTGCCGACAACGCGAAAACGCAGCGCTACTCGCCGTGCAATACGATGGAGACGCTACTTGTCCACGCCGGCATCGCCGCCCGCGTGCTGCCGCCGCTCGCCGCCCTGTACGCGGACAAGGGCGTCGAGCTACGCGGCTGCGAGCGCGCGTGTGCGATCGTCCCCGCGATGAAGGCCGCGACCGAGCACGACTGGTATACCGAGTACCTGGCACCGATCCTCGCCGTTCGGGTCGTCGACGATCTCGACATGGCGATCGCGCACATCGCCAAGTATGGTTCGCAACACACCGACGCCATCGTCACCGAGGACTATACGAATGCGTTGCGCTTCGTGCGCGAGGTCGATTCGAGCTCCGTGATGGTCAACGCCTCGACGCGCTTCGCCGACGGCTTCGAGTACGGGTTGGGGGCCGAGATCGGCATCTCGACCAACAAGCTGCACGCGCGCGGGCCCGTTGGCCTCGAGGGCCTCACCAGCGAGAAGTGGATCGTGCTGGGTTCTGGGCAGATTCGCGTTTGACCGGGGCAAAGGCCCCACGCGGCGCGCGCGGCGCGGGACCGCCTCGGCCTCCGCACGTTCCGGGGCAAGCCTGCGTGGAGCGGTCGGCCTCGTTGCTCCGACTCGCGATTGCTCACATCCTCTTGCCTTCGGCCGGAGCCCCTGCTCGCTGCTCGCGTCGCCGTCGCCGTCGCCACGCGAGCCAGAACACCGCGGCGGCGATCAGCGCAAGGAACGGCAGCACCGCCTGATTCATCGCTTCCCATCCAGCCGTCGACACCATCGCGCCCGATGCGAGCGACGAGACGCCCATGGTCGCAAACACGATGAAGTCGTTCGCACCCTGCGTGCGCGCCCTTTCGGTCGGCGCGTAGGATTCGGTGAGCAACGTGGTGCCGCCGGTGTACATGAAATTCCAGCCGACACCGAGCAGCGCCAGCGCGACCAGGAAATGGGCGACCGTGTTACCGTTGAGCGCGACGACCACGCAACCCGCGACCAGCACGACGCCGGCCAGTATTACGTTCAGCATGCCCCAACGCTTGATCAGCGCTCCGGTGAAGAATCCCGGCGCGTACATGCCCACGACGTGCCATTCGATCACCAACGCGGCGGCGGCGAATGGGTGGCTGCAGAAGTCCATCGCGATCGGCGTCGCCGTCATCAACAGGTTCATTAGGCCGTAACCGAGGCCTCCGGCGAGTGCGGCGACCACGAATACCGGCTGACGCACGATCGCCGAGAGCGGCCGCCCGCCGCCGCTGCGCTCCTCCATCGTCGGCGGTGGCACGTGCACGCGCGACTGCACCGCGAGTGCAACGAGCGCGTATGCAGCGAGTACGACGAATGCGCCCAAGAACGGCGTAGCAAACAGATCCATCGACCGGCGCGCGCTCTCCGGGCCCAGGAAGCCGCCGCCGATGCCGCCCGCGAGCACCAGCGAGATCGCCTTCGCCTTGTCCGCGGGTGCCGCCACTTCGGCCGCGGCGAAGCGGTACTGGAACCCGATCGCGTTGTAGATGCCGATCACCGCGGTTGCCAGGCAGTAGAGCGAAAAGCTGCCGAGCCACATCGCCAGCGCTGCCAGCGCGCAGCCGCCGACGTTGATCAAGGCGCCGGCCATGAAGCCCGCACGCCGACCGACCCGCGCCATCCACAGCGAGGCTGGCATCGTCGCCACCGCCGACCCCAGCACGTAAGTCGTCACGCCGAGCGTGGCGAGCGCCTTGGTGTCGGCGAGCGCGTAGCCGACGAGCCCGTTCATCGCGATCAATCCCGCGGCGTTGGTGAGCAGCAGCGCCTGGCAGCAGGCGAGCAGGACGATGTCGCGGTAGGAGGTACGCATGGCGGAGTTCGGGAGACGACAGAAGCCAGGGAACAGATTTGGCAAGTCGATGTGGACGGTACGGCGTGCGCCGTGGTCGCAGCCCCGCGCCCACCGCTATCATAGTGTCATGGATGCCGGAACGCTGCAGCAGAAGATCCTCGATTTCTGGTTCGGGCCGCCGCCGCATGCGCCGCGCGACGTCTGGTTTCGCAAGGATGCCTCGTTCGATGCGACGATCGGAGCGCGCTTCGGCGCCGCGGTGGACGCCGCGCTAGGCGGCGGTTATCGCGATTGGGCGGGTACGCCGCACGGTGCCCTCGCCCGCGTGCTCCTGCTCGATCAGTTCACGCGCAACCTGTTCCGCGACACGCCGCGCGCGTTTGCGGGCGACGCCGACGCGCTGGCGGCTGCGACGGCAGCCGTCGATGCCGGCTACGACCGTACGCTCGGCGTCTACGAACGATGGTTTCTCTACCTGCCGTTCGAGCATGCGGAGGATCCGGAGGCCCAGGAGCGGTCGCTCGCGCTGTTCGGTGCATTGACCGCCGTGACCGGCGACGCCGGGCCGCTCGAGTGGGCGCAAAAACACGCGGCGATCATTCGCCGCTTCGGCCGCTATCCACACCGCAATGCAATTCTCGGGCGCGCCTCCACACCGGAAGAGATCGCTTTCCTGAAAGAACCCGGATCGCGGTTCTGACCGGCGCGGGGGTGCGACCCCGGTACAATCCATCACGTGGAAACGGTCGAACTCGGACTCGCGCTGTTCCGCGCTGTCGAGGCCGAAATCGATCATGCCGAGACGCTCGTCACCGGCGTCGCACGCGGCGAGCATTGAGTCCTCGCACGGCGTTCACGTTGCGCAATGACATCTCGCCCCCCATCTCCGCTCGGCCTCCTCGGCGGCACCTTCGATCCGGTTCATTACGGACACCTCGAGCTCGCGCGTGAAGTCGGTCCGGCCCTCGGCCTGGCCGCCGTGCGCTTGATTCCGGCGGGTGCTCCGCCGCATCGCGCGGCACCGGTCGCCTCGGCGACGCATCGGCTGGCCATGCTCGAACTCGCCCTCGCCGACTACCCCGGACTCGAAATGGATGCGCGGGAAATCCTGCGTCCAGGACCCAGCTATACGGTGCTGACGCTCTCGGAGCTGCGCCGCGAGGCGCCGGCGCGACCGCTCGCGCTGATCGTCGGCGCCGACGCATTCCTCGGACTTCCGACCTGGCATCGCTGGCGCGAACTGTTCGATCTCGCGCACCTTGTTGTCGTCGCCCGCCCCGGAGTCATGCTCGAAGGCGCGCTGCCACCGGACCTCGTACCAGAATGGGAACGCCGCCAAACACGCGCTTCAGCGGCGCTCCTGGATCCGAATGGTGGAGCCATCGTCGTGCAGCCGATCACTGCGCACGCGATTTCGGCGAGCACGATCCGGGCTGAGCTCGCGCGGGGCCGCGACGGTGTGACCGCCGTGCGCGGTTTGCTTCCGCCCGCCGTTTTGGCCTATATTGACCACAATCAACTCTATCGCCCCCGCCCGGATGCGCCTTAACAGGATCCAGAAGACCGCCGTAACTGCTCTCGAGGACATCAAGGCGCGCGACATCGCGGTCTTCGACGTCCGCAAGCTCACCAGTCTGTACGACACGCTCGTCATTGCCAGCGCCGAGTCGAACCGGCAGGTCAGGGCGCTCGCCAATCACGTCCGCGACAAGTTGAAGGAAGGTGGAGCGACGATCCTCGGCGTCGAAGGCGAAGGATCCGGCGAGTGGGTGCTCGTCGATGCCGGTAACATCGTGGTCCACATCATGCAACCGGCGGTGCGCGCGTATTACAACCTCGAGGAACTCTGGGGACCAGGGAAGCCCGCGCGCGGGCGGGCGAAGGCCGCCGACCGCGCCGCCGCTTAGCCTTTTGGAACGTTCAGAGCGTTTCCCCGACCGGATGATCGTGATTGCCGACGGCGCGCGGGAAGTCTCGCTCTGACCGCGGTTTCCGCCACCGCCGCACGTACCAGGCTTCCGTTTCTTCGATGAAGCTCCGTGTGGTCGCAATCGGCCGTAGGATGCCGGCATGGATCGCCGCCGGCTGGAACGAGTATGCGCGTCGGATGCCGCGCGAGTTCCCGCTCCAGCTCGTCGAATTGAAACCCGAACCGCGCAATGGCGGCAAGCCGGTGTCGCAACTGCTCGCCGCCGAGGCCACGCGGATCGCCGCCGCGTGCACCGCCGCGCTCATCGTAGCGCTGGACGAGCGCGGGCAACCGTGGACTACGCGTATGCTCGCCGACCAGCTCGCACGCTGGCGCGATGACGAACGCGATGTCGCGTTCGTCATCGGCAGCGCTGACGGACTGGCGGCACCGATCAAGCGCGATGCGGCCGCCGTCGTCGCGCTGTCCGCGCTGACGCTGCCGCACGGCCTGGTCCGTGTGCTCCTCGCCGAGCAGCTCTATCGCGCGACGGGCATACTCGCGGGCCACCCGTATCATAGGGAATAATGCGATTACGGGTGAGTTCGGCTAGGGAGGATCCCACGCAACCATGAACCCCATCGTCATCTATCTTGCTTCGAGGAGTCCGCGGCGCGAGGAATTGCTGCGCCAGCTCGGCGTCCAGTTCGAACGCCTTCTGTTGCGGGAAGCGTCGGGGCGCCCATGCGACGTGGAGGAGGAGACTCGGGACGGCGAGCCCGTGCTTCACTACGTCGAACGAATCGCCCGCACCAAAGCCACCGTCGGCTGGCAGCGGATGCTGCGCCGCGGACTGCCGCTGCGGCCCGTGCTCGGCGCCGACACCGAAGTCGAGCTCGACGGTACGATCTTCGGCAAGCCGGCGACCGCCGCCGACGCGACGCGCATGCTGCAGCGGCTTTCGGGTCGCACGCACCAGGTGGTAACCGCAGTCGCGCTCTGCTGGGAACAACACGTCGTTGCCGAAGTCTCGACGTCCGCCGTCACACTGCGTGACCTCACGCACGACGAAATCGAACGCTACGTCGCGACCGGCGAGCCCTTCGACAAGGCCGGAGGGTACGCCGTCCAAGGCCACGCAGCGGCGTTCGTGCGCCGGCTCGAAGGAAGCCATTCGGGCGTCATGGGCCTCCCGCTCTTCGAGACGGCCGAGGTTCTCGCCCGGATCGGGTTCCCCGTGCTATAACGGCCAGGAATCGATACCGCGCCAGCGGCCGTTCAGCGCTCGCCAGGCGTACCGAACCGTCGCCCGCCCCACCAGGATCCGCGCCTTGAACCCCTTGCCTGCCCGATGTCGCATGAAATCCTTATCAACGTAACCCCTCAGGAAACGCGCGTCGCGATGCTGGAGCAGGGCGTCGTGCAGGAGCTCCACATGGAGCGCGCCAGCGCGCGGGGACTCGTCGGGAACATCTATCTCGGCCGCGTCGCGCGCGTGCTGCCGGGGATGCAGAGCGCGTTCGTCGAGATCGGCCTCGAACGCGCAGCGTTCCTCCACATCGCAGACATCTGGGAGCATCGCCAGAACGGCCACGGCGGTGATTCCCGCCCCATCGAGAAGATCCTGCACGAAGGCCAGTCGCTGCTGGTCCAGGTGATCAAGGACCCGATCGGCACCAAGGGCGCGCGGCTCTCGACGCAGGTGAGCCTCGCCGGGCGCCTGCTCGTCTACCTGCCCCAGGATTCGCACATCGGCATCTCGCAGCGGATCGAGGACGAGGCGGAGCGCGAAATCCTGCGCGAAAAGCTGACGCTCCTGCTACCGGAGGGCCTCACCGGTGGCTTCATCATCCGCACGATGGCGGAGACCGCCACCGAACGCGAAATGCAGGGCGACATCGAATACCTGACCAAGCTGTGGCGCGACCTGAACGAGAGAGCGCTCGCGGTTCCGGCGCCCGCGCTGCTCTATCAGGATCTGAGCCTCGCCCAACGTGTGCTGCGCGACATGGCCACCGAGGAAACGGCGCGTGTCGTCGTTGATTCGCGCGAGACGTTCGTGAAGATGCAGGAGTTCGCAGGCGAGTACACGCCGGCGATCGTCGACCGGATCATCCACTATGCCGGCGAGCGGCCGCTGTTCGACCTGAACAGCGTCGAGGACGAGATCGAGAAGGCGCTCGCCCGGCGCGTCGATCTCAAGTCCGGTGGCTACCTGATCGTCGACCAGACCGAAGCGATGACGACGATCGACGTCAATACCGGCGGCTTCGTCGGCGGCCGAAATTTCGACGACACGATCTTCAAGACCAACCTCGAGGCGGCGCAGGTCATCGCGCGGCAGCTCCGGCTGCGCAACCTCGGCGGCATCATCATCATCGACTTCATCGACATGGAGAATGCCGACCACCGCAATGCGGTGCTGGCGGAGTTGAACCGCGCGCTCGACCGCGACCGCACGCGGCTCACCGTCAACGGCTTCACGCAGCTGGGCCTGGTCGAAATGACGAGGAAGCGCACGCGGGAGTCGCTCGCGCACGTGCTGTGCGAGCAATGCCCGACCTGCCACGGTCGTGGCGAACTCAAGACGGCACAGACGATCTGCTACGAGATCCTGCGCGAGATCCTGCGCGAAGCGAAGCAGTTCAACGCGCGGGAATTCCGCATTCTCGCAGCGCAGCCGGTGATCGATTTGTTCCTCGACGAGGAGTCGCAGTCGCTCGCGCAGCTGGGCGACTTCATCGGCAAGCCGATCTCGCTGCTGGTCGAGTCGATCTACACGCAGGAGCAGTACGACATCGTGCTGATTTGATCTCAAGGCAGACTTGACTCCCGTCTGTCACAAACTGCGTGGCCATCGGCGGCCCGGAAGTCGATCCTGACCCCGCTATTCGCTCATGCCTGAGCCGATCAAGCTCTGGACTCGCGTCCGCGAATGGTTCTCCCGTCTGTTCCGGCGCAAGCCACCGGAGCCCGGGCGGTTCGAACTCGATTCGAAATCCTCGTTTCGCGGCTTCCTCGCCTCGGCACCGTGGATCTGGCCGGGCCGCGAGTATCTGGTCTACGTGCCGAAAGGCCACTCGAATTGGCGCCGCGTGGCGCTGCTCGTATTGATTCACGGCTGTCGCCAGACGCCAGAGGAGATCGCCGCCGTCACTCGGATCACCGCGCTTGCCGACGACATCGGCTGTCTCGTCCTGTTGCCGCGACAGAACCCGCGGGCGAACGTGTGGGGTTGCTGGAACTGGTTCGACCAGGCGACGTCCCGCGGCTGGGGCGAGACAGCGATCGTCGCTGCGCAGATCCGCGCCGTGCGACGCAAATATCGGATCGACCGCAAGCGCGTGTTTGTCGCGGGCCTTTCCTCGGGCGGCGGGCTCGCGTCAACGCTCGGCGTGCGCCGGCCGACGCTGGTCGCCGGTGCGTTCGTGCATTCCGGCGTAGCTTGTGAGGCCGCCGCTTCGCCGCTCACGGCGCTCGCCGTGCTGAAATTTGGTGCCGACACCGACGTCGCAGGTATCGCCGCAGCCGCCCGCGAAAAGGCGCACCCCGACGTGCTGCCGGTACCGCTGGTGGCGATCCAGGGCGCGCGCGACGACGTGGTGGCCCCGGTCAACGCCGCGCAACTCGTCCGCCAATACCTGGCGCTCGACGGCCATCCCGCCGCCGCCACCGGCGCCGCCGCGGATCTGCCTCCGCCGGATCGCGTCGAGGAAATGACGACGGCGGAGAACCGCGTCGTGACGACGAGCGAATGGCGCGTCGCCGGCCGCCTCGTCGCGCGCCACGTGCTGGTGTCGGAGCTCGGCCACGCGTGGAGCGGCGGCGATGACCGCTACCCGTACAGCGATGCGCACGCACCCGACGCGACGGCGCTGCTCGGCGCATTCGTCCGCGGCACCGTGCAGTAACATTTCATTTTCCGATTACCGCCGCGAAGCCCGCCATGACCATCGCCGCGATGAACCACTTCACGATCCTCACCGACGATGTTCCGGGCACCGTGCGCTTCTACCATGAGTTGCTGGGCCTCGCCGAAGGCTACCGGCCGAACCTCGGCTTTCCCGGCGCCTGGCTGTATGCGGGCGGAAGCGCGATCCTGCACGTCATCGGCGGCCGCCCGCGCACCGAACTGAAGCCGGGTGTGATCGACCACATGGCGTTCTCCGCGACAGGACTCGCCGAAACGCTGGCGACGCTCGCCGCCAACGGGGTCGCGCACACGTGCCGGCAGCAGGCAGGCTCCGGCGTCTGGCAGGTCTTCCTCTTCGATCCGAACGGCGCGCGCGTCGAACTCGACTTCGCCGCCGACGAAACGCGTTGATGGCGATGCGGCCGGCGTATGTCGCCGCGGCGACGCCCGACCATCTGGTCGTCGCTGCGACAACGCTCGCCGATGGCATCGAGTACATCGCCGCAATCACGGGCGTCGCACCGCAGCCGGGGGGTCGGCACGTCGCGATGGGCACGCACAACGCGCTCATGAGGCTGGGCGAGCGCTTCTACCTTGAGCTCATCGCGATCGATCCCGACGGCGCCAGCCCCTCGCGCCCGCGCTGGTTCGGGCTCGATAGCGTCGCGCTGCAGTCCGAACTCATGGAGCGCCCGCGCCTCATTCACTGGGTCGCGCGCACCGACGCCATCGAGTCCGCGGCGGCCGCCTGCCCGATCGCGCCGGGACCGATCCACGCGATGACGCGCGGCGACTACCGGTGGCGGATCACGATTCCCGACGATGGCGCGCTGCCGGGCAAGGGACTGGTGCCGACGCTGATTCAGTGGGATGTCCCCGCGCATCCTGCCGACCGGCTGCCGATGTCGGGCGTAGCGCTGGCGCAGTTCGCCGCGACGCACCCCGATCCCGCGCCGGTGCGCTCCGCGCTCAGGACGCTCGGCGTCGAGGCCGCATTACACGTGACCTACGACCGCGAAACGCGGCTTGCGGCGATGCTGCGGACACCCCGAGGCGTCGTTACGCTGTCGTCCTAGTTCAGCGCTGGTTAGGCCAACGCACCGCGCGCCGCGACCGGCCACACGCATTCGACGCGCGAGCCGCGCACGCCGACGAGCCAGTCGTAGAGATTGACGGTGGGATCGCAGTGGCCGGGGATGAGCCAGATCCGATCGCCGATCACGGGCGGGTCACGGTCTCGCCCCACCGCGAGCACGCCGTGCTCATCGGACGCCTTCACGAATTCCAGACCCCTCGCGCCGTAGACGAGCGGCGGGCCCGAGTCGAACGCGAATGCCTTCAGCCCCGCATCGACGATCGCGCGCTCGCGCGCGGGCGCGCTCATCACCGTCGCCACGACATACAAACTCTGCTCGAAGGGGTGCTGGTCCGGCGCCAATGCATTGCGGTTGTAGTCGGCGTCCATGAAGACGTACGAACCGGGCTGGATCTCCGTGTAGACGCCACTGTCGCGTTCGTGCTGCCAGGTGCCGGTGCCCGCCCCCGTGACGACGGCACAGCCGATACCGGCCGCTTCGATCACCGCCTTCGTCTCGCGCACGAGCTCCACGGCCCGCCCAATCGCGACGCTGCGCTCCACCGGTGAGCGCAAGTGCTGCGCGGCGCCGTGATAGGCGTGGATCCCGCGGAAGCGCAGTGCCGGCGTGCGCGCAACCGCCTCGGCGATCGGCACCGCCGATGCCCCCGGTGCAACGCCGCAGCGTTGTGCGCCGACGTCGATCTCGACCAGCACATCGAGCGTCACGCCGGCCGCCCGCGCCGCGGCGCCTACGTGGCGAACGTTGGCGGCGTCGTCGGCGAGCACACCGATGGTCGCGTCGTTTGCCAGCGCGGCGAGCCGTGCGAGCTTGTTCGCACCGACGATCTCGTTGGTGACGAGGACATCGCGAATCCCGGCCGCGACGAACGCCTCCGCTTCGCCGACCTTCTGGCAACAGATGCCGACCGCGCCGCGCTCGATCTGCAAGTCTGCAATGGCGGGACACTTGTGCGATTTGGCGTGCGGGCGCAGCGCCACCCCGGCACCGCGTACGGCGTTTGCCATCAGGTCGAGATTGCGCTCAAGCGCATCGAGGTCGACGACGAGCGCCGGCGTGTCGATACCGTCGATGGAGTCGCCGGGAGCGGCGGGGAGGGACTGGGGCATCGGGCAGCAGCGAACGAACCTGCCGTTACTTTAGCAGCCCGATGCTACTGCGTGACCCGCCGAGCCGACGCTATTTAGGCGCCGTGCCTTCGAGCGCCGCCAGCTGTCCGTAGACGACCTGCGCGATCTTCAGCAGCTGCGCGCGATCGAGCTTGCCCGATATCGCATAGCCGCAGTCGTCGTCGATCCAGTAGAACACACCGACGCCGCTTTCGACGCTGTAGCGGAACGCCGTCTCGCCGGTACCGGCCGACGATGCCGCGACGCGCGACGATTGCTTGCGGACCTGGAGCGACAACCGCTCCTTGTCGGCATTTTCGTACATGAAGAGTGCCGTGGGCTTTTCGTTGCCGGCGACAAGCCGCCCGCCCACCAAGGCATAGCCGATGCCGTTCAGGTCCGGCGCACGCACCTGGAATCCGAGCCGCTTGGTGAGCCACGCGACCAGGCTCTTCTCCTCGCTTGCCCACACTTCCACCGGGCGCCGAGCATCGGTGGCGTACAGCGCGTGGGCGAACGCCGCCTGCCGCGCGAACGTCGTCGGCGTGCCGCCATGCTCGATCATCGCATCGCGACCGAACCAGCCGATGCTCACGCCGACGACGAGCGTGGCCGCGGCGGCGAAGACGGGCGCGAGCCATCCGCGCGGGCCCCCGCCGCGCGTGCCCGGCGGCGCAGCCGCGGCGAGCAGGCGGGCCGGGATGGGTTCGCCAAGCACCGGGTCGAGCGCGTCGCGCAGCGCGGCGGATTGAGCGCGGATCGCGGCGACGCGTGCCGCGAGATCCGGGTCGGCCGCCAGTGCGGCGTCGACGATTGCGGCGCGATCGGGCGCAAGCTGGCCGTCGGCGTACGCGTGGACGTCGGTGTCGGGAACGGTGTCGGGGGCGCCGGGATTCACGTCAGCATGCTCGCGTTCACTTGACGACGCGGAGCGCGGACGCGGGTTCTGCGACCAGGCGCCGCAGCTTGTCGCGCGCGCGGGAGAGCCGCGACATCACGGTGCCGATCGGCACGGAAAGCACGGCGGCAATCTCGTCGTAGCGCAATTCCTCAACCGCGGCCAGCAGCAGAACTTCGCGCTGATCCACCGGCAGCCGGCCTATCTGCTGGACCATTTCCATCACCTCGATCCGTTCGATCTGGTTCGCGCGGACCGGCGACTGCCACGCGGCGCCGCCCGGATCTGCATCGAGCGAAACGTTCAGCGCCTCGCGGCGAACCAGCGCCAGCTGGTTGACGTGGACATTGTGCATCACCGTGAACAGCCACGCGCGCAGATCCGTTCCGGCCTGCCAGAGCCGCCGCTTTTCCCAGGCCCGTGCCAGCGTGTCCTGCACGAGATCGTCGGCGCGGACCGCGTCGCCCGTCAACACGCGCGCATAGCGGCGCAGGCGCGGGATTGCGGCGACGAGCTCCGGATGCGGCAGCGCGGCGGCGTCGGAGGTGGCGGGCGGTCTCACGGTGACGACAAGGGGTCAGAGTTATCTGCCCTGCAAACGCGAACACCGCTGCGGTCGCGGCCCGAAATGTTGCTCTGACCGATAAGTGCGGCCCGGTCCGGGGGATTCGGACCGGGCCGCTCTGGCGCAATGTTACCCCGCGCGCGCCAAACCCGCCGTCGGACCTTCGCGATGGGTGTCGGACCCTAGCCCGTCTTGGCCGGATCGTTCTCTCGCCGGATCAGCGATCGGGCAGCCCTGCCAACAGGGAGGACACCCGAGCTATTCCCGCGGATCAGGGGAACGGGTGGCGGCAGGATGGACGGCGCACGGCGCGTGGAGCGACCGCCGGGGCGCCGGAGAAAACGAGTCGCCAATCAAAGAAGAAACAGCGTCGCGAGTCCGAGGAAAATGAAGAATCCGCCCGAGTCGGTCACCGCCGTGATCATCACCGACGAGCCGAGCGCGGGATCGCGCCCGAACTTCAGCATCGTCATCGGGATCAGCACGCCCATCATCGCGGCGAGCATCAGATTCAACGTCATCGCCAGCACCATGACGAGGCCGAGCGAAACGTCCTTGTAGAGGAGCATCGCAACCAGTCCCATCACGCCGCCCCACACGAGGCCGTTGACAAGGCTCACCGTGATCTCCTTGCGAATGAGTTGCCGTGCGTTGTCCTCCGTGACCTGGCCCAGCGCGGCCGCGCGCACGATCATCGTGATCGTCTGGTTGCCCGAGTTGCCGCCGATGCCGGCGACGATGGGCATCAGCGCGGCCAGCGCGACCAGCTTTTCGATCGATCCCTCGAACACGCCGATGACGCGCGAAGCGATGAACGCGGTGACGAGGTTGATCGCGAGCCACGCCCAGCGGTTCTTGAACGACGCCCACACCGAGGCGAATACGTCCTCCTCTTCGCGCAGGCCAGCCTGAGCGAGCAGGTCCTCCTCGCCGCTCTGCCGGACGAAATCGAGCACCTCGTCCACCGTCACTCGACCGACCAATCTGTCGTTGGTGTCGACCACCGGTGCCGAGACCAGGTCGTAGCGCTCGAACGCGGATGCAGCGACGTCGGCCTTCTCGTGCTGCAGCAGCTTGACCGCCGGCGGCTGCATGATCGCCCCGACCATCGTCTCGGGATCAGTGACGATCAGCTTGTTGACCGGCAGCACGCCGAGCAGCTTCTCGTCGCGATCGACGACGAAGAGCTGGTCGGTCTGGCTCGGCAGTTCATCCATCCGTCGCAGGTAGCGCAGCACGACTTCGAGAGTCACGTCAGGGCGCACGGTGACGTCCTCGAAGTCCATCAACGCACCGACCATGTCGTGGTCGAAGGACATCGCCGCCCGCAACTGCTCGCGCTCATCGACCGGCAGGCTCTGGAACACATCGTCCATCACCTCCTGCGGGAGGTCCGGTGCCAGCTCCGCGATCTCGTCGGCCTCGAGGGTTTCCGTCGCGGCGACGAGCTCCTCGGTGTCCATCGACGAGATCAGCGATTCACGTACGGCGTCGGAAACCTCGAGCAGGATGTCACCGTCGCGCGAGGCGCGGACAAGGTCCCAGATGTAGAGCCGCTCGTCGAGCGGGAGCGCTTCGAGGATGTACGCGATGTCGGCCGGGTGCAGGCGGTCGAGCTTGCGCTGCAGCGCCGCCTTGCTCTTCTTGTAAACGGCGCTCTCCGCGAGCTCCGCGCCGGCGTTGTTTTCCCGCTGGTCGACGACCAGCCCTTCGACCAGCCGGTGCTTGCGCAGCAGCGCCGTTACTTCGGCGAGCGCATCCTGCACGCTCCCACGCGCCTCGGGCCGTTCGGTATCGGCGTGGTCGAGGATCTCAGGCATGACGGATGCGCGGTCAAGGCGTGTGTGCGGTGGATGGAAGCCGCCGGCATTCTATGCGCAATCTCCGGCGCCGGACACCCTGATGGCACCAGCTTCCTCCAGCGGAATGACGCGCGGCGCCGCGGCCGAGTGACGCGCAGTTGTCAGGGCACCTGCGCCGCCGGCATCCGCGCCAGGATCGTCGCCACGCGCCCGGCGAGATAGGCCGATGCGGGATTGCGCTCGAAGAGGCGTGGGGCCGGTGCCATCGCTGCGAGCCGCGCCGCCTGCTCGGTCGAGAGCTGCGCCGCGCGAACGCCGAAGTAGCGCTGCGCCGCGGCCTCAGCGCCGAATACGCCATTGCCCCATTCGATCACGTTGAGATAGAGCTCGAAAATTCGCTCCTTCGGCAGCATCGCCTCGAGCAACACGGTGATGACCGCCTCCTCGAGCTTGCGCCAATAGCTTTTCGACGGCGACAGGAACAGGTTCTTGGCGAGCTGTTGCGTGATCGTCGAGCCGCCGGCGACGATGCGGCCCTTGCGCAAGTTCTTCTCCTGTGCTTTTTCGATACCCTCCCAGTCGAAGCCCGAATGGTCGGCGAACTTCGCGTCCTCGGCGGCGATCATCGCCCGTTTGAGCGGCAAGGCAATCCGGGCGTAGGGCACCCACAGGTAGCGCACTTCGAGTTTGCGGCCCTTCTCGCGTGCCTCCTCGAGCCGCTGTGCCATGAAGGCTGTCTCGCGCGGCGGGTAGTACCGGTACCAGCCGACATGCGCGGCGATCCATCCCGTCCACAGGACCGAAATCGCGACGAGCACGCCGATGACGCGCAGCGCCCAGCGGCCAACAAAAGCACGCGCCATGGCGAATGGGAGGGGAAGTAGGGTCAGACTCGACTTTTCCCGCTACGCAGAAACTCTCGATGCCGGCACTGAAAAGTCGAGTCTGACCCTACTTCCAGCGGCACCGCAATGCGCAATGTGCCCACCCCGGCTCATTCGCTGCGCAGCTCGTCGCCCTTGGTGAACGACCACGTCCGCGTGATGTGCAGGACGTCGGTGTCGCGCCGGATGTCGGGAGGGAACGACGCGAACGGCCCGGCCATCTCGACGATCTTCACCGCGGCGGCGTCGAGCACGCGCTGGCCTGACGAGCGATTGATCTCCACGTGCTCGACACTGCCGTCGGCGCGGATCGACACGGTGATCAGCAGGTTGCCGTAGAGCTTCAACTGCCGCGCCGCTTCCGGATAGTTGAGATTGCCCACCCGCTCGACCTTGAGCCGCCAGTCTTCGACATAGCGCGCGAACCGGTATTCCTCGGCCCGTGCACCGACGAAGCGCCGCTTCGGCCGTTTCTGGTAGGCGTCCATGTCCTTCGCGATCTGCGCCTCCAGCCGCATCGCTTCCAGCGTCCGCTGCATCAGCTCGGTCGCAGTCGGCAACTCCTTCGGCTCGCTCGCATCCGTCGCCTTTGGCACCGCCGGCGCGGCCGGCACGCTCTTGAGGCGGGTCATCAGCTCCTTTGTCTCCCGCTCCAGCGTCTGCACCTTCCGCGTCGCAACCGTGAGCTCGGCGTTCGCGCTCTCCCGCGGCAGCACCGGCAGCGGGGTCTTCGCGCGGCGGTCGGCATCCGTATTGCCTCCGCCATCGAGATGCGCCTGTGCGAGGATGTCGGCCTTGGTCGGCTTGCTCGGCGACTTGGCGTTGACGAGCGCGACCTCGAGCGGTGGCCCACGGTCGAGCATCTTCTGCAGGTCGAATGGCTGGAACCTGATCGCGAGCAGCACCACGTGAATGGCAATCGAGATGCCGAGCGTGTAGCGGAACAACTGGTTGGCGCGATCGCCCGTGTCGAGATCGGGAATCCACGCGGGAGCCGGGGTCGCCGCTGCGCCGCCGGACGCCTCCGATCCTTCGGCAACGACCAGCGGCACAGCGCGGGAAGGGCGCCGCGGCGTTCGGTGCGCGGAGCCGGGGCCGCGGCTCGACGGGGGCTTCGTCCCGCCCGCCGCCGCCGCACTCGGCGCGCGCACAACCTTTGGCGGTGCCGGCACCTTGTCGACAATGCCTGGGGGCGTCGTCGCGCGTGGCGTGGCTGCCTTCTTCTTCCCCGCCGCCGGACCGCGCGCAGCCGCCGCCGGCGCCACCGTTTCCGGCGTCGGTGCGACAAGCGGCAAGGTCTTGGACGAGGCGGGTCGGCGCGGCAAGGAAGCGGAAGCGCGTTATGTCAATGTCTTATTGTAGCGTGCTGTAGGATACGGCCACTGCGCGCCTTGGACCTGGACACGCCCGGCGCCTATGCGGCGGGGCCGGCGTAGCGGCATTCGACCGTTGCCGCGAGGAGGTCGATGCGCCCGATACCGATCCTTACCGGCGTCTCGGGCGCAAGCGCCGGCAGATCGTGCAGGCGCAGGGTCAGCGGCAACCGGTCGAAGCGCACGATATTCTCGCGGACCACCGTCGCCGTCATCTCGCCGACCTGTTCCTGCAGCAGCCAGCGCAGGCACCAGTAGTGCTCCATCCGGTCCTGGAATGCCGCGTAATTCGAGTAGGTCGCCTCAAAATCGGCGAGTACCGCGTAAAGTTCGGCGTCGTTCTCGGCGTACGGTGGCTTTTCGCCGGCAAGGGTTGCCAGCAGTTGCCGCTGGTTGACGAGGTCGCTGTAGCGGCGCAGCGGCGAGCTCGCCCACAGGTAGTGCGAAAGCCCCAGCCCCTGGTGCTCGGCCGGGCGCGTGCTCATCTTCACCTTCCCGTTGCCCTGCGTCCGGTACAGCCCGGCGACACGCGCATCGGCGAGGTGCTTACCCCAGCTGCTGTTGACGAAGATCATCAGCTCGGACACGACCTTGTCGAGCGGGCTGCCGCGCGGCCGCGGCACGATGGTGACCTTGCCGTCCGGCGCCGCGTCCCAGTCGACGTAAAAGCTGTAGTCGACACGTGTGAAATCGGGCTTGCCGCGCGCCGCGAACAGCGCCTGCGCGAATGTCCACAGCACACGAAGCTCCTCCGTCCACGGCGGATCGGACGGCGACGGCAGTGGGTTTGCGAACGCCTCGCCGATCGCGTCGAGGCGCAAGTTGGCGGCGACCGGCACGCGGTTGATGCGCGTAGCGTGCCGAATCAGCGCTCCGGCCGGCGCCACTTCGCAATACATCGACAACGCGGGCGGCGCGTGTCCCTCGGCAAGCGTGAGCGCCGCGACGATCTCCTCGGGCAGCATCGTAATCTTGCGCCCCGGCATGTACACGGTCGACAGCCGGCTCCGCGCGACGCCGTCCAGCATTGATGCGCGCGGTATCACGAGCGCGGGCGCCGCGATGTGGATGCCGACTTCGCGATTTCCGTTCGGCAGCTCGCGCACCGAGAACGCGTCGTCGATCTCGGTGGTCGTCGCATCATCGATCGAGAATGCGCGGGCCTCCGCGGTTGGCAGATCCGGTAGCGCCGGCGGCGGACCATACGAGAGGAATGCGACGCCCTGCGGAAACGCCTGTGCCAGAAACGCACCATAGTGATAGTCGTGTGACGACGGGATTGCGCCGCATTGTGCGAGCAGCGTCACCGGATTCGTCTGCAGCGCGTTGCACGCCGCGGCGAGCGCCTTCCATTCGAGCGCGTTCTTGTCCGGCTTGTGCAGCAACATCGGCAGTTTCGCGCGGAGCGCAGCGGGCAGCCGAAGAGCGCGCAGTTCGTCTTCCCATGCCGCCATCTGCTCGCCTTCGCGCTTCTTGCGCTCGACTGACGCAAGCGCCGATTGGAGCGCGGCGGGCGGCGCCTTCCGGTAGCGGCCTTTGCCGCGCTTGTAGAAGTACATCGGCGCCGCGGCGAGCGCGACGGCGACCGCTGCCGCCTCCGGGGGTCGCGGCGCATGGCCGTAATACTCGCGCGCAAGCTCGGCGAAGCCGAACTCCTCTTCGCCGCACACTTCCCACAGGAAATTCGGATCGAGCTCTCCGGCGAGCTTCTGCGCTTCGGCGTTGAGCACGGACGGCGACGGCTCCGCAAAACGCAGCAGAACTGCCGCCGCCTTGAGCTTAAGGCGCTTGCCGGATGCCGCTTCGACCTGCAGCGACGCGTCGTTGTCGGCGAGGACGGTACCGGCCTTCAACTGGCCGTCGTCCTCGAAGAAGACGTGCATGGGATTTTCGGGCGGACACGGCCGCTTGCGCGCCGCTTGGGAGCCGCATTATAGCCCGAGGCCGGATTCGGCCCACGGCGAACACATTCGCCCCCACCCCCTCCGCTAACGCTTGTGAAGTCGCATCGTATCCAATTGAATAATTAATCGAAATCATCTCTTGCGGGCGCTGCTGATCCCCGCGCTCCGGATAGATATCGGGCGGGTATTGACATTATTGTGGAACTTTGTTCTAATTCGGAACACAATCACCGTTAATGGAATGTGACGATGGCAGGAAGCCTCATCGACCGCGCCTTGGGCATCCTCGAATGCCTCGCGCAGAACGCTCGCGGATTGCCGCTGCAGGAGATCGCGCGTCACCTCGACATCCCGAAAAGCGCCGCCCACCGGATACTGGGCGAGCTTGCCCGCCGCCGTTACGTGCGCCAGGATCCGGCGACCGGCCGCTACCTGCTGACGACCCGACTTACCTCCCTCGGCTTTCGTTATCTGGCCGACAGTGGCGTCGTCGACATCGCCCAGCCCGTGCTGGACCGGCTTGCCGTCGAGACCGGAGAACTTGTCCGGCTCGGCATCATCGACGGCGACCGGCAGACCTGGGTCGCAAAGGCACAGGGCGCGCGATCGGGCTTGCGCTATGACCCCGACATGGGCATGGAGGCGCCGCTGTCGTGCACGGCCTCCGGCCATGCGTGGCTCGCCTGCCTCACCGACGACGAGGCGATCGCGCTGGTCGTGCGCCAGGGCTTCGGCCTTCCCGACGAATACGGCCCGAACGCGCCGAGAACGATCAAGGAACTGCAAGCACGGCTCAAGCTCGCGCGCGAGCGCGGCTACAGTTGGGTTGTCGACAGCTCCGCCGCCGGTACCGCGGCGATGGCGGCGGCGATCCGCCATCCGTCAACGCACGGCATTGTCGGCGTAGTCAGCGTTGCGGGGCCGAGCGTGCGCCTCACCGAAGCGCGGATGCATGCGCTGGCGCCGATGATGTTGGTGGCCGTGACCGATCTGGCCGAGGCCTGTGACGGCTCCGATTATCTGATGCAGGCAAGCCGCTCGTTCGAGCAGCGTGCCCATGCGCGTCCCGCATCCGCGTGATGATCGGATCGCCTCATCCCTAATTACCGAGAGCACACCATGGAATTTGCACTGAGCGACGAGCAGCAAATGCTGGTCGGAACGGTCCGCCGTTTCATCGATACGGAATTGCTTCCGCTCGAGGACGAAATCGAGCGCGACGGCCGCCTCGCGCCGGCAAGGGCGAAGGAGATCTTCGAGAAGTCGCGCTCCCTCGGCTTTTACGCGATGAACATTCCCGAACAGTATGGCGGCGGCGGTCTGTCCGCCGTCGACACGATGCTGGTCGAGGAGCAGTTCGGCCGCACGAAGGACATTCTGATCCGCCGCGCGTTCGGCAACGTCTACGAGTCGCTGCTCGAGGGAACCGACGCGCAGAAGGCCCGCTGGTTGCTGCCGGCGGTGAAAGGCGAGCGCACGTGCTCGATCGCGATCACCGAGCCCGGCGCCGGATCGGATGCCGCCGCGATCAAGACTCGCGCTGTCCGGGAGGGCGACGGCTGGCGGCTTTCCGGCGGCAAGCACTTCATCAGCGACGGCGAATTTTCCGACTTCTTCATCGTGTCTGCGGTCACCGATCCGGCGGCCCGGCCGCGGCACGTCTCGCTCTTTCTGGTGGACAAGGGGATGCCCGGATTCACGATCGGGCGCGACCAGCCGATGATGGGACTCACCGGCACGAGCCACCTCGAGCTCGTGTTCGACGACGTACCGCTCACCCGCGAGCACCTGCTGGGCAAGGAAGGCGGCGGCCTGCGTCTTGCCTACGAGACTCTGGGACGCGTGCGGTTGGCGCAGGTCGGCGCGCGCGCCGTCGGCAAGGCAACGCGGCTGATGACGCTGATGACCGACTACGCGAACGAACGCAAGCAGTTCGGCAAGGCGATCGGCGAGTTCCAGATGATCCAGCAGATGATCGCCGACAGCGCCATCGAGATCAACGCCGCGCGGCTGATGCTGCTGCGCGCCGCCTGGGAGATCGACCAGGGGCGCGACGCACGCGACTGGATCTCGATGGTGAAGATCGAGGCAGCCGAAACGCTTGGGCGCGTCGCCGACCGCGCGGTGCAGGTCTTCGGCGGGATGGGCTACTGCGAGGAGTTGCCGGTGGCCCGGCTCTATCGCGATGCGCGGATCTACCGGATCTTCGACGGCACCTCGGAAATCCATCGGACCGTCGTCGCCAAGAGCGCGCTGAAGAGCGGCGCAGCCTTGTGGGACATCGGAGCCTGAAGCGGTGACCGACGACAAATTCATCACGGCGGACCAGGCCGCGGCGCTGATCGCTGACGCGGCGACGGTCGGGCTGGTCGGCGGCGGCGGCGGCCTGATGGAGGCGAGCACGGTCTTCGCCGCGATCGAGCGCCGCTTTCTCGCGACGCGACACCCGGCCGATCTCACGCTCGTACACGCGCTCGGCATCGGCGACCGCAAGACGATGGGCCTCAACCGCTTCGCGCACGAGGGCATGGTCAAGCGGGTCATCGGCGGCCACTGGGTCTGGTCGCCGCGGATGCAGGAGCTCGCCCGCAGTGAGAAGATCGAGGCGTACGTTCTGCCGGCAGGCGTGCTCATGCAGCTCTACCGCGAGATCGGCGCCGGGCGCCCGGGTCTCGTGAGTCACGTGGGTCTCGGCACGTTCGTCGACCCGCGTCTCGACGGCGGGCGCATGAACGCCGCAGCGAAGGCGAGCCTCGTCGACGTCGTCGCCATCGACGGCGAGGAATGGTTGCGCTACAAATCGTTTCCGCTCAACGTCGCGATCATCCGCGGCACCTACGCCGACCCGCAGGGCAACGTCAGCCTGATCGGCGAAGCCGCGAATCTCGACATCCACGCGATTGCGCTCGCCGCCCACAACAGCGGCGGCAAGGTAATCGCGCAGGTGCGCCACGCGGTGGAAGCCAAGTCGCTTCCGGCGCGCCAGGTGAACGTTCCGGGCGCACTCGTCGATGCGGTCGTCGTCGATCCCGACCAGCGGACCGGCTACGACATCGCCGTCGATCCGGCGCTGTCGGGCGAGCGCCGCGGCGCCGCTGCACCCGAACCGCCGCAGCCCTTCACCGCGCGCCAGGTCATCGCGCACCGCGCGGCGGAGGAGCTGCAGGACGGTGCCGTGGTCAACTACGGTTACGGGATGCCCGACGGCGTCGCCAAGCTCGTGGCCACGCGCGGCCACGGCGACCGCTACTACCAGTCGATCGAGCATGGCGCCTACGGCGGCACGTTGCTCGAAGGCTCGCTGTTCGGTTACGCCCGCAATCCGACCGCGATCATCGACGCACCGTCGCAGTTCGATTTCTATTCCGGCGGCGGCCTCGACATCGCGTTCCTCGGTTTTGGCCAGATCGATGCGGCGGGCAACGTCAACGTGTCGAAACTCTCCGGGCTGCCGGTCGGTCCCGGCGGCTTCATCGATATCGCGCAGAACGCGCGCAAGGTCGTTTTCTGTGGCACCTTCGACACGAAGAACGTAGAGCTTGCGACCGGCGACGGCCGCATGCGCATCATGCGCCACGGCGACGTGCGCAAGATGGTGCGGCACGTCGATCAGATCACGTTCGCGGGCCCGCAGGCGTTGCGGCAGGGGCAGGAGATCGTCTACGTCACCGAGCGCGCCGTGTTCCGGCTGACCGCGGAGGGTGTCGTGCTCACCGAAATTGCGCCCGGTGTCGATCTCACGCGCGACGTGCTCGACCGTATGGATTTCCGACCCGTGACGCCGCAGGTGCCGGCGAAGATGGCGGCGGCGCATTTCGAAGCGCACGACCGGCGCCCGCGTTAGAGCCTGTTCACCTTCTTCTAATACGTGGCGCGCCCGCCCGTCAAATCGAAGGTGAACCCCGTCGTGAAGCTGCATTCGGGGCTTGCAATCCAGGCAACCATCGCCGCCACCTCCGGAACCTTCAGGGTTCGCCCCATGGGAATCTTGCTCCTGGCGAGCGCAATGTGTTCCGGGGTCATTTCCTTGAACAGGTCCGTCTCGGTGATGGCCGGAGCGATCGCGTTCACCAGAATTCCGCTGTCGACCAGTTCTCGCGCCAACGACTTGGTGAATCCGATGACGCCCGCTTTCGCCGCGGCGTAGGCGGCGATGCCCTGATTGCCTTCCTTGCCGGCAATCGACGCGACGTTGACGATACGTCCATACGACCGTGCGCGCATGTGCGGAATCGCCGCACGGCAGCAATAGAACACGCCGGTCAGATCGACCGCCAGCACGCGGGCCCATGCATCGATCGGATACTCCCAGACCGGCGCCACCGGGCCATTGATGCCCGCGTTGTTGATCAGGATGTCGATCGTGCCGAGCGCCTTCTCGGTATCGGCAAAGGCCCTTTCGACCTGCTTGTAATCGGCAACGTTGACCGCGTGCATCGACGCCTGCGACAGGCCCGCCGTGGTGGCGTCGAACGTGTCGAATGCCAGGTCCCACAATGCAACGCGGCAACCCTCGCTCGCGAGGCGTTGTGCAATGCCGAGGCCGATGCCCCGTGCGCCGCCGGTGATGATGACGCCTTGCCCTGTCAAAGTGCTTTTCACGATGTGTGCTTTCTCGGCAATGATCCGCAAACGCGATCGCGCTCACTCAAACCGCCGTCTGGACACGGTCCTTGATCACGCCGATGACCTCGTCGGGATCGCGTTGCCACCAGTTGCGTTGCGAGAAGATCTCGACCTCGACGTACCCGTCGTATCCGGCCACTTCCACCATGCGGCGCAGTCCCGGCAGGTCGATCACGCCATCACCCATCATCCCGCGGTCGAGGCGTAGGTCCTGCGTGTCGGAGAGCCAGTCGCTGACGTGGAACGAGCAGATGCGTTTACCGGCACGCGCGATCTCGGTCTCGATGTCGGGGTCCCACCAGACGGCATAAGTGTCGACCGCGATGCCGACGATGTCTTCAGCGCCCAGGTGGTCGCACCACGCGTTGGCGAGCTTCATCGTGGAGAGGATCGACCGCGTCGCACAGATCATCGGATGCAGCGGCTCCAGCGCGATCTTGACGCCGACCTTGCGGGCGTGGGAAATCAGGTCGGCGACGCCGTCGAGGGCCCGGGCCCGGGTGGCGGCGATGTCCTTGTCGGCCGGATCGACGCCGCCCGCCACGAAAATGAGGCATGGCGCCTTGACCGTCGCCGCCTCGTCCAGCGCGCGGCGGACCTCGTCACGCGCCCTGGCGGCCTCGTTGCGGTGCGGCGACGAGATGAGGCCGGCCCAGCAGTAGCCCGACAACGCGATGCCGTTGTCGGCGACCAGTCGCGCGGTCCTCTCGACGCCGAACTCCCGCACCTTGTCGCGCCAGAGACTGGTGCAGCCAACGCCGTTGCGCACGAGCGCTTCAACGAACTGCGGCGTCGTGCATTGTTGCAGCAGCGTCACTTGATGAATCGATAGACGGCTTGGATCAAGCATTTCGGATACCTCTCGTGTTCTCGTTGCGCCAACGCCGGCACCAACCACGTCGCGCGCGCATCACGTGTTGCGCAGTGCCTGTTCGACCCGCTGGCGCAGCTCGGGCGTCACCACCGGTCGCACGCCGAACCACTTCTCGAAGCAACCTGACCCCTGATGCAGCAGCATGCCGAGACCGTCCGACACGCGAAGGCCGCGTGCCCTGGCCCGTTTCAACAGCGATGTTTCGAGCGGCACGTAGACGACGTCAGCAACGACAGCGTCGTCCTGCACCCTCGACAGGTCGATGTCGAGGTCCGGATTGCCGACCATGCCGAACGAGGTCGCATTGACGACGAGACCCGCGCCATCGAGCGCGGCGGACAGCTCCTGCGCAGTCGTGGGTACGACTTTCGGTCCGAACCGCTGCCGCAACGCCTCCGCTTTCGCGACCGTGCGGTTGTGCACGTGAAGGCGCGGCACGCCGCGTTCCAGGAGCCCGTACACGACGGCACGGGCAGCACCTCCCGCACCGTACATGACGGCCTTGTGTGCGCGCCGGTCCCAGCCCGGTGCGGCCTCGTCCAGCGCGGCGATGAAGCCTATCGCATCGGAGTTCGTCGACCGCAGCTTGCCATCCTCGAGCCAGATCACGTTGGCAGCGCCGATCGCGGTGGCGCGCGCATCGGGTTCGGTCAGCTTGAGCGCCATCTCCTTGTGCGGCATCGTCGCCGATCCACCGACGTAGCCCCGCTCGGCCAGGTGCGCGAGGAAGTCGGCGAATTTCTCCGGCGGCACCGCTTCGAGCCGGAAGTCGGCGTCGAGCCGATGCTTCTCGATCCAGTAGCCGTGGATGATCGGCGCGCGCGAGTGTTCTACGGGCCAACCCATGACACAGGCGGCTCGCCGCGTTGCTGGCATATCCCTTCCTCCAGATGCAGCGGTGCCGGTCCAGCGCACCACGTCCGTCGATTCCTGCTTCGCCGCGTGATCTGGCCGCGTCGATCCTCAGTAGAGCCCCGGCGTCGCGCCGCCGTCGACCGCGATCGCCGTTCCCTGGATATGCCGGGCGCGCTCCGAACACAGGAAGAGCGCGAGTGCCGCCACGTCCTCGGGCTTCCCCAAGCGCGCGAGCCCGTCCTTGGCCACCAGCGCGGCGCGCACTTCGTCGACCGAAGCCCCGGTTGCTTCAGCGCGCTGCCGGAACAGCTGCTCGACACGCTCGGTCTCCGTCATGCCCGGCAGGATCGCGTTGACGTTCACGCTGTCGCGCTTGCCGAGGCCCGAAAGTCCCTTGGTGAAATTGGCCATGGCGGAATTGACGGCGCCTCCGATCAGGAACTCGGGGTCGGGCGTGCGCGCAGCACCGCCGATGATGTTCACGACGTGACCGCGCGCGGCCTTGAGCAGCGGCCAGAACAGGCGGCATAGGCGCACGCAGCCAAAAAACTTCAGTGCGAAGCCGTCCTGCCACGCGTCGTCCGAGAGACTCAGGAAAGCGCCCGCCCGCGTGGCTCCGGCCGAGTTGACCAGAATGTCGCAGCGACCGTGGCGCTCCGTGACGAAACGGTACACCTGCTCGCAGCCGTCGTCCCGGCGCAAGTCGGCCGCGCAGACGTCCGGACGAAAGGCGACGTTGCGGGCAATCGCGTCGGCCGCCGCTTCGAGATTCGCTTGCGATGACGCGGCCAGCACAGTCTGCGCGCTCTCCGCCGCGAACGCCGCGGCGATGCCGCGACCGATGCCGCGGCTGCCCCCGGAGACGACGACCACCTTGCCCGCGTACTCGTTGGTCATGACGAGCTCCTCGTGTACTCCGGTATCAGGCCTTGGCCGCCGCACTCGCCGACACCGCGGCCCGCAACCCAAGCAAGTAGCTGTCGAGCCCGAAGCCGCAGATCTGGCCCTTCACGATCTCGCCGAACACCGAATGGTGCCGGAACTCCTCGCGGGCGTGGATGTTCGACATGTGGATCTCGACGATCGGCACGGTCAGGATCGCGAGCGCGTCCCGGATGCCGTAGCTGTAGTGGGTCCACGCCCCCGCATTGATGACCACGCCGTCCATTTTATCGAGGAATGCCTGATGGATCCGCTCGCACATCGCGCCCTCGTGATTGGTCTGGAAACTGACGACCTCGACCCCCAGCTCCTTGCCGAGGCGGCGCAAGTGATCGTCGATTTCGGCCAGCGTGATCGTTCCGTACTGGACCGGATCGCGCTTGCCGAACATGTTGTGGTTGATACCATGCAGCATCAGGATCTTCTTCATTGCGGTTCTCCTTGAATGAAGTCAATAGGTGGCGCGACCGCCCGAAAGATCGAAGGTGAAGCCGGTGCAGAAGCTGCACTCCGGACCCGCGACCCACGCGACCATCGCCGCCGTTTCTTCGATGGTCAGGAAACGCCCCATCGGAATCTTTGCCTTCGCCGACGCGATGTGCTCCGGCGTCATTTCCTTGAACAGATCGGTTTCCGTGATCGCCGGAGCAATGCAATTGACGAGCACACCCGAGTCCACCAGTTCCCTCGCGAGCGACTTGGTGAAGCCGATGACGCCGGCCTTGGCCGAGGCGTAGGCCGCGATTCCCGGGCTGCCCTCCTTCCCGGTGATCGACGAGACGTTGACGATGCGGCCGTAACCCGCAGCCCGCATCCGCGGCACCGCGACGCGGCAGCAGTAGAAGACGCCCGTCAGATCGACGGCGAGCACGCGCTCCCAGGCCTCGAGCGGGTATTCCCAGACCGGCACGACCGGACCGCTGACGCCGGCGTTGTTGACGAGGATGTCGAGGCGGGGCACGCGTTCCATCGTTGCGGCAAAGCCGCGCTCGACCGACTTGAAGTCGGCAGACGTCGACCGTCTCGACCGCCGCCGGCACGAAGCCCGCAGTGGCCGCGTCGAATCCGTTCGTGTCGCGATCCCAGACGACCACCGCGCAGCCTTCCTGCGCGAGCCGTTTCGCGATGCCGAGGCCGATGCCGCGCGCGGCGCCGGTGACGATGGCCACTTGACCCTGCAGTGTCTTCTTCACGTTCATTGTCGCGGCCGCCGTTAGTGCGACGCCGCGCGGTACTCGCGCAGGATTTCGTCCGTGACCCACGTCGCGCGCGCGCCGGATTCGCCCGTGCTCGGACACGTTCCCTGGCCATTGAGCTCGTCGACGATCGTTTGGATCAATGGCTGGTGAACGTGCGGCGGATCGGCGATGGGCATTTCGTCGACTGCATCGCCGCGCATCACACGGATGGGAACCGCCTTGGTCGTCGAGAAGCGGATGCGTCCCTGCGCCCCAATGATCTCGTTCATTTCCTCTTCGCGATCGGCGGTGTAGCAGAAGGCCCCGCTGCCGTAGACGCCGGATGCGAAGCGGTAACTGGCGGTGACAACGTCCTCGGGGCCATAGGCGCCCGCCTGGTTTCCCGCAAGCGCACGGACTTTCTCGATCGGTCCGAACACGAAGTCGAGAAAATCCAGCGTGTGGGTGACCATGTCGACGAAGAGGCCGCCTCCGGAAAGCGTCGCATCGATGCGCCACGGCGGCGAGCCGGGGTTCATCTGCGCGGGGGCGCGCAGGGGCTGGAACTGGCGGCTCACCACCATCCGCACCGGGCCGACGGCCCCGCTCTGCACGAGATCGCGCACCGCGAGAAAGCGCGGCAACGCACGGCGGTAGTAGGCCACCCAGAGCGGAACTCCGGCCACCCGACACGCGGCAATCATTTCCTCGCACTGGCCGTGGTCGATTGCCATTGGCTTCTCGACCAGCACCGGCTTTCCGGCCGCCGCGCAGCGGAGTACGTAATCACGGTGGGAATCGGGTGTCGTCGCGACGTACACGGCGTCGATGTCGGTTGCCCGAATGATCGCGTCGGCATCGTCGTGCCAGCGCGCGACGCCGTGGCGCCTGGCGAAGTCGGCGGCGAGCTCGCCATTGCGGCGCATCACGGCGCGCAGCTGCGAATTCGCCGCCTTGTAGAAGCCAGGGCCGCTCTTGACTTCGGTGACATCACCGCAGCCGATGATCCCCCAGCGGATCGTTTTCATCGTTCCGTTCGATACTCGCCACCCGAGCCGGCGACTCGACTCGCTCAACCCGCGGACAACCGCGCGACGGCTTCCTCGGCGTAGAGCACGCCGTCCTTCACCATCGCCTCGATGTCGGTCGGCGAGAATCCGAGCTTCGCGGCGATCTCGCGGTTGTGCTGACCCAGCAGTGGTGCCGCCGTGCGCGGCGTCACGTCGCAGTCGGAGAACTTGAACGGCACATTGGCGAGCTTCACCTTGCCCAGCACCGGATGCTCCTGCTCGACGATCATCCCGCGCGCCTGGATTTGCGGATCGGCCAGCACCGCGTCGATGTTCTGCACGGCGGCGCACGGAACTTCGGCGGCGTCGAGCGCGGCGAGGCACGCGTTGACCGAGCGCTCCTTCGTCCAGGCGCGAACGTGCCCCAGGACCTCCTCGCGATTTGTGTTGCGGCCTTCCGGATTGTGAAAGCGCTTGTCCGCTGCCAGCGCCTCGCCGCCGACCACCTTCGCCAGGCGCTTCCACGCGTCATCGACCTGCGCCGCGATGACCAGGTTGCCGTCGCGCGCCGGGAACACGCCGTAGACGGTGGACTGCGGCAGATCGTGGCCCGTCTGTACCGGAAGCTCCTTGCCGCCGCTCAACGTGTAGCACTGCACGGCGAAGTCGTGCATGCCGACCATGCAGTCGTAAAGGGCGGTGTCGACATGCTGGCCCTTGCCCGTCGTGGCGCGGCCAACCAGCGCAGCGCAGACCCCCGCGACGCCGTGAACTCCCGCATACATGTCGGCGAGCGGCATCCGGAACAGCGGCGGCGGCTCGCCCGGCACGCCGATCATCGCCATCGCCCCGCTCTTGGCTTCGGCGATCAGGCCGAAGCCCGCCTTTGCCGCGTCAGGACCCGTGTGCCCATACGCCGACACCGAGCAGTAGACGAGGCGCGGGTTCTGCTTCGAGAGCTCCTCGTAGCCCAGCCCCAGTTTGTTCAGCGCGCCCGGCCGGTAGTTCTCGACGAACACGTCCGCCGTGCGCACGAGCTCGTGCACGAGCTTCAGGCCGCGAGCGTCTTTCAGGTTCACGCACAGCCCCTTCTTGCCCATGTTCTGCTGCAGAAAATAGCCGCTCTGGCCATTGATGAAGTACGGATGGTGACGACCCGCGTCGCCGGCGGTCGGGCGCTCGACCTTGATCACCTCGGCACCGAGGCCGGCGAGGCAGCGGCTCAGGTACGGTCCCGCAAGAAAGTGCGTGTAATCGACGACGCGGATGCCCGCGAGCGGAAGGGGTTGGGTTGCCATGAATTCGCTCCGACGGAGAGTAACGCGGTTCGCCTCGACCCGGCGTCTCCGCCGGACTCGATCACGCGGCCACGGCGCCGGGCCGGCGCGGGATCATCAACTTGTGCTCGCCGCGCTGGACCACTTCGCCTTTCTGGTTGATGAGTTCAACCGGGATGATCACGATGCCCCAGCCCGGCTTGCTTTTTGAGGGCCGCATGGTCCCGACCTTGAACTTCACATGCAGCGTGTCGCCGATCTTGATCGGAAGCAGGAAGTCCCAGTTCCAGCCGAGCGACATCCCCGGCAGGAAGCGGTATTCGGCCTGACACTTCAAGCCGTCGGCGACGGCCAGGCCGAAGAGCCCGTGCGCCACCCGCTCGCCGAAGTGGGATTTCCGTGCGTACGCCTCGTCGACGTGCAGCGGCGTGTGGTCCCCCGAGACATCGGCGTACATGTCGATCATCGCGCCGGTGACCGTCATCGTCGGGCTCACCCCTTCGTCGCCGACCTTGGCGTCGTCCCAATAGCGTTCCACTGCCATAAACGAATTCTCCTCCGTGTGATCCCTGGTCACTCCACCGCCGGTGGCGATCAGGCCCGCGGGTCGACCGCCAATGCCGCCGCGACCGAGCCGCCGCTCGCCTGAATGACTTCGACGCACAGCCCGTCGGGCAGCGCCAGCCAGTTGCGCCCATGCGGCATCGCCGTGACACCGTCCCACGCATACGCTTCTGCGAGCGCCGCGTCGAGATCCTCGGTCATGACGCCGAGATGCGCGAGGCGGCCTTCGGGACCGGCAAATTCGGGATCGGCCATCAGCTGCACGCCGCCAATCGTCCAGATCTGTTTCGGATTGTCAGCCGGTCCGTCCACGGCGCGGATCGGCATTCCGAGCGCCTCGCGAAAAAAGCGGATGTGCCATTGGATATCCTTGACCCGCACTGCCACGTGCTCGACGTACGACTTCTTCGTGTAGGCCATTCCCTGTTCCTTTACGATGGTTTGCCGGCCGCGGGTCAGGCTTTCGGTGCGTACTGCTTCATCCAGAGCTCGATGCCCTTGACGCAGGCAACGAGCGCCCTGTTGACCGGCGTCGGGACCTTGGCGCGCTCGCCCCAGCGGACCACCGAGCCGTTGATGAAATCCACTTCGGTCGGCGCGCCCTTTTCGATGCTCTGCAATATGGACGCCTTGAATTCGTTGGGCAGCCCTTCGGCGGCCAGTATCCAGGCGTCCTCCGGCTTGTCGCTGGTGAGCGTCACGCCGAGCGCCCTGGCGACGGCAATCCCTTCCGCCACGGCGGCGAGCGCGCATTCCTTCACTTCCGGCACGCTGTACAGGCCGCCGTAGGGCAACCGCGTGATGCCGGAAAGGGCGCCCGTCGCCACGTTGATCAGCAACTTGTCCCACATCGTGCCCATGATATTGGCGCTGACCTCGGTCGGCAGGCCTGCCTGGCTGAAGGTTGCGGCAATCCTCGTCGCACGGTCGCTGATGCGACCGTCGAGCTCGCCGATGTACGTGTACTTGCCACGCGTGCCGGCGATCACGTGCCCGGGCCCGAGGAGCACACCGCCCACGTAGGTCTTGCCGGCCAGCACGTGCTCCTTGCCCACCACGTCGGCCAGGATCTCCTCGTGGCCGAGGCCGTTCTGCAGCGACATGACCGCCGTGTCGGGACCGACAATCTCGCTTGCCTTCTCGATCGCCTCGCGCGTGTGGAAGGATTTCACGAGCACGACAATCAGGTCAGCCGCTCCAATGCCGCCGGGCGACGTTCTGGCCTTGACCTTGACCGTTCGATCGACGCCGCCGTCGCGCAGTGTGAGCCCGCGGCTGTTCATCGCATCGATATGGCCCGCCCAGGCATCGACCAGCCAGACGTCGTTGCCGCCTTCGGTCAGCACGCCGCCGATCGCGCTACCCAGCGCGCCGGAACCGAGCATGCAGATTTTCATGAATGCATCCTTCTCAAGCACCGCAAGCCTTCGGCTACACGGTGCGCCGCACGTGGCAGACGATCTGGGCGGCGATACAGCACGATAAAGTTCCTCCTCTCTTTTGTCCATGCAATGAAAGCAATACTCAATATTGCATTTCCAAAAGATGCTCCGATCATGCCGAACGCTTCTCCTCCGCGGCCAGCGTCGCATCGACCCACGCCCCGCCCCGACGATGCGATGCGACCGCCGCCTCGATGAAGCGCATGCCCAGGACGCCGTC
This sequence comes from uncultured beta proteobacterium, assembly GCA_963781285.1. Classification (GTDB taxonomy): domain Bacteria; phylum Pseudomonadota; class Gammaproteobacteria; order Burkholderiales; family Casimicrobiaceae; genus CAIWHR01. The sequence goes on from CAWAFI010000017.1 coordinate 255,873, forward strand.
GCGCGCGGTCGCGAACGACGAAGCGCACGGATTGGCGGCCCTGCCGTCGCGACGGGCACTGATCACTTCGGCCGCGTCGGAATACACGTTGGCAAACGCGCCGAAATACCCCTCCGGGTTGCCCGTCTTCGTCCGCGACAGGTACCGCGCGGTCTCGCAGAGATAGGCCTCGCCACGGCGCAGCGTGCGATACGGTGCATTGTCCGCGCGCACGAGGAGCACGTCGGGGTTCTCCTGATCCCAGTGCAGGCTCGCCGTCTCCCCGAACACGCGGATGCGCAATCCGTGGCCGTTGCCGGCTGCGACCATGCTCGCCCACAACTGACCGCGCGCGCCGCCGCGGAAGCGTAGATTCACGTAGGCATTGTCGTCGGCCACGCGACCCGGAACGATCGTCATCAGCTCCGCCGACAACGATTCGATCTCGAGTCCGGTGATCGTGCGCAACAGGTGGTGGGCATGCGTGCCGACATCGCCCAGCACCGTCGACGGCCCGGCGATCGCGGCATCGACGCGCCAGGCCATTTTCGCGTCGCCTTCGGCCTCCAGCAGGCGGTTGCGGGTGCCCTGCGCATATTCGACGGCGACCAGGCGCAGCGCACCCAGCTCGCCTGCGCTCACCCGATGCCGTGCCTCGGCCACCATCGGGTAGGCGCTGTAGTTGTGCGTCAGCGCGAACAGGACGCCGTGCTCCGACGGCGGACTTCTCGACGGCGATGGCATCGGCGAGCGAGGTCGCCATCGGCTTGTCGCAAATGACATCGATGCCGTTGCGAATGAAGGCGAGGCTGGCCGCCGCGTGGGTGTCGTTCGGCGTGACGATGCTCACACACTCGATGCCGTCGGCGCGGCGCGCTTCGGCCTCGGCCATCGCGGCGAAGTCGCCATAGATCCGGTCGGGCGCGACACCCAGCTCGTCGCCCATCGCGCGGTTGGCGTCGGGCTTGCGCGAGAAGGCCCCCGCAACCAGCTTGAAATGGTCGTCCAGACGCGCGGCGCGCCGGTGCGCCGGGCCGATGCCGGCGCCGGGGCCTCCGCCCACCATGCCCCACCTCAGCGTTCTCATATTCGGGTCTCCTGCGATGCGCGTGACGCGCGTTGAATTGGAGCGAGCGCCAGCCCTGCGCCTGCGCGGCAACCGGGAACGATGTCGCGAGCCGCCGTCGGCAATCGCGCTAGCGCATGGCGATGGTCAGTGTCTGGAGGTCGCCGAAGCGCGCCACGTACGTCTGACCCTTGCGCAACGGCGTCGGCAGCGTGAGCGAGCCCGTCGACAGCAGGTCGCCGCCAGCGAGGTCGATACCGCGCTCGCACAACCCGTTCACCGTTTCCACGAGAATGTCGACCGGATCGCGGCGGAACTCGCCGGTGTAGACCTGAATCGGATCGCCGGCGTCGATCCGCGCGTCGATGGGCAGTCGCTCGAAGTCGATGCCTTGCCAACGTTCGATGGCTTCGGCAACCACGTAGGCGCCGCCCCCTCCGTTATCGGCAATTGCATCGTGCGTCGTGAGGTTGCGACTGGCATTCGCCGCCGTGTAACGACTGCCGGCGAGCTCGAGACCCGGATGGAAGACGAGCAGCGGCTCGAGTTCGGCACGCGTGTACGCATGCGCGCGCGCCGGAACCGCCTGCCGAAAGCGGAACGCGAACTCGCATTCGATCTTGTAGCCGTCGAACATCACCGCCGGAACCTGCGCCGGGCTCGAATAGATCCGCGACGCCAGCAGGCGACCGGTGATCGGGCCGTCATGGCCTTCTAGAATCTGCACGGCCCGGACGGCTGCGCCGACCTTCCATCCGACGACAGGCTCGCCAAGGAGTTCGGCCATGCGGTCCTGGACCGCAAAGGCGTCCACCCGCGAGGCGGGCGCAGCGGCGGCAGGAGGGAGCGGAATGGTTCCGCGCGTGCGCCAGGCTTCCGCCAACGACCGGGCGAGACTTTCGAGGGACTGCTTCATTGCGGTTCTCCGCGGTGCGCGGCGCAGACGTCAAGGATGGGCCCGAATTTCCGACTATCGTCAGGCTTTCGTTTTCACCAGGACGCCGAACAGTCCTGCCGGCCTCACCATCAGTACCACGATGAGCAGGATGAAGGCGTAAATGTCCTTGTAGCTCCCGGACAGATAGCCCGCGCCGAGGCTTTCGGTCACGCCGACGAGCACGCCGCCCAGAACGGCACCGGGAAGGTTCCCGAAGCCACCGATCACGGCGGCCGCGAAGGCCTTGATCAGAATGCCGATGCCCATCAGGACCTGCACGTAGTTGATGGGTCCGACCAGAACCCCCGCCGCGGCGCCAAGCGCGCAGGCGACGCCGAAGATGACCGAAATGGTCATCGGGACGTTGATGCCCATCAGATAGGCGATCTCCTTGTTGCCGGCCACGGCACGCACCGCGAGGCCGAGCCGGGTCTTCTTGAGAAACAGGTGCAACGCGGTCATTAACACGACGGCTGCCAGCACGATCCACACGTAGGCCGCCGGGAGAATGACATTGCCAAGCTCGATGGGCATGCCATAGCTGACCGGAAACGGCAGCGCCTTCGGCCCCCAGATCAGGAAGGCGACGTTCTGCAATACGATCGACATGCCGAAGCCGCAGATGACCATCGCCATCCCGGCGACCGTGTATCCGCCGCCTCCTTGCAGTATCCGGCGGTAGAACACTCGCTCTATGACCACTCCGACGAGCCCCGTGAGGATCATCGATGCGATCAGGACCAGCGGGAAGGGCAGGTGCAACGTATTGAAGACGAAAAGGCCGATGAAGGCGCCGATCATGTAGATCTCGCCGTGCGCGAAATGCACGACGTCGAGGCCGGAATAGATGAGCGAAATCCCGATCGCGACCAGCCCGTACACCATGCCGATCGACAAACCGACGATCACGAGGTCAAGGAAGTATTGCATAGGTAGCTCCTAAAGCGCTTGCCCGGCGTCCGCGGTGCCCATAGGGCATCTGGCACCGCGCGTTGGCTCGTAGGCAGGACATCGATACGCCGCACCAGGCCGTCAAAGCGCCATCGTCTGATCGCGGTCCGCGACCGTTCCACCAAGATAGGACAAGCGAACGGCGTCGTCCTTGATCAGATTCTCCGCAGCGCCTTCGATGTGAATGACACCATCCCTGATCACATAACCGTAATCGGCGAGCAGCAGCGCCATCCGTACGTTCTGCTCGACCAGCAGCAGCGTCATGCCATCACGGCAGATCTTCGCGATGGCGCGGAAGATGTCGAGCACCACCTGCGGCGCGAGCGCCGCGCTCGGCTCGTCCAACAGCATCATCTTGGGCTCGGACATGAGCCCCCGCGCGATGCACAGCATCTGCAGCTGGCCGCCGGAAAGCGTTCCGGTCAGCTGCCGCCGTCGTTCCTGCAGGATCGGAAAATACGCGTAGGCGCGCTCCAGCCCCCGCGCGCGAACGGCGCGCTCCGGCTTGACATGCGCGCCCAACAGCAGGTTCTCCTCGACGGTCATTGCCGGGTAGGCTTCCTTTCCCTGCGTCACCTGGACCAGGCCGCGGCGGACGATGCGATCGGGTCGCAACCCGTCGATCCGCTCGCCGTCGAAGGTGATCTCGCCACGCCAGAGCCTGATGAGCCCCGACAGTGTCTTGAGCATCGTCGATTTCCCGGTTCCATTGCCGCCCAGCAGCGCGACGATCTGTCCGCGGTCGACATGGAGCGACACACCGTTGAGAATCTGGACGCTGCCGTAACCGCCGACGACATCGGTTGTCTTCAACATGGCGTTCGCCGTTGTTCTAATGGATCCATGGTTCGGGCCCCCGACGCGTCGCGCCCGCTCGTATCCGCCGCGTTCAGGTAACGGGATTCGAGGCCTTTCACGATCGCGATCATCGTATCTATCGTAGGCGTAGGAACCCCTTTGTCGCGGCCGAGGCCGGCGACTGCGCCGTGAATGGTGTCGATCTCGGTCTTGCGTCGGCGCGCAATGTCGATCGCCATCGACGATTTGCTCGCGCCGGTGCCGCCGCCACCGGTGTCGGTAAGCTTGTCGAAGATCGCGCGCTTTTCGGTCTCGCCGAGGACGATGCCGCAGGCGCGCGCCACGGCCGCGGTCTCGTCCAACGCCCGCAGGACCACCTCGCGCAATTCGGGAATGGCGACGATTTCGGCCGATGTCAGGTCGGTCGCCGCGGACACGGCGCCGAGCGCGACGTTGCCGAGCAGCTTTTGCCACTTTTCCCTCTTGATGTTCGCGCTGGCAAACGTCGGCAGCCGGTGGCGGCTGAATCCTTCGGCAATGGCCACGGCGCGTTCGGACAGTCCCCCTCCAAGTTCGCCGATGTAGCTCGGCAAGTCGCCGAAGTTGCGGATCACGCCCGCCTCGACGACCGTCGCTCCCTGCGCGGTAAGCCCGCCGAGGATGTGTTCGTGGCCCAGGAGCCTGCCGAGGGCTTCTTCGTTGCCGAGGCCGTTCTGGAACGAAATGACCGCGGTCGATCCTTTGACGAGATGCTTGACCGAGCTGGCGGCCGCCTCGTTGGCGAACGCCTTGCACTGGAAGAGAACCACGTCGGCCGCGGCAACGGATTGCGGATCCCGCGTCGCCGTGACGCGCACCGTCCGGTCGCCGCCGTGACCGACGATCCGGAGACCGTTGCGATTGATGGCGTCAACGTGCTCCTGCCAGATGTCGACGACGGTGACCTCGAGGCCACCCTCCGTCAGCAGGCCGCCAAAGAGACTTCCCATGGCGCCGCCCCCCACGATCACGACTCTGGGTGCATCAAATCCCATGCTGCCTTTCCTCGGGCTCGATATGCGCAAGCAGTGGCTTCACGCCGACCTCAGGAAAGCTCGCACTTCGGCGTCGTCCATCTCCTTGCCGAGATAGGCCTCGATCACGCGATGGTCGTCCTTGATTGCGGTCGGCGGGCCCTCGGCGATCTTTTCGCCGTGCTCCAGCACCGTCACTACGCCACAGGTGTCCATCACGACCTTCAGGATGTGCTCGATGATGATCAGGGTGAGACCGTACCGCTGTTTGAGCGCCAGGACGGATTCGAGAAGCTTGTCGACGTTGGGAGGCGAGAGCCCCGCTGCCGGTTCGTCCAGCATCAGGAGCTTCGGCCGCATCGCCATGGCGCGGCCGAGTGCCAGCAGTCGCCGCTGCCCACCCGACAACTCGCCGGCTGGCAGGCGCGCATAGTCGGCGAGCCCGATGAACGACAACAAGTCCATCATCTCGGACCGCACCCTGCGTTCCTCTTTCCAGACGGCAGGACGGCCGACGATTGCCGCCGCCGTTCCGTAATGCATGTGGCAGTGGTGTCCGACCAGCAGATTCTCGAGCACGGTCATCTGCGCGAAGATGCGCAGCATCTGGAACGTGCGCGCGATGCCCCGGAGCGCGATTTCGTGCGGTTGCAGAGCGGTGACATTTTCGCCGTCGAAGAACATGGTCCCGCCCGGTTCCGGCTTGTAGACTCCGGAGATCAGATTGAACAGCGTGCTCTTGCCGGATCCGTTGGGGCCGATGATGCCGCGAATCTCACCCTTCTCGATGTTGAGGTCGACATTCGACACGGCGACGAGGCCGCCGAACCGCTTGGAAAAGCCGGTGATCTCAAGCAGCATTCTGCTTCGCCCTGCGGATAGCGAGGAATCCGCGCGTGACGAGGTAGCGGTCGATGAGTCCGCCGATCCCGGTCGGCATGAACATCACCGTCAGCACGATCACCATGCCGAAGATCAGCAGTTGGAACTGGTAGTAGTCGCGCGTGAGGTCGTAGATGATGGTCACGATGATTGCGCCGACGATGCCGCCCCAGATGTGGCCGATGCCTCCGAGCACGACCATCAGGAGCAGCGTCACCATTTCGACCAGCGTATAGCTGTTGGGATGGATGAACCCCGGCGTCATGTGCGCGGCGAGGCTGCCCGCGCAGCCCGCGTACAGGGCGCTGATGATAAAGGCCAGCGTCTTGTACTTCTGCACGTTGATGCCGCTCGCGGCCGCGGCCAGCGGGTCCTCGCGCAGCGCCTTGAATGCGCGTCCGATGTTCGAGCGCAGCATGCAAAACGAGAAGTAGACCCCGGCCACCGCCAGGGGCATGACCACGTAGTAGTAGCTGATGTGCGTGTCCAGGCGGTACCCGAACAGACTCGGTGGAGGGATGTCGCTCAGACCGATCGACGCGCCCAGATAATCGGTCGCCGAGATGAAGATGCGCACCGACTCCGCGAGCCCGAGCGTGGCCAGCGCCAGATAGGCGCCTTCGAGCCGGAACGACGGAATGCCGACGATTGCGCCGGCCAGGGCGGTGACGAGCATGGCGCCGGGCAGCGCGATCCAGAACGGCGCGCCGAACTTGAGCGCCAGTACGGCAGACGTATACGCACCGATCGCCGCGAGCGCGATGTGGCCCACGGTCACCTGGCCGGCGAAGCCTTTGACGATGTTGAGGCCCACCGCCAGGATGACATTGATCAGGATGATGTCCAGCAGATAGCGCTGGTAGTCGTTGAAGGTCAGCCAGGGCAGCGGAAACAGCGCCGCGAAGCCGATCAGCCAGGGTGCAATGTGCCGGGCCGAGGTCAGGCGCATCGCCGCGCCTTCGGTCACCGGCGCAAGCTCGTCGGGAATATCGTCGTTCATGCGTCGCTTCCCGTGGTGGCCGTCGCGTCGCGGTCGTGGTGCGCCACCGGGCGGGAGGCCGTTCCCCCGCCCGGGATGGGGTTGCGCGTGCTGCCGGACGCCCCGGCTACTTCGCCAGGCCGAAGTCCTTGTCGAAGGTCACGCGGGCGAGGACTTTCGTATCCGCATCCTTTCCCCCCTTCGTGTAGACGACCAGGATCCCGGTGCGGTTGCCGTCGCGGCACTGGGGCGTCGGATCCGCACAGAATTCGATCGGGCCGGACGCGAGCCCTACGTACTTGATCGTCGCAATCGCGTCGCGGATGGCGCGCCGATCGTCGGCCAGTGACGCGTCGGTGAGCTTCAGGTTCGCCTTCGTCAATGCCTGTTTCACGATCTGCGCCGTGTCGTAGGCCTGCGAGAAGTCGTGATCCGGGCAGGCGAACTTGTACTTCTGGTTCACCATCGCGACGAAGTCCTTGGCGATCGGCCGGTCGTCCTTGCAGTTGAACGCGGCGGCGAAGATCAGCCCGACCGCGGCGTCGCCGGCGAGCACCGGGACCGGCGCATTGCCCGCGGCCGACGCGGCCACGCGCACCACGCTCTTCGGAATGCCGACTTCGTACGACTGCTGGGCGAGACGCGCCAGCGCATCGAGCTGTCCGCCGATGGCGAGCACTTCGGGATTGAGCGACTTGATCTTCAGCAGATGCGAGCGGAAGTCGAGGTCGGTTTCCTGCATCTGCGCTTCGTAGACCGGATCGACGTTATAGGTCTTCTTCATGTATTCCATGTACTGCTTGGCGAACGAGATGCCGGCGCCGTCGGTCGTGTACAGGTACGCGACCTTCTTGCCGACGTTCTCGGCCAGGTACTTGGCGTGGACCGCCGCGTAGAAACGCTCGGAGACCGAAACCCGGAAGACCCAGGGGCTGCCCTTCTGCGTGATCGAGGCATTGGTCGAATGCGGGATGATCTGCGGCACGCCTTCCTTGGTCGTGACGTCGACCATCGGCATCGAGACCGAGCTGCAGGTCGAGCCGACGACCAGGTGGACCTTGTTCTGGTGAATGAACCGGTTGACGTTGGCGATGCCCTTCTCGGGCTTGCATTCGTCGTCGAGCAGGATGACCTCGATCTTCGCGCCGTTGATGCCACCCGTAGCGTTCACTGCTTCGAGCTGGTCCTTGGTAATCGCGCCGTAGATCAGCCCGGACTCGACCAGCATCCGCAGCGTGACGCCGATACGGATGGTCTTGTCCTGCGCGATGGACGGATTGGCGGCGATGCACAAACCCAGCACTGCGATCGCTCCCGCGCCGTGCGCCGCCCTTGCAAGCATGGTTCTCATCTGTCACTCCTCCTCACGTTGAACGAACGGGACATCGGACCATTCGGCTCCCGCCCATGGCCACTTATTGGTTATCGATCGTGACGGCTGTCGCCTCTGTGATCGGCGCCCGCTGTCCTTGGGGGGACGATAGGATTGCCGTACATTTTTGTCCATGCAATGATGTCAAATTGGTCCATTGCGTTTCCTAATTATGGAGCCCGAACTCGGCGCGGTGCCCCGCGACGCCCGGATGCTCGTCCTGTTCGACGAGATCTACCGCACCCGGAGCATGACCCGCGCGGCCGAGCGGCTCGCGTTGAGCCAACCGACCGCCAGCATATGGCTCTCCAAGCTTCGACGCCAGTGGCATGACCCCCTTTTCGTGCGCACGTCGGCCGGGATGCAGCCGACACCGCACGCCGACGCGCTGATCGGCCCGGCGCGCGAGGCGCTCGCGCTGCTGCGAGGTCTCTCCGGCGGTGCGCCGGCATTCGATCCGAAGGGCGCGCAGCGAAGGTTCCGCATCTGCATGACCGACGCGAGCCACATCACGCTGCTGCCCCGGCTGCTTGCTCACATCCGCGCCGTGGCTCCCGCCGTGCAGCTCGACGTCGTGAACATTTCCGCTGCCACGGCGCACCTGTTGGAGACGGGCGAGGCCGACCTCGCGCTGGGCTTCATTCCCGGGCTCGAAGCCGGATTCCACGAGCAGCGGCTCTATAAGCAGGATTTCATCTGCCTGGTCAGCGCGCAGCACCCGCGCATCCGGGCGGATTTCACGGCTCGGGCATACAAGGAGGAGGCGCACATCGGGATCCTGTCGTCGACGAGCTACCCGATGCTGCAAAGTTCCCTCAGGAGGCAGGGCATCGAGCGCCACGTGCAGCTCGAACTACCCGGCTTTCTGGGTCTGGCGGCCATTGTTTCGTCGACCGACCTGATCGCCACGGTTCCGCGCACGATCGGCGAAACCCTCGCCCAAATGGGGCCGATCAGGGTGTTTCCGTGCCCGGTCAGGATTCCCACGTTCACGGTCAAGCAGTACTGGCATGTACGCTACCATCACGATCCCGGCCTGCGGTGGCTACGCGGTGTGTGCGCGCAGCTCTTCACGCGGACCGAGCAACGACCGGGCAGAGCGCAGACCGCGTAGCGCAATAGGGCTCGGTCAGGCACCGGCAGAACTACGCATTCAACACGCGTTCCAGTTCGCTTGCGGCGGCTTGCAGGCGCGCGAGGAACCGATCTGCCATTTGTTCCACCGGCACGACGCCACTCTTGACGATGGCATTGATGCCGACAAAGGGCGTACCGACCCTGCTTTTCACCGGTACGGCCATCGTGCACAGGCGCGACTCCCGATGCTGGTCGGCAATCGCGTAGCCATTCCGCCGCACCGCTTTCAATGCTTGCCTCAGGGCCTGCGGATCCGCAAGCGTGTTCTCGGTGTACCTGACGAGTCTGACGCGTGCGAGGTAGCCGGCGAGTTCCGCTTCGTTGAAATGGGCGAGCAGAACCAGCCCGATGGACGAGCAGTACAACGGAGCCCGCCCGCCTACGTTGAGCTGCAGGGACATGATTCGCGACGATGTGCCGCGTGCCAGATACACGATTTCGTCGCCGTCGAGTATGGCGAGCGAGCACGACTGGTGCAAATCGTCGGTCAATCGATCCAGCACCGGTTGTGCCAGGGCCGGCAACGGATTCCCGGAGATGTATGCATGGCTGAACGCCATCACCTTCGGGCGCAGGAAGTACCGCTGCGACTCGTCCACCGCAACGTAGCCCAGCTCGCAGAGCGTATGGAGACTCCGTCCCACGGCGGCACGTGAAATCCCTGTCCGGTGGCTGACCTGGGCCATCGACAGGTGCCGCCATTTCTCCGAGAAGGCCAACAGCACCGCAAGACCCCGTGCCAGCGACATGACGAAGGCGCGATCGTCGGCGGCACGAACATACGTCCCGATGCGGAGTCGCGACTTGCCGGTGCCGGCCACCGGGCGCTTCTTGCGACTGGCGGCCTCGTGTGCCGAACTACCGGCCTTCCTTCGTAGGGCGGGCATCTGGATGGCGTGTGGGCGCGCGCGACGTGTGAGCGGCGCAGCGGCGCAGATAGTCCGTTGGCGGCGAATATCCCGTGAACGCGGACGGCGGTCAACAGGCCCGCACACCTCGGAGGTCCCCAAGAGGAACTGTTCGCATTGCGAACAGTGCCGGTGCGAAGTTGTTGACCGGTCAGTGTCGTTACCGCTGAAATGAGGCCATTCGAGCGACAAGCGAACAACACCGCAAATGAGCCGCACCGCATCTCAAGCAGCGCCCTTCAGACAGCCTCCCGCCGGCTTGGGGCGGGCGGCGGCTGAGACGTCCCGCCAAGGAGGACTCGCAGCGATCAAGGGTTCCACGATGGTCTACGCCATCCTGGGTACGCCGCTGTTTCGCGTGCGGGCGCCCCTTCTTTTCAATCGCTACTTCGACCGGGTCGGCGCCGACGCCGTCTTCATTCCGTTGAGCATCGAACGCGATTATTCGTCCTTCGTGCGGCAGTTGTTTCGGGCCGACAACGTTGCCGGCGCCATCGTAACGTTGCCTCACAAGCGAACGATCGACGTGCTCGATGACTGGAGTCCCACCGTTGGCGTGGCCCGGGCGTGTAACGTCATCGTGAAGCGACCCGACGGTAGCCTCTATGGAGACATCGTCGATGGTATCGGCTTCGCCCTCGGACTCAGGCACGCGAGTTTCACGTTCGGCAATGCCAGGTGCCTGCTGGTTGGCAGTGGCGGCGCGGGAGCGGCCATCGCCGCCGCCCTGGTCGCCGAGGGCATCGCGTACCTTGGCGTAAACAGTCGCAGCGCCGACTCGGCCGCGGCTCTGGTCGGGCGTCTGCGCGACTACGCCAACCGTTTCGACGTTCGAATCGAACTTGCTACGAATGACCCGAGCGGCTACGACCTGATCGTCAACGCAACACCCCTGGGCATGAACGACGGCGACCCATTGCCCATCGATGTGACTCGCCTCACAGCCGCAACGACGGTCGCCGACATCGTGATGGGGGACGTGACGCCGCTGCTGCGTGCGGCCGCAGCGCGCGGATGCAAGACGCAGCCGGGCACGAAAATGCTGATCGAGCAGGCGCCTTCAGTGCTCGCGTTGTGGGGATTCGGGTCGGTCACCTCGGAGGAGATTCATGAACTGACCGACTCGTTCGGTTGGCCGCCGTAACTTCGCTGCGACCCCGGCGACGACGTGCACTCGCAACATGAGGTGCGTAGCGACGCGGAGGTCGACAAGCGCAGCGGAGCCTGAAATTCAATGACTTCGTTCTCGGGAAGCAAAGACGGTGTCCATCATCTGGCAGAACAATGACTTCGGCAAGGGTGGGCGCGACGAAATCGTGAAGGCGTTCGAGGCCGACGGGATCAAGGTTCTCGTGGACATATCCACGGATCCCGGGCAACTCGACTTCACCGATCCGGTCATGAAGGTCATCCGCGCCAACGCCGACGTCACCTTCGTGTACCTTGTGGAAGACGAGTCGGCGCGAATCCTCAAGGAATTCAGGAAACGGGGATTCGACAGGCCGCTCGTCGGCGAGACCTCGCTCATCGGGCAGAAAGTGATCGATCTGGCGGGAGGTGCGGCAAATGGAGTGACGGGACACGTGGGATTGACGGCGGACGCGCCGATTCCCGCGATGCGCAAGTTCGCCGCGGAATACAAGCGAGCTTACGGGTCGCTTCCCGATCACAATGCGATCAAGGGCTATCTCGCCATCAACGTGATAAAGGCCGCAACGGAAAAGGTTGGCAAGGTCGACTCGAAAGCGTTGGCCAAGGCGATGAAGGGGATCTCGCTGTCGGCTTCGCAAACCCCGGGCCTGCTGATGGATGTCAGATACGATGACAAAGGCGATATCGATCGCGAGAGCTTCATCGTCAAGGTAAGCAACGGCAAGCAGGAAATCCTGCAGGTCCTTCCGCCGCTGGCCGCGAAGTGACGTGTCTATACGTTTCAGACGGGACGGAACCCATGGCAAGTGAGCGTATCTCTGTAGTCACCGGCGCGGCGAGCGGCATCGGACGAGCGACTGCCGTGCGGCTGGCCGCGGCGGGCGACCGGGTGATCGTGGCCGATCTGAACGAACCGGCCGGTAGCACCGTGGTCGACACGATTCGCAAGGCTGGCGGCAAGGCGGACTTTCGCCGCGTGGATGTCGCGGCCGATGCTTCGGTCGACGATCTTGCACGTGGCGTCGAAAGCGATTTCGGACCCGTCGCCGTGCTCGTGAACTCCGCGGGCGTGTTGCAGAACGTCGCGGCGATCGAGTCGTTCAGTCTCGAAGAGCACGACAAGGTGTGGGCGATCAACTATCGCGGCACGTACCTGTGTTGCCGGGCGTTTGCGCCGCGCATGGCCAAGCGGCACGCGGGAAGCATCGTGAACATTTCATCGACTTCCGCAGTCGATGCGATGCCGCTCATTGCCTACGGACCGAGCAAGGCGGCAATTCAAAACCTGACGGCGATTCTTGCCGTCGAGCTCGGCCCGGACAACGTTCGCGTCAACGCCGTCATGCCCGGATACGTCCTGACCGAGCAGATGCAGGCGCGAATCGATGCCGGCAAGCGTGACCCCCGCTCCATGCAGGGTCACAGCGCCCTCGGTCGAATGGTTGCGCCCGAAGATGTCGCCAACGGCATTCACTTCCTGTGTTCCGACGCGGCATCCTGCATCACCGGCATCGTGCTTCCCATCGATGCCGGGTACCTCGCGGCCGTCAGCTATCTCCATCACCCCGGCCTCGGTGGAGTCCATCCGCGGCGAGCGGACAAGGCGCCGATTGCGTGACCGCAGGGCGATGGACGCGCACGCAGCGCTCTGCGGATGAAGAGCGAAATGGCCCTAACTCGGAAGCCCTCGCCACTGCCCGCTGCGCGCTGATTCGAACAGGGCCTCGATGATGCGCAGCGTGAGCAACGAGTCCTCGATCGGCCAGCTCGGCACCGGTTCGCCGCGCAGGTACCGGGAGAACCGATCGACCTGCAGCGTGTACTGATTCACCGGCTCGAAGGCATGCGTCGCAGTTTCGAAGCTGCCGGCGCTCGTGTGGTCGCCGACGTAGACGTGGCACGCCGTGGGTCGACCGTGCGCATACGGAAAATCGCAGCGCAGCCAGCCGTTGGTGGCCAGGATCGAGAACTGCTGATGCGTGGCCCACGCCGAGGGCCCGCTCTGCGAGCCGACGGTGAAGCTGGCATGACTGTCCCCGTAATCCAGCAGCGCCGTCGAGAGCCGATCGATCCCCCACACCGGGTCGCGGTCGATTGCGGCCAGCACCCGCTTCGGGGCGCGGCGAAATACCGCGCTGCACGCGCTGATCGTGTACGAACCCAAGTCGTAGAGCGCGCCGCCGCCCTGGTCCGGGTTGTTGCGAATGTCGTTCGGATCGAGGAACTGCTTCGCGAGCGTGCACTGCACGGCGCGCGGCGCGCCGATCGCTCCGGAGGTCAGCAGTTCGTCGATCTTCGCCCACTGCGGATGATTGCGGTAGGAAAATGCCTCCTCGATGTGCCGCCCGCTGCGGTCGCGCGCGGCGATCAGCGTGAGCACATCGTTCGAGGAGAGGCAGAGCGGCTTTTCGCACAGCACGTGCTTGCCGGCCGCGAGCGCCCGTACCGACCACTCGACATGCAGGTGATTGGGCACCGGAACGTACAGCGCTTCGATCTCCGGATCGTCGATCAGCGCCTCGTACGATCCGAAATCCCGCGCAATGCCGAATTCCTTCGCGACGGCCTTCGCCTTGTCCGCGCTGCGCGACGCAATGCCGACGAGGCTGCCGGCGGTGGCCCCTTTCATCGCGGGGATGAAGCGCGAGGTCGCGATCGCCGCGGCGCCGAGTATCCCCCACCGGACCGGATTCATGGCCGTACCGCGTTCACCGGGCGAGCCACCGGGGTTTGCGCTTTTCCGCGAAGGCGCGCGGACCTTCCTTGGCGTCCTCGCTCGCGAGCATGCGTTCGGCGGCCGGATAGTGCCTGCGCATAGCCGCGGCGAGATCCGGCTCCGCCACGCTTTGCAGCATCACCTGCTTCGATGCCTCGAGCGCCAACGGCGCGCAGGCGAGCATGTCGCGTGCGAGGCCTGCGCGCGGTCCAGCGCCGTGCCGCGCGGCACGACCTCAGCGCCTGCGCGCGCTCCATCGCCATGCCGCGCGGCACGACTTCGTTGACGAGACCGATCCGGCGCGCCTCGTCGGCCGGAATGCGCTTGGCGGTGAGGACGAGCCACATCGCCTCCTTCATCGGCATCTGGCGGGCGAGGCGCTGTAGCGCCCCGCCGCCGAGCGCTGCCAGGCCCACCAGCGGTTCCGGCAACGCGAACTCGGCATGGTCCGAAGCGATCGCGAGATCGCAGGCGGCGACGATTTCCACGCCGCCGCCGAGGCACAGACCATTCACCGCGGCGATCACCGGCTTCCACAGGTCGAACCGCTTGGTGATACCGGCAAAGCCGCCCGGCGGATACTCGTACGGGCCGCTCCTCGCCAGCGACTTGAGATCGGTGCCGACGCAGAAGGCGCGATCGCCCACGCCGGTGATGATCGCCACGCGCAGTTCCGGATCGGCGGCGTACAGGTCGAACGCGCGGTCAAGCTCGATATGCGCGTCCTCGTGCAGCGAATTGAGGACTTCGGGACGGTCGATCGTGATCGTCAGGATCGCCCCATCACGATCCAGTCGGCAATACCGAAAGCCACTCATTGGCGTAGCTGCGTTCATCGGTTACGGTTCCTCGTTTGGCCGCTCGATTTCGCCTTAGCGTTTCCGCCGCGCGTTGAACTCGGCAAGGCAATCCTCGATGACTCGCGCGGTGCGCGCCGCCGTTTCGCCGGTACTGGGACAGCGCCCGCTGCCGTTCATCTCGTCGACGATGGTCTGAATCAGCGGCTGGTGAACGTAGGGCGGGTCGGCGACCGGGATTTCCTCCACCGCATCGCCGCGCAGGATGCGAATCGGCACCGGCGGGCGGCCCGGCAGGAGGTGCGAGCGGCGGGAACGTCGAAAACCGGATGCGCCCGCTCTCGCCGACGATCTCGTTGTATTCGTCGTCGCAGTCGGCGGTGAAGCACCACGCCCCGCTGCCATGGACCCCGGAGGCGAAGCGGTACGCGGCCGTCACGACGTCCTCCGGCGGGTAGACGCCCGCCTGGTTGTCCGCGAAGGCGCGCACGGTTTCGATCGGCCCGAGGATGAAGTCCAGGATGTCGAGGGTGTGGCCAACGGCTTCGAAGAAGATGCCGCCGCCGGAGCGTGCGGGGTCGAGCCGCCAGCCCCAAAAGGGGCCGCGCATCTGCTCCGGCGTCGGAAGCCGCTGGAAGTGGCGCGTGATCACCATGCGGAGGGCACCGATCGCGCCGCTTTGCACCAGGTCGCGGACGGCGAGGAAGCGCGGCAGCGCGCGCCGGTAATACGCGACCCATAGCGGGACGCCCGCTTCGCGGCACGCCGCGATCATCGCGATGACAATCGGCGTGATTCATCGCCATCGGCTTTTCGCTCAGCACCGGCTTGCCGGCCGCCGCACAGCGCAGCACGAAGTCGCGATGCGATTCGGTCATCGTCGCGACATACACGGCATCGATGTCGGGGGCGCGGATGATCGCGTCGGCGTCGTCATGCCAGCGCGCCACGCCGTGGCGCCGCGCGAAGTCCTCGGCGCGCGCCGCGTTGCGGTCGGCGACCGCGACGAGTTGCGAGTTCGCGGCCCGATAGAAACCGGGCCCGCTTTTCGTCTCGGCCACCTCGCCGCAACCGATCAGCCCCCAGCGAATCGTCTTCACGACTGCGTTGCTCCTGTCCTGGATGTCGCGCGCAATGCCTGGATTGGCACTCACGGTATCACAACGATCCCGGCCAACGGTGGATCAGCTCGCCGTGCTGCGAGCTCTTCGGCCGCGCAATTTCCCGGTGCTGCGGCCCTCAGCCCTGATAGCCCATGAGCCGTGGCAGGAAGAGCACGAACGTCCGGGCACGAGCGTGATCAGCGCGAGCGCGCCGATCATCACGTACAGGAACGGCATCACCTCGCGCACCATGTCGCGCAGCGGCACCTCGGCGATCTTGTTCATCATGAAGAGGAGCAGGCCGTACGGCGGCGTGACGAGCCCGATCATGATGTTGACGACGCCAATCACGCCAAAGTGCACGAGGTCGATCCCCAGCGCGTGGGCGGTGGGGATGCAGCACCGGGAGGATCACGAGGATGATCGTCGTGCCTTCGAGAAAGCAGCCGAGAATCAGCAGCAGAACGTTGACGACCAGCAGGAATACGAGCGGCGACAGCTCGTAGGCCTTCAGCATCGCGCTCAGCGTCTTCGGGATGTTCTCCGACGTGATGACGAAATTGAACACCATCGCGCCGGCGATCAGCATTCCGATCGACACCGTGACGCGCGCGCTGGACACCAGCGAATGGTAGACGTCCTTCAGGCGTACGCTGCGGTACAGCAATGCGGAGATGAGCAACGCATAGGCGGCGGCGACCGCGGCAGCCTCGGTCGGCGTGGTGACCCCGCTCCACATGCAGCCCGAGCAGGATCACCGGCATCAAGAGCGCCGGCATCGCGTCCCAGGTCACGCGCGGCAGCTCGCGCAGCGGGACGCGTACCTCGACCGGGAAATTGCGGCGCTTGGCCACCACTGCGATCATTCCGCTCTGGACGGCTCCGAGCAGCAGGCCGGGAATCACGCCACCGAGGAAGAGATAGCCGACCGACGTGTCCGAAATAAGCGCGTAGAGCACCAGAGGGATCGAGGGCGGGATGATCGGCCCGATGACCGACGACACGCAGGTCAGCGCGGCGGCGAATGCGGGCGGATACTTGCCGTCGCGGGTCATCATCGACTGCATTATCTTGCCCGAGGCCGCGGCATCGGCCAGCGCGGAGCCCGACATGCTGGCGAAGATGATGCTCTGCACCACGTTGACCTGTGCAAGCCCGCCGCGGAAGCGCCCGACGATTGCGTTGCAGAAATGCAGCAGCCTGTCCATGATGCTGCCGGTGTTCATGAACTCGGCGGCGAGGATGAACAGCGGGATTGCGAGCAGCAGTTGGCTCGCCATCATGCCGTTCAGCAACTGCTCGGCCGCGGTCCCCATGTCGAGACCCGACAGGAACAGCCAGAGAATGGACCCGCCGATCATCGCGTAGGCGACCGGCAGTCCGACCAGGCTAAACCCGATGATGGCGATGAGCGCGAGGGAAAAGGGGCTGGTCAGGTTCATAGTCCGGAGGTCGCCTT
The DNA here is from genome assembly GCA_963781285.1 of uncultured beta proteobacterium. GTDB lineage: Bacteria > Pseudomonadota > Gammaproteobacteria > Burkholderiales > Casimicrobiaceae > CAIWHR01. Next base: position 273,125 of record CAWAFI010000017.1, read on the forward strand.
GGTGATGTCGGCCTGTTCCGGCGCCTCGCCGCGAATCAGGCTCACGATCGCCGATAGATAGCGGACGATGACGGCCACCGCGAACACGACGTAGATCGAATACAGGACGTCGAGGCGGATCTTGAGGTAGGAGCTGCTCTCGACCTTCATGAAGGCGACGTAACTCACGGTGGCCGGCAGCGCCATGCCGAACAGGACGACTGTCGCGACCGCAACGATGAGACCGACCACGCGCCGTCCCCGCGGCCCCAAACGATCCGAGATGAGGTCGAATCGGACTTCCTCGGTCTCCTTGAGCCAGAACGCGGATCCGATCAGCACCATGTACAGCCAGGTGACGACGGACAGCTCGGACGCCCAGCCGATGGGGAAGTTGAAGAAGTAGCGGAAGACGATCTGGATGATGAACGCGACGAACATGATGCCGAGCAGGCCGGCAACGATGTTCTCCGCTCGGCGCCGCATCCAGTCGATCGCGCCCTGCATGGTGGGATGCACGGTCTTCCTCCCTTTCTTCCCCGGAATCGGGTTCGCGCCGGTGCGCCGGCGGCGGTGGTTTGCTGCGTTCCGGAATCCCGGGATGCCGCGGGCCGGACGCCGGCCCGCGGCACGCCGCCTCTACTTGACCGCGGCGATCTTGTCGAGGATCCCCGGCGCCCAGGACTTCGCCTCGTCGGAGGCCAGGTACACCTTCTGCGCGTAGGCGCGGAACGCGTTGACGTCCGGCGTGTAGATCTCGAGGCCATACTTCTTGAAGCTGTCGGCGAGCTCCGCCTCTTTCTTCAGGTGCTCCGGCGACGCTCCACGCCAGCGCCTTGTCGACCGCGGCCTGGAAGGATTGCTGCTTGGCCGGACTCATGCTGTTCCAGGTCTTCAGGTTCATGCACAGCACGTCGAAGGCGATCAGGTGCGAGGTCAGCACGATCTGCGACATCACCTCGTAGAACTTCACCGCGCTTCACGTTGGGCAGCGGGTTGTCCTGGCCGTCGACCGCGCCGGTCTGCAGCGCGGTGTACGTCTCGGCGAACGCCAACGGCGTCGGGTTCGCGCCGATCGAACGACCGAGCAGCTGCCATGCGTCGCCCGGCGGCATCCGCAGCTTGATGCCGGCCATGTCGGCCGGCGTGTTGATCTTCTTCTTGGGCTTCAGGCCCACCTGGCGGGTACCGAAGAACGTCGGCCCGAGGATCTTGATCTTGAGCTGGTCCTCGGCTTCCTTCTTCATCTGCGCGCCGAGATCGCTCGCGAAGAAGGCGAGCACGTGGTTGGCGTCGCGGAACGTGTAGGCCGACGTCAGGACGGACCACGCGACAATCTGCTTGACTGATGTCCTGCGGCGCGATGTTGCCGATCTCGAGGTTGTCGCGCTGCAGGGCGACGAGTTCGGTGCCCTGCTTGAACAGGCGTCCCCATGTAGTAGGGCTCGAACCGGTAGTCGGCCCCGAGGTCCTTGATGATCATCCCGAACATTTCGGCGCGGATGTCCTTGTCCGAGAACACCGCGGACATGCGCATCAGAGGCTTGTCCTGCGCCCAGGCGGGAACGACCTGGGATACGGCGAGCGCGGCGCCGGCCTTCAGTGCGGAACGACGGTCGATCTTGAAATCCATGACTTCCTCCTTGATGAAGAATACAGCTACCGGGCTAGCACGCTGACGCGTGCCCGAGCCAACTCAGGATCATGTCCACCACCATCCGGCGGCGTTGCGGCACATCTCCCCTGGCGCCCATGGCCCGCTGGAAGATGGCGCCGAAGGTGTACTGGTTCGTGACATTGAACATCCCCAGGGCCGCGATCGCCATGTGAACGTCGATCGGATCCACATCCGCGCGGAACGTACCGTCGGCCTGCCCCCGCGCGATCACTGCACCGAGCGTATCGACGATGGGCCGGTTGACAGTGCGCATCGCCGCGGACTTCTTCATGTGGCGGCCGCGGGCCTGGTTCTCGGCGACCACGAGCCGCACGAACTCCTCGTGCTCGACGTAGTAGTTGTAGGTGAACTCGACGATGCGGCGGATCGCCTCCACGGGCGGCAGGTGGTCCAGCTCGAGCAGCCGCTCCGCTTCGCGAATCTCGGCGTAGACACGCTCTAGGACAGCCAGATACAGCTTCTCCTTGCTGCCGAAGTAATAGTTGATCAGCGCACGCGTGGTGCTGGTCCGCGCCGCGATCGCGTCCATGCTCGCGCCCTTGAAGCCGCGCGAGGCGAACTCGGCGACGGCTGCCGCGAGAATCCGGGCGCGGTTGGCCTCCGGCGCCTTGGGCTTGCGCATGGCAGTCGAACGGGCCGAATGAACCTGCATCGCCTGGAAATTCCGGAATTGGCGGAATCGCAAGGAAAATTTAACAGGCCCGTCAAATTCAGGCAATGCCCGTAGTTGATGCAGCGCAACATTGGGCGAGTAGCATCTGGCGGGATCACGTGCCGCCGCCCCTGGCCCGATTCGGTCATCGTCGCGACATACACGGCGTCGATGGCGACCAGCCGCGAATTCGCGTAACGGAGCGTTAGCCGCGCGGGGCGCGGCGATCATCGCCAAGCCCGATGCCGCGCGCCGCCGGTCACGACGGCCGCCTGGCCGTCCGACGTTACCGCTGTGATCGGCGACGCGCGCTGCTTCCCGTCCGCTCGACTATTTCGCCGCCAGCGTCGGCTTGAACGTGTACACGACGTTCGAGCGACCCTTGTCGACCTTGACGAAAAAGCTCTCGCGGTCGAGATCGCCCTTGTTGTCGTACTTGACGTCGAACAGCACGCCCGGGTAGTCCTTGACGTTGATCGTGGCTCCGTGGATCGCGGCCGCGAGCGCCTTGGTGTCGAGTTTGCCGATCTTGTCGGTGACCGCCTTGACCACCCACATCCCCACGTAGCCCTTCATCGCATTGTGGTCCGGTCTGTACTTGTACTCGGCGGTGAATTTCTGGACGAACGCCTGCACCGTGGGATTGGGCGCGTCGGCGGTCAGGCCGACGTGCGCGACGACGCCGTTGGCCGCGTCGCCAGCAAGCTCGAGCACCTTCTCGTTGGCAATCGTCGTCTCGCCGACGATCGGCTTGTCGTAGGCCTGCTTGCGCAGCTCGCGCAGCAGGCGCGCCGATTCTTCCTCGTGCAGGTAGACGAACAGCGCGTCGGCGTTCGACTGCTTCGCCTTCAGCACCACGCCGGAGAAGTCGAGTTGCCCCGCGTCGGTCGAGATGTCGGCAACGACCTCGATGCCGTTCGTCTTGAACTCGGGCACGATCACGTCGCGACCGCCCTTGCCGAAGTCGGTGTTGGCATAGATGACCGCGACCTTGTTCGCCTTGACCGTGTCCTTCATGTATTTCGCGACCTTCGGCATTGCCGCCGCCTGCGTGAAGGACGTGCGGAAGACGTACGGATTGCCCTGTTGCGTGATCGACGCAGCCTCGCCGCCGACGACATTGGTGATCTCGGCGCGGCGGGTCTCGTTCATCGACACGACGATCGAGCCGGAGAACACCGGACCGATGACGACGTAGGCGCCCTGGTCGATGGCCTTCGTCGCCAACGCCTTGGCAACGCCCGCGTTCGTCTGCGTGTCATAGGACGTGTATTCGATCTTCTTGCCGGCCAGTCCGCCGGCGGCGTTGATCTCCTTGACGGCGAGCTTCACCCCATTGTCGAAGTTGGTGCCGACCGACGCACCGCCTCCCGAGAGTTCGACCAGGCCCACGATCGGAACCGTTTGCGCGGCAGCAAGCATCGGGGTGGCGGCCAGGGCGAGCGCCGTTGCGAAATTGCGAAACGAGTGTTGCATGAGACCTCCGTTGGTTCGTTGATGGTGCAGGAAAATTGACTGGAGAGTTGCGCGGGCGCGGTTTCAGAACGGGCGGATCGGCGGCAGCGTCGACGTCACGACCTGTTTGCCGCCTTTCACTTCGACGATGTAGCTGACCCGGTCCGGATCGCCGTTCTTGTCGAATTTCATGTCGACCAGAAGTCCCGGCGTGTCCTTCACGTAGAGCGGCATGTCCTTGATCGCCGCGGCAAACGCCTTGCTGTCGACCTTGCCGATCTTCTCGCTGACCGCCTTGATGATGTACGGAACCATGTAGCCCTGGATCCCGTTGTGATCCGACTTGTTCTTGTATTCCTTCGTGAATTTCTCGTCGAACGCCCGCATCGCCGGCGTCGGAGCGTCGACCGTCAGCGGGACGTGCCCCTGAATCCCGTTGGCAGCGTCGCCGGCGAGCTCGATCGCCTTCTGGCTGACGAGCGTGGTGTCGCCGACGATCGGCTTCGCGTAACCCTGCTTGCGCAGCTCGCGCGCCAGCCGGGCCGCCTCTTCCTCGTTGGTGTACACGAAGAGCACGTCGCCGCCGCTCTGCTTCGCTTTCACCACCGGCGCGGAGAAGTCGACCTGTCCCTGATCGGTCGATATGTCGGCGCCGATCTTCATGCCCAGCGCCGCGGCCGCCTTGAGGAACTCATCGCGGCCGCCCTTGCCGAAGTCGGAATTGATCCAGATGAGATCGACCGTCTGCGCCTTCAGCGTGTCCTTGATGTACCGCGCCACCTTGGGCATCGATGCACTTTGCGTCGTGTTGGTGCGTATCACGTAGGGGTTGCCCTGCTGGGTGATGGCCGCGGCCGCGGCGCCGGTGAAGTTCGGGATCTCCGCACGCCGGGTCTCATTCATGCTGACGACCATCGCCCCGGAAAACGTCGGGCCGATGACGGCAAAGGCGCCCATGTCGATCGCTTTTTGCGCCAGCGCCTTCGAAACGCCCGGATTGCTCTGGGTGTCGAGCGTCGTGACCTCGAACTTGCGTCCCAGCACGCCGCCGGCGGCGTTGATCTCCTTGACGGCGAGCTCGACGCCGTTGCGATAGTTGGTCCCGGCCGAGGCGATCGGCCCGGAGAGCTCGAGCAAATTGACGAGCCTGATCGGCTCGGTCTGCGCGAAGGCCGGCGCCACCGCCGTCACGAAGGCGGCGAGCAATGCGATGAATCGGATCATGGTCTTCCTCCTAGGGATGTGAACGGGCGCTTCGGTCGTTGCGAAAAGTGCGCAGATCGACGTCGCTTGCATCACTTGCCGCCGCGAGCGCGCCGCAGGATGTCGAACACGGCATTGAGATCGGCAATCGGAATCTGGCCGGGCGCCGAGTGCGGCTTCGCCGACGGCGAAGCTCAACGACGAGCCGAACACGCCACCGATCATCCGCGTCACCGAGCCCAGCGGCCCCATCGCCATGCTGATGAGGGGGATCTTTCCCTTCGCATCGGCCTCGGCCGTCGCCGCGAGCAGCGTCAGCACGTCGGTACGGTCACGCGGCATCACGGCGACCTTGGCGACGTCGGCACCGAGACGCTCCGCCTCGAGAAAGCGCTGCACCAGGAATTCACGGCCCGGGGTGTAGCCGAAGTTGTGATACGACAGGATGAGCCGGGTTTCGTGCGCGCGCGTGCTCTCGCGGACGCGACGCACGTGCTCCGGATCGTTGCCCATCTCGAAATCGATGAAGTCGACGAGACCGGCTCGCGCCGACGGCGTCATAGAGCCGGACGACGTCCTCGTCGCCGATCGCGATCGACTCGCCGCCCTCCTTCATTGAGCGGCGTGTGAAGATGATCGGCAGTTCGCCCGCCGCCGTGCGCAACGCGCGCGCGACGTCCAGCACCGCTCCGGTGTCGCCGATCCCCTCGAAGAAATCGACGCGCCACTCGACGACGTCGGGCTTTTTGGCGACCACGCTGGCCGCTTCCGCGAGGATGCGCTCGCGGCTGCGCCCGACCAGCGGCGTGCAGATCAACGGGGTTTCACCGCCAAGATTCTTGCCCCTTGCAGCGATGACCTTCTCTGGCATCGTGACACCCTCCGCTGACAACTACTGTGACGCGGCTTCGGCCGCCTTCCCCACGCCGCCGAGGAACAGGCGATTGAGATCCGGCTCACTGAGCAGCTCCGTCGCGGGACGGTCGAGCGCCAGGCGGCCGGTTTCCAGGACCAGCGCGCGATCGGCATACTTGAGCGCCGTGCGCACGTTCTGTTCGACCATCACCACCGTCGTCCCCGCGTCGGCGAGGTTGCGCAGCAGCGTCATGACATCCTGCACGAGCTTCGGCGAAAGTCCGATCGACGGCTCGTCGATCAGCAGCACGCGCGGCCGCAGGAGCAGCGCACGGCCCACTTCGAGCTGTTTCTGTTCGCCGCCCGACAAGGTCGAGGCCTGATTGTCGATGCGCTCGCGGATGCGCGGGAAGCGGTGCAGCACCTCCTCGATGCGGCTGGGGAGTTCGCCGCGTGGCAGTGTGATGCCGCCCAGCTCGAGGTTGTGCAGCACCGACAACGATCCGAACAGGTTGCGACCCTGCGGCACGAACGCGATGCCTTCCGCGAGGAGAAGACCTCGGCGACCGGCCGCCGATCGACTTGCCCTCGAAGCGGACCTCGCCCGAGCGGGGCACGAGGATACCGAACAGCGTTTTAAGCACTGTCGACTTGCCGGCGCCGTTCGGGCCGATCAGCAGCGTGATCTCGCTCTTGCGCGCGTCGAGCGACAGGTCGTTGAGGATGGTCAGGCTCGGCGAATAGCCGGCAATGACGTGCTCGAACTCGATGATCTTTTCGCCCATATCGCGTCCCCGGTCAGTTCCCGAGATAGGCTTCGAGCACGGCACGATTGCTCTGCACCGCGGCCGGAGGGCCCTCGGCCAGCACCTTGCCCTCGACCATGCAGATCACGTGCGGGCACAGGCGCATCACGAATTCCATGTTGTGCTCGATGACGACGTAGCTGCCGCCCTGCGCCTTGTTGAGCTCGAGGAGGAGCTCGCGCAGCTGATCGACGAGGCTGGGGTTGACCCCGGCGCACGGCTCGTCGAGCAGCACGAGGCGCGGGCTCGGCATGAACGCCATTGCGATGTCGATCAGTTTCTGCTGGCCGTACGACAGCGTCCCGGCGGGAAGCTTCGCGACATGCTTCAGGCGAAACATTTCGATCATCTCGTCGGCGTGCTCGCCCAGGCCGGCATCGGGCGCGGCGAACAACCGGCTGCGCATCGAGCCCTTGAACTCCTGCGCCGCGACGATCAGGTTGTCGCGGACGGAAAGCTTGCCGAACACTTGCAGCGTCTGGAACGTCCGCCCGATGCCTCGGCGCGACAGGTCGAGCGGCGACAGGCCGGTAACGTCCTCGCCGGCGAACTCGACCGCGCCGGAGGTGGGCCGGATTTGGCCGAGAATGCTGTTGAACAGCGTCGTCTTGCCGCTGCCGTTCGGCCCGATGACACCCACGATCTCGCCGGGCCCGAGCGCGAAGCTGACGCCGTCGACGGCCCTGATCGCGCCGTAGTACTTGCGCACGTCCTTGACCTCGAGGAACGCAGTCATTGAACGACCCCCACGCTTGCGGCTATCGCCACCGCGCTGCCCCCAGAGGGACGCCTGCGCGAGCAGGGCGAAGCCAAGGCCCGAAGGGCGCGTCTGCGAGCGCGGGCGGCGGCCGACCCCGCGATGCAACGCGTCGGGCACGACGTCGCGGAGGCCGCGGCAATTCGTCTTTGGGACGGCCCGACGGCGCTCACCGCGGCGCCTTTCCGAAACGGTCGGCGAGCGACAACACGACCCCCCGGGAGCCAGATCATCAGCGCGACGACCGCGAATCCGAACACCATCAGGTACCAGTTCTGGGCGAACCGCAGCCATCGGGCAGCAGCAGGACAACGACCGTGCCGACCAGCGGTCCGAAGAAGCGGCCGGAGCCGCCGACGATGACCGCGAGCAGCATCATCAGCGAGGCCGAGACGTTGAACGCCGTGGGCTCGATCGAGTTCCAGCACCAGGCGGTGCAGTAGGACCGCCGCCGACGCCGGCGCACGCGGCGCCGATCGCGAAGGCGAGCCAGCGTGTAGGCGGTGAGTTGACGCCGAGGCCCTCGGCGCGGATCGGGTTGTCGCGCAGCACGGCGAACGCGCGCCCCCACGGCGAGCGCAGCGTCCAGGCCAGCACCAGCGCCAGCAGGATTGTCGAGACGAACACGAAATAGAAGAAGAACTCGAGGTTGCCGTTCAATTCGTGGCCGGCGATCGACGGCCGCGGAATGCCGGAAAGCCCGAACGTGCCGCCCGTCCAGCTCTGCTCGTTGCGCAGAACGAGGTAGATCAGCATGTTGAAGCCGAGCGTCGCGAACGCGAGGTAGTGGTGCTGCACGCGCAGCGCCGGGAAACCGAGCGCGAGGCCGATGACGAAGCACGAACCGGCGGCAGAAGCGGCAGGACCGCGAAGAACGGAAGCCCGAGCTTCATCAGGATCGCAACGTGATAGGCACCGATGCCGAAGAATGCCGCCTGCCCGATCGACATCTGGCCGGCGTAACCGACGACCAGGTTCAGCCCCATTGCCGACATCAGATAGACACACAGCAGCGTCATCAGGTAGACGCCATAGCTCTTGAGGAAGGGCGGCAGCGCGGCGTACAGCGCCAACCCGGCGACGAGCGCGATGATCTGGCGGCGACTCATTGGTGTGCCTCCACTTGGGGGTGCGCGGCAGCGCTCATACCTTGCGCTCCTCGGTCTTGCCCAGACAGGCCCTCGGGCCGGAAGATGATCACGACCAGGAACAGCATCAGCGCGACGCCTTCCTTGTAGGCCGGCGAGAAATACGCGCCCATCAGGTTCTCGAGGACGCCGACGAGCACGCCGCCCAGAAGCGCGCCGCGCGTCTGGTTGAAGCCGCCGATGATCGCCGCGTAGAACGCCTTGAGCCCGATCGAGTCGCCCATGTCGAATTTGGCGAGGTAGGCCGGGGTGACGAGCAGCGCCGCGACGGTGGCAAGCACCGCGTTGATCAGGAACGTGTAGAGCACCATCTGCTTGACGTTGATGCCCAGCACCTTGGCGGACTCGGTGTTCTGGGCGACGGCCTGCATCGCGCGCCCGGTCAGCGTCCGGTTGAGGAACAGCTGCAGGCCGATGACAATCAGCCCGGCGATCAGCAGCGTCCCGACGTCGGCATACGGACGACGCGGATCGTGCCGAGATCGATGAGGCCGTCGGGAAACGGGTTCGGGAACGGGTGGGCCTCGGCGCTGTAACCGGCCTTGACCGCCGACTTGAGCCCGATCGAGAGCCCGAGTGTCGCGATGACGAGCGGGATGACGCCGTGCTTCAGCAACGGGTCGACGACAACGGCCTTGAAGCCGTAGCCCAGGACGACCATCGCCACGAGGCAGGTCAGCAGGAACGCGAGCCAGAGCGGCGCGCCGACGACGGCGAGGAAGAACAGCATCGCGAACGCCGGCAGCATCACGAACTCGCCCTGCGCGAAGTTGATCGTGCCCGACGCCTGCCACAGCAGGGTGAAGCCGAGCGCGGCGAGCGCGTAGATCGCGCCGATCGCGGCGCCGGACACGAGAAGTTGCAGGAAATCAACCATGCGTGTCCCTCCGGGCGGTGATGCTGCGCCGCCGCCAGCGCCGACGCGATCGACCGGGCAGCGGCCGTGGTCCGGGCGCACGGCGCGGTCGCGCTTTTCGAACCTCATGACAACGGCACGGAAAGTCGGTCGATCAGCGGCCGAGTCCGGCCGCACGCCGCGCCACCATCCGAACGCCTCTGCGGCCTGCTCGACGAGCATTCCGATCCCGTCGGCCACACGCCCGGCTCCCGCTTCCCGCGCGAGCCGAGGAACGGGGTCATGCCCTTGCCGTAGACGAGATCGTAGGCGAGGCATCCGGGCGCGAAGACGGCGCGCGTGCACCGCGGGCAGCTCGGCGCGCAGACTCGCGGACGTCGCGTTGACCACGATGTCGAACCGATGGTCGGAAAAGTCGGCATAGCCACCGGTGACGAGGTGGCCGAAGCGTGCGAACTGCTCGCCGAGCGCCGTGGCCTTCGGGACCGTCCTGTTGGCGATGACGAGCAGCACCGGCTTCTGTTCGAGGAAGGGAGTAGCGCGCCGCGCGCCGCGCCGCCCGCGCCCAGTGAGCAGCGCGCGGCGGCCGTCGCATCGAATAGCCGAGATTGCGCTGGATGTCGTTGACGAGACCGACGCCGTCGAAATTTTCGGCAATCGCCCGGTCGCCCTCGAACTTCATGCAATTGACAGCGCCGGCGAGGCGCGCGCGCTCCATCAGGTCCGTTGCGTACGAAACCGCCTCCAGCTTGAACGGGAGGGTGATTGATGCCGCGGCCACCGGCTTCGCGGAAGCGGTCGACAGCGGCCCGAAAACCGTCCGCGGGGGCTTCGATCGCCTCGTAGGTCAGGTCCTGCCCCGTCGCGGCGCGAATTCCGCGTGAATCAGCGGGGATTTCGTGTGCCCGAGCGGCAACCCGAACAATGCGTAGCGATCGGTCATGTACGTTCTCGCGCTGGGCCGCTCACCGCTCAGTACGCAATCCGGGCCACCGCCCGAAGCTCGTCGGGCGTCGTCGTGCCAAAGCCGAAGAACTCCAGGTACGCCGGAATCATCTCGAACAGCATGTCGGTTCCGACCAGGTAGCGACACCCGCGATCCTGCGCCGCCTGCAAGAGAGGCGTGATCTCTTGTTTCATCACGACTTCGCCCACGAACGTCGACGGCGCGAGGCGTGTGACGTCGAACGGAAGCGGATCGGTGGCCTTCATCCCCAGCGGCGTCCCGTTGACGACGAGATCGTAGCCCGATGGGTCGCTCCCGCGGACGTGGACGTCGAGGCGGGGATAGTGCGTGCCCAACCGGAGCGCGAGGCCTTCGGCCGACACGGCGTCCGTATCGGCGAGCGAAATCGATGCCACGCCGTCTGCAGCGAGCGACGCGGCGATCGCCGACCCGACGCCACCGGCTCCGACGACAAGGCATTTCGCTCTTTCGAAGACGAACCCTTTGCGCCGCAAGCCGCGCGTGAAACCCGTTCCGTCGAACATGTCGCCCAACAGCGTGTCGTCCGGCCGCTTCAGGATGGCGTTGCAGGATCCCGCGATCTTCACCGTCGTCGTGCATTCGTCGACCAGCCCGACGGTCACAACCTTGTGTGGCATGGTGACCAGCGCGCCGCGGATGTTGGTAAGGCGGAAGAGCGCTTTCAGCACGTCCGGATAGTCGCCTGCCTTGACGCCCATCGGCACGACGGCGGCATCGATTCCGGCCCGATCGAACCACGGATTGTAGATGTACGACGCCTTGAACGACTCCGTCGGGTAGCCGATGTGCGCGATGAGCGTCGTCTTGCCGCTGATCATGCCGACCTCGACGTTTCGCCGGACCCGATCCGGGCAGAGACGCCGCGCGTGCGGCAGTTGTCGTGAAACATGCACACGGTTCGGTCCCCTCAGTTCGTATTCACGATTTGGCCGGTCCGCGCGGCCTCGACGATCGCGTCGGTCACGCGCAGGTTCTGCAGCCCGTCCCGTGCCGTGACCAGAGGCTCCGCTTCGCCGCGGACAACTGCGGCAAAGTGCGCGATCTGTTCGGCCAGCGGATCCTTGCGTTCCAATTCGACGGTGCGCGCCTGAAACGGCTTCCACCAGGACCGGTCCTCCTTCTTCGTGTAGTACTTGAGGCGCATCGTCGGCACGGCGAGGGGACCGCTCGCCCGATGATCACGTAGCAGTCCTCGTCCGGGTAGGTCGGGTAGCTCGTGCTTCTCCCGTGCGGTCTGCTCCCAGCTCTTCGCACTGCCTGCCGTATCGGACAGCAGGAACGTGCCGAGCGCGCCGTTGGCGAATCTGAGGTTCACCGCCACGTGTCCTCGACGGGGAAGCCCCGGGTCGCGTTCGACGAGAACGCCTGCACGGCGGCGATTTCGCCCACCATGGCGCGCAGGTTTCCCACTTCGTGGATCATGTTGAGCAGGATGGGGCCGCCACCCGGCTGGCGACGCCAGGGCGCCTCGTCGAAGTAGTGGTCCGGCTTGTAGAAGACCGCGCTGCCGATCACGCCGATAAGCGGTCCGAGTATTCCCGAGCGCACGATCTCGCATGCCTTGTGGAGAATCGGGCTGTGGCGACGGTGATGGCCCACCAGGAGCTTGACGTTGGCGCGCTCGGCGGCCTCGCACAACCGAATCCCCTCGGCCAGCGTGTGCGCGACGGGCTTCTCGACCAGCGCCGGGACGCCGGCCGCGATGCACTCGAGCCCATGCTCGACGTGAAGCTGATTGGGCGTTGCAAGCACGATGCCGTCGGGCCGGTCCTTGGCGAACAGCTCGGCGAGCGACGCGTACAGGGGCACACGGGCGCTCCGCGCCGCGTCGGCCGCTTTCGGCGCCACGTCGACGATGGCCGACAGCTCGCAGGAGCGGCTCTTCTCGATTTCCTCGATGTGGCGCAGCCCGATGAGCCCGGCGCCCGCCACAGCGATTCGTACCTTCCGCATTCGCAAACTTTCAGTAGAGCGGCACACCCCCCCCTCGTGCAGGTCGGCGCCTGCACGAAGGACCGCGAGCGCCGCATGTTATTTGCCGCGGACCTTTTCGGCCTCGGCCTGGAGCTGCTTGACCAGGTCAGGGCCCACCTCGGCGCTGAACTTGTCGACGACGGGCTTCACCTTCGCGCGGATCTTCGCCATCTCGGGCGGCGTCACGTCATTGACCTGCATCGTCTTCTTGAGCTCCGCCAGCGCCTTGTCCTGCGCTTCGCGCGAAACGCCCCGCTGATAGGTTGTTGCTTCCTTTGCGGCCGCCATCAGGATGTCCTGCTCCTGCTTGTTCAGCCGATCCCAGGTCTTCTTGCTGATCAGCACCGATTGCGGGTTGTAGACGTGCCGGGTCACGGAGAGGTACTTCTGCACTTCCTGCAGCTTGTTGGCCATGATCACCGGAAATGGGTTCTCCTGCCCATCGATCGTCTTCTGTTCGAGCGCCGTATAGACCTCGGGGAATGGCATCGGTACCGCGTTCGCGCCCAGCGTATTGAACGTTTCGATGTAGATAGGCGACTGGATGACCCGAATCTTCAGGCCCTGGAAATCCTCGAGCTTCGCCACCGGTCGCTTGCTGTTGGTGAGATTGCGGAAGCCGAGCTCCCAGTAGGCCAGGTGGACCAGCCCTTTGGCGGGCAGCTTGTCGGCGAGCTGCGTTCCGACGGGTCCGTCCATGACCGCGTCGGCCTCCTTCGGATCGTTGAACAGGAACGGGAAGTCGACGACCGCGTACTCCTTGACCTGCCCTTGCAGGATGCCGGAGTTCATCGAGGTCAGGTCGATCGTGCCGCCCTGAACCGCCGACAGCACTTGCACGTCCCCGCCGAGCACCGAGCCCGGGAACAGCTTGACCGTCATCTTGCCGCCGCTCTTCTGCGCGACCAGTTCAGCGAACTTTTCCATGCCGACGACGATCGGATGCCCCTGCGGATTGACGGTCGCGAAGCGCAACGTCTGGTCCCTCACCTGCGCGTTCGCGCCGGTCGCCATCACGAGCGCGCACACGGCGGCCAGCCCCATTGCTATCGATTTCTTCACTTTGCTCTCCTCTTCTTGAACAATGAACCCGATGCTCACGAACTTCATTTATTCGCGCGAGCTTCGCGCCTATCCGCTGAACCAGCGTGCCGGCACGGTCACCAGCGCGGGGAAGATGATCAGCAAGGCCAGCACGATCAGCTGGGCGGCCATGAACGGCCACACGCCCTTGATGATGTCGTCCATCTTGATCTTCGACACGCCGCAGACGACGTTCAGCACCGTGCCGACCGGCGGAGTGAGCAGCCCGATCGAATTGTTGATGACGAACAGCACGCCGAAGTAGATCGGATCGATGCCCGACTGCTTGACGATCGGCATCAGCACCGGCGTCAGGATCAGGATCGTCGGCGTCATGTCGAGCGCGGTGCCGACGATGACGACCAACACCATCATCGCGATCAGCAGGACGGTCTGATTGTCCATGAACGGCTGGAGCAGCGCGGTGACCTGCGCCGGCAGCTCGGCGATCGTGATGAGCCAGGCGGACACCAGCGCAGCCGCGACCAGGAACATGACGACTGCCGTCGTCTCGGCGGCCGCCGCGAACACGTTGTAAAGATCGCCGACCACTTGAGCTCGCGGTAGATGAACATCGCGACGAACAGCGCATACACCGCACAGACGACGGCGGCTTCCGTGGGGGTGAGATTCCCGAACTTGAGGCCGAAGATGATGATGGCGGGAGACATCAGCGCCCAAATGCCATCGATCACCGCGTGGACGACCTCCCCGAAGCTCGCGCGGGGCCGGGGCACCGCGTCGTCCCGCCGCGCTTCCAACCACCACGCAGCGGCAAGCCCGGCCCCGAGCATGATGCCCGGCATGATGCCCGCGAAAGACACTTGGAGATCGACAGGCCCGAGGCGACACCGAAGATGATGAATGCGATCGACGGCGGGATGACCGGGGCGAGGATACCGCCCGCGGCGATCAGGCCGGCTGACCTCTTCGGATCATGGCCGGCCCTCACCATCATCGGATAGAGCAGCGCCGTCAGCGCGGCGGCGTCGGCCACCGCCGACCCCGACAACGCGGCGAGAATGCACGACGCGAGGATCGCGACGTAGCCGAGGCCGCCGCGGACATGGCCGACCAGCGTCAGCGCCACGTTGACGATGCGCTTGGACAACCCGCCGGTGTTCATGATCTCGCCGGCGAGCATGAAGAAAGGCACCGCCATCAGCGGGAAGCTGTCGGCGCCGTTGATCAGGTTCTGCGCGATGATCTGCGCATCCATCATGTTGAGGTGATACATCATCGCGACGCCGCAGATGAGCAGCGCGAACGCAATCGGCATGCCGATGGCCATCGCGCCGAGCAGCGAACCGAGGAAGACGGCGATCGTCATGGTGCGCTCTTAGCTCTTGGCCGCTGGAAGCGCCCGATCCGGCGACTCGAATCCGGCTTGCCCGGCGTGCGGCTTGTCTTCCGACTCCTGGACCTGGATCAGGTCCTTTTCCGCGATCTTTCCGGTGACGACCTGGTAGAGGTTGCGCAGGATGAGGCCGGCAGCCGAGATCGCGAAGAAGATGCCGACGCCGTAGTACCAGCCGGACGACAGGCCCGTCGCCGGTGCCTTGTTGTCGAGGTTGATGAGCGTCTGTGCCAGCTCCCGTCGAGGAACAGCCACAGTGCATAGAGGATGAGGACGTTGCTCACGAAGAAACAGACCTTCTTGGCGGTCGTTGGCAGTCGCGAGACCACCGAGTCCATGCCGAGATGGGCGTGGTCGCGCAGCGCGATGACGGCACCGACGAAGGTCAGCCACACGAACAGCCAGCGCGACAGCTCCTCCGAGACGGTGATCCCGGTGTTGAACGCGTAGCGCAGCACGACGTTGCCGAACACGAGCACGACCATCACGACAAGGCAGGCGACAATGAAGAACTTCAGCGCCCGGAAGTACCAATCGACAACGCGTTTCATGGCAAACCTCCTCGGCGAAGCTCAGGAATTGCGAGGCTCGATAGGCGCGAATCGAACCTCGGCGACGTCGCCGCAACCATCCATGCCCCGCACGATCGTGTTTCTCATGCCTGCCTCGCGCTTACGTCCGCGGAACAGCGGGGCGCGTCGGGCTCGAGTCCCGGCCGGTATCGACGCGGCGCGTGGCAGCGGCGCTCGCCTCCCCGGCTGCAACGCATCGTCGCTGCCGACATCATCGAGATGGCTCTTCGCAACCGTGATCGCGAGGCGCGCCACCTCTTCCGGGCCGATCGCTTTCGTCAACGCCACGCGCGGGATTCCCAACGCGTACGGAATATTGTTGGGAGCCGGGCCAGAATGCCGCGCACGTCGATCCCCCCCTCGCCGGGGAACTGGCGCTCGTCGCGCGCCGTGCGGATGATGCCGGCCATGGTCGGCGGAACTTCCTTGGCGGCGTCGCAGACAGCGCGAAGCGGAACCACTCGCGCGGCAGCTTGGCGAGCTCCTCGAGGCTCGAATCCGAGCGGCCGAAATGCAGCATGTCAATGAGAATGCCGGCGTTGGATCGATTGACTGCGCGCACCACGCGCGTCGCCTCCGCGAGATTGCCGGTTTCGGTCCAGTGCGGAAACTCGAGGCTGACGAAGATATCGAGCGGTTTGGCGAGGTCGCATAGTCGGGCGAAGCGTGCGATCGCCCGCTCGCGGTCCGGGTCGGGGAGCTGGGCGATCGCATGGTGGGCGCCCAGCTCGGCGCCCGCCTCGAGACAGGGCAGGAAATGGTCGGCGTCGAGCGTCGGATCCATCCGCAGGAGCTCGATGTCGAGGATGCGAATCCCCGTATCGGCCATGCGCGCCTTGGTTTCCTGCCGTAACCCGCGGTCGGTCGAAAGCGGATAGAGCACCTCGTCCGGCGTGACCCGAGTCATCCGCACGCCCGCATACTGGTAGCCGGTGCGCGCCGCGACTTCCACCAGTTGCGGCGGCGTCAACGAAAGCGCTGTCAGTGCGCGCAAGCGAGTACTCATGCTTCATGATGAGAGGCCCTCCTGTCCGGCCGGTGAACGGTGTCCGATCAATCGGCGTGAACCGCGCCGCCGGTGCTCACGTGGTGCACCTTCTTGCCCGGCGAGTAGATGTCCATGATGTTCCAGTGGCCGGCGGTCGGCACCGGCTCGTTTTGCATCACCACGTCGATGACGAACGGCCGGTTGGACTTGATCGCGCGCTCGAGCGCCGGCTTGAACTCCGCGGCGGCGTTGATCTTCACGCCGTCGATGCCGTACGCCTTCGCGATCGCCGCGTAATCGGGCGACCAGGGCTTGCCGTCCTTCTCGAACACCGTTCCGTACGTCGTTCCGTAATGCGCCTTTTCGAGGCCGGCGATAGTGCCGAACGCGCTGTTGTTCATGAGACCCAGACCACCGCGACGTCTTCCTCGAACGCGGTGGCGAGCATCGCCGGGTTCTGGCCGAAGCCGCCGTCGCCGACGAGCGCGACGACCACGCGGTCGGGCCGCGCGATCTTCGCGCCCAGCGCCGCTGGGGCGCCGAAGCCCATCGTCGCGTAGCCGCCGGGCGTGAAGATCGTGCCGGCTTCGAGATCTGGGAACTGCTGGCCGACCCCGTTCTTGTTCCAGCCCACGTCGGTCGTGATGAGCGCATCGCGCGGAAGCGCCTCGCGCACGTCGGCGAGAATTCTTTCGGGCCGCATCGGGTAGGCGTTGCTCTCCATGTGCGCACGGTTGCCGGCGACGAACTTCGAACGAACCGCCGCAATCTCGTTTGCGAGCTCCGGCCGCGTGATGCCGGCAGGCACCAGCTTGCGCGCAACGCGGTTCAGCACCACCAGCGCCTGCTTGAGGTCGGCGACCGCACCGATATCGACGGGGTAGTTGCGGCCGATCTCGGCCGGGTCGATGTCGATGTGGATGAGTTTCGTCGGCGGGAAGCTGAACGTGAACTCAGGCTCCCACGAGCTGCAATCGGCTTCCGAGAAGCGCGTGCCAAGACCCAGATCCAGTCGGCTCCGCGGCATTGATCGTTGATGAACTTCGTGCCCCAGAAGCCGGTCATGCCGAGCACGAACGGATGGTCGTCGGGCAGCGCACCCTTGCCCATCAGCGTGTGCGCGACGGGAATCTGCAAGTGGTCGACGAAAGCGCGCAGCTCGGACGTCGCGTCGGCCGGCGTGTAGGCGCCGCCGACATAGAGCACGGACGCTTCGCCGCGGCGGGCTTGCCGACGATCGCGGCCGCCGTGTCCTCGTCGAGCGAGGGCTTCGCGAGCTTTTTCGTGTTGAGCCGCAGCCGGTCGAACAGCGCGACGTCCACTTCATCGGAAAGATGTCCATCGGCACGTCGACCAGCACCGGGCCCGGGCGCCCGCTCTCGGCGAGCGCGAACGCCTTTTCGATGATCTCGGGAAAGAGGTGCGCCTGATCGACCCGCCAGGCCCGCTTCACGAACGGACGATAGATCTCGTACTGCGAGGCATCCGCATGCAGGTTCACTTCCTGGTGCGGGTGCTTGCCGTAGTAATGGCTGGGGATGTCGCCAGCGATGACGACCATCGGCACCGAGTCGAGTGCGGCATTGGCAACACCGGTCGCGGCGTTGGTCAGGCCGGGGCCGAGATGCGACAACACCACCGAAGTCTCTTTCTTCGCGCGCGCGTAGCCATCGGCCGCGTGCGCGGCGATCTGCTCGTGCCGCGTGTTGACGAACTTGATCTTCTTGCTTTTCGACAGCGCCGCGAGCACCGCGATGTTCGTGTGGCCGCAAAGCCCGAAGACGTGCTCGACGCCGCGGTCCTCGAGGTACTTGACGAGC
>CAWAFI010000018.1:0-328584 GCA_963781285.1 uncultured beta proteobacterium
AGAAATGCCGGTGATGCCGCCGCCGTCTTTCAGGTGCGCTCGGGCAATGCCCTGGACGCTCCTCGGACTTACACCGTTGAACCGCAAAAGCAGCTCTCCGGTGCATGGGCCGTCATCGCGATCGGGGCTTCCGATTATGATCTCTCGGTCTACGGTCCCAACGGCTTTCTACGCGCATTCAAGGGCGGCGTCGCCGGCGCCAGCGCGAAACTCGACGTCAGGGCCAGCTACGGCGAAGAGAAAGATCGCATCACGCTGACGATATCCAATCGGACCGCCAAAACCGCTACCGTCCGCGTCCTCAACGAATATTCTGGCAAGAGCATCGACGAGAAACTCAAGCCTGGCGAATCCATGTCACATCACTGGTCACTGGAGCGCTTCTTCGGCTGGTACGACTTTGTGATCACGGTCGAGCAAGATCCTGGCTTTGAGTATCAACTTGCCGGCCACGTTGAAACCGGAGACGACAGCATCAGCGATCCCGCCATGGGGGGCCTCGTCTAATTTTACTGTGTTAATAAATACAAGGTATTATGCGCCCATCTTCAACTGCTTTGTCAAGGAGCTGCGGAGATGGGGACTGCCACCGAACGATTTGAGCAATACGTGTCATTGATCGCGCAACAACTGGGGCACGCCGATCGGGTGGAGCCGTTTCGCGGCTACTGCACGGGGCTGTTGCTGCCGGTGCAGCGTAAGAGTGTCGAGCCGATGGCGGCGCATCTGGCGCCGACGCGGGTGCGCTCCGAGCATCAGCGCTTGCATCATTTCGTGGCCGATGCGGCGTGGTCCGACGCCGCGGTGCTGGCGGCGGTGCGTGACTACGTGCTGAAGGCGGTGGTGCCGCGCGCCGGAAAGCCGGAGGCGCTGCTGATCGATGACACCGGCTTCCCGAAGCAAGGGACGCACTCGGTGGGCGTCGCGCGGCAGTATTGCGGGCAGTTGGGCAAGCAGGACAACTGCCAAGTGGCGGTGAGCGTCTCGCTCGCCAATGAGCAGTACAGCCTGCCCGGTGGCCTACCGGCTGTATCTGCCCAAGGAATGGGCGGAGGATCCTGCGCGCCGCGCCGCGGCCAAGGTACCGGACACGGTTGCCTTCGCCACCAAGCCGGCGCTCGCGTTGCAGCTGCTGGAACAACTGAAGGCGGTCGACAGCGCTGCCCAACGTGGTCGTGGTCGATGCCGGCTATGGCGTGAACACGGCGTTTCGGCAGAAGCTCACCGCCTTGGGGTTCAGCTACGTGGTCGGCATCACCGGGGCGATCAGGGTGTGGCCCGAGGGGCAGGCGCCGCTGCCCCCGAAGCCGTGGTCGGGCCGCGGCCGCAAGACCAAGCTGCTGCGCCGCGATGCGCAGCACCAACCGCTGCAGCGTCAAGGCGCTGGCCCTGCAATTGTCGCCAGCCGACGCTACCGCACCGTCACTTGGCGGGAAGGCACCAACGACGCCTTGTCCTCGCGCTTTGCCGCGGTGCGGGTGCGCTGCGCCCATCGCGATTATTGGCGCGCCGAGCAACACCCCGAGCAATGGCTGCTCATCGAATGGCCCACTGGCGAGGCCGAACCGACCAAGTACTTCCTGAGTACCCTGCCGGCCGCCACGCCAATCAAGGAACTGGTGCGCGTCGCCAAGCTGCGCTGGCGCATCGAGCGCGACTACCAGGAGCTCAAACAGGAACTCGGCCTCGGCCATTTCGAGGGCCGCAGTTGGCGCGGCTTTCATCATCACGCCACGCTGTGCATCGCCGCCTACGCCTTCCTGCTCGCCGCAGCGCCTCGCGGCTCCAAAAAAAACTCTGCCTCATCCGATATTCGGCCAAGTGCCTGCCCTACCCGAAGGCTTCCGGCCCCGCGGCTCCCCTGCGCCGGCAGCGCCACGTCCCGGACTCGATAACGACGCTGCGCCTGGAACTCGCCGCCGCGCTGATCGCACGCCTCGATCGGTGCCCGTGCTGCGGTCGGAACGTTGAGTAATTTATTAACACAGTAAAACTAACAGGCTGTTGAAAATCGGCTGCCACTACCGTTTCGAGTGTCATTCCGAGCGGAGCGAGGAATCCGCTGTTGCGCATTCCGCGAAGAAGCAGATCATCGCTCCGCTCAGGAGATTCCTCGTCGCCGACGCTCCTCGGAATGACACCAGTATTTCAACAGCCTGCCAACGGACTGATAAGGGAAAAACTGGCGCGGGCAGGTTTACGCACCGTGGTACGTCAGTAATGCGATGACGGCGGATCGGCCCCTGGTGCCGGACGTTTACGGCAACATTCACCTCCCGCACGCACCTGCGACGTGCTGGTCCATGACACCGAGTAGCCGAGTAGCGGCCTTCGTCAACCTCCGACCCAGTGACGGTACGCTTCAATCCACTCGGCCCCCGCGGGCCTGGGCGATGGTAACGGCAGAGCAAGAATTGGGACGGACTGTCGTTCCCGACCGCGAGTGCAGATGGCGACGATGTCATTGTCGCCGCGAAGGTCGAGCCTGGCGACTTTCACCACGACACCAAGCACCGTGGTATCAAACGGCAGTGCGAGGTGTTCCTCGAGCATCGTGTACCAGCCGGTGGTCTGCTCCGATTCGCCATACGCGTCGACAGTGGCCTCTTCGATCATGGCGGCCAACCGGGCCTTGCTGATCCGGCTCCACGCCGCGTTGCTGGTCTTCCTGGCAGGCGCCTTCGCCGTTACCGCCATTTGCGGCATCGCGACCTTGGCGGATTCTTTCTTTGCGGGGGTGGGCGCCTTGCGAGTCGCGCTTGCTGCCAACCTGGTGGCCACCTTGGCCGGTGCCGTCTTCATCCCGGTTGCCGTCGACGCGTGGCGAGGAGCGGCAGGTTTCTTGGCCGGAGCGACATCGGCCATCTCGATGCCAAACACATCGGCCAGATGCGCATCATCGAGCACCTTGCCGGCAGTCGGGCTTTGTCCTGATCTCCGCAGGCCGGCGCCTGCTTGCGCGACGAGGTCCTTGGGATCCACGCGGCGCAACGCAAAAATCAACTCAGGTTGGCTATCAAGGCGCGCGCCCACACCATAGAGCACAGCGGCGACGTGCTTGCACATGGAAGCCCAGTCCGGGCAACTGCAACTGAATTTGATCTCCTTCGGCGCCGGGAAAAGGCCGGTATTCGGCCTGCAGATCCGTTCCATTACGGCGTTGGAAAGTCGGCCTTGCAGAAGTTCGACCAGCGAATCGATCGAGCCCGCACAATCGGCGCTGATGGACCGCCACTGCTTCCCGGGAACGGCAACGACAGTGACGTTGACATTGTAAAGACTCGATCCCATGACCTTGGCGCGCACTTCGCCGTTTGTGATTTTGAGGTCGATCACCGAACCGTTGCGCACGTAGGTGCGCCCCCGCGGCAAGCGGTTGGCAAAGTCGCTGTAGCACTCCAGATTGCGGCACCATCCCTTGCCCCAGAAAGTCTTGGCGATAGCGCCACGAGAAGCTGCAACGGGCGAGAGATCGGCGCCCCCTTTTCTCGCCTTGGCGGCGGCTTTCTCCGCTTTCTTGCGACGCTCGGCGACCGAGACGTACGGCTTCCATCCGTAGAAGCTCATGTAATTCCTCTGTCGGGATCAGTTTTCCTGAGCGGAATGAATGTCGAGCTTCACCAGATCGAGCAGCTCGGCGTCGCTCATCTCGGTGAGCAGAAGTTCTGCTCCGCCCTCCAGCACATCCTTGACGAGCTGTTGTTTCGATTCGATCAACCGGTCGATCCGGTCTTCAATGGTGCCGCGGCAGACGAACTTGTGCACAAGCACGTTACGCTGCTGCCCGATGCGAAAGGCACGATCAGTAGCCTGATTTTCCACGGCGGGATTCCACCAGCGGTCGAAATGGATGACGTGCGAGGCGGCAGCAAGGTTGAGTCCCGCGCCGCCTGCCTTGAGCGAGAGCACGAAGAAGGGAGTGAGTTCGTCCTCCTGAAACCGCCTGACCAGCTCGCGGCGCTTGGCTACTGGCGTGCCCCCGTGCAGCACCAGACCTTCGCGACCGAAGATGGCGCCGAGAAATGCCGCCAGCGGCTCGGTCGTCTCGCGGAACTGGGTGAAGACCAGAACCTTTTCCTGCTTGGCGGCAATGATCTCGGCCAGCTCCCGCAGGCGGGCGAACTTGCCGCTGTCTTCCGCGTTCCAGGCCCCATCGCCCGACCACTGGGAGGGATGGTTGCAGATCTGCTTGAAGCGCATAAGGTAGGAAAGCACCACGCCCTTGCGACCAATCCCTTCTGCATCTTCCAGCGCGGCGGCCAGTTCCTCCACCGCACGCTGATACAGTGCGGCCTGCGCCGGACTGAGATGGCACCACGCCTTGAGTTCCGTCTTGTCCGGCAAATCGGCGATTACCCGCTTGTCGGTCTTCAAGCGCCGCAGGATGTAGGGGCGTACCAGGGCGCGCAGCGGTCCGAAGTGTTCGTCCTGAGCCAATCGTTTGGAAAAGTTGGCAAAGACCTTTTCCGTGCCCAAGAGGCCGGGGTTGGTAAAGTCGAAGATCGACCACAGATCGGTGAGCCTGTTTTCCACCGGCGTGCCGGTAAGCGCAATGCGCGACTGTGCGTTCAGTTTCTTCACCTGACGCGTCTGCTTCGCACCCGGATTCTTGATCGCCTGAGCTTCATCGAGGACGGCCAGCCGCCACTGCAGGTCGGCCAGCGTCGGCGAGCGCAGAAGTGCGCCATAGGTGGTTATGACGAGATCGATACTGCTCAAACGTCCCGCATCCAGCGCTCGCAATTCGGCGGCTGAGCACTCCGAGGGATGCGCGATCAGGATGCGGAGAGCTGGGGAGAAGCGCGCCGATTCCGCGACCCAGTTGGCCATCAGCGACGCGGGAACGACCAATAGGCTGGGACGGAATTGCTTGTCCTTGTCGTTGTGCTCACGCTTGAGTATCAGCAGCAGAGAGAGCACCTGGATAGTCTTGCCCAGGCCCATGTCATCGGCAAGACACGCCCCGATCCCCAACTGGGTGAGTAGATACAGCCAGCGAACGCCGGCCTGCTGATACGGGCGCAATGTGGCCTTGAGTTCTGCCCCAGGGCTGACCTGCGCCAGACCCTCCGGCTGGCGCAGCCCCTGCAGGGTTTCGGCCAACCAAGGGCCGGCGACCAGTTGCGACCAGTCGGCATCGATGGAATTGCCCGCCTCGTCGAGCGAGGCTCCTGCCACCAGACGCATCGCCTCGGCAAACGGCAGTCCGTTCTCGGCCGCCGCCCGTTCGATGGCTTGGAACCGCTCCAGCATGCGCCCGAGCTTCTTGCGATCCACCTCGACCCAGCGTCCGCGGAGGAGTTGCAAGCCGTTGCCAGCGGCCAGCAGTGCCTTGATCTCGGCAGCGCTGAGCCGCTCGCCATCGAGGGTGACCTCCATGCTGAAGTCCAGCAGCGCATCCTTTCCCAGCAGCGAAGGCGCTCGTGTGCCGATGCTGGCCTTGACCAGCGGCCGGGCGGGACGGCCAGCCTGCCACGCCCCCGGCGCGCGCACAATGATGCCGGCTGCCTCCAGCTTCGGTACGTCGCTGAGGAATTGATAGGCATCGGCGGGCAGCCAGCGCAGCGGGTGATAGATCTCGCCGGAGTCCACCATCGCGCGCAGCCATTCGCACAGCTCCGCCGCGCGCTGCACCGGCATCAGCAGGGAAAGCAGCCGCGCCTGACTCTTTCCGTCCGAGTACTCGGCCAGCGCCCGGGAAAGCGGCAGGTGTTGCGCTTTGCCGTGGGCCGAGACGCGCGAGGTGTAGGTGGCGAGAAAGGCGAACGGTGCCTCCGGCGTCTTTGCGGTTCTCCGCGAGATTGAAATGGACGCGGCCAACCAGATTCCAGACCGGATGAAATGTCCTGAGAAATTCCTGGAGCGGGCCCTTCGATGCGACGAGTTCATCGCGCAACGCGGTATCGAGTTCAGTCCAGAACGCGATCAGTACTTCCGTCGTCAAATACTCCGCGCCGGTCATCGGAGGGGCGTCGGCGATCAGGGCATCGAGAGCCTCGTCGTCGGGTGTGGCGATGGTGTCGCCCTCGGGCGTGGCGCACAACGCTGTCACGTAGCGCGCGGCAAAATCACGCCACCAGGCCCAAGAGGGCGGCAGAATGCTCCCAACTTCAGCGGCCCCAAGATGCAGCAGGCCATGCCCGGAGCCATGGGCAAACGCAGCGCTGAGACGCTGGGCAAGCGCGGCAGGCAAGGGCGGTGCGTCAGAGTCCGGCGCCAACCGAAGGTGGCCGTGGGGGGTCACCAGCGGCGCGAGGAAGTCGGCGGCGGCGATTGACATGCGCGGGCATTCTACCGAATGTGACGTTCGCCGGACTCCGCATCGTCAGCTTGCTATGATGACTAGATATGACTACTATATGACCATGACTGGGATACGCATCGCCGACTTGAAGAGCCGCCTGAGCGAACATCTGCGCAAGGTACGGGCGGGCAGTTCGTTGACGATTCTGGACCGGGACACGCCGATCGCGCGCATTGTTCCGTGGAAGGCGGGCAATGGTTCCCTCAAGCTTCGGGCACCGCTTCCCGAAGCGCCGAAACTCCAGCGCGTGCCTCTTCCGCCACCCCTCCGGCTCCGCGGAGACGTCGTGAAGTTGCTCATGGAAGAGCGGCAAGGCGACCGGTGATCGCCTACCTCGATTCGTCGGTATTGCTGCGCGTTGTCCTTGGCCAGCGCAACGCCTTGAAGGAGTGGGGCCGAGTCACGCAAGGCATCGCCTCGGCGCTTGCGGAGGTGGAGTGTCTGCGCACACTGGACCGGTTGCGCTTGGCTCAAGGATTCGCCGAC
This sequence comes from uncultured beta proteobacterium, assembly GCA_963781285.1. Classification (GTDB taxonomy): domain Bacteria; phylum Pseudomonadota; class Gammaproteobacteria; order Burkholderiales; family Casimicrobiaceae; genus CAIWHR01. Next base: position 6,791 of record CAWAFI010000018.1, read on the forward strand.
GAGATGATCGCCGAACAGCGGGAGGCGGTATACCGGTTGTTCGAAGCAATGGAGATCGTGGAGATTACGCACCCGGTTCTGTCACGCGCTGCGCAACCGCTTCCGACGGCACTGGGAACGCTGGACGCGATTCATCTTGCTTCGGCGTTGCTGTGGAAGGAACAGGCGGGAAAGGACTTGTCGATGGCGACTCACGACGTGGCATTGGCCGTCGCCGCGAAGGCAAGCGGGCTGCGCGTCATCGGAGCGTAACGGGTGGCATCCCTGCCGGGTCGGCAAAGGCGACCGCGGTACCGCAGGAGATGGAATCGCCGCCGAATTCCGTTCCGCAATTCCGAGCGCAACCACGGCAATAACGCGCCTTGCGGACAGGAAATTCGCGATACTTGCGGAACGGATTTTGATCAATGGGTTAGGCTCATTCGAGCGCCCAACTTCGGTAATATTTTTTCCCGCACTCCTCATATAGTCGCCGTCATTCAAGAAGATACAAAACGGAGAGCGCCGGACTCTCGATCGGTGAGACTCCAGAACGGTGGCATTGAGCGCGCAATACTCTGGGTGCTTTACAACCTCCTCGAAGAGGTTCAGAATAAGTTGAATTCCGGGATGCCGGAATTGCGGAAACGTGAAGCCCATGGAAACAGTCAAGCTAGGGAAGAAAGGGCAGATGTCGATCCCCAAGGGGATTCTCAAGCGCCTCGGGCTCGAGGGTGACGTGACGTTGCTTGTGGATACGACACCCGAAGGCGCAATCGTCTTGCGTCCCGCGGCGGTTTACCCGATCGAGATCTATAGCGACAAGCGCATCCGGGAGTTCGACGCGGCTGACCGCATGGATGCCAAGACGGCGGCCCGGCTCGCGCGGATCCTCAAGCGCAAGTGAGGCGCTTTTTTCTTGACGCCAACGTCATCTTCACGGCGGCGCACAATCCCGCCGGTAATGGTAGGGCCCTGTTCAGGCTTGCCGCCGAACAGCAGCTTGAGCTGGTCTCGTCCCGCTACGCACTGGAAGAGGCGGCGCGCAATATCGCTGTCAAATTTCCTGAATGCGTCGCTGAATTCAACAGTTTGATAGTCGGCCTCCTATTGGTGGCCGAACCAAGCCAAGCAGAAATTCAGCTTGCCGCAACTCGCCGACTGCCCGACAAAGACGTGCCGATCCTTGCCGCGGCGATTGCGGCCAGAGCCTCGGCGCTGGTGACGGGCGACCGGCGTGACTTCGGACCCCTTTATGGGACAACCGTCGAAGGGGTTGCAGTGTTGACACCCGCCGAGGCGGTATCAAAAGCCTTGAGCTCGCGGGTTGCGAAATGAGGCAGAGCACGTACCGGCCACACATTCCGCATATCTCACGACGCGTTTCCGCGTAGTCTCTGGCTCCTGTATGCGTGGTGAATTTCGCGTACGAAGCCGGTAATTTCGCGACGCCGAATTAGTCCTTCCCAAGGGAAAATGCGGGAAACCGGCCGAAAATATTACCGGCCGTTTTGGCCAAGATCGTTGACTGGCGCGGCTTTCCGGGCGATGACCGGACGGACTGTTAATCCGCAGGTCCCAGGTTCGAGCCCTGGTCGGGGAGCCAATTATTCAATGGTTTCGGTTCAAGTTTGCGCGTCAGGCACGAACGAACCCGGCAGTCGACGAAAGATTATAGAAATCGAACCTGCGGGTTCGACAAGGCTCCCTTAGCGGTCCACTCTTCTTCCAGGTTTACGGGGCCGAGGCCGTCGCGTTCGACCGCTTCCCCTTCCTTGACGCCTTTCTCATGTTCTCTCGCCGCCATTCGCATGAGCGCGAGCGTAAGTATCCCCGCGTATGCGCCGAGCAGGAACATTCCAACCGCCCACCAGACCGACACCATCATATGAACGCTCTTTGCCGCGCCATGCTGTACAGACCGGCGTTCAGACACAACAAACGACACGCTAGTGGCTTGGTTCCTATCTGTCTGTCCGTTAACGGACTAATTTGTGCTGTTCCAGGGACGCGCAGGGTTCGCCACGATCTGCGCGACATTCCTCGGAAGCTCGGTGAGATTGCTTCACCCGCGCAGGGGCCGATTCCATACAGTTGCGCCTATAGAAGCAGCTCATTTATGATTTTCGGTGCAAGACGGAGTGTGACCACATCGGTAAAGGGGTTTTCAAGCCTTTAAGTGGGTAGTTCGCAATGCCAGTGCAACCTACTCCCCGGCAGAATCATCTGCTCGCGGCCCTTCCTCAAACAGTCTACGAACGACTGCTACCGAATCTTGAACTCGTTCCGATGCCCCTCGGCGAGGTGCTGTACACCTCGGGCGGCGAGTTGCCGTACGTCTATTTCCCGACGACCTGCATCGTCTCGCTCGTCTACGTGATGGCGAATGGTTCGTCGGCGGAGATCGCGGTGACGGGATACGAAGGCTTGCTCGGCGTCTCACTCTTGCTTGGTGGGCACACTACGCCAAACCAGGCGGTCGTCCAGAGTGCAGGCCATGCATATCGGATCCAGGCACAGGTGATCAAACATGAATTCGAGCAGGGCGGACCGCTGCAACATCTCATGCTGCTCTACACGCAGGCTTTGATTGCGCAGATGGCGCAAACCGCCGTCTGTAATCGGCATCATTCGCTGGACCAGCAATTGTGTCGCTGGCTGTTATTGAGTCTCGACCGCCTGCACTCAGGTGACCTGACGATGACGCAGGAGTTGATCGCCAACATGCTCGGCGTGCGGCGGCAGGGCGTTGCAGTGGCGGCCGGAAATTTGCAGAGAGCAGGCCTGATCGACTATCACCGCGGACACATCAGCGTACTTGATCGCCCTGGGTTGGAAGGGCGAGTTTGCGAATGCTATGCGGTCGTCAAACATGAATACGACCGTTTGCTACCTGGGTGAGTCACCTGCCTGACGCGCGGGCGCCCCTGCTACCTTAAGCATGCACGGCGCGCGGTCCCTTGCGCGGCGGGTATGCGGCGCGCCGCGATGTGCTTTGCACAACAGGCATCCGCGAAAGCCCGGTGGGGAGCGCAGCGAACGGCGGCTGAGGGTCTATTCTGTTGAACAACTCGACGTTTGAGCAGCGCGGTATTACCGCAAGCGTTAAGCGGAGAGAGCCGAGCATCGAGAAATGCCGTGGCCCGATCGCTGCGAATCGCGCGAGGTGTGCTTCAGAGCGTGGACCCGAACTTGCTGCGGCAGTTCCGCGCGCTGCCGCGCCTTACCCACGGCCGGAAACAGATCAAGGGTTGTCGAGGTAGGCAAGGCTCCAGTCAAGCAAGGAAGGATCGATTTCTCGCTCGAGCACGTCGAACATGCTGTCCACGAACGCGATCAATTCGCCCGAAGCCGCGATCGCCCGATCGATGTGGCGATTGGCGACTGCATCGAGCACACATCTGATCGCGTTGCCCGGGGCGGCCGAGGCGCTTGGCTTCGTGCACAAGGGCGGCGCGGGTTCGCACAGAGCGTTCGCCCGCGCGGGCGAACCAATGCTGTTCAATTTTCAGAACCGCGACGGCCGCATCCCGCCTTACCAGGCTCGACAACTCATTGCGATGATCGAGAAGTACGGAGAGAATCAATGACCCACTATCCACTGGAAATCTTCTGGAGCGAGGAAGACGACGGCTTCATCGCCGAGGCCCCGGATCTCCCCGGATGCTCGGCATGGGGCAAGACAGAAGCGAATGCGGCGCGTGAGGCGCAGCGAGCCATCGTCGCTTGGATTGAGGCTGCGCGGGCGGCAGGCCGTGAGATTCCCGAACCGTCCGTAACCGAACCGCTGGATCGTTACAGCGGCAAGTTCGTTGTACGCGTTCCCAGATCCGTGCACGCGCGATTGTCGCGCAAAGCGAAGCAGGAAGGCGTGTCACTCAATCAGCTCGTCGCGAGCGTGCTCTCGCGAGCCTGAGAGCCTGGCGCGATTTCACCGTGCCACGTGCACTGGACGAAGAACGCAAAGTTCGCACCTTCGTCGCGACGATTAACGGCGTGTCGCACCCACTGACCTTGTTCAGCCATCGGACCCGCCGCTTCGCCTCTGGGTAAAGGCTCACGGCCGGCGCTTTCTCGATCCATTGCCACGGACCCGCTGCCCGCTTCAACACGGCCCTCACGAGGGCAAGATAGCGATTGGCGTTCGCTTGGCGCAGTAGCGACTGATGCGGTTGGCCCCGTTCGTTTGAAAACTTGAAAACTCCGTTTTAAGAGAGTATAGTCTCCCACATAGGAGATATCCGATGGCTGTCTTGACCTATCCCGCAACGCGACACGAACCGTCGCCGGTGATCGACCTCGCTTCCAAGGCGGAGCGCGAACGGCTTAGCCCATCGGCGCTCAAGGCGTTTTTCAACATCGTCGACCAGTGGGGCGTGCGCGACGAGGACGCACGGCAACTTCTCGGCGGCGTTACCAACGGCCCTTATTATGAGATGAAGAAGAACCCGAAAGGCCGGGTGCTCGACGCTGACAAGCTGCTCCGCATTTCCTATCTCATCGGCATCTTCAAGGCGCTGAATATTCTCCACGGTCAGCCGCTCGCGGACGAATGGGTGCGTCTGCCGAACACCAATCGCATTTTCGTGGGCAGCACACCGCTGGCCTACATGGTGAAAGGCGGCGCGCCGGCGATGCAGACGGTGCGGCGCCTGCTTGACGCCCGCCGAGGCGGGATGTGAAGGCGCTACCCGGTACTTCACTTGTCCGCCGCAACGATACTCACCGCCTGATCCACTCGAAGTACAGCGACGACGGCAGCAGTGTGCTCGCACGAATTGCCGAGAGCGACGGGCACCTCGCGGACATCTTCGACTTGGACAACGCGACCAACGATCGTCTGCGCGCCGAGAACGACTTGCTGCCCGGCATCGGCGTGCGCGAGCTGCTGTTCGGCGTACCCTACTATCGCGTCGTCAATGCGGCGTTCACGCACGCGCATCCGCTGGGCAGCCGGTTCAACGGTCCCGAACGCGGTGCATGGTATGCGGCGTTCGAGATCAAGACCGCGCAGGCGGAGATGGCGTTCCACAAGACGGTGCAGCTCGCCGAAATCGACCGCTTCGAGGACGACGTGACCTTTGACGACTATCTCGCCGATTTTAGTGGCGAGTTTCACGATCTCCGCGGTCCAGACGATTGGGTCGACTGCCTTGATCCTGATACCTACGTACAGTCACAGGCGCTCGCCGAGCGGTTGCTCGACGGCGGATCGCTCGGCATCGTCTATCCGAGCGTGCGCCGCGTGGCCGGCACCTGCCTCGCATGTTTTAGGCCGGCGCTCGTGATGAACGTGAGAAAGGGAACGACTTATCGATTCCGCTGGAGCGGCCACCCGACTCCAACCATCGCTGCCGTCAAACGCAGTTGATCCCAGGACGGCTGCGATAGCGAATTCGTCGAAGCCGCGAGGCTTCCACGACTTCGAGGTGGCTCCGGTGGAGACGCTGCGTTGCCGCGTCACCATGGGCAACGCGGGGGACGGCGACCGGTCGTCCGCGCTGTCGCCGCACGAATTCGAGCTCTGCAACGAGGAGGCGTGCCATGTACAAGCGCATCTTGATCGCGTACGACGGCTCGGAGGCCGGCCAGAAGTCGCTGCTCGACTGCCTGGAGGTCGCGCAGTGGGGACAGTCGGAGTTCTTTCTCGTCGCGGTCAGGTCACCCGTTGTGTTCATCGCTGCCGAAGCGGGGGTCTATGATGCCGAGCGCGAGAAGGAGGACGAGGAGCACTACCAGGGCATCCTCGCAGACGGAATGCGGCAGCTTTCCTCGTCGGGTTACAGGGCGACCGGTGAGGTGGTCGTGGGTGACCCCGTCGACCAGATCGTCACCTTCGCGAAGAAGATCGGGGCGGACCTGATTGTGGTTGGCCACAAGCACCTGGAGGGATGGGCTGCCCGGTGGTGGCGAGGGTCGCTATCGAAGTCGCTGATCGAGCATTCGCCTTGCAGCGTGCTCGTGGTCATCATTCATTGAACTCGATGAATCGGGTCATCGCGTGGCAGGCGCTACCGATGCACCAGGTCCCGGTAGGCGTGCCAGCTCGCGTGCGCGACCCACGGCAGCAAGGCGATCATACCCAGCAGCAGCGTGGCGAAGCCGAGCGCCATCAGCGCGACCAGCAGTGCCGCCCACAGGGCCATGGCCAAGGGGTTCTGCTTGACTGCCTTGAGGCTCGTGGCGATGGCGGTGACGACATCGACCTCGCGATCCACCAGCATGGGGACTGAAATCGCACTCAGCGCGAACACGAGCGCCGCCAGCAGCGCGCCGAGCGCGACGTAGGCGATCACCAAGCCCCCAGTAGTTGCCGGACAGAAACACGGTACCGAGGAAGGTTTGGACGCTCGGCAGTTCCCCACCGTAGAAGAGCGCGAAGAGGATGGCGCCGAGTTGGTGACGAGCAGTCCAGGCGGGGGCGATCGGGTGTTGCGCTCTGGATGTCGTGGCCTTGTCGAACTACACTGGCTCCAGCACATACTAGGAGCACGACCCATGAAAGCAGCCGAGCATCCGCCGAGAACAGCCACGGCTCAGCAACAGCAGGGACGCGCCAACGGCCTCCATCCGCGCCTACCCCGCGGATGCGTCAGAGCACCCAAGGCCCCTCAAAGCCGGGCACAGCAGAAGGCCGGCGGCTACCGGCGAGTCGAAGTATTTCTGGCGGTGGAAGCTGCAATCGCACTGCGGCAGCTAATGCGCGATGGCAGATCGGCCAGGGAGGTCATCGAGGCATTGTTGCTGGGTGAAAAGCAGCGAAGGAAGGAACATGCGTAGCCGAATGTCGACCTTTAGGTATCGTCCGGCACGCGCCAGGACCTGCAGGCATTCCCTGACGCCCGCTGGTATTCCTGCGGCGGGCTCAAGCGTTCGCTGGCTGGGCTTGCCGAGCACCGATTCGAATGGGTGCTCGCCGGGCACAGCGGCAGCGCAAGGCTGCCGGTAAATGAAATGCTCCTGGGGTTGCGCGCACCAGTGGAGCGAATGTGATGCGGTCTGACGGCGCGGCACGATGAGCACGCGAGAGCTTTGGAGGCTTGCGCCGACAGATGCTCGCGGAAGTCGCCGCCGAGACGATTTACGTGAGCGCCCGAATCGGCAAAGCGGCGCTTGCCAAGCCGGTCATGGAGGCCATCGGCCGCGTGCCGCGGCATGAGTTCGTGCCCGTGGAGCTTCAACCCTACGCTTACGCCAATACTCCGCTTCCGATCGGTTGCGACAAGACGATCTCGCAACCGTTTATCGTGGCGCTGATGACCGATCTGCTCGGCCTCAACGCCACCGACGCGGTCCTCGAGATCGGTACCGGACTCGGCTACCAGGCAGCGATCCTGGCGGAGCTCGCACGCAAAGTGTATAGCGTCGAGATCATTGAAGAGCTTGCGCGGCAGGCGAAACAAACGCCTTGGTCGATTGGGCTACACAAATATCGAGCTCAAGCTCGGAAATGGGTATTACGGATGGCCCGAATACGCGCCATTCGACAAAGTCATCGTGACCGCGGCGCCCGACCTCATTCCCCCGCTGTTGATTCAGCAGCTAAAACCCGAAGGCAGAATGGTCATTCCGGCCGGCCTGCCCGACGCACAGCAACTGATCCTGGTCACCAAACAGCGGGACGGCAAGCTGACGATAACGGAGATCCTCCCGGTGCGCTTCTCCATGCTCGAGGGCGGCGAATCCAGCAGGTCCGGCGATTCCTGATCCAATCTGTTCCCGCGCGCACGACGCAACGAATCGACCGCAACCGGCAATCCATCCTGGAAAGGAGCCTGCGCTATGAACGAAATCGTCGCCGATGTCTTTACCTGGGCATGGTTCTCCGCACCCCACGGGTACGATTTCAACGGCCATCTGGTTCGCCACGCGGAAGGAAACCTTTGCATTGATCCGGTACAACCCACCGATGCGTGCCTTGCCGAGATCGCCCGGATGGGCGCCGTGAAGATTCTGCTCACCAATCGCAACCACTCACGGGCCGCCAATCTGGTGCGCGCCCGCACTGGTGCCAGGACGCTCATTCACCCGGACGACGCCGCGCATGCTCGCAGCCAGGGTGCTGAAATCGATGGGCCCTTGAACGTCGGCGAGACGATGGGTCCGTTCACGATCGTTGCCGTCCCCGGAAAATCACCCGGCGAGGTTGCGCTGCACTGGCCGGAGAGGAAGCTCTTGATCGTGGGCGACGCGGTGATTGGCAATCCAAGCGGGCACTGCGGCCTGCTGCGCGAGAAGGTGATGGATGATCCCGTTCGCCTCAAGCGAAGCGTGCGCAACCTGCTCAATCTGGAATTCGACATCCTGCTATGTGGCGATGGGTCATCGATTCTCCACGACGCGAACATGCGGCTCAAGGAGCTCGTGGACACATTTCCAACTGAATGAAAACCGACCGAAAGCGCGGGCATGAAATTGGAGGTTCGCAGCCCCGGCCTCGCGCTCGAAGCGAGGCTCGAATAGAAACCGCTGGAAAGCCCCCGGCGATAGCGGGGTGAAAACGCGTGGAAGGGGGCGTAGGAGGAAGCATGGGGTCGATGGGCGTGATGGATCGAGGTCTTCTGCCATGCGATCGATTCGACCCTGAGCAGCTATCTTGAGCGATGCGAGCGATACTTCGTTCTCGAGACGCTGGAACGGGAGCCGGTTGGCATGCCGGTAGTCTCTGCTACCCATTTGCTGCCCCAGCAGCGCGTGCCTAACGCGCTGGCGCGCGCCGGCTCGCCGCTCTTGCTTCCTGATCGAAGCAAAGCGACGCGCCTCCCTCTAGCGTTCGCCAAAGTACTGCTGAACGTCGTCAATCGTGCGCACGCTCGGGTCAATCAGAGCGATGTCGTCGTCCGACATGTGCACGCGCATTGCGTAATCGACAATGACCGGCCGCCCGCCAAGATAGCCCCATTCGCCGAACTTGTCCTCATATAACTCCGGGTCTGGATAGTGGTTCGGATGCGCGCTGCTGTTGGTGAACGCCTGCATTTCATCACGCGTCATGATTCGCACGGCAGGCATGACGAGCGCGACGCCGAACGGGAAGCAGGCGAGGACCGGGCATAGTTCGGGGTAATAGCGTTGCCATCCTTCGCGCCATATTCGCGCCTCCTCGCGATTGGCGCGCGCGCCGGCGCGTAAGCGACGCAAGCGAGGAATCTTTATCGCGATGCCGCCGCAAACGACTGTACGACGTTGGCTTCCACGGAAAAGGCGGAACATTGCGGCCGCATTCTAGCGGACCGATGCGCCGGCGCCGAATGGGCCCGATGGTGCCGTGTACGGCCAAGCCGCGCCGTTCATCCGCGCATAACGTCGGCGGCTTGCGCAGTACGTGAGTACCGGGGCAGGAAGGTCTTGGCGAGGCGCAGCGGCGCGCGCCAAAGACGAGGCCGATCGAATTCCGTTTGATCCTCATCTGTAGTGGACAAGGAAAAACCCGGGGTGTATACAAGCAGTCGAAAATCAGCCATTAGATGTCCCATTCGCTCAGTGGCCGAGATCGAGGATGCGCTGGTGCCGGCCTTTCTGGCCGAGGAGTGCGACGACGATCATTGCGCGATCTTCGTTCCCTCGGTTCCCACGCCCCCAGCGGGCTCGATCTACATCATCGCGAAAGCCCGGGTGCATCCGGTCGATGTGCCATTTACGCATGCCGTGAGCGTGATCTCGAAATGGGTGCGGGCTCGAGCGAGCTGCTGGCGGGAATGAAACGGGCCGAGCAGAAGTCCATTTCTCCCAGCGCGTAGGCAGCTGGCTGCTCCGTGCGATAGCAAACGCGTACCGATCAGCGGATTCGAACCGATGCTGCGCCCCCTCTTCGCGAAACCGCGCAAGACGATCTATGAGGCGGCGTCGGATCAGAACGTTGTTCGCGTGGAATGAATCGCAGCTCAACAATGGGAACCTCACCATGACTGCCCCTACGTCTTCCTCGATTCCGCAGTCCGTCTCCGCCGAAGAACGGCAGTTGCGCGTTGACTTGGCCGCTTGCTACCGCCTGGTCGCACTGTACGGCTGGACCGATCTGGTCTTTACCCACATCAGCGCCCGCATTCCAGGCCCCGAGCACCATTTCCTGATCAACCCCTACGGGCTGATGTTCGACGAAATCACCGCCTCCAGCCTGATCAAGGTCGATCAAGACTGCAACAAGCTGAGCGACAGCCCGCACCACGTCAACCCGGCAGGTTTCACCATACACAGTTGCATCCACGCCGGGCGTCCGGATGTCGGCTGTGTGCTGCACACCCACACTCGGGCCGGCGTGGCCGTGAGTGCCCAGAAGGACGGGGTGTTGCCCATCAGCCAGCAATCGACCTTCGTGCTGTCCTCGCTCGCCTACCACGACTACGAAGGCGTGGCCGTTCGGGAAGACGAAAAGCCGCGGTTGCAGGCCGACCTGGGCAGCGCCACCTTCTTCATGCTTCGCAATCATGGCCTGCTCACGGTCGGCAAGACCGTGGCCGATGCCTTTCTGGCGATGTACGCCTTCGAGACCACGTGCCAGATCCAGGTGTCGGCGCAGTCGGGCGGCGGGGCCCTGGTCCCGATCGATCCGCGCATCGTCGAGGGGATAGGACACGCCATGAAGGTGCAGGGCCTGGAAGGAGCGTTCATCTGGCCTGCGCTCCTGCGCAGGCTCGATCGCATCGATCCGGGCTACAAACAGTAGATTGCCACGGTTGGGCAGTCGACCCGCGCCGGCCGTCCGTCGGTTACCGTCGGGCGCAGAAGCCGGCGAGCGGGCTCAATCGATTGCTGTTGCAGCGAGTAGGATTGGCGTTGCCCGCGATGGCTTAGTTGTGCTCGGATCGGACGATGATGAGGGGGGACTATCCTCGACGCCGGTCGACGCTCAGCTGCCCAATTCGCGGTAGAAGTAGGTCGTGGCGCACAGCCCGCCGTGGGGCAGCAATGCATAGCCGGGGATCACGCCACAACGCTGCCAGCCCAGGCGGGCGTAAAGCCGTTCGGCATCGCTGCTTGCGGTGTCCAGCACGAGCAGTGTCTTGCCGCACTCGCGTGCAAGGTTTTCGGCAGCCCGCAACAATGCGGCACCCAGTCCCTGGCGTCGTGCACGGCGGTGCACCAACATCTTCGACAGGTCGGCCCGGTGTGGCTGGTTTTCGGGTTGGTCGAGGACCAACTGCACGGTTCCAACGATGCCACTGGCGTCTTCGGCCACCAACAACGCACGCTCGCCTCTGACCACGGTCTCGGCCACGCGACGCCAGAATTCCGCGGCCTTCGTCATTAACAAGGGGTGCATGAAGCTCACGGATGCGCCTCCTTCCACACAATCGATCAACAACTCGGCTAGCGCCTCGATCTGTTTGTCGGTCGTAGTCAATAGGCGCCGAATTGTGTTGGCGTCGGCTGCAAGAGTGTTCGACATGTCATCCCCGGGATGTGGGCTCCGCCGCATGATGCGCCGATCCAACAACACGCTTACTCGCTTCTGGGCTGGGGCAATGGGGAACCCGGCCCTACGCGGCTCATCACGCCGTCACTTCGGCCAAAGTCGGCGCAGGCGTGACAGTCCCTCCACGATGTCACGCTCTTCTATCGCACCGTAGCCGAACACCAGCCCCTGCTTGACCGGCCCGCCGAAATAATAGGGTCGCAAAGGATAGACCCCAACATCCAGCTCGCGTGCTCGCTCGGCAATGGCGTCCAGGTCCAGCGATGATTTTGCTAAAGCCGCCATATGCAGTCCTGCAACGGAGGGAATCGGTTCCAGCCAGCGGCTGAAATCTCGTCGCAGGCAAGTCAGCAACACGTTAAGGCGAGCGGCATAAATTCGTCGCATTCGACGAACGTGGCGCGCCATGTGTCCTTGCGCAATGAACATCGCGAGCGTGTCTTGCTCCAGTACCGCGCAATGCATGTCGGCGCACTGTTTGGCTGCGGCCAAGGCCCGGTGCGCCCAGGGTGGCGCAACCACGAAACCAAGACGAATGCCCGGGAACAGGCTCTTCGAAAACGTCCCAATGTAGAAGACCGCCTCGGTGCGATCGAGCGACTGCAGCGCATCGAGAGGGCGACCGCCGAAGCGGAACTCGCCGTCGTAGTCGTCTTCGATGACGACGGCGTTGCGCGCCTGCGCGAATTCGAGCAGAGCCGACCGGCGTCCCATGGACATGACCGTGCCGAGAGGAAATTGATGCGACGGCGTCACGCAGATCACGTGCGCGTCGGTTGGCAGCTTCTTCACAACCATTCCTTCACCATCGACCGGCACTGGCACGACCCTCGCACCGGCGGCCGCCAGTGCCGAACGCAGTGCGGGGTAACCGGGGTCCTCGACCGCGACCACGGTACGCCCGGGGTTGATCAGGATCCGGGCGAGCAGATCGAAGGCTTGCTGCGAACCCGCGGTAACGACGATGTCGCCTGGCCGACAGGCGACGGCGCGGGCAAACGAAACATGCTTTGCGATGGCGTCACGCAATGCCTGCCGCCCGCGCGGCCCGGAATAGGCCGGCGCCTGAATCGCGAACGCGCGCAGCGCCCTTGTCGACAGACGCCGCCAGATTTCAAACGGGAAGTGCCGCTTGTCGGAGACACCGAGACTGAAGTCGAAGCGCGTGGTCGATCGCATGTCCACGGGCAGATTCGCAGGCGGTGCCCGCCAGAAGGCGCTCAGCCGGCGATCGATCGCGGGATCGCCGCTGGAAGCCCTGCGATTGCGCAGTTGCGGCAGCACATCTGCCACATAGGCTCCGGATCTTGGGCGCGTGACGAGATAGCCCTCGCTCAACAGCAGGTCATAAGCCGCCACCGCGGTGTTGCGCGACACACCGTAAGCGTCGGCAAGCGCGCGCGTCGCCGGCAACTGCAAGCCGGGCTGCAGGCGGCCGTCGAGGATCGCCGCTCTCAGCTGCTCGTGCAGCGCGCGAAGCAGCGTGCGCGAGCCCTCGGGCGGCAGGCTGATCGGGAAGGGGAGCACTGGATCCATGACATTGCCCGTCCGTGGTACTTCTCTCATACCAGTCTACACCTTACGCTGCGGCCATCAACGACAACACATACGGAGAACACGATGGTCCCGGCAGGAGTCGGAGCGAGCATCGCAGCATCGATCAAGGCGCTGGGCGCCGATATCCGCTTGGCGTGGCAACACCTGGCAGCGGTGCGAAGACGCAGACAGCGTGGGGAATACGAGCGTTTGCTTGCCGGTTCGGCCGATCGTTTCGAGCTGGAACGGCGCGAGCGGACCTGGACGCGGTGGCAGAGCAGCGACGGAAGTCTGCTTGGACGGTGACCGCAGTCGCCCGCCGACAACACGAGCAGCGGTTGGTCCAGCTCAAAGTTGATGCGCACCGATGTCGATTCGCCGCACGGCCAATCGACTAAGGGATGGACACTCCGGGATGGCCGGGGTCCGTACCCACCTCGTTTTCAAGGAGAGATGAGAATGCGATTCATGATGATGGTCAAAGCCGACAAGGACTACGAAGCGGGGCTCCCGCCCAGGCCGGAACTGCTCACCGCGATCGGTAAGCTCACCCACGACATGGTCGAAGCCGGCGTGCTGCTCGAGACCGGGGGCCTCCTTCCCAGCTCCAGAGGCGCCCGAGTGCGGGCGTCCGGTGGGAAGCTCAGCGTGACCGACGGACCATTCGCCGAGACGAAGGAACTTGTCGGCGGCTACGCGATTGTCGAGGCGAAGTCGCGAGAAGAGGCGGTCGAGTTCGGCAAGCAGTTCATGGAGGTGCACGCGAGGGTCCTCGGATCCTCCTACGACGGCGAATGCGAGATCCGCCAGCTGTTCGATGCGATGGACTGCACTTCGGGGCGGTAAACGCCGCTAGTGGAAAAACGGCCGAGCCCCAAGGTGCCGGGACCGAACCACGATGGCCGTCCGACATATGGGGCTCGCGCCGCGAAGATCGAAGCATGAGGGTTGATCAGAATGCCTTGGCAAAAAGGGGCAACAAATGGTTGCGCTGTAGCTGGTGCTACGAGCTCACCTGCGCTGGAGACGATCATGAATCTACGCACATCGAGGACTACCGGCTTCCTGTTTGGGGTGGCGGGAATCATCGTAACCGTTGCGCTCGCGGCGACCGCGGGAGAGCGTGGCGGCAATGCATCAGATCAAAATCGGCCGGTCGGCGTGTTCACCACCCGACTCGCCAATGACATCCCAATCTACCAGCTGCCTTCTATCACCGTTGTCGCCAGTCGCAAGGCGGAGCTAGCCAAGATCGAAGAGCAATCGGACCGGGCGAGGGTAGTTCCGCGCGAGGCACGACGTACTGCGGCCGGCGCAGCTCTGCAACCCGGTGGCGTGTAGCTCAAGCAAGATGGAGCGAGGTGAAGTGAACGAGACTCCCGCAACCACCGCTCATTGTGCGCCGCACGTCACAGAGAGCATGTCAGCCTCGCTCCGCCAGGCCGTACGGGCCGAGCGAGCCTTGGCGCGGGCGCTGCGACAAGCGCGGCATTGATGCGCTTCCACGCGGCGCCATGCGCTCTGAGCGCGTGGTCGTAGAGCGCGAGCCGGTCGGCCACGAATTCCCCGGTGATCGACGCGGGGGAGGCCGGCGGCAGTTCAAGGTGGGCGTCGGCGTCGCCGGCGGCCGTGGCGATGTCCATACCGTATCTCCGCGCCATCCGCATGATCGGCGCGTTTTCTGCGAGACAGTGCATGAACAGCCTGGGTATGAAACGGTTGCGGGCGTGTGCCGCGGCGCGTTCGAACAGCGCGCCGCCAACGCCGTGGCCGCGGTGCGCCGGCAGCACCGAGAGCCCGAGCTCGGCAAAATCGTCGCTGAAGGCCACGTGCGCCACGCCGACGAGCGCGAGGCGATCGTCGTGAACGCCGAAAACCGCGTCGCAATCGAAGTCGATTCTATCGACGTAGCCGGCGATGCCTTCTGCATTAGGCAACGAGCCGAACCGCAGTCGCCGGTCCTCGGTGGGCAGCGCGAGAAAATGCGCCATGAGTGCGGCGCGGGCACCTTCGCTGAGTCGTTGGACGGTGACGGTCATCACTCCCTCTTCGTCCGGTCGGTCGCTGGTTTGCAGGAAGCATGCGTCGTCAGGAGCGCCGTAGCCTCCGCTTGACGACGAGCGCCGTGCCGCGAAACCGCGGCGCGTTCGTTGCGTTCTGTCACGCGCCGGCCGCAGCGCTGGCGCTGGCACGCGATGGTGCACCAGCAGTGACCGTCGACGCCCCGTCGGCAAGGTCGAGTACGGTCCGGCCGCGCCACCAACTAGCTGCCGCCAGCACGCCGCCACCGGCAGCCAGAGCCAGCGCCGATAGTGGCTTCACCTCGCCGCTGAACAGTTGAAGCAGCCCGGCCGCTACCGCGCTCGCGCCGATGAACCCGATGCGCAGGCACAGGCCGCACTCGACGAGCGCGCGCCTTGCTTTTCTGCTCAATTCAGACGTGGGATGGGTGCTCACGATTGGTTCCCATAGGTGTCGCCAAAAATCTAGCCCGCATCGGTGATGCGGCGCACAACACAATATGGGGATACGCAAGCCCGGGTCAAATCATTGGTTTGGATCAACAACATCAGCGCGGCCGATGACAGCACCTCGACGCAGCGAATCGCGCTCAAGAATCGTTCGGCGCTGCGACGGCCAGATATTGATGGATCAACGCGACGACGGCCGCACCTTCTCCGATCGCGCCGCCCACCCGCTTAACGGATCCCGAGCGTACGTCGCCGACGGCGAACACGCCGGGTACATTCGACTCGAGCGGCGTAGCTCCCGGCGCAACGCTTGAACACGCCTTCCCCGTGAGCACGAAACCATGCGCGTCGCGCGCAACGCTGCAACCGTCGAGCCAACGGGTCTCGGGATCGGCGCCGACGAACAGGAACACATGGCGTATCGGCCGTTGGTCCTCGAACCCTGTCTGGCTGTTGCGCCAGGCCACTGCCCCAAGTCCGGTCGCCGAATCGCCGTGGAGCCGTGTCAGTTGCGTGCAGGGATGCAGCTCGACATTCGGCGTGGCGTCGATCCGATCGATCAGGTAACGCGACATGCTCGCGGCGAGGCCGGGCCCGCGCACCAGCATGTGGACGCGCGAGGCGTGCTGGGCCAGAAAGACGGCAGCCTGCCCGGCCGAGTTGCCGCCGCCGACCAGTGCGATTTCGGTCCCCGAACACATTTTCGCTTCGAGGGCCGAAGCCCAATACCAGACGCCGCGGCCTTCGAATTCGGCGAGGCGTGGCACGTCGGGGCGGCGATAGCGCGCCCCGCTGGCGATCACGACCGTGCGGGACCTGAGCTTGCGTCCATCGGTAAGCGTCAGCGTCAATTCGCCGTCGGGCCCGGCCCGTGTGCAGTCGAGGGTCGCGGCCTGGGCCGGAATCATGATCTCGGCCCCGAACTTCTGCGCCTGCACGAAGGCGCGTCCGGCGAGCGCCTGACCGGAGATGCCGGTCGGAAAGCCGAGGTAATTCTCGATGCGCGCACTCGCACCGGCCTGTCCGCCGAACGACCGGCAGTCGAGCACGACAACGCGCAAGCCTTCCGAGGCGGCGTAGACGGCGGTAGCCAGTCCGGCCGGTCCGGCGCCCACCACGACGACGTCGAATAGTTCGTCCCGCGAGGCGGTATCGAGCATGCCCAGGCAGCGCCCCAGGGCCTCTTCCGACGGGTTGAGCAGTACGGTGCCGTTGGGACAGATGACCAGGACCTGGTCCGCTCCCGCGCCGTATTGTTCGAGCATTGCCGCAGCGGCATCATCGTGCTTGGCGTCGACAGCGTGATGAGGGTAGCCGTTTCTCTTCAGGAAGGTCTGCAGGCGCAGCACCTCGGGCAGCTGCGGCTCACCGATCAGTACGGGTCCGCTGGCACCGGATTCGATGAGCCCGACCCGGCGCAGGATAAGGGCACGGACGATGCGCTCACCGAGATCCGCCTCGGCGATGATCAGTGCGCGCAACTTCTCCGGTGGCACCAGAAGCGTTTCGACATCTTCTTCGGCGTACCCGTCCACCAGGGCATGGCGGCCGGAAAGCTGGGCGACCTCGGCGAGAAACTGGCCCGGGCCCTGACTCGCAATGGGTACGACATGGCCCAGGCCGTCGCGCTGGCTGATGACCACCGTACCCTTCAGCACGACGAACATGCCCGGACTCGGCTCGCCTGCGGCGAACAGGCACTCACCACGCGCATGGCGCCGCGGCGTGCCGAACCGACTGATCCGCGCGATCTCCGCATCGGTCAGCCGCGGAAACATCTGATGGCGCCGGCTGGCGAGCGCGCTGAGGGGGTCGTCAGCCACCATCCTCTATCCTAACCTTCCTTCCCGACGAAGCTCAGCGCCTGACGCGCGGTGCGCAGTGCGTGCCGTTGCTTGAAACGCACGGAGAGTAGCCGGTTCGTCGCAGCCAGCATCGCGGCTCGCGCACCTGCGGGCAGCCCTGCAGCCACTTCCTCGCGCACTGCGCTCCAGGTTTTCAGCCAGTGCGCGGGAAAGATGGGCAGTCCGACCCCATGATCGACAATGGTGGCGATAGCGCGTTCGTGGAACGCCGCTTCATCCGTGACGGCCCACTCCCGAATCGCCGTCTCCGCCGCCATGCTCGGGTCTAGATACCTGCTGTTGCGCCCCACAAACAACGCGAGTTGCAGCAGACCCTGCGGCCACAGATGAGGCTGACGCGCGCATTGTCGGCGCAGTGCATGGCCGAAGGTGAGGGCATGGGTGAAGTCCAGCCATCCGACATTGTCGGCGACGCTGTTGTCGGTGCGCAATGCGTGCCGTTCGTCGAAGCGCAGCAAGTGGCGTGCGGACGCTTCCATCAGCGCGTAATAGACGTCGAGCGATGCATTGCCCGCGGCAGCTATTGTCGCGTTCAGCACGTCGCGCATCGATCGCTCTTCGAACGAATCGGGGCTGGGCGGCACGCTGCCGGGCCGTGCGCTTGCAGGCCATGCCGCACACGCATCGGCATAGCAGCGAAAATCGGGCAACAGGTCCTCGCGCGTGGCGAGAATCAGCGACCGCAGCCACGCCAGCAGCAGTGGCCCTTCCACTTCGGTGCCCAACCGCTCGATCAGCCGCTGCACATGCATCAGGTATATCAGCGAATGGCCGAAGTCGTTGTAATGCGCAAGAGCCGCTGAGGCGAGCGCGGGCTCGAGATCGGCAATGTGCAATCCCTGCGCGAATGCCCCGTTGAGGAGTTCCGCAGCGCCGCCCTCGTCCTGTGACTCGATCGCCGCGGCAAAGTTCTCGGCATTCCAGGCTGAGCGCTCGGCGGTGAACGGATAGGTCCCTTCGCGCAGCGTGTCGAATGCGATATGAGCGAGCGCTTCGGTGACGCAGGCGAGGCGCACTGTTTCGTCGCTCAATGTATCGCCCAGGCGCAGCCACGCTTCGGCCGCAGCGTAGGCATGCGTCATCCCATCGCGCAGCCGCGCATGTGTGCCAAGTATGGCGCGCACCAACGCCAGCTCGGGCTTGGCACCCGCCCTGTTCAAGCGCGCAAGCTCGCGCGCGATACGGGCGGTGTCGTACTCGGCCATCGCCTGGTCGAGATGCGCAAGCGCCCGCTCGATGCGCACCGCGGCCGGCGGATCGCTGATATCCAGCCATACAGCACCATCCTCCACTTTCACGGGATAGATGCGCAGGTTGTCGCCGCCGTAAACGGTGGCGCCGGTCTTCAGGTCGAATTTCCAGTTGTGCCAGTTGCAGGTCAGCACGCAATTGACATCGAGCGCGCCTTCCACGAGCGGATAGCCTTCGTGCGGACAGCGGTTGTTGCAGGCGAAGATCTCACCTTGATGGAGGAACAGGGCGATGTGCTTGCCTCCGCATTTCACTGCGATGGGGCGCGACGGGTGCAGGCGATCGGCTTCGACCGCGCGGGTCCAACGGGTGACGTTCGAGGTTAGGGGCTCGTCTGGCATGGTGCATCCTGGTTGATGTCCACGAGCAGCAGTGCGCAGGGTAGTCGCATTCGTCAAACTGATCTTACCGCAGGTGACGAGTCGTACACCATTGCGCTTCTTGCGGACGGGTAAGGGCGCGGATCTTGATCGGCAGGCGCAAAGAATGCGGGCTGCGACATGACCGGCTCCTCGCCCTCGAAGGAGCCGTCTTCCCGGAGGCTAGCGGGTCGAAGAGCCAGCTCGGATCGTCTTTTCAGGCGCCCCACAATCGGCGTATTCTTGCCCCGATCCGGCGCCTGGAGCGAGCGCGCAAGCGTTCGCCATCCAGGGCGAAGACCTTGGTGCACGAGGAGGATGAGAATGACCAAGCTCAACATCAACGGCAAGCAATACGACGTCGACGTACCCGCAGATACCCCGCTGCTCTGGGTGCTGCGCGATGAGTTGGGTCTGACCGGGACCAAGTTCGGCTGCGGCATGGCGCTGTGTGGCGCCTGCACCGTGCACATCGACGGCGAGCCGGGACGCGCGTGCGTAACGCCGATTTCTTCGCTCGCGAACAAGAAGGTCGTCACCATCGAGGCGATCGGCGCGGACAAGGTAGGCAAGGCCGTGCAGACGGCATGGATCGAGTTGGGTGTACCGCAGTGCGGCTATTGCCAGGCGGGGCAGATCATGTCCGCGACGGCGCTCCTCAAGCAGAAACCCAAACCTACCGACGCCGACATCGAGGCGGCCATGACCGGCAACATCTGCCGCTGCGGCACGTACGGGCGCATCCGCGCCGCCATCAAGCAGGCGGCCGGTGAGAAAGGAGCGACGGCATGAACGCGCCATTCGACCTGACCAAAGCCATGGACGCTGCATCGCCCGAGACCCCGCTGGTGATTGCCAACGTCAGTCGGCGGAAGTTTCTCCAGGGCGCCTCGGCGCTCGGCGGGTTGGTGCTCGTCGTGGGATTCCCCGCATCCGTACACGCTGCGGACCCGCCCAAGTACGGCGCGGATGGCATGCAACACGGCTGGGTGGACAACCCCCTGGTGTTTGTCGCCATCGGCGAGGACGGCATCGTCAGCATCGTCTGCCATCGCTCGGAGATGGGGCAGGGCGTGCGCACCGGCATGCCGATGATCGTTGCCGACGAACTCGAAGCCGACTGGTCACGTGTGCGTGTCGTGCAGGCGACCGGCGACGAAGCGCGCTACGGCAACCAGGACACCGACGGCTCGCGCAGCACACGCCATTTCTTCATGCCGATGCGTCGTTGCGGTGCCGCCGCGCGGCAGATGCTGGAAGCCGCGGCCGCCGCACGCTGGAAGGTGCCGGTTAGCGAAGTGCAGGCGAGGAACAGCGAGGTGGTGCATGTATCGACCGGCCGGCGCCTCGGCTATGGAGCGCTCGCCAAGGCGGCGTCGAGCATGCCGTTGCCGGCGATGGACACGGTTCGACTCAAGGATCCCGCGCAGTTTCGATACATCGGCACCGGCAAGCTGAAGCTCCTCGACGCCCAGGACATCGCCACCGGCAAGGCGCAGTACGGCATGGACACGCGCCTTCCCGGGATGCTCTATGCCGTGGTGGCGCGACCACAGGTGTATGGCGGCAAGGTGACCAGCTACGACGCTGCCGCGGCGCTCAAGGTTCCGGGCGTCGTGCGCGTCGTGCCAATCGACCCCACTCCGGGTGCACCCGAATTCAATCCGCTCGGCGGTGTTGCCGTGATCGCGCGCAACACCTGGGCCGCGATGCAGGGGCGCCACGCGCTGAAGATCGTTTGGGACGATGGCCCGAATGCAACCTACGACTCCGTTGCTTACAAGGCGACGCTCGAGGAAGCGGCGCGCAAGCCGGGCCCGGTCGTGCGCAACGACGGTGACTTCGCTGCCGCTGCAGCCGCTGCGGCAAAACGCATCACGGCGGAATACTATCTTCCACACCTCGCGCATGCGTCGATGGAACCTCCTGCAGCGAGCGCGCGCATCACGAAAGGCAAGTGCGAGGTTTGGGGTTGCTTTCAATCACCCCAGGCTGCGCGCGACCTGGTCGCCAAACGGCTCGGCATGCCGGTCGAGAATGTCACAGTGAACGTTACGTTGCTCGGTGGCGGATTTGGGCGCAAGTCCAAGCCCGATTACGGCATCGAGGCGGCGGTGTTGTCCAAGGCCATGGACGGCAAGCCGGTCAAGGTCGTCTGGACGCGCGACGACGATCTGCACAACGACTATTTCCACACGGTATCGGTCGAGCATCTCGAAGCCGGCGTCGATGCACAAGGACGACCGGTGGCGTGGCTGCACCGCACCGTTGCGCCGACCATCGTGTCCACCTTCGATGCAGGTGCCAAGCAGGAGGCGAACTGGGAGCTCGGCATGGGCGTCATCAACGTGCCCTTTGCCATCCCGAACATCCGCATCGAGAATCCGGAAGCGATCGCGCATACGCGCATCGGCTGGTTCCGCTCGGTATCGAATATTCCCCACGCATTCGCGGTGCAGTCGTTCGTCGCCGAGCTGGCGGCGGCGGCGGGGCGCGACCCGAAAGACTTTCTGCTCGAGGTGATCGGTCCCGCGCGGGTCGTGTCGCCGCAGATGTTGGGCGATACCTGGAACCACGGCGAATCGCCCGAGCGCTATCCCGTGGATACCGGCCGCCTGCGGCGCGTCGCAGAACTTGCCGCGAAAGAGGCGGGCTGGGGCAGATCGCTGCCCAAGGGTGGCGGTCTCGGCATCGCCGCGCACTACAGTTTCGTCAGCTACGTCGCGGCGGTCGTGGAGGTTGCGGTAGACGCGAAGGGCGAGTTGACGATTCCACGGGTCGACATCGCGGTCGACTGTGGAGCGACCGTCAACCCGGATCGCGTGCGCGCTCAGATGGAGGGAGCCTGCGTCATGGGTGTGAGCGCAGCGATGCTGGGCGAGATCAGCTTCAAGGCCGGCCGTGCGCAACAGGACAATTTCAACGCCTACGAGGTGACGCGCATGTCCGCGGCGCCGCGCGAGATCCGCGTTCACATCGTGCCCGGCGACTACAGCAAGCCGCTGGGCGGGGTCGGCGAGCCTGGGGTGCCGCCGGTTCCACCGGCGCTGTGCAATGCGATCTTTGCGGCAACGGGCAAGCGTATCCGACAGTTGCCGATTCGCGATCAGCTGAAGGCTTAGGCTTCAAACCAGGGGAGACGCTGGGCCCGATGGACCTGAATCCATTCGAGAAGGTCCGCATCGGCGCGGTCGGGACGGCGACGACGGTAGTTACGCGCGAGCTCACCGTTCGCCACTTCCATGCTGAGATGCCCGAAGTCTACGGCACGCCGTTCATGATCTACCTGATGGAAGTCGCGGCATCGAATGCCGTCCAACCCGATCTGCCCGCGGGCTGGGCTTCCGTCGGAGTCGATGTGAACATACGCCATCTTGCGGCGACACCGGTGGGATCCACGGTGGTTGCGCAAGCGACCGTCACCGCGATCGACGATCGGCTGATTCACTACGCCGTCGAGGCCCGCGACGAGACCGCGCTCATCGGACAGGGAACGCACACAAGGGCACCGATCGATCTCGCCCGCTTCGAACGGCGACTTGGGGGCCGGCAAGGCTGAGGCCCAGGCGCGGCCGCGACGAAATACGTCCGAAAGATGGAGTGCCCACAATGTAGGACCGCCAACCGGCAGGGCAGGCGCTTCTGTGCGAAGTGCGGAGCCGCGCTCGCCGTCACCTGTTCCGGATGCGGTGCCGTCAATGCTCCCGGCGAGGACTTCTGTGGTGGCTGCGGCAAGGCACTGACCGACACCGCGCAGCCCCCGACACCCGTAGCCGACGCTCCGGAGCTCGAACGCCGTCAACTGACGGTAATGTTCTGCGATCTGGTCGGCTCGACGGCGCTGTCGCACCAGCTCGACCCCGAAGACCTGCTCGATGTGATCCGATCCTATCGCAAGCGCGCGAGCGAGGTGGTCGCGCGCTACGAGGGTTTCGTCGCCCGCTACATTGGCGACGGCATTCTGGTGTATTTCGGCTACCCGCACGCGCACGAAGACGACGCCGCTCGCGCGATCCACACGGGTCTTGAAATCGTCGACGCGTTCGATCAATTCGAAGCGCGACCGAAAGCCGAGCCGGGCACTCGCCTGGGCGTGCGGATCGGAATCGCGACCGGGCGCGTCGTCGTGGGTGACCTGGTCGGCGAAGGGGGCGGCGAGACATCCATGGCGATGGGCGAGACGCCGAACCTGGCAGCACGGCTGCAAGCATTGGCCCAACCGAACACGGTCCTGGTTGCCAGCGGGACGCGCGAGTTGGTGGGCCGTCAATTCGAATACGCCGACAACGGCGCTCACACATTGAAAGGCTTCGGTGAGCCGGTTCGAGTGTGGCGCGTGCTTCGGACGAGCGCGGTCGAGAGCCGCTTCGACGCGGCGAAAAACCGCCGGTTGACACCCCTGGTTGGCCGCGACGGCGAAATCGGCCTGTTGCTCCGGCAGTGGCAACGCGCGCGGGCGGGCAACGGCCAGATGATTCTCCTTTCGGGCGAGGCCGGTATCGGCAAGTCGCGGATCGCCGAGACGCTCGGCGAGCGCATCGCCGACGAGCCGCATATCCGGCTGCGGTATCAATGCTCGCCCTACCATGTCAACAGCCCGCTCTATCCGTTCATTCATGAGCTCGAGCGAGCCGCCGATTTCAGCCGATCGGATACGGCAGCGCAGAAGCTCGACAAGCTCGAAACGCTGCTGGCGACGTCGGCGTCCGTGGATGGCGACCGGATGGGCCTCTTTGCCAGCTTGCTCTCGTTGCCATCGAGCGGCCGCTATCCGGCACTGGAGCTGACGCCACAGCAGCAAAAGGAGACGACGCTCATCGCGCTGCTGGAGCGCATCGACGCCCTGGCTGCGCGAGCGCCGCTTCTCATCGTGTTCGAAGATGCGCATTGGGTCGATCCGACTTCGATCGAATTTCTCAATCTTCTTGCGCCACACGCGCACGGGATTCGCGTTCTGGCCATCA
The DNA here is from genome assembly GCA_963781285.1 of uncultured beta proteobacterium. GTDB lineage: Bacteria > Pseudomonadota > Gammaproteobacteria > Burkholderiales > Casimicrobiaceae > CAIWHR01. Next base: position 30,632 of record CAWAFI010000018.1, read on the forward strand.
TCACGTCCCGATCCAAGGCTGATTACCCGTGGCTCGGGCTCCAGCACGTAAGCGCATTGCAACTGGAACGACTGGATCGCCAGCATGCTGCGACGATGGTCGGTCGCCTGCTCGAGGGCAAGTCGCTACCCGCTGCGATGATCGACCAGATCCTGACCAGGACGGATGGTGTTCCGCTTTTCATCGAGGAGATCATCAAGGCGGTAGCGGCGTCCGATCTGATACGTGGCGACGATGCGCTGACGCCTGTTCTGCAGTCGGAGATCCCCTCGACGCTGCAGGATTCCTTGATGGCGCGCCTGGACCAGCTCGGAGCGGCCAAGGAAGTTGCGCAGATAGGAGCCGTCATCGGCCGCGAATTCTCGCGCGATCTCGTCGCGGCGATATCGTCATTGGACGAGCGCGAGTTACGCGATGCACTGACGAGGCTGACCTCGTCGATGGTCGTGTTCGGTCGGGGAGCGCCGCCATCGACGACGTTCGTGTTCAAGCACGCGCTGGTGCAGGACGCCGCGTATTCGAGCCTGCTGCGAAGCAAGCGGCAGGAGTTGCATGGGCGCATCGCGGAGATTCTCGAACGCAGCTACGCGGAACGCGTTCGTGTGGAGCCGGAAGTCGTTGCGCACCATTGCACCCACGCAGGTCGCCCGCTGGAGGCGGCCAAGTACTGGGCAGCGGCGGCGCAGCGGGCGCTGGATCGCTCGGCCAACCTCGAGGCCCTCGGTCACGCGACCAAGGGATTGGGTGTGCTCGCCGGTGCGGCGCCGGGCGTCGCCCGGGATCGCCTGGAGCTTGGCCTCGAGATCCTTCGCGGCGCGGCCAATCGTGCGGTCAGGGGATTCGCGTCGTCGGACGCGGAACGAAACTTCACGCGCGCACGCAAGTTATGCGAAAGGCTCGACGACCTACCTCGAATGATCGACGCGCGGCGAGGCCTGTTCGCGTGCTACTACGCGCGCGGCGCGTTGGAGCTGGCAGGGGCGGAGGGGCGCCAGGTTGCCGCGTTGGGGCAACGGATGGACGACTCCGCCTCGCGCATGCTCGGCCATTGGATGCTGGGATGTGTGACGTTCTGGCAGGGTGACTTTTCGACTGCCCGACGCGAGCTCGAGGAAGCGTATGCGCTCTACGATCCGAACGTGCAGCGTGCCACGACGCTCGCGCTGCAGATCGATCCCGGGGTCAATTCGCTGCTCCACTTGAGCTGGGTTCTGTGGATCCTCGGTTATCCGGACCAGGCGGTAGGGACGAGTGAAAAGGCCATCGCCACCGCCCGCCGATTGTCACAACCGTTTGCCCTCGCCATGGCCCTGTTCTTCGCCTGTGCGACGCGCGCCTGCTGTGGCCAGCGTGCTTCGGTACGGCTGCTGCTGGACGAGCTGGCGACGCTTACGTCGGAGCACAAAATGGGCTACCTGGGGAGCTGCGCACGTGTCCTGGAAGCGCAGGAGCTGATCACGGAGGGCCATTGCGTCGAAGGCCTCCAGCAGGTCAAACGCGCGTTCTCTGAGTTTCACGCCCAGGAGGCCGGGGTCGGCCTCCCCTGGGCGATGTCGATCTCGGCGGCAGCGCACGCGCGACTGCGAAATGTTGACGAGGGTCTCGCGACACTGTCGGCAGCGTTCGATGCAGCGGCTCGAAATGGCGAGCACCATTGGGAAGCCGAGCTCTGGCGCTCGAAAGGCGAGTTGCTTCTCTTGCCGCCCGCGCAGGACGAGATCGAAGCGGAGACCTGCTTCCGCCGGGCGATCGATCTTGCTCGGCGGCAGGCCGCGCGATCGCTCGAGCTTCGGGCAGCTACGAGTCTCGCGCGGCTACTCGTGAGCAAGGGTGACGGCCAACTTGCCCGGTGCATGCTGGCGGAGGCCTGCGCAATGTTTACGGAAGGTGCCGACACCGCCGACATAAGGGACGCGCGATTAGCGCTTCAGACCATGAACCAATTGCCGACCTAGGCATTCGCGTCGCTCCTGCGTGTAATGGAGCCGAAGGGAATGGTGGCGGCTTACGGCGTGTGATCCGCCGACAATTCAAGGATCTGCTTCTCCATCCGGTCCTGGGCCGCTGGATCCTTGGGACCACCGAATCGTCTGATGTCGTAGCAGCCGAGCGGCATGACCGCCGTTCGCGTGCAGCACAGGCTGCACCAGGTGCACGGATTCACCGGCTCGTCACGAGCCGGATCACGCTGGTACTGCTCGAGAAGATCCGGGTTTGCCAGCAACGGGCGACCGAGCGCGACGAGGTCGCATTGCGCCTGCAGCGCTCCCTCGATTTCGCTGCGCTTCTGGAAGCCACCGTTGGCGATCACCGGCAGACCAACCTTCTGCTTGAACTCTGCGGCGAACGCCGCGTTTGCCGCGGCCTCGAAATTCCAGCCGATGCCGAGAATCCACCGCGGCAGGACGTTGACGGCAGCGGCGCGAATCCATGCCTTGGCGCTCAGGTGCCGGGTAGCGTTGGCGAATATCCTGATTCCATCCAATGGATAGCCGTCGGTCGGGCTCCCTTTTGGATTGATGAACCCGAAGCCGCTGTCGATATGCAGATAGTCGACGCCCAGGTTCTTGAGCTCGCGCCCGTACTCGATCGTTTCCTTCAACGTATTGCCCATCCACCAATTGCGCAGCGGAAACACCGGCGGCAGGCGAAAGGTCCACCAGGGCAGATAGTTGAAGTCCTGCGCCGACAGGCGGACACCGAAAAGAAAATCCTGGCCTACCTCTTCACGTACCTCTTGCACGATTTCACGCAGCAACCGGAAGCGATTCCATTGAGATCCGCCGTAAGCGTCGGTGCGCCGATTGGTTGCGGGGTTGAGGAATTGGTGAATGATGTAACCCTTCGAGGCCGTGACTTCCAAGCCGTCACATTCGATGGTCTTCACACGTCGCGCCGCGTCGCGGAACTTCCGCACCTCGTCCTTGATTTCGTCTACCGTCATCGGCGTGGTGCGATTGCGGTAGCCGTAGAACAGGTCGAAGAATGCGGAGGCTGATTTGCCGTCCTCGGCCTGCGGGAACAAGCTGGTCTGTGTATGGCCTCCGGGATCGCCGAGCTGCATGATGTAGCGGCAGCCGAGTTGCCGGATGGACTGCACGCCTTCGCGCAGCGGCGCAATGAAGCTGTCGTCGCTGATTTTCGGGTATTCGAGCGGCGACAGGCGCTTATCGTCTACATCGATCGTGGCCGATATGATCCCGCCGATGCCGCGGCGCGCGAAATGCCTTTCGAAGTTCTTCCACGCCGGAGTTACGGTCCCGTCGTAGTAAGAGGTGCGCCCGCCCAGCGAAGAGCGCAGGATTCGATTCTTGAACGTCGTGTTGTTTATGGTGAAGGGGTCGAAGAGGCTTACGGGTTTCTCATTGCTCATGTTTTACCCCCGCCCGGATCCAACGGACCAGAGCGAGAATACCCCATGTGCACGATCAGCGTCGGCGCCAGGGCGAGCCCCAACGCCCAATGCAAGACCGAGACCGGCGCATGGGTGTCGTCGCTGACGAGATAGTACAGGGCATAGCCAGTGACGATCAGCAGCGCGAACTCGGCGCTGATCACCGATCCGGTGACGCGATTGCGCTTCAAACGCCAGCCGCGCGGGACGTGATGGGCACTCATGGCCCCCAGTGCGAGCATCGCCGCGAAGGCGGTCGCGCCGTGCACTTTCAATGCCAGCGCTTCCTGCGTGAGACGGTACAAGTCGTCGGCCGCAGCGAACACGTTCCCCGCGTAATGGACGCAGAGCCACCAGACGCCGCTGCCCACCAATGCGGCGACCGTCGCGTAGAGCGCGCGCCGAGCCGGCGCGCCGAGCCGTACCCGCTCGGCGAGCACGCGATAGGTACGTTCGTGGGTACGCGACATGTAACTGCGCGTCGGGCGAGGGAAGCGGGCGCGAAGGTGTCAACCCGAGGCTGGCAAAGCCGCCATCGGGTGCAGCCGCGATGGTGCCGGGCGTGGACGCGGTAGCTGTGTGCAGCGCCAGCGACCGGCGGCCGGCGACAGCAGCGTTGCACTCGCGCCGTACGCCTTCAGCAGGCCGGCCGCTGCGATGTCGCGCAAGGCGACGACCTTGGTCAGCGCATCCGCCACCATGCAGGTGGACGCTACGACCGATATCGTGCGCGTGCTCATGATCGGCAGCCCGCTGCGCGGGTCGATCAGCGAAGTTGCCCAGCGCCCGCCGATGCGCCGCCGCTGTCCACCATACGCGCTGGTCGCCACTGCACCGTCGCCGACCGTCACCAGTGGCAGAAAGACTCCTTGCGGGCCGCCGGTGCGGACATGAATGAGCTCGCTTTGGCTTCCGAAGACGCGCAGATCGCCACCGGCATTGACGCGTCCCGCCGTGATGCCGTGCTGACGCAACGCATCGATCGCGCAATCGACGGCGTAGCCCTTGGCAATGCCACCGAAGTCAAGAACGAGCGGTCTCGCGAAGCGCACGCCTCGCGGTGTCAGCTGCACGTCGCGCCAACTGGCATCGCGCTCCGAGCATGCCTGCGGCGGCAGGAAGCCCAGCGCAGCGAGGCGTCCGCCGACGGTCGGATCGAACGTGCCGCCTGAGCGCGCTGCGAGTTCGAGTGCGCAGCTCAATACCAGGCGAAGGTCTGCCGACAAGGTCTGCACAGCGGTCGGTGCGGCGCGATTCACGTGCGAAAGCTCGCTCTGCGGATCGTGCAGCGACAGCGCACGATGAACGCGGGCAACGACCGCGAACGCCGCCGCGATGCCGGCGTCCAGCAAGTCCCGCGATGGCGCTTCGCCTGCAATGTCGACCAGCGTGCCGAGCCAGAGCTGTCCGCGCCGGAGGGAGTGGTGCGGTTCAGCCACGCGAAAGCGCTTTCTCATGGAGCAGCAATAGCCGGCGCACGCCCTCGGCGACGTGCCGGCAAGAGAGCGTTGCGCCGGAGATGTTACGGATGTCGGCGTCGAGCTTCACCGGGTCGGTTACGCGCTTGCCGGTGAACTGTGCGCGCCACGCTGCCAATCGGATCGCGTCGCCGTGCGATTCGCGATAGGCGAGCACGTCGAGTGATTTGACTGTGCCGGTCGCATCGAGTGCGAGGGCGTAGGTGATCAGCTCCACTTTGCCGATCACTTCGTCGACGATGAACCAGCCGAGCATGCGGTCGCCGGCACGTACGCGCCATACGCGCGGCTCCACGGCGAAGCGACCCGCCTCGCGGGCGATCGCCGCCTTGACGTCGACGGCAATCAGGACAGGCTCGAACGCGCCGGCGTCGGGGAATGCCACCCGCTGCGCGGCTTCGGCGCTGAGGTACTCGGCGGCGTACGCCAACTGCGCCGCAGGTGCGAACGCCGTGGCCGCCGCGGCCGTGATCAGCCATTGATGACGCATCGTGGGCGCGCGTCAGAAGGTGAGGCCGAAGCCGACCTGGACGCTATTGCGAGACGAGTCAATCTTGAACTGCTGGTAATCGGCCTTGAACACGATGCTCGGAGTGACGTAGAAATCTGCCCCGATTGTCCATATGCCCTCGGTGGGTGTTGTCGGCACGCCAAGTCCCTCGGGCACGGTCGCGTAGGAGGCGGCCGTGTTCACCCATTCGTAGCGCGTGAAGGGCGTCAGCGAGTAATCCTGGTACGACCAGGCATTCCGCCATGCCGCCTGAACATAGCCGCCGTAGAAGAGCTGCGGCACGGGGGTCGGCTGGCCGACGAAGGTCAGATTGAGCGCTTCGGTATCGCTGATGGTTCCGCGCGCATACAGGGCGGCGAAGTCGAACGGGCCGGGCTGCCAGCGCGCGTGCGCTTCCCATAGCGTGACCCGGGCGTTTGCTGCGGGGAAGTCGGGCACGCCTTGGCCCGCCTTGCCGGTGAAGTAGGTACCACCGAGCTGGAATCCCGGAATACCGTTGTAGTTGACCGATACGTACCCCGACAGATCGTGCGCGGCAGCCTCGGAGAGTTCCTGGTGGATGCTGCCGAGCGGAGATTCGCGCCCTTCGTTCGACGAGGGGTCCCAGTTGGCGAGGTTGAATCCGGTCGTCACCCCGACTCCCCATTTCAAGCCGAAATCGGTCGTACCGTAGAGCGCCAGCGCACCTTCGCGCCAGGTGGTCGGAATGATCGAAGTCTCGACGAAATTGCGGAACACGCTGTAGTACTGCGTCGGCTCGTGGTGTTCGTTGATGAATCCGATCGGGATCAGGACCAGGCCGGCCCGGACGCCAAAGTTATCGGTGAAATCCCGCTCGGCGTAGAACTGCTCGATTTCCACTTCGCCCTTGTCGTCGGACGACGCGACCGCGTGTTCGATTTCGAGTTCGGCCGCCATCCGGGTGCGGCTGTCGAACCGGTGGGCCCAGCCGAGCACCGCGCGTGCCATGTCGGCTTGAGTGTCGCTCGACGAATGGATCGGTCGCCCGTAGGCGATTTCGCCGTAGCCGAACAACGTGGTCTCGCTCGCAGCGGCCGCTTGCGTCTCCACGGTTCGCTCGAGCCGGTCGACGCGGACGGCGAGTTCGGCTTGCGCTGGCGTGGGTGGTGGAGTCGTCGTTGTCGCGGTCTGCGCCGTTGCCGTTGGTGTCGACGCTGCCTTGTTCTGCGCCGCGAGTTCCTTCATCTGGGCCTTCATTTCGGCGATCTGCGCGCGCAACTCGGCAATCTCCGCCTTCAGTGCCGCCTCATCCGCCCACGCGGCCGGCGAGGCCAGGGCCACTCCGACGGCGAGCGCGAGCGGCAACCGGCGCAATCGGCTGCGTCGGGTAATCGCAGGCGACAGCGAGAGCGGGGTACTAGGCATGGTCATGCTCCAGGATCGGTGAGGGGAAGGGACTCCAAGCGCGGCCGACGCGTGTCTGAGCCGTCATCGGCTTTCCGACGGTGCCGGCTGGTAGCCGTCGGTGAGCGTTTTCAGGAATGCTTCGAGGTCATCCATCTCGGCTTCGGTCAGGCGTGGCGCCTCACCGGGCTTGCGGTCGTAGGGCACCTCTCCCGTGTTGACATTGCCGTGCAACTCGGACGTCAAATCGTCGAATTTCCGGACGGTGCCGTCTGCAGCGATCGGATAGAACTCTTCGGGATTGGTATCGCGACGAACGTAGAAGCGCAGCGCGTCGCGCAAGGTCTTGAACTGACCGTTGTGGAAGAACACCTTGCGCGTGGCGACGTTGCGCAGCGAGGGCACCTTGAAAGCGCCGCAAAGATCCTGCCGGTCGGCGAGATCGGTGCGGTCCGGTCCGCACAACCCAAGGTCCCGATAATTCGGGTCGGCGTTCGCCGGAATCTCGGAATTGCGCGGCACGCCCAGGTTGTCGTAGGTGAAATCGGTGAACATCGGCGGGGAGTGATCGGGCCCGCGTCCGCTGGGATGGCAGCCGGCGCAATTGCCCTTGTCGGCGCGATTGAACAGTGCGAGGCCGCGCAATTCCGCGGGTTCGAGGCGCAGCTTGCCGGCGAGGAAGTAGTCGTACTTCGAATCGAACGGCCGGAAGTCGGGGTCGAATTTCTGGTATTGGGCGAGCGCGAACGTCACGGCCAGCACCGTGCCTTGCTCGTCGCCGAAGATGCTCTTGCCGAAGACCTGCCGGAACTCGTCGGCATAAGGCGCTCTTGCGAGCCGTGCGACCAGATCGGCGGGTGTTGCGTTGGCCATTTCGTGCGCCGCGAACAGCGGGCGCAACGCCTGCACCAGGAGATCCTTCGCACGGCCGTCGCGGTTGAAGCCCCCTGACGGCGTTCCTTCGGCGTCAAAGCTGAAGCCGGGCATGAGACTGATGTACTGCAACGACGGGACCGCGCGAAACCCGGGAACGTCCAGGTTGGCGCCACCGAACTGGACCGCGAGGTCGTTGCTCTGCGCGTGCGCGTGCCGCGGATCATGGCAGGTCGCGCACGACATCGCGCCCGGAGGCGGAGAGACTCGGGATCGGCGAAGATCTTCTCGCCGAGCGTGACGGGATTGGGGCCGGCCGGATCGGCCGCGCCGGCGAACACTGGCGCGCGCAGCATCGGCGTCGCCAGCGCGCAGAGAACTGCGATCGTGGTCAGTGCGACCGCCCGCAACGACGGCCTCCCCGCCGTGCGCGGTGCTTGCCGGAACGTGTGTTGCTCATCGCCAGCCTGTTGCCATGCCCGTGCGTTTGTCGACGCCGGCATGAAACGCCGGCGGCACACAACAATGGCTGGCTTGCCGGCGGACGATTCGCGTCGTCGCGGGCCGGCTGGCTGGCGGAAGTAGCGTTACTTGGTGAGGATCAGTTTGCCGAAGCGCGTCTGGCGCAGGAAGTAGATTGTCTGCTTGTGCAGGATCGCGAGCTGCGGGTCTCCCGCAAGCAAGCTCTCGCTAGTTACGACACGTGGCGAAGCGCCGTTTCCCTCTTGGTGCGCAGGTAACACGGCGGCAGGACCATCGTCGGCCGCGTCGGCCATTGCAACGCGTTCAGCCGTCATGGCCCATCTGCGATTGCTGGTAGTTCGCCATCCCGACCTTGTCGATGAGCTCGAGCTGTGTCTCCAGCCAGTCGATGTGCCCTTCTTCCGACGTCATGATCTGGCGGAAGAGGTCGCGGCTGACGTAGTCACCGCACGCCTCGCAGTCGGCGATTGCGGTCTTGAGCGTCGGGTGCGCTGCAAGCTCGAGTTTCAGATCGCAGGCGAGCGCTTCCTTGACGTCCTCGCCCACGAGCAGCTTGTGCAGGTTCTGGAGGTTGGGCACACCTTCGAGGAACAGGATGCGCTCGATCAGGCTCTCGGCGTGCTTCATCTCGTCGATCGACGCTTTGCGTTCATGCTTGGCGAGCCGATCGAAGCCCCAGTTGTCGAACATCTTCGCGTGCACGAAATACTGGTCGATTGCGGTCAGTTCGTTGGTCAGCACCGCGTTGAGATGCTTGATGACCTCGGCGTTGCCCTTCATGCCGCGCCCCCTGTTGATGCCGCACACTCGCCGCCAGACATCCGCGCTACGGTCTCGACCAGCAGCGACTTCGCGCACGATGTGCAGCGTCCGCAGCCAAGGCCGACGCCGAGACAGTGCGCGAGATCCTCGGGCGAGCGCGCGCCTTCCTCGGCCGCCTGGACGATCTGGCGCTCGGTGATCGCGTTGCAAAGGCAGATGTACATGCGATTCGCCGTCAATGTTTTGCTGCCAGCGCCGTCCGCGGATCCTTGAGCCAGACAAAGGCGAGCCAGCCGGCGGGAATGATCACCATCAGGTAGGTCAGCCACTCCCCGTAAACGCCTTCGGGGCCGTAGGGCTCGGTCGCCAGATGCCAGAACTCGTTGTCGACGAACGGTACCGCGCCGGCTTCGAAGAACTCGTGGAACGTATAGATGACGAGCTGTAGCGAGAAGATCAGCAGGAAGATCGCCGTGACCTGGAAGAAGCGGCCGAGGTTGATACGGCGCCCATAACGGATCCACGCCCACGCGAGCAGTGCGGCACCCGCGACGCCGAGCAGCCCGCCGATCAGCAGCTCTCGATCCCCCTGTTGCAGGAACAGCGTCGATAGCAGCAGCGCGGTTTCCATGCCTTCGCGCACGATCATCAGCAGCACGAAAAGGAATACGGCCCACCACGCAGTGCGCGTGGGCCTGTTCTGGGTCGCCTGCTCGATCCTGGCGCCGATCTGCGCCCGCATCGTGCGCGCGGTCCGCCACATGTAGACGGTCATCGACGCGACCATCACCGCGGCGGCCGCGGCGAGAACGCCCTCCCATAACGGCTTGTTCTCGGCCTGGGCGAAGAACAGGCTGGCGATGAAGCTGGCCACAACCGCCACGCTGGTTCCCCAGTACACCGCGGGCAAGAGCGTGGGGCGGCCCGTCTGGCGCAGGATGCCGGCCGTAATGGCGACGATCAGGAAGGCTTCGATACCTTCGCGCAGCGTGACGATGGCGATCTGCAGCATGGCGCTCCCGGGTCGGTGGGTCGCGTGCGGTAATGCGAATGCGAATGGTTCTCATTATTACACGACTCGGCCGCCTCGCGCAAGTGGGTCGGCTTGTCCCGCACGCACGCCCGCGCCGCGTCGACCAGAATAACCCACAACTATGGCGCGCATAGCGAGGATCAATTGGATTTATTGCGAACAACCGCGAGCGCGTGCCCGAGCGCGTCGTGCACGCCAAAGGCTCGGGCGCCTACGGCACATTCCGCCGGCAACTGGGACATGGTCGGCAACAACACGCCGGTCTTCTTCATCAAGGATCCGCTCAAGTTCCCGGATTTCATCCACACGCAAAAGCGCAATCCGCGCACGCACCTCAAGGATCCGAATGCCGTCTGGGACTTCTGGTCACTGTCGCCCGAGGCATTGCACCAGATCCTGATCCTGTTCTCGGACCGCGGCACGCCGGATGGCTACCGCTTCCTGCACGGCTTCTCCAGCCACACGTTCAGCCTGATCAACGCACAGGGCGAGCGCGTGTGGGTCAAATGGCACTTCAAGTCGAAGCAGGGCATCCGCAACCTCTCCCCGCAGGATGCGAAGGGGCTTGCCGGCACGGACCCCGACTACGCGCAGCGTGATCTCTACAACGCCATCGACCGCGGCGAGTTTCCGCGTTGGCGCGTATGCGTCCAGGTCATGACCGAAGGCGAGGCGGCCAGCTACCGCTGGAATCCGTTCGACCTCACCAAGATCTGGCCCCACAAGGATTACCCGCTGCTCGAAGTCGGAGAAATGGAACTCAACCGCAACCCGGAGAACTACTTCGCCGAGGTGGAGCAGGCCGCGCTGTCGCCGGCCAATATCGTCCCGGGGATGGGATTCTCGCCGGACAAGATGCTGCAGGGCCGCCTCTTCGCGTACAACGATGCCCACCGCTACCGTATCGGGACCAATTACGCGCAGCTACCCGTGAACGCGCCGAAGTGCCCGTTCCACAACAACCAGCGCGACGGGGCGATGCGCTTCGACGGCAGGCAGCACGCCCAACTACGAGCCGAACTCCCTCCCGGGCACGCCCGCAGAATCGCCGCGGCACCGCGAACCTGCCTGGGCCCTCGGTAGCGCGGTCGCCGATCGCTACAGTCACCGTGACGAGGACGACCACTACACCCAACCGCGCAGCCTGTTCAATTTGATGAACGCCGAGCAGCGGCAGCAGCTGATCGACAACATCGCCGGATCGATGCGCGGCATCACGCGGCTGGAGCTGATTCCGAAGCAGCTCGCGCATTTCAAGCGCATCGAGGAAAGGCTCGCGTCGGGTATCGCAACGGTGCTCGGCGGCGTCAAGTACTAGCCCGCAATCGTTCAAGGGGAGGAAGTGAGACGTGACTTCGCCCAGAGGATCGGCATTTTTCGGAGCCTGCTTGTCAATGCGAATATTCATGCCATGCATGGACAAGTTGTACTTGACAACGTAGGACGCACAGGTGTTACATAACCTGTGCGAGGCAGCGCTGCGCGCGCCACGCCGCGGAGGTCTGATTTCACCAGTGGTGCTTCGTGCCGGAAGCGTGGAGCCAACGGCACAGCATCGTCTTCGTGTCTCGAGACCAGGAGTTGCCCTCGTCCTGAATTGCCGTTGACGACGGCAACACGAATGTATATCCCCGGCTATCACTGGGAGGTCACATGGCGAGCATCACGGTCCCCCTCGACGCTTCAGCAGTACAGGGACTGGATCCGAAGCAAGCGGTCAAGGTCCTTCTCACCTCTCGCGGCAAGCCGATTTCGTCGCAGAGCGTCACCTTCGAAAAGAAACAGCAGGCGCAAGTCACCTTCGATGTGAAAGGGAATGCGGATAGCCTGCGCGTCATCGTCGGTCCCAACGACGCGACGGACCAGGAGTTGACCGGGTTGCAGACGATCGGCGTCGACGTTCCGAGGCGCCGATTCCTGGGGAAGGATCAACTTCTCCTTCCACCCATTCGCATCACCCCGTACTACTGGTTCTGGTGGCTGCGGTGGTGCAGGACTTTCACCATCAACGGCCGCGTGCTGTGTCCCGACGGCAGTGCGGTCCCCGGTGCCGTCGTGTGCGCGTACGACGTGGATGCGTGGTGGTGGTGGTGGAGCAAGCAGCAGGTAGGATGCGCAACGACCGACGCCACCGGTTCCTTCACGATCACGTTCCGATGGTGTTGCGGATGGTGGCCCTGGTGGTGGTGGCGTCTCCGCCGGTGGTACGTGGAGCCGGTGCTCGCCGGGCACATCCTTGGCGCGTTGCAGCGGCAGCCGCGGCTGCCGAGGCCCCCGATTCCGGATCCTATTCCCGATCTCACGTTCTTCGAGAGCCTCGTCGGCGCCGCGCCAGTGCCACCGGTTCCGGGGCGCGCCGCGTTGGTCACCGCAGCGCGTAGCGCGGCACTCTCCGGCGTGGCGACGCGCGCCGGACGCCGGGCAATGGCCGCAGTCGAGCCATCGCGCCTCGATGGATTGCGCGAGCGACTCGTGCAGGTTCTGCCCGAGATTCCCGCCCTCCAGTCGCTGCGCCTCTGGCCCTGGTGGCCATGGCATCCGTGGTGGGACTGCACCCCCGACATCGTCTTTCGCGCCACGCAGGTCTGCGGTGGGGCCGAGCATGTCATCGTCAACGAAGGGTGGTTCTCCGCGCGCTGGAACATTCCGACGACGCTCGACGTCACGCTCACGGCAACGGACGAGGCCTGCTGCATCCCGATCAACGATTGCATCGAAGGCGAGTGCATCGCGCTCGCCAAGGTGTGCAGCGTCGATGCCGATGAGGTGGGAGGAAATCCGGGGGCCGATCCGACGCCGGTTGGCTACGCGTTCCCGAACGTGATCTCGAATGGCGGCGATGCGCCGTTTGCCGAAGTCGTGAACATCCGCGGCACTGCGCAATGCCTGAGCGGCGTGGACTACTACGAGATCGAGTTCAGTGCCGACGGCGGCGCCACCTGGGCGATAGTCCCGGCGCCTGCGCTGGGGACCTTCTTCCGCGAGTACTGGGATTTCGTGCTTGGCACCGACGTCGACGTCGCCTTCAGTGCACAGGTGCCGATCGACGGGCACAACGTATACGAGACGGTCGAGCACTACGAGGCGACGCACACCCCTGGCGATTGGGGCGGCACGAAGGTCTGGCTCGGGACGAATATCGACATGGTCTTCCCCTGGGTCACCGACCCGACGTTCGGCGACGGCACCTACAGTCTCCAGGTCGTGGGATATGACGAGGCAGCCGGCGTGCTCTCCAACAGGCGGGTGATCCAGGTCTGCGAGACGAACACCCCGGCCAAGATCACCGTCACCATCGACAACCAGTCGAGCTTTGCGGCACCTGGACCGGCAGACAATCCGTGCGGCGGGGACACGACGCACAACTGCACCAACGAGCCGAACACCGACATCATCGACGCGCGCATCGTCCAGGCGGGCGGAGGCACGGTGGCCATCGGCCCCTGCGGCAACGTGACCATCGGCGCTGGCGACACGCTCGAGGTGGACTTCGTGGCGCATGACGCGCAGGGACATCTGGCGTCGTACTCGCTCCTCGCCACGTACGGAGAGAACCTGTCGCGCGACCTCATCGCGTTGGGCGGGGTGCTGACGCCGTTAGCGGGTGGCGCTCCTCCGGTGCCTGCCGCGGCGCAGGTGGGACCCGACTACGCGACAGCGCGGACCTTGCCCCAGACGGCCGTGGCGCCGACGTGGACGGGTGGCGCGATCCGCCTGTCGATCTCGGCCGCCGTCGCCTTCCCGGAGAGCTGCTGCTACCAGTTGGAGCTCCGGGCGTACAAGCGCACGATCGTGAACTGCCAGGCGAACAACGCGCATCGCAACCTGAGCGAGCGGAGCTTCCAGGTGACGGTATAGCGCGAGCGATCGGATGAGTGGGGTCCTGCTGGTCGTCGGCGTCCTGGCGACGTGGCGCCTCACGCATCTGATCGTGGCGGAGGACGGGCCGTGGAACATCGTGGCCCGCCTCCGTCAGCGGGCAGGGGCAGGAGTCGTGGGACAAATGATGGACTGCTTCAACTGCACGAGCATGTGGGTAGCGGTGCCGTTCGCGTTCTGGCTGGGCAGCGACTGGATCGACGGGGCCGTGGCCTGGCTGGCGCTGTCCGGCGGTGCCATTCTGCTCGAGCGCATCGCTCCCGCGCCGCCCTCTGCAGGGCAATGACGAAGCTCGGGACGCTGATGAGGAAGGAGAGTGTCAGATGTGCTGTGGACGGAACCGCGAAGCCGCGCGCGCGGCAGTGATGGCTGGCGCAAACAGGAGTGCCATGTCGGCCCCAGCGCCAAATCCGGTGTCGTCGACGTCGGTGATCATGTTCGAGTATGTTGGCAACGGCGAGGCGTCGATCCGCGGTCCGGTGAGCGGACAGGTCTACCGCTTCCGGCAGGCGGGGGATCGCGTGCGCGTGGATCCGCGTGACCGGCCGGGATTGGTGGGCGTGCGCACGCTGCGGTGGGTGCGGTAGGGGAAAGGCGTCCCGAGCTGTCGCACGAGAATCTGCTGTTCGGCGGCTATACCTCGCGCCCGTCGCAAGAGTGCTTCAAGGGGTTCGGCCGGATCGCCGCCCGCGCCCGGTCTCACCGATGGAGATGCACATGCCCTCCTCGAACCGCCGGATCGGCATCATCGGCCTCGGCTTCGGTGCTCAGGTCTACATTCCCGCGTTCCGCTCGGAAGGATGGGAGGTCGCCGCGATCTGCAGCCGCAACCGCGACAAGGTCGACGCAGCAGCGCAAGCCGCGGGCATCCGCGACGTGCATACCAACCCGATGGAGCTGATCGCGAGGAACGATATCGAGGCCGTCGCCATCGCAACGCCGCCGCGCGCGCATCATGAGCTCGCCATCGCGGCACTGCGGGCCGGCAAGCACGTGCTCTGCGAAAAGCCCTTCGCGATCGACGCGAAGCAAGCGGCAGAAATGCGCGACGCAGCCGAGGACAGCGGCCGAACGGCGATGGTCGGACACGAATTCCGCCATACGCCGCAGCGCGCTTACATCAAGCAGCTCCTCGACGACGACTACATCGGCCGGTTCCGGCTCTGCACGATCGAGCTCTTCCTCGATCGCTACGTGACGCGCGAGCCGCGGCCGCTCACGTGGATGGCGTACGAGTCCGAAGGCGGCGGCCTGCTGGGCGCGCTCGGCTCCCACTACATCGACGGACTGCGTCACTGGTTCGGCGAGGTCGTCTCGGTTGCCGGTCGGCTTGCGATCTTGCGACCGGACCTGATCGATCCGAGGACCAGCGCGATCGTCAAGGCGGATGCCGACGACACGTTCCAGTTCACGCTCGAATTCGAGAGCGGCGGCATCGCGACGATGATCGCGTCGTTTGGGACGACGCCGACGCGCGGCGCGAAGATTGTCGTAATGGGCGAGCGCGGGACGCTGATCGCCGAGCAGCCGGGCCCGAATCCGATGGAGAACGGCGTCGTCGCCGCAAGCCGCGACGGCGCACCGTTGCAGCCGCTGGTGACGCCGGCGAAATACACGCCGTTCACCGACGACCGCGATCACCGGCTGATGGCGTTCCGGCTGCTGGTGCGCGAATTCACGAACGGCATCGAGCAACGCACCTCACCGGCGCCGAACTTCGCCGACGGGTTGCGCTGCCAGGAAGTTCTCGACGCGGTGCGCGCGTCGTCGAAGTCCGGGCGAACCGTGAAGCTGCGCTGAAGAGTTGTCCAACCGCCGGGGAGTCTGCCATGACGCACGTTGCGTGGCCCGCCCTGCCCTACGAGGCGTGGAAGGACACGTACGAAACGCTGCACAGGTGGATGCAGATCGTCGGCAAGATCCGGTTGGCCCGCATGCCGTGGCTCAACCACGCGTGGCAGGTGACGCTTTATCCGACCGCATCCGGCCTCACGACCGGACGGATGCCGTACGGCGACGAAGCCTTCGAAATCGACTTCGACTTCGTCGCCCACGAGCTCAACGTGCGCACGAGCCGCGGCGATCATGGCGTGATCCAATTGGTGCCGATGTCGGTCTCGCAGTTCTACGCTTCGGTGATGGAAGCGCTGACGGCGCTGCGGATGCCGGTGTCCGTCTACGGCAAGCCCTGCGAAATCGAGAGTGAACTGCGCTTTGACGAGGACGACATCCACCTGATCGTACGATGCCGAGTACGCGACCCGCTGCTGGCGCATCGTGTGCTCGTCTTCCGACGTGCTCGGCCGCTTTCGATCGCACTACTACGGAAAGGCGAGCCCGGTTCACTTCTTCTGGGGAAGCTTCGACCTCGCCGTCACGCGATTTTCGGGCCGCGTCGCGCCTCCACACCCAGGGGGCGTCCCGAATCTTCCCGATCGAGTAACGCGCGACGCTTACTCGCATGAGGTGAGTAGCGCCGGCTTCTGGCCGGGAGGAGCGCTCGCACCGTATCCGCTGTTCTACAGCTACGCCTATCCGGAGCCGGGAGGTTTCGCCGATGCGAAGGTGCAGCCGTCGTCCGCAGGCTACGACACGACGCTCCACGAATTCATTTTGCCGTACGACGACGTGCGGCGAGCCGACGAGCCCGAACAGACGCTTCTTGCGTTTCTGCAATCGACTTACGCGGCGGCGGCCGAACTGGGGGCATGGGACCGCAGCTCGCTCGAAGTGCCGCCTGACGCGCTACGCGCGGTCAATGGGGTGTGACGTAGCAGGCGCACTGCGGACGTGTCGCTAGATCGGATACCATGCCGCTCGCGGCGCTCACACCTCGTCCGCCCAGTAGTCCAGGTGGTGGTCTGCGCGCGTCATGTGGCGCAGGCCGCCGCCGAAGGCGCCAATCTTCTTCGAATCAGGGTATTCGCAGACCTCCGCCGGCAACATGGTGCTGACGGACAGGTAGGCGAGCTCGGCGTCGGAGTCGTTGACGATCTGGTGCGCGGTTTCCGGGCCGCCGGTCGGGCAGCAGATCACGTCGCCCGCGCGTATCTTCCTTGTCTCGTCGCCGTAGCGCAGCGTGCCTTTGCCCTTCACGATAAAGAACATCTCCTCTTCCCCGCGATGACTATGGAAAGGGCACGAGCGCTTTCCGGGCGGGACGACATCGTAGGAATAGCCGAGGTCCTTCGCTCCGAGGAGCGGCCCGATGCGCACGGCGTCGCACTCGAACTTATCGCCTTTCGCGAAATGCTCGAGTTTCAATTCGTCGATGTTGACGACTTTCGAATCGATCACGCTCATCGGTCCATTTCTCCGCACACTATGGAGGATAAGAATTGCAACGCACAGCGCCATAGGGTCACTTTATCATGGGCTTACGCGTTCTCGCGGCACGCGACACGGACTATCTGCGCTTGGCAACGCGACCGGCTGGTCGCAGCGCGGCCGTCGCGACTCGCGGCCAGCCCGCGCCAACTTGCGAACGAGCCGCGTCGTTGGGCGCGGGCTTCGGATAGCCGGACGGTCGAGCGGGCCTGGACCGCGGCCAGTGGCGCCCACTTGTGCGAGCGGCGTCAGTTGGGGCGGGCCAAGTTACGCGTGCAATTGACCGACGTCGTTGTCGTATCGAGGCGCCGTGCCGGGCAGTCGGTGCCTCGCCCTCACATGTGGCGTGGGCGCCAGTCCACGTACAATGCGGAAGACAATGCCCCCGGCGCGAAGGGGTGCGCGCCGAGGGCTCGGCACTAGCAACCCGGCGGGGAGGAGAACCCGCCGGTAACCGCAGCGCCAGCTATTCAAGGGCAAGCAAGGGATATGCCTGACGTGGCGGAATTGCTTTCGCTCGCCCAGAAGGCGTCGCAGTCTTGCTGTTCAAAGCACGGCGCAACGCGGCTGCGCACGCGATCTCGCGCCAACCCGGCAACGGCTCAACACCAGCACCCGGCAGGTATGCAGTCATCCATCCCGGGATGACTGGCTGCTACGCCGTCGCGGAAACCTGCGACTACCGAATCCTACCTACCAATGGCCGGGGAGGGGAGTCCATGGATCGTTGGGCGTCGGATCTTCGACGCCGCTGAAGCAGTTTCCGATCGCGCAGGCCCGACATACGGCGCGGGGCCGTCCGCCGTTGCGAGCGCAGTTGTCGAGAATGTAATCGCAGTTGCCGCAAAAGGGGATTGCCGGAACCACGAGGTTGCCTGGCGCACTGGCGGCCTGATTGTGGCGGTAGCGGCCGGCGCTCACGTACAGTGTTTCGGCGGCGGTGAATTGGGGAATGCGCATGGCTGGAGTTCTCCTCAATCGCAATTGTGATTCGGCGATCGCTGGGTCCGCGCTTCGGCAGCGAGACTTCGGCGATCGAGCTCGTGCGTCGAATCAGCTGGCCGACGCGACCACCTTTACATCCGTCAGAAATCACTGCTGATGACCGGATCCTCGCAGATGATCACCGGAGCCGTCAGGGTGCGAATGCATCGGCACTGCACCCAGGGCGGATGCCGGCGCGAGGTGCAGACGAACCGACGAAACATCGGGGACCACTGACAGCATCTTGTCGTCTGCTGAAATATGGTGGGTCCCAGCTGTGCCGGCGCGACGCCAATCGCGCCCGCGTTGCCGCCGAACCCGGCGATTCCACGGTAGACGCGCTCGTTTGCGCCGAGCGACGATTCCGCATTGAATCCAGGCATGTTCATTACACACCTCCTTGCCGATTCAGGCATAACGATCGTAGTAAGGCGACAGCTTGGTGACCAGGAACGGAAACTCCTCGGTCACGTCCACCCGCACACAGAACTTCTCGGTGAAGTCGGTGTTGCGGTTCGTGTATGCAAAGATGACTTCGATGACCTTTCGGGTCCCGCTCAATGAAGAAGGACGCATGTCCACCCCGGTCAGCGAGAAGTCCCGGGCGAACTCCTCGGCGGTTTTGGCGTAGATGGCGGAATAACGCATCGCGAGGTAGTTCGCCGCGCGATGTTCATCCGTGGCCCCGGCGTTGTCGGTCATCTGCATGACCCGGTCGAACACGGCATCGGCCGCGGCGCGAAACTTCTTGGCATCGGCATCCTTCCCCTGCGGAATGGCCTTGATCAAGTACGCCCGATCGAACGAGTAAATCTGATCGAATGCAACGATGGGCACCATGAGCCCATTGCAATAATCGGGTGACGCAATCGGCCCGCGCACGCCGATGACGACATCGAGGTCCATCGGGCTTGGCTGTGGACGGATGGCCTCGACCAGCAGGTCGAAATCGCCGGGGTCCCGCGGTTGCAGCAGGTAGGTCTCCAATCCCTGGACGGTGAACACCCAGCACATCTGGCGTGCCAGATAGCGGTTCTCCCGTTCCGACAACGCCTTGTGAAACGCCTCCTGATCGGTGTGGCCCGCCGTCTCCGCGCGGCCGATCGCTTGCGCGAATTCCTTTTCCACCGACAGCCGCGGAAACCGCGCTTCGACTCTGCCGATCGCATAGACGTAGTCATCCGCCATCGACGCCGCGGCGTCACAGGTCGGACAGGGGGCCGGTTCGGTCGGCGGGGTCGCAGTCACGTCCTCCTGGCAAGGAGTAATCACGGACATCGCTCCCGCGCGTGCCGTTCCACCGATCGAATGCTCGAGCCTCGTTTCATGTGTCATGTCTGCCCTCCGTTCACAGGCGATTCGGGGACGTCGCGCTATTTCGCGCGACTGCGCGTGAATGCAAGCCAGCGGTTCAGCGTTTCCGCGCGGCGCTGGCAGCCGCCGCATGGTCTGATTCCGAACTTCGCCGTGGCCCGCGAGATGACGTCTCCGAGCCCGATTTCCTCGTCGACGAGGAATCCCGGAAGGCGCACCTTGTGTTGCGGACGGTCGGCGCTCTCTCGAAGTGCCTCGGTGTTGTCGGCGTTCATGCCCGTGCCCTGTTGATCGGATCGGCGCGCATCAATCGATACGCTGCCCAGGCATCCAGCAGGGGCGGCACGATCGACTTTCGCCGCGCGGCGGAAGCCTGCGTGATGGAGTATTTGATCCGCGCTCCCGTCGCGGCAGGAAACTCCGACCAGAGCAGCGCAATCGCCCCGGTTACGAAGGGAGCAGCCACACTGGTACCTGTCAACGTCATCGGCTCGCCTTCGACGCCGAGGCTCGTCACCCTTGCGCCCGGTGCCCCCAGCCCCCGGCGGCCGATCGAGCTCCCAAGGTTGGAGTGTCGGAGTGGAATTCCCTGCAGGTCATAGGACACCACTGGAATCACCCACGGGTGACGGGTAATGGCTGAACTCCCGACGGTTCCTTCGTTCCCTGCCGCTGCGACGACGACGACATTGCGTTCGGCAGCACGATCCAAGGCCGCTTCCAGCTCACGCTCGCTCTTGGAAGAGGCCTCCTTGAGTGCCAGACTCAGATTGATCACGCGGGCACCCGCTTCGATGCATTCCGATATTGCGGCTGCCAACTCCTGTGGGGTCGAGCTCGGCGCATGCAAGTTGCGCGGATCCCGTTCGACAAATACCTGACGTACCAGCAAGGTGCAGTTGGGACAGATCGCCGGTGCCGAGGTTCCGCGCTTGGCAAAAAGAACGCCCGCGACGAACGTACCGTGCAAACAGGCAATGCTGCTGGTCCCCGTACAGGCATTCTTTATGCTTTCGTTGACCTCGCGAATGTTCGGAGCCAACTCCGCATGGTTCATGGCGACAGGCCCATCGATCAGCCCGACCATGACTTCGGTTCTGCCGAGGGTGAGGGCCATGAGCGGCGGGAGCTTGACCAAATCCAGCGGAGCCACCACGTACGCTCTCCATGCGACTTGGTACATACTTTACGCCTGTCCGAAATTTTTCTGCAAGTGAATATTCCATGCCAGCGAAGCACTCGGTAGCGATCCTCGGCGGCGGCGTGGGCGGGCTCAGCGCGGCGCACGAACTGGCCGAACGCGGATTTGCGGTGACGGTGTACGAACGCAACGCCACGCTCGGCGGCAAAGCTCGCAGCCTGTCGATTGCCGGCAGCGGCATCGGCGGACGCAACGACCTTCCCGGAGAGCACGGTTTCCGCTTCTTCCCGGGGTTCTACAAGCACATCACCGACACCATGGGTCGAATTCCCTTTGGCGCGCGCGGCGCCAACTGTCGCGACAACCTCGTCCAGGCGTCGCGCATCCTGCTTGCGCGCCAGGGCAAGGTCGATCCGGTCTGGGTCGCGCGATTCCCCGAAACCCTGGACGATTTCCGGACCGCCTTTCTCGCACTGTTCGACAATCTCGACATCCCGCATCACGAGGTGGCGTTCTTCGTCACGCGACTGTTGGCACTGGCGACGAGTTGCGAGGAGCGCTACCGCGAAGAGTACGAGCAGATCACATTCTGGGATTTCATCGCCGCCGACGCGAGGTCCGAGAACTATCGCAAGTACCTCGGGCAGGGGATGACACGTTCGCTCGTCGCCATGCGCGCCGAGGAGAGCAGCACGCGCACCGTGGGGCGCATTCTGTTGCAGCTCTTCTACGGGATCCTGGTTCCGGGGCGCGTGTTCGATCGTTTGCTGAACGGGCCGACGAACGACGTATGGATCGATCCCTGGCTAAAGCACTTGACCGACCAGCTCGGCGTAACCGTGGTAACGAGCGCGACGGTGCGCTCGTTCAACCTGGCAGGCAACCGGATTCGCAGCGTCTCGGTCGAGCGCAACGGAGAACTCGAAGACGTGGCCGCGGATTTCCATGTCGCAGCGATGCCGGTCGAGATCATGCAGGGACTCGTAACGCCGGAGTTAATGCGTGCAGCACCTTCGCTGGCACGCATCGGCGAGCTTCGCACGGAGTGGATGAACGGCATCCAGTTCTATCTCGCCACCGACCAACCGCTCACCGATGGACACGCGATCTACCTCGACTCGAACTGGGCGCTCACGTCGATCTCGCAGCGGCAATTCTGGCGCGGCTACGACTTGTCGGAGTACGGCGGCGGGCGCGTGGGAGGAATCCTATCGGTCGACATTTCCAACTGGACGACACCGGGAAACTTCAACGGAAAGCCGGCCATGACGGCGACATCACGGAAAGAAATCAAGGATGAAGTCTGGGCACAGTTGAAGGCGGCGCTCAATGCGCCCGGGCACGTGCAGCTCGAGGATGACAATGTGGTGGACTGGTTCCTCGATCCGGACATACAGTTCCCCAATCCGGGGACGGTGACGAACCTCGAGCCGCTGCTCATCAATCATGTCGGATCGCTGGCCGCTCGCCCGGAGGCGTACACGGAGGTCGGCAATCTGTTCCTGGCCGCCGATTACGTGCGTACCCACACCGATCTTGCCACGATGGAAGCGGCGAACGAGGCAGCGAGGCGGGCTACGAACGCCATCCTGGCCGTGTCCGGGGTCACGGCGCCGCCGTGCGATCTGTGGGAGTTCGACATTCCCATCGCGATGCGCAACGCCCAGTTGCTGGACCAGCTACGCTTCCGCATGGGACTGCCCAACCTGCTCCTCGCGCTTGGATGACGCGCGAACCAGCTGCCATCCTTCCAGCGCACTTACTTTTCGTACGCTGACTTGGCCGAGGTCACGCAGGTGTCCCTTTCTGTGCCAGCCGTCGCGTCGCATTTGGCCAGCGCCACCTTGTATTGCGCGTCACGAGTGTCTTCGCGAACATCGGCTCGGGCATCGGCCAGGCAACGTGGACTCGCAACGGGCGATCGATTCACTTCCAATACGGTTTGCAACCGAAGTAGGCGTGGACCTCCGTCGCCCAGGTTGGGTCGGCCATTCGTGGCAATAGGTCTCCATCGAGACTTGGAGCGTCGATCAGTCGCTCAAGGTCGATATTGATGACGCAGCGCCGATACGCAGGATCTACGGTTACCGTGCTTCAGGGAATCGCGAACAATTGTCAACTCATCCCCAGAAAGCCTCCAACAGCCAAAAGGGCATAGGCAACGCGCCCGGAATGGATGTCGAGGACGAGTTCCTCGATCTCGCCCAGAACTTGCCGGCAACGTCGTACACACTGTCGCCGCAAAAGCTTGTTGTCCCCAGCAGAACGGCGTCGCGCTTGGACGCAGGTCGGTAGGCGCGCGGGAACATGCGCGGCGCCGGTCGCCGGTTGAGCGTTCCCACCAAGTGGTCATCACGTCTGAGCGAGCTTGCGCTTGCCATGGCATTCTCCCCAACGCTGAAACCGTACGCTGGCAATACCGGTTGTGCTTGTAGGTAAATTGGCAAAAACAACCCAGGGTATATTGCTCGCGGGGTACAGCCCAGTCTGTGCGATAGCGCACACAAGGGGCCAATCTGCAATGCAATCAGTCGCGAGCCACCCCAAGGGCGCCTGCCGGCCTTTGTGCGACACCGAACAAGAAAGCTGCCCGATGGTATAGACTATTTCCATGGCACCCCATAGACCGGGCCGCAGCATCGAGAACGCATCGTACGTGCCCTCGCAGGGCAGGTCGCGCACGGCTGCACCTGTACGGCACAGTCCCCATCAGAATCATCTGCTCAACGCCCTGCCGACCGGCGATTTCGCAGCGGCTCGCATCCCATTTGGAGCTGATACCGATGAGGCTCGGTGACGTCCTCTATGAATCCGGGGCCCAGTTGCGGTACGTCTATTTCCCCACCACGTCCATCATTTCGCTGCTGTACGTCATGGAGGATGGCGCGTCGGCCGAAATCGCGATCGTGGGCAACGAAGGCATACTCGGCATATCCCTGTTCATGGGGGGTGACACCACACCCAGCCGCGCGGTGGTGCAGAGCGCGGGGCATGGCTTCCGGCTCAAGGCCGAATTGCTCAAGAATGAGTTCGGGCGTTTCGGTCCGACGATGCATCTCCTGCTGCGCTACACCCAGGCGCTGATCACGCAGATGGCGCAGACCGCGGTCTGCAATCGGCACCATTCGGTCGACCAGCAATTGTGCCGGTGGCTGTTGCTGAGCCTGGACCGTTTGGCATCGAACGAACTCTCCATGACGCAGGAATTGATCGCCAACATGCTGGGCGTGCGCCGCGAAGGTGTCACCGAGGCCGCCGGGAAGTTGCAGGACGCCGGATTGATTCAATATCGCCGGGGCCGGATCACCGTGCTCGATCGCCCCGGTCTGGAGGCGCGCTCCTGTGAGTGCTACCAGGTGGTCAAGACGGAGTTCGATCGTCTCCTGCCCTACGTCGTCAAGTAGCTCTCCGAACCTCGTTCCTACTGCGCCGCGATCCGCCGCGCCTTGTCCTTGTGTGCGGTAGCGCGCAGACGGGGCAGCGGCGCGGTCGTACTCTACTGGCAATCGCAGAAGGTGAGAGCGCGCTTGCATCGTCAGCATCGGGCATCGGAATTGCGCCCAATTCTCCGGGTGCCGACGGGTGGTTTTCACCGACTCCCGAGGAGAGTAACGGTGCCACCGACCCAACGCGTCCCCGCGGTCAATCGCCTGCTCGAGGCGCTGCCGAGCAGCGACCTGCGCCGAATGCTTGCCGGCTGCGAAACGGTCGAGCTTGTGTTCGCCGACGTGCTATACACACCCGGGAAGCGCCTTAGCCACGTCTATTTCCCCACCCGGAGCTTCATCTCGCTGATCATGCCGGTCGACGGTTCTGCTTCCCTCGAAGTCGGTCTGATCGGAAACGAAGGCATGTTCGGGATTCCGCTGGTGCTCGGCGTAGACGTGTCGCCAGTGCGTGCGGTGGTACAGGGCGCGGGATCTGCGTTGCGAATGGACGCCGCGACCTTCTGCCGCGAACTCGGACGCAGCCCGGCGCTGCAACGCGAGATCGACCGCTATGTCTTCGTCCAGCTGAGCCAGCTCGCGCAGACGGCGGCCTGTACGCGCTTCCACGTGGTCGAGGCGCGGCTTGCCCGCTGGCTGCTGATGACTCAGGACCGCGCGCACGCGGACACCTTCCACGTCACGCAGGAATTCCTGGCCATCATGCTTGGCGTCCGCCGAGTCGGCGTCACCAAGGCTGCGAGCGCCCTGCAGAACCGCAATCTGATCCATTACAGCCGCGGCGACCTCACGGTTCTTGACCGGCGTGGACTCCAGGCCGCTTCCTGCGGCTGCTACAAGGCAGATCGGGAATCGTACGATCGCATCCTCGGCTAGGCATCCTCGGCTAGTCGTTCCCGGGGAAGGCATCGTCCGTTGGCATGGCGGTCCATGAGCGCGCTTTCCAACCATCAAGGGCAACAATGAAGCGAAACGTTCGTAACGTGCTTGGCAATCCGTTCCTGGCGTGGACTGATCTGGCGTGGAAGATCGGCGAAATGTCGATGGCCTCCGCGCAGGTCATCGCCCACCGAACGAAGCGTATGGCTGCATCCGGTCCGCTGCCTGGCGCCCGTGACCGAAAGGAATTCACCCGGATGGGCCAGGAGAAGGTCGAGGCGGCGACC
The DNA here is from genome assembly GCA_963781285.1 of uncultured beta proteobacterium. GTDB lineage: Bacteria > Pseudomonadota > Gammaproteobacteria > Burkholderiales > Casimicrobiaceae > CAIWHR01. The sequence continues at coordinate 55,788 of CAWAFI010000018.1, forward strand.
GAGTCGGCCCGCGCCATTGCGGCACACTTGACGGCGATGAACCTGAAGTTCGGGGCGCGCGCGTTAAGATACATGGTGACTGGGACCACGGCGCTAATGTCGCTGGCCGCGAGTCGCAGCGTGGGACAATCCATCACCCGCCAGGCGAAGCTCGCGGAGACCCTCTCGCGGTCCGCGAAAACCGCCTCCGAGCTTTCCGATTCGACCGCGCAGCTCGCCAGACGCGGCCTCAAGCCCATCCGTGTCCGTGCGACCGCTAACGCCAGGCGCCTCGGCAGGTGCTGACGCTCGTGCGGTGTCCGGGAAATACTCGACGCAGACCTTGTGCTTGTCTGCGCGCGGAGGCGGGTCAAGGGACCACTGCATAAGTCGCGCGCGGTTGCGACGGTGGCTTTAGCAGCCTGATGCAGAACCCCTCATGAGCCGCGTTTCGGACGAGATGGCCCCGTATACTAGGCGCGAGCCGCGTCGAATAGCCCATGCATATTCGCAAGGTGAGCAACGACGTAGACGGGGCCATATCGTCGAAACCCGGATGGGCAGCGGGTCGGCGGGCGGTCTGCTTTGTCGCAGCTCGCTCGTGTGGGGTCGACCACACGTCGCTCGCTGCTTCGCGCATCCCATCCCGCCAATCCGCTGCGCGGCCATGACGGGTTTTGCATCAGGCTGCTAGAGATGGGATGCCTCAGTTGCCAAATGAGGCGAGGAGAAGCTAATCGTCGACCCTCTTAGCAAGCATGTGCCCTGCTGGGTTCGGGGCTGGCCTAGTTGTTCGTAGCATTCGAGCGGGCGATCACAATCACGGGGCTACCGGATCGCCAGGTCCGTGGGGTGGCTTCGTTGAAGACCGTCATTGAGCCGTCACGGAAGCGGACCGTGAATTCATAGGTTTTTCCCGTTAGAGTATTAACGGCGATTGCGCTGCCGGACGCACGTACGAATGCATTTCCCGCGCCCGTAACGTCGACATTGTCCCGCCCGCCGGCATCGCCCGATCCATCGATCTGCCGAACGGATTCGACGACACCACACTCAGGGCACCATGCCCGGTTTCGACGGTTGATCGTAACCCGCGCTAAAGCGAGAGGCGCTTGCAGGTTCTTGGTCTGCGCGTCTTCGGATGCGCCCGGCGCTGCCCGATCCTTGGACGGCGTGCCCTCGTCTGGAATGTTGGCGTACGAGGCCGGGATCGGGCGAGCGATCGCAACGATGCCCGAGGCCACCAACAAACAGGTGGAGATTGCAGCTATCCAAATCGGCATGCGCGCCGGTCGTTCGCAGTGTGTCCGAATTTCGATTTCCCCTTGGTATGCGCTGCTACGAGGGACGCTCGCCTCGGGCCCGTAGGCAATCCATCGGGTGCCGCGAGGAACTTCGCCAGGTCGCAGAGAAAATGCAAACCAAGCATGACCCTGCGACGCAGCGGTGTCAGTACGGTAGCGCACACTCGGTGAAGCCATTGGGCGACCTCTTTTGCGCCGTAAGTGCGTCAACGCACCGACTACCAAAGGAGTCGCGGCCATCATTGTCGCGATCAGAGTGAACCATGAAGACTTGGCTGGCGGGATTTCGGGAAGCAGGCAGCTTCATCGCTGGGCTCTTGATCGGCCTCTCAATCGTGGATCTGGTGTTTGCGATGTCGATTGCGGTTCCCAGCGATTGGCAGATGTGGTGGGTCGTCGGCGCGCCCGTCATACTCGCGCTCGGCTTCACACTGCAGGTCGCCGTCACTGCCAAGCCGCGGCACCGGCGTACGACAAGCCAGGAGCTTGGAGCCTTGCCCATCGGATTCATGGAGTTGAGCCGTGAACGGTGAGCCAGCGCTTCCCGGCGACAGAGCCTCGCGCGCATTGCGTGACAGGTTTCTCAACGCGCTGGACGCGGACGACTATGCCGCACTTCGGGCCCTATCCGCCGATCTTCGAAACTGCACCGACATCCTGCCACGCTCCGTCTGCGTATCGCTTGGGCTACCACGCGGCAGTACGTACGCGACAGCCGCAATGACCATCGTCGCGTCATGACACGCGACCATCGCGTCTGAGCGCTAGCGGCGCAGATCCAACGAGTGACGAGGGACCACTCGGACCGAGCGCCCCGAGCGGGCGCCCGCGTTGTGAACCCGCACGTCGCGTGTTTGCGCGGCCGCATCCGCCGCGGCCGCCTCGAGATTCGTGGTCGAGCAGGTCGGGGATCGGGTATCAATATCGGCAACTAGAACGTGCCGGGGAAGGCGCCGCCGTCGATCAGGATGTTCTGGCCGACCAAGTACCCGGCGTGAATGCTGCACAGGAACGCGCACAGGGCGCCGAATTCGGCCGGAACGCCGACGCGGCCCGCTGGCACCGCTGCGCACGTCGCGGCCAGCGCGTCGTCGAAGTTTGTCCCCGTCGCCTTGGCGCGCAACGTTGTAATGTTCCGGAAGCGGTCGGTGTCGAACGAGCCCGGCAACAGGTTGTTGATCGTCACGCCATGCCGCGCGACCTTGCGGGCAAGGCCGGCGACGAATCCGGTCAGGCCGCTGCGCGCGCCGTTGGACAGGCCGAGCACGTCGATCGGCGCCTTCACCGCCGCGGACGTGATGTTGACGATGCGGCCGAAGCGCCGGGCGATCATGGCATCGATCGTCGAGCGGATGAGCTCGATCGGCGTCAGCATGTTGCTATCGATCGCGCGCAACCATGCATTGCGGTCCCAATCGCGGAAATCCCCGGCCGGCGGCCCGCCCGCGTTGTTGACCAGGATGTCCGGGTCCGGACACGCCGCGAGCGCGGCGGCGCGTCCTTCCGGCGTCGTGACGTCGCAGGCGACCCAGGTCACCGAATGCCCGGCAAGTGCGCCGATGTCTTCGGCCGCGCGCCGGACGTCGGTTTCCGTCCGCGCACAGATCGTCACGTCGACCCCCTCGCACGCCAGCGCTTCCGCGCAGCCACGCCCCAGACCCTTGCTCGCGGCGCACACCAGCGCCCGCCTTCCCTCGATGCCCAGATTCATGGATGCACGACCTCTTACGTTTCGACACCAAGCATCAGACCGGCGGGCCTTTCGGACAGATTACTTGACGTCCGCCTCGTAGATGTAGAGCGTCGACTTGCCGTCCTCTGGCATGAAGTACGCGCGCAGGCCCGTCGCCGTTGCCTCGATCCAGAACGGGTTCTGCGTCATGGGCAGACCGGACTCGGTCCAGAGTTCGATCGGCATCTGGCTGACCGCTTGATCGGAGCGGAGATCGACGATCTCGAAACCCCCCAAGGGAAACCGCGGACCGTCTTTCTTCATCTGATAGTTGTTGAGCCCCGAACACAGCATCTCGCGCCGTCCCAGATACTTGCAGTCCTGGTAGTCGATATAGCCGGAGCGGTTCGGCTTGCGCAATTGCTCCGACGCCACGTTGGCGTTGGTGACGCGACCCTCATCGTCGAGCGCAAAACGATAGAAGCGACGCGAACCCCAGCTGACGCCGTGCAGCGTCTTGTCATCGGTGTTGTGCACGATGCCGCCGACATGATCGCCGTAACGAAACACCTCGGTCGCCTTCATCGTCGCGGGATCGACGCGGTAGACGATGGCACGGCTGTTGGGACGATATTCGGCGACCGGCACCCAGATGTAGCGTCCGTCGTAATCGATGCCACCGGGGTGATAGATCGATCCTTCGCCAAGCGGCAGGTCGGCCAGGAGCTTGCCGGATGCGTCGAATTTGAACAGGTGGCCTGCGCCTTCTCCCGTATCGCGGTCGTAGCCGTCCTGCAGCTGCGGGTAGCGCTTGGTAGGCGTCTTGATTTCGACCGACGACACGTAGAAGGTGTCACCGATCTTCACCATTCCCTGCGGATGCTGGGTGTCGAAACCGACCGCAATGGCGGCTACCTGACGCCATTGCGTGCCGCGGGTCAGTTGCTTGACACGGTCGCTGACGACCGTATCCGGGCCGGCGGCTTCCGCCAGAGCGGCCACCGTCGTGATGCCCACGGCGCACAATGCCATGAGCGACGGACGAATGCGGATCTGCAACATGGTCTCCTCCTGTGGGTCTCATCCGTTCATGGAACGGTGATCCGTCCCTCCCGGGGCGAAGTTCGCAGCGCAATGCCACGGTGCGCTGCCCCGTTGGCGTCGCCGTTTCCGAGTGGGCAGCGCGTGCGCTAATGCTTCCCCATGTGCCTGCTTCCCGTGTCACGGTCACGCGGCGGCAGGCTGCCAGACGTGACGCAATAGCGCTAACATATTGTAGAACACATTCCCGCGGACAAAGGACACTGTTCTTGGCCCTGCGGAAACCTTCTGATTGAAGGTCACGTACATGGGTCAACCGATTGCTCGGGCGATGCGAGGCGGATGATGCGAATCCTGGAACAACTTCGGCGGCGGCGATGGGCCTCGGTCGCCTCGCCGATTTCTCGGTACCTCGGTCCCCTGATTCAAGAAGAACATGAAAGGTGATTTCTCGCGCGACAGCTTCGACCGCCGCAATCACTACAGCGGCGTGCTGATGCAGGAGGGGCGCGCCCAAACCGATGCCGACACGAACGAACAGGGCGCAATCCTGCGCGAGGCCGTGCGCGACGTCGCCCGTGATGTATTTGGCGCGCACGGCGGCCCCGGCGTCGGCTGCGGGTTCGAAATCATCACCGCGCAACGACTGGCGCGTCTGACGCCGGAGGTACGTGCAGCGCGATGGTTCGCAATCGAGCCCGATTCATCGCGGCGCGCGGTGCTTGCGGCGGCGGTTGCGACCGGCGATGCCGTCATTGGCGCCGGTCGGTACTACGTCGATGGCGTGCTCGCCGAAAACGAACGCGCCCGTCTGTTGACCGAACAGCCAGGTTTCGCGCGCGCGTGTCCAACGACGGACGACTGGAACGGCGACCGACCTTGGTTGGCGTTTCTCGATGTGTGGGAACGGCACGTCACCGCGCTCGAAGCCCCCGACATTCGTGACGTGGCGCTGGGTGGCGCCGACACGTCGACTCGTGCGCAGATCGTCTGGTGCGTGCGCATCCTCGCGGCGGACGAGCGCGACGCCCCATTCGCCGTCGAGGCGTTGCTGGCGCTGCCGCCATTGGGCACAGGCAGACTGCGTGCCCGCACGACGACGGATTGCGCATCGACCGCTGCCGGTGGCTATCGCGGCACAGAGGACCGACTCTACAGGGTCGAGATCCATCGTGGCGGCCGCGCGGGCACAGGCGGGGGGGCCACGTTCAAATGGTCGCGCGACAACGGCGCCGTGGCATATCCGATTCGCAGCGTAACGGACGGGGAGATTACGCTGGGCGAATTGCAACGCGACGGTGCCCGCAGCCTCGCGGTTGGCGATTGGGTAGAGTTCAGCGACGACGCCAGCGTCATGCGCGACGAGTTCGGCGTATTGGCGCAGGTGGTCGGGATCGATCGGAAAACGGACGCGGTGGCGCTGCTATTACCGGGTGGTGGCATCATTGAAGACGCCGTCGGCAACGTCGATCTCGCCCGTCATCCGCTGCTACGGCGCTGGGACCACGCGGGACGGATGGAAGATGGCGGCGCGTTGCCGATCGTCGAGCGGGACGACACGCCAGAGGGTCGCGCGGAAGGCTGGGTCGGCTTCGAGGAGGGTGTCGAGGTGTGGTTCGAGGGCGGCGGCGTATACAAAGCGGGCGACTACTGGACGATTCCCGCGCGTGTCACCACGCGCGACGTCGTCTGGCCACAGCAACGCGACGCCGACGGCCGACCCGAAGTGGACGCGGCCGGCGCGCCCGTGGCTGCGTTGCGGTGTGCCACGGGCCCGCGTCATCGCTTCGCACCTCTGCTTTTGTCGCGGCCCGGCGCGACGCCGGGCGAACCCGAGCTTGTGGATTGCCGGAGGAGGCTGCGCTGCGCATGGCTGGAGGATGTCGATACAGCCGATTGACCCTCGCGCGTGTTGCAGGCAAAGTCATGCACCTTTCGCCGTCGACCGGACGTTCATCCCGGCGTAACGGCGATCTCGGGATCGCGACCTCTACGGCGCCACCTCGAACGGCAGCCGCCGCAGGTCGAGAGCGGGATTGCGGTCGAAGAAGTTCACGGGCTTCAGCCTGAACGAGAGCGGTTCGCTCGACAGAACCGGAAAGTCCTCGGTAGCCGTGACGTGGTGGTGGCCGATCGTCAGCCACAGCACCAAGTCGGTGTTGACGATGTTCTGGTTGTTTTGCTGGTAGACCGGAAGCCCCGGCTCGCCGGGATTCTGGTTCGGCGTGTCGCCCGCCGCGAAGCGCTGGTCCGGGTCGTAGCGCGTGATCCACAGTGCGTGCTCGATGAAGCCCGCACGCTGAAAATCGGCCTTTTTGATCAGCGGTTCGGCATCGCTGTGCGTCTCGACGACGTAGCCGGTGTTGTAGCCGCGTGCATTGGTGCGGCCCGGGTTCACGACTTTCCAGACCGAATGGTCATGATCGAGCCGTCCGTCCTCCTCCTTGTTCAACCGCTTCTCCTCCAACGCCCAGACGCTCTTGCGCGGTCCGGGAACCGGGCTCTTCAGCGCCAGGTGCCCGAGCATGAAGCTGTTGTCGCGGCCGTCGACGTCAACGTCGAGCCGGAAGTTGAAGAAGTGGCTGTGATTGGGCGCGACCAGATTGGGCGCCACCAGTGCGCCGAAGCGCGTGTCGTTCGCCCCCGACGGATCCGACAGCTTCTTGCTGCGCACCGTCTTGGGCGCGTCGATACCGGTCAGCGCGACTTCGACCCGAATCACGCCACCCTGGTTGAAGATCCAGTCGACCAGGTAGTCGTAGTTGCCCAATTGCGCGATCGTGCGCACGACGAGCTCGACCTCCGCGCGGCCTTCGTAGGCAGGTACCGGCCCCGCGAAAAGCTCGAAGTGGCGCCACGCGGGATTGCCGGTCAGCCGTTCGAAGATGCCCAGGACCTGCGGCAGCGGCAGTGGTACGACGGGAACCGACGGATCCGGAATCGCCGCCGCCACAAGCGCGTCGAACAGCATGGCGTTCTCCGGCACGTCGAGGCCCAGCTTCAGTGGTGAGGACAGGAGGCCGAAGCCGAACTCACCCTCGTCCATGTACGTGCGATAGAACCAGTTGGTGTCGGGATCCTGGTAGGGTACGAAGATCTCGGCGAGCGAGCCCTGGTAGAGCACCGGCCGCCCGTCGTAGGTGACGAGCGAGATCACCGTGCCGGGCCGACGCTCGAAGCGCACGTGGAACTTCCATTTCTGCCACTCGACGAAATTGCCGTTGAGCGTGAAGTTATTCCCGTCCGGCTGCGTGATGCGGATGGGCTTAAGGGCTGGCCGCAAGCCGTAGCGGGCGCTGATCGTGCCCTCGTCGAACTCCTGGGTCGATGCGGGCAGCGGCACGACGCCGATGTCGATCACCTGGATCACCTTGCGTTCGTCGAGGTCGATGATCGCCTGCATCCCCTCGATCGGCCTGGCGTACAGGTTGATCGCGGCGCCCTCGCGGTAATACATCTGCGCCTTGACGATGCGGCGCGATTCCTCAGGCAGGCCGAACGAACCGGGTGTAAGTGGCGTTACGAACACGTTGGCGAGCTGGTCGGGCGTCGTGATGCCGCGCCGGGCAAGTGCTTGGAGGAACGCCGGGTCAGCGAACGCGAACGAAAAGTCAGAAACCTCGGTGATCGTGAGTCCAAGTTGGCCGTCGCTTTTCGGGATCAGCACCGGCGGCGTGAATGTGCCGGCGACGAGATCGACGACGCTCTTGTAGCTTTTCTTGTCCTGGCGGAAGTACACGGTCGCTGAACGCGGAATGGAATCGCCCGGATGGAACGCGAGCACCGCGTTCTTCGAAGGTTCGCGCAGGTCGATGCTCTGGAAGATTGCGCCAGTCTGCGCGGCTCCGGCGCCGAGTAGGATAAATGCCGCGTTCAGGATTTCCGTGTCCTCCAGCGGGTCCATCGGGTGGTTGACGGCTGTGTGGGCGGGAACGGCGGCGCCGAGCGCGAGGGCGAGCAGGGCGTGGGCGGCGTACCGGCGAAGGCGATGCATGGCGTGCACTCCTGGGAGAAGAAAGCTTCGATCGGCGCGAGCCGGCCGCGGGAATCATACCGGTTCCGCGGGGAAGGTGAGTGCCAGGTTGGTTCTGCCGGTGAGAGTGTCGAACGTTCGAGTGTCATCGCCAGCAACTGCCGCGCGGGGATGGGTTAGGGCGGAGCGACCAGCCGCGCCAGGCCCCTAGATCACGCTGGCGATGATGTTGATGCTGAGCGCGAGCACGGCGATATTGAACAGGAAGGCGAGGATGCCGTGAATCATCGTCAGCCGTCGCATGGAGCGCGATGCGACCGCAACATCGGACACTTGCGAGGTCATCCCGACCACGAACGAGTAGTACGCAAAGTCCGCGTAATCGGGCTCGCGGCCGCCGGGAAAGACTAGTGGGGCGACGGCGGAGGTCTCACCGTGCGGACCAACGTAGTAGCGGTGGGCATAGTGGAACGCGAACACGGTCTGGATCAGCAGCCACGACGAGACCAGCGCCGCGATGGTCATTGCGAGGTGCCAGGCGCGGATCCAGAACGGCAGGTCCCGGATGGTGCCAACGACAAAGGCGATGGCGACGATGCTGGCGCACGATGCCCCCACCACGAACAGAAAGATGATGTAACCGCTCTGATCCTGGCTCAGCGCGTGCTGGCGTGTGTTATTGGCGTCCGCCTTGGCCATGAGTATCCAGGCGAGGCCAAGATAGGCGAGAGCGCCGAGATCCCAACTGGCTACAATGCGCGTATGCCACGAGATCGAGTCGGGTTGCACGACGTACGCGACAGTCGCTACGCAAAGCGCCGTACCCAGACGCTGCATTGCCCCGAAGCGCACGAGCCACGGCGTATCCGGCTTTTTGCCCATACTACCGTCCTCCGCGTCCGCGATCGGCCACCGATTGCCGGCCCGGCATGACCGGCGTTCGAACGACGACGCTAGCCCAGGATACGGTTGTAGGTCGCCAGATCTGCCTGGTAACACCTGCAGGAGGCCGCCACGAGTCCGGGACGATCGAGAATCGTGATGTTGCCGCGATTGTAGCGAATGAGCCGGCGGTTTTGCAGCGAAGTGGCCGCCTTCGTGACGGCGACACGGCGCACGCCAAGTAACAGCGCGAGGAATTCGTGCGTGATGTGGAACGAGCTCGAGCGGGCCCGGTCCTTCGTCATCAACAGCCAGCGCGCGAGGCGCGCCTCGACGATGTGGTAGCGCGCGCACGCGGCCGCATTCGCGAGCTGCGTCATCCGCACGCAAAGATAGTGGTCCAGCGTCACCTTTAGGGGCGGACACTGTTGGCATTCGCGGCGAAAAGATGCGGCTTCCATCCGCAGGCAGGAACCAATGCCCTGAACGACCGCCCGCAACGACGACGTTGCGACGCCGAGCACGAGCGGTGTTCCGATCATGCCTTCGTAGCCGATGAGACCCACTTCGAGGCAGGTCGTACCTGCGATCGGGACCGGGACCAACAGCGATACGAATCCGACGGTTGGAAAGTAGGCATGGCGCAAGCGGTCACCGGGCTCGCAGAGCACGTCGGACAGGACGAGGTCGACCTCCTCGCAGCCGGCCACCAAATGCAAGCGGTCCTTGCGGGGGAGGGCGGCGAGCAAGCGGTTGCCCAGGGGAACGCGCTTGGTAGGGTGCAAGGTGTCTTTCGAGATGAGACGGCGACTGGTCGATCCGGAACCTTGGCCATTCGATCTGTCACATCTCCGCGCGCGATGCACAACAATACTAATAACCGGCCAGTTCCGCGGGGACCGGCAGACTTGGCACAGCGTGCGTCATTGCAGCGACGGCGTCTGTGGTTTACCGCACATTGGAAGCGTAATCCTGCAGTTGAGCTAGGCGCTTTGCAGGAGCGACGGACCGCAACCCGATGTGCGCCGTCGAACGGTCGATGTGGCCAGAATGCGATTCAGCACGAGGCGCGACGAACGTCTTCCGCGTCAGCCGTGCGGCTTGTTGTCCGGTCACCAGGGCGACGCCATCACCGCGCCACGGCGTGCGGCAGCAGGCGGTCGGTTTCCCGCTTGACCACGTCGTAGCACTCGCAGACCCGCGCCTCGAGGCCGCTGCGATCGAGCACCTTGATCTGTCCGCGGCTGTAGTGAATCAGCCCGGCCGCCTGCAGCTTGCCGGCGGCATCGGTAACGCCTTCGCGGCGCACGCCCAGCATGTTGGCCATCAGTTCCTGCGTCATGGTCAATTCGTTAGAGGGCAGCCGGTCGAGGCTCAGCAGCAACCAGCGGCAGAGTTGCTGGTCGACCGAATGATGCCGGTTGCACACGGCCGTCTGCGCCATCTGCGTGATCAGCGCCTGGGTGTAGCGCAGCAACAGGTGCATCGTCGGCCCGGACCGGTTGAACTCCTCCTTCAGCAGATCCGCCTCCAGTCGGTAGCTTTCCCCCGCACTCTGGACAACGGCCCGACTGGGCGTCGTTTCTCCGCCCATGAACAGCGAGATGCCGATGATCCCGTCGTTCCCGACGATGGCAATCTCGGCCGACGCGCCGTCCGCCATGACATATAGCAGCGACACAATCGAGGTCGTCGGGAAATAGACGTGGTGCATCTTGGTGCCGGATTCGTAGAGCACCTTGCCCAGCCCCATTGGTGCCGGCTCGAGGCGGGGTCGGATGCGATCGTAATCGGCCGCTGCGAGCGCGGCCAGGAGGTGGTTCTTGAAAGGACTCGAGGGCGCGGGCTTGGCAGTCATATCGAATCCCCGGATGACCGTCGAGAGTCTGCAATGACCCCGACAATGGGAAGTCGATTTAACAAATTATGATACCCTAGGAACGCCGCCATGTGTGCGGTCCCGCACCCAGCCAAGTGGGCGGTTCCGAACGTCGTGCGGGACGCGCGACGCATGAGTGCCGGATCCCTGGATCCCCGCAGCAGCCACACTTTCGAAGCCTGTATGTACGGTCGCGCACAGACGGTGGGGCGCCGGTAACCCAAGCTGTACTGGGGCGCTTGGCTCGGTGGGCGATGCAACGCGTTGCTCCTCGGTCCCGGCCGCGTGCCCTTTCCCTCATTTGCCCGGCCCGGTCCTTCTTGCGTGATCGTTTTATTGTCCGCGCCGTGCGGTACGTTGTTCTTCCAGACGGAGCATCCCCCATGGCCAGGAAGAATTTCCCCGCGGTACCAGCGAAGAAGAAGGCGTTGCCGCGCATCCCTCGCCCACCTTCGGCCAAGCTGCCCCTCCACGCTCACCCGCGCCTTATACACGGATTTCTCATCCGGCTGGGGACGACGTCAACCAACCTCGCAGGAGGGGCGAAACCTGCGCTCACCGCCGTGGCAAGCGTCAAGGCGCGAGCGCAACCTCCTTCCGATACGAATCACGAAGGCCCACCGGAAGACGCGACGTTCCACTGAGAGACATACCCGACCGCAACGATTTGCGCGAAAGACCCGGGACACACAACCGCGCTGTGTGCGATAGCGAACAGACGACGTTCTGCGTGGCCGATATTGTTGTTGCGTACCGCACCCGCCGGCGGCTCGTTTCATTTCCGCTTCGGCACACCAGTGTTGGTGCCCGCGAAGCGGTAGCGGTGAACAAAGGAGCAAACCATGAGTCTTGGCACCATTCTGCTGATTGTCGTGATCCTGATACTTGTCGGAGTCCTGCCGACCTGGCCGCACGCTCGCAGCTGGGGTTACGCTCCGAGTGGAATCGTCGGTCTCGTACTGTTAATTGTGATCGTACTGTTCTTGATGGGGCGTCTGTAATCCCGCGCGGTAACGGCGTAGTGTTTCGCGCAACGGAACATGCATGACCAACCTTACGCGCAAATTGATAGCTCGCGCAGGAGCACTCCTCATGGCGACGGCGCCATTCGAGCAGAGGAGAATCAACCACACATGAAATCGATTCTCGATCCTTCGTTTCGATATACCGCGAGCGTCAACACGGACCTCCGGAAAACATTCGCAAGAGTCCGGCGCGACCAGCAGCGAGAAGCGGAAAGAGCGGGGCAGGCGATCGCCGGCACGCTCGCCAAGGTCTCGTCGATCGCCAGAAGTACAGCAACAAGCCGGTGATGAAGCGGGCGTTGTGCTTCAACTTGTGTGCGGTAGCGCACATACGCCGTCGGGACATTGGCATAGAGTCTGTGGAAACAACCAACGCTGCCACTACTTCGGAGGACATTATCAAGGGTCGAGGCTATGAATGAATTCGTCGACGGGGCCTATGTCAACGCCGCCGGTGTCCGCAACTACAAGCTCTACGTGGCCGCGTCATTCCCTGGGGAAGCGCGCCCGTTGTTCGTAATGCTCCACGGCTGTGATCAGGACGCAGCGGACTTCGCCGTTGGAACTCGAATGAATGAGTTGGCGGAAGAGTGCCGCGGCGTCGTCCTGTACCCGGAGCAGTGCCGATTGGTCAATCCGTTCGGGTGCTGGAACTGGCACCAGGCGGACCATCAATCTGCAGACCGCGGCGAACCCTCGTTGATCGCGGGCATGACTCGTCAGGTGATGGCGGAGCAAAACATCGACCCGGCGCGAGTCTACGTCGCGGGAATGTCGGCGGGCGGAGCCATGGCGGTGATCCTTGGACAGGAATATCCCGATTTGTATGCGGCCGTAGGGGTTCATTCCGGTGTGCCGTCGGGCGTCGCATCCGATCTGCTGTCTGCCCTGAACGCCATGACCAGCGGGCCGGCTATGGATGTCGTTGCCCCGGCGAGCGCGACCAAGCGCAATCGTCGCGCTGTTCCCACCATTGTTTTCCACGGCGACCAGGATACGACCGTCCATCCGTCCAACGGCAAAGCGGTTCACATCCAGGCTCGGCGGCCAACGCGTCGCGCATCGGCATTGATAGCGTCAACACCGAATCGATCAAAGATGCGGACTGCGGAAGGACCAGACGGTCGCGCTTTCACCCGCACGTCCGAAACCCGGAACGGTGTGCCTGAGGCCGAGTTGTGGATGGTGCACGGGGCAGGTCACGCGTGGAACGGTGGCAGCCCGGAGGGCACGTATACGGATGCGGTTGGTCCGGATGCTTCCCGGGAGATGATGCGGTTCTTTCTCCAGCAGCGGCTTGACACTGAAATGCTGCAACAGTAGCGGGGAGCGTGACGCCCTGCGCGCCGGCCGGCAGGATGGCGACGGACTTGGCTGAGGAGATGGGTTGTGATTCTACCCGGCATAGTCGACTTTCCTTGGTGGGGCTATGCCATTGCGACACTCGTCTTGACCCACGTCACGATTGTCGCGGTCACCGTGTTTCTGCACCGGCACCAGGCGCATCGCTCGCTCGAGTTGCATCCGGCAGTGAGCCATTTCTTTCGGCTGTGGCTGTGGCTAACGACCGGCATGGTGACAAGGGAATGGGCTGCCGTTCACCGCAAGCACCATGCGAAGTGCGAAACCCCGCAGGACCCGCATAGTCCTCAGGTTCTCGGTCTAAACCGCGTCCTGTGGGCCGGAGTGTTTCTGTATGCCAGCGAGGCGAACAACGTCGATACCCTCGAGCACTACGGCCTCGGCACGCCGGACGATTGGCTCGAGCGAAATGTCTACTCGCGGTTCCAGGTGGTCGGGCTGACGCTGATGGGGGTCACCGACGTTATTCTCTTCGGTGCCGTACCGGGCGCGCTGATTTTCGCGGCACAGATCGTGTGGATTCCGTTCTGGGCAGCAGGCGTGATCAACCGCATTGGTCACAACTGGGGCTACCGCAACTGGTCCACACCGGACGCCAGCATCAACATCGTGCCATTCGGGCTGCTGATCGGCGGTGAGGAGCTGCACAACAACCACCACGCTTACCCGACGTCGGCCAAGCTTTCGAATAAGTGGTACGAGTTCGATATCGGCTGGATCTACATCCGCATTCTCGAAGCCCTCCGACTCGCGAGGGTCAAGCACGTCGCGCCAACCGCGCAATTCACCGCGCCCAAGCCGGCAGTCGATCTGGACACGCTGCAAGCGATCATCGACTGCCGCTATGACGTGCTTGCGCAGTATGCCAAGTCGCTCAAACGCACCTATGATGAGGAGGTCGGCAAGCTGCGTCGGTTCTCGCTCCAGGACGCGCGCGCATTGTTGACTTTGAGACCTTTGCTGTATCGCGACGAGAAGGTACTGCGCGAGGCGGAGCGCATCAAGCTCGCCGAAGTATTGCCAAAGTTGCGCGCCTCGCACACGATGTATTCGATGCGCCCCGAGCTCGCCGCCGTATGGGGCCGCTCGATGGCCACCCGGGACCAGCTCGTCAAGCAGCTCCAGGACTGGTGCCTGCGCGCCGAGGCGAGCGGAATTGACGAGTTGCAGAAGTTCTCCGCAAAGTTGCGCAGCTACGTATCAATGTCAGGCAGTAGCCTCCCAGCGACTGCTCGCCGGAAGGCATGGTCTGCAATATCCCGCGGGCGGTGCAACGGCTAGCTCTTCTTGTTTCCAAAGACCAGGAGCAGCCCGCCGACCACGATTGCCCCAACGCCCACCCAGATGGGCACGTTCACCGTCTCCTTGTCCGTTACAGATAGCACGAGGGGAAGGTTACTCACGTTGCCAAAATCGTTCCTAGCAGCGCGCCGATACCTGCGGTTACCCCCATCGCCAGAGCGCTCCAGAATGTGACGCGCATTACGCCAGTTGCGACGTTTGCGTTGCCAACGTAGGCCGCCAAGCCGCCCAAGAAACCGAGAAACACAAGCGATGCTCCGGAGACCAGCGGAATCAGAATCGCGTTTGGGGCCAACGCGACAACGACGAGAGGCATGGCCGCTCCGGCAGCGAAGCTGCCGGCAGAGGCCAGCGCTGCCTGTAACGGACGGGCTGCCAGTGTCTTCGAGATTCCGAGTTCGTCACGAGCGTGTGCGCCAAGCGCGTCGTGCGTCATGAGTTGCTCCGCCACTGTTTTTGCAAGGGGCGCATCCAAACCGCGCCCAATGTAGATCTGCGTAAGTTCTCGCTGCTCGCCCTTGACGTCGGCTTCGAGCTCCTCGCGCTCCTGATCGAGCGCGGCCCGCTCGGTATCTGCCTGCGAATGGACGGAGACGTACTCTCCGGTCGCCATCGACATGGCACCGGCAACCAGACCGGCGACCCCTGCAATCAATATGCCGCCGTGCGTTGCATGCGCGGCCGCCACGCCAAGCACGAGACTCGATGTCGAGACAATCCCGTCGTTCGCCCCCAGTACCGCGGCACGCAACCAGCCGATGCTCTTGATCCGGTGCCATTCCTTGTGGCGCGAAGGCATGTTCTGGACCGTGTCTCAGGCAGTTTCGCCGCTGGCGCGCCTGGCGGCGCGGAGCTTGGCATTGACGTCGTGCAACGCAGTGCGCACTCCTTCTTCCAGCACCGGGTGATAGTAGGGCATCTCGAGCATTTGCTCGACGGTCATCCTGTTCTGCAATGCCCACGCAAGCAAGTGGGCCAGATGTTCGCCACCAGGTGCAAGCATTTCCGCGCCGAGAAATCGGCCGGTGGCCGTTTCGGCATAAACGTTTATCAGCCCTTTGTTCCGCCCCAGGATGCGCGCACGTCCCTGATCCTCGAAGTTCACTCGGCCGATCGCGAAACTACCTGGCTGCAGCGAACCAAATCCGCCTCCGACGATGCCGATCTGCGGGTCCGTAAACATCACGCTGATCGGTGCGCGGCGAAGGCCCGCTTTCACCGGCTTGCCAAGCGCGACACGCGCGGCATTTTTCCCCGCAATGCGTCCTTCGTCGGCTGCCTCGTGCAGAAGCGGGATGAAGTCGCTTGCGTCGCCGGCGATAAAGATCGGACTGTTCTTGCCTACGCTTTCGTCCGCATTCACGGTCTGCGCGGTCACTGGGTCGTATCCTGGCACGCCCTTGGCGTCGAGCTGGACCGACGTCTTCTCCAAGGCCGATGCCCTGGACGTTTGGCATGCGGCCAGTGGCAACGAGAACGTAGTCAAAAGTCTCGTCCAACTGGGCGCCATTCGGCGTGGAGCGCCGAATGGCGACGCGGTCCCCGTCGCGGCGCATGTCGGCAATGTGGGCGTCGGGCTCCAGTGTGAGTTCCTGTTTGAAGGCAGCAATCGCGCAAGCAAGGACTTCCGGATCGCTAATCGGGCCAACGCGCCCACCGCGCCCGAGTATCGCGACATGAACTCCCAGTCGATGCAACGCCTGCCCCAGCTCCAGGCCAATGATTCCCGGGCCGATTACGGCAACGGACTTCGGCAGATCCTGCCAATCGAATACATCGTCACTGACGATGAGGCGATCGCCGAGGGCGTCGAACGAGTCCATGCGGGTCGGGCGCGAGCCGGTCGCGATGACCACGGCCCGGGCAACAACACGCGTATGCCCGCCGATCTCGAGCGTATGGTCGTCGACGAAACCTACATGGCCGCGAAGGCGGTCCGTTTCGGGAATGCGTTCAACGTCGCGTAACACGAACCCGACGAACCGGTCGCGCTCTCGCCTCACCCGATCCATGACCGCCCGTCCATCGATGCGGACGATTCCCTCATGGTGCACACCGAAGCGCGGCGCCGTTTCGACGGCGTGGGCCGCATCCGCGGCGGCGATGAGCAGCTTGCTCGGCATGCAGCCGACGCGGGCGCAGGTGGTGCCATAGGCGCCGCCTTCGATGATCATTGTGGTCGCGCCCGCCGTTCGGGCAGCGTGGTATGCGGCAAGGCCTGCCGTCCCGGCGCCGATGATGGCGACGTCGACCTGCGCAACCTTCATTTCGCATCCTCGTTCATGGGCGGGGCTGTCGTGAAGGCTGCCACCGGACGAAAAGACGGCCGGGGAAGGAACAACCCCGGCCGCAATACCTAGTTCCTCACGCTGCCCGCAAAAGATGGCGGCGAGGGAGATTTGCATCGATCTCAGGACTTGCCGTATTGCACCTTCGCGTTGCTGACGCATGAATCCTTCGCGGGGCCCGCGAGTGCGTCGCACTTCTCGATTGCTACCTTGTATTCCGCGTCGCGCTTTTCTGTGTTCGCTTCCTTGCTGGCGTCAGCCTGCTTCGTCGCCGCCTCTTGGCGCGTATCGGCCGTCACACGGTCGACCTTGGCATCCGCCTGGCCCTTGACGAACCCGGCTTTGGCTTCCTTTATGCAGACATCCTTTTTGTTGCCCGCCAAGTCATCGCACTTTTCGATGGCGACATCGTAGGTCGCTTGAGCGTGCGCCACGCGAGCGCTTTCGCGAGCCTTCGGCGTGTTCTCGTACGCGGCTTCCGCTTCAGCCTTGGCCACGTTGTCCTTGCCCTTGGCTTCGGCGAGACAGATGTCCTTGGCGTTTGCACTCAGCGACGAGCACGCGTCCTTGTCGATCTTGTACTGCGCATCGGCGTTCGTTTTCGCCATCGCGTAGCTGTCCTTCGACATTGGCGTCGAGACGGTTTTCGGCGCGGACGTCTGCGCCACGCCGGGCACGGCAAAACCCAGCCCGGCGGAGACAAATAGTGCAATCATCAGTTTGGACATGTCATTCCTTACGGTTCAAACACGGTATCGGAAACCCTGTAGAAGGCCCAAAAAAGCCAAACCTTCCGTTTTCACGGCTTGAAGACCGACAGGATCGACGATGCGACTCGTCGGCCCCTCAGCGTGGAGGGCGGGTTTTCCCTTCAGGGTGGAAGATACGTGCGATATCCAATGGCGTCTGTTCGCTGGCGCACGTACTTGGGCAGGTTGCTCCAACGCTACCCGCTCACGCCTCCAATTTCGCATCCAAGCAGCTTAGACACCGGACACCCGATCTTGGCCTTGTTCGCGATTTCCAGGAACTTCGCGTCGTCCGCCCCCGGAATTCTCGCGGACACGGTAAGGTGGCTCGCGGTAATCTCGAAGGCGGCGCCAACCTTTTCCAGCGTAACGTCGGCATGCGTTTCGATCTTCTCCGGGGTGAGCCCTGCCTCGCCGAGCATCAGGGAGAGCGCCATCGAAAAGCAGCCGGCATGCGCGGCGCCGATCAACTCTTCCGGATTGGTACCCTTGCCGTTCTCAAAGCGCGCCTTGAAGCCATAAGGCGCCTCCCTGAGGACGCCCGTCTCGGTGGAGATGATGCCGTCACGATCCTTGATGCCACCCTTCCAGACTGCCCATGCCTTCTTGATCATGGCTGCTCCGCAAGTTGTTGCAGTGCGAGGGACTAGCCGAGATTGTCGGCGGCAAAGTCCCAATTGATCAGTTTGTCGAGCACGCCGTTCACGTAGTCCTCGCGGCGGTTCTGATAATCCAGATAGTAGGCGTGTTCCCAGACGTCGATGGTCAACAGCGGCTTCACGCCCTGGGTCAGCGGCGTCTCCGCATCACCCGTCTTGACCGCCTTCAGTTTGCCGGCTTCCAGCACGAGCCAAGCCCAGCCTGTTCCGAACTGGGTCGTCGCCGCCGTCGCCAGCTCCTTCTTGCATGCATCCAGATTGCCGAATGAAGCCTCGATCCTTTGCTTCAACGCCGCGGGGGGCTCACCGCCGCCCTTCGGTCGCAAACTGCGCCAATAGAAGGTATGGTTCCACGTCTGCGCTGCATTGTTGAAGATTGCGACCTTGTCGGCTTTGCCGGCGGTCTCGGCGATGAGTTTCTCTAACGAAAGCTTTGCAAGCTCTGTGCCGGCTATCAGCTTGTTCAAGGTTTCGACGTACCCCTTGTGGTGCTTGCCATAGTGGAACCCGATCGTATTGGCGGAGATTACGGGATCCAGCGCGTTATCCGGGTACGGCAGGGGCGGTAGGAGATGTAGAGCTGCTTTTTCGATCGTGGCAATGCCAGTCATTCGATCTTCCTTTCCGGTTCCAGGGTTCGGCCTGCGGTTAGTGTGCGGCGCCGCTCGAATTTGCTCGCAAAACCTGCGCGTCCGTCGACGCGGAGCCGCTGGGCCCGCACGCGCAAGTCGAGTCTTGTGTCAACCAGAGTGGGTAGCAGATGCGGGGCGCGTCAGATGCTACGAATCCGAGTTCCCGCCGCGCGCAAGCAAGACGCCAAGCACGAGACCGGCGACGGCGCAGATGGCCATCACCTGCCAAGGATTGGCACGAACGTACTCGTCGGCCGCCCGTCCGGCTGCTCGGCTCTTCGCCAGCGCCACCGTTTGCAGGTCGGCGGCGCGGGCCTTGGCCGCTTTCAGCGATTCCTCCGCTTTGGCACGCACCTGCGCGACGTGTTGTCCGGTTTGACTCGCGGTGGCCTTCAGGAGCTGTTCCATGTCCGCCGCAAGCACCCTGAGATCGGCCATCACCTTATCTGTGGTGACCCGATCACCTTCCGCATCCGTCACCGATTCTCTCGCCCTCATACGCATTGGCCTTTACGTTTTGGTGTCGCTCACTTCCGTTCGCGCGCCCGACGCTCATCCGGCGATAGACGATTCGCCGTGCCCCCGCGGGCCGCCGGTCACGATTGAATCCGTGCCCGTGCCGGAACCGTTGCATATCTGTCGCGCTGCGCATGATGGCGATCCTTGGCGGGATCCCAGCGCCGGGCATCGATCAGGGCGTCACAATGCTCGTCGCCCGGTAATGAGGTTGACCAGTACCATGACGACGGCCACCACCAGAAGAATGTGGATAAAACCACCCATGGTGTAGGAGGTGACGAGCCCGAGGAGCCACATTACGAGCAGAACAACCGCGATCGTATAGAGCATGGATGCACCTTTTTTCAATGACGTACTTCCCAGAGTGGGCTGGCCGAAACGTCGTGCCATGCCGGCCCGATCTCGACGGCGAGCCAATGCTGCAATGGACTAGCGGCGTACCCTGCAATGCGCCTCGAGATTTGATCACAGTTTGGACGACGTTGAGCTCGCCGTCTGTTCGGCAGCGCACACTCCGTTGGTCCGGCGAGCAGAGAAAACCGGCGCATGCCCGGCCAGGCGTCTACCATTTGCACAGGGAGGGGCCCCGGACACACAACCAAGTTATGTGCGATAGCGCACAGACGACGTTCGGCATGGCCGATATTCTTTCCATGTGCCCGCCTGACGCAGACATGGATGTTGGTGTCCGCGAATCGGTGGCGGCGAAGAGAGGAGCAAGTCATGAGTCTTGGCACCATCCTGCTGATTGTCGTGATTCTGATGCTCGTCGGCGTCCTGCCCACTTGGCCGCACGCTCGCAACTGGGGTTACGGCCCCAGTGGAATCGTCGGTGTCGTACTGTTGATCGTGATCGTCCTGTTCCTGATGGGACGCCTGTAATCCCGCGCGGGGACGGCGGATTGCTTCACTCAAAGGAAAATGCATGAACGACCTCATTCGCAAATTGGCAACTCTCGCAGGCGTACTGCTCGTGGCGACGGCGCTTGGCTGCGCCTCGACAGCGAAACAAGAAGGCACCGGTGAATACGTGGACGACACGGTCATCACCGGCAAGGTGAAGGCCGCCATTCTCAACGAACCGACGCTGAAGTCGGCCGAGATCAACGTCGAAACCTTCAAGGGCGTGGTTCAGCTGAGCGGATTCGTGAGCTCGGCGGCGGCGCAGACCACGGCGGTTGCTGTGGCGCGCGACGTCGGCGGGGTCAAGTCGGTCAAGAACGACATGCGGTTGAAGTAAGCTGGGATGCGTCCCGCCGGCGGTATAGCGCGGCGGTGGATCCACAAAAGCGAGGCGCGAATGCGCCTCGTTTTTTCTTGCCCATGCGTGCGCGACGTATCCGACGCTGCGATCAGGTTGGCACGACCTGGAACGTCTGTGCCAACCGTACGCTGGCGCACAGACGCTTTCTGCAGGCAAGCGGATCATTTCCGGTAGTGGTCCTCCCACTGTCGAGCGGACTACTTACGAGGAGATTGGTCATGGCAAGGAAGATGCTTACAGTACTGATGATGCTGGCGATACTTGGCCCGTTGAGTGCGATATCGGGGTGCAATACCATGGCCGGCGCGGGACAGGACATTGAACGTGGCGGCCAGAAGGTTGAAGGCGCGGCCAGGGACGTGCAGCGGAAGATCTGACACTCGTGCGGCGGCGAACGTGTTTGCGTGAGGCCGATCATCGCATCATGCGATGGACGCTTTGCCCGGGATAAGAGGCTGGCCGGTTCCGATCCGCTGCCGATGGATGCTCGCCTGGAACAAGGAAATCAACGATGAAGCTCAAAGAAATCATGACCAGTCCGGTCGAGACCATCGCGCCGGATACTTCGCTGGCAGAGGCGGCTAGAAAGATGCTCGCCCTGAAGATCGGATTGTTGCCGGTGTCGATGGGTCGAGAAATCGTCGGCATTGTCTCGGACCGGGATATCACCATCCGCGCCGTCGCGAAAGGGCTAGATCCGGAGCGAACCGAAGTGCAGGAAATCATGACCACGGAGGTGCTCTCGTGTCCGACCGACAGCGACGTAATGGATGCCTGCAATCTCATGGAGGAGAAACAGGTGCGTCGCCTTCTGGTCATGGACACCGCTGACGCGCCGATCGGCATCGTTTCGTTGGGCGATATTGCGTTGCATCTTCGCCGCGAACGATCCGGCGAAGTGCTGAAGAAAGTTTCCCAACCTTCATGAGCACGCTTGTTTCCTCAAGGCAACGCGACCTCGGCATTTCGTGCCGACACACTTCGATTCAGCCCAAACTGTCGTTGATCTCGCGCGGTGCGTGGTCACGGGCGCGCGAGAAGTGATCAATGCAATGGCCGATCGTTCGCGGCGGACGCGCTGCGATCGATACGTTATCGTACAGACTGAAGCTGAATCGACGCCGCGGCGATCGGCGCGCACTTACCCTCTTTACCGGAATCAACGATGAACATTACCTTGAGCCTCGCCCCACTCGTTTCGCTTCTCGCCGGGATCCTGATTCTTGTCGTGCCGCGGTTGCTGAACTATATCGTCGCCATCTATCTGATCGTCATCGGGTTGCTCGGACTGTTCGGCGCCGGAAATTTTCATCTGAAGTGACCACCGGTACTCCGATCTGATCGAGCACTCGGCGCGCGCAAGGTTCGACGAGCGCGCTCCTGGTACGGGCACCGCACTCGGCCGCAATCGCCGCGCGTTCGGCCGAGCATTCCATGGCAAGAGACTCTTCCTGATCGGGATTGGCCCGACGTCGCTGCGGATTATCCAAGAACAACGTCGAGCGTCCTGACTCGCCCGCAACCGCAAACACCTGCGCCGTGGCAGATGCCGTGCCTGTGTGCGCAAGCGAACAGACGACCCTGGGGTCTGTTCGATATCGTAATGGTGTGCCCGCCGAACGGCGCCTCGTTCCGTGCGATCGACCGTGAAGCTACGCTCAAGCCTCTCGACGGCCTGGGTGGCGGAAGAGGGGGGCCGCAGTCTGCGCTTATCGCTACCCTCACGGGAATCATCGGATCGTGAAGCCTGAGCTCGTGCCTCCGACAGATCATCAGCGTGCTGCCCCGGTGGCGACGGAGCAGGGCGTTCCCACCATCCGCATGCCCGTGGATGCGCGTGGCCTGGGGCTTTCGATCCTGGCTGTGATCGCGGTGGTATTCGCGTTGGAATGGGCGCAGACGTTCGTCATTTCGCTGCTGCTCGGAATCCTCATTGCGTACATGCTGAATCCCCTCGTGGTGTGGCTGGAGCGGATCAGGATTCCACGGGTGGCGGCTTCTCTCATCGTGATGTTGGGTGTAATGGGCGTGCTCGCGCTCGGCGCGTATTCGCTGCGTGGACAGCTTCAGACGATCGTCGAACAATTGCCCGAGGCGACAAGCAAGTTCGCCGCGGGACTGGCCCGGCTGCGCACCAGTCAGCTCGGCACCATGCAGATAATGCAAAGCGCCGCGACCGAGGTGGAAAGGGCGACCACACAGGCGGCTGGCGGAAGTTCCGTCCCCAGGCAACCCGCCACGCATGTCGTGATTGACCAGCCCACGTTCAAGCTCGGCACCTATCTGTGGGCGGGGTCCAAGGGGGCGGTGGGCGCCCTGGGTCAGGCGATCATGGTGTTGTTCCTGACGTTCTTTCTGCTGGTGGGCGGCGACACCTTCAAGCGCAAACTGGTGCGCCTGACCGGCCCGTCGCTGTCGAAGAAGAAGATCACCGTCCAGATCGTGGATGACATCAACGATTCCATCCAGAAATACCTGTTCATGTTGCTGTTGACCAATGTGCTGGTCGGCTTGCTGGTCTGGGTGGCCTTCGCCTGGATAGGTCTCGAGAATGCCGGGGCTTGGGCGGTCGCTGCGGGGTTCCTCCATGTCATCCCTTACCTCGGTCCTGGCGTTACGGCCGCCGCCACCGGGATGGCCGCCTTCATGCAGTTTGACTCGTTCGCGATGGCGCTGCTGGTTTCCGGCGTATCGCTGGCGATCGCTACGGTCGTGGGGACTTTCATCACGACGTGGATGACCGGTAGAATCGCCAGGATGAACGCGGCCGCCGTGTTCATCTCGCTGCTGTTTTGGGGCTGGCTTTGGGGAATTTGGGGCATGCTGCTCAGCATTCCGATCATCGTCATCGTGAAAGTCGTGTCGGAGCATGTGGAGCAGTTGCAGCCCGTGGCCGAGTTGCTGGGCGAATGAAATGACAGCGAAACAAAGGAGAATCGCATGACGAAGTTCCGCAACAGTGTCATCGCAGGTTTGACAATGAGCATTTTGATTGTGGGACTGTCCGCTTGCGAGAAGAAGGAAGGTCCGATGGAACGCGCCGGCAAGGAAATCGACAAGACAGTCGAGAAAGCCGGGCAACAACTGGAGAAGGCGGGCGAGAAAATGCAGGATGCAGCAAAGGACGCCAAGAAATAGGGCAACCCTCAATGCACGTTGTCGCGTGGTTGAATCCTGGCCTTCTCTACAATGGCTAGGCCATGGTCAAAGCCGACCGGGAGTCTGTGCGCAGATCAAGCGGTGGCTGGCTGCATCGGATTGAGCGGTTGGATCAGCCATAGCGACTCAGCCGCCGCGAGCCTTCGGCCGGAGGCATGATCTTGCTCGCCCTCTGTGTCGGAGCGTTGACCGACTCAAGCCCTGAGCCAAGACCCGGTTCCATCCTGACATGGTTACCGGTGGAATGGGGGATGTTCGGCAGCGCCCGCTGTCTTCAAGGTATAATGCGTCTGCGGCCCTTGTTTCAACCCCCCTTGCCGCAGTCGATTCCGACCTCCGTAGGCTCTTCCGTTTGGCTGTGACTGGCCGCCCTCGGTCGAAGTGATGGTCGCCACCGACATTGCGGCACGCGGCATCGATATCGACCAGTTGCCGCATGTCGTCAACCACGATATTCCCAATGTCCCAGAGAACTACATCCATCGCATCGGCCGCACGGGAAGCACGGGCGCGGACGGCGAGGCGATCTCGCTGGTATGCGACGCGCCAGCGTTGTTTCAATCACGTTTCAAGACCAAGCACCGAGGAATGGCCTTGAGAACACCGAAACGACTCGAGGCACTTGTTCACGAGGGGCTGATCGACGCGGTTCTCCGACAGCTCATGAGCGGCAAGGAGGCCACTGTCTACGTGGTCCGTTGTGGTCACGAGCTCCGCTGCGCCAAAGTGTACAAGGACGCGAACAAGCGCAACTTCCGGCAAGCGGCCCTGTATCAGGAAGGTCGCAAGATCAAGAACAGCCGGGAGGCGCGCGCGATGGAAAAAGGCACGCGTTATGGGCGCAAGGCGCAGGAGGAGGCCTGGCAAAGCGTGGAGGTCGATACGTTGTACCGACTTATCGCCGCGGGCGTGCGCGTTCCCCGTCCCTACGCTTTTTTCCAGGGCGTAGTGCTCATGGAATTGCTCATCGATGCGGAGGGCAACGCCGCGCCAAGGCTCAATGACCTGTTCCTGTCGCGAGAGGTAGCGCTGGCCTATCACGCCATATTGATCCGGCAGATCGTCCGCATGCTGTGCGCCGGCGTCATCCACGGGGACTTGTCCGAATACAACGTGCTCGTCGATCGCGACGGCCCCGTGATCATCGATTTGCCACAGGCCGTCGATGCGGCGGGCAACAACAACGCCGCCAGCATGCTCCAGCGGGACGCCGCCAACATCACGGCTTATTTCAGTCGGTTCGCCCCGGCGCTCGCAGTGACCCAGTTCGGCAAGGAAATATGGGCGCTCTACGAGCGCGGCGCTCTGCATGAGGAGATCGAGCTCACCGGCCAGGTTCCGACGGAGACCCGGATTGCGGATGTCGCCAGCGTGATGCGCGAGATCAGCGAAGTCCGGGCCGAGCACGAAGCAAGGCTGCGATACAAGACGGAGCTGGAGGAACGATGAAGATTCGGGGGTGACGAATGCACAGGCACCCGAACTCGTGGGCGTGTGCGAGGGAAATACGTTGCCAGGCGTGTTGGAACTTATGTGCGCTGCCGCACCGAGCGAAACAGGATAAGTCCGGAGAATGATGTTGCACCCGTCGGTTCTTTCCCTCGACAGCAAATGGCGGATGCAGGCCCTCGGATTCCGATCACGTCCGAGGGCTTTGTTTTTGGTCCTTCTTCGATCTGCGTGACGATAGCGTGATGTTCAACAGCGTTCGCCGCGGCCAACGAGACGCCGCACCAGCGTACGGCGAGCATGCGGGACGGGGCAGGACTCACCGCGCTCGAAAGCAGTAATGTCGCCTGCGCGGTCCGGGCATGCGGCGAAGCGAAGCTGGAGGACTTACAGTTCGAACCTCGTGCCCTCGATGCCGGGCGTCACCTGATACGCAGGCTTCGTCTCTTCAATGGCCTCGGCAATCAGCTGGTCGAGGTCAGTGTCGGTGTGGTCGGGGTCGTGGTGAAACGGCACCAGCTGTTTCACCTCGGTAAGTGTTCCGAAGTCCAGCGTTTGCTTGAGCGAGCTATGTCCCCAGCCGCAGTGGCCGGGATATTCGGCGGCGCTGTATTGGCTGTCGTGAATCAGCAAATCCGCTCCGGCAGCCAGCGTCCCGCCGGAAGTCCATATCCGTGGCAGACACGGAAAGCGCAGGTTGCCCAGCGCCGGTTCGTGATCGGGCAGGTAAGTCACCACGCCTCCAGCCGCCTCGGCAATGCGGTATCCCACGGTGGGACCAGGATGACATACCAGCGCGGACGTGACGCGAAACTCGCCGAAGTCCGCTTCGCGACAAGGGACCTCGTGAAAGGCCAGCTTGCACGACAGTTCAGAGAGATTTACCGGAAACAGCGGAGGCGAAAGATAACGCATGAGGCGCGCCTGCAATCGTAGAGTGGCGCTGCCCGGGCCCCAGATATGCACTTCGAAGTCGGACCGATAGAGCGGGGCGAAGAAACCCAGCCCCTGTATGTGATCCATGTGCAGATGCGTCAACAGGATGTCCACGCGACGAACCGATTCAGGAATTGTCGCCGCCAGGCGGCGAATGCCGGTGCCTGCGTCCAGCACCAACATCGTGCCCTCGCGCCCTACGACACCCACGCACGAAGTGTTTCCTCCGTATCGCGCCATTTCCGGGCCGGGCGTGGCGAGCGAGCCGCGCGTGCCCCACAGGGTGACCTGCATTTCAAACTTCCCAGAAAATCATCTCCGCGCCGAGGAACTGGCGTCCTTCGCCGATGAGCGGAAATGCCGTGATGTTCATGTGTCGCCACTCTCGATTCTTGCATCGCATCCACACCGTCCGGGAGAATGGTTTGCGCTCGGAGAGCGCCATCATCATCGGCCGGTCTTCCTGCGCAATGGGGTTGCGCGCCTCGTCTGCGATCGCGAAGAGCCCGCTCCACTCATCGGCGGGCATCTCCCCCGTTTCCTCAAACCGTTGATCCAGAATCACCTCGGCCGGTTCGTTGTAGAAAATGAGCGTTCCCTCCGTGTCCACGAGGAGGATGGGCATGGAAAGGCTGCTGGCCAGCTGCCGGGCCAGAATGATCTGTATGGGTTTGGGAGATGAAATAGCGGCGCCTCTCAAAATTCCCAGGCGAATGCCGGGGGGCACACATCGCGAGGATAAGGCTCGATGTGCCGTTCCTGTCCATTCCTGCAACGGCTGCGACCCGCTGCAATGATGCCTTTCGTCCAGTCCCTTGTCGGTCCGCTACCGCACATTGTGAATCGCTGTTCGTCCGCTATCGTCATCGCATCCATCATGAGGAGGCGTTATCCTCGGCTTGGTCCATGGAATGCCGGGTCGGCGCGTGCCGCGTGCACCTCGACCAAGACCTGGTGCACGGCGCGATCGTCGACGAGGTGCACTGAGCCGTCGGCTTGCACGACACCGTCCACCATTACGCTGGTCGCGAGGATTCTTGCGCCGGTACCGGCGAGCGTCTGCCGGATGGCGATGTCGTACGTGGTCTCACGGTATCGGTAGCGCATGGTGAACGCAGTCCAGTCCGCGGGAAGGCACGGCGTGAAGCGGAGACACCCCTTTTCGAGCGTCACCCCGAGCAGCGATTCGACGATGAGGCGGTACATCCAGCCGGCCGAGCCCGTGTACCAGCTCCATCCGCCACGGCCCGTATGCGGCGCCAGCGCATAGACATCGGCGGCGATCACATACGGCTCCACCTTGTAGGCCGCCATGCCCTCCGGCGTTCGCGCGTGGTTCACCGGGTTCATCATCGTCGTGAGTTCCCAGGCACGTTCGCGATCGCCCATGGCCGCGAAAGCCATCGCCGCCCAGATTGCACCGTGTGTGTACTGGCCGCCGTTTTCCCGCACGCCCGGAGCGTAGCCCCTGATGTAGCCGGGGTCGAGATTCGACCTGTCGAAGGGTGGATCCAGAAGCTGGATCAGCGCGTGGTCCCGGCGCACGAGGCGTTCATCGACGGCCTTCATTGCCATCTGCGAGCGCTTGGCATCGCCCGCGCCCGATAGCACCGACCAGCTCTGCGCAACGGAATCGATGCGGCACTCGACGCTGGTCGCCGATCCCAGCGGCGAGCCGTCATCGAAATAGGCGCGCAAGTACCACTCGCCGTCCCAGCCGTGCTGCTCGAGGTTCTGGCGAAGCCTGATCCCTTCCGTCTCGCATCGCTCGGCAAACGACGAGTCACCTTTCAGGGCCGCGACCTCGGCGAACTGCTTCAGCACGGTGCAAAGGAAAAAGCCCAACCAGACGCTTTCGCCCGTGCCCTTGATCCCTACCAGATTCATACCGTCGTTCCAGTCGCCGGAGCCCATCAGCGGCAGGCCGTGCGTGCCGTATTGCAGGCCATGCACGATAGCGCGCACGCAGTGCTGGTAAACGCTCGCCGATTCTCCGGACCGGCCGGGCAGATCGTAGTAGGAGTCGTCTTCCGCGTTCACCGCGCGACCTTCCAGGAAATGGATCGATTCATCCAGCACGCCACTGTCTCCGGTCGCCTTCACGTAGCGTGCCGTCGCGAGCGGCAGCCAGAGATAATCATCCGAACAACGCGTACGCACACCCCGGCCCGACGGTGGATGCCACCAATGCTGGACGTCGCCTTCCGCGAACTGGCGGCCCGCGCAGCGAAGCAGGTGCTCGCGCATGAGCGCCGGCTCGGCGTGGACGAGCGCCATCACGTCCTGCAGCTGATCGCGGAAGCCAAAGGCCCCGCCAGATTGGTAGTAGCCGCTGCGCGCCCAGAGGCGGCACGCCACCGTCTGATACAGAAGCCAGCCGTTGGTCAGCACGTTGAGCGACACGTCCGGCGTTTCCACCTGCACGGTGCCGAGCGTGCGCTTCCAGTGCGCTCGCACGGCGTCCAGCGCGTCATGAGCGGCGGTCGATCCCCGGAAGCGTTGCACGAGGCTGCCGGCGTCGGCGATATTTCGACCCAAGCCAAGCCGGAAGACGATCTCGCGCTCCTGACCATCGGCCAGTTCGAACGGGACCTGGATGGCGGCACACGGATCAAGCGCCGCGCCCACCTTGCCGGAAAGGCGTGATCGTGCCATCGCGGCCGGATTGCGGAGCGCGCCGTTACGTCCGAGGAATTCGGTGCGGTCACCGCTCACACTGCGAGTCGGGTCGTTTACATCGAAGAATGCGACGCGGTCGGGGAACTCGGTGTTGTAGGAGTTACGTGCGAGGAGCGCGCCGCTTTTTGCCTCGATTTCGGTGATCACGTGCATCGTCGTCTTGGGCTGCAGATCTCCAAGTACCCATTCCACATAACCGGTGGCCGAGAGCCGGCGCGACCGGCCCGACGTGTTGCTAACTTTCAGCACCGAGAACTTCACCGATGCATCTATGGCCACATACACCCAGAGTTCCGAGCTGATTCCATCTTCGCGGTGCTCGAAGACGCTGTAGCCGAATCCGTGACGGGTGACATAGGCGCCGGCTCCGCGGCTGGGCAACGGCGCGGGCGACCAGAAATGGCCGGACTCTTCGTCGCGAAGGAAGAAGGCCTCTCCGCTCGCATCGCTCACGGGATCGTTGTGCCAGGGCGTGAGACGGAACTCGTGCGCGTTCTCGCTCCACGTATACGCGAGCCCGCTCTCGGAAATCACCGTCCCGAAATTCGGGTTCGCGAGCACATTTGCCCAAGGCGCGGGCGTTGCTTGACCCGCAAGTGTCGTGATGACGTACTCGCTGCCGTCGGGAGTGAATCCCCCAAGCCCGTTGAACAGGATCAAATCGCGGGAGGGCAGCTCGGCGGGCAGCGTTTCGCCACGATGATTTCGGGTCGGCACGAGGCGTGGGACCCGCACCTCCACGGGGCCGCGACGGGTGACCTGTTCCACCAGACTCCCCCGGCGGTCGGTGATGATGGCGCGCGCCACGGATTGGAGCAGGATGCGATCCTCGTCCGAGATCTGCTCCGCCCGCCGCACGAAGATCCCGCCCGGTCGATCGATCACGTGCGCTTCGACGCCGGCGGCGATCAACCCCATGATCTGATCCTGGAGGACTTGCCGATATCCGCCGCGGTCCTCGTTCCAGATCACGAGATCGACCGCCAATCCCTTCAGCCGCCAGTACGCGTGCGCCTGCACCAGCCGGCGAACGAGATCGATGTTTTCCGAGTCGCCGATCTGCAGCAGAACGATCGGCAGATCGCCCGAAATCGCGTAGCTCCACAGCCCGGACTGCCCGCGCCGGTTCCTCAGAAGAACGCCGGCTTCCGCGCGCAGCGAGGCATTGGCGTAGATGACGGAACTGGCGAGGCGTGCATAGAGCTGCGCATCGGACTCGGTGGCATTGATCTGCCGCAGCGTCACCCAGCTGTGCGTCCACGCCAGATCGAAAACGCGGTCGGCGAGATGCCGATCCTGGTATTTTCCGACGAGGCCCAATGCGGCGTCGCGCGTTTCGGCTATGCCGGATGCGACGTCGATCGTTGCCGTTTGCTGCGGATCGAGAGTCATCCGATGCCGGATCGCGACGATCGGATCGAGGACCGAGCCCTGGTTGCCCGATAGGCTTCCGCCATCGGTCATCGCCTGCGGAGCGGCGACGGTGCGTCCGCGGCCGATGAACTGCATGCGATCGGTCTCGTAGGACACGTCCACCGCATCGGCCCCGTGCACGGCCATCAGGTGAAACATCCAGGGCGGCTGCTCCTCGCAGCGATCGGGGCCGACGCGTGCACAGGATGGCTTGCCGCTGCGGGATGATCTCGGTCTGCACGAAGAGATTGGAGAACGCCGGATGCAGCGCGTCCGCGGCAGGCGACGCGAGAGCGACTTCCGCGTAACTCGTGACATCGATCGTCCGCCGCGTCCGCGAGCGGTTGGTGATGCGGAGCCGGCGCAGCTCGATGTCGTCTTCCGGCGAAACGACGATCTCGGTATGCGATTCGAAGTCGTTGTCGCGTCGGCGAAATTCGGCGCGTGCTTCGGTGAATATCGCTTCGTAGTGTGCCGAGCGCTTCCGCGTCGGCTGATGCGCGGTCGACCAGAAGTCCCCGCTCGCCACGTCGCGGATGTAGCAGAACGTGCCCCAGTTGTCGCAGGTGCTGTCTTCGCGCCAGCGGGTGACGGCGAGGTCCTTCCATCGGCTGCTCCCGCCGCCCGCGTTCGTGACCATGACGTGGTATCGGCCGTTCGACAGCAGCTGCACTTCCGGTATCGGCGTGTCGGGACTGCCGAGTACGCGTACCGGCGCCTCCGGACCGCCGGAAATCCCACGAATCGCGGAAAGTTCGGCGGGGTGCGAATAGAGCGCTGCGACCTTCGGAATGCGCTCCTGCAGCAACAGAAGGGTTGCCTTGAACAGCGGGTCCGACTCGAAACGCTTCTGCATCGGACGGGCGAGCAGCAAGTGAGCGAGGGAGAGCAGGATCATGCCCTGGTGATGCGCCATGAACGAACGCACGACGGCGCTGGTTTGCCCGCGCGGCAGGCGCGCAGGGGTGTAGTCGATTGCCTCGTAAAGGCCGAATCTTCCGGCGAGCCCGTCGGCGGCAAGCCGCTGCAGGTTGAGGCACGACTCCTCGGGCGCCACCATCAGCGCGAGCGCCGACGCGTAGGGAGCAATGACGAGATCCTCCGCGAGTCCGCGCTTCAACCCCAGACCGGGCACGCCAAAGGCGCGGTACTGGTAGTTCAGGCTCGCATCGACCGAGTTGTAGCCGCATTCCGAGATGCCCCACGGCACGCCGCGCTGCTTCCCGTACGCGATCTGTCGCTCCACCGTCACGCGATAGGACTGGTCGAGCAGCGTGTTGTCGTACGTGGGCATCACCAGGAGCGGCATCAGGTACTCGAACATCGAACCGCTCCAGGACAGGAGTACCGATTGGCCCCCTGCGGTCGTGAGCAGGCGCCCGAGCGCGAACCAGTTCTCCTGCGGCAGATGTCCCTGTGCAATCGCCACGAAACTGGAAAACCTCGCTTCCGAAGCGAGCAAGTCGTAATAACTCGGATCCCGCCTGCGCTCGCCGACGTTGTACCCGATGGCCAGCAGGTGACGCGCCCTGTCGTAGAGAAAGTCGTACTCCATGCGCGCCAGTTCATCGCATTGCAGCACCAGGCGCTCGATCTCCGCTATCCGCTCGGTGGCGCGATGGCTCGCTTCGGTGGCGACCCGGCCCAACTCATCGAGCCATGCGCGGTCCGCGGGCGACGCGTCCGCGCGCCGCCGGCGCTCGATGGCCGGCAGCAATTCCACTTCGAGCGCCGCAAGCTCGCGCAACGTCGGAATCTCGCGGATGCCCAGGAGGTCGCCAAACCCGCTCGGCGCGGCCGGCAGCGCGCTCCACGGAGCGAGAAACGTCAGCTCGTCCTGCATGATCCGGCACTGACGGACGAGGGCATCCGCCCAAAACGTCGTTTCACTCGCAGGCGCAGGTGCGCCGGCGGAATCGGGGCCGGGAATGTCGGCGACCTGTGCGGCGACCTCGGCGACGCTCGCGTCGAGCCGGTCGAGCCACTGCCGCGCCGCCGCGATGGTCGCGGGCCGGGAGTCGTAAGCGGTTTCCAGATCCCTCTGCAGGCGAACGAGCGGCGCCGGAGCGGCTCCGCCAACGGCGTCGGTGAGTGTCCGCAGCGTGTCGCTCAAGCCTTCGAACCATCGCAGCATCCATGATCCTGTCGTCGGCAAGCGCGAGCAGTCCCGGCCGCAAGGTCATCAGATGACCCGCGAGGTTCCCGCTGTCCACCGCCGAGACATAGAGAGGCGGCAGCGGCTTCAGGGACTGTGTGTCGTACCAATTGTAGAAGTGCCCCTCGTGCCGTTCCATGGCCTTCATCGTGCTCATTGCATTCGCCGTGCGCAGGATGAGTTGTCCGGCCGGGATGTAGCCAAAGTCGTAGGCAGTCAGATTCGCCAGCAGCGCAAGTCCCATGTTCGTCGGCGACGTGCGATGCGCGACGCTGGCGACCGGATGTTCCTGGCAGTTGTCCGGCGGAAGCCAATGGTCGTCCGGGCCGACGAAGGTCTCGAAGAACGCCCATGTCCTTCGCGCGAGCTTGCGGAGGAAGAGCGTCTGGTCCATCGTCAGCCGCGCTTCGCGGCGAGCGAGCGGCCGGCTGATCCACCATGCGATGCCGGGCGAGACGAACCACAGGAAAAGTATCGGCGCGGCCACCGCCAATGCGGACGGAGCGGATATCGTCAACAGGATCGCTGTAGCCGTGGCGATGACCGGGGCGATCCACATCGACTTGACCGACGTTGCAAGTTCGGAGCGGCTGGTTGTGTCGTCGAAGCGGCGACGATCGGGTTCGTCGCCGGCCGACGGATTCCATTCGAGAAGCCGTCGATGCGTAACGAGCATCCGCCACGCGGTGCGTGCGATCGCATCGAGGTTGACCGTCGCCTCGTACGGGAGGAATGCAAGTGTCAGCGCCGTTTGAGCGGCGTGCCGGCCGGCCACGCTTGCGGTGGCGGCGAGGTGCTGCCGCAGCAGCACCTCGTCCGGCTTGCGCAACAAGTCCAGGATGAAGGCACTCGCCGACGGAAGCAGCAGGATCGCGATCACCGCCAACGTCCACAGCCAGGCATGCGGAAGCACGGTCCATCCGAGCAGCAGCAGCAGCGTCAATGCCGCCGGGACGAGACTGCGCCGCAGGTTGTCGAAGAGCTTCCACTGCGAAAGCACCGACAATGGATTTCTCAGCCGGCGCTTGCCGGGTCCGGGCACGAGCGGCAGCAGCCACCCCACCAGTTGCCAGTCGCCGCGAATCCAGCGGTGCCGGCGGCTGATGTCCGCGCCATAGGTCGACGGATGCTCCTCGTACAACTGCACGTCGCTCAACAACCCCGATCGCGCGTAGCAACCCTCGAGCAGATCGTGGCTCAGGATCCGATTCTCGGGAAAGCGACCGTTGAGGGCCCGCTCGAACGCGTCGACGTCGTAGATCCCCTTGCCGATGAAAGAACCCTCGCGGAACACATCCTGGTAGACGTCGGAGACGGCACGCGTATAGGGGTCGATGCCCGGGTCACCTCCGTGCAGGCGCGCGTACCACGAGCGGTTCGCGCCGGGCAGGCTGATGCTCACGCGCGGCTGCAGTATCCCGTACCCTTCGGTCACCAGCTCGCTGCCTTTGCGCTTGCTGGCGGTATCGAAGCGCGCACGGTTCAGCGGGTGCGCCATCACGCCGACAAACTGCCGCGCCGAGTCGCGCGGCAGCTGCGTGTCGGTGTCGAGCGTGATCACGTACTTCACGTTCGACAGCACCGCGGTCTCGCCGACGACGAGCGAGAAGCGGTCTCTCCCGCCACCGCGCAGGAACGAATTCAGGTCCGCAAGCTTTCCACGCTTGCGCTCGTAACCCATCCATACCCGTTCCTGCGGATTCCAGCGGCGCGGACGGTGAAAAAGAAAGAAGGTGTCGCCGGGTGCGCCGTCCTCGGTCGGGTTCGCCGCACGGCGGTACTTTTCGTTCAGGTCCTCGATTCCTTTTCGAGCGAGCCACAACAGGGACTCGTCCTCGGGCAGCGTTTCCGCGGACGCGTCCTGAAAATCGGTCAGCAGGCCAAAATGCAGATGGTCGTCCCGATTGGCGAGGAACCGGACCTCCAGCGCCTCGACCAGGCCTTCGATGCTTTCGGCGCTGGTGAGCATCGTCGGGACCACCACCAGCGTGCGCGACTGCGACGGAAGCCCCTGGGAAAAGTCCATTCGCGGCAATGGGCGCGGCGTCACAAGCAATGTCGCCAGCCAGTTCACCATCCCCACCGCCAGTTGGCTGGTGGCCAGCAGCAGGAGGATGCCGAGCGTCACGAGCACATCATCGGCAACCCCGTCGCCGTGTGCCTTCGCCAACAGGGTCGCGGTGAGGGCCGCCGTGATCACCGCGATCGTGCCCAGGTACAGCAGCAAAGGGATCCGCCGCCCCAACCTGCGGAGCGCCTCGGAGGGGGAAAGACGCATCTCTGCCGCTCGTTCGAGCCGCGGCCGCCCCTTGTCGACCAGATAGAAACCAACGTGGGCTGCCCGATCGTCGTCGCCGCTCCTGCCAACAGTGCCGGCGGTGCCCTCGTATGCCAGCTGGATCGCCTTGCGCGCCACCTCGCTTTCGGACAGATGGCTGCCTTTCGCGATCTCCTCCACGACGTGCCGGTAGCGATCGCGAGTCGCAAAATCCATCCTGCCGTAGAGCCCGCCCGGATCTTCCCGCAACTTCTGCTCGACGATGCTCATCGTTTCGACGAACTCGCGCCAGTCCATCGATCCCAGAAAGCGAAGACTGCCGATGGTGTTGCTGATCGAGACCTGGTCGCCGGCCTGTTCCTGCGTTTCCGATTGCACCAACTGCTCGATCGTGAAGCCCGACTCGGAAAGTCGCTGCTCGATCCAGGTGAGCGGCAAAGCCAGCGCGGCACTCTGTCCCTGCAACCGGCGCGCCAGTTCGGCGACAAACGAGCTCACCATCGGCGGGTTCGAACGCGCCATGTCCGCAATCACCAGAATCAGGCTCTTGGGATCGTGCTCGGCGACGTCCATCATCTGGTCCGCCCACGCAGCGGCCCGGTTCCGGTCGATCGTACCGGCCGCAATCCGGGCGCCGACGCGGCGGAGATTCTCGATCAGCGCCAGTCGCAGCATGATGGGAATGGCCCACAATTCGCCCACCTTGAGCGGCGTCACCGTCTGGTAGGCCGCCACGAAACGGGAAAGACTCTCCGCGTCGACCCTGCCGTCGCCATGAGAGATCGCCTCGAACGCGAGGTCGTAGACACGCGGAAGCCTGGCGGAGGGCCCGTGCGCCAATCGGGGAAGCTCGCGGCTGTACCCCTTGGGCAAGTGCCGCTTGGCCGTACGGATCTGCTCTTCGATCAGATAGAAATTGTCGAGCAGCCATTCCGCGGCGGGCGTAATGCGGCGGTTTGCCGTGACCGCCGCAGTCAGCAGGTCGCAAACTTCGACCAGGATGCCTTCGTTCTCGGCCAGCCGTGTCAGCAGCCGGTCGGGAGCGCGGCCCGGCGCCAACCTGTGCGCGACCGCGAGGTTCTTGCCGTGCTGCTCCATCTGATCGGCGCTGAACAACTCCGATCGCAGCGGCGGCTCTTC
Organism: uncultured beta proteobacterium; assembly: GCA_963781285.1. GTDB lineage: Bacteria > Pseudomonadota > Gammaproteobacteria > Burkholderiales > Casimicrobiaceae > CAIWHR01. The sequence continues at coordinate 91,527 of CAWAFI010000018.1, forward strand.
GTCGGCGTATTTCCCGAGCGAGTCGGCGCGACCGAAGCGCGCCGTGATCTCGAGCAATCGTTCAAAGATCGTCCGCTCGCTCACGTTCAATGCAGGAATCCTTCTTGTGGCCAAGCCAGGAAAGGAGGGTCTACCATCCATCGCACGCGATTTGGACGATAGACCCTACTTTACCTACTTTCCCACGGTCGTTGGCGCACGTGCTGGCGGCATACGTCACCATCGCGATGTTTCGAAATCGTGTCGCGCGTGTCGGCGCAGCAACATTCGGCACCGCGGGCTCGGTGCGGGACGGGGCCACGGCGGATGTGGCATCCAGGACGTATCGGAATCGGCGCACCACGATCGCTTCGCGAACAAAAAAGTGCGGCGTGAGCCGCACCTAGGATAAACGTTTTGGGCCGCGTTAGATCGCGACGCCTGTTGCCGTACTTCGACGGGTGTCTCCGCGTGCCTCAGTGAAACGGCGCACCGCGGAGTTCGCTCAGACTATGGTGGATGGCCGGTAATCCTTGTGCCGCTCCTCGAAGGCTTTGACCTGCTTCTCGGCTTCGTCCTTCGTGATTCCGTAGGCTTCCTGAATCTTGCCGCTCAGCGTCTCGCGCTTACCGGCGATGATGTCCAGCTGATCGTCGGTGAGGTTACCCCACTGCTCACGCACGCTGCCCTTGAATTGTTTCCAATTGCCTTTGATTACATCCCAGTTCATAGCGTTCCCTTCCTTCATCACGCGTCCGGCGGAATTGCCGGCCACTAACGTCCATCGGGGCGAGACCAAGCACCGCCCGAACGCTTCACCTGTGTCAATAGCGATACGCACGCCCGTTTTCGATGCGCACGCTGTCGCCGACACGCAAGTCGCCGATGCTGGCCTGGGTCACCGTTTGGTAGTTGCCGTTGTCGAAGCGGATGCGAAGGCGATAGGCGTCCCGGTCCGCATTGCCCTTGCCGATCTCGTGCCCGACGACGGCGCCGCCGACCGCGCCGGCGACGGTGGCAACCGAGTTTCCGGTGCCGCCACCAATCTGGTGGCCAAGAACCCCGCCGATGACGCCGCCGATGATCGTCCCGGCGACGGCGTTGTTGTTGCTCCCGCCTCCCATCGAGTCGATCGAGTCGACGACACCATAGTAGCCTTCATTCGATCGCGCTCCGCTGTAACGGGGGCCGCCATTGTCGTAACGGTCGTCGCGCGAATCGACACTCGCGCATCCGCCGACGAGTGCAGTTCCCGCGAAAATCAAAGCGATAAGTGTGGTTGATTTCATGGTTTCACCTGTGAGTACAACAAGTCTAGCCCGATCGAATTCGTGAGTCGGTACGCTGGCACACACAGATGTCAGTCGACGAGGATTCGTCGCGACTGGCCGGAACGCCGCGCCAATCCGTAATTCCGGCCGACTCGATCCTTGCACTTGCGCTCATCGTTGGCCCGGGTCGGCGGCCCAGCGAGAGTGGGAAAGAGATCGACTCTCGCCCCCTTAGTGGCTTAATGCTCTTGACGCTTTAGCGCAGCCCGAGAAACGACAAGATAGCGACGATGATGACGACGGCGCCGACGATGTAGACGATGCTGTTCATGAGATTACCTTCGCGTGGGTTAATGGAACGAATCGCGTGCCTAAAGCGACTCAATACGAACCATACCCCTCTCGTTCCGGACACTCGGTGCGCCAGCGCACATATCGGTGGCAGTGCGAGTGGCTCTCATGGCTTCGCACGTTGCTTGCGCCCCGTGTCGTTGCGCTACGCCCAGTCGCCAGCTTGACGCTCCCGGCAGATTGGCGGGATCGGTGCGCTACCGAACAGACAACGAGCATAGTGCTCCGTATGTTGGTGATTCAATTTTGTAACAGGACGTAACCGGTGGTCTCGGCACGGTTCGCGCATGCCATCCGGTACAGCATCCATCGGCATCGTACGCGTCCCGTGCCGAGATCTCCTGCTTGCGTTGTCATCGCAACGAGAGTGCGCCGCGTTATAGCTGCAGTTCGACGGGATGCCGCGGGGCCTCTTGGGGCGCCATGTTCGTTTCATCTCCGTCGTCGAGCCGCTCCGTTGTTTCACGGCCCGATCCGACCTACTGATCCAACAGCGCACTCTTTCGTAAGGAATCGTCATGCAGATGCAACCTCTCCGTCTTCGAGCCTTCGCCTTCGTGGCCGGCGTCGCAGTCCTGGCCTTCAGCGGCTGGGCCAGCGCGGACCCGCCGTCGCGCGTCGCGCGTCTCGGCTACATGACCGGCGCGGTCAGTTTCTCACCCGCCGGCGAAGACGATTGGGTGCAGGCGACGATCAATCGGCCGCTGACCACCGGCGACCGCCTTTGGGCGGATGCGGGTGCGCGGGCCGAAATCCAGGTCGGCGGAGCAATGATTCGCATGAACGCCGGTACCGGCGTATCCGTTCTCAATCTCGACGACCGAATCGCCCAGCTGCAATTGACGCAGGGCACATTGAACGTCCGCGTGCGTCGTCTCGAGCCCAACCAGGTGTTCGAGGTCGACACGCCGAATCTCGCCTTTACCCTTCGGCAACCCGGCGAATACCGGATCGAAGTGGATCCCGACGGCAATGCGACGACGATCGTCGTGCGCAAAGGCCAGGGCGAGGTGTACGGCGAAGGCGCGGCGTATGTAATCGATTCGCGGCAACCGTATCGCTTCACGGGGACCGGCTTGCGCGAGTACCAGTATGTCGACGCGCCGCGCCTCGACGAATTCGATCGCTGGTCGAGCGATCGCGACCGCAGCTACGACAACTCGGTCTCCGCCCGCTATGTCTCGCAGGACGTGGTCGGCTATCAGGACCTCGATGCGAACGGCACCTGGCGCGTCGACGCGACCTACGGCAACGTCTGGATCCCGAGTCGCGTGGCCACCGACTGGGCGCCTTACCGCGACGGACATTGGGCATGGATCGACCCCTGGGGTTGGACGTGGGTGGATGACGCGCCCTGGGGCTTCGCCGTGTCCCATTACGGCCGCTGGACGAATCTCGCGTGGAACGTGGGGTTGGGTACCAGGTCCCGTGCGCACGCGGGCCTACTACGCCCCGGCACTGGTTGCGTTCGTCGGCGGCAACAACTTCCAGCTTACGATCTCCAGCGGCAACGTCGGTGGAGTCGCGTGGTTCCCGCTTGGGCCGCGCGAGGTCTATCGACCGTCCTATCCGGTGAGCCGCGGCTATTTCGAGAATATCAATCGCAGCAACACGGTAATCAACAACACAGTCATCAACAACTACTACAACAACACGAACGTGACCAATGTCGTATACGCCAACCGGCAAGTGCCGGGAGCCGTCGTCGCCGTGCCGACGACCGCGTTCGTGCAGTCGCAGCCGGTGGGGCAGGGCGGCGGTCCGGGTAACGCGGGAAATGGTTGCCAGCGCGCCGGTGGCGTTCGTTCCGCCCGTGGCTCCGACCGAGAGAAGCGTGCGTGGCGCCGCCGCCCAAGGCGACAAGCCGCCTGCCCGCGTGTTCGAGCGGCCTGTCGTCGCCCGCACCGCGCCGCCCGGCGGCACCCGTCGGTTTCGCGGCGCAACAGCAGCAACTGACAGCGAAGCCGGGCAAGACCGCTCGACGACGCCGCACGCAAGGAATTGAAACCCGCAGCGGCCGCGCCGGCGCCCGTCGTCAAAGTGGTTGCGCCAGACACAAATAGCGCCGCCGACCATGCGTCCGCCGCCGGCGGCAGCCCGGTGCCAGGGCCGGATGATGCACGCGGAAAATCCGATGAGCGAAAGGCCCCCGCAGCGCCCGCAATTTCCGGTGCACCGGGCGCACCGACGCAAGGCGGTGCGCCATCGCAAGCCACGCCACCGCGTACCGGCAGCACAACCACCGGAGCAACGCGGAAGGGCCGAGCAACGTGGCAAGGGGGAACAGCGCGGACAACCCGTCGCGCCGCCGCCCCCGCCGCCGCAACGCGCGGCGCCGGCTCCGGCCGCTCCGCCGCAAGTCGCTGCCGCCGGCACCAACGGCGCCAGCCGCCGGAGCAACGCGGAAGGGCCGAGCAACCTGGCAAGGGGGAACAGCGCGGACAACCCGTCGCGCCGCCGCCCCCGCCACCACAACGCGCGGCGCCGGCTCCAGGCCGCTCCGCCGCAAGTCGCACCGCCGGCACCAACGGCGCAGCCGCCGGAGCAACGCGGAAGGGTCGAGCAACCTGGCAAGGGCGAACAGCGCGGACAACCCGTCGCGCCGCCGCCCCCGCCCCCACAACGCGCGGCCGAGCCAAGGACCGTCCAGCCGCAAGCCGCTCCGCCCGCACCGGTCGCACGGCCACCGACGCTACAGGTGAGACCCGAGCCCGCCCCTGCCGCAAAGCAGGTCGAACCACGTCCACCTGTTGCGGCGCCTAAACCACCGCCACCGCAACCCCAACCGGTGCCAACGGCGCAGCCGCGTGGTCAAGAGCCCAAGCCTGCCGCGGCCAAGCCGGATGACAAGAAAAAAGACAGCGACGAGCAGAAGCGCGAGGAAGAAAGCCGCAAGCAAAAAGGGTAGCCTGTTCCCGCGTAGCGGGGCGGGCAAGAGGCGAGGGGCCGGTGCATGCGCATCGGCCCCTCGCCATTTCGGGGCTGTGCTCTGCAAATATTTGATAAGGCCATTGCGGGCGCCAGCAAATACGTGGTGCAAGCCACACGCAGCAACGCCTCGACGTTGTCGCGCGCTGCGTGTGCGGTTTGACGGTCGGCGCAGCATCTCCACCGGTGCCGTTCGACGGAATCGTCCAGAGGAGGCGCAGGCGGTTGGGTACGGGACGCTACGCGGGCCCGGCACGATCGTTATGCCCGAAACCCGACCCCAAATGCGCCGTGTCGTGTCGTCGAATCACCCGTCGTTCAAGGGCGTCGTCGCTCCGTTAGCTCCGATGGTCCAAAATGGCGATGTTGGACACTCGCTGTCGGGACGAGACATGCGGGTTCGCCAGTTCGAGACAACGGTGCGGAGCAAGTGTGGATCTTCGTGGATTCGCGGGAGCGAATGCGTGACACAACTGACCGGCGGCAGCCGTTTCCAGGGGCCATCGTTGCGCAATACCGCGCGAAGTCTCACGTCGCACCGCCAACACAGCTTGGGAGTCTTGCGTGTCCGCAACAGGCTTCACGCCACCTGGCGCTGACGGAAGCGGGAATACCGGAAAGCCCCGGGCACGGCGTATTCTGCTTGTCGTCGCGGGTTTGCTGGTCATGGCCGGGTGGTTTGGCAGCCTCGAACTGCGGGGACTCTTCATCCCGGACGAGGGGCGCTATGCGGAGATTCCGCGCGAAATGCTGGCGACCGGCGACTGGGTCACCCCGCGTCTCAACGATCTCAAGTATTTCGAGAAGCCCCCGCTCCAGTACTGGCTTACGGCGCTCTCGTTCCGGCTGTTCGGCGAGGACGAATGGACTGCGCGCCTTCCTTCCGCAATGCTTGGATTTTTCGCCTTGCTGATCGTGGGGTACACCGGATACCGCCTGTGGGGCGGGCGGACGGGAGTGCTTGCGGCATCCATCCTGGGAAGTAGCTGCGCCTTCTTCCTTGCCGGACAATATCTGACGCTGGACATGACGCTCACCGCCTGTCTGACCTTCGCATTCTGTTCGTTTGTGCTGGCGCAGAGCGGCAACGGCGTGACCAACCGAAAGGCCTGGATGCTCGGCGCGTGGGGGGCTACAGCGCTGGCGGTGCTGAGCAAAGGGTTGATCGGCGCGGTGCTCCCCGTTGTCGCGCTTATCTCCTATGCGGCGCTTCGGCGTGAGACGACACCGTTCCGACGCCTCAATCCCGTCGCCGGCGCTGCGCTGTTCTTGCTGATCGCAGCGCCGTGGTTCGTCGCGGTCCAGAACCGCAATCCGGAGTTCTTCGACTTTTTCTTCGTCCATGAACATTACCAGCGCTTCGCCGAATCGGGCCATCACCGCCCCGGCGCGTGGTGGTATTACATCCCGATTGTGATCGTGGGTCTGATGCCGTGGACACCCGCGCTGCTGAAGGAAGGCGTCGATTGGTGGAGGGAACGGTCCGGCCGTTCCAACGGCTTCTCCGCCGCATGGTTTTGTGCGGTGTGGGCCGGTGTGATCGTGGCGTTCTTCAGCGTATCCCGTTCCAAGCTGCCGGCCTACATCCTGCCCGCATTTCCGGCCATGGCACTTCTCGTTGCAAGACGGATGGGAAAGGGACGTACCGACAGCATGAAATGGTCGGCGTGGGTGACGATGTTTTCGGGTCTTGCGCTGCTGGGTTCGATCCCACTGCTGCCGGATTGGCCGAAATTCGCGGTGCTCGGCGAAGGTGCCGCCGGCGAGTTGCCGTGGCTCTATGCCGCCGCAGGTGCGGTGTTCCTTGCGGGAACGATCGCCGTGCTGTCGGTTCGCCGTGGCCGAAATTCGCTCGCTGTCGCGGTCCTGGTCGTCGGCACGCTCGGGTTCTGGAACCTGGTCTTCGGCTTCCTGCACGCGATCGACGCCGACCTCTCGTCCGAGCGACTCATCGAAAACCTGACGACGGAAGAACACGCGCCGTTTCACCCCGAGATTCCGTTCTACAGCGTTGCGCAGTTCGACCACTCGGTGCCGTTCTACCTCGGACGCACCGTGACACTGGTCGATACGCGCGGCGAGCTGGGGCCCGGAATCGATGCCGAGCCCGACAAGGTCATTCCGACGATCGAGCGCTTCGCGGAACGCTGGCTGGCCCACGACGGACAGGCCTATGCGATCCTGCGGCGCGACACGCTCGCCGTGCTACGCCAGCGCGGGTTGCCGATGACTGAGGTGGTGTCCGACAAGCGGCTGGTGGTCGTATCGAGGCGCGCCGGACCACGGTGAGGCATGCCCGCGCCCGTCGCAAGAACTGTGACGCGGACCACCCATAAAACCTCTGGCTCCGAGACGAATCAAGCTTTGATGCATTGCGCCATGCCTGCGTGTTCGCCTGACCGATCGGCCTGCCCCTGCGAATAACCGAACCCATGGTGCGGCCAATCACAGGCAGAATCCGGCCATGACGACACGACTCGTGTTCTTGGTGCCGGGCTTCTTCGGCTTCACGTCCGTCGGCGCGCTGAGCTATTTCGAGGACGTGGAGCAGGTGCTCGGTCGCGCCCTCCGCCGGCGTGGCGTCGAGGCCCGCATTGTGCGGTGTATGACACAGCCGACGGCCTCGATCCCAAGGCGAGCCGACGCGCTACGCCGTGAGGTGCTTGGCAGCGGCGGCCTCAAAGCCCGGGAGCTGCACTTCGTCGGCCACTCGACGGGCGGCCTCGACGTGCGCATGCTGCTGACGCCGGGGGTTCAGATCGCACGCGGTGACTCGGAAGAGCGCATTGCCCGCCTGACCAAGACGGTTATTTCCGTGGCGACGCCGCACCACGGTACGCCGCTCGCCAATCACTTCATCACCGTCCACGGCCAGACACTACTGCTGGTGCTCAGCGTTCTTGCAACGTCAGGGGAGGGACGCGGCGCGATTCTGGCTGCGGCGAAAGCAATTGCGCTGGTCACACGGCTCGACGACTGTCTGGGACGCACGGAAGGCCCGCTCGATCGCATCGGGGAGGGCCTGTTGCGAAAGATCCGGTTCGACCGTCGCGACCCTCTGTGGAAATATCTCGGCGAGATCGCGCAGGACCAAGGCGCAGTGCTGCAGCTCACGCCCGAGGGCATCGAGCTGTTCGATGCAGCCGTTGCGGATCGCCCCGGAATCGACTACGGCTGTGTCGTCGCGGGCGTGCCGAAGCCGCGCGAGGACTTCGAGATGAAAGAGCTCATAGATCCGGAGTACATTGCATTGCGGGCGTTGTTCAGGCTGCTGCACACACTGACGGCGCGGCCGCACCCGCATTACCCGTATCCGAAACCGACCAAGGCCACGCAGCGTCTGCTCGACAGCGGGCTCGGCTTCAAGGCGACCTCGCGCACCAGCGACGGCATCGTGCCGACGCTAAGCCAGCTGCACGGCCGTGTTCTGCACGTCGCGCGGGCTGATCACCTCGATGTGGTTGGGCATTACACGCTGGCGGGCGGGCGTACCGGGAACTGGCTGCCCTCAGGCGCCGGCTTCACGCCCGAAGCATTCGACGCTACCTGGGAGGCGGTTGCGGCGGCCATCGCGAGGCGCCGCCGGCCGGCTCGCGCCGACTGACAACCCCAGCGTCGGAATGGATCCGGTCATGCGCAATTTCTGGCGTCCGCGCGCAAATCAGCGCAGGCGATAGGCAGCATGGCAGGCCACGCACTGTTGCATGACCTCGCCGAGCGCGCCGAGCGCGGGGCGGATATCGTTGTTCGCGCTTGCGTCCTGCGCTTCGACCGCAAAGCGGCTGGCCGCCCGGTGCAAGCATCCGTGCGGCGTCTCGACACGATCACGGTACCATTACGCGGTCATCCCGAACCGGGAGAAGCAGATGTTCAAGATCGAAATCGAAGATGGAAACGGTATCTGGAAAGACGTGCGCGGCGTGGATGGGGCAATACTCACGTTCGCGCAGGAAGACGAGGCACGCGCGAAGCTCACGGAACTTTATCCGGTTCTCGTCCAGATGGAGAAATACGGCGACCCGAAGCGCACGCGGGTGATCCGCATCATCAAGGACGATGACGACTGGTCGCAGAAGCCGGCCGACAAGTAATCGGCTGATGCGGGTCACTGAATTCGCATTGGTTGCGCAACTGCACCCAGCGTGGCGGCACACCGCGCAAACGGCAGAGGCTTGAATGCGATGTCCTCCGGTCCGATGGCACCGGTAGTGGCTCGCCCCCGCTCTCCTTCAACTCGGCCACGGTCACGACCCGGCGCAGGCCGGCCACGCGCGCCTCCAGCAGACGCGCCACGCCCCGCGCCTCAGGCACGGTGACGAGGATCGTGGCTTCGGCGTTGGAAAGAATGCCCGCGTGGCGGTGTACATGCTCCTCGATCTGGCGTTCGCTCGCCCTCGAGGAGGTCATGGTGCGAAGTTCGGCCTGCCATCTGTCTTTCTACTCAACGAACCGAGTGCCCCCTTCCGGCACCTCTGGCGCCATATGCGCGATCGTCTCTCAACCAGTCGGTGACGATGACCGCATGCAATTACGGTTCGGCGCCGCGGCTGGACGCTTGATCCTATTTGGATTTGCGTGCTGCCGTTGTCTTGGCACGTTTCGCAGTCTTGGGGCGCTTGGCGGTCTTTGGCGTGGTGCGCTTGCCTGACTTGGCAGTCGCACTCTTGACGGCCTTCGTGATCTTGCGTCCGGTCACTGGCTTGGCTTTTCTTTTTGCAGCAGCAGGCTTGGCGCCCAACCCCTCGGACATGCCAATCAATATACCGCTTGCCAGGATCGCGAAGTTCTGGGTGAGCAGATGCGCCGTCTTGAAGCCCGTCTCGCGTTGCTCGCGCATTGCCGCTTGTGCCCGCTTGGCGTAGTCGCGAATGGTTGACGCTACCTGAGTGCCTGTGGCGGTGCCAGTCCGCTTGGTCTTTTCGAGCACCCGGTCCCATGGCGCCTTGATCTTCTCGCTGGCAGTGTCCGTCGCCTGCACAATGCTATGGAGGAATTCGTCCTCGAGCTTTTCCAGTTCGTCGAGGGCCCGCTTCAGGTTGGAGTCTTCGTAGTCGTAACCTTCACCGGTTAGCCTGTGGAGGGCGAGGTTGCTGGCTTGGACTGCCTTGAGTAACGCATCGTCCATGCCGGCTACCGTATCCGAGAGCGCCTTCTCGACCTTGATCTCGCGTTTAGCGACACCGAGCGTCACCCCTTCGGTGACACTTCGCAGGACCTTTCCGATCTGGTCCAGCGTGAGCTCGCGTTGTTGCAATGCCTTGAGGGTCAGGTTCCGCACCGCGGCGCGTACGTTGCTACCTTGCTTTATCGACTGGCTCGCCAAGTTTTTCAGCACTTGGTCAACATCAATTGCAGGATTTGTCATGACTTGCTCCTCTGTTACATGGCGGACCACACCAAACACTACGGACGAATCCCGACGGGTTCCGGGCCGATCATGAGCTCGCGCAGCGTAGCGCTCGTCCTCGCGTAGGTGTGATGACATGGACCGCACGACCACGATCGGCGGAGCCACGTGATCCGGACCTCGACGATCCGGTTGCACGAATCCATCCGTCCCTTACAAGGCGCTTGGACAATTCGGAACGAGAGCTGTCTACCGGTTAGGGGACATTCTTCCCGCGAAGAATGCGGCGCTGAAGTCAGGCGCTTTTTGCTACGTCTTTCACGTCTTGCTTGAGGTCGCCAATCGCTGCTTGCGCCTCGCCGAGAATCTTCTGAACCTTACCTTTTTCTTCCAGCTTCTCGTTGCCCACGAGCTTTGCCGGCGACTTCCTTGATCATGCCTTTCACTTCCTTGACGCGGCCTTTGACCTGGTTCTTGTTCATCCTCATGACTTGCTCCTGATAACGTATGCCGACAAACGGCCGGCACGCCGTGCTTGAAAGTCCTATGCACCCAATCTAAGTCAACTTGCCAGCGAAGTCTGTGCGTTATCGAACAAAAGCCCGATGCGTTGAGGAGCTCTCTGCACGGCCCCATCGCAAGGAATCGGCAAAAGAATCAGCGCCTTCCCGGACTCATTTGTCAGTACCTGAGAGCTCGGGACGGCGTTGTCCTTTCCCGATCCGTGCGCTATAGCACATTGGATTTAATCTAAATCAATGGACGTGATCGATTAACTGGGTACATTCGAACGACGGGCTGGCTAGCCCAATAGTTTGTTAGCTGTCCTCGGTGGGGCTGGATGCTATCGCAATGGGTGCGGCCGTGCCCCGAGGCGGAATTTGCGTTCAGGAATGGGAAGTGTGCGATATCCGCACAGCACACGCCGAGGCAAAACCACCTTCTTGCAGCAGCTCCCAGCGGACGACTATGAGCGTCTGCTGCCGCATCTAGAATCCGTTCCTTTGCCGCTGGGTTGGACCGTTCACGGCGCCGGCGAGCTGGAAAACTACCTGTATTTCCTCACTGCAGGCATCGTTTCCCGGTTCTGTGTGACGGACAGCGGGGCGTCGAAGGAATTCGCGGTCACGGGCCGCGAAGGCGTGATCGGCGTTGCATCGTTCCTGGGTGGCGAAAGCACGCCGACCCGGGCGGACGTGCTGAGCACCGGCCACGCTTATCGATTGGGGGCGGATCTCCTGAAAAGCGAGTTCGAGCACGACGGCCCGCTGCCGCGCTTACTTCTCCGTTACATCAAGGCGCTGATCACGCAAGTCGGGCAGATCGCGGCGTGCAACCGGCATCATCCGTTGGAACAGCGACTCTGTCGGTGGATCTTGTCATGCCTGGACCGGTTGCCCTCGAACGAGTTGACGATGACGCAGGGAATGATCGCCCGTATGCTGGGCGTGCGCAGGGAAGGCGTAACGGCGGCCGCTGGACGGCTGCAACAGGCGGGACTGATCCATTACCACCGCGGTCACATTGCCGTGCTCGATCGCCCCCAACTCGAAGCGCAGGCATGCGAGTGCTATGCGGTTGTCAAACGGGCTCATGACGAATTGCTCCAGCCGATAGACACCGGTGCCCACGTCGGCGTTCGGGGCACGCGGCGCCAGTACCGCACCCAAAGTGAGAAGCGCGCGCACGCTGAGTTGACCTGACGGTACGCGTACCGACGGTCCAGTGGTTCCCGCATCGAAGCGCCGCCCGAGTATTGGCCACAGGGAAGGGCAGCGCGCGGACCGCATCCGCTGGTTACACTTGGCCGGAGTGGGAACACACGACGATATCGCTTCGACAGTAATCCGCGGTGCTGGGTGTCGCAGTAATCGCGAGCTGCTCGATCTCGATTCTCTACCTCGATCCCGAACTCGAATGGCTCCTGCTCGCCCCGACTACCTGCCACTTCTGGTGTGAAACCAGGCATCGACGGCGGGGTGGAACAGTGCGGGCTGCATTTTCTGGCTGGGACAATGGCGGGTGGCGTCCATTGCAAGACGAGTTAAGCCCCACGCCCGACGACTCGGCTCAGGGCGTTCTGCGGGGCGAGTGGCGTGTCGCAATAATGCGGGCGCGCGCACCGGGCCGCGTCGCGGTCATAATTGCGGCTTCGGAATGGGCAGAGGTACCCGCATGAAGTACAAGGACTACTACGCGATTCTCGGCGTGAAACGCGACGCGACGGCCGACGACATCAAGACCGCGTATCGCCGGCTCGCGCGCAAATATCACCCTGATGTCTCCAAGGAGAAGGATGCGGAGGAGAAGTTCAAGGAGATGGCCGAGGCATACGAGACCATCAAGGATCCGGAGAAGCGCGCTGCGTATGACGAGCTCGGCAGCCACACGCCTGGCCAGGAATTCCGGCCGCCACCCGATTGGGGCAAGCATTTCACGCAGGGGCAAGGCGGCTTCGACGACATCGACCTGTCCGACCTGTTCGCCAGCCTCGCCGGTCGGCGGAGTCGCGGCGGCGCGCGCCGTGCGGACCGCCCGATGGCCGGCAGCGACTACGAGGCCGTCGTGCGCATTTCGTTCGAGCAGGCGTTCCACGGCACGGAAGTCGACCTCGAACTATCGGCAATCGAATGGGATCCGGATGGCAGCGTACGTCGCGTGCCGCATCGCGTGAAGACGCGCATCCCGCGTGGCGTCACCGACGGCGAAAAGCTGCGTGTTCCCGGCAAGGGCGGGAAAGGCGTGAACGGAGGCCCGGACGGCGACCTCTATCTCAGCATCGAAGTGGCGGAGCATCCGCTGTATCGCGTGTCCGGCAAGGATCTCTACATCGATCTCCCACTCGCGCCTTGGGAGGCAGTCCTCGGCACCAGCGTCAGACTTCCCACACCCGGCGGAGCCGTCGCACTCAAGGTGCCCGCCGGCACGCGGGCAGGGCAGCAGCTGCGCTTGACGGGCCGCGGCATGACACGCGGCAACGGCGCCGCGGGGCACATGTACGCGTTCGTGCGCATCGAAGTGCCGATGCTCGTCGACGACAAACAGAAAGCGCTGTTCCAGCAGCTGTCCGATGTCTCGAATTTCAATCCGCGCGCACAGCTCTACCAGGAGGCCGCCTAATGATTGCTCCCATCGAAGACGCGATGCACCTCGATGCGGTCACCGAAGTGACGTGGGTGCAGCTCGTGACCGCGTCCGGCCTGCCCGAACCCGAGCTGCGCGAGCTGGTGCGCTACGGCGCGTTGGTCCCGCGCGATCCAGATGCCTCGACGTGGACGTTCGAGGCCAGATGGCTGGTGGTGGCGAGGACCGCCTCGCGCATTCGCCACGATTTTGAGCTCGATCCGCACGCCGTCAGCGTCGTGCTGAGCTACGTCGAGCGGATTGAACGTCTCGAGGCGGAAATCCGGGCGCTGCGCGCGCAGCGGGGGTGACTGCGGGTTCTTTCTTGCTGCAGCTTCACATCAGCGAAGATCGCGTGCGGTCGGTGCCGGCCGGCGCCACGCGAAGCCCCGGTACCGCGCGGGCGAGCTCCAATCGCGCCGGCCTTGAACAGGTGGCTCGCGTCGCAGTGTCGACCTTGGATTGATTTTCTTGAATATTCTGGACTGATGAGTCTATTGTAAAGGACGCTCAGGCCGCGTACGACCGCGCCAGCGCCTTGAGTCCGCGTCGCAGTGCCGCGAAGATCAGGCGAAAGGTCTCGACCTGCTCCTGGTGCACCAACAGCATCGCCTCGATCGGGCGGAGGTTCGGCGCTACTTCGTTCGCCGAGGCGCGGGCGGTCCGGGACTTGGGGTAGCGCACGATCTGCGCGCCGGAGCGGATTGTGCCAGGGGTGTTCTGCGAGGCGAGTGGCGTGTCGTAGGGCATGGGGGCTCCTTGGTGTTCCGCTGCCGTTTCGGATGTCACCCTTGCATGCAACCAATGGAGGGAGCAACATCGGGTCGGCAGCAGGTGAGGCGCACTTTCTACCTGGGCGAACGAACTTTCAAACGATCTTTTGGAATTGCTGGCATTCCGCCACCGCATGCAAAAAGATTCCTCCCGGCTACCCCCGCTTGATCTGCTGCAGGCGTTCGACGCGGCGGCCCGTCATCTATCGTTCACGAAGGCCGCGGCAGAGCGTTTCGTTACGCAGTCGGCGATCAGTCGCCAGATCAAGGCACTGGAGGACGATCTCGGCGTGGCGCTATTCCACCGCCGCCACCGCGCGCTCGACCTGACGGACGATGGCCGGCGCTTGAGCGACGCGGTGCGCGGCGCCTTTGACGGCCTGCGCAAGACGATGGTCCGGATTCGCGCCCCGCAACGGCGCGAAGTGTTGTCGTTGTCGACCACGCCGGGGCTCGCGTCACTGTGGCTGATTCCGCGGCTGGCCGATCTCGTGAAGGTGCAGCCGGGAATCGACGTGCGCATCGACGCTACGCTGCAACGGCGCGATCTAACCGTCGACGGCTTCGATCTCGCCATTCGCTACCTGCCGGTCAATGCGGGCGTCGGAACCCCGCTCTTCGAAGAGTCGATCCAGCTCGTCTGCGCGCCGGGCCTGCTGCGCGACAAGCGGCGTCCGATCAAGAGCCTGCAGGATCTGCGTTTCCACACGCTGCTGCAGGTCGAGGCGCCGCGCGCGGGTTATCCGCTCGAATGGGATCTTTGGATGAGGGCGATGGGCATCGCCGGCCTCGAGCCGGCGGCATCGCTGATGTTCACCAGCTACGACGCGGCCATTGCCGCCGCGGTGCAAGGGCAGGGCATGGCACTCGGGCGGCGACCGCTGATCGACGCGCTACTGAAGCAACGTGCGCTGGTGGCGCCGCTCAAGGACGAGATCGCGACGGCGCGCGCCTATTTCCTGATGGTCGAACCGCATGCCGCCAAGCGGCCCAGCGTGCGCGCGCTCGAGGCCTGGCTGCTCGAGCAGGCACGAATGTCGGCGCCGCGCCGTCCCCTCGACATGAAAATGATCGCCTCGGCCGCGGGCAAGACCGGCCAGTAAGGCACCGGAGGTGCACGTGCGCTGCGCGCTCGACTCGATCGCTGCGCACGGATGAACCGTGCGCGTCACCGAGGCGCACGGAACGTGCAGGCCTTATTCGCCTCAGCCTCGGTGCCGAACCATTGTTGTCCGGCGCCAGTGCACTCCGACTTGCGGGTTCGGATCACGCCGTCAGACCGGCAACACCAGCCGCCGACAAGTTCCACAGCACCCAGCGCACCAGGCTTCTTCAGCACGCCGACGTCCTTCGTGATGACGCCGCTGCCCTTCGCCGGTCCGTTCCTGGGTGTACCGGCTCCCGGAACATCGGTCGAATCGGGCGTCGTGACGACGGTGACTGTCGTGGCGCGCTGTTGTGATGGAGCGCCTTTTCGACTCACCGTCAACGTGAAGGTTGTGGTCGTGGAAAGCGATCGCGAAACGCATCCTTCGTTCGACGAGGACGGCTGCGGACCACCCGGTTCGATCACGGCGCGCTCGGCGTTCCGGGCGGCGAAACACAGTCGTGTCTCGCCGGGCCGCTTCAACAGTGGCGGGTTCGCACGAAAGTCCACGATCACCGGCGGCTGCGGAGGTGGCGGCGGAGGCGGCGAACTCGCGACCTGGACCGTCGTGGCCCGCTGCTGCGCCGGAGCGTCTCGTCGGCTGACCGTCAACGTGAAGGTCGTCGTTTCGGACAGCGATCGCGAGACGCATCCTTCGTTCGACGAGGACGGCTGCTGACCACCCGGTTCGATCACGGCGCGCTCGGCGTTCTGCGCGGCGAAGCATAGGCGTGTCTGCCCGGGCCGCTTCAACAGTGGTGGATTCGCACGAAAGTCCACGATCACCGGCGGCTGCGGAGGTGGCGGCGGAGGCGGCGAACTCGCGACTGTGACCGTCGTGGCCCGCTGCTGCGCCGGAGTGCCTCGTCCGCTGACCGTCAACGTGAAGGTTGTCGTTTCGGACAGCGATCGCGAGACGCATCCTTCGTTCGGCGAGGACGGCTGCGGACCACCCGGTTCGATCATGGCGCGCTCGGCATTCTGCGCGGCGAAGCACAGGCGTGTCTCGCCGGGCCGCCTCAGCAGCGGCGGATTGGCACGAAAGTCCACGATCACCGGCGCCTGTGCAGGCGGAGGCGGGGGCGGGGGAGGCGGTGCACCCACGACCGTGACCGTCCAGTTCGCTTGCTGTGGTGGGCCACCCTCCCCGCGGGCGATCAGCGTGAAGGTCGTCGTGTCCCTGATGAATCGAGTGACGCAGCCGACGCTGTTGGACTGCGGTTGCGTGCCTCCCGGCTCGATCGTCAATTGCTGTGCATTTCGGGCTCGGAAGCACAGCTGGATATTGCGTGGTCGCTCCAGCACCTGCGAATCGGAATCGAAGCGTTCGATGACCGGCGGGAGCATCACCTCGATCGCCGCCGACAAAGCAACGATCGCCGGTCCGCCGGCGGCGCTGTGCGCAACGACCAGACGCGCGCCGGCGTTGCCCGCCCCCGAGGCATCGAAACCAATGTCGACAAAGCATTGCGCCTTGGAGGCGAGCCGCTCCGGGCAACCGTTGACCACCGAAAATCGGCCGTCGCCTTCGATTCTCGGGGAGCGCAACAGCAACACATCGGTGCCCGCATTGGCGATCGTCACCCGTCGCGGCTTTACCCCTGCGCCACGTTTGAGGATGCCGAAGTCGACTTGCGCGGGAGTGACATCGATGGCGGGCCGGCCGATGCCGTTTCCGGTGAGATCGACGCCGCGCACGCCACCCGCGCTGTTGGCGATGATTAGCCGGCCGCTGCTCGCTTCGATCGCCGATGGCGCGAAGCGCAACTCGAGCACGCATGCCGCGCCGGGGACGAGCCGCACGTTGGCGCAATTGCCCTGAACGCGAAACGCGCTGCTACCTTCCAGCGTCACTTGCTGGATCTCGACGGGCGCGTTTCCTGCATTGCGCAAGCGCACCGGCCGCATTGCACTCTGGGTTCCGATTTCCTGTTGTCCGAATTCCAGGGCTCCTGGCGCCACCTCGAGTTTCGCCGTGGCGTGGCCCGTACCGGTCAGCGCTACCGCCCGCGGACTGCCGCTTGCGTTGTCGCTGATCATCAAGGTTGCGCGCCTGGAACCGGCTTCGCGCGGCGAGAAGCGAAGGTCGACTGCGCACTGCGCCTCGGCCGCGATCGCCGCCGCCTTGCAGTCTTCGCCAACGATCCGGAAGTCGCCGTCACCCTCGATGGCAAGCGCCGTCGCGATCAGGGGCGCCGAGCCCGCGTTGTGCAGCGTTACGCGGCGGCTCCCGGCGGCGCCGCCGATTTCCACCGCGCCGAAATCGACGGCTTGCGCGGAAAGGCGGGCGATCGGCGTCGCCATTCCGAGACCGCGGACCGGGACCGTGTAGGGGTCCTTGATGTCGCGCACTCGTATCACGACCGTCGCGCTGCGCGGCCCGACTTCCTCCGGCCTGAACTGCACGAGCAGCCGGCACGCCAACTTGGGTGGAATCCTGATCCCGTCGCACGACGAGCCGACCGCGAAAGCATTCGCTTCGGGGCCCTGCGAGGTCACGTCGAGCACGTCGACTGCGCCGAGCCCCGTGTTCTCGATCTGGATCGCCTGCGGCTGCGCGGCGGCGCGCAAGTCCTGCGCACCGAAGTCGTGGCTCGCCGGGCCGATGGCTACGATCGGCCGCAAGACGTAGTTCACGAGAGGGATCGCGCCGAGTGTCGTCACCCCAAGGCCCGCCAACGCCGCCAGCAGAACCATCCAGCGCGTCCAACCCAGGAGCTTCAAGTTGTTGCCGGTGACCTTCAGTCCGGTGGCGTCGCCGATGCGCTTGCGGGTCGAACGGGCCTCCCTGAGATAGCGCCGCGCCTCCTGCTTGTCATCCAGCAACACCGCGCGGGTGCCCTGCTGATGCAACGCCCAACCCGCGGTGGAGGTATCGCCGGCACCGATGGCGATGTCATGCGCACGCGTCAGCATGTCGCGCCAGGCATCCCAGCGATTGGCTTCCGCCAGCGGGCCGTCGATCGCGCGGGCCAGTCGCAGTGCCTCCTCGCTGCGGCCATTCTGCGCAGCCCACGCCATGTTCGCCATCATCGGCGCCGCCAAGCGCGCGACGCAGCGCGGTGTCGCCCGTGCTTCGAACGCGAACTGGGTGAAGACGGCGGTCGCGCGATCGCGGCACGCAGCGAACTCGGGAGTCGCTTCGACCAGCGGCACGATACCAGCCACGAGGCGGAAACCGGGCGCGACGTGCTGCACCAGCCCGCGCTGCACCAACTTCGCCAGAACGTCCTGGACTCCACCCACCACCGCGATCGCCGCGCACTGTTCTGCTTCGAGGGGCACGTTGCCACCGCAGGCAAGTGCCGCGAGCACGCGACGGCTTTGCTGGTCCTCGGCGTCGAGGTTCGGCGTCTTGGCGAGCTCGGTCAGCGCCGCCGCGACCCCGCGCACTGCGGCGGTGCCCGCGGCCTGCTCGATTCGGGCGGGATGACCCTGCACGGATTCGACGATCCGGGCGACCATGGTGCGCTCAGCGGCGGAGAGCGGCCGCGACAGCGTGCGCTCGAACAAGGCCATGCCGTCGCCTGCCGGCAGGCCTCCGAGTGCAACGGGTCGGCGCTGCGCGCTGGCCAACATCTCTTCCGAGGCGAAGACCCAGGCCGAGTCGGGACTGTAGGCACTGATCGTCCCGAGCGCAGCCGGCGCCAAGGCAATGTCGTCGAGCAGCAGCAGCGCGCATTTGTCGGCGAGATTGCGGCGCATCTCGACGGCACTGGGCCGCACGCCGGGCGGCACGTCGTAGAACGCTTCGTGCACCGCCTGCGCGAGGTCGTTTTCGCCTTGCGTGGCGGCCTGCAGATACACGACGCCGTCGTGAAAGCGCGCCGTGTGGTCAAGGTTGCCCACGTGCGACAACAGCGCACTCTTGCCGCTGCCGGTCTCTCCCGCAAGCGCGACGTTGCGTCGCTCTGCGAGCGCGCCGATGATCGCAGCGCACTCGTCGCGGCGGTCCAGCAGATCCCGGAACGGCGGCGGCGGCAGCATCACCGGCGCCGGGCGAGCCAGCGGCTTCGCCGCGGTTGTCGCATCGCGGCGCAGCACGTCGCCGGCCTCTCCCGGGATTCGCACCAGCGTGCCGCTGCGGCTCGCGGCGAGGGGCGCACGCCGGTCGAGGAGTTCGCGGATCGCGGCGCGCAGACGGTCGAAGCCCGCGTGGAACGGCACGCCGAATTCCCAGCCTGCCAGGTCCACACCCTGGAAAGAGGAGAACTCGGCCGGCGGCTGCAGCGGCTCCAGCAGTGCCTGGATCAGCTTTCCGGTCCGCTGGGCGTGGCGCGCTTCGTACAGCACCCACTCCGATTGCACCGAATCGGCAGACCACAGGACCACGACGCATCCAGCGGCGTCGAGTTGCGCATCGAGTTCCGCCTGCCAGTCCTGGCGGGTCGGGATGTTCCAGTCCCACCATACGGTCCAGCCGCGCGCTGCCAGAGCCGAGGCAAGCTGGCGCGCCTCCCGCCGCTGCGCGTGTTTGTAGCTGATGAAGATGTCGCTCAACGCGCACTCCCTGTACCCGCGGCGCCCCTTGGCGAGCCGTGCAAGCGTCGGCGCATGGTGGCCGCCGGCAAGCTAGGGCCGGTTCACACTATGTCCACAAGATGCGTTGCGAGCAAAAGGGCCGTGCGCGAGGCGCAAGACGAAGGCGGCCGATCAGGACGGGCATCGCTGCTTCAACTTCTTGAAGTACCTGAAGGCGAGGGCGAATTCGACCAGCGCGTACATGCCCGCGAGGAAGCCGATTAGAGAGCGCAGGAAAACGATGTCATTGGCACGATCGTCGGGGAGCAGCGGCACCAAGAGTCTCACCGCGACAACAATCGTGACCAGCGCGACCACCGCCCGCAGCGCGACGATACGCCAATGATACGGTCGGCCGATCGCGTCGATCAGTCGATCTACGTCCTGGTACCATGATTCGTCGCGCAGCGTCATCGCCTGGTGCTTGGCAAGTGAGCCAAGATCCTCGGGCAGGTCGTGTGCGAGGGGCAGCGCTGCTCCTCTCAGCAGAATGGGAATCACCCGCTTCTTTCTTGCCAGCGCAGTGGCCACTTCTACCCGCACGTAGTCGACATCCGTTTGCTTGAGCCTTTGCTGGAGTTCAGCTAACCAGTTGGGGCCGATCAGCACCAGCACAAACCTCGCAGCGGCCAACTCCCTGTTGAGCTCTGCATCGAATTCCACGCCAAGGGGAATGTCCGCGACATCCCTGAACGCCAGCGCATCACCAAGCCTTTGCTGAAACGTATCGGCAAGGCGCCCTGCTTCGCCGCCGGTATCGTTTCGTCGATAGCTGAGGAATGCAGTCGGCATGGGCGCGGCGTGTCAGGGACGGGCCTTTGCTGCGCACACTACGGGGACGACGGGCATCCGCGGATCACGGTCAGCGGGTCAACGCATCCCAGATGCGCGCCTTTTCGAGGTGGGTCCTGCCCGACTCGGCGCTCTTCGGTACAAAGATAGCGGAGTCCTTCTTGGATAGCTTCTTGAATTCATATACCAAGGCGGTCGTCCGGTAGTCTTGTGCATAGGGCAACATGCCGATCGCTTTCGGAAGTTGATTCAGCCCGACGTCCAGCCAGCGTTGCGCCTCTTGTGCGGTCGGTTTCTTGTCGACCCGCGAAAATGGCGTATCGGTGACTAGAAATACAATCACGCGATAGTTGCCGGGCGGCGCCTTTGCCAGAGCTTTCAAGAATTCGACGAAAGTCGTGTCGCTGAGCGAAGGCAGGTCAGTCCGAAAACGCTCCTTGCCGATTCGTGGGGTGCCATCGGGCCTTATCTGCTCCAATTGTGTAACCAAGGCGAACCCGTGTGGTACGGAAGAATATCGCCATGTCTCATAGTCGGCATCTTCCAATGCTGCCTCGAGTTTTTCCGCAACATCCGATAGCCTTGTGCGGTCGCCTGTTGAGACCCACGCATTGCGAATCTGATGTTCGGCCGAGGCCGCGGGAGGAGGCCATGGAAACGCAGGAATGTCGGTCGTCCCTGTCGACACACTGGGCGGAAGAGGTGATCTCACTTGCGGTTGCGCCTCTGGCGGTGGCGCCGAACCCGTACCTGCCCTCGCTGTTTGAACATCAGGTGGCGCAGGTGACCTCACTTGCGCTTTCGCGGCTGGCGGGGGCGCCGAACTGGTGCTTGGCCTCGCTGTTTGCACGTCGGGCGACACCGGTGATCTCACTTGCGGTTTAGCGGCAGGCGGGGGCGCGGAACTGGTGCTTGGCCTCGCTGTTTGCACGTCGGGCGACACCGGTGATCTCACTTCCGGTTTAGCGGCTGGCGGGGGCGCCGAACTGGTGCCTGGCCTCGCTGTTTGCACATCGGGCGGCACAGCAGGCGCGATTTGCGGTGCCCCCCCTAGCGGTGGCGCCGATTCCGTACGCGAAAATTGCCAGACTGCGAGATACACCAATGTCGCCGACAGAAGTACAAGTCCGATGACCGCGATGAGTCGATTGCGCGTCATGTCGCCTCAGTGGAGCGGGGCGCCATATCAATTTCAGCGAGATGCGCCGGCAGGCGACGGGTACCGCGGAGGAGGGCGCCCGACGTCCACTCCTGCGCGCGGCGGACACCAACTGTAATCATTGCGCGTCCGGTTTAGTGTAGCTCAATACGTCGTCGGCATCCGAAAGCCTCCCATTGGAGGTGGGAGCTCCCTGACCGTTACCGCGAACAGCGCGCTCGCCCGAGAGAAGCTGCGGCCAGTGGTCGATCCAGCAACAGCGGTGATCGAACTCGGCGATCTCGACCACGTGCGCCTCGGGGTGGCGGCGCGCGAACGACCCGACGACCGACAGCGTCACGTTGGTGTCGCGACCACCGACGTAGTGGAGCTGATCGATCGCCGGCGTGAGCGCAGGTGCGAGCGCCGGATTGAGCGAGCCGGTAAGGGGGCTGTAGCCATGGATGTGGGCCCACTCGTCGATATCGAGATTGGCTGCGATCGTCACCACACGCGTGGATTCGAGGATCCGGCCGGCCATCAGCCACGCGAGCGTGCCGCCCCCGCTGTAGCCGATGAGGACGACGTTCCGGTACGGATGCAGGGACAGAAAGCTGCGGAGGGCGGCGACCATGCTCGTGACGACCGCAGCGGAGTAGCGCCCGTGCGTCCACACCAGGGGATTGCATGGCGAATCCGCGCGGGGCTCGAAGTAACACGGCCGGCCGAGGAAGAGACGCGGTCCGGAATCCTTCGCCATCAGCTCGAGGGCGAACGGCGTCTGTGGCGTTGGGTCGTCGGAGGCGCGGTTGAAGTTGATCCACGGCGTGCCGTCGTGCTCGATATAGACGTGCAGCGTGGCGGAATCCGGCTGCACGCCGGCGATGTAGGCGCGATGGTTGAACCCTTCGCCCGACAGATTCGTCGCTTGCAGGCCGAGCGCGATTGCGCGGCGGTCGAAGCGTTCGGCGGGTGTCGCGCACGCCGCGAGCGCCGCGAGCACCAGCAGCGCCGCCCAACGGCCGGTTGCCCGTTTCCGGCCGGCAGCGCCGCGGGTCGCGCCCATGGGGTCAGCCGTGCGTCGTGACCAATCGGCCGTCGGCCCCTCAGAACTGCTTGCGTAGGCCCAGCACGACGCCGTAGTTGGTCTCGTTCTGCAGTCCCACCGCAGCGCTGAACTGCGCGAACCCCGTTAGATTGTCCGGGAACGTTGCACTGGTGCCGATCGCGAAGATGCCGTAATCGCGAGTCGGACCCGCCGTGGGGATGGCAAAGAACTGGTTGGTCGGGTCGGCGACGTACTTGGAGATGATCGACGGGTTGTCGTTCTCGAACTCGTGCAGCCACTGGGCGTTGAAATAGGGTACGAAGACGCCCGTCGACGTATTGACCGTCGTGCTGACCTTGGCACCCAGCGCCGACTGCAGCGACCGGATGGTCCGTTCATTGACGGCGAGCGCGAGCCCATCGATCGGCTCGTCCTCAGAGAAGGCCTTATTTTTCACCCAGATGTAGCCGAGTCGCGCCGTGGGCGTCACGATGAAGTCGCCCGACTTGATGTCCTTGCCGACGCCGATCGCCGCCGACCACTGGTCGCCTTTCGGTTTGGACGTCGCCGACGTGACGATGGGCGCTACTGCGGGGTTGTTCGACGGAATATTGATGTTGCGCGTCGAATCGTAGTCGACGTACCCGTAAGCGAGGAAGCCGTCGACGTACCAGTCATCGCGATACCAGGATCCGTAGCCGATGACGCCGGTCGTCGCGGCCTTGACTTCGCCCAGCGACTGCTCGAAGTCCGAATGCGTGTCGCTGTAGCTGATCGCGCCGCCCAACACGAACGAATCGCTCACCCGGTAGTCGGCGCCGGCGAGGATGTTGAAGCTGCCGTACTTGTACGCATCCTGCAGCGTCGTCTGGTCGACGTTGCCCCAGCTATAGGCAATATTGACGAAGCCTCCCCATCGTCCGCCGAAAGCATCGTCCGCGGCGGCCGCACCGCCCGTGGCACCGGTTGGCAACGCAGTTGCCGACGCCGATCCGTCCGCGACCTGCATGTTCTGGCCGTTGAGCCCGAGGACGACCCCCCGCGATCCACCGCGTACGGTGAGCAGCCGCGCGCCGATGACGTTCATCTTCGACGCCTCGGTGCTGATCTGCTTCTGCGCGTTCGACTGCACCGGCGCGATGGCTTGCACGCCAGTCGCCAACTCCGTGTTGGAAATCTTCAGGTTGAATTTCGGGACAACCGGAATTGGACCAGGCGGCTGATTGTTGAGGGCACTAAACACCATCTTCGAGCACGAATTGCCAAGCCGCTCGGTCGGTGTGCCATTCGGGTTGGCGATTACCGCCCCGTTGATTGCTATGCAGACACTTTGAAAGGTCGTGGCCACGGGTTGCTGCAGCTCAGTGAGGCCTGGAACGTCCGGCAATCCTCCCTGGGCCGCGACGGTCGCGGCATGGCTCGCGAACAGCGCGCAACTAGCCGCCGCGATGGCCAGCCGGTTGAGCACCGAAGACTGCATCATGTACGTCATTGGGCCTCCCTGGACAGTGACAACGACTGCGAGCGCACACGCCGGAAGCTGCGGCGGATCCCGTCCCCAAACACAGGCTCGGGAACACGCCGGGGCTGATGTGAAACCTGCCCGTCCGGCACTCCGCCGTCGCGGGACCAAGCCCCGCAGCACCGTCTATCCCGCGCGTGCGATTGGAGGGTACAAGTGGAAGATTGCAGAGTACAACTGCGAATGTCAATCGACCTTCATGGGCGATCCGCTTTCGCTGAAGCTCGCCGGTTGGCTCGCGCAGTGGGGTCGGCGCCGCTCCATTGAGTCGGTCATTGCGTGACGGGCCGGCCTCAGACTACAGTATGGAGACTACAGGATGCTGGTCCCCGCAAGCGGCGGGTGACCGGCAACGAGTCGGTGACGCGGAAAGAGGCGAGATTGGCGGCGCAGGCAAGGCGCCCCTGGTAGTCGCCTTGAGGGTAGGGTTATGAGAGGGATTGATTCGGCTGGTGGCAAGCGCGTTGCTCGTGCGTTGCGCACGGGTGCTTGGGCCGTGATCGGCCTCATCGTGTGTCACGAGGCGGCCGCGGCGGCGCCGGAAACCAATGTCGCAGCGGTCGACGCGCGGCAGGATGCCGACGCGCTGCTGATCGTCGACTGCCTGCTTCCGGCGCAGGTGCGCCAACTGGGCACCGGCATTTCCTACCTGGCCCCACGACGGGCGATCAAGACGGCCGCGTCGGCATGCGCG
Source organism: uncultured beta proteobacterium (assembly GCA_963781285.1). Taxonomy (GTDB): domain Bacteria; phylum Pseudomonadota; class Gammaproteobacteria; order Burkholderiales; family Casimicrobiaceae; genus CAIWHR01. The sequence continues at coordinate 116,161 of CAWAFI010000018.1, forward strand.
ATACGCGGCGGCGAGTATGTCGCGTACGACCGGGCCAATCTCGCCACCGCGCTGCGGGTCTGGATGCCCCAGGCGGAATCGGGCGACAAAGTCGCGCAGACCAATGTCGGCGAGATCTACGAGAAGGGCCTCGGCACGGCGCCCGATTACGCGAACGCCGCGAAGTGGTACGAAAAGGCTGCCGTTCAGGGCTATCCGCGGGCCCTTACCAACCTCGGCTTTCTGTACGAACAGGGTCTCGGCGTCGGCAAGGATCCAGTCGCGGCGCTGAACCTTTACCGGAAGGCGGCAGGCATCGAAGGCACGATCAGCCTCGAAGGTGCGCCCTCGGCCGCGTCGAAAGAGGATCTCGACGCGCTGCGCAAGGAACTCGAGCGAACGCGGCAGGACCTCGAGCGTGCGCGACGCCTGCTCGACGAGGAACGTCTCAATTCGAGTCGCGAGATCGAGCGCCTCCTTCAGCAGAAGCTGCAGGCCGCCGCCGCCGGCAACACCGACGAGACGCGCCGGCTCGAATCGCTGCTGAAGGAGCGCGAAGCCGAACTGGAAAAGCGTCGCCAGCAAGTTGCGCAGGCCGAGCAGCGCGCAGACAACTACAAGGCCAAGCTCGCCGGTCTCGAAGGCGAGAGCGCTTCGCTGCGAAAGGAGCTCGATCAGGCGCGCGCGCAGCTTGCACAGAGCCAGGCGCAGGTCGAAGAGAAGAAAAAGGTGGTCGCCGAGGCCGAGCAGAAACTTGGGTCGATGCGGGTGGAGATCACGCGGCAGAAGCAGGCCGGGCCGCAGGTCGACCCGGCGCGGCTGGCGGCAATCGAAGCCGAGCTGGAAAGACGCAACGCCGAGCTGGCGCGCCAGAAGCAGGACATCGCCCGCCTCGAGGGCGAGGTCAGCGCCTACAAGACCAAGGTGGCGAGGCTCGAGACCAGGCCGGAGCCGGTCAAGCCGATCGTCGCTGTCGCTGCACCCTCGATCCAGATTATCGATCCGCAGATCGTCGTCACGCGTGACACCGCCACGGTCAAGGTGCGCGCCGGCGTGCGCAGCCGCGATATCGTTGGGCGCGTGACATCGCCCGCCGGGCTCATATCATTGACCGCGAACGACGTCGCGCAGGTCGTCGATGCGAACGGGATGTTCAAGACGAGCGTCGATCTGGCAGCGGGCAAGACGCGCGTCACCATGCTCGCGGTGGATCGTCAGGGCAAGAGCGCCCGACTCGAATTCTTTCTGGAAGAGGACCCTGGCATCGCGCGACCCGCGGTCGCGGTACCGCCGAAAATACCAAGCCTGAATGCCGGCAATTATTACGCACTCCTCATCGGCAACCAGAAATACCAAAAGCTGCAGCGCTTGAGCACCCCCGAGACGGACGTTTCGGACATCGCGCCGATCCTGCGCGCCCGATACGGCTTCAAGATCAAGGTACTCCTCAATGCCACGCGCTACGAGATGTTGACCGAATTGAACAAGCTGCGCGACACGCTGACTGAAAAGGACAATTTGCTCATCTACTACGCCGGCCATGGCGAGCTCGACCGCGCCAACGGCATCGCGAACTGGCTGCCGATCGATGCGGAACCCACGAGCAACGCCAACTGGATTTCGAGCTCCAACCTCACCGAGATCCTGAACGCCATGGCGGCCAAGCACGTCCTGGTCGTCGCCGATTCGTGCTATTCGGGCGCCCTGACACGCTCGTCGATCGGTCAGCTCGAGACGGGCTTGACCGAGGAGGCGCGACTCAACTGGCTGAAGCAGATCGCCGAAGCGCGCTCGCGCACGGCGCTGACCAGCGGCGGGCTGAAGCCCGTTCTGGATGGCGGCGGCGGCAAGTATTCGGTCTTCGCCGCGATCTTCATTGATATCCTGTCGCAGAACCAGGACGTGCTCGAAGGCATGCGGCTGTATCGCGAAATTTCCGCGCGTGTGCTCAACGTCGCGCAGCGCCAGAAGTTCGAGCAGCGGCCGGAGTACGGCGCGATACGCTTCGCAGGCGGTGACTCGGGCGATTTCCTGTTCGTGCCGAAGATCTGACGCCGCGATTCCGGGGTCCGCGTCTCCTCAAATGCGTTTCAAGGGAAGCGCTTCTGGCTCAAATGGCCTCGCGCGAACCCCGGAGCGGAGCAAGTACCGCGCGTTTCACCTCCTGCGGTCGAAATACCCGTGCACCGCACCCCGAAAATCATCTGGCACGGGCTGGCGCAAATCGTTGGCCTTCCTGATCGCCACGGCGTGATTCATGTCGGCCTCGATGTAGCGCACTTTCTTCCCCATCGCCATTGCGGCTGCAATCTCGTCGCGCGCGATCTCACCCCCTCCGATCGCAACCATTTCATCGCTGGCTCCGACCATCACGGAAGAAGTTGGCGACAATTTCCCATCTGCATTCATGCCACCCCAAGTGGCGTCGGCGACCACAAAGATCGTGTCGACATCCGGTGAGAACCTTACGCCTTCCTTCTCCGCAATCGCCGACACGACCCCGATCGTGGCGAAACCGCGCTTCTTCGCCAAGGGGTACACGGCGCCAATCCCGTCCGGCGTTGCGCCTGCGGAGATCAGCACCGATGCAGGATTGAGATCGGCAAGTACCTTCGCGATCGCGCGTTCGACAGCGAGCGCATCCTCATATCCCGCCCCGGAAAAGCCCACGAACGTGACGACGGAACGTCCGGCCCCACGGATATGGCTGATCGCTGCGTCGGCGCTGGCAGGCCGGACGATGCTGCGTGAGCCGGCGTCCGGCAGCGATCCGCGTTCGCGGGCGCTGGTGGTCTCGGTTCCCATCGCGTCTCCTTGCATGTACGTAGACATGAGCGCGACGGCAAGCATCGCGCAACGAGCCAGCCAATCCCTTGCTTCACGCCGCGCTGGACGCCATGCCAAGCCATCGGTCCTTCGCCATCCTGCTTTGGTGAGGCGTCGCGGCATGGCCGCGAGCATTGGACTGCCCCAAGGTCGCGGCGGCTTCCGCGTATCGCATTCGGACCGCGTTGGCATGGTTAGGGCGGGACGGGCTGTTGCTTCAGGTGACGGAACGCTCGTGCCACCGCATCGACGTCGGCCTCCGCTGGTGATAAGTGCTTCAAGAGCCTGCTCGCCTGCTTCCACGTCGACGCGTGATCGCCCTCGCGGCCAGGCGACATGGCCACGGCTGCGGAATAGAGCTGCGCCGCTTCGGCAAAGCGTCTCTGGATCAACTGGGCCTCGGCGACGGTAGCCGTCATCCAGTAGTCGCCATGTTTCGCTGCGGTGCCGACGATCGCCTGAACGCGTTGCGCGTGGGTCTGAGCGATGTCCATCTCATTCAGGAAAATGCTCTTTGCCGCCGCGTTGATTCCGACGTAATAGTTGGCGGGCGACGCCTCGAACGCCTCGGCGTAAAGATCGCGCGATCGGCGCAGATGCAGCTCGTTTTGCGTGGCTTCGAACGAGTCCATCCAGGTGCGTGCGTACAGGCCGACGGTCTCGGGATCGCGCTCGCCGAGTTCGTAGAGCTCGCCCAGCGCTGTCTTGGCCTCCCGCCATCGGCCTGCCCGCGCGAGCGCGAGACCGTTGAGCTGTCGCGGACGCAGGGATTTGGGGAACTCGCGCATGACCGTCTCGAGAAGCTCGATCGCTGCCTCGGGCGCCTTCATCGACACCAGGGCCTCGGCGCACGCGCAGCGCAGCAGCGGGCTGGCCCGCCAGGCAAGTTGTTGCGACTTGCCGAGCTCGAGCAGGCGGTCCTTGTCCTGATCCTCGCGCGCCGCCCGGATCCGTGCGAGCGATAGCTTCGTCTCCTCGTCGATGGAGACTGCGAGACGGACCGCGCCGTCGGGCAAGGCCTTGCCTTGCAGGCCGTAGAGAAGCCGGAGCAGGCCGCTTCCGCGCGGCCCCTCCCGCGACTCCGTGAAGTCGACCCAGATCTTGGTTCGCGCGAACACGGGAAGCTCGGCGTTGTCCAGCCGCGCGATCACGAAGCGAAAACCGCTTTCCTTCTCCTTCGTAACGAACGCGTCGTACTCCTGCTTGCACCATTCCGAGTCTTCGTTTCGCGGCGACCAGATGAGGATCCCTGTCTGGCTTCCGTCCAGGTTCTCCTCGAGAGATCGCGTGAGCCGGCTCGACGTGTCGAGCACGAACTGGTCGAGGAAGACTGCGTAGCCGAGCTGCGTGAGCGTGTCGTAGAGCGATAGCACCCAGGGGCGCTCGACGGACCGGTAGCTGAGAAAGACGTGCCAGCGCTTATCGGCCGCACGCTCGGCCGCCGGCGGCGCAAGTTTCAGCCATTCTTCGAGATCGGACATGTCCGCCTCCCTGTTCGTTCAACGGCGCCCAGTGCGCGCGGCACGACACCTGTCAGACGCGGATTTCCTCCCACGACCGAAGCTCCTCGCGCCGCCACCGACGCCCCTCGAGCCCACCTTCGCTCGAAAACCCGTCGAAGCGACTCAGGTCGCCGAAGTCGAGCCCGGCCAGTTCCTGAACCTCGGCGATCGCCACCTGGTAGGTCTTGTAGCGCCCGAAGACGAACTCGAGATCCTCGATGAGCTTGCCCTGGCTTATCAGGTAGGCGGTTGCCGAGGGACGATCATCGGTTCGAAACGCAATGACCTTCCAGTACTCCTTCGGGATCTTCACGCCGCGGTAGACCATGTCGTCGTCGCGCAGCACGGGTCCGGTGAAGACGTTGATCCGCAGGCGGTGAACTCGCGCATTCTGCAGGATGTAATCCTCGAGCCCCAGCCAGGTCTTCTGGTTCATCCCGCTGTGCTGCGGCGAGCAATTGGTGAAGTGAAAGGTGTCGTCGTTGGCGAGCGCTGCCTGAGAGCCCCAGACCGGGTCTTCGCGACGGACGAGGTGGCCACGGTCGAGCTCGTTGTTGCGGTACAACTCGTCGCCTGTCTGATGCGCGCGGTCGATTCGATCGTCATAAAACCAAACGTCGGCGTCTCGTTTGATCTTTTTCGATGTCGGCCCATCGATGTTGCAGGCGGTGTAGAGCGCGATGCGCCGCGACATCGACATCACCACGGAGAAATGGCCATAGCGCAGCACGTTTCCGTTGCCCGACTTCAGCGGTGCCTCGTCGCCCGCGCTGCGGCCGACGCAGTGTGGCATCGGTACCGGGAAGTCCTCGAGAAAGTCCTCGGCGAAACCCTGGCGGTCGCGGAAGAACGCCTCGTCGTGCGCTAGCTTGCGCTCCAGCGCTTCGAGCGCGCCTTCGCCCGATCCCACGCTGCCCGTCGCTCTCGCCAGCTCACCGAGACTGCGCATATCGGCCCAACGTACCACCGGAGAGTCATGTTCGTTCATGCCAACCTCCTGCCTGTCCGCGCTTCAACGCGCCCGCTGCATGCGGCCGCCACAAGTATTGCCTGCACGCGGTGGCGCAATGCCCGCGCGATCAGCCGCGTCGCGGCGCCGGAGCGCCCGCATCACGCGTTCACGTGCTTGCGGATCGCCTGGATCCAGATTCCCTCGTTCGCTTCGTAGGTGCCGGCCCCGTGAATGCGTTTCATCGTCGCCGAACCGGCATGGTGGAGCGCGACCAACTCCCAGCCGCCATTGAATACGGGACTGCCCGAGCTGCCCGGCTCGGTCGGCGTGCGATAGTGGACGTGGTAGTCGGCTGGCGCCCCGTGGTCGACCAGCCGGTTGTCCTGCATCGAGAACATCAGCCCGCCGCCACGCGGGTGGCCGATGACGTAGAGACGCTGGCCGCTATTGACCGTCGGCATCGTATCGGCGACCGGGTACGCCTCGAGCCCCGGCGGCTGGTCGGCGAGCTCCAGGACCGTGTAATCGAGCTGATCGGGAGGGGACTCCCGGAGGATTTTGACAAAGCGCGTCGTGAATGCCTTGCCGGTGCCATCGCGCAGTGCATGGAAGGTCACCTGCGCGTTGGCGAAGCGAAGCGCGTCGGCGTCCGTCGTGCTCACGACGTGATTGTTCGTGACAAAGAGATAATTGCCCGACCAGCTACCGGAAAGCGCGGTGCCGGGGATCGCAAAACCCGTGCCGACGCCATCACCCGTCGTCTCCTCGACCCTGCCGACCGCCTCGCAGCGCTTGAGGCCGAGTCGAATCTTCTCGGGGCTCATGAAGCCGGTGTCGCCGAATATCTTCTCCAGCGTCCCCTCGGCGTCCGGATGACGGATCACCTCCGCGGTGAACAGTGCGAGCTTGCCGATTCGTGCCAGCATCGCTTCGAGCGGCGGCAGCAAATGCTTGCCTATGCCCTCGCTGGCGTTCAATCCCCAGACCTCCTTCAGCTGGCGAATGCTGCTGGCGAGAGCGAATGGCTCGATGTCGTCGGCATCGACGGAGCGGCGATACCACAACTCGGCCAAATCCGGCTGGTCGAGCGCGAGGCAAATCTCGCCGGCGGTTGCCAGGTCCCAGTAGCGCGCCTTGCCGCCGTCGAAATCCTGTTGCAGGCGCTTGGCGACGCCGCGCGCAATCCGCGGGACGTCGGCGATTCGGTCATCGCGAACGTTTTTCCGCTCGCCAAGCTTGAGCAACGCGATGGCGTTGACGGCGTGCCAGACGGGCTTGCCGGCATCCGCCTCGTAGGCCTCCAGGTACGCATCGATGGCTTTGCGCAACTGGCCGCCTGGTCCCTTGCCCTTCGTGAGCACCTGGTTCACGTAGCGCTGTTTTTCGATGCGCCCGAGCAGGCCCTTTGCCTCGAGCTGCTCGCTCGACTTGACCAGTCCGCGCAGCACCTTTGCGGCATCGTCGAAATCACCGGCCTCGATCAACGCCTGCGCGTACAAGCGCTGCAGGGTCGGGCTACCTGTCCTGCGCGAACAATCCGATCCGGCAACGGCGCGCAGCTCGGGATAGAGGCGTTGCGCGCGCAAGGCCACCGCCAGCGCGACGACTTGCTCGGTTGCCGCCTTGGCGCCTTCAAGCGTTCCCGCGCGCGCGACCTCCTCGCCCAGCCGTGTAAGGTCTTCGCGATCGAGCTTGCGCAGCGCTTGCGCGTCGAGTTCCGCGGCGCCGGCACGCTGCGGGGGAGCCGCCGTGACGGATACCCGGTCGCCGGCACCCGCACCAGCATCGTCCCTGCGCGAGCCGCGTGTCCTCGCAACGGATTCGAGCTGCGCGCCGACGAGCAGGCGCTTGAGCTCGGCACGCAGTCGCGGTCCGCTCAGATACTTGACGATGTTGTGCCGCCATTTGCCCCAGTTCGATTCGCGGATGTCGACGACAACCTCGGCACCGTCGCGCAGGTAATCGTTGGCGAAGCGCGGATCGAAGCCGACGACGGGGTCGAGCGGGTCGAAGATGTTGATCCAGGGCCCATTGAGCTTCTCCGCCGGAAACGTGACCTGGCGCCCGCTCGGCGCCACCGCTTCCTGGACCTCGTCGAGCCCGAGCGGGCTGCCGAGCGTGATGAGGCCATCGATCGGCGGGCAATCGGCCCGATTGCGCAGGCAGTCGTAGGTGAGAATCGTCCCCATGCTGTGGCAAACGACGATGTGCGGGCGGTCAGTAGCGTGAGCGACTACCCGTTCGAGAAATCGCCGCTGCAGCTCGTCGCGAATGCGATAGGTTTCTCCGGGGCGCGGTGAATATTCGACATTGAAGAAATAATGGTGAACATCTCGCAGCAGCATTTCCATCAGCGGTCGCTTGAGAAAGCCAGGTAGCGGAATGCGCTCCGCGGAAGAGGCGGGGCCCGCGCGCATGCCGGCGTCGACTGGGCCGCCGGTCTCGAACCGCAACTGCTCCTCGAGCCGCCGCACGAACGATGCCTCGCCGGGCGAAAGCTCCGCGCGCCACTGGTTGCCAGTCGCGGCCCGCGAACGCGCGGCACCGGTGTCGGCGACCGGAATCCCTTCGATCGATTCGCGCTCCTCGGCTCCGCTCTCGTAATCGCTGACGTCCGTTTCCGGCGTTGCATTTAGGACGTCGGCCCAATAGACGGAATCCACGCTTGCACCGACTGTCCCGAGATCGAGCCCCGCGTTCGGTGGCAGGTGGATCTCCGGCTTCGGATCGTCGCGCGCAACCGCGCGCAGCCACAGCTTGAGCATGACATCCGCGGGAGGCTTGTTCGCCATCCCGTGGACGAAGGTCACATGAGCCATCCTCTGGACTCCCTGGTTCGTGGTGTGGCACGGCCAGCACCGGAAGCCGCCGTATCGCGAGGGCTCAATGCGACGGTAGTTCGCCCCGTAAGTTCTCCCGCCCGCCCGAACACGCTAAGCATATGCCTTCCATCCTGCGGGCGTGGAACCAGATAATCGTGAGCGAAGGAGAGACTGTCAACACCCGCCGATGCTCCGTGCCTACAGGTCGGACGCCGCCGCCGTCCTCTCTTGCGCAAGACCCGGAATGTGCTTCCGCATGGGCTTTGGTGATATCGTTGCTGGCATCGACCGATGCGGGCGACAAGCGCCACCCGTTCGCGCCGAGTCGGTTTGGTGACATGCTCATTCTTGCACGGAGCGGTCGATGGGCGAACGATCGACGATCTCCAGGGCGCCTACAGGAGCAGAGTGGCGGCCTTTCCGCCTGCCCGGCTAGCCCCGTGCTACTTCCGACGACTGCCAAAGAGGAGGGACGACAAATGGCCAATAGACCCAAGGTTTGCTTCGATCGCATCCTGCCTCGCGACATGATGCGCCTCCAACGGACGACGCGCGGTCCCGGAGGCCGTGTCCGCGCCATATCGCCCATCGGCAAGACATGGATGAACGGCTCGACGCTGCGCGTGCGGTTCATGGCGGGCACGCCTGCCGAACAGTCTGTCGCGCGGGAACAGGCCGGGTGGTGGGCCACGGTTGCCAACCTGAAGTTCGACTTCAACAACGCGCCCGACGCGGAAATTCGCATTACGTTCGACTCCAACGACGGTGCGTGGTCCTATGTGGGCACCGATTGCCGTGGCATCCCCTCGAACGAGGCCACGATGAATCTCGGCTTTCTCGACGGCGGCACTGCGGCGCACGAATTCGGCCACGCGATCGGACTCGCGCACGAGCATCAGAATCCCGCGGGTGGAATTCAGTGGAACGAGCAGGTCGTCATTCAGGAGTTGGCCGGTTCCCCCAATTTCTGGGATGAGCAGACGGTCCGGCACAACGTCCTGCGAAAGTATAGTGCGGACCAGGTCAACGGGACTGTCTTCGACCCCGATTCGATCATGCTCTATTTCTTTCCCGCTTCGTGGACGTTGAATGGCATTGCCACCAAGGCGAATGACGTCCTCTCCGGTCTCGACAAGGAATTCATTGCGGGCGCGAAGATGTACCCGAAAACCGGCACCACGGTCGTCGATGCGACGGAACTCGAGGTCAACGCCCGGAGCCGGACGCAGGCTTCCATCGGCAAGGTGGGCGAGGAGGATCTTTTCCGTTTCACTGCCGCGGCCGATGGCCACTACATCATCGACACGCGCGGCCCGACGGACGTGGTGATGAAGCTTTTCGGCCCCAACAGTGAAACGGCGCTGGTCGCCGAAGACGATGACTCCGGCATGGACACCAATGCCCGGATTTCGGCGGACCTGATCGCGGGCGATTACTTCATTCAGGTACGGCACTACAATCGTGCGAGCGGCATGGGGAACTACTCGATTCGTGTACGCAAGGTGTGAGGGGCGGCGCGTCCGTCATCGGCGGATCTCGCCCCGGCATGGGCGCGAGCGACGCAGGGACGGGCGCCCGCCGCCGCGGCCTTCGTGAGGAAGCCGGACCCGAGCTAGGGAAGTTGCTTCAGGCCCAGCTCGGCCGCGGCGTGATAAACACCCTGTCGGTGGGATTCGAAGCGGGCGAGAATGACGGTTCTCCGGCACTGCGTGTTCGCCGTCATTTCTTGCACGATCGCATTCAGCAGCTTGCGGGCCACTTCCAGGGGACCCATGCTGGTCGTCGCTGCGCCGAGCATGGGGAAGAGAATCGATGACAGTTCGGCTAACGGCGCCGTCTGGGCAAACTGATCGAATACATTGCGGACGCAATCGTCGAGCACGTCATCCATCATCTTGTAGCCATCACCGACTGCTCCCTGCAGGGCGGCCGCATGGAAGACATACTTGATGCCGTATTCCCGGTCGAGCCGGGTGGTGCGCGTTGCGATCACCCGGCCTGGTACCGTCGGCAGGACGATGCGCAGTTCCGCGATGCTGTTTTGCAGCGACTGATCGAGGCAGTCGCGGGCAATCCGCCCGTCGGCTGATGACTCTGCATCCAGATAGCGCAGCGCGCCCGAGATCGAGTCAGCGTCGTAATAGCGCCCGAGCTGCAGGTCGGTATTCTCCAGACTGACGACGACGTCCGTGCCGAACGATTGGTTCTGAATCTCCGTGATGTCCCCCGTCAGGAGGCAGATTTCCCGCTCCGGATCGGACGGCAAGGCGTAACGCCTGTCTTTTCCGTACGGCAGAATCTCGGGTCGCGCCCGCTCCACAAGGCGGCGAACCTGCAGTTCGTCATCGAGCTTGCGTGTGACGCCCAATTGCTCAAACAGGTTTGACGCCTTCCAGCCGCCTCGCTTGATCTCTTCGAGCATCTCTTGCACCCGGTCAGCATAGGTTCCTTTGACCAGGCGGGAGATCGGGACCATCTCGTACTGGATGCACCGCAGATCCTTCACGTCGAAGGGCAGAAGCTGTCCCTTCTCGATCAGGATGACGACGGGACGCGCCGCTGACTGGGCAACGGCCAACTCGTAGAATACGTTCGGATTGAAGCCTGTCAGCAGAACTACACAGACGTCTGCATTGACGATTTCGCGAAACATCTGCTCGGTGATCGTTCCGGCTTCGGCCATCTGGTCGGAGCGCACAGCCACGACGTCGCACTTGGCGAGCGCAGGCTTGATGATGAATTCCAGGACGTCGTCCGCATGAGCGCGGACGGGCGACCCCTCTTCACCGATCGGACTGATGACGAAACAGCGTCGGCGCTTGTCGGGGACATCGCCTCCTTCGTCGCGACGAGGTTCGGGTGTGGTCATGAACGACCCCTTCCTTGAAATGCTCGCATGGCCGGAATATTCTCACACGCAAGGCGGAGAATGGGGGCGTAGCACTCGGAAGCGCGGATTCGCACGGCTGTCCGATTCTATGCCACGATGTGCGGCATTCCCGGGGCCGGGAGCAGCGGGACCGCGCGCATGAGACGCTATCCTGAGTGATGCACGGCATCTTCATCAGCTACCGCCGCGAAGACGCCGCCGGCTATGCCGGCCGGCTCTACGATCGGCTTGCGGCCCACTTCGGCGACGAGCGCGTGTTCATGGACGTCGAGGGAATCGAGCCGGGCGCCGATTTCGTCGATGCCATCGAACGCGCGGTCGGCTCGTGCGAAGCGCTGATCGTCATCATCGGCAGCGAGTGGCTCGGCACCGACAACGCGGGCCGTCGCCGGCTCGATGATCCCGCCGACTTCGTGCGCCTCGAGACCGCGACGGCCCTCGCCCGTGGCATTCGCGTCGTGCCGGTACTCGTGGACGGCGCGGTCATGCCGCGCGCCGACCAGTTGCCGAAGGAACTCGCGCCGCTGACGCGACGGCAGGCGGTCGAGCTCAGCCACAAGCAATGGGATGCCAGCACCGGTGAATTGATCCGCACGCTGGAGAAGATCCTCAACCCGGACAAGGCGCGAATCGCCAAGATCTCACGTGCCGAACCGAAGCCGCCGGCCGAGCCCCCGCCGTTCCAGCCGCAGCCGCAGGCCGAGCCCCAGCCCCATCCGTCTCCGCCACAAACGCTGGTCGGGGAACGGCGCTTCGACCTACGTTACTGGGGAATCGGAGCCGCGCTGGTGCTCGTCGCCGGCACACTGCTCTACCTGACGCAGCCATGGCGCGATGGCACCAAACCACCTCCAACACTTACCTTTCTTCGCGTTACGCCCGCCCAGGTGGAGTTCGGCGAGCAGCCCCTGCAAGTTGCTGGCCCGGCCTCGGTCGTCACCCTCGCCAATGGCGGCGGCGTGCCGTTGCGCGTGCGTGGCGTCAAGATCGAGGGACCGAACGCGGCCGAATTCACACTCGGCGAGAGTCAATGCAGCGAGCGCAAGCTCGATCCGGGCGAATCGTGCTCGATCAAGGTCACCTTCATTCCAAGGGCTTCTGGCTCGCGTGTCGCCACGCTGGCGATTACCACCGAGGGGACGAGCGCGGCGGCGGCCGTCAGCGTGCAGGGCCGAGGCATGGAGTCGGTGGCCGCGGTGGCCACGCCTCCGCTCGACAAACCCAATGCGACGCCCGCCGTACGGCCCGCTCCTGCGCCCGAGCACAAGCCCGAGATTGCGGTCGCGCCACCGAAGATTCTCAGCTTCGAATCGCGCGTTGCGGACGACAAGGTGCAGCTCTGCTACCGCGCGGAGAATGTGGCAAGTGCGACGATCACGCCGCAACCCGGTGCGGTGAAAATCGTGAATTCGTCGGCGAAGGGATGCGTGTCCGTTTCAGCAGACGTCGGCGATACGTACACGCTGACCGCCCGTAGCGCAACGGGGGAGGTCGTCTCCCGCTCGCTCGCGGTCGCAGCACGGGCAAGCACGTCCGCTCCGCAGCTCGTCACCGTGCCCGACCTGGTCGGGAAATTGCGCCGCGACGCGGTCGCCGAGCTGGAGAAGGCCGGGTTGGAAATGCGGGTGATCGAGGACAAGCTGGATCCGGGCGCTTCGGTGGCGGTGGACTCGGTAGTGTCGCAGTTGCCAAGAGGCGGTGAACGCTTGAAGGCCGGTGGGCGAGTGATCCTTCATGTCGCGGCCGCGCCGGCGCTGGCGCCGGTCGCCCCCGCGCCGGCACCCGCAGCTCCTGCGCTCGCATCGGCCGCTCCGACGCCGGCATCGGCCGGAGCTGCGCCGGGACCGCCGGCCGCGCTCGCGGCCGCCTTCCCGCGGGTGGGCGACACCTGGCATTACCGCGTCAGAAGCATCTGGAAAAACGTCGAGGCGCGCACGTTTGTACATCAGGTGACGGCGGTGTCAGGGCGCGAAGTGCGAGAGACAATGAGCGACGTCACAGACGGGGACAATGCTTCGGAGAGCAAGTCGTTCGGCCCCGACCCGCACTTCGTCGAATGGCGCGGCAAGGGCTATTCCTTCATCGAGTTCAATCCCTTCCTCCAGGTTTTCGGCGCATTGCAGCCCGACACGGCGTGGAAGTCGCTTTTCGTACCGGTCGAGGACCCGTTCTACACGAACTGGTACAGCCAGGGCCGCGTCGTCGGCTGGGACTCGGTTTCGGTGCCGGCGGGCACCTTCAAGGCGCTGCGCGTCGAGCTGAACAGCAGCCGCCAGGCCAAGGCCAGCTCCGCGATTCCGGAGCCGCAGCGCGTTCAATATGTCATCTGGTATGCCCCCGAAGCGAAGCGGACCATCAAGCACGTGCGTACAGTCTGGGCGGCGAATGGCGCCAAGCTCGACGAGCACACGTACGTGCTGGTGAAGTACCGGGTCCAGTGACCCGACCCGATGCTGCCGCGAGTGAACTGAGGCCACGCGCGTGCCCAAGTCGATTAACGTTGTTGTCGACCTGTCCCATCACAACGAGGCGGTCGACTTCGTGAAGATGAAAGCTGCCGGGATTGTTGGCGTCATCCACAAGGCCACGCAGGGGTTGACGTATGTGGACAAGACTTATGCGCTTCGTCGCAAGAAGGCTGTGGAGTGCGGCCTTCTTTGGGGCGCGTATCACTTCGGGGTGGGAGGGGATGGGTCGGACCAGGCGCAGTTCTTTCTCCGGGTGACCGAACCTGACGACCGAACCCTTCTGGTACTCGATTACGAACCCAACTTGACGGGACCGACGATGTCGCTTGATCAGGCGCGTGAGTTCGTCGAGCACGTCGCTGAAGCAACAGGACGATGGCCGGGGTTGTATTCGGGTCACCTGATCAAGGAGCAGCTCGGCGGCGCGGCGCGGCCGGATCGCGAATTGTCGAAGTGCTTTCTCTGGGTCGCCCAATACAACGGCCCGAAACCCCTCAACATACCGTCGACCTTCAGGACCTGGACGTTCTGGCAATACACGGACGGCGTCCACGGTCCCGAGCCTCATCGCGTCGATGGCGTCGGCCTTTGCGACCGCAATCAGTTCAATGGTTCGCTCTATCAACTGAAAAAACTGTGGGGCGTCGCTGACCGCCGCCGATCGTCGCGCAAGTCTTCCCGGCGCGCCGTCAAATCCTAGCGCCTCCTGCGCCCCGTTCCACTCGCTGCTTGAGGGCCGCGTTCATCGCCTCGTATACCTCCGTGCCGCTGCCACGCAATATCGGCCAGACAATCGGCAGGAGCAATCCGCTGAAGATCTCCCCATGGCGGAAGCGCATCTTCGCCGCGTCGACGCGCTCGAGCACAAAATAGTGCTCCGCTCTGAGGAGACCGGGCAGGCGCCCGGCCCAGCGCAGCTCTCGTCCCGGCTCGGCCTTGAGCACCGTTGCGCAGGCCGGCGCGCGGAACCCGCGAGGCAGCTCAAACCAGAACCTGATTCGCTCACCCGCCGCGGGCGTGCCAACGACCTTCAGCAGAAAGGGATTCCAGTCGGGATAAGCTCCGAAATCGGCAAGAACTTCCCAGACGCCCTGAGGAGCCACGTCAATCTCGATTTCCGTGACGATTTCGCGGAACATGGCGGTATCGGTGTTGCGGATCAGTGGGGCATTCCCGTTCCGGCGGAGCGTCGAACGCTCCAGACGACAAATGTCGGATCCTCGTAGTGCGGCGCTCCGTAACGCTTCCTGAGCCACGATTCGCAATCGGGCTGCGGATTCTCCGCGATCTTGTGGTACGCCAGGTAGTCGACTCCCTTCATCGCGAGTCGCTCCTCGTCCCGCACGTGCACCGCGTTGCGGAAGCGAAAGCGACGGTCCGGCGGGACCTCGCCTGCAAGCCAAGGCTCGCATGTCCCCCAGAGAAACGCCGGAATGACGCGCTGGCGGCTTGCGCGCTCCCAGAGGGGTGCGGGCCACTGGTAGGTCGCGTAGCGGAATGGCGCCACGGCAACGGTGATCGTCTCGGGCGGCGCGCTGGCCAGACCCGTCCAAAATGCCGAAATGGGGAAGGTGTCGAAGGCCACGCGGATCGGGTTGTGCTGCACCCGGTAATCGAGTTGGAAGTAGGAGTGCTGCTCATAGGAGTTGGGGCGCTGCAGCAGGTCAGCATAGGGCGATGTGAGCACCCAGAGCGCCAGCAGGGCAGCCGCTCCGGCGAGCATCCACGCGGGATGCGCCTCGTCCTTGCGCATCATCCGCAGGGCGATGTCACCAGCGCGGACGATTCCCGCGGCAACGAACAGCAAGATGAGTGGAACGGCGGGTAGCAGATAGCGCGCGAAGGCCAGAGGCCGATCCACCCACCACGGCTGCATGACCAGCAAGGCGACACAGGTCAGCGCCGTGCCGAGGAGGGCCCACCGCGCGATCGGCGTCGCGCGCCAGACCGTGCTCCATCCGATCGCGGCGAAAGCGAGTGCGAGCAGCACCACGGTTCGCGAATCGCTGCCTGTCCAAAGATGCAGCGCCCCGACGATCGTCTGGAACGTCAAGCGGTCGACCCCGGCCTTGCCGGTGACGGCTTGGGGATCTCCCAGGAGCGGCGGCAAGACCGCGACCGCCATCGCGGCGCCGGTGAGGCCGGTCAGCAGGACGAGGGGGCGCACCGGCAGCCCCCTCCCTCGCCCAGCCGACCACCACATGGCGATCAACGGAGCCACGAGGAAGGGCCCCGTCACCACGTGGGTCCAGACCACGAGCCCGCAGAGCACGGCATAACCGGTCGCCGGCGGCCATCGAATTCCTCGCCCGCGAGTCGCGCGTTCGAGACACCAGAACGCGGCATACACGCCCAGCAGCGTGACGGCGTAGGAGCGAGCGATTCGTGAGTAGGAAACCAGGAAGGGAGAGACTGCGAGCAGCAGCGCGAAAAGCGCCACGCTTCGATCGTCCAGGCGGCCGCGCATGGCCCAGGGCAACGCGACGACCGTTGCGATGCCGGCGACGAGCATCGGCAGCCGCAATCCGAGTTCCCCGAGACCGATCCAATCGGCCAACGCCCAGTCGTACAAGGTGAGCGGGATGCTGTAATCGGCGTTGCCGAATGAGCTCAATACCCGTTGCGGTGATGAATAAATCAATTGATGCACCGCGTGCCACTCGTCCTCGATCAGCACTTGGGCGGTTATCTGGTCGAGCCGCAGGAACGCCCCGATGGCAAGGCTGAGCAACAAGGCACCAACAAAGAAGCGGGGGGATAGCCTGGGGATCATACCGGCCGGAAAAGTAGGGTCAGACTCGACTTTGCGATGGCGTATCGTCGTGGTGACGGGCGGGTGGAAAAGTCGAGTCTGACCCTACTTTTCCGCGCGCGAACATCTCTCCGTCGCGCTGCCCGAGGTCGTAGGCAGCCTGCAGGCCGGCGGGATCGGTGTAGTCCCAGCTCGACACGGGCACGTCGGCGGATGGCTGCGCGTAGACGCGCGACCCGTGCGTGGGTAGCCGGCGATAGCGTCGCGAGAGCAGGACCAGGGTCGGGCCGGGCGCGTCGCCCAACGCAGCCACCGGGACGTTGTCCGCAATGCCGCCGTCGAGCGCGGGTTTCCCGCCATGCAGCAAGAGCGGCGTGAACGGTGGTGTGCACGACGAGGCAAGCACGAGGTCCGCGAGTGCCTCGGGCGTGCGGCATTGGCGCACCGTCGCGTAGTCGGCGCGGAAGCCGAGCCACGGCGCAAGTTGGGGGTGTACCGGCGCTCCGAACGCGTGCTCGACGGCGTCGGCGAGTCCAGCAATGGCGAAGGCGGTGCGCGCGCCAAGCCAGCGCGGGGCGCGGGTGATCGGCACGCGCAGATCGGGGCCCGCATGAAGGGTTGCGAGCGCACCATCGTCGATGACTTCAAGCAGCACACGGCGATACATGGCGGCATGCGGAAAGATCGGTGCGCCATTGAACAGGTTCGCCAATTGGATGTTGCGCAGATTGGCGGCCGTGGCCCGTTTGAAATGCGCAAGTGCGGCGTCGAAGCATCCCGCGAACAGCACGGCCGCGACCGCCGCGCCGGCGCTTGCCGCAGCGGCGCGTGCGGGCGCGAGGTCGAGCGCCTGCGCCACCGTGCGGTAGAAACCCGCCTGCCACACGCAGCGGTTGCCGCCACCGGCGAATACTACGCTCTCAAACGTTCGCTTCATTCGTGCCATTGGCCCCGTTGGCGGGTTGGGGGAGGGTCAAGGCGCTTCTTGTAGTTCACATCTGCTCTCCGAGACGCTATTCTTCCTCATCGGGCCGACGGCCCGCGCGCATCGATCGAAAAGGAGGGGGGTATGAAACGGTCGGCTTACGTCCTCGCATTCCTGGCGATTGGCGCCGCCATCGCAATCGCTGCGGTGTCGAAGGATCCGCAATCGCCCGAAAGGCTGGCGCAGGCGGCGCCCGCGACTGCACCTCCTACGGTATCGGCGGCAAGCAAGTCGACACCGGATAACCCCGGATTCTATGCCGGTGAGGCCGGCCTGAACGCGTCCGAGCGCGCCGGCCGCGAGATCTGGTACAAGGCCACCGCCGGAAATGCCCGTTTCCACGCGTACGTCTTTCCGCAACGCGTCAATGTGCTGATCGACTGGTACCGGGTACTGAATGCGAAGGAGCGCAAAGACCGGTTTGCGGCCTGGGGGATCATCAATGATCCGGGTTGCTGCGTTCCGGGCAGCGATGGGTGTCCGGCCAAGAGCCTCGAGGCGACCTATGGATTCGACTGGTGCCCAGGGGACGAGGAGTTGCTCGCATTCGTGGGCCGCGACGGGTACCGCGACCCCGCGTGCGATTACAAGGAAGCACCTGTGGACGGTGCCGACCCGCATCACAAGGCCAGGGACCAGCGGCAATCCTCGTGTGACCTCGCGTTCGGCACGTCCACCGGAGTGCTCGGTTTTCGCAAGTTCCCCAACCCGCGCTTCGACAAGGAACGCTGGCTCAAAGTCAACGGCGGTCTCGCGAGCTGGGAAGGCTATCGCGGCCGCCTGTCGAAGGACCCGAAGAGCAGCGACAGCGAGTTGAACCGCCTTGCCGACAGCTCGATCGAGCCGCCGTTTCTCATCGGCACCGCCTGCGGATCGTGTCACATTTCCTTCGATCCGTTGAACCCTCCCCAGGATCCCGCCAACCCGAAGTGGGAAAACATCAAGGGTGCCGTCGGTGCCCAGTACTCGCGCGTTTCCGAGATCCTCACCTCGGGCATGTCGGGCACAACGCTGGAGGCGCAGATGTTCGCGCACGCGCGGCCGGGAACCTCCGACACGTCGGCGATCCCGACCGACCAGGTGCACAACCCCGGCACGATGAATGCCATCATCCACACCAAGGTGCGCCCCACGTTTACCGGCGAGCTCGTCAATAAGTGGCGCAAGGTCGGGGCCTGCACGCAAGGCGACGCGAACTGCTGGTGCGAGCCTGACCGCGACGGCAAATGCTGGAAGCGCGGCGTCGCGACCGAGACCGTCCATCACATCCTCAAGGGTGGCGAGGATTCGATCGGTGCGCTCGAGGCGATCCAGCGCGTCTACTTCAATATCGGCTCGTGCTCGGAGCAGT
Source organism: uncultured beta proteobacterium (assembly GCA_963781285.1). Classification (GTDB taxonomy): domain Bacteria; phylum Pseudomonadota; class Gammaproteobacteria; order Burkholderiales; family Casimicrobiaceae; genus CAIWHR01. The sequence goes on from CAWAFI010000018.1 coordinate 134,688, forward strand.
GCTGGACGAATCACCTGACCGATCTGCGCCAGCTCGATCCGCAAGGCCGGAACTTCGGCCAGACGCCATTCGACATCGGCCAATGCCGGCGCGATTGCGCCAACTTCCGCGCGATCGAAGACCGTCTACCCAACATCCTGGACTTCCTTTCGTCGAAGGAGACCGACGCCACCGATCTCGCGCAGGCCCGGGAAAATGCGCTGCGCAGGGGGAAACCCGAGGCCGTTTACTCGTCGACGGACCTCGAGCGCGAGCTCAACAAAGAGTTCGGCCCCAATTCCGTGGCCCGGGGGCGCGAGGTGTTCGCCGCGACCTGCGCCAAATGCCACTCGTCGATACCCGAGACCGCGGGCGGCGCCTTCAAGAACCGCGACTATCGCGCGCTGGGACCGAACGGCGTGCGCGCCGACTGGATGGGGTCGGACCAGGCGACGCTTGCCTCGGAGGTCGGCACGAACCGTTGCCGCGCGCTGCACTCGAACCACATGCGCGGCCACATCTGGGAGGAGTACGGTTCGGAAACGCTGCGCGCACGCGTGCCCGATCCCAACATCAAGGAACCGCACGACGGTGGCCGGGGCTACTACCGCAATATCTCGTTGCTCTCGGTATGGGCGCACGCGCCATTCATGCACAACAACGCGATCGGCCCGGAACTCTGCGGCAAGCCCGAGAACCGGGCGAACGACTTCTACCGTTCGCCCTACGTCGATGCGAACGGCAAGACGCTGCCGGCGGAAAAGGCGCCCGCCTGCTGGGCGTACGATCCGAGCGTTGACGGACGCTTCAAGCTCTACGTGGCCTCGATGGAAGAGCTACTCAATCCCGGCAAGCGTGTGCCCAAGCTTTCGCGTTTCGACCAGGACGTGCGCATTGCACTGGGCCCCAGAACCTGGGACGGCAAGGAAGAAAAGCAGGTGCTTGGCTTTGCGCTGGTACTTCCTGCCGGCACGAGCGTCGGCGGGCTGGCGAGCTTTCAGCACAAGGCCTTCGTGAACGACATCATTCTCGCCAAGCTCAAGCCCGATGAGCTCAACGCCAGACTCGTGAAGCAGTTCGGGGAGGCCGAAGGCAAGCGGGTCGCTGCAGACCTGAACGCGGTCACCGCCGAGATTGCGAAAGACCCCGAGCGGCTGGTCGATGCGATCCGCCGTTATCCGCATCTGGTAGCGATCTACAGCTCGTGCACCGACAACATCGAGAACAAGGGTCATCCCTTCGGTGAAGACCTGCCCGATAGCGACAAGAAGGCCCTGATCGCGTTCCTCGCGACGCTCTGACAAAGGGATCCCATGAAACGCACCTTCCTGATTGCCGTCCTTGCGCTCGCGGCTTGTGGAGAGTCGCCGCCACCTGGAATCAAATTCGGGGCTTACGGCGCCGGCTATGCGTCGAAACCGGATTTTTCGCGCGTCGAGCACGAGTTTCCCCTGGCGCGGACCGACCTCGCGCAGCTGACCCCCCAGAATCTTAAGACTCTCGATCAGGAGCAGATTGACCAGATCTACGCCCGTCTCACTGCCGGACCGATCCCCGACGGTCCGTTCGACGGGGGCCTCTTCTTCCCTAAGGGAATCTCCGGTGACAAGCGGATCGCCGAGATCATCGGCGGGCTGCCGGGGCTCGCCGCCGGAATGAAGACGGAGAAGCTCGAACTCATCGGCAAGCACCTCTGGCGCGGCAAGGTCTTCTATCGCGACGAGCGCGTGCTGCGCAATCGCATCGACGACACGGCGCTGCTGAAGCCGCTCATCGACGGCGATCTCTCGACCATTCCGAAGATCACCGTAAATGGCAAGGATCAGTGGCTGATGTTTCCTGCGCGGCTCTACTGCGGCCAGAGCCTGCTCGATTCGCGCCGTGAATCGGTGATCATCGACTATTTCTACACCGACGAGATTTCTGGCTACCGCGAGCGACCTGATTACCTTGCCGGACGGCGCGGCCTGCAGGTGCGCGACGAGATCCGCATGGTGCGCCCGGGCTTCTACCTCGGCCGCGCCTATCTCGGCAAGATCTTCCTGCTCAATTTCACGCTATACAACAAGGAGATCGCGAGCCGTGACGGCGAGGCGTTCGTGAAGACTGGGCTGGTCAAGGAAGATTGTTGGGCGGGGACGCAGCAACGGCCGGCCCTCACCGCGGCGAAGTAACGGATGCGGGCATGCGGCATGATGAAGCGGCTCGTCGCGGCGATCGTCGCGGTCTGTTCGGTCGCCGCCGCGGCCGGGAGCGCGCGCGACATGCCCGCCTGGGCCACCGATCCGGCGGTGCCTGGTCCGACGCTGCCGCCGACGGGCCGCTCACTGTTCGACTTCGTGGCTGCGGACGGCGTTCCGTTTCCCTTTGAGGCGCTGGTGCGCAAGGTGGAAGCGAACGCCGGGTGCCCACCGGGTGAGTGCGTCACGCCCGTGCTGATTCCCCTTGGGCGCTCGCTGCAACGCACCGCCGCCGCGCCCGATTTCTTCGCGTTTCCGCGCGTCGTCGTCGCTGTAACCGGCGAAGGCGCGGGTCCGATGTTCGCGAGAGACCGCCTCTACCTGGGCTACCAGGAGAAGGCGGAACTCATTGAAGTCATCAGCTACAACGAGGCAGCCGCGCGTTTCGAGTTCCAACTGGTCCGCGACTACCGCGCCGGCGGGACGCCGCGGGTCGTGTACGCCAATCGCGATGTCTGTACCGCCTGCCACCAGAATCAAGCGCCGATCTTTTCCCGTCCGGTGTGGGACGAGACGAATGCCAATCCGAAAATCGCCGCGCGCTTGAGCGCGGCGCGGAAAAGCTTCTACGGAATCCCCGTGCATCGCGGCGTGGACATCCCCAACGCCATCGACGACGCTACGGATCGCGCCAACCGCATCGCTGCGACGCAGCGGATATGGCGCGAGGCGTGCGACGCGGCCTGCCGCCCGGTCGCGCTGACGGCGGCCCTGCAGTACCGCCTGTCGGGCGAGCGCGGGTTTGACGCACCGGCTCTAGCGGGCGCGCTCGCACGCGGATTTGGGGCGCGCTGGCCGGCGGGTCTCGCGATCCCCAACCCCGACCTTCCGAACCGCGATCCACTCGCCTTCGTGTCAGGCACGACCGGCGTCGCGCAATCGCATGTCGCGGCGGGCCTCGAGCCGCTCGCGCCCCGTGCCCCGCTCGAGGTCTGGACCGCCGAGGATCCCTTGCTTGCCCGGCGCTTCGTAATGGGCCTCGCGGAGCTCATTGCGGAGACCGACGTGCGCGAGCTCGATGCGGCGCTTACGCGTCGGGTCGCCAGGGAGCGGCGCCGGACCTTCATTGCCGGCTGCACCCTCTCGGGTACGCGCTACGACTGCGCTGGCGAGGTCAGGCTGCGCGGTGACGCGACGACCGTGGACTCCATTGCCTTTGGCAGCGAACCGCTTGCGCACTACGCGCTCGAGAAGGGCGTCGTGACCAGTCAGGGCCGACGTGCACGCACGGCGAGCGGCGACCGGATCGAACATCTTGCGGTGCGCCGGACGGGTGGGAAGGGAGAGGCCACCATCATCGTCGTTGAAGACTTTGCACCTGCCCGCGCGGCGCTCGCGAATTATGCGTGGCCTGATTTGCCCTTCAGCCGCACGCGGATGAGGGCCGCGCTCGGACTCGACCGTGGTGCCGGCTGCTGCGACGACGCTGCCCGCCTGGGGACTCCACAGGGAGACATCGAGGCCCCGCTGCCGTTGCCCGCGCAGGCGGGTGAGTTTCAGAGCCAGTGCGGCGCGTGCCATCGCACGCCCGAGCGGTTCCCACCTAATTTCCTTGCCGGCGACACCGAGCGTGTGAAGGCTACCCTGACGCAGTGCGCGCCGCGGATCTTCATCCGTCTGGCCATGTGGCAGATGCCGACGGCCGCGCGCGACAAGGTGCCAATGCCGCCACCCCTCGCGTCGCGCGGCGGCTCCCCGTGGGTTCAGACCGCGCCCGATCCGGCAATCGCTGTGCTGCAAAGCACGGCCGCTGGTTGGCTTCGCGCGGAAACAGGCCGTATCCCCGATGCCGCGGAGATGCTCGCGGGCGGCTACGAGAATCTGCGTCCCTGTCTGCCGCCAGGCGCATGATCACTGGGAGATCGACATGAACGAATCCGCTGCGCCCGCACACGGTCAGGACGGCTGGATCGCCGATCTGTATCGCCGCCGCTGGGTGCGAGTCGTGATGCTGATACTGGCGATCCCGACGGTGCTCGCGCTCGTCTTCGGCGTCTATCTCTGGCAGCGCTTCGGCGCCGATCGCGCGACCGAATACGCCGAAATCGAGGGGCATTTCAAGTACGGATCGACGGGCGGCGAACACGTGTCGGGACTTCCCTACTGGATCTTCCAGGCGATGCCGCAGGTGTGTGGCCTGCCCGGCGGCTATGCGTCGCTCGGCCTCATCTACGAGGAGGGCCGCGACCTTCCCATCGGCATGTCGAAGCGCCATCACCAGGGCATCGACAAGACGTTCCTGAACTGCGCCGTGTGCCATGCGAGCACCGTGCGCGATGCGCCGAATGCGAAGCCGCGCGTCTATCTCGGCATGCCGGCGATGCAGCTCGACATCATGGGATTCGAGAAATTCCTGTTCACCTGTGCGAAGGATCCGAAATTCGCCGCCGAGTTCGTCGTGCCGGAAGCGCGGCGCCTGGCCCAGGCCAGCGGACAGGACCTCGACCTGCTCGACCGCTACCTCGTCTACCCGGTCGCCGTGGCGCTCATGCGCGAACGGCTGCTGACGCTCGCCGGACGATTCTCCTTCGTGGAGGAAAGCGAAAATTGGGGTCCGGGGCGCGTCGACACCTTCAATTCGGCCAAGGTACTCTTCAACTTTCCGATGATGGATCTTCCGGCGCACGAGAAGAACGGACCGGCGGACTTCCCCTCCGTCTGGCTGCAGGGTCCGCGCAAGGGCATGCAGCTGCACTGGGACGGCAACAACTCGATGGTCGAGGAACGCAACAAGAGCGCCGCGTTCGGCACGGGCACGACGCCCCCGACGCTCGACGTGGCGGCCATCGGCCGCATCGAGACCTGGCTGCTGACGAAGGAACCGCCGAAGTATCCGTACCCGATCGACGCGGTCAAAGCCGCGCGCGGGGGCGCGCTGTACAAGGAGTACTGCGCCGGCTGCCACGGCGCGTCGGGGCGCGACTTCTCGGGCGAATACGTCGGCAAAGTCACGCCGATCGCCGAAATCGGCACCGACCGCCGGCGGCTCGACTCGTACTCCTACGATCTCGCGGTCAACCAGTCGACCCTCTACGCCGGCTATCCGTGGCGCTTTCAGCATTTCCGCAAGACCTTCGGCTACGCCAACATGCCGCTCGACGGCGTGTGGCTGCGCGCACCGTACCTGCACAACGGCTCGGTGCCGACGCTGCGCGACTTGCTCGCGCCCGTGCCAGATCGCCCGAAGGTATTCCACCGGGGTTACGACGTGTACGACCCGGTGAAGGTGGGCTTCGTCTCGACCGTTCCGACCGAAGGAAACCGGACGTATTTCAAGTTCGACACGCACAAGGACGGCAATTCGAACTCGGGGCACCTCTATGGTACCGAGCTCAACCCGGCCGACAAGGACGCGCTGGTCGAATTCCTCAAGACGTTCTAGGAGACACGCGATGGACACGCCTCAGGCAACGGGCTGGCGCAGGGGCAAGATCCTCGGATGGCTCGGCGTGCTTCTGGTCATCGCCGCGCTTCTCGGCTTCTACGGCTGGTACAAGTTCTTCCGCGAAGTGCCGCAGGAATCGTGGATGACCGAGACGCCGGAGATGCGCTTTCGCTACGGCTCGATCGGCGCCGAGAACGACGCGGGCATCCCCTACTGGATCTTCTACGTCCTCCCGCGCATGTTCCCCGAGAAGCTTCCGGGACCGGGCGGCTACGCGGCGCTCGGCGTCTCGTGGGAGCAGGGTCGGGAACTGCCGATCGGCTTCACGAAGAAGACCATCGGTTTCCCGCGGGTCGCGAACAACTGCGCGGCCTGCCACACGACGAACTATCGCGCCGGCCCGAACGAGAACCCGCTGTTCGTCAACGCTGGGCCGGGGCACACGCTCAACCTCGAGGCGTTCTTCCGCTTCCTGGTGGACTGCGCCAAGGATCCGCGCTTCAACGCCGATAACCTGATGCGCGAGATCAATCTCGTGACGGACCTGCCGTTTGACGATCGGCTGGCCTACCGCTTCCTCATCATCCCGATGACCAAGAAGCGGCTGGTCGAGCGCGAGGCGCAGTTTGCATGGATCTATCGCCACGACTTTCCCGACTGGGGTCGTGGGCGCGACGACTCGATGAATCTCACCAAGTATTTCATGATCAACCTTCCGATGGACAACAGCTTCGGGCCCGGCGACATTCCGTCGATCTGGAACCTGAAGAAGTACGACCAACCGGGCACGACGATGAACTGGTCGGGGGACAGCCACGACTCGTATTCGGTAATCATCGACTCCGCGCTGGGCCTGCTCGGTGCGCCCCCCAAGAGCAACGCCGGGTTCCTCGAACAGGTCAAGTGGCTCCAGGATTACCTGCGCAACGCGCCGCCACCGAAGTATCCGTTTCCGGTCGATACGGCGCGCGCAGAGGCGGGAAGAGCCGTCTTCGAGAAGAATTGCGCGAGCTGCCACGCGAGTGACAAGACCGGCCGGCGCATGCCGCTCGCGGTGGTCGGCACGGATCGAGAACGAATGGACACGTGGAACAAGGACAACGCCATCGCCGCGAACAAGGTGGTCAGCGCGATGGGCATCGAGCGCAAGGGACTCGTCGAGGCGCCGCTCGACGGCTACAACCCGCCATTTCTCGACGGCGTCTGGGTGCGAGGGCCGTATCTGCACAACGGTTCGGTGCCCACGCTGCGCGACCTGCTCGAGCCGCCCGCGAAACGGCCGAAGGTTTTCTGGCGCGGCTACGATCTATACGATCAGGCAAACGTCGGATTCATCGCGCAGGGAGCGGAAGCCGAGCGCGTCGGCACCCGCTATGACACGAGCCAGCGGGCGAACGGCAACGGCGGGCACACGTTTGGAGTGGACCTGCCGGCCGGCGAGAAGGACGCGTTGCTCGAATACTTGAAGACGCTGTAGGGCAGGGCAGAGACGCAAGTCAGACGGCATCCTCGTCAAACCGCCAATTCAGGAGATGGCTCATCATGACAACAGGAATCTCGCTTCACATCGGTCTCAATCGCGTCGATCCGGATCAATACGAAGGATGGGACGGCCAGCTTACCGCCTGCGAGGCGGACGCCAAGGACATGGCCGCTCTGGCGAAGAAGCAGGGCTTCAAGTCGAGCACGCTGCTGCTCACCAAGGCCGCCACGGCCGAGGCCGTGGCGAACGCAATCCTCGGCGCGGCAAGAACGCTCAAGTCGGGCGACCTGTTCTTCCTTACCTACTCGGGGCACGGTGGGCAAGTCAATGACACCAATGGCGACGAAGCGGACCGCATGGATGAGACATGGGTCTGCTACGACCGGCAGTTCGTCGACGACGAGCTGTACGAGCTGTGGGGCAAGTTCAAGGCCGGTGTTCGCATCGTCGTGCTCTCGGACAGCTGCCACAGCGGAACGGTGCTGCGCGACATTCCGGCGTTCGTTTCCGGCGGACCGCGCATACGGGCGATGCCGACAGCTGTCGGGCGCAAGGTGCAGAAGGCACACGCGAAACTCTACAGGACGATCCAGGATGAACATCCCGCAGCCGAAAAGACCAAGGTCAATGCGAGTGTGCTGCTCCTTTCGGGTTGCATGGACAATCAGACGTCGCTGGATGGGCCGCGGAACGGGCTGTTCACGGGCACGCTGAAGAAAGTCTGGAACGGGGGAAAGTTCAAAGGCAGTTACCGCAAGCTGCGTGACACGATCGTGTCGAAGATGCCGCCGGATCAAACGCCGAACTATTACTTCGTCGGCGCCGCGAATCCAAAGTTCGAAGCGCAGCAGCCCTGGACCATCTAGGGCAGGAAATCCGGCTCTGTGCCGACCGAAAAGAGACGGTCGATGGGCGCCGCTGCACCGAACGCGATTACGTTCGTCGTGGCTGGCACGGACAAGGCGCAGGGACTTGGCGCCGCCGTGCGCGGCGCTGCCCCCCCATCGCCACCGGCCGGGCTTAGCCGCGGGAGGGTCAAGTACTCGGTGCGCGTAGGTGCGCAACGCGGGGGCGCTGGCGCGGTTCGTGTGACCGCCGTTCCCGGTGAGGACGTGGTCGTCCTGCATATCGTGGGCGGCCCTGTCCTGGTGTTGCACCCGGAGAGTGCGCGCGACCTGCTGCTCGCGCAAATCCGAGCTAAACGACGTGGGAACGGGGAAATCAGGATTCCAGCGAGCCTGCAGTGGGCCGGGCTCGAGGGGGATCCGGCGCAACGAGGCGTGTCGAGCAATGTACTGTTGTCGGCGGTAGAGATCGTCACCGGCATCGGCAAGGATCCTGCGGCGGATTTCGTTGCCTCGGAAGTCGTGCGTCGCGTCGATGCGCAAGTCGATGCCGGCGTGTACAAGCTCTCGCCCGACGCGTTGCCCAAGCTCAAGGGCACCGGCGCGCCACTCGCGCAGATATCGCCCTCACCCGACAGTGAGCCGCTGCTGGTTCTGGTACACGGCACGATGTCCGAGACAAGCGGGTCTTTCAGCAAACTGTGGACGCAGCATCCGCAGCACGTGCGGTCGCTGTTCGATCATTACCAACAGCGCGTATACGGCCTCGAGCACCCCACGCTGGGCGCGAGTCCAATCGAAAACGCGCTCACGCTCGCGCGGGCATGCCCGAAGGACGCCCGGCTGCATCTCCTCACCCATTCGCGCGGTGGACTGGTGGCGGAGGTGCTGGCCCGGGTTTGTGCCGATCCCAACCTCGGCGCGAACGACTTCGCGTTCTTCAAGGGCAGCAACTACCGTGCGCAACGCGAAGCCTTGAAGGCGCTTGGCAAAGTCGTGGCGGAGCGCAGGCTTCGTGTCGACCGCGTCGTACGTGTCGCCTGCCCGTCGCGCGGCACGCTGCTGGCATCCAAACGGCTCGACGCCTATGTCTCGATCCTCAAGTGGGCGCTGGAACTCGCGGGGGTCCCCGTCGCGCCGGCAATCGTGGATTTCCTCGGCGAAGTGGCGCAGCGTCGCGCGGACCCCGAGCTTCTCCCCGGCCTCGCGGCGCAAATTCCCGACAGTCCACTCGTGCGATGGCTCAATGCAGCAAACGATGCAATCCCCGGGGACTTGCGCGTTGTCGCGGGAGACATCGAAGGCGACGCGGTGATCTCGTGGCTCAAGACATTGCTGGCCGACGCATTCTACTGGACTGACAACGATCTCGTGGTGCAGACGCGCTCGATGTACGGCGGCGCCCCTCGCGCCGCCGGCGCGACCTTTGTATTCGACCAGGGCGGCAAGGTCTCGCACTTCAACTACTTCTACAACGACCGCACGGCGGAGGCCGTCGTCGATGCGCTGCTGCAGGACGTGCCACCGGGCTTCAGGGTCATCGGGCCCTTGTCGTGGAGCGGCGCGTCGGCCACGGGGGTCCGCGAGGCGGCCCGGGGCAGGGGTGGCGCGACCCGGGCGAGCGACAAGCCCGCCGTGTTCGTACTGCCGGGAATTCTTGGCAGCAACCTGAAGGTCGACGGCAAGCGCATTTGGCTCTCCTGGCGCCTCATCAACGGCCTCATGCGTCTCCAGTACAGGAGCGGTCGACGCGATGGTGTCGAACCCGATGGGCCAATTGATTTGACGTACGACGATCTCGATGACTATCTGGCCAAGACGCATGAGGTCATCGATTTCGCCTACGACTGGCGAAAGCCGATGGAGGAAGAGGCGCGACGCCTGGCCAAATCCGTGGAGGCTGCGCTCGCGGCGCGCGAAAGGAACGGGCAACCGGTGCGCTTCGTGGCGCATTCGATGGGTGGACTCCTCGCCCGCACGATGCAGCTCGAGCGCCCCGATGTCTGGCAGCGCATGATGGCACGCCCCGGTGCACGCATGCTGATGCTGGGGACACCTAACGGAGGTTCGTGGGCGCCGATGCAGGTACTGTCGGGCGACGACACGTTCGGCAATGCACTGGTTGCGTTCGGCGCACCCTTCCAGGACCACGAAGCGCGGCAACTGATGGCGGGCTTTCCCGGGTTCATCCAGCTGCAGGCCTCGCTCGTGGATGCGACGCTCGGGCTTGACCGGCATGCCACCTGGCAAAGGCTCGCCGATGACGACCTTGCGCGCGTGCGCGATTGCAACTCGTGGCATCGCAACGACATCCAGCTCAATGCGTATACGTGGGGCGTGCCATCGCAGGAGGTAATCGACCGCGCGGTCGCGCTGCGCAAGCGCCTCGACAAGCAGCGTGATGGCGAGCTCGATCCGTACAAGAGCAAGATACTGCTCGTCGTGGGCAAGGCGCGTGTTACACCCGACGGCTACGCAATCGGCGATGCGGGCCTCGAGTATCTCGATGCGCCAGAGGCGGGCGATGGCCGCGTGACACTCGGAAGCGCATGCCTTCCCGGCGTGCGCACGTGGCAGATCGATTGCGAGCACGGGAATTTGCCGGCGAAGAAGGACGCGTTCGCGGCGTACCTCGAATTACTCGCCGACGGTACGACGGACCTGCTGACACCGATCGACGACGCTACGCCGAGGCGCGGCGCGACGGCGACGAAAGATGCTCACGTCCGCAGTCGACCTTCGCGCACCCGGCGGCAAAGCCGGCCCGCGGAATCCGCGCTGGATCTCATGGCGCCCGAAGTCAGACAAGCGGCTGCCGGCTCGGCCTCGGCCGGTACCGCGCTGAAGATCAGCGTGATCAACGGCGATCTCATGTTCGTGCGACAGCCCCTGATGCTGGGACATTACACGTCGACGCGCCTGACAGGCACGGAGCGCGTCGTCGACAATCTGCTCGGCGGCGTGATGAACGTGTCGCTCGGCGCCGGTCTCTATCCCGAAGCCCCCGGGACCCATCAGGTCTTCCACAATACCGGCGTCAATCGCGAGAATCCATTGCAGCTGCCACGTCCCGAGGCGGCGATCGTGGTCGGGCTTGGCGCGGAAGGCAAGCTGCTGGCCACCGATCTCGTGCATACGGTACGCCAGGCGGTGATTGCCTGGTCGCAGCGTTTGTCCGAGGCGCCTGGCGGCGCGCCCGCTGTATTCGAGTTGGCGTCAACGCTCATCGGCAGCGGCGGCATGGGTATGTCGGCAGGACAGGCGGCACGGCTCATCGCACAGGGAGTCCGCGATGCCAACGAGCGCGTGGCGGGGAGCGGCTGGCCCGTCGTCAGTCACTTGCACCTCGCCGAGCTGTACCTTGATCGTGCCAGCGACGCTTGGCGCGCACTGCAGGTGCAAGCCGCCGCCGCGCCCGGAGACTTTGTCGTGACCGAGGCGGTCAATCCCGGGCCCGGGGCGCTTCCTCGTCTGCTCGACTCGGGCTATCGTGGAGCAGATTATGACTTCATCTCCGCGCTGACACAGGAGGCAGGGCGCGGCGAAGCCCAGATCGTCTACACGCTCGATACCAAGCGCGCTCGCAGTGAAGTACGGGCGCAGACGACGCAAGGTCGACTATTGCGACAGCTCCTGGCCGGTGCGTTGAGCGACCGAAATGCCGACACGCAAATCGGTCACACGCTGTTCAAGTTGTTGGTGCCGCTGGAAATGGAGCCGTTTCTCGGCGGCACGACGGATGTGCAGCTCGAGGTCGATGGCGGCACCGCGGGCATTCCCTGGGAAATGCTCGAAAGCGATACGCCAGGTGGTTCCGATCAGCACCCTTGGGCCATTCGTACCAAGCTGCTGCGCAAGCTGCGCACCGCCGATTTTCGCGCGAACGTCGTCGACGCCAGTGCCGAGGCCAACGCGCTCGTCATCGGCGAGCCGGCGTGCGATCCTCCCTATCCACGTCTGCCTGGCGCACGTGACGAGGCCGAGGCGGTCGCTCAGCGCCTGAGCGCATCGGCGGCGCTTGGCGCCGCGCGGGTCAAGGCGCTGATCAGCCCCGAGGACCCCGGGCAGGTCGGCGCCGACGCGCAAACCGTCATTGGCGCGCTGCTCGGGCGTGACTGGCGCATCGTCCACGTCGCGGGACATGGCGCCCCACCGGAGAAGGTCGGCCCGGTGCCAAAGAAGCCAGGCGATCCGCCGCAGCAAGACGGAGACCCGCGTGGCGTCGTCCTTTCCGACGGGACATTCCTCGGGCCACGCGAGATCCGCAGCATGCGGGTAGTCCCCGAACTCGTGTTCGTCAACTGCTGCCATCTCGCCGCGCGCAACACCGCTCAGTTGCTGACCAGGGACGGGTCGGACGGCAACTTGCCGCCGGATCGCCCACGTTTTGCCGCCGGTGTCGCCGAGGAGCTGATCAAGATCGGTGTGCGTTGTGTCATCGCCGCCGGTTGGGCCGTCGACGACGCTGCCGCCAAGACCTTTGCTACCCGTTTTTACGATGCGCTGTTGCGTGGCCACCGCTTCATCGACGCCGTCGCCGAGGCACGCAAGGAAGCTTGGGAAGAGGGCGGCAACACCTGGGCCGCTTATCAGTGCTACGGCGATCCCGATTGGCGCTTGTTGCCCGATGCGGCCGATGCGCAGCGCCCTGGTATGTCGTTCGCGAACGAATTCTCCGGCGTCGCATCGTCGAAAAGCCTGGTGCTGGCACTCGAGTCGCTCGCCGTAAGGAGCAAGTTTCAGAAGGCGCCGGCCGCAGAACAGCAGGGCAAGATTCGATACTTGGAAGCGACATTCGCGCGGATTTGGGGGGAAATCGGTGAAGTCGCCGAGGGGTTTGGACGCGCGTGGGACGAAGCCGGCGACCGCGTGGCCGCGATCAAGTGGTACGCGCGCGCCCTCGGCACAAACGACGGCACCGCTTCGCTCAAGTCCGTCGAGCAACTCGGCAATCTGCGTGCCCGGCAGGCTTGGGAAGCAGCGGAGAAGGCGGCGCACGCATTCGCTCCTGACGCGGAGCAAACATCCGTGGGCAGAAGCGGAAGGCCAGCGGGGGTTCGCAAACACAGGAAGCCCCCAACGATCCATCGCGACAAGGCGACCAAGGCGCGCGACGCCGCATTGGATGCCGCCCGCGACGAGATCAAGGCCTCGCTTACCATGCTCGAACAGGTTACTAACCTGCAGCCGACGATCGAACGAGAAAGCCTGTGTGGTTCCGCCTGGAAACGCATGGCAATGCTCGAGGCTGAAGCGAAACGACCAGGCGCGGAAACCAAGGCCATCGAGAGCATGAAGTTACGTTACGAAAATGCCGAGAAGCTTGCGCGTGCCAGCAACGACCGCCTGCTTTTCTATCCTGCACTCAACCGGATGGCTGCCGAACTGATCGTCGACGCCGCCAAGCCGGGGTGGCGCGGTTTCGATCCGCGCGCGCTGACCGAAGTGAGGAACAGCCTGGCCGCGAAAACGCGTGACGATCCGGACTTCTGGAGCGTGGTCGGGCTCACCGAGTTGCGCCTCTACCAGGCAATCGCCGAACGCAAGCTCGCGGTCGAACTCGACGCAATCATTGGCGAGTATGACGATCTGCATGGGCGTGTAAGCGCGGCGACATACTGGAATTCGGTGCTGGACCAAGTGCGCTTTGTCCTGCCCAAGTACGAGCAGCGCGCGACGGCGGCCGAGAAGAAAGCAGTAATGACGTTAAGAAGACATTTGGAAAACCTTGCCGGAGCGCGCTGACCGGTAAACATTCGAGATCGGAAGGCCAAGATCCTTCCCGCCGATGGCGGCGGAGAACAGTGCGAACCGAAGAGTTGCGCTGTCAGTCGAATGTAGGACCGGTCTTACAGCGAAGTAGGCCTTCGCCTACGTTTGGTGGTGGCAGCGTCCGATTGACGCGCCCGCGTCGCTGCCCGACGATGGGGTCGGGCATGGTCGCGCATGCGTGCACACAGGGCGCATCACGCAAATGCCTGTTCGTTCATTCAACATAGGAGAACAAATCATGAGTGACGCGACTCGCGTGCTCTCGCGGCAGCATACCTCCACATTCCTTCTGTCCCTCCTGATCGGTGCCGGTTTCGCGACGTCGGCGCTCGCGGTTGACGTGAAAGTCACGTTGTCCGGCGATCAGGAAGTTCCGGCGGTGACGACTGCGGCGACGGGCAGCGGCACGATCACCGTTGGCGATGACATGTCGGTGAAGGGCAGCGTGACGACGTCGGGCGTCGCCGCGACGGCGGCGCACATCCATATGGCGGCCGCCGGCAAGAACGGCCCTGTGATTATTCCGCTGGCCAAAGGTGGCGACAACAATTGGGCCGTGGGTGCAGGTGCCAAGCTCACCGAAGACCAGATGAAAGCGTTCAAGGCGGGCGAGCTGTATGTCAACGTGCACAGCGCCGCCAACCCGAATGGCGAGATCCGCGGGCAGTTGAAGCCGTGAGGCATCCATGAGCGTCCTCAATGAGGTAGGCAGGGATATCAAGCCCAAGCCGCGCGGACGCGTCAGCCCCGGCACTGAGGGCGGCGCAACGCGGCATGGACGCGGCGACCGGCAACGCGACCGCGCTCTCAGCCAGCAGCTAGCGTCGCTTGTCGACCAGCTGGTCGCAATGCGCCTTGAAATCGCCCATGACGTACTGCCGCGCGCGGAGCGGATCTCACTCACGAACGGTGATATCGATCTGGTCGGCGAGCAGCTTGACGCCGCGATCCTGAAAGCCATGACCATCGCCGCAACATTCGACGCGCAGGCGCGCGCCGGCACGTCCAAGGGAACCCACGAACCCGCCGCGCGAACAGACGGGTGACGTCCAGGAGGTCGCATGAAGTTGATCCTCGATCCGTCCTTTCGCTATACGCCGAGTATCAAGACCGATTTGAGAAAGACGTTCGCCAAGGTGCCCAGGCACGCCGACCGTTCTGGTTTGCGAGTTGTCCCGTCTGGAGGGTAAGCCTGTCGTCACCGACGACCTGTGTCAATGGGCTTACAGGTAAGGCAGGGCGACGCGGCATGCGTTCATGACGCCGGCTTCGGAATCGTGACGACGACCGTGGTGCCATCCCCCGGCGCGCTCTCCAGACAAATGTCCCCGCCCCATTGCTGAGCACGCTCGCGCATGCCGCGAATCCCATGCGACGATGGCTTGTCCAGCGCGTGGTCCGGCACACCCACGCCGTCGTCACGGATCCGCAGCACGTAACGGCCGTCGATCTCGGATAGCGCGACTTCAACATCGCTCGCCTGCGCGTGGCGCGCAACGTTGGTCAGCGCTTCCTGGAAAATACGGAACAACGTCAGCGCGCGCTCGCGGTCGATGACTAGGTCTGGTTCCGGGGTATCGACTTCGATGCTCATGCCGCCGTGCTTGCGATACTCGCCCGCCTGCCACTGCAGCGCCGCAGCGAGCCCGAGGTCGTCGAGGATGCTGGGCCGCAGGTCGGTGACTATCTTGCGCGTTGCGGCGACCGCGGTCTCGACCAACGCCTCCATTGCGAGGTGCTTTTCGCGTGCGCGGTGCCATGTTTTCGGGCAGGCGCCTGCCCAGCCAGTCGAGGTCCATCTTGAGCGCGGTCAGCGTGGAACCGAGTTCGTCGTGAATCTCGCGCGCAATACGAGCCTTTTCCTCCTCGCGCACCGACTGCAGGTGGCGCGACAGCGCGCGCAGCTCTTCGCGCGAGCGCTCGATCTCGAGCTGCGCCAGGCGATTCTGCGTGTCGTCGAACACGAGGCCATCCCACATGACCAGTCCGCCGTCGACGCGCCGCGGCCGCGCACGGATGGTCACCCACTTCTCCGTGGTTCCGTGCGCCGGGAGCAGTGGCCCGTTCCAGTTCCAGTTCGACATCTGGCGCGCAGACGCATCCAGCGTGGCCGCCAACTGCGGGCGGCTCGCCTGCGGGATCAGCGCAAAAAAGGCCTCGGCGTCACGGATGACCGCCCGATCGCCGATGCCCGTGAGCGGTTCACAACCCGGGCTCACGTAGGCAAACGAATACGCACCGTGCACGTCGCGCACGAGCTGGAACACCATGCCCGGCACGTTGGAGGTCATGCCCTCGTAGCGCGCCTCGCTTTCCTTGAGCGCCGTTTCCATCGCGCGCCGTGCCGTGTTGTCATAGCACGAGCAGAGGAAACCGGAAAAGTGTCCTTGCATATCGTGGTACGGGCGCGCCGAGCAGATCATCGAGCCCCATGTACGGTCGGCATGGCGTAGCCGGAACTCGATTTCGAACGGCTGTTGCGTCGCCATCGAGCGCTGAAATACGTCGCGCCACCGAACCCGGTCATCGACGTGCAGGTTCTCCTGCCAGCCATCGCCGTACTGCGTTTCGCGCGGGCACCCGGTGTACTCGAGCCAGGTGTTGTTGACGTAGTCGCAGGCGCCATTGGCATCCGAGCGCCAGATCAAGTTGGGGATGTCGGAAAACAGCGCGAGATAGAAGTCCCGCGAGCGTTCGGTCTGTTCGCGCAGCTCGATCTGCTGCGTCGCGTCACGCGTGACGACGGCGAAGCCGCGCAGGGCTCCCGAGTCGTCGCAGATGGCGGCGATGATGTCTTCGCCGCGGAAGCGGCTTCCGTCCCGCCGCTGGTGCCAGCCCTCGGCGTCAAGCGAGCCCTCGTGGACAGCGTTCGCGAGTCGCGGCGGGGCCGGATCGTCGCGCCCGGACGGATACAGCAACGAGAAATGGCGGCCCAGCGCCTCGGCCTCGGAAAAGCCTGTTAGGCCGGCGGCGCCCCGGTTCCAGCTTGCGATGCGCCCTTCGGGATCCAGCATGTAAATCGCGCAGTCCTTGAGCGCATCGACGATGAGGCGAGTGCGTTGTTCGCTCTCCGAGAGCGCGCTCTCGGCCCGCTCGCGTGCGGCGATATCGGCGATCAGTTGCGCATTGGCCGCGGCGAGCGCGTTCGCACGCCGATATGCGGTCTGGAAGAGGAACGTGCACAGCGCGAGCAGCGCGGCGAGCAGCGCCCCAAGCGCCAGCGCCGCTTCGGGGAGTGCCGAACCGCTGGTGCGCAGGTGCTCGACCGTGGGCGTCACGCGCAGTATCCATTCGGCATTGGCGATCCTGAGCGGGCGCTCGTATGCCCACTCGGCGCCGGCAGCCGGGCCATCGCCGGCGACCGCCCCAACCGGCTTGCCTTGTTCGTCGAGGTCGACCTGATACTCGGGAAAACGGCTCTTCAGCAATCCCTGGAACCACGCGTTGCCTCCGAGGGTGGCACCGACGACGCCACGCAGCGTCTCGCCGTCGAATACCGGCACGAAGACAGCGAAGCGGTTGCCGCCCTGCACCGTATCGAAGAACGGCGTCAGCGTCGCGCGACGCGAACTTACCGCGGCAGCGATCGCTGGACCGCGCGCGGGGTCGGCGCCGACATCGAATCCGGGCGCGTCAGGCGTCCCCACCGGCTCGGCCCAGCGCACGAAGAGCCGGTCGTCGATCCAATCCACCACCTGGAATTCGTTGCGATCTCGCAGAATCATGCTTGCGTCCTGCTGCCATTCCTGCGGGCTCATCGCGTAGATCCGGACGCGCTCCGCGAGGCGCGTCAGGCTCCGGATCCGGCGATCAAGATCCAGCTCGATCTGCCGGCCGGCATTCGTGGCGACGAGTTGGCTGCTCCTTTGCACCAGATGTGCTTCGTGCAAAGCGAGCGCGCGCCATAACACCAGCACGCAGGCGAACACGGCGAACCCGACGATACCTGGGGCCCAGCGCCACACGGCCCGACGTTCGTCGGCGGTGCCGAACAGCGCGTAGACGAGGAGCGCGCCGCTCGCAAGCATCGCCAGCGCCGCATTCGTGCGGTCGCCGCCGGTCAGAAGCAGCCACTGGATCGCCGCGGCGCCGCCGGTCGACGCGCCGACGAACAGCAGCAGCGCGAGCGCGAGCGTGATCGCCGCCACCAACGTCAGGAACACCGAGCGCACGGGACCCCGCACGGCGGGACGCAGCAGCGCCAGCGCACACCCCAACGCAATGAGCATGAGTGCGGTCAGCACACCCATGTCGTTGTAGGCGCCAGCACCGAACGGCAGCCAGGGAATAGCGAGAATCGGGCGCACCGGCACCGTACCTGGTGCAAGGTAGGCTACCAGTCGCAGCGCGCCCAGAGCGATTGGCAGAGCGGCGAAAAGGCGTGTCAGCGCGGCAAGACGGTTCGCGAATGAGATCAGCGACGCGCCGACGAAGGTGAACGCCCATGCGGTGTCGTACTGGATCCGTTCGAGCCCGAAAACGAGTTCGCCACGCGCCGCATTGGCGTGCCAGCTCGCGATCGACCAAAGGCCGAATGCACCTATGGCGAGGCCGGCACTGAACAGCAGTGCGGTGGACCATACGGTTGAGCGGTTCAGGTTGAGCATCGGAAGGGGAGATACAACCTCCGCCTCACTGGGAATCTGGCGGTGCACCGGATGGTACTACCACGAGGCGGTGAGGGCGATGCACGATCGCCGGCGGCGCGCGGGGAACGATTCTTGCTGGAGATTGCGTGTGCAAGCAAATCGCCGGCATTCGGGCCCGCGCCGAGGAGCGGCCTATTGATGCAGGCTGCGAGAGTCGATGAACATCATCATCCTGCTATTGTTGTTGTCGTTGTTCCTCGCGGCGCTCCCGGTCTATACGTATAGCCGCGAATGGGGTTATTACCCGAGCAGCGTCATCGCGACCATCGCGTTGATCGTCGCTTTGCTGTTGATGCTCAAGTGACGGGAGATCCGGCCCGCGCCATCCCTTGGTGCGGCCGCCTGCCAGCTCTGCGCCAGCGGAGAAGGGGCCATTGACGCCCCGGCATCGCCTCGCCGAGATGCTATGAAATCGATTCGCCCGGACGCGTTACCTCGACGATGGACAGCGTGTGGCCTGCGGCACCGACGGAAACGGACCTCTGGCGGCCGTCGGGCAGCCGAATCGTGTACTTGCCGGGGGAAAGTTTAGCGAATAGCCATGGACCGTCGGTGATGACGTCGACGACCGGGTTTCCTTTCGCATCGATGACCAACGCCCGGAGGTCGGCCAGGTAATTGGGGGTGCCCTTCAGCACGAACCACAGCCACAGGTTGAATGCGTCGCCCGTTTGCCGCATGAGGTCGCGCTCGTTCTCGCCGACCCCGCCACTCATGTAGGTCACGCCGTTGTAGGTCTGCGGTTCCAAGGTCGCCAAAGCGGCATTCGGCGCGACGGTAGTAGCCAACAGCCCTAAACCGAGTGTGCCGAGCGCCCGACTTCCGAATTGCGGGAATTGCATGGCTGCCTCTCTCGTGACTGCGCGCGAGGGGCGGCCGGATCCGGCCGCCCCTCGCTTGCTCAACGCCTGCCCGCGTGCGCAACGCGAATCAGCTCGGTTCCTTCTTCGAAGCGTCCTTGGGCCTTTCCTCGGACGGCGTGGCCATCGGACCGGTCTTCTCGGCCGGCTGCGTCGAGGCTGCGCCCGACGAGCTGTCCTTGTCCGCCACGGAACCTTGGTCCGGTTTCGCGCCCGCGGTCATCGGACTTTCGCTGCTGTAGGAACCCGGTGCCGACGGCGCCATGCTTTGCTTGCCCGGCTGCTCGGAGCGGAGCTGATCGCGCGACGCCTGTTGGTCGCTGTCGGTGCGCTGACAGCCGACTAGGGACATGCCGACGAAAGCTGTCAGCAGCATTGCCATTAATGTCGATATTCGGGACGTACGCATAATCTTTACCTCCATAGTCATCGTTGTGAAATATCCGTTGACTTCACGAGAAGGTCGTTCTTCACCGACTTCACCCCCGGTACCTGGTTGGCGACCTCGGCGGCCTTCGCCTTCTCGTCGGTGCTGTCGGCGAACCCGCTCAACTGCACCGTACCCTTGAACGTCTCGACGGAGATGCCGAGGCTGTGCACCTGCTGGTCGGCGACGAGCGCCGTCTTGACCCGGCTCGTAATCAGCGAATCGTCGAAATATTCGCCCATGCTCTCGCGCGTCGGCGTGGCCGCGCACGCGACAACCAGAACCGCGGCCAATGCGGCGGCCAGCGGTCGCATCCGAATCAGCGTCTGTTGCATGATCGACTCCTTGTTGCGTCGGGCGATCGCGGCGTCTGCAGCCGGCCGGCCATCCTCATTCCAACCACGGATGGCCGGCCACCGCTCGATCGCTGCTCATCGCGGGACATGCGGTCAGACCCTCGCGCCGCCGACGCGATAGGGGACTCCTAACTCTTATTGCCGCTGTAGGCGGCCCAAGCCTTCTTGAACTCGTCCGCTGACAGCCGGCCGTCATTGTTCGCATCGTTGTCCTGGAACGCCTTGTCGAACCCGGACAGCGTCTGCGCGTCCTCTTTGGTGACGTAGCCCCTGCCGGTCGCGTCGAGCTTCTTGAAGGCGGCATCGGCGGTTTCGGACCTGCCCGGTGCGATCGCCTTGACTGCGTCGCTCGCCGCGGGCATCGTCGCTTTTCCGGTATCTGTGCTGGGGGCAGTCGTGGTTGCGCCTGGCTGTTTCGCCTGCCCGGAGTATTCGCCGGCGGCGATTGCGGTTCCGGCGATGCCGAGGGCGCCGGACACGACTGCGGCCGCGAGCAGCGAGTGGTAATGCCGTATTGCAATGGGCTTCATGAGCAAACTCCTTTGAATAGATATTGTCCGGACGTTACCGGATCGCAATCTGCGCATGCTTCGCTTTCAAGAATTGCAAAGCGATCGGCAGCGCTTCCCCGGCAGCACACATGAATATCTGCTCCGGTCCCCGACTCGTTGCAACACACGTGCCATGTCGTAGCCCACAGGACAATCCGCCGGCACGATGCGAATCCGTGCAAAATTTACCGGTCGATTGGACGGCGTTTTGTACGTTCTCCCTCCACATCTGTGACATCGGTGCGGACGCTAGCGCGGGATCTGCTGGCTGCTGATCCGGCACGCGGCTTGCTGACGGTAGCTGCAACGACGCGCGCTGCGCGCCTAAAACCGGGAGGAGATTGCATGCGACGCGCATCGATGAACCACCCATCGGCCGCCAAGAAGCCGTCGTCGACCGTAGCATGAGCGATGCGAACGAAGGCGCGGCGCGCCGACGCGTTGTCGATGCTTGCCGCGATGCGCATGGCGATCGACGACGGTAGGCTGATCGACGAGTCGCGCGCGGAGCACGACGCCACCAAGGTTCTGATGGACGATCTCCTCGCACTCGAGCCAGGGGACCACGTCTACGACGCGACGCTCACCGTCCGCAGCGAATTCATCAGACTCCATGTCGAGGAAGAGCACGGCGTGCTCTTTCCACAGGCCAGGAAGTCCGACGTGGATCTTGCCGCTCTTGGCGACCGCATGCAGGCACGCAAGCGGACGCTTACGTTAGCGACCGCGCTGCCGAGCCGGGTGCCGGGGCCGCGTACATGATGGGCGGAAGCGCGAGCACGCAACGCTCCCGCTGGCGGCGTTCGGCGCCCGGGCGGCGCGCCTCCCGGGCGATGCGCAACTCGCCGCTGCCGCAGGGCAATGGCAAGGACGAGGAAACCCGGCGCAGTAAGTCCGATTTGAGGCATGGCGCCGTCGCGCTGCTATTGGTCGCAGTGGCTGGCGTTCTCGCGACGCCTCAAAAGTCGGCGCCCGTTTTTGAAGGCGTGTCGCCGGCACCCCAGCCGATGTGGAACGCCACGCCCGTGCCGCGCCAGGGCCCGATGGCGGATTATCGGCGCGCAAGAGCACTGTGCGCGACGATTCCGATGCCGGACCGCGAAACCTGCCGCCGCGGCGTCGAAGCGAAGTACCGTTGGCTGCGCGAGATACGGTGGACGGCCATGATCGCGGAGCGGCCGGCCAAATCCTGAAGCTGTTTCGCCCGGTGAAATTGGCCGGATTTCCCGGCTGCGTAACCGGTGATCAGTCTGAGGTCATTCACTTGGCGCGGACCCCGCTGTAGGACGATTCCTACACCCTCTTCGATTCGCGCTTACAGCAAAAGGAGTTGGACGCCGATAGTAGTGGCTGGGTTGGTGATGGACGATTGAGTCCGTCGAACATACCCACCCGGAGAACGCCGTGCTGGAGAGAAGCGAATACCTGACGGGCACGTACGATACCGAAACGGCGCCGCGTCTGGCCGTCGCGCTGACCCTGGTTCCTCGGCGGGCGACGCGCGATCGCCTGCAACACTTCGGTGAGCTGTATGGCGCCTGCGAATCGATGAAGCAGCTCTTCGCGACGATCGAGCGCCTCGCACCGACCTCGGCGACCGCAATGATCATCGGTGAGAGCGGGTCCGGCAAGGAGCTGGTGGCGCAGACGATCCATCAGCTTTCCGAGCGCAGGGACCGGCCCTTTGTCGCGATCAACTGCGGCGCGCTGCCCGAGAACCTAATCGAAAGCGAGTTGTTCGGGCACGAGCGCGGCAGCTTCACCGGCGCCGCGCGGACGCACCGCGGTTGCTTCGAGCGTGCCGATCGCGGCACGCTGTTCCTGGACGAAATCACTGAAATGCCCGTTGAGATGCAGGTGCGCCTGCTGCGCGTGCTCGAATCCGGCAAGTTCACCCGCGTCGGTGGCGATCAGGAGCTCTCAGCCGACATCCGCGTGATAGCGGCGTCCAACCGCGACCTGCGCCAGGCGGTCGCCGACGGCAAGCTGCGCGAAGACCTGCTCTACCGGCTATGTGTAATCCCGGTCGCCGTGCCGCCGCTGCGCGAGCGTGAAGTCGACGCATTGCTGCTGGCCGAGATGTTTCTCGACGAGCTCAACGCCGAGCATGGCAGCGAGAAGGCATTGACCGCCGAATCGCGCGAGCGCATCAGCGGGTACGCGTGGCCGGGCAACGTGCGCGAACTGAAGAACAGCATCCATCGCGCTTTCGTGCTCTCCGACAACGATGTGAACGTCGACGTCGGGCTGACCGTTCCGGCGCTGCGACCGGACATACGTTCCGATGCTCCCGAGGCGATGGACTCGGAGCGTATCGTCAGGATTTCCGTCGGCACCTCGCTGGAGGATGCCGAGCGAGCGCTGATCATTGCGACGCTCCACTCGGTCGTCGGGAGCAAGTCCCGTGCGGCGCAGGTACTGGGGATCAGTCTCAAGACCCTCTACAATCGCCTGCAGGCGTATCGCGGCAGCGGCGCGCGCGCCGACATAGGCTGCGCGTAGTCCACGAAGGAGCGGTGCAGCGCTATGAACCACTATCGCACGTCGATTACAATGCCCTCCGACACCAACGCCGATACGTCTTGGCAGGGTGAGCGCATGGGTGAGACGGTGGGAAGCGGGAGGAAGCGCGTGCTGATCGTCGACGATCACGCAGTCGTTCGCGCCGGCTTCCGCCAACTTCTCGAGGCGACCGACGACTTCGTCGTCGGCGGCGAGGCGGGCACCGCCGCCGCCGCTCTCGACCTGGCGGCCACAAGCGGGTACGACGTGGTCATGCTCGACATCTCGCTCCCCGACGCCAACGTTCTTGAAACAGTCGCGGCGTTTCGCCGACGCCATCCCGACCTGCCGATACTGATCGTCAGCATGCACCCCGAGGACCAGTACGCGGTGAATCTGCTGCGCGCGGGCGCGAGCGGTTTCTTTTCGAAGGCGGGAGAGGCCGAGGAGCTGCTGACCGCGCTCCGCGCCGTCGCGTCGGGACGCAAGTACATCGGCCCCGCGCTGGCCCAGGCGCTGGCGCTCGAGGCCGCCGGCGAAGCGCAGGAACCGCTGCATCGCCAACTCTCCAATCGCGAGTTCCAGATTTTCGTCGGACTCGCCGCCGGCAAGACGGTGACGCATCTCGCCGAGGAGATGTGTTTGAGCGTCAAGACGGTCAGTACTTACCGGACGCGTGTTCTGGAGAAGATGAATCTCTCTCGCAACGCCGAATTGACTGCGTACGCGCTGCGCCACAACCTGATCAGCTGAGCGGGCGGTCGAGACCGTCCCATGGAGCGTCCCGTGCGTGTTTTCGTGGTCGAGGATTCACCGCTCATTCGCAAACGCATCATCGACGCGCTCGGCAAGCTCGGCAAATTCGACGTCCTCGGGTTCGCCGAAACCGAAGACGAGGCAATCGAGGCGATCGCGAAGACGCGGCCCGACGTCGTGATTACCGACATCCGGCTTCGGTCAGGGAGCGGGATCGAAGTCCTGCGGAAGGTGCGCGCGCACGCCCACGATCCGGCACCGAAGATCTTCGTGCTCACCAATTACGCATACCCGGAATACAAGCGCCAGTGTTCGCTGCTGGGCGCCGACGATTTCTTCGACAAGTCGTCGGAGTACGAGCGATTTCTGGATGCGATGCAGGCAACTACCTGATGTTCACGCACGACTGCGCGGCAACGCCGGCGGCATGCGTCCGTGCGTAGGTGGATCAATCGAGGAGAACGGCGATGGGAACGCGTATCTTCACCGTGAAGCAGGACGTCGAACGCACTTGGTACATCGACCGCAAGTGGTGTGTGTTCGATTCCGACGACGAGAGGCCGCTGACGGCGTTCGATGCCAAGCACCACGCGCTTGATCATGCGTTGCGCGTGGCCAGAGCTGGCCAGGCCGCTGAAGTGCAGGTGATCGGCGCGGACGGCGAGATGGAGAGCCGCCACTTGTTCGCGCCTCGGGCCGTGGGCTGAATCCCACTGCGCTGCCGCCTCGACCCTGACGCACTCCAGGAGCTGTTTGTCTGCGGCGCGGTGCCGTTGCGGCGGGTGCAACGTAATCGTCGCCAGGCCGAAGGCCGCGGTGCTCGCCGCGCCGGGATCGGGGCCCTGTCGTCGGTGCCGCTCGACGATCTCCTATGCAAGGGGAACCGCAGCGTCGGACGCACGCCTACACGTTTTCTCTTCCAATCCCCACAGCAAAAGCAGACAGCGCCGGATTCCCTGCCCAGGCGCCATGCCGGATGATGTGTTCACCTGGCTGCGCGTGGTTGCGCGCGGCGACACTTCGATTGCCCCGGAGTTCGACCCCCCGGCGAAGAGAGCAAACATGAAACGCGTCTACATCGTCGAGCACTCGGTGCTGGTCCGCAACCGCATTTGCGAGGCGCTCGCCGGCCTCGGGCAATTGCAGGTCGTTGGCGAGGCGGAGGCGTCGAACGATGCCGTGGCGGGGATCGACGATCTCGACCCCGACATCGTCATCACCGATCTGCTGCTACGGAACGGTACGGGAATCGATCTCGTCAAACGGATCCGCGCCCGCCACGGAGAACAGCGGCCGCTGATTTACGTGCTGACAAATCACGCGACGCCGACCTATCGCTCCGCGCTCGCGGCCGCGGGTGCCAACGGCTTCTTCGACAAGACACAGGGATACGCGCCGCTGCTCGATGAATTGCGTCACGTCGCCTGAGCTTGTTCGGCACCCGGGCGCTGGGTCGGACGGAAAGGAGTCGGCCATGGACCCGAAACATTGCAGGTCGTTTCTTCTTGCGACGTTGCTGGTTGGCGCCGCCATCGCGGCAGCCGGCTGTGGCCGCGATTCTCCGTCGCAGACGTCGGGTGGAAATGTCGACCGCGCAACCGCTGCAGCGGCGGCCGCGCAGGGCGAGGAACCTCCGCTGCAGACCGCCAACCTCGGCTCCGACACGGAAATCACGTCGCGGGTGAGGCTGGCGTTGTCCGCGCAAGCGGACCTCAAGTCGCAGCAGATTTTCGTCGACACCGCGGATGGCGTCGTCACGCTGTCCGGCGCCGTTGACTCGACGGCGCTGCGCGATGAGGCGAAGCGGATCGCCCGCCGTGTAACGGGGGTCAAACATGTGATCGACCTCATCGCGGTCAAGGCGGGCAGCGCGACGGGGTGATCGCGTCGACGTGCCAGCGCAAGGACGGCCCGAGGCTGCAGAGGTGAGATGAAAGGTCAGTGTTTGGCCACCGGCCCGTAGTCGAGCCACGCGCAAAGCGCGTCCTTGAGCGCGACGCCGGCGCGCCAGAAGCCCGCCTCCTGCGGGTCGAGCAGTGCCGCATGGGCAACGATCAGATCGTACGCACGCTTCTTTTCGTCGGGCGGCACCGACGGATCGGCGATCTTCTCCCGGAATTCGTCGACTTCGGAAACGAAGCGGCTTGGCGCAAGACCGGTCTCTGCGACGTGGACTGGTATTCCCATTGTTTCGCCTCTTTTCGCTATCCGGGACCGTGCAGTACAACTCCTGTACGATGCCGGACACTGCTTGCCTCCTGACATCGCAGACGCAAGGACCATACCAACGCCGCAAGTGGCGTCTTGGAGCCCCCCGGCAAAAATGAAATGGTCCGTAGCTCGTTGCCGCAAGCCACGGAGAATGCTCAGGAAATCGGCAGCGGCTCGTTGCCCGGCCGAATCGCACGCACCATGCGTCGGGCGGGTGACGCGGGCGTGCCACGCCGTAGAGAAAGCGCAGTCGACACTACAAGTCTGCGTCGGGATTGCCGACGCCAGGCCGCTGCAATGGATGCAATGCACTGGCGAGTTTCGCTAATGCCGCACGGTCGAGCTTGCCGGCCGCAGTTTGCGGCAGGCGCGGCACGAAGCACACATGTCGCGGACGCTTGTGTGGTGCGAGCCGGCCGTCGACATGATCGAGCAACGCCACGTCGGCAGGGCGGCGGGTGCCCGTCACCAGTGCGGCGGCGACCGTCTGGCCCCAGATTTCGTGGGGCACGCCGAACACGCCGGCCGCCGCAATGCCCGGGCACGTCTCCAGCACCGCTTCCACTTCGGCCGGATAGACGTTTTCTCCACCGGTGATGATCAAATCGGTACGCCGGCCATGCACATGCAGGCAGCCACGGGCGTCGACGGCGCCGAGATCGCCCGTATCGAACCAGGTGCCGGACGCAAGCGGAGGCTCGTTCCAGTAGCCAGCCATCAGCGTCGCGCCCTTCACTTCGATGTGGCCGTTCGCAATGCGCACGGCGATGCCCGGCAGCGGCATGCCGACGCCTTCGTCCTGTGGCGCGAAACGGGCGTCGTAGCGTGTTGCCGTGACCTGCGAGCATGTCTCGGTGAGTCCGTAGGTGACCACGACCGGCAGCCGACGCTCCACCGCGCGCGCAAGGAGCCGCGCCGAGGCGGCCGCTCCACCGAGCAGGACCGCGCGCAGGCGGGTAGGGCAACTCCAGTCGGGATGCGCGTCGAGTATGCGCACGAGCATCGTCGGCACCAGCGACACGAGGCTCACGCCTTCCTCGGCCACCCATTGCGGCAACAGAACAGCGTCGAATGCGGCATGCAACGCGACGCACCGGCGTGCAGCAAGGCATCGCGTCAGTATCGACAGGCCGCCCACACGCGCGATCGGCATGCACAGCAGCCAGCAGTCATCGTCCTGCCATCCGAGGTTGGCGGCACTCGCCGCGGCGGATGCAACTAGCGCAGGCCGGGTCAGCACCGCGGCGCGGGCTGTACCTGTCGTCCCGGACGTGTAGAGGATCGCTGCGGCTTGCGGATGCGCAATGGGGCCGGCGTGTGCCGCGGTGGCGAGCAGCGCGGCGCGCTCGGGCGCGGTGAGCCGCGGATGCACGAGCAACGCCGGGATCCCAAGTTCCAGCAATGCATACAGCGTGATCACCGTGTCAAGCGTATTGGTCGCGACCAGCGGAAACGGCGCCCCTGCGGGCGTGTCCCGGGCGAGCACAGGCACCCGCGCGCTGGCCAGGTCCGCGAGGTCGGCGAACGTATAGACGTGATCCGCGTTGCGTAGCGCGGGGGCATCGCCGGCGTCGCGCGCGGCAGCGAAGATCGAAAGCTCGCTCATCGACGCTCGATTGCGGGCACGCGAGCGTCAACGTGACGTGGCGTCAAGGCAGCCGCTTGAACTTTCGGAAGTCCGGTTTGCGCTTTTCGATGTACGCGTTCCTGCCTTCCTGTCCTTCCGCCGAGAGGTAATAGAGCAACGTCGCATTGCCGGCGAGTTCGGAAAGGCCCGCCTGACCGTCGCAATCGGCGTTGAGCGCCGCCTTGAGGCAGCGCAGCGCAAGCGGGCTATTGGCCAGCATTTCGCGGCACCATTCGACAGTCTCAGCCTCGAGCCGCTCGTAAGGCACGACGCAGTTGACGAGGCCCATGTCGAGCGCAGCTTGCGCGTCGTACTGGCGACATAGAAACCAGATCTCGCGCGCCTTCTTCTGCCCGACGATGCGCGCCATGTACGACGCCCCGTAACCGCCGTCGAAGCTGCCGACTTTGGGACCCGTCTGGCCGAAGCGAGCGTTGTCGGCGGCGATCGTGAGGTCGCACATCAGGTGCAGCACGTGCCCGCCGCCGATGGCGTAGCCGGCCACCATCGCCACCACCGGTTTGGGCAGCGTGCGAATCTGTCGTTGCAGGTCGAGGACGTTGAGCCGCGGAATGCCGTCGCTGCCAACGTAACCGCCAGCGCCGCGAATCCGCTGGTCGCCACCGGAGCAAAACGCCTCCTTGCCGGCGCCCGTCAGGATCACGACGCCGATTTCCTGGTCGTCGCGGGCATCGGCGAAAGCTGCCTGCATTTCCTGCACGGTCTCCGGACGAAACGCGTTGCGCACTTCGGGCCGGTTGATCGTGATCTTGGCGATGCCTTCGGCGGCCTTCGCGTAGAGGATGTCCCGGTAACCTGGAAGCGGCTTCCAGATCGGCAGAGGCGGTTGCGAATCGGTATTCATCGCGTTCTCCATCGCATCATTTCAGGTACCGATTCGTCCGCCGGTGGGCGCAGCGCGCCTGCCCGCATGCGAAACGATCAGTCGATTTTCGCTCCGGACTGCTTGATGACACCCGCCCACTTTTCGCTCTCCGCCTTGATGTGGCGCGCGAAGTCGACCGGCGCGCCAGGCACCGGCTGGGCGCCACTTGCCTGCAGTTGTTCGCGCAGTTGAGGATCGTCCAGCGCCTCCCGGATTGCCGCGTTCAGCTTGTCGATGATGGCGTCGGGCGTCCCTGCCGGCGCGAGGATGCCGTCCCACGCGCTGACCTCGAAGCCAGGTACGCCGGCTTCGGCAATCGTCGGGAGTTCCGGCGCCGCGGCGGACCGCCGCGCCGTCGTGACTGCAAGACCCCGCACCTTTCCGCCCCTGACCTGCGGGTAGGCATTGGGCATGACCTCGATCATCATCTGCACCTGCCCGCCGATCAGGTCGGTGACGGCGAGCGCGCCGCCGCGATAGGGCACGTGCACGATGTCGACCCCGGCCATCGAGCCGAAGAGCACACCCGCGAGATGCGAGGTCGTACCGTTGCCCGCGGACGCGAAGTTGACCTTGCCGGGATGGGTCTTCGCATACTTGACGAGGTCGGCGACCGAGGCTGCCGGAAACTCTCGATTGACGATCAATATCGCAGCGATCTGCGTCATCCGCGACACCGGCGCAAAGTCTGCGACCGGGTCGAAGCGCAGATTGCCGTAGAGGCTCTTGTTGATCGCGTGCGTCCCGTTGGTGCCGTAGAGCAACGTGTAGCCGTCCGGGGCGGCGCGCGCGACGATTTCGGCCCCGACATTGCCGCCCGCACCGGGCCGGTTGTCGATGACGATCGGCTGACCCAGCGCCTGAGCGACCCGGGGCATGATCATGCGGGCGAGATTGTCGGCGCCACCTCCCGCGGGAAAGGGTACGACGAGGCGCACCGGCGCGTCCGGATACGCTGCAGCGGCGCTCGCTGCCAGCAGAGTCGCGGCAACGCCAAGGACCGTGCGGATGAGCCGGTGCGCGAGCCGGCCGGCCGAGCCGGGTCGTGTCATCATCATCGTCGAGCCTTCGGGCGTTGGTAACCGGGGCGCATTTTAGCCCGACCGGCTCCTTGCCGTTATTATTCGCCGCATGGCCCCCCTCACGCGCACGCGCTTCGCCCGCCGCGAAGACCTGGGCCTCGCCCCCGGCGAATTCGCGATCCTGCGGCGATTGTCGACGCCGCAGAAGATCCAGGCGTTCCTCAATGCCCTCCCGGTCAACCACGAGCTCGACGGCGAAACGATCTATTCCGTCCGCGACGTGCTGCGCTGGCGGCGCGCGCTGTGTATCGAGGGCGCGTTCCTCGCCGCATGTGCGCTGTGGATTCACGGCGATCCACCGCTGGTTATGCATCTCGACGCCCACGCGAGCGATCATGCGCACGTGGTGGCGCTGTTTCGCCGCTGCGGTCGATGGGGCGCGATCTCGAAGACCAATGGCGCGGTCCTGCGTTACCGCGACCCGATCTACCGCAGCCTGCGCGAGCTTGCGATGTCCTACTTCCACGAATACTGCAACAAGCGCGGCTACGAGACGTTACGCAGCTACTCGGTCGCGTTCGATCTGCGCCGCCTCGATCCGCGACTCTGGGTGACGCACGCGGGTCCCTGTCAGGAGACGAACGACCGCTTGGCCGATGTTCGCCATTACCCGCTGGTTTCCAGGCGCGAGGAAAGGCTCCTGTCGCGCCGCGATCCGTTCGAGCGCGAGGCGGCAAAGCGGGTACAGTATCCGAAGCCCGCGTTGCGCGCACGGTAGCGCCGCCGAAGGAACCGGGCAGGCGGACACGTCGAGCGCGTCCCCGTCACCCGCTTGCCTCGCCACCGTCCGGCCGCTACGCTCGCCAGGATGCTGTCGATCCGCAATCTGTGCAAGGCCTATGGAGGTCCGCAGCGGCGCACGGTCCTTTCCGGCATCGACCTCACGCTCGAGCCCGGCGATTATGTCGCGGTGATGGGCGAATCGGGCGTGGGCAAGTCGACACTGCTCAATCTCGTCGCCGGCCTCGATCGAGCGGATACGGGGTCGATCGTCATGGAGGGCGTGGAGCTGACTGCGCTCGACGACGATGCGCTGACTGCCCTGCGCCGTGTGGCGATGGGTTTCGTTTTCCAGGCCTTTCACATCCTTCCGTACCTGACCGTGGCGCAGAATGTCGCGCTGCCACTGTCGCTCGCGGGCGTTGCCGCCGCCACAACCGAGCGCAGGGTAGCCGAAATGCTCGCCGCGGTCGGCCTCGGAGACCGCGCAGCGAGCATGCCGCGCGAGCTTTCCGGCGGTGAGCTGCAGCGGGTGGCGATCGCGCGCGCGCTCGTGCACGGTCCACGCCTCGTGCTCGCCGACGAGCCCACCGGCAATCTCGACCCCGACAGCGCGGGCCAGGTTCTGCGCCTGCTGCGCGACCAGGTGAAGGCTGGGTGTGCGGCAGGTATCCTCGTCACGCACTCGCACGCCGCCGCGGAAACCGCGGATCGCATTCTGATGCTGACCAAGGATGGACTGCGTGAGCACATTCGCGGCTAGCCCGGGTGTTCCCACGCGTTCGGTGGCAATTGTCGCGGCGGCCGGCGCCACGTTCCGCGGCTCGCTCGCCCAGAACCGGATGCGCACGGCGCTCGCAGTGCTCGCGATCGCGCTCGGCGTCGCGCTCGGCTACGCGGTGCAGCTCATCAACCAGGCGGCGGTCAACGAGCTGGCGCAGGGCGTCCAAGCGCTCTCCGGCGATGCCGACCTCGAGGTGCGCGGGCCGCGAGCGGGATTCGACGAGGCGTTGTACCCGGAGGTGGCACGGATGCCGGAAGTGGCGGTGGCGAGTCCGGTGGTCGAGGTCGACGCCAAGCTCGCCGGCCGCAACGAATCGCTGCGGGTCCTCGGCATCGACGTGTTTCGCGCCGGCTACCTTCAGCCGGGTTTGATCGCGCCGGCGAAGGATCGGCTCGACACGCTGCGCTCCGACGCCTTGTTCCTGAGCCCCGCCGCGGCGCGGATGCTCGGCGTCGAGGCGGGCGACGTCGTGTCGTTCCAGGTCGCGCTGACCGAAGTTACGTTACGGGTTGCCGGGGAGCTTGCGGTGGGCGGCGAGCAGCGCCTTGCCGTGCTGGACATCGCCGGCGCCCAGGCCGCGTTCGATCGGCTCTCCCGAATCACGCGGATCGAGCTGCGGCTGCGCCCCGGCATCGACGGCGAAGCCTTCCGCGAACGGCTGCGCACGCGGCTGCCGCCAGGGATCGCTGTGGCGCGGCCGGAGACCGGGCTTGCGGCGAGTGCCAGCCTGACGCGCTCATATCGCGTCAACCTCAACGTGCTGGCGCTGGTCGCATTGTTCACTGGCGGCCTGCTCGTGTTCTCGACGCAGGCGCTCGCTGTCGTGCGCCGGCGGGCGCAGTTTGCGCTGTTGCGCGTGCTGGGCCTGACGCGCCGGCAGCTCGCCACGTTGATCGCGGCCGAGGGTGCACTGGTGGGCGTCGCGGGCGGCCTCCTCGGCCTCGCGCTGGGCTTTGGGCTCGCGCAGCTCGCAGTGCGGATGGTCGGAGCGGATCTGGGCTCCGGCTACTTCCGCGGTGTTGTGCCGACGCTGCAGCTCGACCCGGCCGCATTGGCACTCTTCTTCGTTCTCGGCATCGCGGCCGCGTTGCTCGGCAGTCTCGTGCCAGCGCTCGAAGCGGTGCGGGCGGCACCGGCGCAGGCTCTCAAGGCCGGCGACGAGGAGCGCGCTTTCGCACGCTTCGGAACTCCCAAACCCGGGCTTGCGGTGCTGGTGCTGGGCGCCCTGGCTACGGCACTGCCGCCGGTCGACGGCCTGCCGCTGTTCGGCTATCTCGCGATCGCGCTGCTGCTGATCGGCACGCTGATGCTGATACCGCGCGTTGCGGTGCTGGTGCTGGGGTGGTGCCCGGCAGGACGCCACCCCGCGCCGCGGCTCGCCCTCGCGCAATTGCGTGGCGCTCCGGGCCAGATGACGGTCAGCCTCGCGGCGGTAGTCGCGAGTGTCAGCCTCATGGTATCGATGGCGATCATGGTCGCTTCGTTTCGCGATTCGCTGGACGCGTGGCTTGATCGGATCCTGCCCGCCGACATTTACTTCCGCGCCGCAGCCGGCGGTGACACCGCGTATCTCCCGCCCGACGTGCAGGTGAAGATTGCGGCGTTGCCCGGCGTGCGCCGCGCCGAATTCCTGCGCGAGCAGCAGCTCCTGCTCGATCCGTCGCGGCCGCGGGTCGTGCTGCAGGCGCGTACGGTCGATGCTGCAAACCCGGCCCGGAGCCTCCCGCTCGTCGGTAGCGCAGTGGCGTTCGCCGCCGGCGCGCCGCCGCCGGCTTGGGTCAACGAGGCGGCCGCCGACCTCTACGGCTTCGCGCCGGGTAGGGTGATCTCGCTGCCGCTCGGGGACAAGGTAGCGCAGTTCACGGTGGCCGGGATCTGGCGCGATTATGGCCGGCAGCAGGGGGCGATTGCCATCGATCGGGAGCGGTACGTGGCGCTGACGGGCGATCACACGGTGACCAACGGCGCACTGTGGATCGGCGAGGGTGTCGAGCGCGGCGCGTTGCAGGCGGCGCTCCGGGACGACATCCCCGGCGGCGAGCGGCTGGAGATCGCCACACCCGGCGAGATTCGCGACGCGTCGCTGCGCGCATTCGACCGGACGTTCGCCGTCACCTATGCGCTCGAGATCGCCGCGGTCGTCATCGGCCTCGTTGGGCTGTCGTCGGCGTTCGGCGCGCTGGTATTTGCCCGGCGGCGTGAATTCGGGGTGTTACGCCACCTCGGGATGACGCGGCGGCAAGTCGGTGCGATGCTCGCGACCGAGGGCCTGGCGGTGAGCGGGATCGGGCTCGCGGTCGGGCTCACGCTGGGGTTCGTGATCAGCCTGGTCTTGATCCACGTCGTCAACCGGCAATCGTTTCATTGGGGCATGGAGCTTGCGATTCCCTGGCCGGCGCTGGCGTTGTTCGTCGTTGTGCTCCTCGCGCTGTCGACCGCCACGGTGCTCGCGAGCGGGCGTCAGGCAATGAGCGCGGACGTCATACGCGCGGTGAAAGACGATTGGTGATGGCGCGTGGCATCGCGTGGAGCGTGCGAGCATGAAGCGGCGCGCATTCCTGGCGTTGCCGTTGCTTCTCGCCGCGCGGCAGGCGCTCACCACCGAAGGCTACCCGCGGGTCGAGCCGGGCCGCGCGCTGCGCTTCCCACGCGATCACGGCAGCCATCCCGACTTCCGCACCGAGTGGTGGTACCTCACGGGCTGGGTCGCCGATGACTCCGGCAACGGCCGCGGTGTACAGGTCACCTTCTTCCGCAACCGGCCGCGCATTGCGGAGGCGAATCCCAGCGCGTTCGCGCCGCGGCAGCTCGTGTTCGCGCATGCGGCGCTCGCGGACCCGCGTCGCGGGCGCCTGCAGCACGACCAGCGTGCCGCGCGGGCGGGTTTCGCTCTCGCCGGGGTCGACGAGGAGACCCTGCGGGTATGGATCGACGATTGGTCGCTCGCGCTCGCCGGCGACGCCTACCTGGCGACGATTGCCGCCCGCGAATTCACGCTCCGGCTGCGCTTTACGCCGACACAACCCGTGCTGCTGCAAGGCGAGGCAGGCTACTCACGCAAGGGGCACGATCCGGTGCAGGCGAGCTGGTACTACAGCCGGCCGCAGCTCGCGGTGACTGGAACGGTACGCGACGCCGGGGGTGAAGCAGCCGTCACCGGCCACGCATGGCTCGATCACGAATGGTCGAGTGAGGCGATGGCGGCAGACGCGGTCGGCTGGGACTGGACCGGAATCAATCTCGCCGACGGCGGGGCCGTGATGGCCTTCCGGATGCGCGACCGCTCCGGTGGCGCACTGTGGGCTGGCGGCACCTATCGTGCGGCGGGGGGCAGCGCGCGCACCTTTACGCCGGACGAGGTGCGCTTCGCCCCGAGGCGCTCGTGGCGTTCGCCGCGTACGGGTGTGACCTATCCCGTGGCGATGGCGGTGAAGCTTGGCGCCCTGGAATTCCTGCTCGAGCCGATCATCGCCGACCAGGAACTCGATGCCAGTGCCTCCACCGGCACGATCTACTGGGAAGGCGCGGTGCGCGCAATGCAGTCCGACCGCGAGGCGGGCCGCGGCTACCTGGAGCTGACCGGCTATGGCAAGCCGCTGACGCTGTGACCAATTCGGCATCGTCCCGCGGTACTATTAATTTGATGCATTTGCGCTAACATGTATCGATTTCGAGGCGAGACGCGGCAGGGGACCGGCTGCCGCGGGGTTTCATCGGTCCTGCCGGTGCCGCCAGGCTGGGGATGCGGCCCCGGGGCGGCGCGCATGAACGGCGCGGCAGATTCAGAAGGAGCCTACGCATGAGACAGACGACGACGGTTCGGGCGGCCCGGCTTCTCCTGCTTTTCGTTGCCTACGCGGGCGCGGTCTGCGCCCACGACGATGTGCCGGAAGCGAATGCGGCGTCGCTGCGCGCGACGTATGCGACGCTGCGGGACAAGCTCAGCCAGAACCAGTTCCAGCGGCCGCTCTACCTCGACTCGAGCGAGGCCGCAGGCGAGTTGAATGGCGAGATCCATGCGGTTATCGATTATCCGTTTCCGACGGTGAACGCCGACTTGAGGGCGCCGAACCACTGGTGCGACATCCTGAACCTGCATCTCAACGTCAAGTACTGCACCGCGGCGACTGACAAGTCACGGGCGATGCTCACGACGTTTGTCGGCCGGAAACATGACGAGCCGCTGGAAGCGGCGCATCGCATGGATTTCGTATTTCGCGTCGGCGTCCAGAACCCGGACTACCTGCACGTCCATCTCGACGCCGAAAAGGGGCCGTTCGGAACCCGGAAGTACCGGATCATGGTCGAAGCGATCCCGCTGGAAGACGGGCGCACCTTCGTCCACCTCGCCTATGCGTATGCCTATGGTGCGGCGGCATCGTTTGCCATGCAGACCTACCTCAACACGTTCGGCGCCAACAAGGTTGGGTTCACCGTCGTCGACAAGCGGCCCGACGGGCAGCCTGTCTACGTCGGCAAGATGCGTGGGGCGCTGGAGCGCAACACGATGCGCTACTACCTTGCGATCGACGCCTTCCTGCGCGCGCTCTCGGCGCCGCTGCCGGAGCAGTTCGAAAAGCGCATCCGCGACTGGTTCGCGGCGACCGAGCGCTACGCGCTCCAGCTGCACGAGGTAAACGAGCGCGAATACATCGAAATGAAACGCAGCGAGTATCGACGCCAGCAGACGCAACAATAGGCGAGAGCCGAAAGCGCCAGTCACGAGAACGCGTCGGAGCGCCGGCGGTCGCCGGACGTGACATCAGGTTGAAAGACAGGCCCCGTCCGTTGCAGGCCGGTTGCAACGCGCGGCAAATCCGGCGTGAGACCAATCGACGTGTCAGGGACCGTATGCAACGGCAGGGGACGCGACTTCCTTGGGCGCGCGTACCGCGTGCGACGTGCGAAGCCGGCCGATCTTCCGGTTGAGCAGCCGACGAAATTCGAGCTGGTGATCAACCTCAAGACTGCCGACGCGCTCGGCCTCAAGATTCCGCAGTCGTTGCTGCTGCGGGCAGACGAGGTGATCCGGTGACGCGTCGGCGCCGCTTCCTGCTATCGTGCTTTGCGGTATGGCTCACGGCCACCGGAGCGATCGCAAGCGCCCAGACGCCGACTGCGCCACCGCGCGTGGTGTATATCCGCGCCGGAACCGAACAACAGGACACGTTCAAGGAAAGCTTCCTGGAAGGCATGCGCCAGGCAGGTCAGATCGAAGGTCAGACGTTCGTCTTGATCACACGCTATGCCGGCCCGCCAGATCGCATGCCGGCACTTATCCGCGAGAGCGTCGCCGAGGGCCCCGCCGTGATCGTCACCGCAGGTCTGACCGCGGCGCGCGCTGCGCGCGACGCGACGTCTACGATTCCCATCGTTATCGCGACCTCGAGCGACCTTGCCGATGCCGGTATCGTGAAGGCGCTCGCCCGTCCCGGAGGGAACATCACCGGCGTATCCGACCTCGCCGACGAGGCGGCGGTGAAGCGCCTCGAATTGCTCAAAACCGCGCTGCCCAACGCCTCGCGGGTGGCGCTCATCAACAACCCGGATTTCCCCGCCACGCCCAAGATCGAAACGCGGGTAGCGGCCGCTGCGCCATCGCTTGGGATTACGATCCTGCGGGTCCGCACCCGGGACCGTGCCGCGCTCGTACAGGCGATCGATTCGTTTGCGGCGTCGCGACCGGACGCGATATTGATCGGAGGCGATGCGCTTTTCAATGTCTACGCGGTGGAGCTGATCGAACGCGCATCGGCGCTGCGCATCCCGGTCGTGCATTACTGGCCGGGTACTGCGGAAGCGGGCGCATTGCTCAGCCACCAGGCCGACATTCAGGATAACTACCGGCGCGCCGCTGGCTACGTGGACAAGATTCTGAGAGGGGCGAGCCCGGGTGACTTGCCGATCTTCCAGCCAACTCGCTACACGCTTATCGTCAATGCAAGGGTCGCTCGCGCGCTCGGCCTCACGATCCCGCAGTCGTTGCTGCTTCGTGCGGACGAGGTGATCCAGTGACGGCCGGCGCGGTCATTTCGAATCAGTTTGCGCGCCGCCCCGGTCTTCGCGTAGGCTGCCGCGTCATGCTGCATCGAGCCACCGCCTTCGAGCTCGTTTCGTGCCCGACCTATGGCCACGCACGCCCCGCCTAGCGTGGTCGAACCGGAAGCGATGGACTCCACGCCGATCGCTGGCGGGCAACGAAGGTTGCGCGGCCGCCTGTTCCGCAAGTACCTCCTGCTCATCCTCTCTCTCGTGACCGGCGCGCTGCTCGCGTCAGGCGGGATCAGCGTCTACTTCACCTACCAGGAAAACAAGTCCGCGCTGGCCAGCCTGCAGCACGAGAAGGCGCTCGCGGCGGCATCGCGAATCGAGCAGTACATTCGCGGGATCGAACAGCAGCTCAAGTACGCCGCGCTGCCGCAGTTGGATGCGAGCGACGCCGAATTGCGCCGGATCGAGTTCCTCAAGCTCCTGCGCCAGGCGCCTGAGGTCACGGACATTGCGCAACTGGATGCCTCCGGCCGCGAGCAGATCGCAGTGTCGCGCCTCGGCATGGACAACGTGGGATCGGGCAAGGATCGTTCGCAGGAACCGGCGTTCCGCAATGCGAAACGAGGGCGGACGTGGTTCGGGCCGGTGTACTTCCGCAAAGAGACCGAACCGTACATGACCGTCGCGATTCGTTCGGGAGGCGAGCACGGACCCGTGACGGTCGCCGACGTCAACCTGAAGTTCATCTGGGACGTCGTCTCGCGGATCAAGATCGGCGAGCAGGGGAAAGCGTATGTCGTCGACGGCAACGGCTTTCTGGTTGCGGATCCCGATATCGGCCTCGTGCTGCGCAAGACCAACCTGTCGCAGCTTCCGCACGTAAAGGCCTCCAGCGCGGGCGAACGCTCCGACGAGCTGGCGATGGTCTCCACCGATCTCGCGGGCACGCAAGTCCTGACCTCGGTCGCCCCGATCGATCCTTTGAACTGGAACGTCTTTGTCGAGCAGCCCGTGGCCGAGGTGTACGAAAAGCTCAACGCCTCGATCCTGCGCACCGCGCTGCTGCTGCTTGCGGGGCTGGTGATTTCGGCGCTGGGCGCGCTGGCGCTCGCGCGTGGCATGGTGCGCCCGATACGCACGCTCGACGAAGGCGCGCAGCGCATCGGCGCGGGCGAGCTCGACCAGAAAATCGAGGTTCACACCGGCGACGAACTGGAAGCGCTCGCGGATCGCTTCAACCGGATGTCGGCGCAGTTGAAAGAGTCATATGCCGGGCTCGAGCGCAAGGTCGAGGAGCGCACGCACGAATTGCAGAACTCGCTCGAGCAGCAGACGGCGATCAGCGAGATCCTGCGGGTCATCTCGAGTTCACCGACAGACGTCCAACCCGTACTGGATGCCGTCGCCGAGCGGGCCGCTCACCTGTGCAAGGCGCCCTACGCACGGATCCTGCTGATCGACGGCGATCTATTGCGCCCGACCGCCGAATACTCGGTTGAACCGGGTCCCGAATCCCTTGCGGTACCGCTGGACAGGACCTCGCTGACCGGCCGTGCGGCGATCGATCGCAAGACCATTCACTACGCGGACATCGTCCCTCTGATTGATTCCGAGTTTCCCGGCGCACGCGAGAACATCAAGCGATTGGGATGTCGGGCCGTGCTGGCGGTTCCGTTGATGCGCGAAGGCGGTGCATACGGAGGAATCTTCCTCTATCGTCGCGAGCCGCAGTTGTTCGCACCCGATCAGGTCGCGTTGGTGGAGACCTTTGCCCGCCAGGCCGCCATCGCGATCGACAATGTGCGCCTGTTCAACGAGACAAAGGATGCGCTCGACCGGCAGACCGCCACCGCCGAAGTCCTCAAGATCATCAGCCGCTCGACATTCGAGCTGGAGCCCGTGCTCCAGACGCTCGTGGAAAACGCGGCCCGATTGTGCGATGCGCAGCACGGCTTCCTGTTCCGTTCCGACGGGGACGTCTATCGGCTCGCCGTCGACTACAACGCGCCGCCTGCGTTCAAGGCGTGGCGCCTGCAAAATCCGATCCAGCTTGATCGCGGCACCATTGTAGGACGCGTGGCACTGGAACGGCGATTCGTGCACATACTGGACCCCCGGAACGATCCCGAGTACACGTCACGCGAGTCGCTGGAACTGGGAGCTCTTCGAACCATGCTCGGAGTCCCGTTGCTTCGCGAGGGCGAGCCGATCGGTGTAATCGGCATGTGGCGAGACGAAGTGCGTCCGTTCACCGAAAAGCAGATCGAGCTGGTGACCACATTCGCCGATCAGGCCGTGATCGCGATCGAGAACGTGCGCCTGTTCAACGAGACAAAAGAGGCGCTCGAACAGCAGACGGCGATCAGCGAGATCCTGCGGGTGATCTCCAACTCCCCGGGGGACGTGCGACCGATGCTGAACGCCGTTGCCGAGCGCGCATTGAAGCTTTGCGCTGCCGCGGAGGCGATAATTCTCATGGTCGAAGGTGAAACGCTTCGATTTGTGGCCGGCTTCGGCAGCACGCCGACGTTCGACAAGGATGAAGTCATGCCTCTGACTCGAGGCCTGGTTGCCGGCCGCGCCATCATCGACCGCGTGACTATTCACATGGAGGATCTTGCAAGGGCCTCGGAGGACGAATTCCCGGCTGCCCGCGAAGCGCAGCGACGACTCGGCCACCGGGCGCTCCTGTCGGTGCCGCTGATGCGGGAGGATCGCGCGATTGGCGCAATCTCGGTCTGGCGGATGGAACCTGTTGCATTTACGGCCAAGCAGATTGCACTGGTGAAGACCTTTGCTGACCAGGCGGCGATCGCGATCGAGAATGTGCGGCTGTTCAACGAAACGAAGGAAGGGCTCGAGGAGCAAACGGCGATCGCCGAGATCCTGCGGGTGATTTCCGGTTCACCGACCGACGTGCAGCCGGTGCTCGACGCGATCGCCGAGCGCGCGGCGCGGCTTTGCGACGCGGGCTCCGCGTCGATGTTCCTCACCGAAGGCAATATGCTCCGCCACCTGGCCTCGAAGGGCCCCGGAGCGGAACCGGTAACGCATCTCGAAACCTTCCCGATAAGTCGTGACTCGATCTCAGGCCGAGCGATCCTCGACCAGAAGACGATGCATATTCGCGACCTGCTGGCCGAGGAACACGAGTATCCGCTCAGTGCCGAGATCGCACACCGATTGGGTCATCGCACGGTCGTCGTGGTGCCGCTGTTCCGCGAGGGACAGCCGTTCGGCACCATCCTGCTGCGGAGGCAGGACGTCCGGCCGTTCAACGAACACGAAATCGCCTTGCTCAGCACCTTCGGCGACCAGGCGGCGATCGCACTGGAGAACGTGCGCCTGTTCAATGAAACCAAGGAGGCACTCGACCAGCAGCGCGCGTCGGGCGAGGTCCTCGCCGCGATCAGCAGCTCGATCGCCGATACGTCGCCGGTGTTCGAGCGGATCCTGACGAGTTGCGAGCGCCTCTTCGCCGGCAAGCTCGTGCAGATCAATCTGGTCGGGGTAGACGGGCTCGTGCGCCTCGGGGCCTACCACGGCCCGGTCAGGGAGAAGATAGAGACCCTATTCCCATTTCCTGTGGATGAGGCCAGCGCAACCGGCGTGGCGATCCTCGGTCGCGCCGTTGTACATTTTCCCGACGTAGACGGCGCCAAGAACGTGCCCGAACGTGCCCGCAAGGGGTGGGAGGCAATGGGCATCAAGGCGGCAATCGGCGCGCCGATGCTGTGGGAGGGCAGGGGCATCGGCGCGATCCTCGTCGGTCGGGACCATGCCGGCCCGTTCTCCGAGAAGGAAATCGCGCTGCTGAGGACGTTCGCCGACCAGGCGGTGATCGCGATCCAGAATGCACGTTTGTTCAACGAAATTCAGGACAAGAGCCAGCAACTCGAGGTGGCCAACAAGCACAAGTCCGAGTTCCTGGCCAACATGTCGCACGAGCTGCGCACGCCACTCAACGCGATCATCGGCTTTTCGGAAGTGCTGCTCGAGCGGTTGTTCGGCGAGCTGAACGAGAAGCAGGACGACTACCTGAAGGACATCCACTCGTCGGGACGCCACCTGCTTACGCTGATCAACGACATTCTCGACCTGTCCAAGATCGAAGCGGGGAGGATGGAGCTGGAGCTGTCGACCTTCGATCTTGCCTCCGCCCTCGCCAACGCAATGACGCTCGTGCGAGAGCGTGCACAGCAGCACGGCATCGCGCTCGGGCAGCGGGTGGACCCGGCGCTTGGCGAGGTCACGGCCGACGAGCGCAAGTTCAAGCAGATCCTGGTCAACCTGCTGTCGAACGCGGTCAAGTTCACCCCTGACGGTGGGCGGATCGACGTGACCGCGAGACGCGAGGACAATAGTGCGATCGTGTCGGTGCACGACACTGGCATCGGTATCGCGCCGGAGGATGAGGCGGCCGTATTCGAGGAGTTCCGCCAGGTCGGACGCAATTACACAAACAAGCAGGAAGGCACGGGTCTCGGGCTCGCGCTGACGAAGAAATTCGTCGAACTGCACGGCGGACGAATATGGCTCGAAAGCGAGCCGGGCAAGGGCTCGACCTTCACCTTTTCGATTCCACTACAGCGATGAGCCTGATACTGATCATCGAAGACAACGAGAAGAATCTGAAGCTCGTCCGTGACGTGCTCCAGGCGAAGGGCTTTGAGACACTCGAGGCTGGCACGGCGGAAGATGGCATCAAGCTTGCCACGGAGCGCAAGCCGGATCTGATCCTGATGGATATCCAGCTTCCCGGGATGTCCGGCATTGATGCGCTCAAGGTCCTGCGCGCCGATGCCGCGACGGCGGGTATTCCGGTGATTGCCGTGACCGCGTCGGTGATGCAGCAGGACCGCAAGCAGATCACCGAGGCCGGCTTCAACGGCTATGTCGGCAAACCGATCAGCATCAAGGAGTTCCTGGAGGCCGTGCGCAATGGGCTCGGGGGTAGGGGGTGAACAAGCAGGCCAAGGTGCTCGTCGTCGACGATACGCCGAACAACGTCAAGCTGCTCGCCGACCTGCTTTCGGTCAAGGGATTCGCGGTGGCCACGGCCGTCAACGGCGAGGAAGCCCTCGCCCGAATCGCTTCGGACAAGCCGGACATCGTGCTGCTGGACGTCATGATGCCCGGGCTGTCGGGCTACGACGTGTGCCGCCGCATCCGGGCCGATGCGGCGACCGCGCTGCTGCCCGTGGTGCTCGTCACATCGCTCGATCCGCAACAGGAACGGATTCACGGGATCGAGGCGGGCGCCGACGACTTCCTGTCCAAACCGATCAACCAGCCCGAGCTTTTTGCGCGCGTACGATCGCTGCTGCGAGTGAAATCCTTGCAGGATGAAGTCGCGCGCCAGGCCGAAGCGCTCAAGGAGTGGAACGTCAAGCTCGAGGAGCGCGTCAGCGCGCAGGTCGCGGAACTCAGCCGCCTGGGCCAGCTCAAGCGATTTTTTTCGCCGCACGTCGCCGACGCCATCGTTTCCGCGGGAGAGAAATCGATTCTCGCGCCGCACCGCCGGGAGATCTGCTACGTGTTCCTCGATTTGCGTGGGTTTACGGCGTTTACCGACGCCGCCGAGCCTGAGGAGGTTGAGGCGGTGCTGCGCGATTATCAGGCCGCGATGGGCGCGATCGTCGCCGAGTACGACGGCACGCTCGATCGCTTTGCCGGCGATGGCATCCTGATCTTCTTCAACGATCCGCTGCCGATCCCCGAGCCGGCCAAGCGCGCGGCGGGCATGGCGCTGGCGATGCAGGCGCGCTTTTCGCCGCTGCGCACACGCTGGCTTGCGCTCGGCTACGATCTCGCGCTCGGGATCGGCGTCGCGCAGGGATTCGCCACGCTGGGCGCCTTCGGGTTCGAGGGCCGCTGGGACTATTCGGCGATCGGCGGCGTGGTCAATCTCGCGTCGCGTCTCTCCGACGAGGCACACAGCGGCCAGATCCTCATCGACCGCCGCACGCGCGCGGCGCTCGGCGAGGCGGCCGAAGTCGAGGCCGTCGGCCCGCTTACGCTCAAGGGCTACGGGCAGCCGGTCAACGCGTTCCTCCTGACCCGTCTTAATTCCGGCTGACGCATGGGATCGAATGCCGAGTCGGCGCTCCGAACCGGCGACGTCGCGGCGGCCTCGGCCTTCTCGCTCTCCGCTGCGCCGGCCCGCCATGTCACCCGAGCCGTACGATCCGCCCCTCGCGCCACGACGTCGTCGCGGCATCGGCGAGCGCCAGCGCCTTGACGCCGTCGTCGATCGACGTACGAAGCTTTTCCCGGCCTGCGAGCACTGCAAAAAAGTGCGCCATCTCGTTCGCGTAGGCCGCTCGATAGCGTTCGAGGAAAAAATGCAGCGGCAGGTCGTGGCTCACGGCCTTGCCGGTGCTGGCCACCACTTCGGTTGGCGTGTGATTGCCCGCCTGGAGCATCCCTTCGCTGCCTAGCACCTCGAAACGCTGGTCATAACCGTAGACGGCACGGCGACTGGTGTTGATCTGACAGAGTCGGCCGCGCTTCGTGCGGATCGTCACGGCGGTAGCGTCGACGTCGCCGGCCTCGGCGATGGCCGGGTCGGTCAGGCACGATGCGCTGGCGTGCACGGTCTCCGCGTTGTCGTCGAGGATCCAGCGGAAGACGTCGAAATCGTGGATCAGCATGTCCTTGAAGATACCGCCTGACGAGCGTATGTACGGGATCGGAGGCGCGCCGGGGTCGCGGCTCGTGATCACCAGCATCTCGGGCGTGCCGATCTCGCCGGCGAGAATCCGCGCCTTCACTGCCGAGAACGTCGGGTCGAAACGGCGCTGGAAGCCGATCATGCAGGTCACGCCCGCACGCTTGACGGCCTCCGCGCAGGCGTGCGCCCGCGCGAGATCGAGGTCGACCGGCTTTTCGCAGAAGATCGCCTTGCCCGCCTCCGCCGCTGCAACGATCAGATCGGCATGCGTATCGGTGGACGAGCAAATCAGCACGGCACCGATGCGGCGGTCATCGATGACCTGCGCGACCGTCGCGACCTGCGCGCCGACTCGCGACGCGAGGGCCTCGGCGGCCGCAGCGTTCGGGTCGACGACGTATTTCGGGCGCACGCCGGTTTCGTGCGCAACGTTGCCCGCGTGAATGCTGCCGATGCGGCCGGCCCCGAAAATTGCGACGTCGAGCATGGTTTCCTCGCTCCGGGTAAGTCCGACAGGCTCCCAAGCCTGGGTTGCGTCCTCGGTGAAGTCGTTCTATGTTACCGGAACCTCGCGTACCCGACGCTATGTGCTGGGATCGCAGCCGGCGTGATTCCGTGAAAAACAACACCCGCTTCGCCGCCGACCGGCGCTTCGACATCGTCTGCCTCGGCCGGCTCGCCGTCGATTTCTACGCCCAGCAGATCGGCGCCCGGCTCGAGGATGTCGCGACCTTCGCCAAGTACCTGGGCGGCTCGTCCGCGAACACCGCCTTCGGCTGCGCGCGGCTGGGCCTCTCCGCCGCAATGGCCGCGCGGGTC
Organism: uncultured beta proteobacterium; assembly: GCA_963781285.1. Lineage (GTDB taxonomy): Bacteria > Pseudomonadota > Gammaproteobacteria > Burkholderiales > Casimicrobiaceae > CAIWHR01. The sequence continues at coordinate 179,286 of CAWAFI010000018.1, forward strand.
GGCGATGACGCGATGGGGCGCTTCCTCGTCGAGACGCTTGCGCGCGAAGGCTGCGACGTGTCGCATATCAGCGTCGACCCGACCCGCCTCACAGCCGCCGTCGTCCTAGGGATCAAGGACCGCGATACTTTCCCGCTGATCTTCTATCGAGAGAATTGCGCCGACATGGCGGTGACGGGGGACGACGTTGCGGCGGATCTTCTCGCCCAGGCAAAGGCGCTGCTCATCACCGGCACGCACTTCTCGACGCGGCACGTGCACGAGGTCAGCAGCCAGGCGCTCGCGCGGGCGCGGGCGAACGATGTGCGGACGGTGCTCGACATCGACTACCGGCCGGTGCTGTGGGGGTTGACCAAGCGTGGCGACGGCGAGACGCGGTTCATCGCCAGCGGCACGGTGACCGCGCATCTGCAGGCGATCCTGCCGCTCTTCGACCTCGTGATCGGTACCGAGGAGGAGTTCGCGATTGCCGGCGGCAGCACCGACGTCGTCGAGGCGCTGCGGGCGGCACGGCGGGTGACGACCGCCACCTTCGTCGTCAAGCGCGGGCCGCTCGGGTGTGCCGTGATCGACGACGCGATTCCGGCCTCGCTCGACGACGCGTTCAACGGCCGCGGCGTTACGGTCGAGGTGCTGAACGTCCTCGGTGCCGGCGACGCGTTCAACGCGGGCTTTCTGTCCGGCTGGCTTCGGGGCGAGGACTTCGACGCGTGCTGCCGCTACGCCAACGCCTGCGGCGCGCTCGTCGTGTCGCGGCACGGCTGCGCGCCGGCGATGCCAACGCGCGTCGAGCTTGATCACTACCTCGCGCATGCCGAGGACATTCCGCGCCCGGACCAGGACGTCGCATTGACAAGGTTGCATCGCGTGACCGCGCCGCGGGCGCCGCGGCCCGAACTGTACATCTTCGCGTTCGACCACCGCGATCCGTTCTTCGAGCTGGCGCGCGCGAGCGGCGCCGACGAAAACCGGATCCCGGTGCTGAAAAGGCTCCTCGTCCACGCGGTTGCGGAGACCGAGGCGGCGCTCGGCCTCGCCGGGCGCGTGGGTCTTCTGTGCGACGACCGCTACGGTCAGGACGCGCTCAACGCTGCCACGGGCCGCGGTTGGTGGATTGGGCGGCCCGTGGAGTGGCCCGGATCGAATCCCGTCGTGTTCGAGCACGGCCGTTCGATCGGCACGACACTCGTCGCGTGGCCGGTCGAGCAGGTCGTCAAGTGTCTCGTCCCGTTCCATCCCGACGATGACGTCGAAAACCGCTTGGAAAGTGAAGCACAGGTGAAGGCGCTCTACGACGCCGTGCAGGCGAGCGGGCACGAATTGCTGCTCGAGATCGTGCCGCCAAAACAATTGCCACGCGGGCCGGACGTGATGGTGCGCGCGATGAAGCGCCTGTACAACCTCGGCATCTTTCCCGAGTGGTGGAAACTGCCCCCACCCGCGCGCGACGAGTGGCCTGTACTTGACGCTCTGATCGCCGAGCGCGACCCGTACTGCCGCGGCGTGGTGCTTCTCGGCCTCAACGCGCCGATCGACGAATTGGCGCGGGGCTTCGCGGAGGCTGCGGGCAGCCAGTCTTGCCGTGGCTTCGCGGTCGGGCGCACGATCTTCGGCGGCCCGGCGCGCGCGTGGTTCACCGGTGCGATCGACGACGCAGCGCTCGTCGCCGGCGTGCGCAAGAACTTCGAGACGTTGATCGAAGCGTGGACCGAGGCGCGTTCGAGGGCGCCCCGGTGAGCATGGATGGAGAGCCGATGTCCGCGCCAGCGTCGACCGCCCACCCGCTCGCCGGCGTGGCGGTACTCGATCTGACCAATGTGCTGGCGGGGCCGTTTGCCGCGTATCAACTCGCGTGCCTGGGCGCCCGCGTGGTCAAGGTCGAAAGCCCCGACGGCGACCTCGCGCGTCGGCTGGGCGCCGATCCAGCCTACGCACGCGCGAACATGGGCATCTCGTTCCTCGCGGTCAACGCCGGAAAGGAGTCGATTGCAGTCGATCTGAAGCATGCCGACGGCAAAGCGGTACTGCTGCGCCTCGTCGCCCGCTCGGATTGCCTGATCGAAAATTTCCGCCCCGGCGTGATGAAGCGACTCGGGCTCGACTATGGCGCGCTGAAGGCGTCCAACCCGCGGCTCGTCTACTGCGCGATATCGGGATTCGGCCAGACCGGGCCGCTCGCACACCGCCCCGCGTACGACCAGATCATCCAGGGGTTGTCCGGTGCGATGAGCGTGACCGGGGACGCGCGATCGGCGCCGCTGCGTGTTGGCTACCCGGTGTGCGACACGATCGGTGGGCTGACCGCCGCATTCGCCGTGTGCGCCGAGCTGCTGCGCGCCAGGGCGACCGGCGAGGGCGCGTTCATCGACGTGTCGATGCTGGATGCGACGCTGTCGACGATGGGCTGGGTGGTGTCGAACTACCTGAACGCCGGGGTCCGGCCGCAGCCGATGGGCAACGATAATTTCACCGCGGCACCGTCCGGCACCTTCCGCACCAGCGACGGCTTGCTGAATATCGCGGCGAACGAGCAAAAGCAGTTCGAGGCGCTCGCCGATCTCGTCGGAGCGCCTCATCTGGCGACGGACCGCCGCTTTGCCGAGCGTGAAGCGCGCAAGGTCCATCGGACCGAGCTCAACCGGGAACTGGAAGCGAAACTGGCCGCGCATACCGCGGCCGAATGGGAGGAGAAGCTGATCGCCGCCGGCGTTCCGGCCGGACGCGTGCTCTCGGTGCCGGACATCCTCGAGCACGCGCATACGCGCGCAGCGGAATTCATCGCCGAGTACGAAAGTGTCCCGGGGCTCGAGCGCCCGGTGCGGGTGGCGCGTCCGGGATTTCGCGTCGATGGCGAGCGTCCCGAAGCCGCCTCGCCACCGCCGGCGCTCTCGGCGCAACGGGATACCCTGCTCACGGAGTTGGGTTACGACGCGCGCGAGCGTGCGGCGCTCGTGCAATCCGGTGCCGTTCGTTGACGGAGAGGAGGGCGGGAGACTACCCGCAGGATTTCAGCCTTGAAGCCTTTCCCGGGTTGCCCTGGATGTCGCCGATGGCGCCGGTGACCCCGCCGCTGATACATTGCGACGCCTTTGCCGGGGGCGCCGGGACGGAATCCGAGAACCCCCCGACGGCAATTCTGCCTTTGATCGCCGGTGCGTCCGCAGAAATGGAGGTTGAAAATTAATGCAGATGCGATGACCATAGCGGGACAGGCCCGGGTCCGGCCTTGTTCCGCGTCCACCCAAACCACTACTTGCCGCTATCGGAGGATTCCATGAGGTTCGTTTCACGCACCGTGTCGACTGCTCGCCGCGGTCTCGTTTGCGCAGCGACCGTGATCGGTCTCTTGACCGCTGGAGGCGCTTCGGCCATCGACAGCCTGAAGATCCTGGTTCCGGCGGCGCCGGGCGGCGGCTGGGATCAGACCGGACGCGCGCTGCAGGCGGCGCTGCAAAGCGACAACATCGTCAAGAAGGTCACCGTGGACAACAAGGGTGGCGCCGGCGGCACGATCGGGCTCGCGCAGTTCGTGAGTTCCAGCAAGGGCGATCCCAATGCGCTGATGATGGGCGGCATGGTGATGGTCGGTGCGATCATTTCCAACAAGTCCCCCGTCAACCTGTCCCAGGTCACCCCGATCGCTCGACTGACTGGCGAATACGAGGTGGTGGTCGTTCCCGGGACGTCGAAGATTCAGACGCTGAAGGAGTTGGCGGCGCAGTTCAAGGCCAATCCGGGAAGCGTTTCCTGGGGCGGCGGCTCAGCGGGCGGATCGGATCACATCCTGGCCGGCATGATCGCGCAGGCGGCGGGTGTCGAAGCGGCCAAGGTCAACTACATCGCCTATGCGGGCGGTGGTGAAGCACAGGCGGCGATCATGGGCGGCCACGTCACGGCGGGCATCAGCGGCTATGGCGAGTTCGCCGCGCAGATCAAGTCCGGAAAGCTCCGTGCATTGGGGATCTCCGCCGACAAACGAGTTCCCGGCATCGAAATTCCGACGCTGAAGGAACAGGGGGTTGACGTCGAAATGGTCAATTGGCGCGCCGTGTTCGCCGCTCCCGGTATCACCGACGCGCAGAGGAAGGACCTCATCGACGTGGTCGGGAAGGCCGTCAAGACCGCATCCTGGCAGGACACGCTGAAACGCAACGAATGGACCGACATCTACCTCGCCGGCGACCCGTTCAAGGCGTTTCTCGACGCCGATCAGACGCGCATCGACAAGATCATGGCCGGCCTCGGCCTGAAGAAGTAGCCGCGCCCCGAAGCACCGCCGGCACGCAAGGAGCAAAGCAATGCAAAGCTCGCAGATCAGCCGCCATCGAATCCTTCGCTTCCGGCTGCTCGGCGCGCTCGCCGCGATGGCGGTCGCAGGCCACGTCCTCGCGGCCGACATCAAGATCATCGTTCCCGCGGCCCCTGGCGGCGGCTGGGACCAATTGGGCCGTGCGGTTGCGCAGTCCCTGCAGGCATCCAAGCTTGCCGACCGGGTTCAGGTCAACAACTCCCCCGGAGCCGGCGGTACGATCGGGCTCGCCCAGCTGATCAACAACAACAAGGGTGACGGCAACGCGCTGATGGTCACCGGCAAGGGCATGGTATCGGCGATCTACATCAACAAGTCACCTGTCAGTCTTTCCAACGCGACGCCGATCGCACGGCTCAGCGGCGAATACGAGGTGCTTGTCGTGCCGACGGCTTCGAACCTCAAGTCGATGGCTGACCTGATGGCGATGTACAAGGCCAATCCGGGCTCGGTGTCCTGGGCGGGTGGCCTGGCCGGGGGCGTCGATCAGCTCACGGCGGGGATGATCATTCAGGCGGTCGGCGGCGAATCCGCCAAGTTCAACTACGTGGCCTTCGGCAGCGGCGGCGAAGTCCTTTCGCAGACGCTCGGCGGACACGTCACGGTGGGCCTGGGCGGCTACAACGAATTCGCTTCGCAGATCACCGCGGGCAAGCTGCGCGCGCTGGCGATCACCTCCGACAAGCGCCTTCCCGGTGTCAACATCCCGACGCTGAAGGAGCAAGGCATCAACGTCGAGTTCATCAATTGGCGCGGCCTCATGGGGGCTCCGGGGATCACCGAAGCGCAGCGCCAGGAGCTCATCAACACCGTCGCGAAGATGGTGAAAACCGAGCAATGGAAGGCCATTCTGGAAAAGGATGGCTGGGTGGACCTGTTCATGCCGGGCGACGAGTTCAAGGCCTACGTCGAATCCGAACAGAAGAACGTGCTCAACCTCGTCAACAATCTCGGTCTGGTGAAAAAGTGACGGCGCGATTGCCGATCCACCCCGGGGAATTGCTCATCTCCTTCGGGCTCATCGCTCTGGGTTCCTTCGTCGTCTACGGGACCCAGAGCATCGCGGAGACCCAGGGTTATGCGCAGATCGGCCCGCGGCTATTTCCCTACCTGATCGGCGTCGGAATGACGCTCTGCGGGGCGGTCCTCGGATGGCAGGCGCTGTCGGGAGGCTGGCGCAACGTGCCGCTCGACCAGGAGGGTCACGATGCCCCGGACTGGCTGTCGTTTGCGGTCATCAGCGCCGGCATCGTCCTGCACATGCTGGTGATCGGCTGGGCAGGGTTCATCATCGCGTCGACCTTGCTGTTCGTGCTGGTGGCGCGAGGTTTCGGCAGTCGGCGGCCGGTGCGCGACGCAATCATCGCCGTCATGCTCGCCGTCGTCGTCTTCGTCATATTCACGGTCGGCCTGGGCCTGAGTCTGCCCCGGGGTCCGTTCGGCACGGCTTAGCGCGAACAAGGCCTAGCATGGAGACGTTCAGCGCGTTGATGTCGGGCTTTGCCGTCGCGTTGTCGCTCAAGAACCTGATATGGGGATTCGTCGGCGTGACGCTCGGCACGGCCATCGGCGTGCTGCCGGGCGTGGGTCCCGCATTGACCATCGCCTTGCTGCTGCCAGCCACCGCGAACCTGGATCCAACCGGCGCGCTGATCATGTTCGCGGGGATCTATTACGGCGCGATGTTCGGCGGTTCCACGACGTCGATCCTGCTCAACACGCCGGGCGAATCGGCGACCATCGTCACTGCGATGGAAGGCAACCTGATGGCCAAGCGGGGCCGCGCCGGGCCGGCATTGGCTACTGCGGCCATCGGCTCGTTCGTTGCCGGAACCATCGCGACGATCCTCCTCACGGTAATGGCGCCGATCGTCGTGGAGTTGGCGTTGAAGTTCGGCCCCGCCGAATACTTCTCGGTGATGGTGCTCGCTTTCACGACGGTCTCGGCCGTGCTCGGCGCGTCCGCTGCGCGCGGGCTGGCGAGCCTGTTTTTCGGGCTCACCATCGGACTCATCGGCCTCGACAGCCAGACGGGCCAGGCGCGATTCACGCTCGGGATTCCGGAGCTGCTGGATGGCATCGACGTGGTCGTCGTCGCCGTGGGCTTGTTCGCGGTCGGAGAAACCCTCTACATCGCAACGTATCTCAACCGCCTGTCGGACACGATCGAAAAGATGAAGGGCTCGATCTGGATGAACAAGTCCGACTGGAAGCGCTCGTGGAAACCATGGCTTCGCGGTACCGCGCTCGGTTTCCCGTTCGGCACGATTCCGGCCGGCGGCGCGGAGATTCCCACCTTCCTCTCCTATGCGATCGAGAAGAAGCTGTCCACGCGTCCCGAGGAATTCGGCAAGGGCGCCATCGAGGGAGTGGCCGGACCCGAAGCGGCCAACAATGCATCGGCGACGGGCACGCTCGTCCCGCTGCTCACCCTTGGCTTGCCCACCACGGCCACGGCAGCGATCATCCTCGCGGCGTTTCAGCAGTGGGGTCTGCAGCCGGGACCCCTTTTGTTCGAGACCCAGCCGCTGCTCATTTGGGGTCTCATTGCCAGCATGTACACGGGCAATGTGATCCTCCTGATACTCAACCTGCCGCTGGTAGGTATCTGGATCAAACTGCTCGAAATACCCCGCCCGCTGCTCTACGCCGGCATCCTGATCTTTGCCACGTTGGGCGCGTACGGCTTGCGCAATTCCTGGTTCGACCTCGCCCTCCTTTATATCGTCGGGGTAATCGGGTTCCTGATGCGCCGCTACGACATTCCGGTCGCGCCGGTTCTGGTCGGCATGATCCTGGGGCCGCTCGCCGAGCAGCAATTCCGCCGTGCGCTTGCGATCAGCCAGGGAGATCTCTCGATCTTCGTGACCCAGCCGATTTCCGCCACGGTGTTTGCCGTCACGGCGCTGGTGTTGTTCGGGCCGCCGATCTGGCGCCGGATGAAAACCGGCCGAAAACCGCGTCCGACAAAGCCGGGAAAGCGTTGAACCCGGTTCACCGATCGGAACGGCGCTTGGCGCGCGTTCAGTGCTGCGGCGACGCGGCGAACGTAGTGCGGACCTGACGCGCGACGAAGGTGACCGCCGAGCGGATCGCCGCAAACGTGGCGCAAATGGCGTCGGCGAAGACTTCAGCCCCTCGCAGCCGCGCCTTCGCCAACTCGCGGTCGACAGCGCTTATCTGCATCGCATCGATGCGGCTGTACAGCGTGTCTTTTTTAAGGGGGCGTTTGACTGATTTCATGGTTCCTTCTCCGTTACAGAACGCGCTTTGTTGCAACGCACAATCTCACTATACGATTCCCGCGGAAAATTGATAATCGTTTATTCGAATGGAGGCCATCGGGCGCGCAAATGCAACTTAATTTATTGTTTTTATATGATAATTTGTGGTCTATCAGACGATGGTCCGGGGGACGCCGATGACGACCGTACGTCTGACGATGGCGCAGGCGCTGATCCGGTTTCTTGCGGCGCAGCGGACGACGTGGCAGATGCGGGAAGTGCCGCTCTTCGGTGGCGTGTGGGCGATCTTTGGCCACGGCAACGTGGCGGGCGTCGGCGAGGCACTCTACCGGCATCGTGCAGAACTGCCCACCTACCGCGCCCATAACGAGCAGGCGATGGCACATGCAGCCGTTGCGTTCGCGAAGGCGCACTTACGCCGTCGGATGATGGCTTGCACGACGTCGATCGGCCCGGGTGCGACGAACCTCGTCACCGCCGCGGCGACTGCGCACGTGAATCGCTTGCCGGTGCTGCTCCTTCCGGGCGACGTGTTCGTGTCGCGCGCGCCGGATCCGGTGCTCCAGCAGATCGAGGATTTTCACAACGGTGGCATCTCGGCCAATGATTGCTTGCGCCCGGTGTCGCGCTACTTCGACCGCATCGTCGCGCCCTCGCAGCTCTTGACAGCGCTGCCGCGGGCGATTTCGGTATTGACCGACCCCGCGCAGTGCGGGCCGGTGACGCTGGCGTTGCCGCAGGACGTACAGGCGGCCGCATACGACTATCCAGAGGCTTTCTTCGCACCCCGCATCGTCGATGTACGGGCATGGCTGCCGGGCGACGCGGATCTCGACGCCGTAGCCGCGCTCCTCCGAACGGCGAAACAGCCGATCATGATCGCCGGCGGCGGGGTCCTCTACAGCGACGGCGGACCGGAAGCCCTGCGCCGATTCGCGGAAACGCACCGCGTCCCCGTTGCGGAGACGCAAGCGGGGAAGGGTGCATTGCCCTGGGACCACGCGCTGCAGGCGGGCGCGATCGGCGTTACCGGCGCCGCCGCTGCGAACGGGCTCGCGCATGATGCCGATGTGGTGATCGCCGTCGGGACCCGGCTCGCCGATTTCACGACCGGATCGCATTCGCTGTTCCCACAGGCGCGCCTCATCGGCATCAACGTCAATGCGTTCGATGCCATCAAGCGTCGCGCCACACCCGTGCTGGCCGATGCGGCGGCGGCATTGAACGCCCTGACCGGGCGGCTGGCGGGCTGGTCGTCGCCACGGGAGTGGCAGGAACGGGCGGTGCGCGAGGGACAGGCCTGGCGCGATACGGTTTCGCGCATCGTCGGCGTTCGCGAAGTCGGGCCGCCTGCGTTGCCGTACGACGGCGAGGTGATCGGCGCGGTACAACGCACGCATCCTCGCTCCCCGACCGACGACATCGTCGTCTGCGCCGCCGGCTCGCTGCCGGGCGAATTGCACAAGCTCTGGCGCGCCGCGCGGCCCGGCGCTTATCACGTCGAGTACGGCTATTCGTGCATGGGTTACGAGATTGCCGGCGGCATCGGCGTCAAGATGGCGCAGCCGGAGCGCGAGGTGGTCGTCGTGGTGGGCGACGGCAGCTACCTGATGCTCAATTCGGAAATCGCGACCTCGGTGCTGCTCGGCACCAAGCTTGTGATCGTCGTGCTGGATAACCAGGGATACGGGTGCATCCACCGGCTGCAGCAGGCGTGCGGCGGCGAGGGCTTCAACAACCTGTTCGCCGATTGTCTGCATGGGTCCCCGGGTGCTCCGGCGATCGACTTCGCCGCGCACGCGCGGTCGCTCGGTGCGCTGGCGGAGCACGTCGACTCGATCGCGGAGCTCGAGGCCGCACTGGTCCGGGCGCGCGCCGCCGACCGCACCTTCGTCGTCGTCATCGCCACCGATCCGCTGCGCCAAACGGACGCCGGCGGCTGGTGGTGGGAGGTCGCGGTACCCGAGGTGTCCGAATCGGAAAACGTGCGCGCGGCGCGTGCAGCCTACGAGCAAGGCAAGCGCCGGCAGAGCGTCTAGGCCCTAACATGGGATTCGACGTACGTCTCGGCATCAACCCGATCTCGTGGACCAACGACGACCTACCCTCGCTGGGAGGCGAGACACCGGTCGAGGTTGCATTGTCCGAGGGCAAGGCCATCGGCTACGAAGGCTTCGAGCTCGGTGGCAAGTTTCCGCGCGAGCCCGAGGCGTTGCGCGCCGTGCTCGCGCGGCACGGGCTCGCCTGCGTCTCGGGCTGGTATTCGGGCCATCTTGCGCGCGGTAGCGTCGCGGAAGAGGTCGCCGCGGTCGAACGGCATTTGACGCTGCTCGCGACGAATGGCGCGAAGGTAATGGTCTATGGCGAGGTCGCCGACACCATCCAGGGCCGCGCCGAGCCGCTGTCGCGACGGCCGCGCTTTCCGACCGACGCCGAGTGGACGGCGTACGGTGAGCGGGTGACAGCGTTCGCGCGGCACACGCTCGCGCGCGGCGTACGGCTTGCCTACCATCACCACATGGGCGCGTACGTCGAGACCGCCGACGACGTGGATCGGCTGATGCGCGTGACCGGACCCGAGGTCGGCCTGCTGCACGACACGGGTCATGCGACCTTTGCCGGCGGCGACGCGCCGGCCGAGCTTTCGAGACACATCGCGCGCGTCGTCCACGTCCATTGCAAGGACGTACGGCCGGGTGTTGCGAAGATGGCGCGCAACCGCGGCTGGAGCTTTCTCGAAGCTGTGATGAATGGCGCGTTCAGCACGCCGGGCGAGGGTTGCGTCGACTTCGCCTCGGTCGTCACCATTCTGCGCAACGCCGGATATCGTGGCTGGCTCGTCGTCGAGGGCGAGCAGGATCCGGCGGTCGCGCCCGCGTACCGCTACGCGGATATGGGCTACCGGTTGCTGCGCGCTCTCGTCGACGGGCGGTCCCCCAATGAGGCTCGCGCTGCGGCTGCGGTCGGGCGTGAAGTGCGGCGATGAGCGCACAACTGCTGGTCAAGGCCGCGCGCGAAGGACGAACGATCGCGCGCGTGACGCCTGAGTCCGCCGGCTGGCGCTACGTCGGCTTCGAGGCGCTGCGCCTTTCCCCGCGCGAGACATACGCGAGCATGACCGGCGCGGGCGAGTTGTGCGTCGTTGTCATCGCCGGAAAGGTGACGGTAGAAAGCGGAGATCTTGCATGGCATGGCATCGGCACACGCGCGAGTCCGTTCGACGACGTCGCGCCACACGCGGTGTATCTGCCGCCCGGCCGCGACGTGCGGATCACCGCGATCACCGCAGCCGAACTCGCGATGTGCACGGCACCGGCAGCGAAGGGCGTCGCGCCAAGGCTGATCGAACCAGGCTCGATGCGCCGGACGGTGCGCGGGCAGGGATCGAACACACGCTACGTCCGCGACATCCTGCCGCAGGATGCGCCCGCCGAAGCGCTGCTGGTCGTCGAGGTGATCACGCCGCCCGGCCATTCGTCGAGCTATCCGCCGCACAAGCACGACACCGATGCGGCGCCTGCCGAGAGTTCGCTCGAGGAAACCTACTATCATCGATTGAATCCGCCGCAGGGCTTCGCGTTCCAGCGTGTCTACACCGACGACCGCACGCTCGACGAGGCGATGACCGTCGAGGATCGCGACGTCGTGCTGGTCCCGCGCGGCTACCACCCGGTAATCGTCCCGCATGGATATACGTCGTACTACCTCAACGTGATGGCGGGCCCCCATCGCGTCTGGCACTTCCGCAACGATCCCGCGCACGAGTGGATGCTAGGAGCCTGTCGGAATGCAAGGCTCCAAGAAAAACTCTGCCTCATCCGATATGTCGGCCAAGCGCCTGCCCTACCCGAAGGCTTGCCGGCCCCAAAGCGTGCTCCGCTGCGAAGGCAGCGCCACGTCTCGGACTCGATAACAACGCCGCGACTGAACTCGCTGCGGCACTGATCGCCGCATCCATCGCTTTTTGACCCGCAACGCATGCGCGAAAGTAAGTCCGACAGGCTCCTAGGGAGCCTCTGAACAACGGATGAAGCTGGTCCGAGCGGCGAGCCGGTGCGCGGGCGCGGTAAAATAAGAACCTTGCTTTTGGATTCCGCCGATGGATGCCGACGGCACACGATGGTCATTCCCGAATGCCCGCAGAAGACATGGTACCCGGTCGACCTTTCCCCCGGCGATTACCTGTGGTGCGCCTGCGGCCGCTCGAGGAGCCAGCCGTTCTGCGACGGGTCGCACAAAGGCACGGAGTTCCGGCCGCGAAAGTTCACCGTGGTCAAAACGACTGAAACGATATTCTTGTGCGGCTGCAAACGCACCGCGTACGCGCCGTACTGCGACGGTACGCACGCGAAGCTCTGAGCCGGCGGCTGGCGCGCCCGCAGGACGCTGCGGCATTGACTGACCGCTATGGTCGACCGCAGCCACATCGGGCGCACGCTACCCGTGCATTCGGCAGACGTCGAAGCCGGCCGACTGCGGTTGTTCGCCAAGGCGATCGGCGAAACGCGTGCCGAATACATCGACGAAGCGGCCGCTCTCGCGGCAGGCTATCCGGGGCTGCCCGCTCCGCCGACATTCACGCTTTGCCTCGATCTCGAGGTTCCTGATCCTTTCCAGTGGTTGGCGGATCTCGACGTCGAGATCGCGAAGATTCTCCACGGCGCCGAGCGCTTTCGCTATTTCGCACCCGTGTACGCCGGCGACCGGCTGACCTATTCATCGCGGATCGCGGATGTGCTGCACAAGAGGAACGGCGCGCTGACCTTCATCATCAAGGTGACCGACGTCACTAATCAGGATGGTGTCCAGGTGGCCGAGTTGCGGGCGACAATCGTCGTGCGGGACTGACCGGTGGCTCCCGGGTTCGACACCGTCAACGTCGGCGACATGCTGCCGCCGCTCGTGCTGCCGCCGGTGACGCGCACGACGCTGGCGCTCTTTGCCGGCGCGTCGGGCGACCACAACCCGATCCATATCGACATCGACTTCGCCCGCGCTGCCGGCATGCCCGACGTGTTCGCGCACGGGATGCTGTCGATGGCGTGGCTCGGGCGGCTGCTGACGAACTGGGCGCCGCAGCAGGGCCTGCGCGAGTTCGGCGTGCGATTCAGCGCGCTCACACAGGTAGGCGAACGCATCACGTGCACCGGCTGGGTGGCCGAAAAACTCGAGCGCGACGGCGAGCGGCTGGTCCGCATCGACGTGCAGACGGCCAACGAGGCGGGCGAGATCAAGCTTGCCGGCGACGCGCTGATCGCGCTGCCTTGAGGTCCCAATGACCAAGGTTTACCCGCATCTGTTGGCCCCGCTCGATCTCGGCTTCACGACGCTGAAAAACCGCGTGCTCATGGGGTCGATGCACACGGGCCTCGAGGAGGCGCCCGACGGTTACGCGCGGATGGCCGCGTTCTACGCCGAGCGCGCACGCGGTGGCGTCGGTCTGATCGTCACCGGGGGCATCGCGCCGAACTTCGCGGGTCGCGTCGAGCCGCGCGCGGCGCAGCTTTCGTATCCGTGGCAGGTCGGGCGGCACCGGATCATCACCGAAGCCGTCCACGCGGAGGGTGGGAAGATCGCGATGCAAATTCTGCACGCGGGACGCTACGCGTACCACCCGCTGTCGGTCGCGCCGTCGGCACTGCGGTCGCCGATCACGCCGTTCCGGCCGCGGGCGCTGACCGGCTGGGGCGTGAAGAAGACGATCGCGGCCTACGTCCGCTGCGCTCGGCTCGCGCAGCGCGCCGGCTACGACGGCGTCGAGGTCATGGGCTCCGAGGGCTACCTGATCAACGAGTTCGTCGCGCCGCGGACCAACCACCGCGACGACGAATGGGGCGGGACGCCGACTAACCGAATCGGCTTTCCGGTCGAGATCGTCCGCCGGACGCGCGAGGCCGTGGGGCGCGATTTCATCATCGTCTACCGGCTGTCGATGCTCGATCTCGTCGACGGCGGCAGCACCTGGGACGAGGTCGTCGCCCTCGCCAAGGCGGTCGAAGCTGCCGGCGCGACGATTATCAACACCGGCATCGGCTGGCACGAGGCGCGCGTCCCGACCATTGCCACAATGGTGCCGCGCGGGGCGTTTGCGTGGGTGACGGAGCGGATGAAGCGCGAAGTGAAAATTCCGCTCGTCGCCACCAACCGGATCAACGACCCCGCGGACGCCGATGCGCTGCTCGCCGGAGGTGGCGCCGACATGGTGTCAATGGCGCGACCGTTCCTCGCCGACGCCGAGTTCGTCGCCAAGGCCGCGGCGGGCCGAGCTGACGAGATCAACACCTGCATTGCGTGTAACCAGGCATGCCTCGACCAGATCTTCGAGCGCAAGATTGCATCGTGCCTTGTCAATCCACGTGCCTGCCACGAAACCGAAATCGTCATGACGCCGGCTGCCCGGAAGAAGCGCGTTGCCGTCGTCGGCGCCGGACCGGCGGGACTTGCCTGCGCGACGACGGCGGCCGAAGCGGGACACGCCGTCACGCTGTTCGACGCGGCGGACGACATCGGCGGACAGTTCAACCTCGCGAAGCGCATTCCGGGCAAGGACGAGTTCGCGGAAACGCTGCGTTACTTTCGCCGCCGGATCGAGCGCACCGGCGTTGCGCTCCAGCTGGATCGCCGCGTCAGTGCTGCCGATCTCGACGGGTTCGAGCATGTTGTGCTTGCGACCGGTATCGTTCCCCGCACGCCGGCAATTCCCGGCATCGATCATCCGAAAGTGGCGAGTTACGTCGACATCGTGCTGGGCCGCAAGGAGGCCGGCCAGCGGGTCGCGATCATCGGCGCCGGTGGCATCGGCTTCGACGTGGGCGAGTTTCTCACCCACCACGCTGGCCACGACGAGGTGAACGAGTATCAGGACGAATGGGGAATCGATACCGCCTTTGCGGACCGCGGGGGTGTGAAGGCCCCCGTCGAGGGTCGCTCGCCGCGCGAGGTGTGGCTGCTGCAAAGGAAGGCGACCAAGGTCGGCGACGGCCTCGCCAAGACGACGGGCTGGATCCGCCGCACGCTGCTCAAGCGTCGTGGCGTCAAGATGGTTGCGGGTGTCGAGTACGACCGGATCGACGATGCCGGCCTGCACATCCGGATCGGCGGACGGCCGAAACTGCTCGAAGTCGACACGATCGTCGTCTGCGCCGGGCAGGAGCCGCGGCGCGAACTCGCGGCGCCACTTCGCGCGTCAGGCATACCGCTGACCCTTATCGGCGGCGCGGATGTAGCGGTCGAACTCGACGCGCGCCGCGCGATCGCGCAGGGAACGCAAGTCGCGCTGGCCCTGTAGGCTCCTTGGAGTTGTCCGCTCAGTGGCTGCCGGACGCGAGTGCGCCGGCCGACAGCAGCAGCCCGAACGCCACTTCGAGCAACACCGTGCGGAACAGCAGCGCGTTCTGCGCCGGGCCCGGGGTGCTGCGCGCGAGCTCGCGCTGCAGCCGCATCGCCCACGGCAGCGCCGCCAGCGGCAGCGCGAACCAGGCGTTGCCTTCGACCCAGGCGAGCCCGACGGCGAACGCAAACGGCGCGAGGACGAGGAGCCCATAGAGCCGCCGCGCGGCGGTCGCGGAGAGCACTACGGTCAGCGTTCGCCGTCCGCTATTCCGATCGTGGTCGCGGTCGCGGTAGTTGTTGACGAGCAGCACGGCGGATGCGTGCATTCCGATCGCCGCCGCCGCGATCCACGCGCCGAGCCCGATCGTGCCGGCCTGCACGTAGTACGAGCCGCAGACGGCGACGAGCCCGAAGAAGACGAAGACCGTGACCTCGCCCCAAGGCGTATAGGCGATCGGCCGCGGGCCGCCCATGTACGCGTACGCCGCGGCGGTCGACGCAATGCTGGTCGCGACGATGGGCCAGCCGCCGCGAATCATCAGGGGTAGCGCGACGACCTGCGCCACGACGATTGCAGCGATGATGGCGCGCTTGACCTCTGCCGTCCGGAGCCAGCCGTGGGCGGTGGCACGCGGCAGGCCGACGTGCCCTCTGGTTTCGCCCCCACGCTCGGTGTAGCCGACGTCGTTCTGCAGGTTGGTGACGACTTGCATCATCACCGCGGCGGTGAGCGCGATCAACGCGATCCACGGATCGAAGACGCCCGCCAGCGACCACGCGAGGCACGTGGCAACGATGACCGGAACCGTGGCGATCCACAGCGTCCTGGGACGCAGCGCGACGCGCCACGCGTCCCAGGAGCCAGGGCGGATCGAAAAAGCGCCGACGCCGGGTTGCTGCAGCATGGCAGGGCGATCGATGATGGGCGACGACCGGAACTCTGGACTCGGGACTGTCGCGGGATTATAAGCGACGCCCTGCGCTGCGCCGTGTCGGGTATCTACACGTCGTCGAAGCCGACCTCATGCAGGAATGCGCGCCGATCCTGCGTGCCAATCTGCCCTGCCACGATATGCACGAATTCCTGCTGCGTTTTCGCCTGCTGCGCCGCTTTCCTGGCGACGATCTTGGCGATCGGGCCGAGATAGACGGCGAGGCGTGCCGTCGTCTCGTCGACGAAGGACGGATCGAGGGGCTTGGTCGCCACGCGGGACGTGCCCGTCAGCCGCGAACGCTCGGCGCGCGGCATCGTGCCGCGGCTGCCGGTCGTGGCCATCACCGGTCGCGAGCCCGACATTCCCGGGTCCAGGATCGTCCGTTCCGCAGCAAAGCGCTGCCGCAGCTCCGCGTCGTCGATGCTGTTCGAGAGCAGCGAATAGAGCTCCGTAACGTCATGCGCTTGCGTCGCCGCCCGGCGCACCAGCATTTTCGCCACGGGGCCGACGACCCGGGCAAGTTGGCGCTCGATCGTGTTGAGCACCGTGTCGTCCCACACGGCAATCGAGGGTGGCTGCAATTCGACCTCCGCGAGATTGAGGACCGTTGCATCGGAGGCGGCGAGCGCTCGCGTGTCGCCGCTCACCACCGCGCGCATGGCGTCCTGGAACGCGCGCGCGTTCTGGAAGCGCGCTTCGGGCGCCTTGGCCAGCGCGGTCGCGAACAGCGCGTCGATTTCACGGGGCAACGCCAGACAGGAAATCTCCGTGGGCGGCTTCGGCTCGCGGTGGCAGATCTGGTAGGCGATCGATTCGATCGATCCGGAAAAGGGCTTTTCACCGGTCAAGAGCTCGTAGAACACCACGCCCGCGCTGAAGAGATCGGAGCGCTCGTCGTTCGGCTCGCCGCGACACTGCTCGGGTGACATGTACGAGGGCGTTCCCATCACCATGCCATTCATGGTCAGGTTGGACATGTCGATGCGGGCGATGCCGAAGTCGGCGATCTTGAGCGCGCCGTTGGTCGTGAGGATCAGGTTGGCGGGCTTGATGTCGCGATGCACGACGCCGCGCGCGTGCGCGTACTCCAGCGCGTGCAGCAGCTGGGTCATGATGGCCACGATCTGCGCGAAGTCGAAGCGCGCCTTGCGATTGAGGTACTCGCGCAGGCCCGTGCCTTCGACGTATTCCATCGCGATGTACGCGATGCTGTCCTCCTCGCCATACTCGTAGATGCCTACGATATTCGGGTGATGCAGCCGTCCGGCAGCTCTTGCCTCGTTCCTGAAGCGCGACATGAATTGGACGGTAAAGTCGGGATCGACGACGTCCTTGCGGACCGTCTTGATCGCCACGACGCGCTCGATGTGCGGGTCGTGCGCCTTGTACACGACGCCCATCGCGCCCTTGCCCAGAATCTCCAGGACCTGATACTTGCCGATTTGACTCACGTTGCTCATGGTCGAAAAGAGCCAAGGAATGCCGCCGCTCCTCCCGCTACCCTTCGAGCATCTTCAGCGCCTGGACCAAACTGGTTCTCATTCGGCCCAGCGCTTCGGTGAGGGTGCCGATCTCGTCCTTGCTCTTCGTGTGGAAGTCACCGGCTTCCAGATTGCCGAGACTCACCTGGTCGGCAATGGCCGCGAGGCGCGTCACCCTGCGGATGACCATCGTGTGCAGCATCACGTTCAGCAGCACGAAGGTCGCAAGGAAGACGAGCGCCAGCGAAAGCATGAACGTGCGAAAGGTCTGGTTCGCACGCGCGATCGGAACTTCCATCGGTACCGAGACGACCTGTGCACCGATGACTTCGTTCAGTTTCCAGCCGAAGCCGTTGGCCGTGCCGTAGAGGTCGAGCATGGTCTTGGGCGCGGCGTCGACGGTGCTGTGGCAATCGAGGCATGCGGGACTCTTGACCTGGATCGGGCGCGCAAGATAGAGCGAGCGTCCCCTGGGCGTATCGCGCTCGCCGATGACTTCGGGGGTGTCCGGGGATTGGCGAAAGATATTGACGACGTCCGCTTCCCAGTCGCTCGCCCGGTTGCGTGGGTTCGACGGATTGAGCGTCGCCTCCTTGTAAGCATATTCCGCGTGCTTCTTGCGCAGCTCGTTGAACTGCTCGGTTGCCGCATATGCCGGTACCGATTGCGGAAGAAACGCGTATTTGAGCTGCGTCTCGAGCAACGGCTTGACCTGGGTATTCGTGTAAGTGCGGGTCGACAACGCCGACTCCATCAGCAGCCGCGCGTTTTGCAGGATCTCCTCGCGCGCGTTGGCCTGCAGTACCTTGTACGAAACGAAACCGGCAATGGCGAGGCCGAGCGCGAAGAGACCGAACAGCACCAGATTGAACTTCCAGACCAGTTTCATAGGTGTCTCCTCGAGCCGGCGGCTCCCTAGCCGCAGCGGTCATTGCGTCAGCGCTTGATCCTTGGGCACGTACTTTTCCGGATGCAGCACCCGATCCCATTCCGGGTAGGCGCTGATGTGCGCGTTCACCGCGCTGCGGAACGCGGGATCCGACAACCGCCGCTGGAAACGCTTGATGAAGGCACTGCGGTACGGACCCACGAGCCAGGGCTCCGCCTCCGCGTAGCTGATCTCGCGCTCGACGGCCAGCGGCACGGTCTTCCCCTTGTACATCGAGACAAAGGCCGGCAGCGGGTCTTTCATGTGTCGCGGCATGGCGGCAACAAAGGCAGGCGGCGGGCGGCGCTCGATGACAGAGGGACGATCCGAGGTATGCGCCCAGTATTCGCCGGCGCGAACGTCACGCGGGTTGGCCTCCTTGCCATCGCGGCCGGATTCTGCCAGGCGCAGGGCCCCCGTCTCCACAAAGACCTCCGCTGTACCGGATTTGACCCACACGACCGCGATGGCGTCCAACGCCACCAAGGCTGCGAGCGGGGATCGAAGGCGCATGCCGGCATCCGGGGCCTTGGTCGCGATCTTTGCCCATCCGTCCGTCAACATGAATTCCACCGGTCCGGCCGGCTTGCTCCCGCGTAACGGCGTCGCAATGGCGTACAGCATGCCGGGCCCCACTACGTTCAGCGCGCCACCCGAACCCAGTTCCACCTGCACCTGCGCCTTTTCCGCCGCCTCGATGATGTCGGCGTCCGCGAGGCGCAGGCCTGGCGAAAGCTTGTACCACGTCGTGCCCCGCAGCACACGGAGCGTGCCTTCGGCGATCGTCACTGTCCCCACGTCCGTCGCGCAGGCGGCGGTTGCGGTCAGCGCCAGCCAGATTGCCAAACAAGCACGGTTCGGTTTCATCGGAGGATCGAGCCAGGGCGCCCGAGCGGGGCCAACGGGGATACTAGGGCGCGCAGCCGGCGCGAGTCAACGCGAATAGTCGGGTGTGCAGGACAGGACGATTCGCGCCCCTTATACTTGATCATATGGCCAGCGATCCTTCAGGCGCCGCCATCAACCCCCGGGATATTGCGGTGCTGTTTGCCGACGTCAGCGGCAGCACCCGGCTCTATGAGCAATTGGGCGATGCCGGGGCGCTGGCCACGATTGGCGAGTGCCTTGCCCTGGTCAAGGCCGCGTGCGAAAGCCACGACGGCCGGGTGGTCAGGACCATCGGCGACGAAGCGATGGCCGTATTTCCCCGGGCGGACTACGCCGCTGAGGCGGCGCTGGGCATCCAGCGGCTTCTCGCGCAGCCGGCGATTGGCGGCCCCCGGCTCGCCATGCGGATCGGCTTTCACTTCGGGCCCGCCATCGAAGTCGACGGCGATTATTTCGGCGACTCCGTCAACATCGCGGCGCGGATGGTCGGGCTCGCGAAGGGCGGGCAGGTCATCCTATCGGCCGAAACCATGGCGGCCCTTTCGCCTTGGTTACGTGGACGCGTCCGCGAGCTGGACTCGCTGACTGTCAAGGGCAAGCTCAAGGACATGGCCATCTTCGAGCTGATGTGTCAGGAGGCGACCGAGGATCTGACGACCCTTTCCACGCGTGTCGCGGCGCTGCCGGCGCGCATTCTCCTCTACTACCGCACGCGCGAAATCGTTCTCGACGAAGCCAATTCGGCGCTGACGCTGGGGCGCGACGCGCAATGCGATCTCGTGATCGCCGACCACATGGCGTCGCGATTGCATGCGCGCATCGAACGGCGCCGCGACAAGTTCGTGCTGGTGGACCTAAGCACGAACGGGACGTACGTCACCGTGGAGGGTGAGCCGGAAATCCTGCTGCGGCACGAGGAGCTGATTCTGCGTGGGCGCGGCCGCATCAGTCTCGGGCACGCATGCCACACCGAGCCGGACGAGGTCCTCGAGTTCTCCTGCATCGATTGAGCGATGTTCCGCGACCGCATCGATGCCGGATTGCAGCTGGCCCGCGCTCTCGAGCCGTGGCGGGGGAAGCGCCCGCTGGTGTTCGCGATTCCCCGCGGCGCCGTGCCGATGGGAAAGGTGATTGCCGATGCGCTCGGCGGTGAACTCGACGTCGTCCTGACGCGCAAGCTCGGCGCGCCGGGCAATCCGGAATTCGCGATCGGCGCCGTCGACGAGACCGGCTGGAGCTACGTCGGCGACTATGCCGCGCAGGCCGGCGCGACGCGCGACTACATCGCGCAGCGGATCGCCGACGAAATGGAGACGATGCGCCGCCGCCGCGCGCAATACACCCCGGTGCGTCCGCCGCTCGACCCGACGGGCAGGGTGGCGATCGTCGTCGACGACGGGCTCGCGACCGGCGCCACGATGATCACCGCGTTGCACGCGCTGCGCGCGCGGAGCCCGCAACGACTGATCTGCGCGGTTCCGGTCGCTTCGTCCGAAGCCGTCGACAAGGTGCGCCCGTACGCGGACGAGGTGGTCTGCCTGCAGACACCCGTGTTCTTCCACGCGGTCGGCCAGTTTTACCGCGATTTCCGGCAGGTCGGCGACGACGAGGTGATCGCGCTGCTGCGCGCGGCCGGGGCCGGCAAGGCGGAACGGGCCTGAGAGTCCCGGTCAACGATGCGGCGTCGCCGCCGGCGCGAGCC
Source organism: uncultured beta proteobacterium (assembly GCA_963781285.1). GTDB lineage: Bacteria > Pseudomonadota > Gammaproteobacteria > Burkholderiales > Casimicrobiaceae > CAIWHR01. The sequence goes on from CAWAFI010000018.1 coordinate 200,106, forward strand.
AGCGCAGGAACCATTCCGCGGCGGTGGTCGCGACCGCTTCCAGCGTTCCCGGCTCCTCGAACAGGTGGGTTGCGCCCGGAACGATGGTCAACTCCTTTTCGCAATTCAGCCGCGCATACGCGGCGCGGTTCAAGTCGATGACGACGTGGTCGGCGCCGCCGACAATCAGCAGTGTCGGCGCGGTGACACGGGCGAGCGCGTCGGCGCCCGCCATATCGGGTCGCCCGCCCCGCGACACGACGGCGGCGATCGGCGAGCCGGGTTCCGCGGCCGCCGCCAGAGCCGCCGCGGCGCCGGTGCTGGCGCCGAAGCAACCCAGCGGCAGATGCGCGGTGGCGACATCCCGCGCCGCCCAGGCAATCGCCGCCAGCAGCCGACTGGTCAAGAGTCCGATATCGAATCGCGTCGCGTAGGCCGTGTCCTCGCCGGCCGTCAACAGGTCGAACAGCAGCGTGCCGATGCCGATGTCATTGAGGACGCCCGCGACGTAGCGGTTGCGCGGCGAGTGCCGCGAGCTGCCGCTGCCATGCGCGAACAGCACGACGCCGCGTGGTTGCGCCGGCAGCGAGAGCGTGCCTTCGAGTTGCACCTGACCGGCCGGGATCGTGACCACCGTCTCGCGTACGGGCCGGGTTTCCCGCGGGTCGCTCCGTGGCCCCACGCTTGCGGCTGCCGCCGCTGCGCTGCCCCCGAGGGACGCCCGCGCGAGCAGGGCGAAGCCCAGGCCCGAAGGGCGCGTCTGCGAGCGCGGGTGGCGGCCGACCCCGCCATGCAACGCGTCAGGCACGACGTTGCGAAGGTCGCGGCGATTCGTTCTGGGGCGGCCGGCAGCGCTCATGTCAGCGGCGCCAGCGTGCCCGCAGCGAGTACTCGTTCTTGGCGTAATCGAGATCGAGCCTGCCTCGATAAGCATGGCGGACTGCCTCGCCGATGCTCCGTGCAAGATGGATGTCGGTCGTCGTAACGCGCATTGTCCCGGTACCGGGCTCGATGGACATGATCCGGTGCAGAGGGTGCTCGGCCTTCTCGCGGGCCTCTTCCTTGCGGGCGAGCCGCGTTAGCTCGTCGCGGTGCGCGTCCACGAATTCGCCTTCGAGCAGGACATCACCCGCGGGGAGCTTGTCGCGGATTCGGTGGCACGCCGGGCATAGCGCTTCGTGCGCGCCTTTCGGAGCGTCGCTCCAGGTCCAGTGGCCACGATGGTACACGGCGTGGCAGTCGGAACACACTGTCGGCTCGGAATACTTGCCCCGCGCTTCGTACGGATCGTGCGGCGCCTCGTCGAAGACTGCGGCGCCATGCCGCAAGACACCGCCAGGCGGCGTCAACGGCGCTGGTGTCGTCTTGTGTGCGGTCATGATCATCCTTTCCTTGACAATTGACTCCCCCTTTTGGTCAACCTAGACCTTTTTGCCGCGACGCACATTGACCGGCCTCAACGCCCGGCGCTGCATTTGGTTCGATCCGTCTGCGACAGAGTCCGCGTCGTCAGGTCGCCGCGTCGATCGCCTTGGCGAGAGCGCAAAGGGACGGCGCGACTTCGACCGGATACGGTTCACCCTCCTCGAGCGCCCGCAGGCGCTCGGGTAATCGCGCGAGGCTAAAGCGCGCGTTCGCTCGCGCCGCCTCGAGCGTGGCGCGGGGTTCCACGATGCCGCCGCCGCGCATCACGGGCACGAGCAACGGCGTCGCACCCGCTGGTGCCGGGTCGCCGGCAAGCGCGAGCACGTCGCCCGCGAGCCGCCCGTCGTCGTCGCCGCGGCGCCAGACCTGCTTTCGCCCGGGCCAGGTCGCCTTGCCTTCCGACCGCTTGCGCCGTGGCCGCCCGTCGTACTCCTCGAGCTTGTAGGCGGCGTCGAGATACGGCGCGTCGGCCGACGTGTTCATCCGGGTGCCGATGCCGAAGCCATCGATCGGGGCCTTCGCCGCGACGATCTCGGCGAGACGGTATTCGTCGAGATTGCCGCTCGCGAAGATCGTGATAGCGGGGAAGCCTCCCGCATCGAGAATCGCGCGGACCCGCCGCGCATGCGCGGCGAGGTCGCCGCTGTCGATCCGGACGCCCTTTATTGCGATGCCATCCTGGCGCAGCTCGCGCGCGAGTGCCACGACCTTGTGCGCCGCCCGCTCCGTGTCGTAGGTGTCGATCAGCAGAACAGCGTTCTCGGGATGCGCACGCGCGAAATGCCGGAACGCGTCGGCCTCGCCGGCATGCGCCTGCACGTACGAGTGCGCCATCGTACCGAACGCCGGAATACCGAACTGGCGTGCGGCTTCAACGGTCGCGGTGCCCGTGAATCCGGCGAGGTAGCTCGCACGCGCCGACAGCAGCGCGGCTTCCCCGGCGTGCGCGCGGCGCAGCCCGAAATCGACCAGAAGCTTCCCCGGGGCGACGAGCACCGACCGCGCAGCCTTGCTCGCGACCAGCGTCTCGTAGTGCAGCAGGTTGATGACGCGGCTCTCGACGAGTTGCGCCTCGCGCAACGGGGCCACGATGCGCAGGATCGGCTCGTCGGCGAAGCACACGGTACCCTCGGGCATCGCATCGACGTCGCCGGTGAAGCGGAAATCGGCAAGCGAATCGATGAACGCGCGCGAGAAACCGCCCCGTTCCGAGAGCCACGCAAGTTCCGCGGTCGTGAAGCGCAGGTGCGCGAGAAAATCCAGCACCTGTGCCTGCCCGGCCGCGAGGAGAAAGTTGCGCTTCGGCGGCAGCTTGCGTACGAAGAACTCGAACGCCGCGATGCCGTTCATCCGCTCCTCGTAATACGCCTGCAGCATCGTGAGCTCGTACAGGTCGGTGAGGAGCACGCTCTCGACCGTCATCGCACCGCTCCCGTGCCACCGGCCGTGGATCCGGCTTCGATGGCGGCGAGCGTGATCGGCGCGGCTCCGGTATCGCGCATCGCCGCTTGCGCGTTAGCGCCATCGCCCGGATGCACGTCGACCGCGCGGATCGCATCGGTGAGCAGGAGGACGTCGAAGCCTTCCTGCCTTGCGTCGCGCACGGTGTTCAGCACGCAGTAGTCGGTCGCGAGACCGCCGACAAAGAGGCGAACGATGCCGCGGGACCGCAGCGCCGCGCCGAGATCGCTGCCCGCGAAGCCGGAGTACGCATCGCGGTCGGCCGCCGTAGCCTTGGACACGATGGTTGCGTGGGCCGGCAGCGCGAGGCCGGGGGCGAAGGCAGCGCCCGTAGTGCCGGCGACGCAATGCGGTGGCCAGGGACCGCCTTGCGCGTGGAACGAGCAATGGTCGGGCGGATGCCAATCGCGGGTCGCAAGGACGGGGAGCGTATGGCGTGCGAACACGGCAAGGTAGCGATTCAGCACCGGGATGATTTCGGGCGCGCCCCGTACCGCGAGGCTGCCGGTCACGAAGTCGTTCTGGACGTCGACGACGAGCAACGCATCGCCTGCCTTCAAGTCGACCTTGCTCATCGCGCGATCACCAGCGGACAGGCGATGGCGGTGACCAGTGCAGCGAGATCGAGCGGCCACGCGGCGAGCGCCGGCTCCGGCAGCGTCAGAACCAATCCACCGCGCGCTCGCACTGCGGCGATCAGCGCCCGTTGGTCCGGCGCAAGTGCCAGCGCGACGCCACCGATACCTTCGGCAGCGAGCCATTCGCGCGCGCGCTTGAGCACCGCCCGCTGCGGCGCAGCGTCGTTGCCGGGGACGAGGATCAGCAAAGCGCAGGAAAGCGCCCGCGCGAAGCGGGTCGCCGCGACGAGCGCTCGGCGTGCCTCCGGCGACGCATCGAACAGCACTGCCACCGGACCCGGCCGCGGCGGTGCGCGTGCATGCGTGCCCAGAACGAGGAGGTCCCCCTGGCGCGCGGCGGCCTGAGTGAAAAGTTCGCCGCGGGCGACAGCGAACGACCAGCGAACCTGCGTTCGTGCCGCCGAGCTTGCCAATCGCTGTTCGAGCCGCGCGGCCTCAACGCGGAGCGCACGCTCGACGTCTTCGGTGGCGAGGTTGCGCCGCGCACCGGTCAGGGCACAGGTCTCGGTCGCGAATGGCAATGACGCGAGCCGTACCAGATTGGCGTCCTCGACGAACAACCCTTCGAGCGCGGCACCGACCGCCGCGGCGAGTCCGAAGCCCGCCTCCAGCGCCGGCTTCTGCGGCGACGCGGCACCCAGTGCCACCACGACCCGCGAGAACCTCGGCGCTTTCGTCGGCCCGAGCATTGGGTCAGCCTCGCCGTTTCCTTGATTTGACCGTCAACCGCGCTGCCACCTGTGCACCGGCATAGGAGCGCCGTATCTGCGCATACTCGGCGAGGCGCGCGGCGACGCGCTGATTCACAGTGCCCTCTGGAAATTCGCCGAGCGGGGTCCGCTCCCCGGCGGCGACGCCAGTCAGAAGCTCGATCGCCTCGTCGATCGTGCGCACGGCGTGCACGTGGAACTCGCCTGCGGCGGCCGCGGCGACCACGTCGTCGCGGAGCATCAGGTTCTTCACATTGCTCTCCGGGATTACCACCGCGTGCTCGCCGGTGAGTCCGCGTGCCTTGCAGATGTCGAAGAAGCCCTCGATCTTCTGGTTCACCGCGCCGATCGCCTGCAGCTCGCCGTACTGGTTCACCGAGCCCGTGACTGCGAACGACTGGCGGATCGGTGTGTCTGCAAGCGATGACATGAGCGCGCAAAGCTCGGCCGCGGATGCGCTATCGCCCTCGACTGCGCCGTAGGTTTGCTCGAATACGAGGCTCGCGCGGAGCGAATGCGGCCGGCTCGCCGAAAACCGTGTCGCGAGAAACGAGGCCAGGATCAACACGCCCTTGGAGTGGATCGGGCCACCGAGGTCGACCTCGCGCTGGACGTCGATGATTTCGCCTTCGCCGAGGCGCGTGTTGGCGGTGATCCGTGACGGCGTCGCGAACGCCTGGCCACCGAGGGCGAACACCGAGAGTCCATTGACCTGCCCCACCTTTGCGCCGTCCGTGTCGATCAGCACGGTGCCGCGCAGGATGGTTTCCTGGATTTTCTCGCGCAGGCGGCCGCTGCGCCGGCGCTCGCCCTCGACCGCCGCGTCGACGTGGGTTGCGGCGACGACAGCGGCCCCAGCCTTGCGCGCCGCGAACGCGGCTTGGGTCATGAGATCGACCAGCGCTTGCATGTGCGTGGACAACCGTTCGCTATCGTCGGCGGCGCGGGCGCGCTGCTCGATGAGGCGGGCCACGGCACTGGGGTCGAAGGGCGGCAGCGCATTGCGGCGGCCGATCGTCGCGACGAGTCGCGCGATGAGCTGCTGGTTATCGGGCGTACGCGGGACATCGTCGTCAAAATCGACGGCCACCTTGAACAACTCGGCGAAGTCGGGATCGTACGCGTGCAGCAGGTAATACCAGAGCCGCTCGCCGAAGAATACGATCCTGACGTCGAGCGGGATCGGCTCCGGCTCGAGCGAAATGGTGCTCACCAGGCTGTACATCTGCCCAAGCGATTCGATCCGGATCCGGCGTGTGCGCAGCGCCCGCTTCAGGCCTTCCCATGCGTAGGGCTGCGTCAGCACCTTCTGCGCGTCGAGCAGCAGGTAGCCGCCATTCGCCCGGTGAAGCGCGCCGGCCTTGATCAGCGTGAAGTCGGTGATGAGAGCGCCGAGTTGCGGGATGTGCTCAACGCGGCCGACGAGGTTCTGATACGTGGGGTGGTCCTCGAACACGACCGGTGCGCCGTCCGGCTCGCGGCGCTCCAGCAGCAAGTTGACCTCGTAGTGGCGGAACGTCGGCGCCTGCGCTTCCGCGAGTCCGAGGATTGGCGGCTGCGGCTCCTGGCCACGGCGGAAGTCGTCGATGTTCTCGACCAGGTTCTTCTCGACCGCGGCTAGGTAGGTCCCGACCTCCGCCAGGTCCGCGTAGCGCTGCTCGAGTTCGTCGATCAGCGACCCTACCGTGTACTGCGCGATCTCCCGGTTGAGCTGCCTGATGCGCTCGCGCTGCTCCTTGCGCCAGCGCAGCGCATCGCGCATCAGCTGTTCGAGCTGTCCCTGCAGCGATTCGATCGCCTCGGAGATGCGCTTGCGCTCGTCGTCGCCCAGCGCGGCGAACTCCTCGGAGGAAAGGACTTCGCCCTTCTTCACCGGCGCCAGGCTGAAGCCGGTCGGCGTGCGCAGCAGCGTGACGTTCTGTGCGCCCGCGGTCTCGGCCAGTGCGCCGAACGCTTTTTGCTGCCGCTCGCCGAACTCGGCATCGATCTGCTCGCGATGCGCGCGGTACTCGTCGCTGTCGAAGGCCTGCGGGATCGACGCGAGGAGCTCCTCGACCAGCCGCCGCATATCGTCGCGCAGGCTCGCGCCCCGGCCGGACGGCAGCCGCAGCGCGCGCGGCTGGTGTGGTGCATCGAAGTTATGCACGTAGCACCAGTCCGGCGGCGCGGAAACCGCCGCGGTCTGCCGCGCCAGAAGCTGCCGCAGCAGAGTCTGCTTACCGGCGCCGGGCGGGCCCAGCACGAACAGGTTGTAACCCTCGCGGTCGATGCCGAGGCCGAATTCGATGGCGTCCCGGGCCCGTGCCTGGCCAAGGATCTCGGTGTAGTCCTCGACCTCGGCTGTCGTCGCGAACGCGAACTGCGTGGGATCGCAGCGCCGATACAGCTGCGCCGGCTGCAGGCGCGTGGATTCGCCGATGAGAGTGAAGGCTTCGGCCATGAGGATTCCCATGATCCGCCAGTTTGGCGGCACAATGAACCCCGTGCGCCATTGCCGGACCCCCGTTGTTGACCAACATCAAATCGCAGCACCGGAACGAAGGGGAGACTAGCCCTGTGTGGGGGCGACAGCGTGGGCGCCGCAGCTCACTGCAACAACGTGGGATTTCGGTGCAAGCACTGGCCGTGACGATGGGCTGGGAACATTTCACTCACGGTGCCGATATCGGCGTGCGCGGCGTCGGTGCAACGAAGGGCGAGGCGTTCGAGCAGGCGGCGCTCGCGCTCACCGCGGTGATGACCGACCCATCGGGTGTTACGCCCGCCACCGCGATCGCGATCCGCTGCGAGGCGCCGGACGACGAGCTATTGCTCGCTGATTGGCTCAATGCGCTGACCTACGAGATGGCAACCCGCCGGATGCTGTTCGGTCGCTACGCGGTGACGCTCGACGGCCATCGGCTGACTGCGACCGCGTGGGGCGAGGCCGTCGATCGCGTCCGCCATCGTCCCGCGGTCGAGGTGAAGGGTGCGACGTACACCGCACTGGCAGTGAGGTGCGGCGAAGATGGCCGCTGGATCGCGCAATGCGTGGTCGATGTCTGAGCTTTGATGGTCATGGGCGGTACCGGCGTCAGGATATGAGGTCATGGACCCGGCACGATTGATCCGTCGCTCCGACTATGAGTGGGAGTTGCCGCGGCGCGGTGCGATGCGCGTGCCCGGCATCCTGTTCGCTGACGAGGCATTGGTGCGGGGGCTCGACGACAAGGTCGGCGAGCAGATGGCCAATGTCGCGATGCTGCCGGGCATCGTAAAGGCCTCGTATGCGATGCCGGACGCCCACTGGGGCTACGGCTTCCCGATCGGCGGCGTCGCCGCGTTCGACCCCGATGCGGGCGGCGTCGTATCCGCCGGAGGCGTTGGGTTCGACATCTCGTGCGGCGTGCGCACGCTGCTCACCGGGCTTACCCTCCCCGAGCTCGCGCCGGCCAAATCGGCGCTGGCCGAGGCGCTGTTCGATGCGATTCCCGCGGGCGTCGGCAGCACCGGCACCTTGCGTCTCACGCCGGCCGAAATGGAGGCGATGCTGGAAGGCGGTGCGCGCTGGGCCGTCGCTCGAGGCTACGGCCGGCGCGAAGATCTCGAACGCACCGAAGAGGGCGGAAGGATGGCCGACGCAAACCCGTCCTGCGTGTCGGACGCCGCGAAGCGGCGCCAGAGAGACGAAATGGGAACGCTGGGCTCCGGCAATCACTATCTCGAAGTGCAACAGGTCGCGGAAATTTTCGACCGTGCTGCGGCGGCCGCATTCGGCCTCGAAGCGGGCGCGATCGTCGTCTCGATCCACTGCGGCTCGCGAGGGCTCGGCCACCAGATCGGTACCGAGTTCCTGCGCGAGATGGCGGTGACGGCAAAGGCGGCGGGCATCGATCTTCCCGACCGCGAGCTCGCATGTGCGCCGATCCGTTCGGCGGTGGGCGAGCGCTATCTCGGCGCGATGCGCGCGGCGATCAACTGCGCGCTCGCCAACCGGCAGATCCTGACGCATCTCACGCGCGACGTGTTTCGCGCGGTGCTGCCCGACGCGAGGCTCGAACTGCTCTACGACGTGTCGCACAACACCTGCAAGGTCGAGGACCATGTCGTCGACGGCAAGGCGCGACGCCTGTACGTCCACCGCAAGGGCGCCACCCGCGCCTTCGGGCCGGGCCATGCGGATCTGCCGCAGGCGTTCTCCGGGGTCGGACAACCGGTGCTGATCGGCGGCAGCATGGGCACCGCATCGTACGTGCTCGCGGGTACGCGCCAGAGCATGAACGAGGCGTTCGGCTCGGCGTGCCACGGCGCCGGCCGCAGCATGAGTCGCCACGAGGCCACGCGCCGCTGGCAGGGGCGGCGCGTCGTCGACGAGCTGGCGGGACGTGGCGTGCTGATCCGCAGCCCGTCGATGCGCGGTGTCGCCGAAGAGGCGCCGGGCGCCTACAAGGATGTGAGCGCGGTCGTCGACGCGGCCGATCGCGCGCAGCTCGCGCGCAAGGTCGCGCGGCTGTTGCCGATCATCTGTGTGAAGGGCTAGCCAAAGGCTCGGCCTGGCCCGGCGCGCGTCACGCCCGCTTCACGCACTTTGCATAGAGGTCGGGCAGGGCTCCGCCCGGATCGTACTTCGCCTTCAGCGCCGCGTACGTCGCGCCGTCGTAGATCGACCAGAACTCGTCTTCGCTGTAATACGAATCGGAATACAGGGACTTCAAGCCGGAGAGTTCGGCAACCTTGCGTTCGATCAGCCGATTGCGATATCCCGGCGCCCGCGGCTCGGGATCGCTCACCACGTCCCAGAAGCCGAAGTTGATGTAGATCGTTCCGGTCCGCAACGGATAGAGCGGGAACGTCGCGGCAGTCGCCGGCACCCGGATCGGGCACAACCAGATCGGAAGTATGCCGATCTCGCGCTGCAGGAAGGCGAGGAACTCGGCGGCGCGGTCGAGCGGGATGTCGACGTCCTGGATCACCGATTCCGAGTGGCGGCCGCGAAGGCGATCGAGCGCGCGTGTGATCCCCCAGCGGCTGTTCCAGCGCATGAGGCGCTGGTAGGTGATCGAGTTGAGACGCTTGCGCCCGAAGAGCCGGCGCACCAGTGGATGTTGCGCGTATACGTTCTTCGAACACCAGAACCAGTCGGTGTCCCAGCGCCAGAGGTAATCGCGCGTCGTCAGCCAGTCGGCCGTCCGCTCGCGAATCGACCGGTAATAGATGTTCTCGTACGTGTAGTCGCTGGTAAGCGGAGCGCTTTCCGCAAACCGGCCGAGTGTCAGGTAGATCTCGCCGGGCCCAAACACGACGCCGTCGAGAAAGTCGAGGCCCGGATCGTCGCAAAGCCGGGCGACCTCGGCCAAGCAAGCGCCGGCATCGGTGTGGTGGACGTGCTGGAGCGCCACGAAGGATTTCGCGGGGATCGTCCGCGCGGTCACGGAAAGCGCGTAGCCGAGCGTCCCGTACGAGTTCGGAAAGCCGACGAGAAGATCGCGGTGCTCGTTGTCCGGCCGGCAGGTGACGATGCGCCCGTCGCCGGTCAGGACCTCCAGCGCGGTGATCGTATCGTGGACGAGCCCTTGGCGGAACGACGACGCCTCGATGCCGACTCCAGCCACCGCACCGCCCAGCGTGATCGACTGCAACTGCGGGACCACGGCTGGCACGACCCCGTGCGCGAGGGTGGCATCGGCAAGCGCGACGTAGGGGACTATTCCCTCCGCCTCGACGACGCCCGCCTGGGCGTCGACCCGGACCACCTCATTGAAATGCGAGAGATCGATCCGAGGCGCCTGCTTCGCCGCCCGGTCGCGAAACAGGTTCGACGTCGACTTGTCGAGGCCGAAGCGGGGGCCGCCGCGCGCCACCGAGGCCAACTGCTCCTCCAGGCGGGCTCGCTTGTCGGCGTGGGCGGTCATCCCGGCGGTCGGTACAGGAAAGCGCGACTCATCGGGTAGTTGTTGCCGACGCCCCCCTTGCTGACGGTCACCTGGAACAGGTTGAGCTCGGGATTTTTCGCGCGAAACGCTTCCGCGCACGACCACAGATAGGTGCGCCAGATGCGGCGGAACCTTTCATCGAAGCGACGCCGATCGAGTGCGTGGATCGCGTCCCAGTTGCGGTCGAAGCGCTCGCCCCAGCAGTCGAGCGTCAGCGCGTAGTGGCGGCGCAGGTTCTCGATGTCGAGAATTTCGAGTCCGCAGCGCTCCATCCAGTCGATGGCCTGCGCGAGGCTCGGAATCCATCCGCCGGGAAAGATGTAATTGCGGATGAAGAACTCGGTGTCGCGCAGCCCGACATGGCCGATGAAATGGATCACCCCGAGTCCGCCGGGTTTCAACGCATCGGCGTGGGCACGAATGACCTCGGGCAAGCTGTCGCGGCCGGCATGCTCGAGCGTGCCGATCGACAGCAGCTTGTCGTACTGGCCCGGGATCTCGCGGAAATCGCACTCGACGACGCGCAGGCGGTCCGCCAGCCCGCGCCGCGCGATTTCCTCCCGCGACTCCGCGACCTGCTCCGTGGTCGTGTTGACACCGGTGCCGAGCGCACCGTAATGCTCCCACGCGTGCAACAGCAGGCCGCCCCAGCCCGAGCCAACGTCGACGAACGTCTCGCCGGGTTGCAACCGGACCTTGCGGCACACATGGTCCATCTTGTTGCGCTGGGCCTCTTCGAGCGTCGCCGTGCCCTCGCTCCAGTAAGCGCACGTGTACATCATCGCCGGCGCGTCGAGCCATGGGCGGTAGAATGCCTGGCCGTGGCCGTAGTGGAAGCGGGCGTTCCGTTTGGCCTGCGCGAGCGACCGGTTCGAGCAGCGCACCTCGTGCCATTGGTTGCGCGCCCAGACGAGCGGGTTGCGGACCTGGTCGTAACCGCTGTCGAACCCGGCCCGGAACGCCAGCGCAAGGTTGCCGTCGATATCGATGCTGCCGTCGAAGTACGATTCGAGCAGTCCCACGTAGCCGAACAGGATGACGCGGCGCTCCGCCTCGCGCGTGTGGACCGTCAACGTGAAGGCCGGGGTGACATCCCGATCTTCGAGCACGCGACCGTCCACCAGGACGACGCGAAAGGGAATATCGGTCTTCGAGCGAATGCCCGCGAGCATCCGCGCAACGCCATCGGCCGGGACGTCGGGCGTTGCTGCCGCATCGACTGCAGGAACCGGGTCGCGTTGGTCGTTCACGCACTGCCTCGTAGAATGCGTTGCGAGATGTAGCTATTGTCCGTTAACGTCGAGTCTGCCATGAACCATCCGTATGCTATGTCTCCGTCCGAGGCCGCGAAACCTGCTGACAGCATGCCACTGGCAGCGGCGCCTGTGCCGGCGAATGCAAGCACCTTGATTTATGACATGGAGCCGCTGTCCGGCATACCTCGGCTTTCCTCCACGGCCGCGCACTCGTCGGAGGGGCCGGGCGATGACGACGACGACGAGGATGAAGACCGCCCGGGCGGCGGCGGCAGCGGCAACATCGATCCCGACGAGGACGAAGGCGATGCCGACGACGACGAGGACGATGACGACGAGGATCCGCTGTGGGCAGGCGTATCGGCAAGGGAGATTGGGTTTGCTGCGGTGCAGCAACCCGTGGTATGATGTCAACCGTGCGGCGATCTGCGATTTGATGGTTGCCCGTCGCACGCGGTACCCCCACGGCAACCTGATCATCGGTTCCTAATCTTCCGGGACTTCGCTTCGCGGTCCCCGAGTTCACACTCCTCGCGGTTCGAGTCTGAGCGGCAACACGGGTTAGCGTCGATGCTTTGCAGTCGGTCGACCCGGTTGCGGCTCGTTGCGCGCGCCCCGATGGCCTTCCCCTCACGGCGGACGTCTGTCGGCGCAGCTTCAGTTTCCCCGCCTCTCCGGATTTTGCGTTCATGGGCCCGACCCGCCGCATCGGCGCGCGGGAAGTTGCCCATTGCCCCGCGCTTCGTCACGAGCGATGCCGAGGCGCTGTTGAAGGAAATGGACATGACATTCGAAGAACTCGGGCTTGCGCCGCAACTGCTGCAGGCGCTCAAGACGTGCGGCTACAGCGAGCCCACACCAATCCAGGCGCAGACGATTCCGGCGCTGCTTGCAGGGCGCGACCTGATCGGCTCGGCGCAGACCGGCACCGGCAAGACCGCGGCCTTCGTGCTGCCAGCGCTGCATCGTGTCGCGACGAGGCCGATCGCGGGGCGTCCCTCGCGCCATGGGGCGGCGACGCCGCGCGTTCTGGTGCTGGCGCCGACGCGCGAACTCGCGCAGCAAGTCGCGACGCAGGCCGTCGTGTACGGCCAGAATCTGGCGTCGAAAACGATATGCATCTACGGCGGCGCGCCGTATCCGGTGCAGAACCGCGAACTCGCACGCGGCGTCGACGTCCTCGTGGCAACGCCGGGCCGGCTGCTCGACCATCTCGATCGCGGCCGCATCGACCTGTCGCAGCTCGAAGTGCTGGTGCTCGACGAGGCCGACCGGATGCTCGACATGGGCTTCATCGACGACGTCGAGCGCATTTGCGTCCTGGCGCCGAAAACGCGCCAAACGGTGCTGTTCTCGGCGACGTTCGACGGCGCGATCGCGCGGCTTGCGGCGCGCCTTCTGCGCGATCCGGTACGCGTCGACCTCAAGTCCAGGGAGGCCGCGCCGCTGATGATCGAGCAGCGCGTGCATTTCGCGGATGACCATTCGCACAAGAATCGCCTGCTCGATCATTTGCTTGCGGACGTCGCGATGACGCAGAGCATCGTCTTCATCGCGACCAAGCGCGATGCCGAGTCGCTGGCCGTCCGGCTCCAGGACGCGGGGCACGCGGCGGCGGCGCTGCACGGCGACATGGACCAGCGCGAACGCACGCGGACACTGCAGGAGATGCGCCGCGGCCGGGTGCGCACGCTGGTCGCGACCGACGTCGCGGCGCGCGGCCTCGACGTGGCCGGCATCAGCCACGTGATCAACTTCGACCTGCCGCGACAGGCCCAGGACTACGTCCACCGGATCGGCCGCACCGGCCGCGCCGGCGCCGCCGGCATTGCCGTGTCGCTGGCGCATCATGCGGAGCGGGGAACGTTGCGCCAGATCGAGCGCTTCACCGGGTCGGCGATTCCGACCCACGTGATCGCCGGGCTCGAGCCACGCGCCCGTCACGAGCGCAACGCCGACAAGCCGCGGGCGTCGTACGCGAAGCCCGGCTATCGCGGTGGACAGCCGCATCCGAAAACGGGGCACGAACGCGGCGCGTCCCGGTTTGGCGATCGCGGGAACGCGGGTGGTTCGTCGCGCGGCGGCGGCTTCGCCAAAAGGGGCGGGCGGTCCTGGTAGCCGCCGATCCGTAGCAGCGCACGCTGTCCGGAAGCGGCGAGGCAACGGGGTTGGTGCGTCGCACCAATCCCGTTCTCATTCTGCGGGACTTGCCTCGATGCCGCACTGCATCGTGGCCCTGTTACGCAGCATGTCACAGACGCGTCATACTGCGCGCCTAGCGTCGTCGAGCTTGGCCGGTTCAGAGCAGCGGAATGTCAGCGTACCTTTCGATCGAAAACCTCAGCGTTTCCTACGGCGCCACGCGCGTGCTCGACCGCGTGAGCCTCGAGGTCGCGCGCGGCGAGATGATCGCGCTGCTCGGCAGCTCGGGCTGCGGCAAGACCACACTGCTGCGCTCGATTGCCGGATTCATCCGCCCCGACGCCGGCGCGATCCGCGTCGGCGGCGCGGACATCACGCCGCTCCCGCCGGAGAAGCGCAACACTGCGATGATGTTCCAGTCCTACGCGCTGTGGCCGCACATGACGGTCGCCGCGAACATCGGCTACGGCCTCGTGATGCGCGGCTGGAAGAAAAACGCGATCGCCGCGCGTGTCGACGAGATGCTGAAGCTCCTGCAGCTCGACGGCTTCGGCCCGCGACCGGTGACGCAGCTCTCCGGCGGCCAGCGGCAGCGCGTGGCATTGGGTCGCGCGCTGGCCGTCGATCCGACGCTGCTGCTGCTGGACGAGCCGATGTCGAACCTCGACTACAAGGTGCGCCTCGAGTTGCGCCATGAGCTGCGCGCGTTGCAGAAGCGCGTCGGCATCACGTCGGTGTACGTGACGCACGACCGCGAGGAGGCACTGACACTCGCCGACCGGATCGCGGTGATCGATGCGGGACGCGTCGTCCAGGTCGGCACGCCGGAGGAGATCTTCCAGCGGCCGACGAGCGCTTTCGTTGCCGGCTTCATGGGCGCCGACAACGCGCTCGATGTCGTCGGCACTTCATCCGGCGCGCTGGCGGCGGCCAACGGTGAGGCCGGGACAGGTCCGCGGCTGCGCGCGCATTTCCGCAGTGACGCGGCACGGCTCGCACCGGCGTCCACGGCCGGCGCCGATGGGCTGGTGATCACCGGCGTCATCGCGCAATCGATCTACGTCGGCCAGGGCTACCGGTATCGCGTCCGCGCGGCCGGCGCCGACATCTGGGTTCACGCGCCGGAGCGCGTGGCGGAAGGCACGACCGCTTCGGTCGTCGTCCCCCGCGAGGCGCTCCTGCTTTTTCCCACCGGGCAACCCACCCACCAACAGGAGGTCGCATGAAGTTTCGCATCCTGCTCAGCCTTGCGGCGATCGGCGCGCTCGTCGCGCTGCCGCCGGCCGGGGCGCAGACCACGCTCAACGTCGTCACCGCCGGCGACCAGAACATGGTCGATTACGTCAACAACTATCTCGCGCCGAGGTTCGAGAAGATGAACCCAGGCGTCACGGTCCGCGCGGTCGGCACCGGCCCGGGCGATGCCGGCTCGCAGAAGATCTACGAAAAACTCTCGGCACAGCAAAAGGCCGGCGCGGCCGCGTGGGACACCGACGTCGCGGTCGTGCACCAGCGCGGCGCGGCGACGATGGTCAAGGAAAACCTGCTGCTCCCGTACCGCAACGACATCGCGGCCGGCAAGCTGGTCTCGCGCGACACCGCGAAGAACGCGCTTGGCGCCAACGTGGACGGCTACGTGCTGCCGATGTTCCACAGCCAGATCGCGTTCGCCTACAACCCCGATCTCGTGAAGGCGCCGCCCAAGTCGTACGCGGAACTCGCCGATTGGGTCAAGAAGAATCCGAAGCAGTTCGGTTACAACGGCGTCAAAGGCGGCATGTCGGGCGTGGGCTTCGTGATGGGCTGGGTCTCGGCCAACAGCGGGCTGGGTGACAAGCTGGAGAAGGGGCCGTACTCGGCCGCCGACAAGGCGACGATCGACAAGTCGCTGGCGAGTCTCAAGGATTTCAACCAAAACGTGGTGATGACCCCAGGTAATGCCGGCACGCTCGACATGCTGAACCGCGGCGAGATTTCGATGGGGCCGGTGTGGGTCGACATGTTCTACACGTGGCAGGCCGACGGCAAGATGAGCCCGAAGATCAAGCTCGCGCTGCCGGCGCCCGGCTTGCCCGGCCAGCCGATGTACTACGTGATCCCGGCCAAGGCCGCGAACGCGGCGATCGCGAAGAAGTTCGTCGATTTCGCGGAAAGCCCGGAAGTGCAGGCCGACGGCATCGTCAAGCAGTTCAACTGGTATCCGGGCATCGACCCGCAACACGTGCAGGCGAAGCTCGACCCGGCGGCGTGGAACAAGCTCTTCACCGACATCTCGCCGGCGCAGCTGTCGCAGTACGGCCGACCCTTCCCGCTGTCGGATTACTTCACCGACATTCTCGAGGGCTACGAGCGCGTCGTGATCAAGTAAGCGAGAAGCCCCGAGGCATCCTGCGGCGGCCGTCGTGGCGTTGACGCCGACCGAGCCGGTCGCGCGCCCCTCCGGACGCGCGGTCGGCTTGCTGCTCGCGGCCCCCGCGCTCGCGGTCGTCGGCCTGTTCTTCGTGCTGCCGCTGGGGATGTCGTTCGTGCTGGCGTTCCGTAGCAAGACCGGCGCGTTCACCCTCGAGCACTTCGAAAAGTCGTTCGACTTCTACACGACCGACCTGCTATTCACGCTCGGCATCACGCTGCTCTCGACGGTGCTGATTGGCGTCGTGGCCACCGTGATCGCCGGCTACCTGACGCTGGGCGAGAATCCGCGCGCGGTGGCGATCCTGCGCTGGCTCTACCGCTGGCCACTGTTCATCCCGTTCATCGTCACCGGGCAGGTGATGCGCACGTTCCTCGCCAAGAACGGGATGCTGAACCACGTGCTGATCGGCTTGGGGCTGATCGAACCACTCGCCGCGCAGAGCCTGCTCGACTGGCGCGGCATCGTGATCGCCTTTGTCTGGAAACAGGCGCCGTTCGTGACGCTGCTCGTTGCCGGCGCGATGGCCTCGCTCGAGCCGCAGCACATCGAGGCGGCGCGCAACCTCGGCGCACGGCGGGTGCGCGTGCTCGTCGACATCGTGCTGCCGCAGGTGCGCGGCACGCTGCTGGTCGGGCTCGTGCTGTCGTTCGTGACGATGCTCTCCGTGCTGTCGGTACCGATGATGATCAACCCGAACTCGCCGACGATGATGACGGTGGACGTCGCGTACCGGATCAACTCGCACGGCGACTACGCGGTCGCGAACGCGCTGTGCCTGATGTCGCTGCTCGTGGCTGCGATGGGGGCGTGGTTCTACCTGCGGCATGCGACGGCGAAGGCGGACGAACAGATGAACGCAGTCGGATTCGCCCGTTGGCCGCAGGCGCTGGTTCCGGCCATGCTCCTTGGTCTTCTCGCGTTCGCGATCTTCGGGCCGCTGCTCAACCTGTTCCTGTGGGCGTTCGCCAATCAGTGGTACTTCCCGCACAAGCTGCCGCAGGAATTCGGACTCACGTTCTGGTATCGCGTGTTCCAGCCGCGGGGCAATGCGCTCGCATCGCTCGGAACGAGCATCTGGATCGCGGTGCTGACCGTCGTCGTCGCGCTGGCGGTCGCGATCCCCGCGGGTTACGCGCTGGCGCGCCTCAAGCTGCCGTGGCGTAGTGCGATCCTGCTCGCATTCCTGCTGCCACAGGCGGTGCCGAACCTGCCCGTCTACGTGAATATCGCTCGTGTGTTCTACGAGATCGGCCTGAACGGAACGATCACCGGCGTAGTGCTGGTGCACGCGTCGCACGGGCTCGTGCTCGCCGTGTGGATCTCCTCGGCGGCATTCGCCTCGGTCGACGCATCGCTGGAGGAAGCATCCCGCAACATGGGCGCGTCGCCGTGGACGTGCTTTCGCACCGTAACGCTGCCACTTGCTGCGCCCGGGCTGATGGCGAGCGCGATCTTCGTGTTCCTCGAATCGCTGGACGAGTTCACCGGCACCTACTTCGTGGGTGTGCCGGACGTCACCACGCTGCCGCTGCTGATGTTCAACGCGAGCATGGGCGGCAACTACCAGATCGCGTCGATCACCGCGCTCCTGCTGCTGATTCCGTCGATCGGATTCATGCTGGTGGTCGAGCGCTTCCTCAAGGCCGACGTGCTGGCGATGGTGGGGCGCTGAGGCTGACAGGCTATTCAGGGCGGAAGTCCGCCAAACCGCTCGTAGAACGCGGCGTTCGCCGGCGGCAGCTTGCCGTGCGGCCCTTCTAGCACCGCAACGAGATGCTGCTCCGCCGAGCGGTGCGTGAGGCGGTAGAAATCGCGGCACAACGCGTACGCGGCGGCGCCGGGCCAGTCGAGCGGG
This sequence comes from uncultured beta proteobacterium, assembly GCA_963781285.1. Taxonomy (GTDB): domain Bacteria; phylum Pseudomonadota; class Gammaproteobacteria; order Burkholderiales; family Casimicrobiaceae; genus CAIWHR01. Next base: position 217,897 of record CAWAFI010000018.1, read on the forward strand.
AGTAGCGCCGCAGGCAGCCGCGGGTCGCGCAGCAGGACCCGGCGGAACGCGTGGATCAGCAGCGTGCGGACGATGAAGCACTGCTCCGGATTGTGCGGGCCATTGCCGGCGTCGCGAAAGCGGTCGATCACCGCGCCGAAGCGGCGCAGGAACCGGCGGTAGTCCGTCGCGATGCCGGCGAGGTCCCATGCCCGTGGCACTGCCGCCGCGAGGGAACCGCCGCCCAACGTCGCGTCGTCGCGGGCACGCACTGTGACGATCTGCCGTTCGATGCCAAGCGCACTCGCGATCCGCGCCAAGGCGGAGCGCGCAGGCGTTGGCCGCGCGAACACGCTCGCGGCCACGGTTCCGAAGCCTTCCCAGCCCAGCTCCTCGCGCAACGCGCGGCGCCGGTCCGGCGTCAGGCCGTCGGCGATTACCAGTTCCCATGTATCGTCCCAGCTCTCGATGGGCGGCGCGTAGATCCGGCGATACGCCTGCTCGAAGCGGCGTGCGCCGTCGCGCGTCAGTCGATAGAGGCTGCGGCGGCCGACTGGGGTCGCCTTGAGCCAGCCCTCGCGCGCAAGCCGGAAGATGCTGGTCCGCACGCGCCGCTCGTTCAAGCGGAGGGGTTCCAGAAGACGCAATAGCCCGGGCAGCATCACCGCGCCCCCGTGCGGGGCGATCGCGTCGCCCCAGACGGTGATGATCAGCGACGGTGCCCGGAGCGGCGCCGCCGCCAGCTCCCGGGCGATCCAGCGCCTGACTTGCGGATCGGGGTCAATTTCCGGATGGTGCGGAGCGGCGGGCATTTGCGCGATGGCAGTCGGAGAGTACGGCAAATCTGATACATACTTTACATCGGATACTGAAAAAGTGTATCGTTTCGCCTCGCGTTCGCGGACGGCGACCGGCGCGTGCCGTGCCCCGACCCGCGACGAAGGAGGAGTGGATGTACGCGCAGATGGTCGACACCGGCGTCAAGGCGGTCCGTACGGTTGCCGAGATGTCGCCGGAAGAGCAGGCATTCCAGGCCCGCATCGACGCCGACGTCCGGATCGAGCCCAAGGACTGGATGCCCGAGGCTTATCGGAAGACGCTCGTCCGGCAGATCTCGCAACACGCGCATTCGGAGATCGTCGGGATGCTGCCCGAAGGGAACTGGATCACTCGCGCGCCGTCGCTGAAACGCAAGGCGATCCTGATGGCGAAGGTCCAGGACGAAGGCGGCCATGGCCTTTACCTCTACTCGGCAGCCGAGACGCTCGGCGTGTCGCGCGACCAGATGATCTCCGATCTGCACTCCGGCAGGTCCAAGTATTCGAGCATCTTCAACTATCCGACGCTGACCTGGGCCGACGTGGGCGCGATCGGGTGGCTCGTCGACGGCGCGGCGATCATGAACCAGATCCCGCTGACGCGCTGCTCGTTCGGACCCTATGCGCGCGCCATGGTCCGCATCTGCAAGGAAGAGAGCTTCCACCAGCGGCAGGGCTACGACATCATGCTCGCGCTGGCGCACGGCACCGTGGACCAGAAGGCGATGGCGCAGACGGCACTCGACCGCTGGTGGTGGCCGTCGATCATGATGTTCGGGCCGCCGGACGCCGAGAGCGTGCACAGTGCGCAGTCGGCGGCATGGAAGATCAAGATCCTGTCCAACGACGAATTGCGCCAGCGCTTCATCGACCAGACGGTCCCGCAGGCGGACTATCTCGGGCTCAAGGTGCCCGATTCCGATCTCAAGTGGAACGCCGAGCGCGGCCACTACGACTTCGGCCCGATCGACTGGGCCGAGTTCTACAGCGTGATCAAGGGCAACGGCCCGTGCAATCGGCAGCGGCTCGCCACCCGGGTCAAGGCGTGGGAGGACGGCGCGTGGGTGCGCGAGGCGGCGATGGCGCATGCGGAGAAGCGCGCGGCCCGGGCAAAGGCAGCCTAGGAGACAGGCGATGACCACCGAATGGCCCTTGTGGGAAATCTTCATCCGCTCGCAGCACGGGCTCGCCCACAAGCACGTGGGCAGCCTGCACGCGGCCGACGCGGCGATGGCGATCAAGAACGCGCGCGACGTCTACACGCGGCGCAACGAGGGCGTCTCGATCTGGGCGGTGCGCTCGTCCGACATCGTGGCCTCGTCGCCTGGCGACAAGGAGGCGCTGTTCGAGCCCGCGGCGAGCAAGGTCTACAGGCATCCGACGTTCTTCCCGATGCCCGACGAAGTGAAGCATCTCTGACATGACACCTGATGTGGCAACCGATGTCTCGACCGAGGAGCAGCTGTTCGACTATCTGCTGCGCCTCGGCGATTCGCCGCTGATCCTCGCGCAGCGGCTTGGCGCATGGGTCGGCAAGGGTCCGATCCTCGAGGAGGACATCGCGCTCACGAACGTCGGACTCGACCTCCTTGGCCACGCCCGGCTATGGCTCGGCTACGCGGGCGAAGTCGAGGCGCGCTACGCGGGCAAGGGTCGCAGCGAGGACGAACTCGCTTTCCTGCGCGACGGAGATGCCTTCCGCAACCTTCTTCTCGTCGAGCAGCCGAACGGCAACTTCGCCGACACGATCGCGCGCCAGTTCCTGTTCGACGCCTGGCACCTGCTGGCGCTCGGCGCGCTATCGCAGTCGCGCGATGCTCGTATCGCGGAAATCGCGGCGAAGAGCGCAAAGGAAGTGAAGTATCACGTCGAGCGCTCCGGCGATTGGGTGATCCGGCTGGGCGACGGAACGGACGAGTCGCATGCGAAGATGCAGGCGGCCATCGACACGCTGTGGACGTATACCGGCGAGATGTTCGCGCCCGACGCAGCCGAACTCGCGCTCGATCGACGCCGGGATCGCCGCCGACGTCCGCGCGCTCGAGGCGCCGTGGCGGCAAGAGGTCGATGCGGTGCTCGCCGAAGCGACGCTCGTGGCGCCTGCGGGCGCCTATATGCAGAAGGGTGGCAAGACGGGCGTGCATACCGAGCACCTCGGGTATCTGCTCGCCGAGATGCAGTTTCTGCAGCGCGCCTATCCGGGTGCGCACTGGTGAGCACCCGATGACACCCGAGCAGCACGCCATCGCCGACGCCGCGGCCGCCGCCGCGAGAACCGGGTTGCGGCCCGCGCTGCCCGCGCTGTGGCACGCGCTCGATGCGGTGCCCGATCCGGAGATCCCGGTCGTGTCGGTCGTCGAGCTGGGCATCGTCCGCGGCATCGAGTGGGACGCCGCGGACCCGACGACGCTCGTGGTCCGCGTCACGCCGACGTACTCGGGCTGCCCGGCCACCGAATACATCATGGTGGGACATACGCGAGGCGCTTGCGGCGCACGGTGTCGCCCGCATCCGGCTCGAGATGCAACTTGCGCCGGCATGGACGACGGACTGGATTACGCCGGAGGCAAGGCGCAAGCTGCGCGACTACGGGATCGCGCCGCCCGGCGGTGCGGGAATCGCCGCCACCGCGATCCCCGTCCCGGTCGACATCACCGGCATCAGTCCGCTGCGGCGCGCGAGCGTCCCCGTGCCGTGCCCGCGCTGCGGGTCGTTGCAGACGCGGCTCGCCTCGCAATTCGGCTCGACCGCGTGCAAGGCGCTGTACCGCTGCGACGATTGCCTCGAGCCGTTCGACTATTTCAAGCCGTACTGAGCATGCCGTGATCCCGAGCCTCGCCCGCGTACGGGCGAGCGGGAATGCCATGAGCAAATTCCATCCCCTCGCCATCGCCGGCGTCGAGCGCGAAACGCGCGATGCGGTCGCGGTCACGTTCGCCGTCCCGGCCGCGCTCGCGAATCAGTTCCGTTTCGAGCAAGGACAGCACCTGACGGTGCGCACCGCCATTGCCGGGCAGGAATTCCGCCGCTCGTATTCGATCTGTTCGGCAGTGCAGGATCGTTCGCTCCGCATTGCGATAAAGCGCAATCCCGGTGGCGTATTCTCGATGTGGGCGAACGCCACGTTGAGGGCGGGCGACACGCTCGACGTGATGCCACCGCTCGGCCATTTCGGCGTCCCGCTCGACCCGACGAATCGGCGCCATTACGTCGGCTTCGCGGCGGGCAGCGGCATCACGCCCCTCCTGTCGATCATCAAGACAACGCTTGCCGTCGAGCCGGAAAGCGAGTTCACGCTGTTCTATGGCAACCGCGCCTCGGCCACGGTGATGTTCCGCGAGGAGCTCGCCGCGCTCAAGGACGAGCACCTTACCCGGTTCAACCTCGTGCACGTGCTCTCGCGCGAGGCGCAGGACATCGAGTTGCTGCACGGGCGCATCGATCGCGCGAAGACGGACGCGCTGCTTGCGCACTGGGTCGATCTCGAAACGGCGGATGTCGTGTACATCTGCGGCCCCGACGGGATGATGCAATCCGTCGCCGAGGCGCTCCGCGGCCGCGGCTATCCCGACTCGAGGATCCGGATCGAGCGCTTCGCCACCAGCATCCCGAAACACGAGCCCAAGGCGCACAAGGCGCCGGAGCCGGGGCACACCGAATGCGAGGTCACGGCGATCGTCGACGGCGCGACGAGGACATTCGTCGTGGAGAAGGGGAGGGAAACCATCCTCGAAGCGGGCCTGCGGGCCGGCATCGAGCTGCCGTATTCGTGCAAGGGTGGCGTCTGCTCGACCTGTCGCGCAAAGCTCGTCGCCGGCGAGGTCGACATGGACACCAATTTCGCGCTCGAGGACTACGAGGTCGCGCGCGGCTTCGTGCTGACGTGCCAGAGCTACCCCGTGACCGACAAGGCGACCGTCGACTACGACCAGACTGGCTGAGTTGGTCCGGTTGCTGTTGTGCGTCGCGATCGGCGACGGAACGCGTGCGGCTCTGTTACATTGCCGCAGCATGAGCGCCGCCGGACCGCCCGAAGGACGACTCTCCACGGCCTCCGCAACGCCGCGGCCGACGCATCGCATGGCGGGGTCGGCCGGCACCCGCGCGCGGGACACGCTGCGGGAGGACGACATGACCGGCGTCCTGGTGAATCGCGAGGCGCGGTCATGACAACGCATCAGACGTTCAAGCGCAGCTTCGACTCCCTCCACGCCATCGTCGCGTTTACGGCGGAGGCGTTCACCCGCCAGCGGATCGACCCGCGATTGCTGGCGGTGGTCGATCTGGCAATCGAGGAGTTGTTTACGAATATGGTCAAGTACGGCACCACGAGCGATGCCGACGTGCGCATCGAGTTGACCGGCATAGAGGGTGGCGTCGAGGTGACGTTGACCGAGTATGACGTCGACCCGTTCGACGTAACCAAGGCTCCTGACGCGGACCTCAGGCTGCCGATCGACCAACGCCGGCCCGGTGGGCTCGGGCTGCACCTGATTCGGCGGCTCTTGGATTCGATCGAATACGAGTATACAAAGCACAACCGGCAGGGCCGGATTACGTTTCGCAAGACACTGGTGGAACCGCCGGCTTCCGAAGGCGCCGTCAACACGGGGGGAAACAATGCGCGCGATCGACATTCTGATGACCGTTGACGGTGTTGCGCGCATGCCTGAACCACCACTCTGAAGGAGGCCGGCTACGTGCTAGAGTTTCATCCAGGCTGAAGTCTCCTTGGGAGTCCCCGTGTCGCATCCCCTGTTCGAACGCCATCGCGCAACGCTCGACCGCGCGCTTCAGGCCATGGCCGAGCGCGGCTACTGGAGCCCCTATCCGGAGTCGGCGAGCCCGAAGATTTACGGTGAAGGTGCGGCCGAAGCCGGCAAAGCCGCCTTCGACGCATTGCAGGGCAAGCCGTTCCCGATCGAGCAGCCCGGCACCGTCGGGAGCGTGGGCAGCGAGAAGTCGCCGTACGGCTTTGCTCTAGGTATCACGTATCCCAAGGTCGACCTCGAGCAGCTTTTTGCGGCGATCGCGAAGGCGCGCGTGCCATGGCGAAACGCAGGGCCGGAAGCATGGGTCGGCGTGTGCCTCGAGATCCTGACTCGGATCAACCGGCAGAGTTTTCTCTTCGCCAACGCGGTCATGCACACGACCGGCCAGGCGTTCATGATGGCGTTCCAGGCCGGCGGACCACACGCGCAGGACCGTGGCCTCGAAGCTGTCGCGTATGCGTGGGACGAGATGCGACGGATCCCGCCGACCGCGCTCTGGGAAAAGCCGCAGGGCAAGAACGAGCCGCTGAGGATGGAGAAACGCTTCCGCGTCGTCCCGCGCGGTACCGGGCTCGTGATCGGCTGCTGCACGTTCCCGACATGGAACGGCTTTCCCGGGCTCTTCGCCGATCTCGCGACCGGCAATGCCGTCGTCGTGAAGCCGCACCCATCGGCGATCCTGCCACTTGCGCTGACCGTGAAGATCGCGCGCGAAGTGCTCTCGGAAGCCGGCTTCGACCCGAACGTCGTCACGCTGGTCGCACACGCTGCTGGCGACGATACCGCACAGAAGCTGGCGCTGCGGCCGGATGTGAAATTGATCGATTTCACCGGCAGCGCAGCGAACGGCAACTGGCTCGAAGCCAACGCGCGGCAGGCGCAGGTGTTTACGGAGAAATCCGGCGTCAACCAGATCGTCGTCGACTCAGCTGCCGACTGGAAGGGGCTCGTGCGCAATGTCGCATTCTCGCTGTCGCTGTACACGGGGCAGATGTGCACGGCGCCGCAGAACATCTACGTGCCGCGGGATGGCATCGACACGGCCGACGGTCATCTTAGCTTCGATCAGGTTGCAGCGGGGCTTGCCGAAGGCGTGCAGAAGCTGCTCGCCGATCCGACGCGCGCCGTCGAGTTCCTGGGCGCGGTTGTCAACGACGGGGTGCTGAAACGGCTCGACGCGGCGCGGTCGCTGGGGCCGATCGTGCTCGACACGCAGGCGCTCGCGCATCCGCAATTTCCCGCGGCGACGATCCGCACGCCCCTCATCGTCAAGCTCTCGGCCACGGATTCGGCCAAGTACCTCGAGGAGTGGTTCGGTCCGGTCGCGTTCGTGATCGCGACGAAGGGTACGGACGAGAGTCTGGCCATCGCGAAGGATGCGATCGAGCGCAAGGGGGCGCTGACGATGTCGGTGTATTCGTCGAATAGTGACGTGATCGATCGCGCGGTCGCGGTGGCCGAGGACGCAGGTGTCGCGTTGTCGATCAATCTCACCGGCGGCGTCTACGTGAATCAGTCGGCGGCGTTTTCCGATTTTCACGGGACCGGCGCCAATCCTGCGGCCAATGCGGCGCTCACCGACTCGGCCTTTGTTGCCAGTCGTTTTCGCGTCGTTCAGCATCGAATGCACGTTTGAGCCGGAGCGTCGCTCGACGCGTACGCCATGAGCTACGACAACGTCCTGTTTACCCTCGATGCCGGCATCGCGCGTCTCACGCTCAATCGCCCGGACCGGCTCAACAGCTTCAACGATGCGATGCACGCCGAGGTGCGCGACGCGCTCGGCAGGGTGGCGACGGACGCATCGGCACGCGTGCTGGTGATTACCGGTGCCGGACGCGGTTTCTGCGCGGGACAGGATCTATCCGATCGCGCCGTGTCAGCGGGGAGCGCACCCGTCGATCTCGGTGCGTCGATCGAGCGCAACTACAAGCCGCTGGTGCTGGCATTGCGGGCGTTGCCGCTGCCGGTCGTCTGCGCGGTGAATGGTGTCGCCGCCGGCGCGGGCGCCAATCTCGCGTTCGCGTGCGATATCGTCATTGCCGCGAGGTCGGCAACGTTCATCGAAGCGTTCTGCAAGCTCGGGCTGATTCCGGACACCGGCGGCACCTATTTCCTGCCGCGGCTCGCCGGCACGGCACGGGCGATGGGACTCGCGCTGCTCGGCGACAAGATCGGCGCCGAGCAGGCTGCGGCGTGGGGCCTGATCTGGCAATGCGTCGACGACACGGAGCTTCCGGCAGTCGCCGACAAGCTGGCCGCGCATTTCGCGACCGCGCCGACGAAGGGACTCGCGCGCACGAAGCAGGCGCTCTACGCCAGCCCGGTGAACACGCTTGAAGCGCAGCTCGATCTCGAGCGTGACTTCATGCGCGAACTGGGGATGAGCGACGATTACCGCGAGGGCGTCGTGGCGTTCATGGCGAAGCGCCCGCCGCGGTTCACCGGGCGCTGAGCGACGATGGCCTCGCCGCTGCCCACGGGCTCGACGGTTGCCGTGATCGGCGCTGGCGCGATGGGCGCGGGCATCGCGCAAGTTGCCGCCCTGGCCGGCCACAAGGTCCAGCTACACGATGCGCGTTTCGGTGCCGGCGATGCCGCAAGAAAAGGCATCGCCGACGCGCTGGCGAAGCTCGCCGCAAAAGGCAAAGTGGGGAAGACGGAGGCCGACGCCGCCGTCGACCGGCTCACGAGCGTCGTCACGCTGCCCGACGCGTGCGTCGCGCACCTGGTCGTCGAGGCAATCGTCGAGGACCTCGGCGCCAAGCGTGAGCTTTTCTCCCGGCTCGAGAACATCGTGGCGCCCGAGTGCATCCTGGCGACGAACACGTCGTCGCTGTCGATCACCGCACTGGCGGCCGGAATGAAGTACCCGGAGCGTGTCGTCGGCATGCACTTCTTCAATCCGGCGCCGCTGATGCCGCTGGTCGAGGTCGTGAGCGGGCTTGCGACCTCCGAATCCGTCGCCGCGGCGGTGTATGCGACGGCGGCAGCCTGGGGCAAGACCCCGGTACACGCGACGTCGACGCCCGGTTTCATCGTCAACCGTTGCGCGCGGCCGTTCTACGGCGAGGCGCTGCGCCTGCTCGCCGAAGGCGCCGGCGATGTCGCCACGATCGACGCGGTACTGCGCGAAGCGGGCGGCTTCCGGATGGGGCCGTTCGAGCTGATGGACTTGATCGGTCTCGACGTCAACTTCGCGGTGACGAAGAGCATATGGGAGGCGTACTTCCACGATCCTCGCTATGCGCCGTCGGTCCGCCAGCAGGAACTGGTTGCGGCGGGCTTTCTCGGTCGCAAGTCGGGCCGTGGGTTCTACGACTACGGCGCGGGCGCCGTGAAGCTCGAACCGCGCACCGAGCCGGCATTGCCGGCACCGGCGAAGTTCACCGTGCACGGCGATCTTGGTGTGGCCGCGCCGCTGGCGGAGCGAATTGCCGCCACGGGCATTGCCGTGGAGCGTACGCGCGCCGATTCACGATTTGCGGGCGGCGCGCTTCACGTTGCCGGCAGCGCGGGAGGCGCCTGGCTCGCGTTGACCGATGGCCGCACGGCCACCGCGCGCGCCGTCGCGACCGGTGTGCGCGATCTCGTGCTCGTCGACCTCGCGTTCGATTACGCGGCGGCGGGACGCCTCGCCGTGGCGCGCGCCGACACCTGCAGCGACCTGGCGTACGCTGGCGTGATCGGCGTTCTCGGCGCCGCCGGCATCGCCGCATCCCGTCTCGAAGACGTCGCCGGACTCGCGGTGATGCGCACCCTGGCCATGCTTGCGAACGAAGCTGCCGACGCCGTCGTGCAGGGGGTCGCCTCGGCCGCGGCAATCGATCTCGCGATGGAGAAGGGCGTCAATTATCCTCGTGGCCCCCTGGCATGGGCCGATGCGCTGGGTGCCTGTTGCATACGCGATGTCTTGGCGAACCTTGCTGCACACTACGGCGAGGACCGTTATCGCATTTCGCCGCTGCTCGCGCGCCGCGCTTTGACGGGCGGGACGCTCGATGAGTGATTACCGCGCCGCACCAGGCGCAGCGGAAGCGCAAGCGCTGGCCGAGCGCGTCGCCGCGGCGATGTGGGAACGCGACGACGCATCGCAACGGCTCGGGATGCGCATCGTCCGCGTCGCCCCCGGCCACGCCGAGCTGGCGATGACCGTTCGCGCCGACATGCTGAACGGACACGCGATCTGCCACGGCGGCTTCATCTTCACGCTCGCCGACAGCGCGTTCGCGTACGCCTGCAACAGCGGCAACATCAACACCGTGGCGTCGGGGTGCTGCATCGACTTCCTCGCGCCAGCGCGCGAAAGCGACGTGCTGACGGCCGTCGCGCAGGAGCGAAGCGCTACCGGGCGCACCGGGGTCTACGATATCGAAGTCGCGAACCAGCGTGGCGAGCGGATCGCGCTCTTCCGCGGCAAGAGCTATCGCATCAAGGGCCACGTCGTCGATGCATCGGCAGCGTGAGCACGAGGAGGACAGCATGCCCGTCAGAAAGCCGATTGCCGGCGATCTCGAGCCGATCGAGACGGCGAGCCGCGACGAGCTTGTCGCATTGCAGTTGACGCGCCTCAAGTGGTCGCTCGCCCACGCCTATGAGCGCGTGCCGCATTACCGGCGCAAGTTCGATGCCGCCGGCATCGGCCCGAAGGACCTGCGGACGCTTGCGGACCTGGCGAAGTTTCCGTTCACGACCAAGGCCGATCTCCGCGATAACTATCCCTTCGGGATGTTCGCGGTGCCGCGCGAAAGGGTCGTGCGGATCCACGCCTCGTCGGGCACGACCGGCAAACCGACCGTCGTCGGCTACACGGCGAAGGACATCGATACGTGGGCATCGGTGATGGCACGTTCGATCCGCGCGGCGGGGGGCCGCGCTGGCGACATCGTCCACGTCGCCTACGGCTACGGCCTCTTCACCGGCGGTCTCGGCGCGCACTACGGTGCGGAAAAACTCGGCTGCACGGTGATCCCGATGTCGGGCGGCATGACCGAGCGGCAGGTGCAGCTCATCCAGGACTTCGAGCCGGACATCATCATGGTGACGCCGTCGTACATGCTGGCGATCGCCGAGGAGATGGAACGCCAGAAGTTCGACCCGCGCAACTGCTCGCTCGCGATCGGGATCTTCGGTGCCGAACCGTGGACGCCTGCAATGCGGAAGGCGATCGAAGCGAAGCTCGACATCGACGCGATCGACATCTACGGGCTGTCCGAAATCATCGGGCCCGGTGTGGCGCAGGAGTGCATCGAGACCAAGGACGGCCTCACGGTTTGGGAAGACCATTTCTATCCGGAGATCATCGATCCCGAGACGGGCAGAGTGCTCCCCGATGGCGAGAAGGGCGAGCTCGTTTTCACCTCGCTCACGAAGGAAGCGCTGCCGATGATTCGTTATCGCACACGCGACCTGACACGGCTGTTGCCGCCGACCGCGCGCTCGATGCGGCGGATGGAAAAGATCACCGGCCGCTCCGACGACATGTTGATCATCCGCGGCGTCAATGTGTTTCCGACGCAGGTCGAGGAACTGATCCTGAAGCAGCATGCGCTCGAGCCGCACTACCAGCTCGAGATCGCGCGACCCGGCAACCTCGACGAGATGGCGGTGATCGTCGAGCGCTCTCCGGCTGCGGGTTCGGCCGACGGCGAGGCTGCCGGGACCAAGCTCGCGCACATGATCAAGTCGCTGATCGGGGTGACCGCCGAAGTCCGCGTCGTGGCGCCCGGTGGCGTCGAGCGCTCGCTCGGCAAGGCGAAGCGCGTCGTCGACAAGCGCCCGAAGGGCTGACGCCAGTTACCGCGGCGGCTTTGCTTCGATCGCGATGGACGCGAACCAGGTCGCCAGGTCGGTTATATCGGCATCGGTCAGCGGTTTGGCCACGACGTTCATGATTTCGTTCGCGCGCTTGCCGCTGCGATAGGCTTTCAGCTGCGCTGCCAGATAGATCTCCGGCTGCCCCGCGAGGTTGGGGGTATCGGGAAGCATGCCGATGCCGAACTCGCCGTGGCAGACGGCACACATTTTTGCCTTGGCGCGGCCGGCCTGGACGTCAGCCTGCGCCGCGCTCATCGCCGCAAGCGAGCACGCACGCGAGCGCAGCCTGAATCATCTGTCCCGTCATGGACCTCTTCCTCCACCAAACGGAAAACGGGCCAGGAAATCCCCGGCCCGTCAAGGCTCAGCCACGGCGCGAAATCCGGATCAATTCTTCCCTTAGTTGCCCACGTAGGTGACGCGGTACAGCGCGCCCGCAAAGTCGTCGCTGATCAGCATCGAGCCGTCTTTCATCATCGCCACATCGACCGGGCGGCCGCGGTACAGGCCCGTGTCGCTGTCGAGCCAGCCTTCGGCAAAGACCTCGGTCTTGTCGGCGGTGCCGTCGCTCTTCAGGCTGGTGAACATGATGCGCGCGCCGATCGGCGTAGTGCGGTTCCACGAGCCGTGCTGCGCCGAGAACAAGCCGCCCTGATATTTCGCCGGGAACGCCTTGCCGGTATAGAAAGCGAGGCCGAGGTCAGCGGCATGCGCGTCCATGTAGACCTGCGGGTCCGTGATGTTCGGCGGCAGCGGGTCCTTGTCGTAACCGAACTCGGTGATGCGCGTCTTGCCCTGCTTCCACGGGTAACCGAAGAACATGCCGGGGCCGGTCGCTCGATTGATCTCGCCGGCGGGGATGTCGTCTCCCATGCCGTCGGTCTGGTTGTCGGTGAACCACAGCGTCTTGTCCTTCGGGTTGAATTCGAGGCCTACCGAGTTGCGGATGCCGGTGGCATAGACCTCGCGCTTGGTGCCGTCGAAGGCATTCATGCGCACGATGCCGCCGATGCCCACCTTGTTGAACAGCGCCAGCTTGTCGCGCGGCTGAACGTTGTACGGCTGGCCGAGCGTGATGTAGAGCATGCCGTCCGGGCCAACTCGGCACGTGCGTGCATGGTGGTTGTACGACTCCTCTTCGACCGGGATCAGCTTGCCTTGCGGCACCACCTCGATCACCGCGACGTCTCCGCCTTCATAGAAGAACTCGGCGGCCGGGAAATTGATGACCCGGTTGTGCTCGACCACGATCAGGAAGCCGTCCTTGGTCCAGCAAACCCCGTTGGGCACGTGGAACTTCGCCGACGGCGCAAATGGCTTGACCTCGTCGGCGACGCCGTCGCTGTTGCGGTCGGTGACGGCCCAGACGGTGTTCTTGCGCGTGCCGACGAACAGCATGTTGGTGGACGGCGCCACGGCCATGTGGCGCGCATCCGGCACCACCGCATAGAGTTCGATCTTGAAGCCCGGCGGCAGCTTGATGCGCTTGAGATTTTCGCGAATGGCGTCGGCATTCTTGCCGGCCTGCGGCACGGGCGGCATGCTCGGATCCACGCCCGATACCTTCATTTGCTTGAGATTTTCGATGTTTTGCTGGGCGGGTGCGGCAATCGGCAGCGCAAGCACCAGCGCGGAAGCCAACAGCCCAATTCCCAACGACGTGGAGGTGTGCATTTGTATTCTCCTCGATGAATTTGCGGGAACCAATGAGTCCATCGCAGACGGCCTGCCGCGAGCCGGGACTCCCGGATGCTTCTTGACGCCGAAAACGGCGAGGGCGCTTGCGCAATGATCAGCATACACCAGCCCGGCGCCATAGTTGAACACACGTGCTGTCGGGAATCGTCGGCGAACCCGGTCGGGCCGATGCCGGTGGATAATAGGACCTTTCCGATCCGGGAGAACCACCATGGACCGACTTGTCCTTGCCCTTGCGATTGCCCTCCTCGCGCTCGTTCCGGTGACCGCGGGGGCGCACCACGGCTGGAGCGAATACGACCAGACGCAGACGCTCACGCTGACCGGCACGATCGAGGAAATGGGCTACGAGCATCCACACGGCTTCGTCAAGCTCAAGACGACCGGCAAGACCTGGATCGCGGTGCTGGCGCCGCCGTCGCGCATGGACAACCGGGGACTGACGAAGGAGATGCTGAAGCTCGGCACGACGGTGACGGTGGTCGGCTACGCCAATCGCGGCAAGCCGGAAGAGATGCGCGCCGAGCGCATCATCGTCGGCGCGACGACCATCGAGTTGCGCTAGCACGCAAGCGCCGGCCGATCGATGTCAACCGCGATGCACACGGTCGAGGCGACCGGCCTCGCCCGCTTCATGCGCGAGGCGCTGTGGGCTTATCCGGCCACAGAGGCGCTGCACATCATCGGGATCGGGCTCCTGTTCGGATCGATCGCCATCGTCGATCTGCGTCTTATCGGCCTGGGGCGGCGGGTGCCCGTGTCCGCGCTGGCCGGCCTCGCCGTGCCTTGGTCGCTGGCCGGCTTCGTGCTGGCCGCTACCACGGGTCTCCTGATGTTCACGGCGCACGCTGCGGAATTCATCACGCTGCCGGTGTTCATCCTGAAGATGGGCCTGATCCTGGCCGGGGGGATCAACGCCGCCATCCTGCACACCAGCGTGCTGCGCGACACTCGTCCCTGGGACACCGGCGCGTCGACGCCGCCGGCGGCGAAGGTCGCAGGCGGCGTATCGATTGCGCTGTGGATCGGCGTCGTGGCCTGCGGGCGCCTGCTCGCCTACCTGTAGATCTGCCGGGGAGACTGCGTGCCGAAATCACTCTCGTCGCTTCGGACCGGTGGTGCCGGCTGCCTTGTTCGGGCGTATGCGGACGATCGCGATTGTGCCCTTGCGCACGCGCCTAGTTCTTGAAAATGCCGCCAGACGCGTCAGGCTCTACCGCCGGCAGCGCCTTCGTCACGGTATCCACAGGCGCATCGCCGCTACGCAGATTGCTTTTGGATGTGTTGATCTTGTGACTGCTTCGCCCTGTCGTATCGACGGCGGCCGCCGCGCCACCCATCGCGGGAGACTGCGTTCTCTGGCTTCCGGGCTTCTTGCCGATGGAAACATCGACATCGGGCAGCGGGTCTCCCGTCCGCTTGACGCCCTTCTGATCGATGGTGAATCCGCTTGACTGCGCGCTGCCCGTCGTGCGCTTCACGCCCTTCTGGTCGATCGAAAAGCCGTTCGCCGGCGTGCCCGACGGCGCCGATTCTCTGGACATGGTCGACACATCCGGCGGCGCAATGGGTGCTTGGGCCCACACGACCGTGCTGGCACTCAACACCAGTGCAATAGCGATGCCTGCGAACTTGGCCATCGGCGTCTCCTTCCGGTGAATTAGGGCGCAATCGGTATGCTCGCCACCTAGGCGCGGCACGCCCTGCTTCGTCAGAGCAATTGCGATGCCAGCGCACCTCGGGCGCTGTCCGGCGGGGGCGACACGTCGCTCATTTGACTCCGCGAACGCGTATCGTGGCCGTCGCCAGGACCGTTTGCGCCACCCATCGCAAACAGTCGGCCAACGAGGAGACTGAAGCGCAACAATCGTAGCGGCCGCCAGGAAAGGCGCGTTTCCCGCTTCGGTCAGCGGCAATAGTCGTCGTTGATGAAGTCCGTTCGTCCCGCCTTGCGTTCTTCATGGCGGATCTCGTCCGCAAGAAACATTTCGTGCCCGCGTCATGATGTCGCATACACCGTGCCGATTGCCAGTCTTGTGTGGCTCTTGGGTTTGCGCAAACACGTGACGATGCGCAGAATACACATTTGGAGCAGTCGGGCCCGGCTGTCCGGTCACATGGCTACCACACAGCACGCCGATCCCGTGCCGCCGAGCGGCATCGTTACCTTCCTGTTCACGGACATCGAAGGCAGCAGTCGATTGTGGGAGGAACAGCCGCAACAGATGGCGCAAGCCCTGGCGCGGCACGATCTGCTCGCGCGGGACGCCGTGGCAGCCCAATGCGGCCGCGTCGTCAAGACCACTGGCGACGGGATGTACAGCGTGTTTCCGGAGGCGCCACAAGCCGTCGCCGCAGCCCTCGCCCTTCAGTCCGCTCTCGCCGATCCCGCCGCGACCGCCGGCGTTCCGATTCGCGTTCGCTGCGGAGTTCATGCCGGCCACGCGGTGGAGCGCGACAGCGACTACTTTGGCAGTACGTTGAATCGCGCGGCCCGCATCATGGCCAGCGCGCACGGCGGCCAGGTACTCCTTTCCCAGGCGGTGATCGATCTCGTCGGCGATCGCCTGCCGGCACAGGCTTCGTTGCGGGATCTCGGCGCTGTCCGGCTGCGCGATCTCACGGGCCCGGAGCATGTCTATCAGCTCGTGCACGCGCGGCTTCGGCAGGATTTTCCGGCACTGCGTTCGCTCGAATCCGCGCCGAACAACCTGCCGCAGCAGATCACGTCGTTCGTCGGCCGCGACCGCGAGTTGGCCGAGATGCGCCGCTTGCTCGAGAGCACGCGGTTGCTGAGCTTGACGGGGCCCGGCGGGATCGGCAAGACACGTCTGTCGCTGCAGGTCGCGGTCGAAGTCATGGATGCCTATCCCGATGGCGTCTGGTTCGTCGAGCTCGCGGCCATCGTCGATCCGACTCTGGTCCCGAAAGCGGTTGCCCAGGTGCTTGATGTTCAGACGGACGCCGAGACCGGCGCCATGCCGGCGCTCTGCGCGCATCTCAAGTCGCGCCGACTCCTTCTGGTGATCGACAATTGCGAGCATCTCGTCGATGCCTGCGCGAGGCTTGCCGATGCGCTGCTTCGGGCCGCGCCGGGAATTCGGATCCTGGCGACCAGCCGCGAGCCGCTGCAGATCGCGGGCGAGCAGACGTTTGCGTTACCGCCGCTTTCATTGGCCGCTGCCGGCGTCGGCGAGCGCGCTGCCGCGATCTCCGATGCTGTCCAGCTTTTCGTCGAGCGTGCGCGCTTGCAGCAATCGAACTTCACGTTGACCGAATCGCTCATGCCCATGGTGACGCAGCTGTGCGCGCGCCTCGACGGCATCCCGCTTGCCTTGGAGCTGGCCGCGGCGCGCATCGGCGTGCTGCCGGTCGAGAAGATCAATGAGCGGCTCGACAATCGATTCCGGCTGCTGACGGGAGGCAGTCGTACCGTGCTTCCGCGCCAGCAAACGCTGCGCGCAATGATCGATTGGAGCTACGACCTCCTCGGCGACGCCGAGAAGAAACTGTTTGCGCGGCTGTCGTCATTCAAGGGCGGCTGGACGCTGGATGCGGCCGAGGCAATCGGTACCGACGACGAGATCCCGCCCGGCGACGTGCTCGATTTGCTCACCGGCCTCGTACACAAATCGCTCGTTGTTCCCGCTGAGAGCGGTGATCGTTACCACATGCTGGAAACGATTCGGCAATATGGCCGTGATCGGTTGCTGGAGAGCGGCGAGGACGCCATGGTCGGCAGGCGGCATCGCGACTACTTTCTCGTGCTGGCCGAGGAAGCCGAGCCGAGCCTGGAGGGTGGACGAGAGCAGCCGCGGTGGCTGGTGCGCCTGGAGCAGGAGCACGACAACCTCCGCGCCGCCCTCGCGGAGAGCCTCAGCGAACCGGAGCGCACCGAGGCCGATTTGCGCCTGTGCGGGGCGCTTTACCGTTTCTGGGCGCACCGGGGTCACGCGGGCGAAGGGCGCGATTGGTGCGCCGCGGCGCTTGCGCGCGCCGCGGGCGGCGCGCCTACGGTCGCTCGCGCGAAGGCCCTCCATGCCATGGGCGTGCTAACGTGGAAACTCGGCAACGTCACCGCGGCGCGCGCATCGCTGGATGAGGCGCTCGAAATCAGCCGCGCGCTTGGCGACCGCGCGAAGGAGGCGCGCACGCTCAGTAGCCTCGGCGGTGTGGCCGTGCATCAGACCGACGTCGCCGCGGCGCAGGCCTATCTCGAGCAAGCGGTCGCGATCCATCGGGAGCTGGGAAACCGCACCCTCGAGGCACGTTGCCTCAACAATCTGTCGGCGCTCGCGATCACCGCGGGAAACTTCGACGCAGCCGACACGGCACTCGCGCGATCGCTCGAACTGAGCCGCATGCTCGGCAGCAGAATAGAGGAGGCGAACGCCATAAGCCATCTCGGATTCCTGGCCCAGCATCGTGGCGATCATGCGGCAGCGCAGACGCTGCACGAACAGGCGCTGGCCATTGCCCGCGAGTTCGGCGTGCGCGAGTTCGAGCTCGAGGAAGTGCGCCAACTGGGCGCGGTCGCTATTGCCCGAGGCGACCTCGATACCGCCCGCACCCTGTTGCAGCAAACGCTTGCCGGCAGCCGCGAGCTGGGCAATCAATACGAGATCGCAGAGTGTCTGGACATTGTCGCCGTGCTGGCGGTGGCGGCGATGGCGTACGAGCGCGCGGCCAGACTTGCGGGTGCGGCCGACGCACTGCGCGACGCCATCGTCACACCACGAGCCTTCGTCGAACGCGGGAAATACGAAGCGGTTGTTGCGCAATGTCGAGATGCACTTGGCGAAGCGGCCAACGCGGCGGCGATCGCAACAGGGCGTGCCATGTCGTCCGATCACGCCTGCGATGAAGCGCTGGCGTGGCTGCGCGCGCATTGATCGGCGAGGGTAATGCGTGCAGCGTTGTCGTGACCATCCCACGAAGATGTAGCGGACGAACGTGTTTGCGGCGGCATGCCGCTCGCCAACTTGCCGCGATCTTCTGCTCATCGGCCATTGCCGCGGTTCGGCCGAGATGAACGCGGTCTTTCGCCGAGCGGTGCTTCGGCCCACTTCGATTGAGTGCTCCCGACCCGCAGCCAGGTGCGGGCTTGGTTACGACGAGGCGGCAGTCACTTGCGCGATCCCGGCGCGGAATGCGTCCGCGGCTGCTGCCACATCCGGCGCGCTATCGAGCTGCGTGCGGAAACCGCGGTTGGAGAACAGCTGGGCGACCAGCGCGAGCAACTGCAGATGATCGTCTTTCGCGCCGTCCTCCGGCACCATGATGAACAACAGCTGGGAGACCGGCTTGCCGTCCGGCGAGTCGAACGCAATGACGAGCTTCGTGCGCATGAACAGCGTTATCGGCCGCGCAATGCCGCCAATGCGTGCGTGCGGAATCGCGAATCCTTCGCCGAGCGCGGTCGATCCGACCTGCTCGCGTCGCCACAATGCGCGAAAAATCGGCGCAGGGTCCAGCCCATGCGCGCGCCCAATGGTCGCCGCCGCCACCTCGAACGCGTGCGGCCGGTCACGCACGTCGACGTCGAGTAGGATGTCGTGTGGTTGCAACCAAGTCGCGATCCGCGTGGTGTCGTTTGCCATCGAGTCGTTCACTCGCTGTGTGCTCGCCACGGTGCGCCGTCGGTGCAGGTCCCGTGCCGTCGGGTTGTCGCCCCGTCGCCTCAAGCGGCCCGATCCGCGGCAGTGTCAAGCCTGGCGAGCTTCATGACAAGTAGTATATCGACCCGCTTGTTGTCCATGTCCACGACCCAGGTGGACGCACAAGATGGTGGCCCACGGGAATGAACGGACGTGCCTTGCGGTCTTCTTGTCGCACGAATAGGATAAGGCATCGCCTTCGGTCTCTACGTTGTTCACACGACCTTCTGTGCAATTCCAACGGAGCGTGTCCGCGGCTGGCTGCCTTGTGACAGCAGCGCGAAGCGACGCCATCGGGACGTTCCTGCGCCAGGCCATGGCCGTTGCTTACTAGCATTCCCATTCCGGGATGCGAGGCCCTCATATTCGTCGACGTCATCCTGTCCAATTACCGGAACGCCGCAATGGAACTTTTGATCCTGCTAGTCCTGATTCTACTCAACGGCATTTTCGCCCTGTCGGAGATGGCCGTCGTTTCGTCCCGTAAGGTACGCCTGCAACAATGGGCGCACGATGGCCGGCCCGGCGCGAAAGCGGCACTCGCCCTTGCCAATGATCCATCACAATTCCTGTCGACGATCCAAGTGGGTATTACCATCATCGGCGTGACCAGCGGAGCGTTTGGTGAGGCGTCTTTCGCCAAGGGCTTGTCCGACTGGCTCTCGCAGTGGTCGGTGCTGGCCCGATACTCCGAGCCACTGGCGCTGGCGGTCGTGGTGACGGGCATTACAGTCGCCTCGCTCCTCATGGGGGAGTTGGTACCCAAGCGACTCGCCCTGCTCAGTGCGGAGCGCATCGCAACCGTAGTCGCACGGCCGATGCAAGTTCTCTCCCGACTTACCTCGCCCGTGGTCCGAGTTCTGAGCGCAGTCACCGATCGCATCCTGGCGTTATTCGGCTCCCTAAGGATGGAGGGGCCGCAGGTGACCGAGGAGGAGATCAACATCTTGATGGAGCAGGGCGCGGAAGCCGGCGTCTTCGAGAAGCACGAGCAGGCGATGGTCGCACGGGTCTTCCGGCTGGACGACCTGAACGTCACGGGTGTCATGACACCACGGAGCGAAATCGTTACGCTCGATCTTGAGGTCTCACCCGAGGCAAACATTCGTCGCATTCTGGAAAGCGGGCATGCTCGCTTTCCGGTTGTCCGCGGCGAACCAAACCAGGTCGACGGCATTATCCTGACCAGGGCACTATTCGAGGATAGCATTGCGGGGAAACCGCTCGACCTGGTCAGCCACCTCGTCAAGCCACTCTTCGTGCCGCAAACGCTAACGGCCATGGAAGTGGTGGCCGCCTTCAAGAAGCGCCGGCAAACCATGGCGCTCGTCGTCAACGAGTTCGGTGACCTGCTGGGGCTCGTGACCCTGAACGACATCATGGAAGCGTTGGTCGGGGACATCGCGACGGTGGAAGACGAAGAGGATCGCGATGCCGTTCGCCGCGACGACGGTTCGTGGCTCATCGACGGAAGCATGACTACCGAGCGATTCAAGGACGTCGTAGGAATTACGGATTCGCTACCCGAGGAAGATCACCATCCCTACCGTACCGTTGCCGGTTTTGTGATGCTGCAACTGGGGCGTGTTCCGCAGGTCGGCGACAAGTTCCAATGGGGCCGACTTCAAGTTGAAGTTCTCGATATGGACCGCAATCGCATCGACAAGCTGCTCGTCGTCGTGCTGCCCGATGAGCGTCCTATCCCAGATGAGTAGAGCGACGTAGTCGGGATTCGCCGGCGGATCAGCCTCCACGCAGATGCTTGAGACCCGCGAGACCGGCCGGATCGTCCGCCGGTAGCAGCGATCAGCCGTTCCCGGTCTCGCGCGGTGCCAGCGGCTCGGGGTCGAGGATGATGGTCACGGAGCGGGGCCGCCGGTCGGTGTGGGCGGCATCGTCCGACGTTGGCCCGACCGTGGGACCGCGAACGACGCTGTAAAGGATCGGGCGGTAGACCCGCTCCTGACCCCGGCTCGTACCGCCGGCGCGCATGCGTCCCTCGATCGGTGCGAAGAGCTGCTCGTCGAGGGCCTGGAGGAAGTGGGAGTCGAGCTCGCGGCGCCAGGCGGCCTCGGTTCCGTGGACGGCTCGCAGCAGATCGCCCCACGTCCGCTTGCCGGTTCCGCCGGCCAGGTCGAACAACGACATCGTGTAGCCCGACGTGCCGCTCGGTCCCAACATCACCTGCGCGCTCTCGGGAATTCCTCTCGTAATGTCGTCGGACTCGGACAACGACAGTACCAGGCGATGGCACGGGTAGTATGTCGAGGCCGACCCCGAACGGCGGAACGCCTCGGCGATGGCGCGAGCCGCAGCCTCCACCTGGTCGGACGCGATCTCGGGCGCCAGCGCTCCTCGGCGCCAGTCGTCGGACATCTCCCACGTCCGGCGGCACAACAAGTCCAGGAAGGCGCGGATCTTGTCGGCAGAGGCGGGCACGCCTTGCAGGTCGGCGAGCGGGCTCGGCGAGGCTTCACCGGGGCTGAACAAGCAGACGACCGAGCGGGCCTCGGTCCGGTCGAAACGGGTGTACAGGCCGGTCTCGAAGAGGCACCAGTCCCAGTTCTTCGACGGTGCGGTGAACAGTAGGACGAGGAGGTGGCTCTTGGCGAGGACGCTGCGAATCGCGCGCCGCCAGTCCATGCCCGCCGTGATGTCGACGCCGGAAACGAAGCAGTCGATGAGCTCCGGCTCGAGGCCCTGCATGACGTTCTTCACCTCGACCGCAAGTGCGTGATCCTCGTGTTTATGGCTGATGAACACCGTGAACATGTCGTTAGCGATGGCCGCCATTCTGCCCTCCTCGACGCCGGTCAGTCTCGCACTCCGGACGCGCTGGCGCGATGCTTAACGCATCCTGATTCCTCCTGCCGAGAAGGTGGCTCTACAACCCACGTTCTCGGCGAGGATCGTCATTATGATATCGCTGGTACCGCCGTAGCACCGATCAAGGACTGCAATCGAGCGCGATGCGCTACGACTGGTGCGAGAAGATCTCGACGACGCTCATCACCGCGCCGCAGTGCGGGCAGACGAAGGTCGGTGGCAGGCCGGACTTTGCCGTCCGCTGCCGTACCGAAGCGACACTCGCGATTTGCCCTACCGCCGGCATTTGGGGGCAAGTCCGCGTTTTGCGGCTTCCTTGCGCGCCTTGGCGACATTGCCGGAGCCGCAGTTGTAGCTCGCGAACGCAAAAAAGCGGTTGATTCCCGTCGCTGAACTTGTCCGCGGAGGCGCTATGCGGGCTTCCGGCTCCGTCGGCGTCGTGGTCTTGCAGGTGACGACTTGCGCGCGGGTCGCCGTGGCGCTCATGGGGCGGACGTCTTGTCCGCCGCCGCCTTGCGCGCCGATGGACGCGTGACCTTCCCGACGTAATAGTCGAGCGCCCAGCGCGTCTTGGCCTGCTGGCTCTTGTCGCGCTCGGCGCCCACCTCCGCGAGGAAGGCCATGAAGCCTCCCACGGCGACCGCGGCCTGAACCGCAGGCGCCTTGATCGAGAGTTCCATCATGCGCTTGCCGTCCCCGCGTTTCCACAGCTCGGCGGTAATCGGCCAGGGGCAGCCCGGATCCTCGAAGCGCCAGCGCTGGGCGATCAGCGGCCCGAGCACCACCAGGCTCGAAAAATCGATCTTGTGGCCCGCTATTTTTGTCAGGAATTCCTCCTGTTCCGCGGTAAAGATCGACGAGACCGGCTTCTTGCCAATGGCGACGCGCTTGATGAACCCCTTCGCTACCGGCATCGAGAACGAGGCAGACTTGACCAGCGACGTCTCGCTCGCGTCCGCCTCGATCTTGAAGTCCCGGTACTTGCGCCACTTCGGTCCGACGTCCTCCGGATTGATTGGCCGGAACTTCACTGTGCTGTCATGGGCATCGCCGACCACGCGGCGGGCCCGTGCAATGATGCCGGCGCCAAGCAGGTCGAGCTTGGGCGTGTCGAAGAAATAGATGTAGCGCTCCTCGTCATTGCTCGCGGTGAGACCGAAGCGTGCCAGCGCCTGCCTGATCTGGTGGTCCGGAATCGTGGCCTTGATCTCGATGGCCTCGGCGCCCGCAACGGCCTTGGCGACCTTTCCGCGCGTTGCCGCTCCACGCTCCATAGCAAGAGGAACTACTGGCGACGTCGAGTCAACCGCGCGGCGCGCCGAATGTGTCGCACTTGCGCATGTCGCCGGTCTCGAGCCCGATCTTGAACCAGCGCATTCGCTGTTCCGCGGAGCCGTGGGTGAAGGATTCCGGCACCGCGTAGCCCTGGGTGCGCTTCTGAATCTGATCGTCGCCCACGGCGGACGCCGCGCGGAAGCCCTCATCGACGTCACCGGTCTCGAGTTTGTTGCGGCGCTGCGCAAAATAGCCCCAGACGCCTGCATAGCAATCGGCCTGCAGTTCGAGCCGCACGGACAGCGCCTTGCGGCCGCGCTCGTCCAGGCGCTGCATCTGCTGGTCGAACTGGCGCATCGTACCGGTCAGGTTCTGGATATGGTGTCCGACCTCGTGCGCGATCACGTAGGCCTGCGCGAAATCGCCAGGCGCGCCGAAGCGGCGAGCGAGCTCATCGAAAAACGCGGTATCGAGATACAGCTCGCGGTCGGCGGAGCAGTAAAACGGTCCGACCGACGCCGATGCGCGCCCGCACGCCGACCGCGTGGCGCCCCGATACAGCACGAGCCTCGGCGGCTCGTAGCGCGCTCCCTGCGTCTTGAACACCGCCCCCCAGACGTCTTCGGTGTCTCCCAGCACGCGCGCGACGAAATCCCTTGTCGGGTCCTGCTGCGCGGGCGGTGGGCGGGCTTGTCCCGGTGCGGGGGCGGCATATTGCGGTCCGTACCCGGGAGCAGGCGCCGATTGCGGTGGCCCCTGTGTCGACGACTGCATCGGCGGGCCACCGCCGCCTTCGATCATCCCGAGCATTTCGAGCGGGTTGACGCCGAACAACAGGCTTGCGATCACGATCACGACGACCGCGCCGCCGCCGAGCTTCATGCCTCCACCTACCGGGAAGCCGCCCCCCGACGGCTCGCCGCCCGTGCGGTCCTCGACGTTGTCGCTCCGGCGAAAGTCCCCCCAGCGCATCGTGGTGTCCTCGTCCGCGCCGCGTACTCGCGCGTCGCATCAATTATCACCGCATGGAACGAGTGCGACAACCGGATCGTCTCAGGGCTATCCTACCCACGCCATGAACCTGTCGATCACCGGAACGCGCTCCGAACTGGGCAGCATCCTCGCGCGGCGGCGTGCGGCGAGCGCAACCGACCACGTCCATATCAACCTTGCCGGGCAACAGGCGAACAGTCTGCTGCACGACGGCCACGCCTGGAAAGACTTCACTCGGATGGCGCTTGCCGGAACGCGCCGCGCGATGCGCTCGGCCCGAACGGACGACGCGCCGCTGCTCGTCCACGCAAGCTTCGCCTTCGTGCATGCCGTCGAGCAGGGGGCCCGCATCAAAGAGCCGCTGCGGTCGGCGGTCGATGCCATCCTCGAATGCGAAGCGTTGGCGCTGTCGGGTCCGGTGGCCGCCTGCGTCGTGCGCCTCGGCTATCTGTACGGCCCCGAGAGCCGAGATCTGCGCGCATATCGCGCTGCCTTTCGTCTCGGCCGGCCGTATTGGTCCGGTCCGCCGAAAACGCGGCAATACCATCTTCATCAGTTCGATGCCGCCGCGGCCTTGCTCGCCGCAGCAAGACCACGAAACGTCGGAAAAACGTTCTACGCCACCGACGGACTCGCGGCCTCGTTCATGCAGTTGATGGATGCGTTCGCGCACCGGGTCGGCCGGCAAAACCCGCTGCATCTGCCGTTGTTCTCGAAGCCCGTCGCCAAGGTGATCGTGCGCGAGGAACACATGCAGCAAGTGGCGCTCCCGATGCCACTTCGGGTGCCGGCGCCGCAAGTCCCGGGGTGGAAGCCGAATTTTCCCGACTACCGGCAGGGGCTCGATCAGGTCATCGAGGCCTGGGGCGACTAAAGGCGGCGCACCATCGGGAGTCTCAGGCATTGGCGGCGGTTCGACGATTCATGCTGGCCTGGTCAGCCCCGCGGCCGGTCAATGGGCGGGCGCCGGGCGTGACGGCCGGGCATGGTAGATCGCCGCGAGGTTGCGGGTCGTCGTGATCGGTTCGCGCTGCGAGAGGCCGTAGGGTCCTTCGGCGATGATGCGGGGGAATCGGTCCAGGTTGCGGTGGATCGCCTCGGCGTAAGGGTCGGCGCCGGCAAAATGCGCGGCGAGATGGCGAGCCACGGGCTGAAAGTCCTGGTTGAGTCGCTTGCAGACGACGTTCTCGTAGAACCTCGGCGTCTTGCTCAACAGGTCGAAGGCATCGCGGTAGAGCATTTGCTCCTGGCCATCCGGAGTGCGCACGCGATCGCTTCCCCCAAGAACCAGTTCCGGATAAAGATGGTAATAGCAGCGCTCGAGGTACCAGCGATCGGAAATCTGGCTCAGCAGGTCGGCGCTGCCAAGCATCTGACCAAGCGTGATCGCCCGGCCGTCATGCCCGGTGAATAGCTCTTCGAGATCCGACCCCAGCCGGGTCACGAAGATCAGGGACGCCAACGCCGCGTGGTCGGCAAGGGACGTCGTTTGCAGATAGCTCCGGGCGAATTCGACACTGCGTGACTCGTGCTCGGGCATCAACTGAGGGCCGCAAAGCGCTCCTTCCGAAGTCTTCCGGATGAAGCCCGTATCGTGCAGCAGGCCAAGCAGGACGCCGAGCAGGCCGTGTTCCGGCGTGAGGGCACCGCGAGAGGCGCACTGTTCGCTTTGGCAGCCGGCGACGAGTCGGGCCATGACCAGAGCGGTATCGAGCGAATGCCGCAGATCGTGATACGGCATGTCGCAGGCCAGATAGCCGGGGTGTTCCCCCACGAAGAGGCGGCCGACCCGGGCGAAGCTGGCGTGAAGCAGTTCGCGGTCGAAGCTCCCGGGGCCGAAGCTTTTCTCCAGGATGCGATCGGTGGCGTCGGCAACCGCCTCATGGTCACCGATCGACACGGTGTTGGTCGCATCAAGCAAGGATCGCGGCGCGCGCATTCTTCTCACCCACGAGGCTGAAGCGCATCGATCATGGTGCCCGCGGATAAGGCGCGCGCAATCGTGCGATGGAGGGCCACGTGCGTCGTCAGGGCGGATCAACCTGTTGCAGGGCTGCGGCGATCCGCTCGCGCAGCACGCGGTGCAGGATCTTTCCGGTGGCGGTGCGGGGCATCTCGGCCTCGGCGATGAATGCAATCGAGCGCGGACGTTTGTAGCCGGCGATGCGCGTCTTGCACCAATCGAGGATCGCAGCTTCGTCCTCCGTGCTGCCGGCATGCAGGACGACCGCTGCATGGACTGCCTCGCCCCACTTCGCGTCCGGCACGCCGACCACCGCCACGTCCTTCACCGCCGGATGCTGGCCGAGGAGGCTCTCGACCTCCGACGGGTAAACGTTCTCGCCGCCGCTGATGATCATGTTGCTCTTGCGGTCGACGAGGTAGTAGTAGCCGTCCTCGTCGCGGCGGGCCATGTCGCCCACCGAACACCAGGACCCGCGAAACGCTTCGGCCGTCTTTTCCGGATTCTTCCAGTAACCGTCGAACACATAGGGCGTACGCGAAAACAGCTCCCCCACGTCGCCGTCGCGAACCTCGTTGCCGTCAGGATCGAGGAGCTTGACGGCGCCCGACCCGGTCCATTCGCGGCCGACCGAGCCGAGCTTGGCGAGCTGCTCGTCGGGACGCAACAGCGTGACCCATCCGGCCTCGGTGGACCCGTAAAGCTCGAACAATTGCGAGTTCCTGAAGTGCTCCATGATCGCAAGCTTCGTTTCCCGCCGCGCCGGTGCCGACGAGATCATCAGCTTGCTCACGCGGTCGACGTCGTAGCGGCGCTTGGTGGCCTCGGAGAGGGCGAGCATCATGATGTAGTGCGTCGGCACCAATGACGTGAACGTGACCTTTTCGGCAGCCAGCGTTTGCAGCAGGTGTTCGGGGTCGAAGCTCTTGCGGTCGTAGATCACGCAGGTTGCGCCGCAATACGTGAACGTGAATGAAAAGTACAGCGAATTGGCGTGACACATCGGCATGACGAGCAGCGCGGTGTCGTTGCGCGTCAAACCCATGTCCAGCGCGGTGATCAGCGAAATCAGCGCACTGCCGCCGTGGTTGCGCATCGCGCCTTTCGGCTTGCCGGTGGTCCCGGAGGTGTACATCAGCGCCCACATGTCGTCGGGCGCGACCGCCACCGCCGGCTCGCGCGCCGGTGCGCGTTCGATGATTGCTGTGTACGACTGCCAGCCGGGCGGCGCCGCCGCACGCCCGAAGTGGATGAAGCATTCGGACGCGATGCCGAGTCGATCGCGAATCGGCTCCACGCGGTCGAGGAGCTCGTCCTGTACGATAAAGGCGCGCGCTTCGCAATGCAGAGCGATGTACTCGATCTCGGTGCCAAGAAGGCGGAAGTTGATCGGCACCGCCACCAGTCCGGCGCGCGCGAGCGCGACGTAGATTTCCATCCATTCGACGCAGTTGTAGGCCAGGATCGCGACGCGGTCGCCCTTCGCGAGCCCGACCCCGGAGAGCGCATTCGCCAGCCGATTGGCGCGCTCGTGCCACTCCCGGAAGCTCAACGCGCGCTGCGAGTCGCGGGCGCCGATCCTGTGCGGCTGCAGGCGGGCCTGCGCGGCCACGACCTCGGCCACCGTGAGTAGCGGGCTCATTGTCGCCTCTTCCGGTGTCAGGAAGCCCTGCGCGCGCGCTCTGCCTCGTCCCAGGCGGTAAGGGCCTGGTAGTCAGGCACCCAACCCAGGCCCTTGCCCGCGTCGGATGACAGCGCATCCTGGGTGACCACGACGTCGAGCAGCGCCGGCGCCGTGGCGAACGCGTCCTCGAGCGCGCCCTTGAGACGCGCGGGATCGGTGACCCGCTCGGCATGCAGACCGAACGCGCGGGCCATCGCGGCGTAGTCGGACCATTGCAGCGTCGTGCCGACAACGCGTCCGCCGTAGTTCATCTCCTGATCGAGCCGTTCGATGTTCCACGCCGCGTTGTTGGCGATGATGAACACCGCCTTCGCGCCATGGCGCTTGGCCGAGTCGATCTCCATGGCGTTGATGCCGAACGCGCCATCGCCGGTCACGACCACGACCTGGCGGTCCGGATGCAGCAACGCCGCGGCCACGCCATAGGGAACGCCGACGCCAAGACAGCCGAATGCACCCGAGTCGAGGTAGGTGCGCGTCTCGAGCCCCATCCGCGCAAAGCTCAGGATGTCGCCGCCGTCGGCGATGGTGATTGCATCGGGCCGCAGGACCTGCCTGAGCGCAGCGAAGATCCGATTCGGATGCATGTGCCCGTCCTTGCCCACCGGCGCGCTGGCGAGCGAATCGGCATGTCGCGCCGAGCGCCGCACGTGCTCGCTGCGCAACGCTGCGGCCCATTCCCTGTCGAGGCCGGCCCGCGTGCCCCGCACCGCCTGGGCCACGGCGGCCAGAGCGAGGGCAGGGTGCGCGAGCAGCTCGACCTCGCCGCGGCGGTTCTCGCGCAGCTCCTCCCAGTTGTCGGCGATGCGTATGAATCGGGCGTTGGGGAACACCGCCGGCGAGCCGTAGCCCATCTGGTAGTCAAGCTTGCGACCGACGACGATCACCAGATCGGCCTCCTGCATCGCCCGCCCGCGCATCGCGCCCACGGTCGAGGGATGGTCTGCCGGCACCAGGCCGCGGCTTTCCTGCGTGTCGAGGTAGGCGGCGCCGGTCTTGTCCAGCAGCTGCAGCAGCTCGCGATCCGCCCCGCGGGCGCCGCGGCCGGTCATCACGAGCGGTCGCCGTGCCCGGTCGATGATCTGCGCGGCGCGCTGAACCTCGTTGGGATCGGGCGGGATGCGCCGTGCCGGCTTCGGCGTCAGATACTCGGCGAGCAACAGACCGGCGGGCACCGTCTCGCGCAGCACGTCGGTCGGAATCTCGACATAGACGGGTCCGGGCACCGTGCCGTCGCCCTGCGCCATGCCGAACGCCTTGTCCAGATCCCGCAGCACGTTGTCTGCCACTCGCAGCGTGCGCGCTGCCCGCGTCACCGGCCGCATGATGTCGACGTGCGCGATCCCCTGCAGCGGTCCCAGGTCGTCCTGCGCCCGCGGCGCGCAGCCACCGATCAGCAGCAACGGCACCCGTTCGAGCTGCGCGTTGGCCATCGCCGTCACGCAGTTCGTCACGCCCGGTCCCGCCGTTGCCAACGCGATGCCCACGCCGCCGGCCAGCACCGCATGGGCATGCGCCATGTGGACGGCCGCACCTTCGTCGCGCACGTCGACGATGCGCACGTCGCGCTGCGCCAGGCGGTCCCAGATGGGCTGGATGTGACCACCCTGGAGCCCGAACACCCGGTCCACGCCGCGTGCCACGAGAAAGTCCACGACGCATTCGGCGACAGTCTTTCCGTTGGCTGGAGGCATTTCGGACTCCTCGGATCGAGATCTCAAGATGGCAGCGGCTGCTGAATTCAAGTGCGGGCGCATTGGCGGTGAGTATTCGATGTCGCATTGCACGCAGCATCGGACATCTGACCAGCCGCCGACAGTGTGCCGAGGACTACGGTCGCAAGCAATCCATTCTGCGCCTTCAACTGCGCGCCGTGGCAATCGAATTCATCCTGGACTTGCGGACGGCCGGATGACGCAGCGAGTCGTTCTCGCCCTGCTGGTCAACGTCGCGGGTTCCGGTCGCCGCGGAACACGCCTGTCCGATCTCCGCTACCCGGTCACTTTTTCGCCGAAGAGCGCGACGATCAGCTCGCGCAGCCAGCGCGTGCCGGGGTCGCCGGCGAAGCGCCAGGACCAGTGGACGCTGACGTCGAACGCCGGCAGACCGACCTGGGGGCGCCAGACGGTGTAGTCGCCCATCTCGCGGAACACGTCGGCCAGGCGGGCCGGCATCACGACGGCGAGATCGGTCGCGGCGAGGATGCGCGGCAGCACCAGAAAGTGCGGCATCGACAGCCTGATGTTGGTGGACAGGCCGAGATCCTTCAGCGCGCGCGCCGTCGCGCCGTGCGAGCGGACGACCGCGTAACGGAGCCGTGCGAGCGCCACGCGCGTCGGCGAGCGCCGGGCGAGCGGATGGGCAGCACGCATCAGCACGACATAACGCTCGGAGAGCAACACCGCGTGCTCGGCGTCCGCGAGCGTTGGGAGGTAGCCGAGAGCGAGATCGATACGGCCGCTTTCCAGCGCCGGCCCGATGTCCTTGTCGTCGAACTGGAAGGTCTCGAGGCGAACGTTCGGCGCCTCCGTGGCAAGCGCCTGCAGCAGCCGCGGCAGGAAAACCGTCTCGCCGATGTCGCTCATGTGCAAGCGGAAGGTGCGTTCCGAGGCGGCCGGATCGTAACGCTCACCTTCCTGGATCGCGACGTCGAGCACATGCAACGCATGGCGCACGGCCTCGGCGAGGCGGTCGGCCTTGGCCGTCGGTGCCATTCCCCCTTGCGTGCGCACGAACAGCGGGTCCTTGTAGAGAAGGCGCAGACGCTTGAGCCCGTGGCTCACCGTCGGCTGCGAGAGCCCGAGCCGTTCGGCGGCGCGACTGACGCTTCCTTCGCTGTGTACGGCGTGGAATGTCAGCAGCAGGTTCAGATCGACATCGGTAGTATTCATGAGAAGAATGATCGATATCAAATGTATGCTATGGACAAATAATACGGCGGCGACTAGATTTCCGCCATCGGCCGATCGCGTCGGCCGCCGGGAGGGGCATGGAAGTCTCGTTCAGCCGGGAAGCGCAGCAGCTTCGCCTCGGGCAGGGCGACGTCTTCCACGGCGAGGGAATCCTCGCGATCACCAAGGCGCTGCTGCAATCCGGTGTCGCCTACGTCGGCGGCTACCAGGGCGCGCCGGTGTCGCACCTGATGGACGTGCTGGTCCAATCGAAGGACTACCTGGCCGAGCTGGGCGTCCATGTCGAGGCCTGCGCCAACGAAGCGTCCGCCGCCGCGATGCTCGGCGCGTCGATCCACTACCCGCTGCGCGGCGCGGTGACGTGGAAATCGATCGTCGGCACCAACGTTGCCGCGGACGCGCTGTCGAATCTCGCCTCGCCGGGCGTCACCGGCGGCGCGCTGATCGTCATCGGCGAGGACTACGGCGAAGGCGCCAGCGTCATCCAGGAACGCACGACGGCGTTCGCGCTCAAGTCGTCGCTGGTCCTGCTCGACCCGCGTCCCGACCTTTCCCACATGGTGCGCATGGTCGAAGAGGGCTTCGCGCTGTCGGAGGCCTCGAACACCCCGGTAATGCTGCAGCTGCGCATCCGCGCGTGTCACGTCCGCGGCAGTTTCGCGTGCAAGGACAATGTCGCGCCGCCGCTCTCGGCAAAGCATCCACAGGACACGCCCGCCCCATTCGACTACGGCCGGCTGTCGCATCCGCCATCGACGTTCCGCCACGAAAAGCTGAAGACCGGAGAGCGCTTGCCGGCCGCGCGGCGCTACATCGTCGAACACGGGCTCAATGAAATCTTCGCGGGCCGCCGCGACGATCTCGGGATCATCGTTCAGGGCGGCCTGTACAACTCGCTGGTCCGCGCGCTGCAGGAGCTTGGGCTTGCCGACGAGTTCGGCAGCTCGACATTCTCGATGCTGGTGCTCAACGTGACGTGTCCGTTGGTGCCCGAGCAGATCCGCGATTTCTGCCTGGGCAAGCGCGCCGTGCTCGTGGTCGAGGAGGGCCAGCCCGAGTTCATCGAGCAGGAGATCATGGCGATCCTGCGCCGTCTGGACGTGAATACACCGGTCCACGGCAAGGACCTGCTCGCGATGGCCGGCGAATACACGATCGAGGTGATCGCGCGCGGTGCAGCGGCCTTTGCGGGCAGGCACGCGCCGGAGCTGTCGCTTGCCGATGGACAGACCTGGTTGGACGGCATCGCGGCGCGGCGCGGCGCCGTCGACAAGCAACTCGCAAAGGCGCTGCCCGCGCGGCCGCCGCAATTCTGCGTCGGCTGTCCGGAGCGGCCCGTCTTTGCGGCGCTGAAGCTCCTCCAGCAGGATATCGGCCGCGTGCACATCGCCGCCGACATCGGCTGCCATTCGTTCGCGTCGTTCGAGCCGTTCAACTCCGGCCACACGATCCTGGGCTACGGAATGAGTCTCGCGTCGCGCGCCGGCGTTTCGCCGGCGATGAGCCGCCGAGCGCTCGCGATCATGGGCGACGGCGGCTTCTGGCACAACGGCCTCGTCTCCGGCGTGCAGTCGGCGCTGTTCAACGGCGACGATGCGGTGCTCATCATTCTCAAGAACGGCTACACGTCGGCGACCGGCACGCAGGAGATCCTTTCGACGCCGGACGACCTGGACAAGGCGCGCGCGGAGGACAAGCAGCAAAGCCTCGTTCACACCAATCTCGCGATCGAGCGGACGCTCAAAGGCATCGGCGTGCGCTGGCTGCGCAGCGTCGACAGCTACCGAGTCGACGAGATGCGGCGCACGCTGCACGAGGCATTCACCACCGATTTTGCCGGGCTCAAGGTCATCGTTGCCGAGGGCGAATGCCAACTCGAGCGTCAGCGCCGCGTCAAGCCGTGGCTCGCCGCTCTCGCGCAGGGTGGCAAGCGCACCGTGCGCGTCAAATACGGCGTCGACGAGGACACCTGCTCCGGCGACCACTCGTGCATCCGGCTCTCCGGCTGCCCGACGCTGTCGCTGAAAGCGAGCTCGGATCCGCTGAAGGTCGATCCGGTGGCGACGGTGCTCGAGGGCTGTGTGGGTTGCGGGCTGTGCGGCGAGAATGCGCACGCGGCCACGCTGTGCCCGTCGTTCTATCGCGGCGAGGTCATCCGCAATCCGAATTGGCGCGATCGCTTCGCCGCGTGGTTGCGCCACGCGGTAATCCGGCCGTTCCAGCCTGCGTAGGCTCGCCATGACCAAGCCCATTTCCATCCTGATTGCGGCACTCGGCGGCGAGGGCGGCGGTGTGCTCGCCGAGTGGCTGGTGAAGGCGGCGACACAGGCGGGCTTTGCCGCGCAAAGCACCTCGATTCCGGGGGTTGCGCAACGCACCGGCGCCACGACGTACTACATCGAAGTCTATCCCGAGCCGATCGCCACGCTGGATGGTCGCCGCCCGGTGCTGAGCCTGCTCCCCGTTCCCGGTGCCGTCGATCTCGTCGTCGCGTCCGAGTTGCTCGAGGCGGTGCGTACCCTGCAGAACGGGATGGTCAGCCCGGACCGGACGCTGCTGATGACCTCCGTCAGCCGGGTCCTCACGACGGCGGAAAAGATGCCGCTCGGCGATGGCCGCTTTGATTCGGAACTGCTGCTCGAGGTGGCACGCCGGCACAGCCGCGAGCTCGTTGCGTTCGACATGGCGGAGACGGCGCGCGCGGCGGGCACCGTCGTGAGCGCCGTAATGTTCGGCGCGATCGCGGCATCCGGCGTCTTGCCGTTCGCGCGGGCCGCGTTCGAAGCGGTGGTCCGCGAGTCGGGCCGCGGCGCCGAGGCGAGTCTCGATGGCTTCGCCGTCGCGTGGAATGCGGTTAGCCGGGCGAGCCGCGTTGCCGGAGTGGCCGCTCCGCCGCCGGCTGCGGCGCAGCCAATCGGGCAGACGACGGCGCCAAGGGCTGAGTGGTCTCTCGCGCTGCGCGACGCCTTTCCCGCGGCGACGCACGACATCGTCGAAGTCGGGTACGCGCGACTGCTCGAGTATCAGGACCGCACGTACGCGGACCTCTATGTGCAGCGGCTTGCACGCGTCCTCACGTTGGAGCGGAAAGGCGATCCCGGTGGTGCGCATGATTTCGCGCTGACCCGCGAGACCGCCCGCTTTCTCGCGCTGTGGATGGCCTACGATGACATCGTCCGCGTTGCCGCCTTGAAGTGCCGCGCGAGTCGTTTCGCGCGTGTGCGGCGCGAGGTGGCAGCGGGCGAGCACGATATCGTACGCATCGTCGATTACTTCAAGCCCGGCCTGCCCGAGTTTTCGTCGCTGCTGCCACGCGGGCTCGCGCGGCGGCTTGCCGCATGGGACCGGCGCCGGCAGGCGCGCGGCAAGGGCCCGCTCGCGATCGCGCTGAGCCTGCCAACCGACAGCGTGCACGGATTCCTTGCAATACGAGTGCTCGCCGGCATGCGCCGGCTGCGACGGCACGGCGGGCGTTACGCCGACGAGCAGGCGGCGATCGAGCGATGGCTGGGGGCGGTCGAGAGCGCGGCGAACGACGACTGGCAACTGGCATTCGAAATCGCGCTCGCCGGCCGGCTCGTCAAGGGCTACGGTACGACCAATGAGCGCGGCAAGGACAACCTGCGGCACATCCTTGAGCATGTGGCAGGCGGTGGCGGGCAGGGCGACGTCGCAGCACGCGCCACCGCG
The DNA here is from genome assembly GCA_963781285.1 of uncultured beta proteobacterium. GTDB lineage: Bacteria > Pseudomonadota > Gammaproteobacteria > Burkholderiales > Casimicrobiaceae > CAIWHR01. The sequence continues at coordinate 251,981 of CAWAFI010000018.1, forward strand.
GTCCGCGCAGCGCGGGAAGCAGCCCTTGTCGATGAAGGCGGGAAGGCGTTGGATCAGGCACTCGTCGATCACGGCGCACCACCCCGCGCGCTGCGTGCGCAGCCGATCGTGTGGGCGAAACGCCGGTCCGACGTGCGTGCGACAAGTGTGGAGCGCGTATCGTGACGCTCCGCCATACGACCCACTTCACGATCGAGTTCGGCGACTGCGATCCGGCGCAGATCGTTTTCTATCCCAACTTTCTCAAATGGATCGACTCCGCGGCGCGGCATTTTTTTGCCGCCGCGGGCGTGGCCTCATGGTCCGAGATGGAAGCGGCGACCGGCATCATCGGAGCGCCGCTGGTCGAGGTGTCGGCACGCTTCGTGCGGCCGGCGACCTACGGCGAGGAGATCGCGGTCGAGACATGGATCGACGAGTGGCGCGGCAAGAGCTTCGTGATGAAGCACGTCGTGCGGCGCGGCGACGATGTCCTGGTCGAAGGTCGGGAGACCCGCATCTTCGCGCGGCGCCATCCGGACGACCCGAAGAGAATCCAGGCGGTCGAAGCACCGGATGAGGTTCGCCGCCGGTTCGATTGACAGCGCAGGTGGTTCCAGCCGGGTGCGATCCGCGCCCGCTCAAAAAGCGAATTCGCGGGTGTCGGGTACCATTGCGAACGGCAGGGGAGGAGCGGCATGCTGGACACGGTCACGGAAGCGCCGGCCCTCGGCCGGGCAAACTTCGGCCCCGGCGGCCGGTTCCTGCTCGCGCTGGCGAAGAATCTCGCAATTGCCGGCGGACTCGTGTTCGTCGGACTGGTCGCGATGTCGATCGTGTCGATCGTCGGCCGCAAGCTCTACGCGTGGCCGGTTCCCGGCGACGTCGAGCTGTTGCAGATGTGTGCGGCGTTCGCCGCCTCGGCGTTCTTCGCGTATTGCCATCTCGCGAATGGTGACGTCAAGGTCGACTTCTTCACGCACAACTTCGCCCCCCGCAACGTCGCGCGGCTCGATGCGGTTGGGTCGCTGCTCGTTGGCTTGTTCGGGTCGCTCATCGCCTGGCGAACTGCCGCCGGAGCACTGTCGTTGCAGGAGGTCGGCGAGACCTCCGCGGTGCTCGGCTGGCCCGTGTGGGTCGCGCAGGCGCTGATGGTGCCGGGCTTCGTGCTGCTGGCTGCCGCCGGCTTCTACCTGTGCTTCCACCTCTTGCGAGCGGCCGCGCGGGCATGACCGCACCCATGAGCGCCGCAGGGCCGCCCCAGGGCGCGAATTGCTCCCCCCGGGGGGCAGCGCAGCGGCGGCAGCCGCAAGCGTGGGGGCACACCAGTGACCGGCATTGAAGTCGGGTTGGTGATCTTCAGCGTGATGCTGGCGCTGATGGTCGTGCGCATCCCGATCGGCATCGCGATGTTCGGCGTTGGATTCGCGGGATACCTGTATCTCACCGGCGGCAACCTCACCGCGTTGCTCAATTCGCTCAAGAATCTCGCCTATGCGCGGCTGTCGAACTACGACCTCGTCGTGATCCCGCTGTTCCTGCTGATGGGGCAGTTTGCGACGCACGGTGGGCTGTCGAAGGCGCTGTTCCGGTTCGTCGGCGCGTTCATGGGCCATTACCGTGGCGGCATCGCGCTGGCGGCGATCGGCGCGTGCGCGGGCTTCGGCGCGATCTGCGGCTCGTCGGTGGCGACCGCCGCGACGATGGGGCAGGTGGCGCTGCCAGAGCTTCGTCGCTTCGGCTATTCCGGCTCGCTCGCGACCGGAGCGCTCGCTGCGGGCGGCACGCTGGGCATCATGATTCCGCCCTCGGTGCCACTCGTCATCTATGCGATTCTGACCCAGGAATCGATCGGCAAGCTGTTCGTGGCCGCCGTCCTGCCCGGCATCATCGCGATGCTCGGGTACATGCTGGTCGTGAAGATCGTCGTCACGCTGAAGCCCGAGGCCGGACCGGCCGGTCCGCGCGTCGCCTGGCCGGAACGCATCCGCAGTCTCTTGAGCGTGTTGCCCGTGCTGGTCGTCTTCGTCGTTGTGATCGTCGGCATCTACGGCGGCTGGGCCAATCCGACGGAGGCCGCCGCCATCGGCGCCGCGGCGTGCGGGGCCATCGCGGTGGTGAGTGGCGGCATGCGGGTGAAGGGCCTGGTCGACAGCGCGCTCGGCACCGCGCAGGCCACCGCGATGATCTACCTCGTCCTGCTGGGCGCCGACATGATGAATACCACGCTCGCGCTGTCGCAGATGCCGGGCGAGCTCGCGAACTGGGTCAAGGCGAGCGGGCTTTCGCCGCTGCTCATAATGGCGATGATCCTGCTCATCTATATCTTTCTCGGGTGCGTGATGGACGCTCTCGCGATGATCCTGCTGACGATTCCGATCTTCTACCCGATGGTCATTGGGCTCGACTACTGGGGCCTGTCGAACGACGACAAGTCGATCTGGTTCGGCATCCTCGCGCTGATGGTCGTCGAAATCGGGCTGGTGCATCCACCTGTCGGCCTGAATGTCTATATCATCAACCGGCTGGCGAAGGACGTGCCCCTCACCGAGACGTTCAAGGGCGTCGTGCCGTTCCTGGTGTCCGACCTCGCCCGCATCACGCTTCTCGTGTACTTCCCGATCATCTCGCTGTACCTGGTCCATACGTTCAAGCACTGACACAGGCCGCCACACGGAGGAGACACCATGAAAGCATGCAAGCTCGCAACCATTCTCGGCACCGCCTTCGCGCTCGCCGCTGCTGCCGCGCAGGCCCAGGATGTGACGCTCAAGATCCACCACTTCCTGCCGCCCAAGGGCACGATACAGGCGCAGGTGTTCGAGCCGTGGTGCGAAAAGCTCGGCAAGGAGTCGAATGGCCGCATCAAGTGCCAGATCTACCCGGCGATGCAGCTCGGGGGCACGCCGCCGCAGCTCTTCGACCAGGCACGCGACGGTGTGGCCGACATCATCTGGACGATCCCGACCTACCAGGCGGGGCGATTCACAAAGTCCGAGGTGTTCGAGCTGCCCTTCATGGCGAAGAACGCCGAGAGCGGCAGCCCGGCGTTGTGGGAGTACATCCAGAAGAACTCGCTGGACGAGTTTCGCGGGGTGAAGCTCCTCGCGGCGCACATGCACGACGGCTCGTTGCTGCACTTCACCAACAAGCGGGTGACGAACCTCGACGAGCTCAAGGGGTTGAAGGTGCGCGCGCCGACACGCATCGGTACCAAGTTCCTGACAGCGATCGGCGCCGTTCCGGTGCAGATGCCGGTGCCGCAGGTGACGGAGTCGCTCGCGAAGGCGGTGATCGACGGTGCGATGGTGCCGTGGGAAGTCGCCCCGGCGCTCAAGTTGCAGGAGGTTACGAAGTACCACCTGGACACGGCACCGGGCGCGGACAAGACGTCGAACTCGATCTTCGTGATCGCGATGAACCAGGCGAAATACGACAGCCTCCCGCCTGATCTGAAGAAAATCCTCGATGCGAACACCGGCCTCGAATTCTCGAAGCAGATCGGCAAGGTCTTCGATGGGACGACCGAGGCCGGGAAGAAGCTCGCGCGCGAAGCGAACGGCGTATTCGACGTGCTTACGCCCGCCGAATACGAGCGCTGGCAAAAGGCCACCGAGCCGGTGGTCAAGGAGTGGATCGGTGAGGCGAACGCCAAGGGCGCGAACGGGGCGGCACTGCTCGACGATGCGAAGGCGCTGATCAAGAAGAATGGCGGTTAGTCTCTCCGGTGTTTGGCCCACGGCGGGCTCCGGCGCCCGCCGCATTCTTGCGCGGGCTGGCTCCCGGTTTTCCGCGCTGCAGCGATCGGTTACCATCTCCGATCCTATTCCCGCCCGGCGGACACGACATTCAGAGGCCCCATGAGTGACAGGAAGTTTGCGTCGCAGGCCGACCTTGCCGAGAAGAAGGTCAGCTTCGACAAGCTCTCCGACCACGCGTATGCGTATACGGCGGAAGGCGATCCGAACACCGGGATCGTCGTCGGCGATGACGCGGTCATGGTGATCGACACCCAGGCAACACCGGTGATGGCGCAGGACGTTATCCGGCGCGTCCGGGCGGTTACCGACAAGCCGATCCGGTATGTCGCGCTGTCGCACTACCACGCCGTGCGCGTTCTCGGTGCGTCGGCGTACCGGGCGGAACAGATCATCGCCAGCCGCGACACGTACGACCTCATCGTCGAGCGCGGCGAGGCCGACATGAAGAGCGAGATCGAGCGCTTTCCGCGCCTCTTCCAGGCGGTCGAGTCGGTACCGGGCTTGACGTGGCCCACGTTGGTCTTCGAACACCGGCTGACGCTGTGGATGGGCAAGCTCCAGGTCGAGCTGATGCAGCTCGGTCGCGGCCATACGAAGGGCGATACGGTCGTCTGGCTGCCGCAGGAGAGAATCCTGTTCTCGGGCGACCTCGTCGAATACGACGCGACGCCATACACGGGCGACGCCTACCTCACCGACTGGCCGGCGACACTGGAAGCGATCGCGGCGCTGAACCCGGAAAAGTTGGTGCCAGGTCGCGGCGCGGCGCTGACGACACCGGCGCAGGTGAAGGCGGGGCTCGAGGGCACCCGCGCGTTCGTCACCGAAATGTTCGCCGCGGTGAAGCGCGGTGCGGCGGCCGGTCGCGACCTGCGCAGCGTGTACAAGGAAACGTACGCGGCGCTGCAGCCGAAATTCGGCCACTGGGTCATCTTCGATCACTGCCTGCCGTTCGACGTGACCCGGGCGTACGACGAGGCGACACAGTACAAGGACCCGCGCATCTGGACGGCGCAGCGCGATAGAGCAATGTGGGAAGCGCTGGAAGGGTGATCGGCATCGCCACGCCGGTGACACGAACCGGCGCGACGCATCGCGATCGACGGCGATGAAAACCTACACCAACCCCGTCTACGCGTACGAGCGATCGCCGGACCAGGACGCGCCGCCGAAGCGGCGGCCGGTGATCGTCGTCGGCGCCGGGCCGGTCGGGCTCGCGGCCGCCATCGACCTCGCGCAGCGCGACGTACCGGTCGTCGTGCTCGACGAGGACGACACGGTCAGCGTCGGCTCGCGTGCGATCTGTTACGCGAAGCGGGCGCTGGAGATCCTCGACCGTCTGGGTTGTGGCGAGAGAATCGTGGCGAAGGGGGTCGAGTGGAGGGTCGGCAAGGTCTTCTTCCGCGACGAGCTCGTCTACGCGTTCGACCTGCTGCCGGAGGCTGGCCATCACCGGCCGGCTTTCGTGAACCTGCAGCAGTACTACCTCGAGGAATATCTGGTGGAGCGGGCGGCCGAGCTGCCGTTCGCCGAACTACGCTGGCAGCACAAGGTCGTCGACGTAACCCCGCAGGGCGACACTGTCCTCTTGCGCATCGCAACGCCGGATGGAGAATACTGGCTGTCCTGCGACTGGCTGATCGTCGCCGATGGTTCGCGCAGCCCGGTGCGCGCGATGCTGGGACTGGAAGCCGAGGGGCAGGTGTTCCGCGACCGTTTCCTGATCGCCGACATTCACATGAAGTCGGACTTTCCGTCGGAGCGCTGGTTCTGGTTCGACCCGCCATTTCATCCGAATCAGTCGGCGCTGCTGCACCGGCAGGCCGACGATGTCTGGCGCATCGACTTCCAGCTCGGTTGGGATGCCGATCCGGAGAAGGAGAAGAAACCCGAGCGGATCATGCCGCGGCTTCGCGCGATGCTCGGTCCGAAGGCCGAGTTCGAAATCGAGTGGGCGAGCGTCTACACGTTCCAGTGCCGGCGGATGCAACATTTCCGCCATGGCCACATCCTGTTCGCGGGCGACGCCGCGCACATCGTGTCGCCGTTCGGCGCACGCGGTGCCAACAGCGGGTTCCAGGATACCGACAACCTCATCTGGAAATTGAAGCTCGTGATGGACGGCCTGGCGCCCGAGCGGCTGCTCGACAGCTATGACATCGAGCGGACCGCGGCTGCCGACGAGAACATCCTCAATTCGACGCGAGCGACCGATTTCATCACCCCGAAGAGCCCGGTGTCGCGCACGTTTCGCGATGCGGTGCTGGCGCTCGCCAAGCATCACGCGTTTGCGCGCCGACTCGTCAACAGCGGTCGGCTGTCGGTACCGCACGTCCATACCGGATCTCCGCTCAACACGCCGGATCGCGCGGGCGAGAAGTTCGCCGGCGCGATGGTGCCGGGCGCGCCCGCGGCGGATGCGCCGGTGACCGGGGCGGGATCGAACTGGCTCCTCGACTATCTCCACGGCGGCTTCACCCTGCTGACTTTCGGTGACGCCGTGCCGGCGGAGGTCGCCGAGGCGCTGGCACGCGAGCGGATCCCGTGCCGGATCGTGCAGATCGATGGCCGCCCCGTCGACGGCCGTATTGCGATCCGCGACCGCGCCGGTCTGATGCTCGAGCGCTATGACGGCAGGCCCGGAACCTGCTACCTTTTCCGCCCCGACCAGCATGTCTGCGCGCGCTGGCGGAGCTTCGATGCCGCGGCCGTGCGCGCGGCGATCGCGCACGCGACCTGCAACGACTGACGAGGACCCTCGCCATGGCCACGCTCAACACGGCGCCAAACCTGCCGGCGCCGGACGATTTCTACCAGGCGTTGATCGGGCTGCATCGCGGCCTCACGGAACCGCAGAGCGCGCTCGTCAACGCCAAGCTGATCCTCCTGCTCGCCAACCATATCGGCGATCCGGAAGTGCTCGCCGCTGCGATGGCCGCTGCGCGCGAGGACGTCGCCCCGGAAGGAGCGATCCAATGAAGCACTACATTCGTTTTCCGCGCGCCGGCGGCACGCACAGCCGGCAGGCGCACGCCGATCTGCCGGAGGGCACGTTCGAGCGCGAGATGGGCAAGGAAGGTTTCTTCGGCCCGGCCGCGCATTTCCACCACAGACATCCGCCGACGGGATGGGCGAGCTTCGAAGGCTCCCTCAATCCGCACGCGTACGACTTGAACAAGCTTCCGGCCAAGGGCGATTCACCGTGGGACGCGACGGCGGTCATGGGGAACGGCGACGTAAAGGTCCGCTACTGGAAAACCGCGTCGGCGATGAAGCATCTCGCGCGCAACCAGGACGGCGACGAGTTGCTGTTCATTCACGACGGCGCCGGCGAATTCTTCTGCGACTGGGGCCGGCTCGATTACCGAGAAGGCGACTACATCGTGATCCCGCGCGGCGGGATGTGGCGCCTCGCGCCGACGGCGCCGACGACCCTGCTGCTCGTCGAGTGCACGGAGGGGACCTACACGATGCCGGAGAAGGGCATTGTCGGGCCGCACGCGATCTTCGATCCGGCGATTCTCGACGTACCGGAGATGGACGCGAAGTTTCGCACCCAGCAGAACGACGATCCGTGGAAGGTCGTGGTCAAGCGCGTCGGCAAGCTGTCGACGATCCAGTATCCCTTCAACCCCCTGGACGCGGTGGGCTGGCATGGTGACCTGTGCGTGGTGCGGGTCAACGTTCGCGACATCCGACCGCTGATGAGCCACCGCTACCACCTGCCACCATCGGCGCACACGACGTTCGTCGGCAGGAATTTCATCGTCTGCACGTTCGCACCGCGCCCGATCGAGTCCGATCCTGGCGCACTGAAGGTTCCGTTCTATCACAACAACGACGACTACGACGAAGTGATCTTCTACCACCGCGGCGAGTTCTTCAGCCGCGACAATATCAAGCCGGGAATGGTCACATTCCATCCTTGCGGCTTCACCCACGGTCCGCACCCGAAGGCGTTTGCCATCGGCGCCAAGCATGCGCGCAAGGAGACCGACGAATACGCGGTGATGATCGACACGCGGTTTCCACTCGAGGTCGCGCCGCTGCCGGAGGGGGTGGAGAACCGCGCCTACGTGGATTCGTGGAAAGTGAAGCCCGCGTAGGCCACGAGAGGATCACGGTGGCGTACGAAGACCTAATCGCGGAAGCACGCAAGGCGACGGTGTCATTCGCCACATCGGAGGATTGCCAGGCCGGTCTGGCCGGCGCGGCACTCCTGACGATGGACGGCCACCTGTTTTCCGGTTGCTCCGTCGACTGCTCGTGCGGGATCGGCTTCTGCGCCGAGCATGCGGCGGTCGCGGACATGCTGAAGCACCGGCAGACGCGAATCCGCGCCATCGTCGCCACCAACAAGGGCGGGCGCATCGTGTCGCCGTGCGGGCGCTGCCGCGAGCTCATGTACCAGGTCGATCCGGCGAACCTCGATGCGGACGTCCTGATCGCCGAGGGCGAGGTCGTGAAGCTGCGCGAGCTGCTGCCTCACCCGTGGCAGGCACATCGGCCGAAGTGACCGTGCGAAGGCGGCGGCGCCACGACCTGGCGGAATCGCGGAGCGCGAGAGCGTGGGGCCCGTGGAGTCGGAGCCAACTTCCAGCAGGAGTTTAGTGATGCGCTCACCTCTTCGCCGCATGCTGATTGTGTTCGCTGCGCTTTGCGCGGTCTGCGTTGCCAACGCGCAACAGGATTTCAGCAAGGTCGAGATCAAGACCGAAAAGCTCGCCGACGGCATCTACATGATCACAGGATCCGGTGGCAATCTGGGGCTTGCAGTTGGTCCTGACGCGGTCTTCCTGATCGACGATCAATACGCGCCGCTCGTGCCAAAGATCCAGGCTGCGATTGCAGCCATCACCAGGAAGCCGGTTCAGTTCATCCTCAATACGCACTGGCATGGTGATCACACCGGCGGCAACGAAAGATTCGCCGAGGCTGGGGCATTGATCGTGGCGCACGACAACGTGCGCAAGCGCATGAGCAGCGAGCAATTCCTGGCCTTCCTCAGGATGAGAGTCGAGCCCTCGCCCAAGCCCGCGTTGCCGCTCGTGACCTTCAGCAGCGATGTGACGTTCCACATCAACGGGGACCAGGTGATTGCATTGCATTGTCCTGCGGCGCACACCGACGGCGATGCGATCGTGCATTTCCAACGTGCCGATGTCATCCACATGGGCGACATCTACTTCAATTACATGTATCCGTTCATCGACAATGCCAGCGGCGGCAGCGTCGACGGCGTGATCGCGGCGGTCGATCGGGCTCTTTCGCTCGCCACGGACAAGACGCGGATCATTCCGGGGCACGGACCCCTCGCGAGCAAGGCCGATTTGCAGGCCTATCGCGACATGCTGGCCACCGTGCTCGGACGCATCAAGACGCAGATGGCCGCCGACAAATCGATCCAGGAGATCATCGATTCGAAGCCGACGCGGGAGTTCGAGGACAAGTGGGGCAACGGTTTCATCAAAGCGGACCGCTGGGTGACCATGCTGGTCACCGGCCTGCTCAAGTGACGCCCGAGTCATGCGCTGGCGCCCCCAAATGGATCCACGAGCCGAACCGCATCATCTATACTCTTGCATGCGTGCCGGTCCGCACGGGCGGACCGCGGACGCCGACCGCGGGGGGAGCGAACCAAATGGAAGCCCGAAGCAAGCGTCAGGCCGGAGCCGTCGTGCTCCCCGCCATCGTCATCATCGCGTTGCTCGCGACGGCATGGTTTTGGTTCTTCCTGACCTGGAACTACTCGACCGGCGAGCGCGCCGGCTGGGTGCAGAAGTTCTCGCAGAAGGGCTGGATCTGCAAGACCTGGGAAGGCGAGATGGCGATGGTGACGATGCCCGGGACGGCGCAGGAAAAATTCGTGTTCACGGTGCGCGATGAAGCTGTAGTGGAGAAGCTCAACCGGGCCATGGGGAAGCGCGTATCGCTTCATTACCAGGAGAAAGTGGGCCTGCCGACCACCTGCTTTGGCGAAACGCGGCACTACGTCGACAACGTCATTGCCGTCGAAGACATCCCGCTCGCCCCAGGAATCGTGGTTCCGGTTCCGGCACCGGCGCAGCCGCCGGCGGCGAGCCCGGCCGCGCCTGCGACGGCGCCCGCCAAATAGGACGAATTCCGCAGCGCAGGGATCTGCGCGCGACAGCGTCGTCGATCGACTTGCTCATTGCGTGGACGCAGGCAGCACCGAATCGGTCCGGCCGCATGACGCCACCGAAGCGCGTTTGAAAGGGATGCGCCATGCCGTTGAATCCAAAGTGTGCTGGACTCGCATTCGCGGCACTGGTGCTCCTCTCCGGTTGCGCGTCGACGACGCTGCAGAGCACGTGGTCGGATCCGGCTTACAGCGGCGGGCCCTTCAAGAAGCTCTTTGTCATTGGCCTGTCAGCGAAAAGCGTGACTGCCCGCCGCGTGTTCGAGGACATCACGGTCGCGAAGCTGAAGGAGGCAGGCGTGCAGGCGGTTCCCGCATGGCAATACCTCGACAGTGACGACCCGGCCGACGAACCTTCGCTGCAGTCCGTCGTCATCCGGTCGGGCGCGGACGGCGTGCTCATGACGCGCTTGTTGGGTGTGGACACGCAGACCAATGTCTCGACGGTCATCATGCCGGGACCCGGGTTCGGACCGGGCTTCGGACCGGGATTCGGGTGGTACGGAGCCTACTCCGGCTGGTACGCGGTGCCGCAGGTTACCCAATATCAGATCGCCACTGCGGAGACGCGGTTGTACGCCGCGCCGACGAAGCAGCTCGTCTGGTCCGCGACCTCGGAGACGTTCAATCCGACCTCGGTGCAACGGGAAGCGCCGGGCCTCGCCGATGCCGTGATCAAGTCGCTGCAGACGCGCGGGTTGCTGCCCGCGACGAAGTAACCGGGAAACTCGACCTTTAGTCGCGCGCAGATGCGACGGCAGCTCTTCGGCGCCTAGGCTGCCACGCGTCCGTTCTGCGGCGTTACATCCGCGCCGAGTCGTGCCAGGAATTTCGCTTCTGGCACGGGTCGGCCGAAGTAGAAGCCTTGCGCCAGACCGCAGGCGAGGGAACGCAGGAACGTCGCCTGCTCGTGGGTCTCGACGCCTTCCGCGGTGACGCCCAAGTGCAGGCTCTGCGCCATCGCGACGATTGCCGTTACGATCGCCGCGTCGTTCGGGTCCGTACTGATGTCGCGCACGAACGAGCGGTCGATCTTTAGCGCATGGATCGGGAAGCGTTTCAGGTACGAGAGGCTCGAATAGCCTGTGCCGAAGTCGTCGATCGCGAGGCGTACGCCAATCTCGTCGAGGCGGGCGAGAATGGTCACGGTTTCCGGTGCATGATGCATCAGCATGCCCTCGGTCAACTCCAGCTCCAGCAGACCCGGAGCGAGCCGGGTTTCGTTCAACACCCGCTCGATCATGTCGACCAGCGTGCGCTGCCGGAATTGCCGCGCCGAGAGATTGACGGCAATCCGCAGCCCCGGATGAAGCGTCTGCCAGGCCTGGGCGCGCGTGCAGGCCTCGCGCAGCACCCACTCGCCGAGCGCAACGATGAGCCCGGTATCCTCGGCGACCGGGATGAACTCGGACGGCGGCACCAGGCGGGAATCGGCCTGCGGCCAGCGAACCAGCGCCTCGGCGCCGACGATGCGCGCCGAGGCAAGGTCCACCTGCGGCTGATAGTGCAACGTGAACTCGCCGCGCTCGAGGGCGCCCCGCAGATTGGTCTCGGTTGTCAGCCGGCGGCGCACGCGCTCGGTCATCTGCGCGCCGAAGAACTGGAAGTTGGCGCGTCCAGCCTCCTTGGCGTGGTACATCGCGGTGTCGGCGGCGCGTATCAGCGCCTCGGCAGTGTCGCCGTCGCCCGGATAGAGGGCGATCCCGATACTGGCGTCGGCGTGCAACTCGTGTCCGGCGACCGTGAACGGCTTTGCGAGGTCGGCGAGGATCCGCGCCGCGACAATCGCCGCTTCGGCGGCACCGGCGATGTCGGGGAGGCTGATGATGAACTCGTCACCGCCGAGACGAGCGACGGTGTCCAATTCGCGCCGTGAACCGGTGAGCCGCGCGGCAACCGCTGTCAACAGCTCGTCGCCGACCGCATGACCCAGCGAGTCGTTGACGTTCTTGAAGCGGTCGAGGTCGAGAAACATCAACGCGATCTTGCCGCCGCTGCGGTGGGCACGCGCGATCGTTTGTCCGACGCGGTCCGCCAGCAGCGCGCGGTTGGGCAGGCCGGTCAGCGCGTCATGGTGTGCCATGTGCACGACGCGCTCGTCGGCGCGACGACGCTCCTCGATCTCCGCCTCGAGTCCGGCATTCGCCCGCGCCAATTCGACGGTCCGCTCCTCGACCCGTCGTTCGAGTGTGGCCTGCGCGTCGCGTAGCGCCTCCTCAGCGCCTTCGCGCTCCCGGTACTGACGGCGAATCACGACGTCGGCATGGCGCACGATCACGAACAGCACCCCATAGAGCAGGCACAGCGTAAGCAGCACGACGACGAACACCATCCGCTGTGTGCGCGCGATACGCGCAAGGAACGGCGTGACGTCGTCGTAGACCTCGAACACCGCCTCGATCGGCCCGGCTGGCGTGCGCAGTATGGGGATATAGGTCGAGAGCAGATCGCGGTTTTCGATCACTCCGTCGAACGCGCTGAACTGGTCGCGGTGGGTCAACTCGCTGGTGATCCTTCCGTCGCGGGCGCCTTGAAAGCCGGCGTTTGCGCTCTTGTCCTCGCCGACCTGCCTGGGCTCGGTCGAGAACACCGTGCGGCCGCGCACGTCGTACACCTTTACCTTGGCCACCGAAAGCCCCTGCAGAAGGGTCAGCAGCGCAGCGGAAAGCTCGCCGCGGTCCGGATGATTCCTGAGCTGGTCGGTGGGGAGCGCGCCCGCGGTCGCGAGATACTGCGTCAGCGTCGGCTGCAGCGAGTTGGCCAGTACCCGCGTGAGGGCGGTGTTGTTAGACTCCCCCATCGCGATCAGCGAATGAACCGCGATCGCGCGATAGAACACGCCCAGAACGACTGCGACGACGAGGATCGAGACGAAGCTCGTCAGGGAAAAGTAGCGCAGCAGTCTGAACATAGGCGCATCACCCTTGGTGCCGCAGTGCGGCCAAGCCCGCCGCGCTAATCCCTTTATCGAGCATGGGAATGCTCTGCCGGCGCGCGAGCCCTCCTGCGATGCAATAGACGTGCCACCATGTGCCCGGGGCCGATGAGCGATGAGGCAAGCCCGGAATGCGGATGGCGACCTTCGTCGGGCCGCAGTTGACAATCGAGCCCTCCATCCGCATTTGGCGCTGCCGCGCGAATGCGCCGGACTGTTGCGGAGGTTCTCCGACCTACAGCAGCGGGCTCAGCATTCGCGCGAGGTTCCAGGCGACCTGGCGGGGAAGCGGTGCGCCGGCCCATGCGTTGACATCCTGCCATTCGCCGTCGCGGAAATAGCGCTCCTGCTCGGCTTGGAGCAGCGCGCAGACGCGGGAATCGTACGCCAGCAAAGTAACTTCGGAATTGAGCGCGAACGAGCGGATGTCCATGTTGGACGAGCCGATCCAGGCGACATCGTCGTCGATCGTCACATGCTTCGCGTGCAGGAAGCGCTTGCCATAGCGGCAGATCTTGACGCCACTCTCCAGCAGTTCCCCGTAATATGACTTCTGTGCGAGGCAGACCAACACCTGGTCGTCCTGCGCCGGAACGACGAGCCGCACGTCGACACCACGCAGCACGGCGGTCGACAACGCCTGCAGCAGCGCGGCGTCGGGAATGAAGTATGGCGTCGTGATCACCACTCGCCGGCGCGCCGCATGAATCAGCGCCACGATCAGTCGCTGCGCGTTCTCGTGGCGGAACGCGGGGCTCGACGGGAGGACTTGCGCCGGTACGTCACCGGTTATGACGGGGAGGGGAAACGTCTCCGCGTCGCCGACGAGCCCACCGGTTTCGAGAAACCAGTCGCCGACGAACACAGCCTGCAGCTCGAGCACGACCGGGCCCGTCACGCGCACCATCAACTCCTCGTAGGTGAGGCCCGGCTTGAACGTCGAATCGACGATGTTGAGCGAGCCGATCCAGGCTGCACGTCCGTCGATGACGGCGATCTTGCGATGGTTGCGCAGGTCGAAGCGCGCCGTGTGGCGGCGCAGAAACCCGACGGGCAGTGTCTCCAGACGCCGCGATGCCCACCGCGTGCAGCCGCGGCAAGAGCTTGCGGAATGCGGGCCGCGAGCCCATCGAGTCGGCGAGCACGCGGCACGCCACGCCACGCTCGACGGCACGGGTGAGCGCGTCGATTACGCGTGCGGACACGTGATCGTCGGCGAAGATGTAGAAGAGCAGGTGCACGTTCGACTGCGCGGCATCGATGTCGGCGACGAGCCGGTCGACGATGCGCTGGTAGTCGGTGAGCACCTCGATCGCATTGCCGCCGAGGATCGGCATCTCGCCCAGCGCCTCGGCGAGGCGAACGGCAGGCGCGAGTTCGGGTCGTGGCGCGGGTTGGTAGATCGCAGGGCTCCGCGCGAGCCGCCGATAGATGGGTTCAGCGCTGGCGAGGAACTCGTCGACGCGCGCCTTGCGCAGCGCGGGCAACCGCGGCCTGCCGATCAACAGGTAGAGCGCCAGGCCGACCGCGGGCTCGAAGAAGATCAGCAGCAGCCAGCCTTTCGCGGCGTCGGGGGAACGGCGAAACGGCACGACTACCAGCATGCCGATCCGCACGACCCATTCGGCAGCGACGAAGGCAGTGAGCCACGCGCTGCGGTCGGTCAGGAATTCGAGCGGCATCGCCTCTCCCGCCCGGCCGGCCTCACTGCCGCGGGGTGGTGAAGCGCATCGAGCCGGAGTCCGCCTTCAGCGTCAGCACGAGATCGTTGCCGCGGAAGAGCTGCCCGGCGACCGCAGCGAGCCCCTTGAGGAATTCGGCATCACGCGATCCGGGCGCGCACATGGCGCGGGTCAGCGCGATCGGACCGAACGCCAGCGCATTGCCGGTCAACAGGTAGCTTGCGGAACCGCGATTGCAGTCGGCGCGAACGTTCACGATCCCCCCGGGCTGGAACTCGAGCGTATAGCGTTCCGGTGCGTCGGGCACGATCGACGTGCCGTCGCTCATCTGCGTGCCCTGCCACGACCACAGGGTCAGGGTCAGCAGCGAATCGCCCGCTGCGGCCATCGGTGGTGGCGGCGCGTTGACGTAGCCCGGCAGTATGGGTGGGCCCGGTTCGGTCACCGCGCACGCAGCGAGGACGAACAAGAGCGCAGTCGGCAACAGCGTACGGGTGCGAGACATGAGGTTCTCCCTTGGATGACCGGAGGATGTGCGCGATGCAACGATGGTTCATGCGTGCTGCGGTTGCCCGCCGAGGGCCGCGGTAAGCTCGCCCGCCACCGTGCGCACGAGGCGGCCCAGCTCGGGTACGCGCGCCGACACGAGCCGCGATGTCGGACCGGCGAGCGAAATCGCCGCCCAAGGCTCGCCATTCTCGTCCCAGACCGGCGCGGCGACGCAGAAGAGGCCCTCGGCGTGCTCTTCATCGTCTATCGCGAAGCCGCGCTCGCGCGTGGCCGCCAGCTCGCGGGCGAGCGCTTCGCGCGTGGTAAAGGTCTTGGACGTGTGTCGCATCAGGCCGCGTTTCGCGATCGCCACCGATACCGCAGCTTCGTCCATCGCCGCCAGCATCGCCTTGCCGACGCCGGACGCATGCAGCGGTGCGCGCGCGCCGAGTTTTGCCGACATCCGCATCAGTTCGCGGCATGGTACCTGCTCGACGAACACTGCCTCGCCGTCATCGATGACGGCGAGGTTCGTCGTCTCGCCCGACTTTTCCATCAACCGCTTGAGGAACGGATACGCCTGCGCGACCAGATTGCGGTGGTCGAGAAATGCGCTGCCCACACGGAAGGCGCGCACGCCGACCAGCCATTCGCCGCCGGGTCCTTGCTGCACATAGCCGGCTTCGCCCAGGGTCGCGAGCAGCCGATGCGCGGTCGGCGTCGGCAACGCGAGCTTCGCCGCGAGGGCGGTCAGCGTGGCGCCACCCTCGGTCGCGGCGAGCGCTTCGAGCACCGCCAAACCGCGCGAGAGCGCCTGCGTGTGCCCGGCGCCGCCGTTGCGCACGACGTTGCGGCGCCGCGCGGGAAGCGCTGGCTTGCCGCGCGCACGGGCGGCGGCGGGGCGAGCGGGCTTGGATTTGACTGACATGGACGATCAATGCACGCGTATGCGCACCCGCGACGATTCTAGCAAATGAGTGTGAAAACGGCTTTCACATTTCTTCTGGCTGCCGCGGCGTATGATCGCTGCTGTTCGTGGTCGATCCGGCGCGCGCGCTGACACCGTGGGCATTGCTGCTGCTCGCATTGCTCGCTCTCGCAGCGTACCGGGCCGCCGTGCGCGCGGGTGGACGCTGAAGCCGGCCGTCACGCAGACCTCGTGCGCCGTCGCTCGCGCCAGCGCCGCCAGACGTTGAGCAGGACCCATGGGATCCCGACGATCGACAGGGCCGCCCACACGATTCCCGCGATGTCCGAGGGTGGTCGCTGTGGCGGCAGCAGGTCCGGGTCGCGGAGCACCGACGGGAAAGGGCGCGGAGGCACTGGCACGATCTGCGCCAGCGCCGGATCCGGCGGGATTCGCATCCGGTATTCCCACGTCGAGACGGCCGGCGCATCGCCCCACGCGCGGCTTGACGGAAACTGCGGAAAGCGCAGGTAGACGAGCGCGTCGACATCGTGCGCGAGCATCCGTTCCAGCGCGCCGCCGGTCGTGCGGTCCTTGCCGCCGCCGTGGGTGAGCGCAACGAGGCTGCCAAGGATTTCCTCGAGCGCAACCGCGGGCAGAAGGCGCGTCTGATCCTCGTACAGGTAGTCGAACGCGATCTTCGCCTTGGCGATCGAACGTTCCTTCGCCGCAAACAACGGAAAGCCGGCCCACGCGAGGAGCCGGCTCGTCGGCCCGCGCGCCGGCACTTCCCAGCCCAGTGCGCGCAGCACGTCGACGCTGATGCTCGCGCAATTCATCGTCGGGTGATAGTAGACGAGCTGGTGCCGGTAGAACTGGTTGTAGACGCGCCCCAGCGCCGATTGCACGAGCACGGCGGCGCGCGCGTCGGAGAGCACGGCGACCACCATGTACGACGGCCGGTACCAGTTCTGCCCGGCATTGAGGTCGCCGAGATAATTGTCGAGCGGGACCGGCGCGGCGATGATGCCCTTTTCGCTTTCGGCGTCGAGCGTGTAGAAGTTGTTGACGAGCCAGTCGCCGATCGCGCCATCGCGCTCGATGCGCCCGGTGACCAGCGCGAAATGACCACCGTGTGCCTCGTCGTCGTCGCCTTGCGCACCGTTGACGATGAACGCCAGCACCACGTGTCCGGCGAGGTCCGCGCCGATGCCGGGACGCTGCCACAACGTTTCCGCGGCGAATGGACCCATCGCCCCACCCTGCTTCTCTTCGCGCATCCGCTCGCGCAGAGCGAGGGCGATTGACAATGTGGCGGACAGCGGGCGCGAGGGGGGGAGGGCAGCGAACCGGAACGCTTCCGGCCACAGCGTTCGCGCGATGATTTCGTCCCCAGTGACGGTCCCGCGGACCTTCACGGCTTGCCGCGCAAGAAAACGGGCGGATGACGCGTCGAAATACGAACGGTTCAACGGAATCTTCGGCGTCAGTCGGAAACGCAGCGTTCCGGCCGAGGTGTCGAGGGCCGTCGCGTCCTCGGACAGCCGTGCGCCGGCGATCACATGCGGCGCTGCGATCCAGACGAGCGGCGGATAGTCGACGCGTGCGGCGTGTCCGCGCGTCGCAGCCCACGCGCGCAAGTCGACATCGAAGCGGACACCGGGGGTATATGCAGCGACGGGCAGTCCTTGGCGGGCAACGGCGATTGCCTCGCGTTCGAAGTACCACAGCGCTTGCCGGATGACCGCGCAATCGGGACAGTGGCCGTCGGTGATGCGGAAATCGGACGCCGGGTAGAGTCCGAGCGCGGGGCCGGCAGCGACCGCCGTCGGTGGGGCCGGAAAATCGTTCAGGGCGTGGCCGGCGGACATGGCGATGGGGGACGCGTGCTTCGTGCATGGCCTGACGCAGCGCCGCGGGTGGCGCGCATTATGGCGCAGGATCGGCCCGCGCGCGCCGTGGGCGTATGCATGACGCGAAGGTCCACGCTATGATCACAGGCCCGTGCCCGGCTACCGCATCGTCCATCGTCTCGCTGCCGATCCGGCTGCAAACCGTCGGGGGCTCGCCGCGGGCCTGCGCGCGACGCCGGCCCGCATTCCACCGAAGTATTTCTACGATGCGCTGGGCTGCGCGCTGTATTCGGCGATCTGCGAGCTGGATGAGTACTACCCGACGCGGACCGAGCGCGCGATCTTCAACCAGTACCGCGTCGACATCGCGAAGGCGATTCCCGTGGGCGGCCAGTTCGTCGACCTGGGTGCCGGCGACTGCTGCAAAGCCGAGAGCTGGCTCGCGAGCATTGCGGCGAAGCGGTACGTGGCCGTGGATATCGCCACCGACGCCCTCGACCGGGCACTCGCGCGGCTTGCGCCGCTCTTCCCCGGCGTCGAGATGCTCGGGGTGGTCGCCGATTTTGCCGACGGTCTTGATCTTGCCACCGATCTTGCCGTGCTGCCGACGACGTTCTTCTATCCCGGCTCGTCGATTGGCAATTTCACACCGGACGAGGCATTCGACTTCCTGCGGGCAATTCGCGGATATTGCACGGTTCCCGGCAGCGGCCTCTTGATCGGCGCCGACACGAAGAAGGACAAGGCGCGACTCGACGCCGCATACGATGACGCGCTCGGCGTGACCGCGGCTTTCAATCGCAATGTGCTGAATCACGTGAACCGTATCCTCGGCAGCGACTTCGTGCCGGAGGCGTGGGCGCACCGCGCCTTCTACAACGTCGATGCCGGCCGGATCGAAATGCACCTCGAAGCGACATCACCGCAGACCGTAACCTTCGACGGTGCGGTACGAAGGTTCGCCACCGGCGAACGGATTCACACCGAGAACTCGTACAAGTACACGCGCGACGAATTTTCCGCGCTGCTCGAGCGGGCGGGCTTCGACGCCATTCGCTGCTGGCAGGACGCGGCCGGCGACTTCGCGGTCTTCTACGCGAATTGACCAGGCGACGGCTTCATGCGGGCGAACGCGCAAGCCGCACACCGGAGAATTGCCAGCGCGCCTCGGGCGGGAAGAAATTGCGGTACGTAGCGCGAATGTGCGAGCGCGGCGTGGCGCAGGAGCCACCGCGCAGCACGTACTGATTGCACATGAACTTGCCGTTGTACTCGCCGATCGCGCCACCCGCCGGCACGTAGCCTGGATACGGGGCGTACGCACTCTGCGTCCATTCCCAGACATCGCCGAAGAGCTGAGCCGGAATCCCGGCCGGTGGTGCCACGCGCAGCGCCAGCGGATGCAAGAAACCGCTTTCCTGGAAATTGCCTTCGATCGCAACGCCGGCGGCGGCGAGCTCCCATTCGAATTCGGTCGGCAGCCGCGCGCCCGCCCAGCGCGCGTAGGCATCGGCTTCGAACAGACTCACGTGCGCAAGCGGGGTGTGCGGATCGATCTCGACCCGGCCGTGCAGCGTGAACGTGGTCCAGCGGCCGTCGCGCCGTTCCCAGTAGAGTGGCGCCTCCCACCGTTGCGCCTGCACCGTATCCCAGCCGATCGACAGCCACAGCTCGGGGCTGCGGTAGCCGCCGTCCTCGATGAACGCGAGAAAATCGCCGTGCGTGACCGGCTGCGACGCGAGCTCGAACGGCGCGACAAAGGTCCGATGCCGCGGCAGCTCGTTGTCGAAGCAGAAGCTCCCGCCGTCATATCCCGCTTCGACGAGGCCGCCGGCATAGGGGAGCCAGCGCGGCGAGCGCGCGTCGATCGGCGTCGGCGGCCATTGCTTCATGTACGCGGGCTGCAGCGGATTGCGCGACAGCAAATGCTTTACGTCGGTCACGATCAACTCCTGGTGCTGCTGCTCGTGCTGCAGCCCGAGCTCCAGCAGTCCCCGAAGCCGCGCGTCTTCATCGGCCTGCGCGAACAGCGGCGCCAGCTCGCGCTCGACGTGCGCGCGAAAGGCGATGATTTCGTCGAGCGACGGCCGCGAGAGAAGCCCGCGCTCCGGCCGCGGATGCCTTGCGCCGACCGCGTTGTAATACGAGTTGAAAAGGACGCGGAACTGCGACTGGAATGGACGGTAGTCGCGGACGAAGCGATCCAGGATGAAGGTCTCGAAAAACCAGCTCACGTGCGCAAGATGCCATTTGACCGGGCTCGCATCGGGCATGGATTGCAGCGCGCAGTCCTCGGCCGACAGCGGCGCCGCCAGTTCCAGCGTCCTCGCGCGCACTGCGTCGAAGCGCCTTGCGAACGCTGTCGCGTGGCCTGGCGCGACGGGTCCCGGCCGGCGAGAGCGGTGACTGCGGGCGATGGTCATGGCGGCTCCTCGCGTGGAGAGTACGTTCGGCGCGACGGCGCCGGACAGTCGTTGGAGCGGGGGCCAACGGCGCAGGTTCCGCTGCCTCGAACGAATCGCCGGTCAGCGCAACGTGACATGCGGCGCGCCGGCGACTGTTTCGCCGATGACTGCCGCGTGATCGAAGCCTTCGGCGCGAAAGATCGCCACTACCTCGTCCTTCGCTTCCGGCGCACACGCGAGGAGCAGACCGCCCGAGGTTTGCGGATCGGTAAGCAACGCGCGCTCGGCATCGAGCGTGCCGGGCCCGAGCGAGACGTCATGCCCGTAGGACGCCCAGTTGCGTCCGGAGGCGCCCGTAACGTACCCGGCGCGCGCGAGTTCGAGCACGCCCGGGTTGAGCGGAATCCGTGCGAAGTCGAGCAGCGCGCCGACGTTCGAGCCGCGGCAGATCTCGAGCAGATGGCCGAGAAGGCCGAAGCCCGTCACGTCGGTGAGTGCGTGCACGGACTCCATCGTGCCCAGCGTGATCCCCGGCGTGTTGAGCTGCGTAGCGGTCGCAATCAACGCGGCGTATCCATCGACCGACAGCTTTTCCTTCTTGAGCGCCGCACTGTAGATGCCCACGCCCAGCGGCTTGCCCGAGCACCAGCGCGTCGCCAGGCAGCGCGCCGGTGTTGCGCTTGACGTTGCGGGGGTCGACGACGCCGATAACGACGAGACCGTAGATCGGCTCGACCGAGTCGATCGTGTGGCCGCCCGCGATCGGGATTCCCGCCTTCGCACAGATCGCTTCGCCACCTTCGAGAACCCGGCGAATCGTGTCGACAGGCAGCTTGTCGACCGGCATGCCGACCAGCGCCAGCGCGAAGAGCGGCGTGGCGCCCATCGCGTAGATATCGGAGATCGCGTTGGTCGCGGCGATCGCGCCGAAGTCGTATGGATCGTCGACGATTGGCATGAAGAAATCGGTCGTCGCGACGATCGCCTGCCGCTCGTTGATCTGATAGACCGCGGCATCGTCGGACGTCTCGATGCCGACCAGCAATTCCCGCGGCAGCGGCATGGGCCCGGATCGGGCGATGATCTGCTGCAGGACGCCGGGTGCGATCTTGCAGCCGCAGCCGCCGCCGTGGCTGAACTGCGTGAGGCGGAGAGGAGGGCGGTCGGGTGCGTTCATGGCGGGATCCTCGTCGCGTGGCCCCGGGCCGGGTCGGACATTCTACCGGTTCGAGCGCTCACTGCCGTAATGGCGTTCGCAATGGACGCTTCCAGCGCCGACCGTTCCGCAGCCGCCGTGAAAAGTGGCGAGCGCTGAGCGCATTGCGCCACCAGCCGCTGCAGGTCAAGCGGCCCGCGCAGCACCGTCGTGACGAGACGGGCCAGTGCGCCTGCATCGCCGACAGGGAAATAGCCCGCATAATCGTCGCCGAGCATGCCGACGTTGCCCGACATCCGCGAGGCGAGGACCGGCGTGCCGGCGGTCACGGCTTCGGCGACGACGTTGGCACCGCCCTCCAGCTTCGACGGGCACAGCAGAAGATGCGCGCGCTTGATCGCCTGGCGCGTCCACGCGTGGGGTCGCGGCCCGAGCCACCGCACGCGCGGATCGGCCGCCGCAAGCGCGCGCGCTTCCTCACCCAGCGCCGGGTCGAGCGCAGCGCCGATGATCGTCAGCGTCACCGGCAGTTCGGCGGGGAGGAAACGCCATGCGTCGAATGCGGTGTGCGGATCCTTCTCGTCGCGCAAATGGGCGACGAGGATGCAGTGCAGGCGATCGGTGCGCCTCCCGGTCGAGGCCTTCAGCGGTCGCGCCGACTGGAAGACCACGTCCACCTTGTGGCCGAAGGTGGCGGGCACGAAGTTCGGAGCGTCGCCCTGCAGGACAATCAGTCGATCCGCGTCCGCCAGCGATGCCAGCGCGCCGGCATCACCAGCGGGCACGTCCCTGTAGAGATCGGTGCCGGTGAGCACGACGATCAAAGGACGCTCCGGATGCGCCGCGCGCCAGGCGACGATGGCGGCACGGCTGCGGCGAGCGTGCAACGCGAGCAGCGCCAGCGCGGCCATCGCGCGCGCCACCGGTCACGGGCGCCTCGACGCCTTGTACAATCACACGGTAATGCGGTGCGAGCAGCCGCGCCCAGCGCGCGGCCGTGCGCCAGTTGCCGTTGTTGGCACCCGCGAGGTACGCAGTGACGAGAAGCAGTGTGGGAGCGCCGGATCGGACCATTGCGCGAACGAATGGGGCGGGAGCGGGCGGAGGGGCAATCGCACCGCGGTCCGCAAAGGCGCTCGCGGCCGCGTTGCGCTCTGCGCGCGAGTATACGCTTGGCCTGTATGCGCATCTGACCGAGGAACAGCAGCGCTTCCCGCAGATCGCGATCGTCAATCCGCCGCGCTGGGAGGTAGGCCACGTCGGCTGGTTCCAGGAGTTCTGGTGCCGCCGCCACGAGCACGACGACCCCGCAGGGCTGCGCACAGCGTCGCGCATCGGCAACGCCGATGCATTGTGCAACTCGAGCACGGTTCCGCATGCGACGCGCTGGAGCCTTCCGGTCCCGGACGTGGCCGGCACTCCACGCGTATCTTGACGCGACGCTCGCCGACACGCTCGCCGCATTGGCGGGCTCGCGCGAGGGCGAGCGCTATTACTATCGAGCTCGCCCTCTACCACGAGGACATGCATGCCGAAGCGCTGCTGATGACGCTGCAATCGCTCGCGCTGCCGGCGCCGCCGCGGTTCGCCGAACCGCGCGTGCCGCCGGTCAGCGGAGCCGATCAAGCTGCCGGCGACCTCGCGCTGCCGGGTGGCGAGTTCGCCTTCGGTACGGCGCGCGGCACCGAGGCACACCGCTTCGTCTTCGACAACGAGCAGTGGGCGCACGTGGTGTCGGTCGCGCCATTCGCGATCGCCCGCCGTTGCGTGACCGGTGCGGAGTTCGCTTCCTTCGTTGCTGACGGCGGCTACACGCGCGGCGAGTTGTGGTCCGATGCGGGGCGCACATGGCTCGGCAACGCCGGTCGCACGGCACCGGCGTACTGGCGGCGTGTGGACACAGCGTGGCAGGTTCGGCGTTTCGACGCCTGGCATGAACTCGATGCCAGCGCGCCGGTGCAGCACGTGTCGTGGTACGAGGCGGACGCCTATTGCCGCTGGGCGGGGCGACGCTTGCCGACCGAGGTCGAATGGGAATTTGCCGCGCGCGCAGGACTGCGCGCGGGCAACGATGATCGTCCGTGGCCATCGGCCGCCGGCAACGCCAACCTGGATGCCGCGATCGGTGCACCCGTGGCCACCGGCGGGTTCGCCGAGGCCGCGCCGAATGGGCTCGCGCAGATGCTTGGCAACGTGTGGGAATGGACGGCGACGCCGTTTCGCCCCTATCCCGGTTTTGCGCCCGGTCCCTACGCCGATTACTCGGCGCCCTGGTTCGGCGATCACTACACGCTGCGTGGCGGGTCGTGGGCGACCCGGTCCCGACTCGTCCATCACCGCTTTCGCAATTTCTACCGGCCAGACCGGTACGATCCCTTCGTCGGCTTTCGCACGTGTGTGGACGCAGCGCCATGACGGGAACGGGAAATTGGGGGGCGCGGGGGGTGCGACATTCCGACGCAATTTCGCGGAATATGTGATGCAGATCAAACGTCTCTACGCCGGAGACTGGCGGGCCAGCGTAGCATCCGTGCTGAGTGAACGCGGCCGCCCTAGCGCGCTTGTAGCGCGCGTCGCGCCAGTAGGTGTCGAACCGGTGGCCGCACGCGAAGGAAGCGACTTGAGGCCGATGCACAGCGCACGCACAGGCAACTGTCCCGATGTTGGACGCAAGCCATGGGTGCGACCGACTCGTTCGTTACTTCCGCCATTCCAGTCGACTGCGAGCCGCCGGTGCCGCCAGGCACGAGCAATAGGGATCTGACATGAAAACGGAGACGCCGCACCTTTTCGAAATCGTGGCGCGCGAGGATTTCTCTCCCGTTACTTACCTGCTGGAAGTCCGGCACCCGATGCTGGCGAAGGCCGCGAAGCCTGGCCAGTTCGTCATCGTCATGGCGACCGAGCATGGCGAGCGCGTCCCGCTCACGATCGCCGACTACGACCGGGTGCGCGGCACGGTGACGCTCGTGATCCAGGCCGTGGGCAAGACGACGAAGGAGATGCAGCAGAACTGCACCGTCGGCAGCGCGCTGTATGCGATCGTCGGTCCGATGGGCGTACCGAGCCCGCTCGGGCACGCGAAGAAGGTGCTGTGCGTCGGCGGCGGTCTGGGGGTCGCACCGACGTTCCCGCAGGCGCGCGCCTTCCAGGAGGCGGGCGCCTACGTGATCGGCGTCATCGGCTTCCGCAGCAAGGACCTCGTGTTCTGGGACGACAAGTTCCGCTCGGTCTGCGACGAGGTCATTTTGTGCACCGACGACGGCTCGGCCGGCATCAAGGGCACGGTCGCCGAAGGCATCAAGGTCGCCGTCGCGAAACATCCGGATATCGACGAGTGCATCGCGATCGGCCCGCCGATCATGATGAAGGGCTGCGCCGAGGCCACCCGCCCGTACGGCATCAAGACGATGGTGAGCCTCAATCCACTGATGGTGGACGGCACCGGGATGTGCGGCGGCTGTCGCGTGAAGATCGGCGACGAGATCAAGTTCGCGTGCGTCGACGGCCCCGACTTCGACGGGCACAAGGTGGATTTCGACGACCTGATGGCGCGGCTCAAGCGCTTCACGGCCGAGGAGCGAATGGCACTCGAGCATTGGAACGACACCTGCCGCCTGATGAAAAAGGCCGACGAGATGGCATCGGCATCCAAAAAGAACGACCCCGAGCTGTACTAGGCCATGGCTGCGAAGAAAAAGACGATCCGGACGATCCCGCAGGAGCGCACGCCGGTCCAGGAACAGGACCCGAAGGAGCGCGCGCGCAATTTCGCGGAGGTGTCACTCGGCTACCGGCTCGAGGAGGCACTGGTCGAGGCCGACCGCTGTCTGCAATGCCCCGACGCGCCCTGCGTGCGCGGCTGCCCGGTCGGCATCGACATTCCTGGTTTCATCCAGAAAATCGTCGAAAAGCATCATCACGGCGCGTACGACGTCATCACCGACACCAACCTGCTGCCGTCGGTCTGCGGCCGGGTGTGTCCGCAGGAAAACCAGTGCGAAGGTGTGTGCACCGTCGGCGACACGCTCGAGCCGGTGGCCATCGGCCGGCTTGAGCGCTTCGTCGGCGACATGGCGATCAAGGAAGGCTGGGCCAATGTTCCGTACATCGAGCCCTCCGGGTTCAGGGTCGGCATCGTCGGCGCCGGCCCGGCAGGGATGGCGTGCGCCGCCGACATGGCGAAGGCCGGCTGCGAGGTCACCGTCTACGAGGCGTTTCATCAGCCCGGCGGTGTGCTCAAGTACGGCATCCCGGATTTCCGGCTGCCGAACGAGGTGGTCGACGCCGAGATCGACAAGTTGAAGCGGCTCGGCATCAAGTTCGAATGCAACACCCTGGTCGGGCGGCTGTTCACGATCGAGCAGATGGTGACCGAGATGGGATTCCATGCGGTCTTCATCGGCACCGGCGCGGGATATCCAAGCTTCATGGGTATCCCGGGCGAATCGCTGAACGGTGTCCTTTCCGCCAACGAGCTGCTGACGCGCTGCAACCTGATGCGCGCGCGCGACTACCCGAGCTTTGACACGCCGTTGAAGCCGGGCAAGCATGTCGCGGTGATCGGCGCCGGCAACACCGCAATGGACGCGCTACGCGTCTCGCTGCGGCTCGGCGCCGAATCGGTTCACTGCGTCTACCGGCGGTCGAAGAAGGAGGCGCCGGCGCGGGTCGAGGAAATCCACCACGCCGAGGAAGAGGGAATCGACTTCAACTGGCTCGCGAGCCCGATCGAAATCCTCGGGGACGAGAACAAGAGCGTGCGCGCGCTGCGTTGCGTGAAGATGGAGCTGGGCGAGCCCGACGAGTCGGGCCGGCGGCGTCCCGTGCCCGTGCCCGACAGCGAATTCGAGCTCGAAACCGACATGGTCGTGTTCGCGATCGGCACCAATGCGAACCCGATCATCGGCCAGACCTCGAAGCTGAAGCTCAACAAGCGAGGCTACATCGCGACCGACGAAAACCTTGCCACATCGACCGTGGGCGTCTACGCGGGCGGCGACATCGTCACCGGCGCGGCGACCGTGATCGAGGCGATGGGCGCCGGGCGCAAGGCCGCGCGGAGCATCAAGGCTTACCTCGGCCTGCGCGACACCGAGGCCGTATACCAGACCGAGTCGACCGGCACGCTTTTCGGCATCCCGCGCGAGGAGCATTGCTTCGCCCGCGTGCGCCTCGCCTGATCGTGGCCAGCGCGAGCTCTTCCGTCACCACCAGGGCATTGTCATGACCGACGCCGCCATACTCGACCGTCCTGCCAAGTCCGGCGCAGGCAGCAGCAAGCGCGCCAAGATACTGACCGAGCACATCGTCGAGGTAATCAGCGACTCGGGCGAAGGCGCGCAGCGCTGCGGCCAATCGCTGGCCGCAATCGCGGCACGCAGCGGCAACGGCATCTGGACGGTCGAGATCATCCCGGCCGAGATCCAGCCGCCGGCCCGTAGCGTCGCCGGCGCGAGCGGCATCCGGATCCGGATCGGAGCGAAGCGGGTTACCAACGGCGGCGACGAGACCGATCTCGTGGTGGCCTTCAACGAGCAGGTGCTGCTCGGCCGCGTTCGCGCCGGCGAATTGAAGCCCGGGGCGACGATCCTGCTCGAGAGCATGTGGCGGGAACACAAGGATCCGACGATCGTCGCGTCGTACGCCGAGACGGTGGAGTCGCTCAACGAAAGCGGCTACCGGGTTCTCGAGGTTCCGCTCGAGCGCGAATGCCGCGCGCTGATGACGGACGCGCGGCGCGGCAAGAACATGTTCGTACTCGGCATGCTGTGCAGCATCTACAGCCTCGACATGCAGATCGCGCGCGACCAGGTCGCGCGCATCTTCGGCAAGAAGGACGAGAAGGTCATCGCCACCAACGTGCGGCTGCTCGAGGCCGGCTTCGCGTGGGGTGAAGCCAACCTCGACTTCAAGTACGCGATTCCCGCCGAACGGTCGAAGGAGCCGCAGATCGTCGTCAACGGCAACACTGCGATCGCGCTCGGCGTGCTCGCGTCGGGCATGGACATCTGCGCGATGTACCCGATCACGCCGGCGACGTCGGCATCGCATTACCTGTCGGACGTATTCGAGCGCGTAGGCGGCATGGTGCACCAGGCCGAGGACGAGATCGCCGCGTGCGCGTTTGCGATCGGCGCCTCGTATGCCGGCCGCTGCGCGGTGACGATCACGTCGGGGCCGGGCTACTCGCTGAAACAGGAGGGATTGGGTCTGGCAGTCATGGCCGAGATCCCGCTGGTGGTGGTCAACGTCCAGCGCGGCGGCCCGAGCACCGGGCAACCGACCAAGGCGGAGCAGGGCGACCTGCTGACGGCGGTCTATGGCAGTCACGGCGACGCACCAAAGGTGGTGCTGGCGGTCAGCGACATCGAGGACTGCTTCTATTCGATCATCACGGCGCGCAAGATCGCCGAGACGTTCAACATGGTCGTCGTCGTGCTGTCCGACGCGAACCTCGCCACTGCGCAACAGCCGTTCCCGCGGCCGCGCTTTTCCGAGGACTGGCTGGCGCCGCCGCTCGACCAGACACCGGTACCCGAAGGCGCCAAGCCGTACGACTGGGATCCGATTACCGGCATCGCGCACCGGTTCATTCCCGGTCAGCCCAACGGGATGCACACGCTGACCGGGCTCGCGCACGATCGCGCGAGCAAGGTCGCGTACGACCCGGCTATCAACGAGGAGGGGCTGCGTGCGCGGAGCCTCAAGCTTGCGGCGCTGCAGAAAACGCTGAAGACGCCGCCGGTGTACGGCGACCCCGAAGGCGACCTGCTGGTTGTCGGCTGGGGCAGCACGAAAGGCGCCATCGAGGAAGGCGTCGATCGGGCCCGCGCCGAAGGCCTCAAGGTCTCGTCGCTGCACCTGCGGTTCATCCAGCCGATGCCGTCGGGGATCCGCGAGATCCTGCGCCGGTTCGGCAAGGTGATGACCGTGGAAAGCAACTGGTCGGACCGGCGCGAGGACGAGCTGATCGACGAGGACAATCGCCGCTACTCGGCGCTGGCGCTCATGCTGCGGTCGCGCTTCCTCGTCGACATCGACTGCTGGAGCGAAGCGCGCGGCCAGCCGATCAAACCGGGCGATATCGTGCGTGTAATGCGTGCGAAACTGAACGAAGGAAGCCGGCCATGACCACTCCGGTCACGCAATGCATCATCAAGCTGCACGAGGAGCACCACAACCTCGAGGACTACCAGGGCGGCGTGCCGCGCTGGTGCAACGGCTGCGGCGACAACGCAATCCTGGCCGCCGTGCAGCGGCTGTGTCGCGACGAGGACCTGAGTCCCGAGCGCACGGTCTTCGTGTCAGGCATCGGCTGCTCGAGCCGGTTTCCGCACTACATGAAGACCTACGGGTTCCACGGGATCCACGGCCGCGCGTTCCCGATCGCCGAGGGTGTGAAGATGGCGCGTCCCGACCTTGCCGTATTCGTCAACACGGGTGACGGCGACTGCTGCAGCATCGGCGCCGCACACTGGATCCACGCGATCCGCTACAACATGAACCTGACGGTGATCCTGCACGACAACCACGTATACGGGTTGACCAAGAAGCAGGCGTCGCCGACGTCGCCGATCGGCATGAAGAGCAATACGACGCCGCGCGGATCCCTGCTCGAGGCACTCAATCCATTGACGGTGACGCTCGGCGTGCAGAACGTGTCGTTCGTCGCGCAGGCGGTCGACTGGATCCCGGAGCTGCTCTACGACATCATCTCCAAAGCGTACCGGCATCGCGGCTTCTCGTTCGTCCGCATCATCCAGCGCTGCCCCGAGTTCCTGCCGAAGATGTTCGAGCCGTGGCTGCACGACCCCGGCAAGACGCTGCTGCTCACGCATGCGAACGGTCTTTCGCTTTCCGCCGAGACGAGCCGCATCTACAAGAACCAGCGCGAGCACGATCCGCTCGACATCCACAAGGCGCGCGAGATCGCCTCCGCGGAGGACCCGATCCCGGTCGGCATCCTGTACGAGAACCCGGACGTGCCGTGCTACGAGGATTTGCGCGGTGCCGGGGCGCCGCGCACGCCGGAGCGGACCCGCGCCGGCCTCGAGGCCGAGTTCGACAAGGTGACGATCTGGCCGGAAGAAGGAACGGCGCGGCAGCGCGCAGCCTGAATCTGCCCACCGGACGAGAGCGAGAGCGAGCCGCCATGGACATGGCCGCGAAATTTCAGGATCAGTTGGTCTTCCACGTGACCGGCAAGCGCGCCGGCGACGGCTTGGCACCGATCGACGTCGGCGCGCTGCGCCCCGCGCTGCTCGCGGGATACCGCGACCTCACGCGCCTGCGCTACGATTTCCCACTGGTGTTGCCTGAGCCGACGGCGGACGCCGAGTACGTGCATTCGCTCGCATCGATCGTCGGTAGGCTGCTGTCCGAGCTCGCGCCGCGCGGCATCGAAGGCGAACGCCTGCGCAAACACGTGCTGCGCGTCGAGCGCGAGCTGCGCGTTATGCTCGCCGAGGGCGCCACGGGCGCGCTGTCCGAGCTATGGGCGGCCGCGGTCGAGCGGCTCGGCAGAGGCGCCGACGAGACGGTCGTCAAGGTGCTGGCCCAGGCCGGCGAGGCGATGACGATCGACGGCGAAGTCGTCGATTGCGATCCGCGGCTCCCAGTGCGCTTCGTCACACAGGCGTGGCGTTACGCGCAGGCGCTGAAGGCACGCGCGTTTCGGGCGCTGGTCGACACGCTGATACGCAAGCTCTCGGATATTCGCCGTGCGGCGTTCGCGCGCTCGGCGGCCGGCCAGCAGCCGGAAGCGCTCGCCGCGTCGATCGGTTCCGCGCACGCCGACGTCTTCGATTTCGCCGTCATGTCGAAGCTCGTCGCGCGCACGGCGCCGAAGGACGAGCTGCCTCACCGCGCGCCGCCGCCGCATCGAATGGGCACTCGAGGTGCTCCGCACGCAGCCGTTCTATGTGGATCCCGCGGACGTCGGCACGGTAACAGCCTTCGAGTTCGCGTTCGACAACTGCGCAGCCGCCGCCGAGGCGTACCGGGAACGGCTGCCACGTCTCGTCGAGGTCGTGAAGGCGACTGCGATCGCCGAGCTCGAGGCCAACGGTGCGTACGTCGAGGCCGACCACGACCCGTTCTTCGAGCGCTACGACGAGAACGCGCTGACCGCCGACGATCTCGCACTGTTCCCGGATTACCTCGTTTGCATTCCGGCGGAACGCAACGACGCGCCGGAGAACGCCGGATTGATCGAGATGCTGTCCGCGGGCCTCCCGGTGAAGGTGCTGGTGCAGCAGACCGATCTGCTCGAGGAGGCGTCGATCGGCACCGGCCACTTCGCATTCGGCGTGCGCAGCGCACGCCTCGCCACGACGGCCATGGGGCTGGGCGGCATGTTCGTGTTGCAGGCGACCAGCGCCGACCTGTACGCGATGCGCGAGCGCGGTCGAGCGCGGGCTGGCGGCCCGTGGGCCGGCGTTGTTCAGCGTCTTCGCGGGCTCGCCCGGCTGCGGCCGGCGACCTGGCGCCATACCTGACCGCGGCGGCGGCCAAGGAATCGCGCGCGTTCCCGGCGTTCACCTACGACGCGGCTGCCGGCGAGAACTGGGCGGCGCGTTTCTCGCTCGAGAACAACCGCAATGCCGACGCCGACTGGGCGGCCGAGGTGCTCGAATATGCCGACGAGGCGCAGCAGCGCGTGACCGGGGACGTCGCTTTCACCTACGCCGATTTCGTACTGTGCGACCGCCGCTATGCGTCGCATTTCGCGGTCGTGCCGCGCGAGCGCTGGAACGAGGGCATGCTACCGGTCGCCGAGTGGGTCAAGCTGCCCGAACGGGGGGCCGCCGAACGCATACCGTACTTGTGGGCGGTCGATGCCGACGATCGACTGCATCGCGTGATCGTCGATGCCCGCCTGATGCAGGCGACGCGCCGCTGCCTGCTGCTCTGGCACCGGCTGCAGGAGCACGCCGGCATCCACGATTCGCATGCCGAGCGACTGCTCGCGCGCGAGAAAGCCGTCTGGGAGGCGGATAAGCAGCAGGCACTGGAGGCGCTGCAACAAGCGACCGCCGGAGCGTCGGCGACGATCACTGCAGTCCCGGGGACGGCGACCGCAGTCGCCGCGACGCCGGCCGAACCGGCGGCAGAAGCCGCGGCCGAGAAGCCGCCGTCGGACGAGGCGTGGATCGAAACGGCGCGCTGCCCGAGCTGCAACGAATGCCAGAACATCAACGACAAGATGTTCGCCTATAACGAAAACAAGCAGGCGTACATCAAGGATATCAACGCCGGCACCTATCGGCAGACTGGTCGAGGCCGCCGAGGCGTGCCAGGTCGCGATCATCCACCCGGGCAAGCCGCGCAATCCCGAACGAGCCCGGCCTGGAAGAGCTGATCAAGCGCGCGGAACCGTTCCGCTGACCTGGAGCTGGTCCGGGGCCACCGACCAAAGGGTCCGGCGGCCGTCTAAGCATTTTGCGCTCTGCAACGTGCGTGGCGGTTTCGCGGCCCGGCAAAAACCCTTGTTGCGTCAAGCCTTTCCTCAGTTGCCGCGGCAGGGTAGCATTCGCCGCAGCGCATACAGGTCCCGGCGCGAATCCTGCTTCGGGAGACGCGACGAAGAACAACAACCCCGAGCGCC
This sequence comes from uncultured beta proteobacterium, assembly GCA_963781285.1. Lineage (GTDB taxonomy): Bacteria > Pseudomonadota > Gammaproteobacteria > Burkholderiales > Casimicrobiaceae > CAIWHR01. Next base: position 283,917 of record CAWAFI010000018.1, read on the forward strand.
GCCACAGGAGAAACGCGTTTGAACCCGACGGATATCGCGAATCCCGACTATTTCCACAAGGTCGTCGATTGCCAGTGGGCCTGCCCGGCGCACACCCCTGTTCCCGAGTACATCCGGTTGATCGCGGCGGGCCGTTACGGCGACGCGTATCTCGTCAATTGGGAGTCCAACGTCTTCCCCGGGATCCTCGGGCGCACCTGTGATCGCCCCTGCGAGCCGGCGTGCCGCCGCAGCCGGGTCGAGGAAGGCGGGGACAAGAAGGGTAAGCCGGAACCGGTCGCCATCTGTCGGCTGAAGCGGGTCGCCGCCGACTACAAGGACGATATCCGCGACCGGCTGCCACAGCCCGCGGCGACGAAGAACGGCAAGCGCATCGCGCTGGTCGGGGCCGGCCCGGCGTCGCTGACCGTCGCGCGCGATCTCGCCCCGCTCGGTTACGAGTGCGTGGTGTTCGATGGCGACGCGCGCGCCGGTGGCATGATCCGCAGCCAGATCCCGCGCTTCCGCCTGCCCGAATCCGTCATCGACGAAGAGGTCGGCTACATCATCGATCTCGGCGTCGATTTCCGACCGGGCAAGCGCATCGACAGCCTGAAGGCGCTGCTCGCGGAAAGATACGACGCCGTCTTCGTCGGCAGCGGCGCGCCGCGTGGCCGTGACATCGAGGTGCCGGGCCGGCGCGAGGCCGCAGCGCATGTCCATATCGGCATCGACTGGCTGGCAAACGTGTCGTTCGGCCACGTGACGAAGATCGGCAAGCGCGTCGTCGTGCTGGGCGGCGGCAACACGGCGATGGACTGCTGCCGTAGCTCGCGGCGGCTGGGCGGAGATGATGTCCAGGTTGTCGTCCGCTCGGGCTTCGACGAGATGAAGGCGTCGCCGTGGGAGAAGGAAGATGCGATGCACGAGGGGATTCCCATCCACAACTATCTCGTGCCGAAGGAAATCACGCACGACGGCGGCCGCCTGACCGGCGTCCTGTTCGAGAAGGTTGCCGCGCAGAAGGATGCGAAGGGGCGGCGCCAGCTCGTCCCGACCGGCGAGCCGGACGTGCACTTCGCGTGCGACGATGTGCTGGTCGCGATCGGGCAGGAAAATGCGTTCCCGTGGATCGAGCGCGATATCGGTATTGCCTTCGACGAATGGGGGATGCCGGTCGTCGACGCGGCGACGATGGTCTCGACAAGGCCCGACGTGTTCTTCGGCGGCGACGCGGCGCTGGGGCCGAAGAACATCATCTGGGCCGTCGCGCACGGCAAGGCGGCCGCGATCTCGATCGATCTCCTGTGCCGCGGCGAGGACATCGCGAAGCGACCGCCGCCGCACACGAGCCTCGTGTCGCAGAAGATGGGGATCCACGAGTGGAGCTACGACAACGCGATCGCGCCGGCGCATCGCTTTCGCGTACCGCTCAAGGAGACGAAGCTCGCGCTGAAGAACATCAAGATCGAGGTCGAGCTGGGCTTCGATCCGAAGCTCGCGTTCGCCGAGGCGCAGCGTTGCCTCAACTGCGACGTGCAGACGGTCTTCACGGACAAGCTGTGCATCGAGTGCGACGCGTGTGTCGACATCTGTCCGATGGATTGCATCAACTTCACCGCCAACGGCGACGAGGACGAGCTGCGGCCGCGGCTGCGGGTGCAGGCGGACAACCTCGCGCAGGACCTCTATGTGTCGGGAGCACTCAAGACAGGTCGCGTGATGGTGAAGGACGAGGACATGTGCCTCCACTGCGGCCTGTGCGCCGAGCGCTGCCCGACCGGCGCGTGGGACATGCAGAAGTTCCTGCTCGACATGGCACGCGCCGACGACCGCTGCCGTTCCCGGCACGCGCCGGCGCAGCGGCCCCGCGTGGCGGCGGCGCAACCGGGCCCGGTCGCCGCGGAGTGACGATCATGGCGAATCCTGGCAAAGCGCCCATTGCGCGCGTCAACGATTTCGTCGTCAAGTTCGCCAACGTCAACGGCTCCGGCTCGGCGTCGGCCAACGGCCTGTTCGCGAAGGCGCTCCTGCGAATGGGTGTGCCGGTGTCGGCGCGCAACATCTTTCCGTCGAACATTCAGGGCCTTCCGACGTGGTACGAGGTGCGCGTTACCGAGGCCGGCTGGCGCGGCCGCCGCGGCGGCGTCGACTTCATGGTCGCGATGAATCCGCAGACCTGGGACAAGGATGTCGCCGAGATCGAGCCGGGCGGCTACTTGTTCTACGATTCGACCCGGCTGCTTCCGGGGAGCAAGTTCCGCGAGGCGATCACGGTGCTCGGGATGCCGCTGACCGAAATCTGCAACGCCGAGTACAGCGACGCGCGGCAGCGGCAGCTCTTCAAGAACATCATCTACCTGGGCGCACTGGCGGCGCTGCTCGACATCGACGCCGCCGAGATCGAGAAGCTCTTCGCCGAACAATACCGCGGCAAGGAAACGCTGCTCGAACCGAACCGGAGGGCGTTGCGGCTGGGGCGCGATTATGCGCTCGCGAATTTCAAGTGTCCCCTGCCGATCCGCGTCAAGCGGACGGACGCCGTCGGCGACCGGGTCTTCATCGACGGCAACAATGCGGCGGCGCTGGGCTGCGTCTATGGCGGCGCAACAGTCTGTGCCTGGTATCCGATCACGCCGTCATCATCGCTGGCCGAGGCATTCGCGAAGCACTGCCGCAAGCTGCGCGTCGATCGCAACACGGGCAAGCACAAGTATGCGATCGTGCAGGCCGAGGACGAACTGGCGTCGATCGGCATCGTCATCGGCGCCGCATGGAACGGCGCGCGCGCGTTTACCGCAACGTCGGGCCCCGGCATCTCGCTGATGCAGGAGTTCATCGGGCTCGCGTATTTCGCCGAGATCCCGGCGGTGCTGTTCGACATCCAGCGCGGCAGCCCCTCGACGGGCATGCCGACGCGCACGCAGCAGTCGGACCTGACCCTTTGCGCGTATGCGTCGCACGGGGACACCAAGCACGTGCTGCTGTTCCCGGAGGACCCGACCGAGTGCTTCGCCATGGCGGCAACGGCGCTCGATCTCGCCGACCGCCTGCAGACGCCGATCTTCGTGCTCTCCGACCTCGACATCGGAATGCAGGAGTGGCTGACGGCCCCGCTCGCCTGGGACGACAAGCGTCGCCTCGACCGCGGCAAGGTGATGACGAGGGACGAACTCGACGCGGGCAAGGAGTTCGGGCGCTACCTCGACGTCGATGGCGACGGCATCCCGTACCGCACGTATCCGGGCACGCACCCGACGCGAGGCTCGTTCTTCACCCGCGGCACGACCAAGGACCGCTATGCACGCTACACCGAGGAAGGGCCGGCCTACGTCGACAACATGCAGCGCCTGCTGCGCAAGTTCGAAACCGCGAAGGAAATGGTACCCGCACCGGTGCTGGAGAAGGCTGCCAGCCCTGCGCGCGCGGGCGTGATCTGGTACGGCTCGACCGGCGCGGCGATGGCCGAGTCGCTCGCCGCGCTTGCCGCCGACGGCATCCACGTCGACCGGCTGCGGATCCGCGCGTTTCCATTCGCCGACGCCGTCGCCGAGTTCGTCGCCGCGCACGATCACGTGTTCGTCGTCGAGCAGAACCGCGACGCGCAATTGAAGATGCTGCTCGTCAACGAATGCGGGATCGACCCGGCCAAGCTGATCTCGGTGCTGCACTACGACGGCACACCGGTCACCGCGCGATTCATCACCCGCGAGATCGCGGAGAAGGCGGCGCTGTTCAACGTGACCCCGTTGCGCTCAAGGGATCCGATGTCAGGGCTCCGGGATCAGCGCACCGGAGACTGACCATCGTTCCCTCCATTCAATAGCCGATTTCCAATATCCGATTCCCGGCCACCGAACATGACGTATCTCGCCAAGCCGAAGCTGCACCATCCGGACCTGCCGAGGAACAAGCTCGGCTACACGCGCCGCGACTACGAGGGCGCGATTTCTACGTTGTGCGCGGGTTGCGGCCACGATTCGATCTCGGCGGCCATCGTCCAGGCGTTCTTTCAGATGGACATCGCGCCACATCGTGTGGCCAAGCTGTCCGGCATCGGTTGTTCGTCGAAGACGCCGACGTACTTCCTCGGCAACTCGCACGGCTTCAACAGCGTGCACGGCCGGATGCCGTCGGTGCTGACCGGGGCCAACCTTGCCAACCGCGATCTGATCTATCTTGGCGTCTCCGGCGACGGCGACTCGGCGTCGATCGGCATCGGCCAGTTCATGCACGTGCTCCGGCGCGGCGTCAACATGGTCTACATCGTCGAGAACAACGGCGTCTACGGCCTCACCAAGGGCCAGTTCTCGGCCACCGCCGACAAAGGCTCGCGGGCGAAGCGCGGGGCGGTCAACAACGACGAACCGATCGACATGGTGATGCTGGCGCTGGAGATGGGCGCGACGTTCGTCGCCCGCAGCTTTTCCGGTGACAAGGCGCAACTCGTGCCGCTGGTCGAGGCCGCGGTGCTGCACAAGGGCGCCGCTTTCATCGACGTCGTTTCGCCGTGCGTCGCCTTCAACAACCATCCCGGTTCGACCAAGAGCTACGACTACGTGCGCGAGCACAACGAGGCGGTCAATTTCCTCGATGTGATGACGCCGCGTGAGGCGGTCACCGCCGACTACGAGCCCGGGAGCGTGCAGCAGATCGTGCTGCACGACGGCGGCACCATCCGGCTGCGCAAGCTCCATGCGGGTTACGACCCGACGAACAGAATCGCCGCGATGAACTATCTGCAGGAGCGCTGCGCAGTGGGCGAGATCGTCACCGGGCTCCTGTACGCGCACGCGAATTCGAGCGATCTGCACGACGCGCAGGAGACGGTCGACACGCCGTTGAACGCGCTCGGCGACACCGACCTCGTTCCCGGGAGCGCCGCACTCGCGACGTTCAACGCCAGTCTCCGTTGATGAGAACGGGCAGGCTCCCGCACCCGCGGCAGAGGTAAAATCCCGGGCATGCGTATTTTCTGGACGATCCTCGGGGTCGCCGGTGCTCTGGTGCTGCTGGTCCTGGTCGGCGCCGCGATCGCCGTCTGGACCATCGACGTCAACCAGTTCGTCGCGCCGGTCGCGAAGCGCGTCAAGGATGCGACCGGGCGCGATCTGGCGATTGATGGCGGCATCGACCTGAAGCTCGGTCTCGTGCCGAAGCTCGTGGCCAACGACGTACGCCTCAGCAACGCGCCTTGGGCGCGGGGTCCGCAGATGCTCACCGCGAAGCGCGTCGAGGCCGATGTCGCGTTGCTACCACTGCTGCAGCGTCGCTTCGAGGTTGTCCGGCTGAGTCTCGTCGACCCCGTCATCACCCTCGAGGTCGACGCGCGCGGCAGGGGCAACTGGGAATTCGCCGCCGCCGGTGGCGCGGCGGCCGCGGGCGGCGGCGCGGTGTCGGCGCTGGCGTCGTTCGGCATCGGCAACGTGGAGATTACGAACGGCGCGCTTACCTATCGTGACGGTGCCTCGGGCAATGTGACGCGCATCGCCATCGACCGGTTCGCGGCATACGCGCGTACCCCGCAATCCCCGATCAATGCCGAGTTCACCGGCAAGGTCGACGACGTCCCGGTGGCGCTGACCGGCAATCTCGGGTCGCTCGAGACGCTGCTCTCGCGGCGCGCGCCATACCCGATCGCCGTCGATGGCAGGATCGGCTCGCAGCAGGCGAGGGTAACTACCATGATGCAGCTCGGCGAGCGTACGGTTCAGTTCGGCGAACTCGATGTCGGGATAGGCGCGAGCAAAGCGAAGGGCGAGGCGGTGGTCGCGACCGGCGGGGCACGGCCCAAAATTTCGCTCAAGATCGTCTCGCCGACCCTCGCGCTTGCCGACTTGAGCCTCCCGCTCGGCGCCGCAGCGCCGCCGCCGCGAGCGGCGGAGAAGGCCGCGCGCCGCGCGCACGTTTTCAGCGACGAGCCGATCTCGTTCGCGGCGCTGCGATCGCTCGACATCGACGGCGACGTCTCGATCGGGGAGCTCAAGCTCGCGGAGGGTCGCCGGCTGGAAAAGGTTCGCGCGCGCTTCACCGTCAAGGACGGCCGGCTCGAAGCGCCGGAACTGGTCGCCTCGCTGCTCGGCGGCACCGTGAGGGCCGCGTTGACGATCGATGCGTCGCGCGCGGCGGATCCCACGCTCAAGCTCCTGGTTGACGCCAGGGGGCTCGACCTCGAGGGATTGCTCGCGGCGGCCGGCACCCCGCGCAAGGTGAGTGGCGGCAAGACGGACATCACGATCGATGTGCGGGCCCATGGAACGACCGAGCGGCAATGGGCGCGCGATGTCGACGGCACGGTACAAGTCGTCGTCGGCCCGGCAACGCTCGTCAACACCAAGCTCGATCTGGATTCGTCGCTGAGCAAGCTGGCGCAAGCGGTGAATCCGTTCCGCGACCGCACGCCGTCGACGGAACTCTCCTGCGCAGTCGTTCGCCTGCCGCTGCACGACGGGATCGCCCGGATCGACCGGACGCTGGCGGCCGAGACCCGGGAGCTGGGTGTCGCGGCGAGCGGTACGCTCAACCTTCGCGACGAGACGATCGATCTCGCCTTCGCGCCCCGGGTAAAGCAGGGCCTTCCGATCGACCTGCCGCAGATCGCCGAACTCGTCCGGCTGCGTGGGCCGCTCGCATCGCCGCATGTCGAGGCGGACGCCAAGGCGTCGGCTGCGGCGATCGCCAAGCTGGGCGCGGCCGTCGCAACTGGAGGTTTGTCCGCGGTCGGGTCCGCGTTGCTGGCGTCCGCGGCGAGCGGCGACGCCGGGCCCTGCGATGTCGCGCTCGGCAAGGCGCCACCACCTGCGGCCACCGCCACCGCGACCGCTCCGGGTTCGGCAGCGGTATCCCCCGACGAACTTGGGAAGGCGCTCGGGCGCCTGCTCGGGCGTTGAGCGCCCGAACGCTTTGGTTGTGGCGGCCGAGGCTGCCGCAGGCGGATGATCGACCTCGTTCGTCGTCGCTTTGATACCGATCAAGCCGCGTCGGCTTGTCCGGCGGTAACGTGCTGCGTAACATTTGTCTCCATCCCGTGAACAGGACTCGCCGCCGCTGCGTCGCCTGGCTCGGCATTCTGGGCATCGCCTTCGCCCAGCTCGCCGTGTCCGCGCACGCATGCGTGATCGGCGCGAAGACCGCGGAGAACGTCGCGGCGGCAGCGTTGGCAATGCCGCAACGAGCTCACTGCGGCGAGGTGGGCGAAGCCAGACCGCTCGCGCCACAGGCCAACGCCTGCGAAGTGCAATGTACGGAGGGTGCGCCTTCCGCTGCCACGCCGGACCTTCCGCCGGTTGTCCTCACCTCGCTGCCGGTATCGGTTGCTCCGGTTGCGATGCTCGCTTCGATGCGCGATTGGGGCCGTGCCGTTCTCGCTGCCAACAGCGCCGCGCCGCCGCTCGCACTGCAGTTCTGCCGTCTTCTGATCTGATCTTCACGTTCGCCCGACGCCGGCGGCGCCTTGCGCTTCCGCCGGCACGTCTCAACGCGTTCGTGGAGGTCGCATGTCGCCATCCTCGCCCACGCCCCGGGCCGCCATCGGGGCATTTGATCCGCCAGCCGCGGTATTGCGGCGCCTGTTCGTTGCCGCAGTCGCGGGTTGTGTGCTGCTCGCCCATGGCGCGCACGCCGCCGGTCCGCCGCTGTCGCTCGCCGAGGCGCTGAAGCTCGCGGTCGGGCAGTCGCCGCAGCTCGCTTCGCAGCGGGCGATGGTCGCGGCGGCACGCGAAATGGCGGTCCCGGCCGGCGAATTGCCGGATCCCAAATTGAAGGCGGGATTCGAGAACGTTCCGACGACAGGCCCGGACGCCTGGTCGCTCACGCGCGACTTCATGACGATGTCGAAGATCGGCCTGATGCAGGAATTCCCGCGCGAGGAAAAGCGCAAGCTCAGGGCGGAACGCGTCGAACGGGATGCCGAGCGGAGCGCCGTCGTCATCGAGTCGACGACGCTCGCCATCAAGCGCGAGGCGGCGATGGCGTGGCTGGCCCGCCGCTACGCCGACGACGTCGAGCGTGCGGTCGCCGCGCAGATCGCCGAGGCCGAGCTTGCCGTCACGACGGTCGGCGCGGGATACCGCGCGGGGAAAGCGCCACAGGGCGAGCTGATCGCTGCGCAGAGCATGGTTGTCGAATTGCGCAATCGCGCGACCGAATCCGCAGCCCAGACGCGGCGTGCGCGAATAATGTTGGCCCGCTACATCGGCGCCGATGCCGAGCGCCCTCCGGGCGAGGCGCCAGACATCGCACGTTTGCCGGACGAGGCGCGGCTTGCCGACATCGATGCGCAACCGGAGCTCATGCTCGCGCGGGCGCAGGAGTCGGTCGCGGCGACGGACGCCAACCTTGCCGGCGTCGCGAGGCTTCCCGACTGGAGCGCCGAGGTCTCCTACGCGTTCCGCGGGCCCGGCTATTCGAACATGGTGTCGCTGATGTTCTCGATCGACCTTCCATGGTCGCCGGGAACCCGGCAGGAACGCGAGCACGCGGCGAAGCTGAAGGAACTCGACGCGGCGCGGGCGATGCGCGAGGACGCACGGCGCATGCGCACGGCCGAGGTGCTGTCGATGCAGGCGGAGTGGGAATCGGCGCGGGCACAGGCGCAGCGGATTCGCAGCGAACTCATTCCACTCGCCGCGCAACGGCACGACGCGGCGCTCGCCGCCTATCGCGGCGGCACCGGGTCGCTCGCCGCGGTCCTCGATGCGCGCCGCGCGGAGTTGGACGCGCAACTCGCGTTGATTGCTCAGGAACAGGCCAGCGCCAAGGCGTGGGCCTTTCTCACTTTTGTCGTCCCCGTTACGGAGGGATCATGAACGCCTCGTTCGATTCGCAACAGGGTGCGAAGCTCGTGTCGGTGGTTGCCGGCATCGCGCTTGCCGTCGTTGCTGCGGCGATGGGCTATTGGCTCGGCGTCCGTCAGATCCCGTCCGAGCGTGGTGTGCAAGGCGCCGTGGGCACGACTGATGCGTCGCAGGTCGGAATGGCGACCACCGCGCCGACCGATAGCGCGGGCCGCAAGGTGCTCTACTGGCACGATCCGATGGTCCCGGGGCAGAAGTTCGACAAGCCGGGCAAGAGCCCCTTCATGGACATGGATCTCATCCCCGTCTACGCTGACGCCGCCGCCGACTCGGGCAGCGTCACCATCAGCCCCCGGCTCGCGCAGGGCTTCGGCGTGCGCACCGTCGAGGCAAGGGAAGGCTCGCTCGCGAGCGGCTTCACCGCGGTCGGTGCGATTGCCGCCGACGAGCGCAGCATCGTGGCCGTGCAGTCGCGCGTGCAGGGCTACGTCGAGCGATTGCACGTGCGCGCCACGTACGATACGGTGCGCGCGGGCCAGCCACTCGCCGACCTCTATGCTCCGGAATGGCTCGCCGCGCAGGAAGAGTGGCTCGCGTTGAAGTCGAGCGCGCAGCCCGGAGCCGCCGCGCTTGCCGACGCCGCGAAGCAACGGCTGCGGCTCCTCGGCATGCCCGACGCGGAAATCGCGCGTATCGAGCGCGAAGGTCGGCCTGCCACACGTGTGACGCTGACGGCGCCGGAATCGGGAATCGTCTGGGAAATCGGTGCCCGCGACGGCATGGCGGTGATGCCCGGCACGACGATCTACCGGCTGGCGGGACTCGGCAGCGTATGGGTGATCGCCGAAGTGCCCGAAGCCCAAGCCGGTTCGCTCATCGTCGGCGGGCCGGTCGAAGTGCGCGCGGCCGCGTTTCCCGAGCGCGTGTTCAAGGGCGCGGTCGGCACGCTGCTGCCGGAAGTGAATGCGCAGACGCGCACGGTGCGCGCGCGCATCGTCGTCGCCAATCCTGGTGGGACATTGAAGCCCGGCATGTTCGCGAATGTCGCATTCAAGGGGGCCGCCGCGACGAAAACGGTGCTCGTGCCCTCCGAAGCGGTGATCCGCACCGGCACCCGCAACGTCGCGATCGTCGCCGCAGGGGAGGGCAAGTTCACCCCGGTCGATGTCGAGATCGGCCGCGAAAGCGGCGACCTGATTGAGATCCGCAAGGGTCTGACGGCAGGAACGCGCGTCGTCGCGTCAAGCCAGTTCCTGATCGATTCCGAGGCGAGCTTGAGGGGCGTGCTCACGCGGATGAGCGCAGGCGAGGTGCCGGCGAGCGAAACCGCACCAGCCGATCCGCATGCGGGACATGCCATGACGGCCGCGGGCCCGGTGCGTCACAAGGCGTCCGGCCTCGTGCGCAGCGTCGGCGGCGGCGAAGTGCTGATCCAGCACGGCGCGGTCCCGAGCGCCGGCATGGGCGCGATGACGATGGCGTTCAAGGCGCCCGCCGGCGGCGTGCCGAAGGATGTGAAGGAGGGCGCACGCGTCGATTTCGAATTCGTCATCACCCCCGGCGGCGAATTCGCGCTCACCACGATCGCGCCGGCCGCGGCAGCGGCGAAGGGCGGAGGCAAGTCATGATCGCCGCTATCATCCGCTGGTCGGTCGCGAATCGCTTCCTCGTGCTGCTCGCCGCCGTGTTCGTCGCCGCGGCCGGCGTGTGGTCGCTGCGGCAGACGCCGCTCGACGCGATTCCCGACCTCTCCGACACGCAGGTGATCATTCGCACGACGTATCCAGGGCAGGCACCGCAGATCGTCGAGGACCAGGTCACTTACCCGCTGACGACGACGATGCTGTCGGTGCCTGGCGCGAAGGTCGTGCGGGGCTACTCGTTCTTCGGCGATTCGTTCGTGTACGTATTGTTCGAGGACGGCACCGACATCTATTTCGCCCGCTCGCGCGTGCTCGAATACCTGAACCAGGTGCAGAGCCGGCTGCCGGCGGGCGCGAAACCATCGCTCGGCCCCGATGCGACCGGCGTGGGCTGGATCTACGAATACGCGCTCGTCGACCGCACTGGCAAGCACGATCTCGCACAGCTGCGCACGTTGCAGGATTGGTTCCTGAAATACGAGCTGAAGACAGTGCCCGACGTCGCCGAAGTCGCAACCGTCGGCGGCATGGTGAAGCAGTACCAGATCGTGCTCGATCCGGCGCGACTGAAGGCGTACAACCTGACGGTGATGAAGGTGATCGCGGCGATCCGCGACGCCAACCGCGAGTTCGGCGGCTCGGTGCTCGAGCTTGCCGAAGCCGAATACATGGTGCGCGTCAAGGGTTACCTGCGCACGCTCGACGACTTCCGCGGCATTCCCGTCAAGACCGGTGAGGGCGGCACGGCGGTGCTGCTCGCCGACGTCGCGCGCATCCAGCTCGGCCCCGAGATGCGCCGGGGCATCGCCGAACTGGACGGCGAGGGCGAAGTCGTCGGCGGCGTGGTCGTGCTGCGGGCGGGCAAGAACGCGTGGCAGACGATTCAGGCGGTCAAGGCGAAGCTCGAACAATTGAAGCCGGGCCTGCCGGAGGGCGTCGAGATCGTCGAGACCTACGACCGCTCGGCGCTGATCGAGCGTGCGGTCGCGAACCTGCGCGACAAGCTGATCGAGGAGTTCGCCGTCGTCGCGATCGTCTGCCTGGCGTTCCTGCTGCACCTGCGCTCGGCGCTCGTCGCCGTCGTGTCGCTGCCGCTCGGCGTGCTCGCCGCGTTCATCGTCATGCGCGCGCAGGGCGTCAACGCCGACATCATGTCGCTCGGCGGCATCGCGATCGCGATCGGCGCAATGGTCGATGCGGCGATCGTGATGATCGAGAACGCGCACAAGAGGCTCGAGGCGTGGCGGCACGCCCAGCCGGCGCCGGCCGATGCCAAACGGCCACCCGAGCCGACGCCCGAGGAGCGGTGGCGACTGATCGTCGACGCCTCGGTCGAAGTAGGCCCCGCACTCTTCTTCAGTCTGGTCATCATCACGTTGTCGTTCGTCCCGGTGTTCGCGCTCGAAGCCCAGGCAGGTCGGCTGTTCAAGCCGCTCGCGTACACGAAAACGTACGCGATGGCCGCGGCCGCCGGCCTTGCGATCACGCTCGTCCCCGTGCTGATGGGCTACGTCATACGCGGCCGGATCCCGGGCGAGCACACCAATCCGCTGATCCGCTGGCTGATCGCCGGTTACCGCCCGCAGCTGCGGTGGGCGCTGCGCTGGCCCAAGTCGACGCTCGCGCTCGCGGGGCTCGTGCTCGCCGCGACCGCGTATCCGGTGATGAAGCTCGGCGGCGAATTCATGCCGCCGCTCGACGAAGGCGACCTGCTGTACATGCCGACGGCACTGCCGGGCCTGTCCGCGGGCAAGGCGTCGGAGCTGCTGCAACTGACCGATCGGATGATCCGCCAGATTCCCGAAGTGAAGAGCGTGTTCGGCAAGATCGGCCGCGCCGAGACGGCGACCGACCCGGCGCCGCTCGAGATGATCGAGACGACGATCCAGTTCAAACCGCGCGATCAATGGCGACCCGGCATGACGACCGACAGGCTCGTCGATGAGCTCGACCGCACTGTGCGCGTGCCGGGCCTCTCGAACATCTGGGTGCCGCCGATCCGCAACCGCATCGATATGCTCGCGACCGGCATCAAGAGCCCGATTGGCATCAAAGTGGCCGGCACCGACCTCGTCGAAATCAATCGCGTGGCGCGGGCGATCGAAGGCGCGGTGAAGGACGTGCCCGGCGTCACGTCGGCGCTGGCCGAGCGGCTCGAAGGCGGCCGTTACATCGACGTTACCGTCGATCGCGCGGCTGCGGCGCGCTTCGGCTTGAACATCGTCGAGATCCAGGATGTGATTGCCGCGGCGGTCGGCGGCGAGAACATCGGCGAGACGATCGAAGGGCTCGCCCGCTTCCCGATCAGCGTCCGCTATCCGCGTGAGCTGCGCGACTCGGTCGACGAGATCCGGATGCTGCCGATCGTCACCGAGATGGGTGCGCAGATTCCGCTTGCAGCCGTAGCGAACGTACGCATCGTCGACGGTCCGCCGATGCTGCGCAGCGAGAACGCGCGCCTGTCCGGCTGGGTGTACGTCGACGCGCGAGGGCGTGACCTGGTGTCGGTCGTGCACGACCTGCAGGCGGCGGTGGCGCGCGACGTCAAGCTCCCGGCCGGCTATTCGATTTCATGGTCTGGGCAATTCGAATATCTCGAGCGCGCAAAGGAACGGCTCGCCTACGTCGTGCCACTCACGCTGCTCGTGATCTTCGTGCTGCTCTATCTCGCGTTCCGTCGCCTGGACGAGGCGCTTACGATCATGCTCGCCGTGCCGTTCGCGCTGGTCGGCGGCTACTGGTTGATGTGGCTGCTGGGCTACTCGACGTCGGTCGCTACGGCGATTGGCTTCATCGCGCTCGCAGGCGTCGCCGCCGAGTTCGGCGTCGTCATGCTGATCTACCTGCGCAACGCATGGGAGGCGCGGCTCGCGGCCGGCCTCCCGGCAACCGAGGCGATGCTGCTCGACGCAATCGAGGACGGCGCGGTGCTGCGCGTGCGGCCGAAGGCGATGACGGTTGCCGTGATCATGGCCGGCCTGTTGCCGATCATGCTGAGCCACGGCACCGGCTCGGAAATCATGCAGCGGATCGCGGCCCCGATGGTCGGCGGGATGGTCACGGCACCGCTCCTGTCGATGCTGGTGATCCCGGCCGCGTATCTGCTGCTGCGGCGGCGCGGGCTCGTCGCCGACGCACCGGCCGCGGCGGCACCACGAGGGGTGGTCACGGCCGCGGGTTGACGTCACCCGGCGCGGTGGGAGTCAAAAGAGCGATTCCTGCTCCGGCGGGTGCGGCGGTTCATGCTCCACCTCGTCGTCCGCGGCCATCGGCCCGGTGCGCTCGATCAGCGACGCATCGTCGTGACGCACGTTGTTGACGCGCGGGGACACGGGGTAGTACGCCATTGCGGCGGAGGGATAGGGCACGATGAGATCGGCGATGTCGGCATTCGCGGGGTCCAGCCAGCGCGCGTAGTGCTCGGGTGCGACGATCATCGGCATCCGGTCATGCACGGCCTGGAGCAGGCTGTTCGCCGTCGTCGTGACGATCGTGCACGTGTCGAGCACTTCGTTCTCGGTGGAGAGCCACCGCTCATAGAGGCCGCCGAACGCGAACACGGACCCGTCCTTCATCCCGATGTGCAAGGGCTGCTTGCGCGCATGCTCCCCGCTGCGGGCGGCTTGCCATTCGTAGAAGCCGTCGGTGGGCAGCAGGCAGCGGTGACGGCGGTAGGCCATCCGGAACGACGGCTTGTCGGCAAGCGTCTCGCCGCGCGCATTGATCATTCGGGCGCCGATCGCCGGGTCCTTCGCCCAGCGCGGGACCAGGCCCCAGCGCATCCGCACGAGCTCGCGCCGGCCCTCGGCGTTGACGCGCACGATCGGCACGTCGGTCATCGGCGCGATGTTGTAGCGGGCGTGCACATCGGGCGGATGCGCAAGCCCGAACGCGAGCGCGATTGCGGCCGGATGGGTGTGCAGTTCGTAGCGGCCGCACATCGGGTTCCTCAGGCTCGCTTGCGCGCGGTCCGGTGGTGTGTGGCGTCCGCCTCCGGCGCGGCATCCGGCGGCGCTTCGAGCAGCCGGCGCGCAGTCTTCGCGACCTGCAGCGTGTCCCAATACGCGTAGGCGCCGACCGCCGCCGCGCCGGCGATCGGCACCCAGCGACTGGCCGCGGTTCCGGCGATCCTTTGCGTGACGCTGACGCCGAGTGTCTTCAACAGACTCGTGAGCGCTCCGGCCGAGAGTTGCGTGACGACCGCCCGCTGGCCGGCGCGCACGACGACGTCGCGCAGCACGTGGCTTGCCATGTGGCGGAACAGGCAGTACAGCATGTGTGTCCTCGTGAGCTCGGCGGTACGCCCGTGCAACGCGAAGATGTCGGCGACCATCTGCCGCTGCACCTTCCAGATCAGGTAGAGGTCGGGCAACACGGTAAGCATCCCGAGCGGCCCCGGCGGCAGCGCCAGCGAGCCCGACAGCACCGCGGCCTTCTGCGCCGCCTCGCGAGCGAGCTTCACCGCTGCGCGCGCCGCATCGGACACCGCATGCGTGTGCGGCGGGGGCACGTCGGCGATTACACGCTCGATGACGCCGGAGACGTCACGCATCCCGTTCTCGGTTCCCCTCGGAATCGGGGCGAGCAGGTCAGGACTGGAAGGCGTCGTCATGGTGGCGGCGGAGCGGTCGGGCGGCGCCACGCGGCGCCGGAGCGATCAGCTTAGCCTCGCGGGTCGGCCATGTCGACCGCATGCATTCGGCATGACCGAGGCGATCGGTAAAATGGCAAAGACTGGAGGAACGTGCCGATGCGCATTTTCGGATTCGCCGGGTGGTCCGGCAGCGGCAAGACGGCGCTGATCGAGCAAGTCATTCCGCGTCTCGCGGCCCGCGGCCTTACCGTTTCGCTGATCAAGCATGCCCATCACCGGTTCGATATCGATCAGCCCGGCAAGGATTCTTATCGTCATCGCCATGCTGGCTGCAGCGAGGTGCTGGTCACGTCGGCCGCGCGCTGGGCGCTGATACACGAGCTGCGCGGCGGCGCCGAGCTCGCGATGCACGAAGCCCTCGCCCGCCTGTCCCAGTGCGACCTCGCGCTGGTGGAAGGGTTCAAGGCGGCCGCAATTCCGAAACTCGAAATCTGGCGGGCGGAGGTAGGCAAACCGCTGCTGCATCCCCATGATCCCCACATCTTGGCGATCGCGACCGACAGCCCGGACGCGCTGCCGCCGGGATCCGCCGAACGGCTTCCGGTGCTGCGGCTCGACGACTATGACGCCGCCGCAACATTCGTCGTCGGCCATGCGCGCCCGGCGGTCGGACAAGATTGACTTGGACATACTCGGCGAGTACCGTGAAACCGAAGGCCGATTGCGCTGCCAAAAGGATGTCTGGTTGGGGATGGCGAGGCGCACGCGGACTAGAGGCCGGCAGCACGTTGTTCGCGCATAAAAATCATGACATTTCAGCGGGTTGCGGCGGTTACCTCGATTTTGTTGCACTTGGGTCGATGACCCTGGCGCAGGCGGCCGAGCGCCCGGACGCGCCTTCTTCCCCTGACGGCTTTTACGGCGGCGTGTCCCTGCGCGACACGACTGCGGAAGGCGTCGGCATCAACTTCGGCGCAGCGGCGAGCGCGGCATTGAATCGCTTCAGCACGACCACGGCTGACGATACCGCGACACGGGCGCTCGTCTTTGGCGGCTACCGCTGGCAAAACGATCTTGCGGTGGAAGCGTCGTTCAGCTCATTGGACAAATATTCGCTGCGTCCGCTCGACATCGGATCCGGTCGACGAGGCGTCGGACTCACGTTTGGAGCGGCGGCGGGCGACGTGCAAAGCCGCAGCTGGAACCTCGATGTCTTCACGAGCTGGAACGTTTACAAGGCGTTCGCGTTGTACGGACGGCTGGGCTACGCGCAGTCGGATCCGACGCCCGTTGCTGGCACCGCGCCGGTCTCGATCGCCGCCGCGCGCGGATTGCGCGATGGCATGAATTACGGCGTCGGCGTGCGCTACGACATGAATTCAACGCTCGGACTGCGCCTCGAATACAGCCGCTTCGGCAGCTTTGCCGGTGAAATCGGCAGCAGTCTGCCCGAGACCGACCAGGTCACGTTCGGTCTCCAAGTCCGGTTCTAGCCACGCACGCGGCACAGCGTTCGCCGGGCCACCGTCGTTGCCCGGCGGCGTAGAATCGCCATTGGCACCCTTGACGGCGCCGCCCAACGTCGATTGCCATGCGCGACACTGCGTCCACGACCCTGACGCTCGTCTATCTCGCCCGCTTGCGGGAGTCCTTCGGCACGGCGAGCGAACGCCTGGAGCCGCCGCAGGGCGTGACCACCGTCGCCGCGCTCCGCGCATGGCTCGCGGCGCGAGGCGGCGTGTGGGCGGCTGAATTGGCGCCCGGCCGCGCCGTGCGCATCGCCGTCAATCACGATCTTGCGCGGCCCGACACGCTGATCCAGGCAGGCGACGAAGTCGCGCTGTTTCCGCCGGTCACCGGTGGCTGACCGCGGAGATCCGCGATGCCTGTCCGCGTTCAAACCGGCGACTTCGACGTCGCGCACGAGCTCTCCGCGCTGCGAGACGGCGACTCACGCGTGGGCGCCGTGGCCGCATTCATCGGCACCGTGCGCGACGTGGGCGAATCGGCACGCATCGAGGCGATGACGCTCGAGCACTATCCGGGCATGACCGAAAGGGCGCTGGCGGCGATCGTCGACGAGGCGAAGTCGCGTTGGGACATCGTCGATGTGCTCGTCATCCACCGCGTTGGCGAGCTGAAGCCCGCGGACCAGATCGTGCTGGTCGGCGTCACGAGTGCGCATCGCGGCGAGGCGTTCGCCGCGTGCGAATTCATCATGGACTACCTCAAGACGCGCGCCCCGTTCTGGAAGAAGGAGCACACGCCGGCCGGGGTGCGCTGGGTCGACGCGCGCGCCAGCGACGACGAGGCCGCGGCGCGGTGGCAGCCGCCAGTGAAGCCCGCAGCGTGAACCGCGCGGCGCTCTTCGCCGTCGATTGGGGAACGACGTCGGCGCGGGCGTATCGGCTGGATGGCGCGGGGCGGATCGAGGGTGAACGCGCCGCGCCACTTGGCATCCAGCAGATTCACCATGACAGCTTCGCCGCGGCGCTCGAAACGTTGCTGGGGGACTGGTCGCGCGAGGCCGCGCCGCGCCTCGCGTGCGGAATGATCGGCAGTCGCCAAGGCTGGGTCGAGGCGCCCTACGTGAACTGCCCGGCGGCGCTCGATGCGCTGGCGACCCGGCTGGCGCGCACGCCGGACGGCACGCTGCTAATCGTTCCCGGACTTGTGTGCCGCGATGCCCGCGGCGTTCCCGACGTCATGCGCGGCGAGGAGACGCAGATCCTCGGCGCACTCGCCGACGACGCGGCGGTGACGCTCGTCGTCCTGCCCGGTACGCACAGCAAATGGGCGATCGCGCGGGCCGGCCGGGTCGAGACTTTCGTCACCTTCATGACCGGCGAGATCTACGCGGTGCTGAAGGACCACAGCATTCTCGGCCGGATGATCGCGCCGGGAACGACGGCGGGCACGGCATTCGCACGTGGTGTCCGTTGCGCGTTGGCGCACGATGTTCATCCCGATGCCCTGTTGCACCACCTGTTCGGCGCGCGGACGCTCGCGTTGTTCGGCGAGATGGAGAACGCGGCGATCGCCGACTATCTGTCCGGCCTGCTGATCGGCAGCGAGATCGCTGCGGGTCGCGCATGGGCGGCCCGCCACGGCATCGATGCGAGCCGCGCGCTGCTGGTCGGAGTGCGCATGCTCTGCGATCGCTATGCAACGGCGATGGGCGAAGCAGGGATGGCGGGGACGCCCGGCCCGGAGCACGCCGCGGCGCGCGGCTTGTGGGACATCGCCCGGCACGCCGGGCTCGTGCGCTGACAAAACGGCACCAGGCATTCCGCTGCGCCGCCGCCGCGCTACACTGGCGGCCGCGGATCCCCGCGGAGAAAGAGGAGCACGACGTTGTGTGCCTGTGAAGACGGTGCGGCCGGGCTACGCATGCCGGCCGCTGCGCTGCGGGAGCACCGTTGACGGCCGCGCCCACCGGCATGCCCGCCATCGTCGCGCTTGGCGAGCCGATGGTCGAATTCAACCAGGCGCGCGCCGGGGCGCCCGACCACTATTTGCGCGGCTTCGGCGGCGATACGTCGAACATGGCGATTGCGGCAGCGCGCCTCCTCGGTGCCGCCGGGCAGGTCGGGTATGCGACCCGCGTCGGCGACGACGCATTCGGGCGGATGCTCATCGACCTTTGGCACCGCGAAGGCGTCGACACGCGCGGCGTCGCCCGCGATCCCGAGGCACCGACCGGGGTCTATTTCGTCACCCACGGGCCGCACGGGCACGAGTTTTCGTACTTGCGTGTCGGCTCGGCGGCGTCGCGGATCGATGCCGACACGCTGCCCTGCGACGTGATCCGCGGTGCACGCATCCTGCACGTCTCCGGCATCAGCCAGGCGATCAGTGCGTCGGCGTGCGACGCCGTGTTCGCAGCGATCGAAATGGCGGAGGCCGCCGGGGCACGCATTTCCTTCGATCCCAACCTGCGGCCGAAGCTCTGGCCGCTCGCTCGGGCGCGCGCCGTGATCATGGCCACGATCGCACAGTGCGACTGGTTCCTGCCAAGCGTCGACGAGGCGAAGACGCTGTCCGGCTACGACGAGGCAGGCGCGATCATCGACTGGTGCCACGCCCTCGGCGCGCCGGTGGTCGCCCTGAAGTGTGGCGCCAATGGCGTTATGGTTTCCGACGGACACCGGACCGAGCGCATCGCCGGTCATCAGGTGCAATGCATCGACGCCACCGGCGCGGGCGACTGCTTCGACGGCGCTTTCGCGGCGCGCACACTAGTCGGCGATACGCCATTCGACGCGGCGCGCTATGCGAACGCCGCGGCGGCGCTGGCGACGACCGGCTTCGGTGCCGTGGCACCGCTGCCGCGTGACGCCGATGTTCGCGCATTGCTTGCCGCCGCCGCGCGCCAATGACATCGGCATGACGCGCGCGACTTTTGCGGACAATCTGTTCGCCGGCCAGGTCGCACTGGTCTCGGGCGGGACGAGCGGCATCGGCGCCGCGATCGGCGATGCGCTCGCGGCCTGCGGCGCCGTGGTGACGGTGACCGGGGCCACGCAGGCGGAAGCCGATGCCGCGCGTGCGCAGCCGGCGTTTCGCGGCCGCGATGCCGTGGCACTCGATGTCCGTCACGGCGCGGCGATCGCCGCGCTCGTCGGCAACCTGCCGCGGCTCGACATCCTCGTCAACTGCGCGGGTGTGATCCGGCGCGGCGCCGAACACGATCCCGCGATCTTCGCCGATGTCGTCGACATCAACCTGACGGGCACGATGCGCCTGTGCGCGGCGGCACGGCCGCTGCTCGCAAAATCAAGGGGATGCATCGTCAATACCGCGTCGATTCTGACATTTTTCGGCGGCGGCCTGGTCCCCGGCTACAGTGCCAGCAAGGGCGGCGTCGCACAGCTTACGAAATCGCTGGCAATTGCGTACGCGAAGGATAAAATCCGCGTCAACGCGATTGCGCCGGGCTGGGTCACCACCTCGCTCACGCAGGCGTTGCAGGACGATCGCGAGCGCAGTGCCGCCATTCTCGCCCGCACGCCGCTCGGACGCTGGGGGGAACCGGCCGATATCGCGGGAACCGTCGTGTTCCTGTGCTCGCCGGCGGCGGAATTCGTCACCGGCGCGGTGATCCCGGTCGATGGCGGTTATCTGGTTGCGTGAATGAGGGGGTGGGGATGCGCGTCACACCAAACACAAGAACGGCGCGTCACGCACCGATCGCGAAGGCGGCAGCGCCCACACCGATTGCCATGGCGGTGCGCCATCTCGAAGCGGGCGAGTGGCAGGCGGCGCACGAGCTGGTGCAGAAGGATGCGACGTTGCTCGGTTGCTGGGCGCACGGCATCGTCCACCTGATCGAGGGCGACCTCGAAAACGCCAAGTACTGGTACCGGCGCGCGCATCGGCCGCTGCCGCACGGCAACACTGCAGCAGCGGAAATCGCCGCGCTCAAGGCTTCGCTCAAGCAAGGGACGCAGTGACCGCGCCGCAAGTCCTCGCGGCGCACGGTATCCAACCCGAGATCGCGGTCAGGGCGATTCCCGACGACGAGCGCGTGTGGGTACCGCAGGCGGCGAGCGTCTGGTTCCGGCCGCTTCTGCTCAACACGGTTAGCGGCGGCTGGTGCAACCTGCTGCGCGTGCGCAAGTCCGGCGTGCTGCATCGGCACCGGCACCCGATGGCTGTCACCGGCTATGTAATCAAGGGGCGGTGGAAGTACCTCGAGCACGACTGGATGGCGGAGGAGGGCAGCTTCGTCTACGAGCCGCCGGGCGAAATCCACACGCTGACGGTACCCGCCGATTGCCCAGAGATGGTCACGTGCTTCAACATCAGCGGCGCGATGATCTACCTCGACGAGGCAGACCGCACGATCGGGTACGAGGACGTTTGGACGAAGATCGAGATGTGCCGCCAGCATTACGCCGCAAGCGGGCTCGGTGCGGATTACGTCGATCGGTTTGTTCGCTGACTGAACGTCCCCGCGCTCGTCACGGCCGATGTCGTGATCGCGGTGCGCTCGCTTGCGCGGAGGGAGGTTCGCATGCCCTGGGGCGGAATTCTCGCGGTTGGCGGCGGCGCCGCCGTCGGTGCCTGGTTGCGCTGGGGTTTGGGCATCCTGCTCAATCCAGTCTTCCCAACACTCCCGCTCGGTACGCTCGCGGCGAACCTTTCCGGCGGCCTGCTGATGGGCTTCGCGATGGAGCTGATGACCCGCCACGCGGTACTGCTGCCTGAGGCACGGCTGCTTGTGACTACCGGCTTCCTCGGCGGGCTCACGACCTTTTCGGCGTTTTCCGCCGAGGTCGTCACGCTGCTGCTGCGCCGGGAATACCTCTGGGGAACGATCGCAATCGTCGCTCACGTGGCGGGCTCGGTTGCGATGACGATCGCCGGCATCCTGCTGATCCGCGCGCTCTACGCTTGGGGGGGTTCATGAAAGGCACGCTGCTGCGCTTCTACGTGCACGAGAACCGGAAGCATCGCCACATCGCGCTCTACGAGTGGCTGCTGGAGCAGGCGAAGAAGATGGGCATCCACGGCGGGTCGGCGTTCCGCGCGATCGCCGGATTCGGTCGCCACGGCATCCTGCACGAGGAGCACTTCTTCGAGCTGGCGGCGGACATGACCGTGGAAATCGAGTTCGTCGTGAGCGACGAGGAGGCGCAACGGCTGCTCGACCTGCTGCAGCGCGAGCAGGTCAGCATCTTCTATGCACGCCTTCCAGCCGAGTTCGGCGTGATCGAAGGCAACCACTGATGCGCAGATCCTTCCGCAATGACCGACGTCCGCGTGCTGGTGTCCTGGCTCGGTGGCGAGAGGTCCATGCCGCCCAACGTGCGGCGACCGTCGTCCGCTAAACTGATCGCCTTCACCATCGATCGAGGTCCTGCCATGCCCCGTGCCATCCGTGTCCATGCCACCGGCGGTCCCGAAGTGCTCCTATTGGAGGAAGTCGCCGTCGGCGATCCGGGCCCGGGCGAAGCGCGCGTGCGCCACACGGCGATCGGCGTCAACTACATCGACACCTATCATCGCGGCGGGCTCTACAAGCTCCCGCTGCCGACGGGGCTCGGCACCGAGGCCGCGGGCGTCGTCGAGGCCGTCGGCGCCGGCGTCGATTGGGTCAAGGCGGGCGATCGGGTCGCCTACTGCGGCGGGCCGCTCGGTGCGTACAGCGAAGTGCGCGTGATGCCCGCGGAGCGCCTCGTCAAGCTCCCCGACGGCATTTCCGATCGCTCCGCGGCCACGCTGATGCTGAAGGGCCTCACCGTGCAATACCTGTTCCGCCAGACGCACAAGCTCAAGGCCGGCGACACGATCCTGTTTCACGCGGCAGCCGGTGGCGTCGGGCTCATCGCCTGCCAGTGGGCGCGCGCGCTGGGCGTCACGATGATCGGCACCGTCGGGTCCGACGACAAGGCAGCGCTCGCGAAGGCCAACGGCTGCACGCACACGATCGTCTACACGCGCGAGAATTTCGTCGAGCGCGTGAAGGCGCTTACCGGCGGCAAGGGCGTGCCGGTCGTCTACGACGGCATCGGCAAGGACACGTTTCCCGCGTCGCTCGATTGCATCTCTGCCGCGCGGGCTTTCGTCAGCTACGGCAACGCGTCCGGTGCGATTCCCGCGTTCGACATCCTGCTCCTGTCGCAGAAGGGCTCGCTGTACGCAACGCGTCCGACGCTGTTCACTTACGCCGCGAAACGCGAGGACCTGACCGGCGATGGCCGACGAGCTGTTCGAGCTGGTGCAATCGGGCAAGATCGTCAGCGAGCCGCGGCAGACGTTCGCACTGAAGGATGCCGCGACCGCGCATCGCGCGCTCGAATCGCGCGGGACGACCGGTGCGACGGTGCTGCTGCCCTAGCGGGCGGCGTTCAGCAGGGTGCGCCCCGCCGGCGCAAGCATCGGCAGCAGTGAGACCGATCGGGCCGCGGCCACCGGCGACACAGGCATCCGCGGCGGCGCCGTGCAGACACACGGCAAGCCGCAGCGCGGTCCTTCCATCGAGGCCCTGCGCGAGGAACGCGCCGGCGAACCCGGTCAGCACGTCGCCGGTGCCGGCACTCGCCAGACGCCGGATTGCCGCTCGCATTGATGTCCCACGTGCCGTCGGGGTGGGCGAGCACACTGCCCGCACCTTTGACCACGACCGACGCGTTGAGCTTGGCCGCGAGTTTCAGCGCCGCGGCAACGCGGTCGGCTTGCACGTCGGCCACGGTCGTGCCGAGCAGCCGCGCCGCCTCCGCGGGATGCGGCGTCGCGAGCGTCGGAAGGTTTCGGGCTGCGACCGCGGCTGCGAGCGCCGGATCGGAGGCGATCAGATTCAGCGCATCGGCGTCGAGCGCGATCGGAACACGTTCGGCGACCGCGCGCGCGACCAACCGCTTCGCCGTATCGCTGGTGCCGAGTCCCGGTCCGCACGCGATGGCTTCGGCGCCCGCGCTCATGACCGCGTCCGCCTCACGCAGCATCAGTTCCGGCTGGCCGCCGTCGACGGGCGGATGATCCGCGGCGGCGAAGCCGACCCAGACCTTGCCCGTCCCCACGTGGAGCGCGGCGCGTCCCGCGAGCAGCGGCGCGCCGGTCATGCCGGCGGCACCGCCGACGATCGCCAGCGTGCCAAACGTGCCCTTGTGCACGTTTCGCTGCCGTCGCCGCAGCCCTTCGGGAAGTGCCGCCGCGAGCGTCGTCCAGTCGAGCCGATGCCCCGGCGCCGACGCGATTTTCTCCGGATCGAGACCGAGCGGATGCACGGACACTGTGCCGCAACAGTCGATGCCGTCATTGGTCAGCAATCCCGGCTTCAGGGCGATGAATGTCGCGGTGGCGGTCGCGCGGATCGTCGGCTTGAACGCCACGCCGGTGTCGGCGTCAAGGCCGCTCGGCACGTCGAGCGCGACGATCGGCACCCCCGAGGCGTTGGCGCGCATCGCGAGTGACGCATAGTCGGCGGACAGAGCACGCGCGAGTCCGATGCCGAAAAGGCCGTCGACGATCAACGTCCCGTGCCAGCCTGGCGGAATGTCGTCGACGGTCGTGCCGCCTGCGTCGATGAACGCCCGGTGGGCGGCGACCGCGTCGGGCGGCAGCTTCGCCGCGTCGGCACGAAACACGACGGTGGTCTCGAAAAACCATTGCCGCAACCACCGGGCAACGACGAACGCATCGCCGCCGTTGTTGCCCGGTCCCGCGAGCACAAGAACGGCGCCGCCACCATTCCCCGCCATCGTCCGCACCACTCCGGCAGCCGCTAGACCGGCGCGCTCCATCAGGGGATCTCCCCGGGCGGCGGCCTCGACCACGCGCAGGTCGGCGGTGCGATAGACGGGCGCGAGCGCGGGCAGGACGGCCATGGCCGGATTATAGGCGGTGGGACTGCCGCATCCTGCCGCAGAAAGGCAGCAAATGGACAAACCCGAGGCCGCGCCGCTACACTAGCCCGCCGGTAATGCCGGACGTACCGTGAGGCGCAGGCGCCCGGCGGTCGACTCCGCATTTTCCAAATTTGCCCCGCCAGGCTGATCCCCAGGAGGAATTCCATGAAGCTGTTACCCAAAGCCGGTTTCGCGATCGTTGCCGCTGCCTTCGCGCTGGCGGCGCACGCGCAGGAACTCACCGGCACACTCAAGAAGGTCAAGGACACCGGCACGATCACGCTCGGCGACGCGCGAGTCGTCGGGCGCGCTGGCCTACACGCTCGGTGACGGCAAGTACGTCGGGCTTCCATACCGAGATGGGCGACAAGATCGCCGCGGACATCCAGAAGCAGCTCAAGATGCCGAAGCTCGACATCAAGTATCCAGCCGGTGACGTCGCAGAACCGCATTCCGCTGGTGCAGAACGGCACGGTGGACCTGGAGTGCGGCTCGACGACCAACAACGCGGCGCGGCAGAAGGACGTGGCGTTCGCGATGACGACCTACGTCGAGGAAGGCCGCATCGTGGTCAAGGCCAACTCGCCGATCAAGGGAATCGCGGATCTCAACGGCAAGACGGTCGCGACGACGACCGGGACCACGTCGGTGCAGACGTTGCGCAAGAACAAGCGCGCCGCCAACATGGACTTCAAGGAAGTTTTCGGCAAGGACCACGCCGACAGCTTCCTGCTGCTCGAGACCGGCCGCGCCGACGCGTTCGTGATGGACGGGCAGATCCTCGCCGGTCTCGTCTCCAAGTCGAAGAACCCGGCCGACTACAAGATCCTTGGCGGAAGTGCTGAGCGTCGAGCCGATTGCCTGCATGATGCGCAAGGACGACCCGGCGTTCAAGAAGGCGGTCGACGACAGCATCAAGGCGATGGTCAAGAGCGGCGAGCTCGCGAAGATGTACGACAAGTGGTTCGTGCAGCCGATCCCGCCGGCCAACACCAAGGTCGGATTGCCGTTGTCGGACGCCACCAAGAACGCGTGGAACAATCCGAACGACAAGCCGATGGAAGAGTACGCGATGCCGTAGGCGACACCATCGGCAGGCGCGGGTACGGCTGCCGCGTGCCACTGCAGCGAAAGCGCGGCGACGGGACATCCGCGTCGCGCTTTTTTCTGACCTGCACTCGAACGACAGCGGGGAGACGGCTTGATGAGCTGGGATTGGCAGGTTTTCTTCCAGGATACCGGGGGCGGGCAGACCTATCTCAACTGGATGATGTCGGCGTGGGGCTGGACGCTCCTGGTCTCCGGGTGCTCGCTGGTGGTGGCGCTGGCGACGGGTTCGCTGATGGGCATCCTGCGCACGACGCCGGTCAAGGCGTTCGTCTGGATCGGCAACGCCTGGACCGAGCTCTTCCGCAACATCCCGCTGCTGGTGCAGATCTTCCTCTGGTACCACGTCATTCCGTCGATTTTCAAGAGCGCTGCAGGCGCGTTCCTGATTTCATCGCGGTCGTGATCGCGCTCGGCTTCTTCACGTCGGCGCGCATCGCCGAGCAGGTCAAGGCGGGCATCCAGGCGCTGCCCAAGGGCCAGCGCTACGCGGGTCTGGCCATGGGTCTCACGCTGCCGCAGACCTACCGGTACGTGCTGCTGCCGATGGCGTTTCGCATCGTCATTCCGCCGCTGACGAGCGAGTCGATGAACATCATCAAGAATTCGTCGGTGGCGTTTGCCGTGAGCATCTCCGAGCTGACGTTCTTCGCGATGCAGGCGCAGGAGGAGACCTCGCGCGGCGTCGAGATCTACCTCGCGGTCACCGGTCCTGTATTTCGTCTCGGCGTTCGCGGTCAATCGGGTCGCGTCGTTCATCGAGAAGCGGGTGCAGGTGCCCGGCATGATCGGGAGCGCCAAATGAACCTGAGCTTCGCGTTCTTCGACTGGAACGTCGTCTCGAGCTTCATTCTCAAGGGCTTCTTCTTCTCCGTCCAGCTCACGCTGTTCGCGATGGTCGGCGGCATCGCGCTTGGGCACGGTGATCGCGCTGATGCGGCTGTCGGGCAAGAAGTGGCTGGTCCTGCCCGCCGCGTTCTACGTGAACACGCTGCGTTCGATTCCGCTGGTGATGGTGATCCTGTGGTTCTTCCTGCTCATTCCGTTGCTGATCGGCCGGCCGCTGGGCGCCGAACTGTCCGCGATCATCACGTTCACGGTGTTCGAGGCGGCGTACTACTCGGAGATCATGCGTGCCGGCATCCAGTCGGTGCCGCAAGGGCCAGGTCTCGGCGGGCTACGCGGTCGGGAATGACCTATGCGCAGTGCATGAAGCTCATCGTGCTGCCGCAGGCGTTCCGCAACATGCTGCCGGTGCTGCTCACGCAGACCATCATCCTGTTCCAGGACACGTCGCTGGTGTATGCGGTCGGCGCCTACGACCTGTTGAAGGGCTTCGAGGTGGCGGGCAAGAACTTCAACCGGCCGGTCGAGATGTACCTGCTCGCGGCGGTCACCTATTTCGTCATCTGCTTCAGCCTGTCGATGCTCGTGCGCCAGCTGCAGAAGAAGATCGCCATCATCCGCTGAATCTGAAGGAACGAGAAGAGCGCGCCATGATCGACATCAAAGACATTTCCAAGTGGTACGGCAGCTTCCAGGTGCTGACCGATTGCACGACCAAGCATCAAGAAGGGCGAGGTCGTCGTCGTCTGCGGCCCCTCGGGGTCGGGCAAGTCGACGCTCATCAAATGCGTCAACGCGCTGGAGCCGTTCCAGAAGGGCGACGTCGTCGTCGACGGCATTTCGATCGCCGACCCGAAGACGAACCTGCCGAAGCTGCGCGCGCGCGTCGGCATGGTCTTCCAGCATTTCGAGCTGTTCCCGCACCTGAGCGTGACGGAGAACCTCACGATCGCGCAGATCAAGGTGCTTGGCCGCTCCGCGGATGACGCATTGAAGCGCGGCCTCAAGATGCTGGACCGCGTGGGCCTCATGGCGCAGAAGGACAAGTTTCCCGGGCCAGCTCTCCGGCGGCCAGCAGCAGCGCGTGGCCATCGCCCGCGCGCTGTCGATGGACCCGATCGTGATGCTGTTCGACGAGCCGACGTCCGCACTCGATCCCGAGATGGTGGGCGAGGTGCTCGACGTGATGGTGCTGCTCGCGAAGGAAGGCATGACGATGATGGTCGTCACGCACGAGATGGGCTTCGCGCGCAAGGTCAGCCACCGCGTGATCTTCATGGACCGCGGGAAGATCGTCGAGGACGCGACCAAGGACGACTTCTTCGGCAAGCCGCGCTCGGAGCGCGCGCAGCAGTTCCTCGCCAAGATCCTTCATCACTAAAGATGGAAAGCGGGGTGCAGTTCGTCGCCGTAACGGGCGAGGTGCACCACGACCCTGGGCCATGCGGATCGACAACGAAGTCAAGCTCGACTTCAAGGACGTGCTGATCCGGCCGAAGCGCTCGACACTCACGACGCGCTCGGACGTCGACATTTCGCGCGAGTTCACGTTCCGACACGCACAGGTCAGGTATCACGGCATCCCGATCGTTGCCGCGAACATGGATACGACGGGCACGTTCGCGATCGCCCGGGCGCTCGACCCGTTCAAGCTGTCGACCGCGCTGCACAAACATTACGCGGTCGGCGAGTGCGTCGATTTTTTTACGACGTTGGAGCGCAAGAGCGCAGCCTTTTACTCGATGGGCATCGCCCGCGCCGACGAGGAGAAGTTCGACAAGGTGATGCAGGGATCGGGTGCAGGAAGCGAGTCGGCAATCCGGTATGTCTGCATCGACGTCGCCAACGGCTACACCGAAGGTTTCGTCCGGTTCGTGGATCGGATTCGCCAGCGCCATCCGCACCTCGTGATCATGGCCGGCAACGTCGTCACCGGCGAGATGACCGAGGAGCTTATCCTGTCGGGCGCCGATATCGTGAAGGTCGGTATCGGGCCCGGCTCGGTCTGCACGACGCGCAAGATGACCGGTGTCGGCTACCCGCAGCTCTCCGCGATCATCGAATGCGCCGACGCGGCGCACGGGCTCGAAGGGCACATCTGCGCCGACGGCGGCTGTGCGACGGTTGGCGACATCGCGAAGGCCTTCGGCGGCGGCGCAGATTTCGTGATGCTGGGCGGCATGTTCGCGGGCCATGCGGAGTCGGGCGGTGACACGGTCGAACGTGACGGACAGAAATTCCGACGGTTCTACGGAATGAGCAGCAAGGCGGCGATGGAGCGCTACGCCGGCGGGGTGGCCGAGTACCGTGCGGCCGAGGGAACGGAAGTGCTCGTACCGTTTCGCGGACCGGTGGTGGACACGGTGCAGGAGATCCTGGGTGGCGTGCGCTCGGCATGCACCTACGTCGGTGCGCGGCGGCTGCGCGAATTCTCGAAGCGCACGACGTTCGTGCGCGTGGCGCCGCAATCGAATGAGGTCTTCGGCGGCGGGACCCGCGTATAATCGCGCTTTACGTTCGCTGCGCCGTACATGCCGCACCTCCTTACGCTGCGCGGGCGTCACGCGCTGTCGCCGTTTCGTGTCGCCAAGCTCCTTTCCGCGCTCGCGTCGTTCCGTCCGGACCACCGGATCTCGGGACTTTCCGCAACCTTCTGGCATTTCGTCGAAACTGCGAGGGAATTGACTACCGCTGAGCGGGCGTCGCTCGATCGGATCCTGACTTACGGGCCGCACGACGAGGCAGCGGCCGACAGCGGCGAATTCGTTCTCGTCGTGCCGCGTCCGGGCACGATCTCGCCCTGGTCGTCGAAGGCGACCGACATCGCGCACAACTGCGGACTCGCCGCGGTGAAGCGCATCGAGCGCGGTGTCGGCTACCGCATTGCCGTGACAGGAGGGGTCGCTTTGTCCTCGGCCGATCGAGCTGCGCTCATGCCGCTTCTGCACGACCGAATGACGGAAGCAGTTTTCGGTTCCCCCGACGAAGCGGACGTGCTGTTTGCGCACTTCGCGCCCAAGCCGCTCTCGACGATCCCACTGCTCGCGCAGGGGCGCTCCGCGCTCGAACGTGCCAACACCAACCTTGGCCTCGCGCTCGCGCCCGACGAGATCGATTACCTCGACGCCAATTTCCGGCGCGTCGGCCGCGACCCGACCGACGTCGAGCTGATGATGTTCGCGCAGGCGAACTCGGAGCATTGCCGGCACAAGATCTTCAACGCCGACTGGATCGTCGACGGTGTAGCGCAGGACAAGAGCCTGTTCGCGATGATCCGGCACACCCATGCGACGAGCCCGCAGGGTACGATCGTCGCGTACGCCGACAACGCCGCGGTGATCGAAGGCGCGACGGCGCGCCGCTTCTATCCTGGTGCGGACGGCCGGTACGCCGCGCATGAAGAGCTCACGCAGATCCTGATGAAGGTGGAAACGCACAACCATCCGACGGCGATCGCACCGTTTCCAGGTGCGGCAACCGGCTCGGGCGGCGAGATCCGGGACGAAGGTTCGACCGGAAGCGGCGCGAAACCGAAGGCGGGCCTCACCGGATACTCCGTCTCGCATCTTCGCCTCCCGGCGCTGCCGCAGCCGTGGGAAGCGCCGTACGGAAAGCCCGACCGCATCGCCTCGGCGCTCGACATCATGCTCGAAGGGCCGATCGGCGGCGCGTCATTCAACAACGAGTTCGGGCGGCCGAACATCCTCGGCTATTTCCGGACGTTCGAACAGGCCGTCGCGGGCGAAGTCCGGGGCTACCACAAGCCGATCATGATCGCGGGGGGCGTGGGGAACATCGCCGCGTCGCACGTCCACAAGGCTTCGATTCCCGCGGGGGCGCTGCTGGTGCAGCTTGGCGGCCCTGGCATGCTGATCGGCATGGGCGGTGGCGCGGCGTCGTCGATGGCCACCGGCACCAACGCCGCGGACCTCGACTTCGATTCCGTCCAGCGCGGCAACGCCGAAATGCAGCGCCGCGCGCAGGAGGTGATCGACCGCTGCTGGCAACTCGGCGACGCCAACCCGATCCTGTCGATCCACGATGTCGGCGCCGGCGGCCTGTCGAATGCGCTTCCGGAGCTGGTCCACGGTGGCGGCGCCGGGGCGGTGCTCGACTTGCGCGCCGTGCCCTCCGAGGAGCCCGGTATGGCGCCGCGCGAGATCTGGTGCAACGAGGCGCAGGAGCGCTATGTCCTCGCAATCCACGCAACCAATCTTGCGCGCTTCCGTGCCATCTGCGAGCGCGAGCGCTGCCCGTACGCGGTCGTGGGCGAAGCCACCGCGACGCAACGCCTCGTCGTCACCGATCGGCATTTCGGCAACACGCCGGTGGAGATGAGCCTCGATGTGCTGTTGGGAAAGCCGCCGAAGATGACACGCGACGTTACGCGCGTCCGGCGTGCGCCGCCCCCGCTCGATCTCCGCGGCGTCACGGTGCGCGATGCCGCATTCCGGGTGCTGCAATTTCCCGCCGTCGCCGACAAGACGTTCCTTGTCACCATCGGCGACCGGTCCGTCGGTGGCCTCATCGCGCGCGACCCGATGGTCGGCCCGTGGCAGGTGCCGGTCGCCGACGTCGCGGTGACGCTGATGGATTTCGATGGCTACGCGGGCGAGGCGATGGCGATGGGCGAGCGCACGCCGCTCGCGCTGATCGACGCGCCGGCTTCGGGGCGGATGGCGGTGGCAGAGGCGCTCACCAATATCGCCGCTGCGGGCATCGCGCGGCTCTCCGATGTCAAGCTGTCGGCCAACTGGATGGCGCCGGCCGGGCATCCTGGTGAGGACGCGGCACTCTACGACACGGTACGCGCCGTCGCAATGGAGCTTTGTCCCGCGCTGGGCGTGAGCATTCCCGTCGGCAAGGACTCGATGTCGATGCGTACGACGTGGAGCGATAGCGGTGTGCCGAGGTCCGTGACCGCGCCGCTGTCGCTGATCGTGTCGGCATTCGCGCCGGTGCGAGACGCGCGGCGCGTGCTGACGCCGCAGCTTGCCCTTTCCGGTGACGATACCGTCCTTGTCTGGATCGACTTGAGCGCGGGCCGGCAACGGCTCGGCGGCTCCGCGCTCGCGCAGGCGTATAGTCAGTTGGGCGACACTTGCCCCGACGTCGACGATCCGGCTCGGCTCGCTGCGTTCTTCGCTGCCATCCAGGCGCTGCACTACGAGGGCCTGCTGCTTGCGTATCACGACATCGCCGACGGCGGGCTGCTGGCGACACTCGTCGAGATGGCCTTCGCCTCGCGCTGCGGTCTTGAGCTCGCGCTTCCCGCCACGGACGACCCGCTGGCAACGCTGTTCGCCGAGGAGCTGGGCGCCGTCGTGCAGGTCCGTGCGCGCGAGCTTGCCGGGCTCGAACGACGGCTTGCACCTGCCAAGCTCATGATGCATGTGATCGGCCGGCCCACGCGTAGCGGCCGGATTCGCGTTACCCACGGCGCGGTGCGGCTGCTCGACGAAGCGCGCGTCGACCTCCACCGCGCGTGGTCGGCGACGACGCAAGCGCTGCAGCGGCTGCGCGACAATCCGGAGGCTGCTGCCGACGAGCATGCACGCATCCTCGATACCGAAGATCCGGGACTTTCACCTACGCTCACGTTCGATCCGGCCGAAGACGTCGCTGCTCCGTTCATCGCGGTGGGCGCGCGCCCGGCGATCGCGATCCTGCGCGAGCAGGGCGTCAACGGCCAGGTCGAGATGGCGGCGGCGTGCGACCGCGCGGGCTTCGCCGCGTACGACGTGCACATGAGCGACCTTCTCGCCGGGCGGCGCACGCTCGCCGACGTCAAGGGCTTCATCGCCTGCGGCGGCTTCTCATACGGCGACGTGCTGGGTGCCGGCGAAGGCTGGGCGAAATCGGTCCTGTTCAACGCGCGCGCGCGCGACGATTTCGCGGCGTTCTTCACACGCAGCGATACGTTCGCGCTAGGCGTGTGCAACGGCTGCCAGATGATGAGCAACCTGCACGAGCTGATCCCCGGCAGCGGGCATTGGCCGCACTTTGTCCGCAATCGTTCGGAGCAATTCGAGGCGCGGTTCGTGCTGCTCGAGGTGCAATCGTCGCCGTCGCTGTTCTTTCGCGGGATGGAGGGCAGCCGGATCCCCGTGGCGACCGCGCACGGCGAGGGGTACGCCGAGTTTCGGGATGCCGGACAACTCGCCGCGGCACAACCCTACGTGACGTTGCGCTTTGTCGACAATGCCGGCTGCCCGACCGAGCGCTATCCCTACAACGTCAACGGCTCGCCGCAGGGGATCACCGGCCTGGCGACGACGGACGGGCGCTTTTCGATCCTGATGCCGCACCCCGAGCGCGGGTTCCGCACGGTGCAGATGTCGTGGCATCCGAACGGTTGGGGCGAGGACTCGCCATGGATGCGGATGTTCCGCAATGCGCGGGCCTGGCTCGGCTGAACCCGGCGGCGATCAACTTCGGAGAAACGCGAATGACCCTGACGGTATATGCGATCGACGGCTTGACGCCGGTGGTGGACCCCTCGGCGTTCGTGCATCCATCGGCGGTGCTGATCGGCGACGTGCTCGTGGGTCCTGACTGCTACATCGGCCCGGCAGCGTGCCTGCGGGGCGACTTCGGCCGCCTCGACATCCGCGCCGGCGCCAACGTTCAGGACACGTGCGTGCTGCACGCGTTTCCGGGCCACGAGACCGTCGTCGAGGAGGGTGGGCACATCGGGCATGGCGCCGTACTGCACGGCTGCGTCGTTCAGCGCAATGCGCTCGTCGGAATGAACGCCGTCGTCAACGACAACGCGGTGATCGGCGAATCGGCGATCGTCGCCGCGATGGCTTTCGTAAAGGCCGGGATGATCGTGCCGCCGCGCACGCTGGTGTCGGGCGTGCCGGCAAAGGTGATGCGCGCATTGACTGAGGTTGAGCTGGCGTGGAAAGTCGAGGGGACGCAGAGCTACCACGAACTCGCGCGCCGATCGCTCTCGACGATGCGCGCCACAGCGCCGCTCACCGCGATCGAGTCCGATCGCCGGCGGCTGGACCTGCCCGCAATGCTCCCGCTCGCGTCGTTGAAGTCCAAGCGGCGCTGACGCGACGCGAACGGACGTCTTGCAAATGCCCACTCAAGGCATCGCCGCCCGCTTTTCGGCCCCGCGCTTCAGGCGGGCCATCGCCTCGGCCGAATCGGCTTCCATCACCCCGCGGATCCAGACGGCGTTGACGAGTGCGTAGAGGAGGTTCGGGCCGCTGTAGGTGAGATTGCGGACGAATCGCGTTCCCGTGCCCGAGGGATTCAGCGTGTAGACGATGTTCGCCCGGCCGCCGCCGCCGGCTTGCCCACCGAACTCCCAGCGCCGCGGCGCCTCGACGGCGATGCTTGTCCAGGCCGCCTGGAAACGGCGGCCCGCAACTTCGATGTCCTCGATCACCTGCTCGCCCGGTTGCGGCGTACGGTCGATCACACCACTGACTGCGCGCGACGCCGGATGCCATGCGGGCCAGTTCGCCGGCGTCGTCGCATAGGCGAAGACGGTCGCTGGCGGCGCGGCGATGTCCACATGCGTGACGATGCGCGTCGATGCGATGAAATCGGGCCACGGCAGCGGCGCAAACAGCAGCGCGGCAAATACTGCCAGTGCACCGAGGATCAGGAAAATGCTGCGTCCGGATTGCGTTGTCACGCGTCTCTCGAAGTGAGCTGATCGCGAAACGGTTCGGCCATGGGGCGATCGGCGCACTGCGGCCCTCGCTCAGAAACCCGCGGCCTGTCCGTCCCGGCGCGAGTCCGATGCGGCGGCGTAGCCGCCGGCGAGTCGGGCGATGATCTGGCCGGCGCCGAAATCCATGTACGAATCCGCCACCGGCGTCAGGTCGTGCCCGAGCGCGGCCAATCCCGCGCGCAGCTCCGCTGCGGCCGTGTGCTCGAGGTCCACCGACAGACCGCCGTTGCACTTCCAGCGCGGCGCGTCGAGTGCGGCTTGCGGATTCATGCCGAACGTGAGCATTCTTACGAGTGTCTGCACGTGTCCCGGCGGCTGGATCGGCCCGCCCATCACGCCGAACGCCGCGAGCGGCGCGCCCTGCTGCGTCAGAAACCCGGGAATGATCGTGTGGAATGACCGTTTGCCGCCGCCGATTTCGTTCGGATGGCCGGGCTCGAGCGAGAAACCGGCGCCGCGATTCTGCAGGCTGATGCCGGTTCCCGGCACGACGACGCCCGAGCCGAATCCCATGTAGTTCGACTGGATCAGCGATGCCATCATGCCGCTTGCGTCGGCAGCGCAAAGGTAAACGGTTCCGCCACGCGCCGGCCGACCCGGATCAAAATGCTGCGCTCGGGCCGGGTCGATCAATCGCGCACGGGCGGCAAGATAAGCGGAGTCGAGAAGCGCATCCGCTGTCACCTCCATCGTGCGCGGATCGCTGACATACCGATGCGCATCGGCGAATGCGAGCTTCATCGCCTCGATTTCGAGATGCTGGCAGGCGACGGAATCGGGCGGCAGCGCGGCGAGATCGAAAGTGCGCAGGATGCCGAGTGCCATCTGCGCGGCGATTCCTTGGCCGTTGGGCGGTATCTCGTGCACGGTGGCGCCGCCGTATTCGAGCGCAAGCGGCGCTACCCAATCGAGTGTGTGCGAGGCGAAATCGGCGAGCGTGTGCGGCGCTCCGTGCGCGTTGGCGTGCGCGACCATCGCCGCCGCCAGCTCGCCGCGATAGAACGCGTGGCCGTGCGTCGCGGCGATCTTTTGGAGTGATGCCGCCATCGCGGGGCACGCGAACAATTCGCCGGCATCCGGCGCCCGGCCACGTGGCAGGAAGTGCTCGGCGAATCCAAGATCGTGCGGGAGCACGGTGGCCGCGAGTGCCCATTTCCCGGCGACGATCGGGGAGACGGCGAACCCGTCGCGCGCGTAGCGGATCGCCGGCTCGAACAGATCCGCGAACGGCAATGCGCCATAGCGTTGCGACAGCGCCGCCCAGCCAGAAATGGCGCCGGGAATCGTCACCGACTCCCAACCGCGCTGCGGCATCGCGTCCATGCCGGCATAGCGTGCGGGAGTCGCGGCCGCGGGGGCGCGCCCCGACGCGTTGAGCCCGGCGAGTTCGCGTCCGTCCCAGACGATGGCGAAGAGGTCGCTCCCCAAGCCGTTGCTGCAAGGCTCGACGATCGTCAGCGCGATCGCGGCGGCGAGCGCCGCGTCGACGGCGTTGCCGCCACGCTGGAGCATCGCGATGCCGGACTGCACCGCGAGCGGCTGCGATGTGGCGACCACGTTGCGCGCGAGTATCGGCTGGCGGCGAGAAGGGTAGGGGAGGTGCCAGTCGAATTTCATTGGCGCAGGGATCACGTTCGCCACGACTCGGTGCCGGGTGCGCGTCGGTCACCCGGCCGTCGTGCCCGAAGCCACGACAACCATTGCCCACGTGACGTTTCGCCCTTCACGACGATGGTAATGGCACGTACCGCCCATGATCGCACCGTCAGGTCTCCTCGACGAAGACGTCGGCACGCTTCTTCCGGATGTTCGGTGCGACGATGAGCAGCAGCAGGCCTGCGGCGACCAGCAACATCACGAGCGACAGCGGGCGGGTCGCGAAGACGGTCGGGTCGCCGCGCGAGAGCAGCATCGCGCGCCGAAGGTTCTCTTCCATTAGCGGGCCGAGCACGAACCCGAGAATCAGAGGAGCCGGCTCGCATTCGAGCTTGGCGAACACGTAGCCGAGCAAGCCGAACACTGCGGTGACGTAGACGTCGAACGTACTGTTCGACAGGCTGTAGACGCCGATGCAGCAGAACAGGAGGATCGCCGGATACAACAGCCGGTAGGGCACGGTCAGCAGCCTGATCCACATGCCGATCAGGGGCAGGTTCAGCACGACCAGCATCAGATTGCCGACCCACATGCTCGCGATCAGTCCCCAGAACAGCGCCGGGTTCGACGTCATCACCTGCGGTCCTGGCTGGATGTTGTGGATCGTCATCGCACCGACCATCAGCGCCATCACCGCATTGGGTGGGATGCCCAGCGTCAGCAGCGGAATGAAGGACGTCTGCGCCGCCGCATTGTTCGCGGACTCCGGCGCCGCAACGCCCTCCGACCACGCCCGTACCGAACTGGCCCGGACGCTTCGACACCTTCTTCTCGAGGCCATAGGCGGCGAACGCCGCGAGCAGCGCACCCCCGCCAGGCAGGACGCCGAGCAGCGAGCCGATCGTCGTTCCGCGCAGCACGGCGGGCAATCGCGCGCCGGATTTCCTCGCGGTTCGGCATCAGCGACTTCAGCTTGCTGCGTCAGCAGCTCGCGGTCGCTCTTGTGCTCGAGGTTGACCAGGATCTCGGCGAATCCGAACAGGCCCATCGCGACGACCGCCGTGCCGATGCCGTCCGTCAGCTCG
This sequence comes from uncultured beta proteobacterium, assembly GCA_963781285.1. Taxonomy (GTDB): domain Bacteria; phylum Pseudomonadota; class Gammaproteobacteria; order Burkholderiales; family Casimicrobiaceae; genus CAIWHR01. The sequence continues at coordinate 320,608 of CAWAFI010000018.1, forward strand.
GGGATCCCGAACGAAAAGCGCGCCAGGCCGGAGTTCACATCGGTGCCGATGATGCCGAGCAGGAGTCCCAGCACGATCATCGCGATCGCCTTCAAGAGCGAGCCGTGGGCGAGCACGACGGCGCCGATCAGGCCCAGGATCATCAGCGAGAAATACTCGGCCGGGCCGAACTTGAGCGCCAGCTCGGTCATCGGCAACGCGAACGAGGCGAGCAGCAGCGTGCCCACGCAGCCGGCGAAGAACGAGCCCAGCGCGGCGATCGCGAGCGCCGCGCCAGCGCGCCCCTTGCGCGCCATCTGGTAGCCGTCGATGCAGGTGACCGCCGACGACGCTTCGCCGGGCAGGTTCACGAGGATCGACGGTCGTCGAGCCGCCGTATTGGGCGCCGTAGTAGATGCCGGCCAGCATGATCAGCGCCGACACCGGCTGCAGACCGTAGGTGATCGGTAGCAGCATCGCGATGGTCGCCACGGGACCGATGCCCGGCAGCACGCCGATCAGCGTGCCGAGCAAGCGAGCCGATCAGCGCGTAGAGCACGTTGATCGGCGTCAGCGCGACGCCGAATCCGGTGGCCAGATTGGCGACGAGGTCCATCAGCGCGCGCCGGTGAGGAACGGCGGCCACACGGCGAACTGCAGACCGAGGCCCCAGATGAAAACGAGGACCGCGCCGGCGGCGAGCACCACGCCGCTGACGAGCGCCTCGCGCCAGCGGAATTCGGTGCTGCCGGCACTCGACAGGACGATCAGCATCACGCTCGCGAGGACGAGGCCGATATGCGGGCTCAAGAAGCCGAACAGCGCGACGCTGCCCAGCACGATCACCATCGGCTTCGGCGAACCGAACACGATCGGCTTCCCCGAAGCTTCAGTCCGCGCGCCGCGATGGCGGCGCCAAAGGTGATAAGCAGGATCCCGAGGATGCGCGGGAAGTAGCCCGGACCCATCCGTGCCGCGGTGCCGAGCGGATAACCGCTGCCGATCGCGATGGCGGCGATGCCGAACGCGACGAACAGCAATCCGGCGAAGAAAGTCCTTCGGGTGGCGGATGAACGCCATGCTCTCCTCCGTGCGCATCGGGGCAGGTGCCGCTCGGCGCGGAACGTGGCCGGGTAAACGCGGAACGGAACCCGGTTCTCTTCGTTGCCGCGGCGGAAGAATAGCATCGAACCCTTCCGGAACCGGTCGCGCAGCCCTGGCGCGCGGCGCAAGGAAAAGGGCAGGCGTCGCCGCCTGCCCCTTCCGAATCGGCGGTGCGCCGGGAGGACCCGGCGCCCTTCGGCCCGGCCTTACATTCCGCTCTTCGTGCGCAGTTCCTTCACGTAGGCGTCGAGCTGCTGGCTCTGCATCCGTTGCTGGAGCTGCGGTTTCACCTCGTCGAACTGCGGCACCTTGGCTTCGCGGATATCATCGACCTCGATCACGTGCCAGCCAAATTGCGTCTGCACCGGCTGCGTCGTGAACTTGCCTTTCGGCAGCTTCACCATCGCCTCGGAGAACGGCTTGACGAAGTTGGCGGGCGCATTCCAATCGAGGTCGCCGCCGTTGGCCTTCGAGCCGGGATCCTTCGAGCGCTCGGCAAGCTTCTCGAACTTGTCGCCCTTCTGCAGCGCGACGATGATCTCCTTGGCGTCGTCCTCCTTCTCGACGAGGATATGGCGAACCTTGTACTCCTTGTCGCCCATCTGCGCCTTGATGCTGTCGTATTCCTTGCGCAGCGCCGCGTCGGGGATCGGGTTCGCCTTCACCCAGTCAGCCACGAAGGCGTTCACGAGCACTGACTGGCCGCTCAATTCCATCTGGGTCTTGACGTCCGGGTTCTTGTCGAGGCCCTTCTTCTTCGCTTCGCGGACCAGGAGCTCGCGCGTGTTGAGCTGCTCGCGCAGCGCATTGCGTGCTTCGGGCGTATCCGGCTGGCCCTGCGCGGTGCGCTCCTTCATCAGCAGATCGAAATACGCCTTCGGGTAGAGATCTTTGCCGGAAGCCGGCGCGGCGGCCTTCGCGGGTGCAGCCGCCTTGTCCTGCGCGTGGGCTGGAAGGCCGCCGAGCGCGGCAAGCGCGGCAAGCACGGCGATAGTCAACTTTAGCTTGGTCATCGGTGAATCGTCCTTGGTGGTTGGGAGGGAAATTCGTCCGGCGTCAGCGCCTTGATGGAGAGCGCGTGGATCGGATGCGGCAGGAGGTCGGCGACCTCGCGCAGGACCCGCTGGTGCCGCGCGAGGCGTGAGAGTCCGGAAAAAACATGAGACACGACCACAATCGAAAAGTGCCCGGCGCCGCTCGCGGCACCGGCGTGTCCTGCATGGGCGGCGCTGTCGTCGCGAATGTCAAGCGCGATTGGCGCGAGCGCGGCAAGGCGCGCGCGCAGCGCCGCCGGTACGTCGGCGGTGGCGAGCGCGGCATGCGTCACGACGCCTCCTCGCCGAGATGGCGTGACAGCACCATCCCCTGCGCCAGCGCGAAGACGAGGAACAGGCCAATGCCGCCCCAGACCTTGAAGTTGACCCACGTCTCGGTCGGATAGTTGAACGCGACGTACCAGTTGGCACTGCCCATGAATGCGAAGAAAGCGACCCACGACCAGGTGAGACGCGACCAGACCGCTTCGGGGAGCGTGATGCCCTTCATCAGGTGGGCGATGAGGTTGCGATGGAAGCCGAGCTTGCCGACCGCGAGGATCACGCCGAAGAGGCCGTAGAGCACCGTGGGCTTCCATTTGATGAACGTCTCGTCGTGCAGGAGCAGCGTCGCGCCGCCGAACACCGTGATGATCGCAAGGGACAGCCAGTGCACGACCTCGGCGCGGCCACGCTTCCAGTGGTACCACCCGATCTGGGCGAAAGAGGCGACCATCGCGACCGCCGTGGCGACATAGATGCCCTGCCACTTGAACGCGGCAAAGAAGAGCAGCAGCGGAAAGTAATCGGCCAATAATTGCATAACCCATAATTATACCTCGGCGGCCTCGCCGCCGCGAGCCGACGGCCATGGCCGCCGGTCGGGCCGCGGGCGCGGGGCTCAGCGGCCGCGCGGGGCAAGGAGCCGTCGCAGTCGCGGCCAGTCGAAGGCGGGGCCCGGATCGGTCTTGCGCCCCGGCGCGATGTCGCTGTGGCCGACGATATCGGCGATTGGATAGCGGCGCGTGAGCGCCTTTGCGAGCCGCGCGAGCATCGCGTACTGTGCGCCCGCATAGGGAACGTTGTCGGCGCCTTCGAGCTCGATGCCGATCGAGAAATCGTTGCAGCGATCGCGCCCGCGCCATGACGACACTCCGGCATGCCACGCGCGGTGATTGCACGACACGAACTGCAGCAGCGCACCGTCGCGCCGGATCAGGAAGTGCGCCGAGACGCGAAGCGAAGCAAGCTTCGAAAAATATGGGTGTGCCGCCGGATCGAGGCGATTGGTGAACAGTCGCAGAATCGCGTCGCTGCCGAAATCGCCGGGTGGCAACGATATGCCGTGAATCACGAGCAACGCGACGGCCGCACCTGCCGGGCGTGTGTCGAAGTTCGGCGAGCGGACGTGCCGGACCAGGTTCGCGTAACCGCGCTCATCGATCGCAAGCCGGTGCGCTGCGCGCCGCGAGCGCGGTTTCACTTGATCCCCAATCGCTCCATTCGATTGCGAATAGTCCTATTATTAGCGTCGAAACATCGGTTTAGCATGGTCGCGTGCCAATGTCGTGCCAGAGCTGGACGGGGTTAGGTTCCGCATGCAGTCGGATGGAGGGCCGATTGTGCCACGAGTATCCGCCGGACGTGCTAGGTAGCACCCGACCCGAGATATCGCGCCTCCTGCGTTGGATCTACGCGGTCGTCAGCGCCACGGCACGTCGGGCGACAGTCAAACTCAGGACGGTGTTGGTCCTCTGGCGTGACGCGCGCGAGGTCCGTAGCGGCCCTCGAAAAAGTCGCGAAGCCTCAGAAGCTCGTTCTGCACATCACAGGGGAAGCCGCGGCGCCCGCCGCGCCGGTCGTGTAGGAGCGAATCGAGGTATGCAGCAAAGCTCGGCGAATCCGGCCACGCGCGGGCAAGGTTATTGGCGATGCGTGGGAATTCGCGCACCAGCGAGAGCGGCCAAACAGGGGGGGCAACAGTGCGACCCACCTGAGGGTCATTGGCAACGCCTGATTGAGCGGCTGCGCCCGTCGCAGGTATTCAGGATGATCTAGCGGTTGTCCGGCGGCATCGGCTCTCATGTCTGCTCCCCGGCCTGGAGAGATTCAGTCTACTGCGTGTCGGGCGGCGCAAAAAACCCACCCGTCAGGAGGCTGCTACCGAATGGGAGGTCCGATCGTCGCTTGTAGCGCGTTCTGCGCGGCGCGCTATCCTCTCACGATGGATGCCGAACTTCGCCCCTGTCCCTTCTGCGCGCACGAGACGCCCGTCGTCGTAACGATCGCCGGTGAGCCGCCGGTTTACATCGTTGCGTGCCCCGAGTGCGGCGCCAGCGGTCCGAAGCAATTACCAGGAGTCGAGGTCGCGGTCTCTATTGATGCGTGGAATCGGCGTTACGGCATGCACTGACGCGGCCACGCGCTGTAGCGGTTGGATCGTAGTTGCCTTCAACTGGCCGAGTTCGGCCACGAGCGGTCCTCGGTACGACCCGGTTGAACGTCCGCAACAGACGGCAACGTATAGCTATACATTGCCGTCTCTATGTATAGATGCGAACTATGTATAGGTCGCCGAAGGTCGCCCGAGCGAGTGCCGCCATGCCTGGCTTGCGGCGAGATAGGTCAACGCTGAACTTGACATAGTCTTGCGGGTGTCGTGAGGCGTCGACGCCGCTGCCAGAGGCCGTGATGGTTTCGACGCGACACCGTCACCGCAGTGGGGGCGCTTGAATCCCCGTGTCAAGATCCGGCGCTATCGCTCGCGCGCTACCTCGATGCGGATCGTTCGGGCGCTGTAATTATGTATAGCGCACACGGCTCCTTTGCCCGCTGGCGCTGGGGCCGCGCTGGATATCATGCCGCCACCTATACATAGTTCGCATCTATACATAGAGACGGAGAGCAGCCATCCACCGTCGCCGGGCGGAGTGGCGCTATCGGCCACGACCGGTCATAGCGCCGCGTTCTCCAAAGCGGTCGCACGCAACAATGTGCGGCGCAAGGCAGCCGCTCGTTGGCGGCGCTCCATTCCCACTGTAGGCGTACCATGGCTCGACTTTCTCTCGTCGCCGGAGTGATCTGAGTGATCACGCGCCGCAGTGTTTTACTGGCCGGTAGCATCGGCCTGCTCGTCGCGCACCGACTTAGCCACGGACAGCCTGCTGCGGCCATGCCTGTGGTTGGCTACCTATCGGCGGCCTCCCGTAACGAGGCCTTCACGCGGGCCCTTCGGCAGGGGCTGGCCGACCTCGGCTATGTCGAAGGGCGCACCATCGTGATCGAGGAGCGCTATGCCGCCGGTGACCCGGGCCGGTTTCCCGAGCTGATCGATGATTTGTTGAGCCGCAACGTCGCCGTCTTCATCACCGGCGGCGCGGTTGTTACGCAAACCGTTCTCAAGCGGACGACGCGCGTGCCGATCGTGGTGATCGCAATCGCGGATCCGTCGCAGCTCGCGGGCGCCATCGGCAGCCTCGCGCGACCCGGCGGCATCGTGACCGGATTTGCCTCGGTCAGCCATGATATCCACGTCAAGCAACTCGAGTTGTTGCGAGAGATCGTGCCCGGCCTCTCGATGGTTGCGGTTTTGGCGAGGCCGATAGCTTCCACGGCTGGCCAGGTCGGTCGCGCGAATCTCGAACGCGATCGCGCGAATCTCGAACGTGCCGCGCGGACGCTCGGCACGACCATTCGCCGCGTCGATCTCACGACAGCGGAGCGCGTCGGACCGTTGCTGCAAGCCGCCCGGGATGACGGCGCTCGCGCGCTGCTGGTCGAGCGCGATTTCGTCATCGAGTCGATGCGCGACGATATCCTGCGCGCGGCCCACGCGGCACGCCTTCCCGCAGCCTACGAGCAGCGCGCCTTCGTCGAGGCCGGCGGCCTCCTGTCATACGGCACGAACTTCACCGATCTCTACCGGCGCGCGGCCACTTATGTCGACAAAATCCTCAAAGGCTCGAAACCGGGAGATCTTCCAATCGAACAGCCGACCAAATTCGAGCTTGTCATCAACCTCAAGACCGCCAAGGCGCTCGGGATCGCGATCCCACCGACGGTGCGGCAGCGCGAAGTCGAGTTCATTGAGTGATCGCTCGGTCGTACTTGGTTCGTCGTCGAAATTTGTTTGAATGACCGCTATCGAGCGGTGCGTTATGTCGGCTTCGGGTCGAGGGTGTGTGAAAACGCAAAAGTTGCCTATATTGAAGGAAGTGACTCCTTCGGAGCGGCAACATGAAGCGATTCGTCGAGGGCGAAGACCGAAGCCAGGTGACGTTGCTGCCCGAGTGTCTCGACGACTATGTCGCCGAGGACAACCCGGTGCGGGTGATCGATGTCTTCATCGACGAACTGGATCTGACGGGTCTTGGCTTCGAGGGCGTGGCGCCGGCGGACACTGGGCGTCCCGCCTACCACCCGGCGGTGCTGTTGAAGATCTACGTCTACGGGTATCTCAACCGCCTGCAGTCGAGTCGGCGCCTGGAACGCGAGACGCAGCGCAACGTCGAGCTGATGTGGCTGACCGGGCGCTTGGCGCCGGACTTCAAGACCATCGCCGACTTCCGCAAGGACAACGGCCAGGCGATCCGCAACGTCTGTCGTGAGTTCATCGTGCTGTGCCGCCGGCTCGATCTGTTCTCTGAGGCGATCGTGGCCATCGACGGCAGCAAGTTCAAGGCGGTCAACAACCGCGACAAGAACTTCACCGATCACAAGCTCAAGATGCGGATGGAGCAGCTGGAGGAGAGCATCGGCCGCTATCTGGCCGAGCTCGACCGCGCGGACCGGGAGCCGACCCTCGTCACGGAAGGCAGAGTCTCACGGCTCAAGGAGAAGGTCGCCACGGTCAAGGCGCACATGGAGCAGCTGAAGCAGATTGGACAGCGACTACGGGCAGCGCCCGATGGGCAAGTCTCGCTGACCGATCCGGATGCCCGCTCGATGGCGACCAGTGGCCGAGGCACCGGCATCGTCGGCTACAACGTCCAGACCGCGGTGGACACCAAGCACCATCTGATCGTCGCCCACGAAGTCACCAACGTCGGCCATGACCGCACCCAGCTGTCCACGATGGCCAAGCAGGCACGCAGTGCGACCGGAAGCGAGGAGCTGACCGTCGTTGCCGATCGCGGCTACTTCAACGGCCCGGAGATTCTGGAGTGCGACCAGGCTGGCATGACTCCGCTGGTGCCCAAGCCGCTGACCTCCAACAGCAAGGCCGAGGGTCGCTTCGACAAGCGCGACTTTGTCTACATCGCCGAAGACGATGAGTACCGCTGCCCGGCCGGGCAACGGGCGATCAAGCGCTTTACCACCGTCGAGCACGGCATGACCCTGCACAAGTACTGGTCCTCGGCGTGCCCCAAGTGTCCGCTCAAGGCGCAATGCACGACGAGCGTCTACCGGCGCATCGCGCGCTGGGAGCACGAGGCCGTGCTCGAGGCGATGCAGGAGCGCCTGGACCAGCAGCCCGACGCGACGAAGCTACGCCGGCAAACCGTCGAACATCCCTTCGGCACGCTCAAAGCCTGGATGGGCGCGACCCATTTCCTGACCAAGCGGCTGCCTCGCGTCAGTACCGAGATGAGCCTGCATGTGCTGGCCTACAACCTCAAACGCGTGATGCAGATCGTGGGCATCGGACCGCTGATGCAGGCGATGCGGCTAAGGTCCTCTTTCTTGCGCAATAAACCCCACCGGACGGGCTGCCAAGCGCATCTGCAAAGCAACCTTCGAAACCACCTCGATTAAATCCATTAGCTCCCGCAGTCGCGCATAGCGCGGCAGCCGCTCTTCCAAACGCTTACCAGCGCGCCAACACGGCGTGATCGCGCAGATTCGACGTTTCCACACGGCC
>CAWAFI010000019.1:0-292056 GCA_963781285.1 uncultured beta proteobacterium
GAATCCGAACGTCCGTTGACGTCGACGCGCTCATCGTCGGTTCGGCAGCGCCCAAAGTGGTCAACTGTTCGACCGCTTCTGGAAGAGCGGGTACGCCTGTGCGGTCGTAATAGAAACCCGCAGAGACCGCTAGCCTTGAATGCCCCTCTTGGCCTATACCGTTCGCGGTAGGAATGCGCATTGCGGCGCACCCCCCGCACAGATCCGAGCAAGCGCGATTCACGCACTCGGCTCCCACCTCGGGTGTTTGACGTCGAAGCGCTGCGTAGGCCAAGGATGAAGGATGCGCGGCGGCGGGAGCCAGGCCTTGACGAGTCGCAGCATCCGCTCCCAGGTCAGGGTGGCCTTCTGGCTACGTCGCGACAGCGTACGTTTCCAAAGGACCGAGACGTGGTGGCGGAAAGCCATCGAGTGCCCGGGAGTTCGTGGGCACGGCATGGTAGGCGAAGAAGCCCGTCGTGACCTGCTGTAGCCATTTGCCCGGTTCGGGGATTGGCAGGTGCATCCGCCGCCGCAGTTCGTCCTTCACTTTCCGGAGCGTCGCCTGCATGCGGTCGCCTCGGGTCTTCCGGAGAATCTGGAATTGACCCTTGCGCGTGTGCCCGCAGATGAGCGTGAATCCCAGGAAGGTGAACGTCTGCGGTTTGCCAAGACCGCACCGCTGGCGCCGTGCCGCCGCATGGCGGCCAAACTCGATCAGCCTGGTCTTATCCGGGTGTAGCGACAGCGAATACTCCTGCAACCGCGTGCGCAATTCTTCCAGAAACCGCTTGGCCTCAGCTTCATGCTCAAAGCCCAGCACCACATCATCCGCGTAGCGGACGATGATCATGTCACCGGTGGCGTGGCGCCTGCGCCACTGCTGCGCCCAGAGGTCGAAGACATAGTGCAGGACGGCCTTCGGTCGATTCGGAGTTGATGGTGCGGATGCTGATCGTGGGTTACAGCTTCGGCATTCGTTCCGAGCGCCGGCTCTGCGAAGAGGTGCATCTGAACTTGGCGTATCGGTGGTCCTGTCGATTGGGGCTGGAGGACGCGGTGCCCGACCATTCGACGTTCTCGAAGAACCGGCACGGCCGCTTCCGGGAGAGCGAAGCGTTTCGACAGGTGTTCGAGAGTGTGGTCGAGCGATGCATGAAGGAAGGGCTGGTCGGCGGCGAAGGCTTTGCCCGAATGGATGGGCGCCAGGACCACGTCCGTATGGCGAACGATCTCCCGGACGAAATCGATGACGCTCGCGCTGAGCGTGAAGGAGTGGGGCCGGCGATGTAGGCGTTGATCTCGCAGACGAATGGCGTCTCGAAGAAGCTCGCCGTCTTCCACGTTATCGCGATCCCCTTCGCGTTGGCATGCGCCTCGATTTCGGTCTTGTACGGAGGATCTTTAACGCCGGGCTTCTTGCTCCTTCCAAAATCGACGTTCACATAAAAGTGGAGTTGAGTGAGCGTCGGGTGCTGGGCCTTCGCGGTATCGATCGCCCCGATGAGTTCCGCTTTGTACTTGGAGAGGTCAGAACCGATGAACTTCGCTTGCCACCCGATGACCTCGGTGCCTGCCGTGACGGGCTCCGCCTCGATACCAGGTTGATTGAAATACCTCAGGGCGCCGGTAGGACGGCCATGCTCCTTGTAGAACAGAAGCGAACACAGCCATTCGAAAGCCTTTTGCTCTCGCCCATTGAATCTTGCTCGGAAATTCCCCCAGTTGGCCTCGATTAGCATTAGTGATCGTCCGTTTTGCTTCCGACGGATCAAGCCCGGACAGGATGGTGAGGGAGTTGCTGGACTCAGCAGTAAGCATTGGGCTGGTTCCGCGAACACTCACCTCGGAGTTTTGGCTACATGGTGGCTACACGGAAGCCAATAAAACAAAGCCCAGCGCGCTGGCTGGGCTAAGTACTTGATTATTGGTTGCGGGGGGCTGCAACCGGACCCCGTCTACAAGTGCGGGCGCATCAGCGTCGACGTGATCAGTAGCCTCGATTTCGGCTCGTGTACGGAAGCGCGAGGATCACGATCTGCCTCCGACCTTGATTGCGCGAGCGTAAAAGGGAAGCGATTCTCACTGCGACGCGGCGGTCGCGCCGATCTCTCGACTGAGGCGGGCTGCGCACGGAAACTCAAGGTTCGTTTCGACGACGGATCGTCGTGGCCACGCCGGCGCCACCGGGCACGCGATGCCTGCGGCCGCCACCGCGATCAGATTGCTCTTCATAAAGGTCCAGGCGCGGCGTGCCAATGCGCCGCACTCCCGTCCTTATGGCGGAGCGGGAGCGTTGACCAGTTTGTAACTGTTGCGCGAGCGGCGTTCGCGCCATCGTCCGCGTCACCGCCGGTCAGCGCCAGCCGTTTCAGCGGCTCGCACACAGCCGTCGACTCATACGACAATGTGTTCTCGACGACACGGTCGATCGACGGAGCACGCCATGCACATGCGCGCTAACTGGTTGTTGCCGATGTTGTTGTGTGTGCGTGCTCGAGCGTCCGCAGTACGAAGATCGACCGTAGCCAACCGTCGTCACGGCGTTCGAGGACGCGAAGTCGTTCCGGTCGATCCGGGCCGATCCGACAGCCGCAGATCGCGACCGTGGGCGAGCCGAGCACGGGGCCGTCTGCGATGTTGATCCGCGTGAAAAAGGTCTCGCTGCCGATGCACACGCATCGTCGGCCTATCACCTGCTCGGTGCTGCAGGGCGCGTCGAAACACTGGAACGCGGATCAGACCGAAACGCCGTCCAGCCGCTCGGTCCCGGCAGCTACTGTCCAGCCCGGAAACGAGCGCACGCCGACTCATGTCTGTCCGACGAATGTGTGTGGTACCTCGTCTGGGCTGGAAAGCGCGACGGCAAGCTGCGGAGCCGCGCAAGAGGTGAGGCGATCGCGCGCAGCCGTACCGTGGAGCTCGCGCTGCTCTCGTCAGTCGAACGAGACTTCGCCGGCCGCTTCGGCAGGACGGTGATATGGCTGCCGCGGCGCCGATCGCGACGAGCTTGAACGTCGCGGCGTTATCGGCCCCTGTTCCAGTCGAACCCGAAGCTCGTCGTGGCGACGCGGTTGACGAACGATCGATCGGCGACTCGACGTCGTTGCTGCCGGTCGGCCGAGGATGCCGACGTGCCTTCCCGGGCGCGTCGCCTCGTCGGCGAACGCGGCCATGCCGAGCAGCACTTCCTCGACGGCGATTTCCAACATCGAAATCGGCGCGAGCTCGGGGGCCGGCACGCCGGGCGGCACACCAGCCGGCGCGAGGAACGCCGATACCGCCATGATCCGACGCGACCGTCCGGGATTCGCCGATGCGTCGGCGCCGGATATTGCGCGCGCACCCTGCCGACGATCCCCGGAGGCAAGCCGCCGCCCAGCGCAGGCGGCGTGTCAGCGAAAGCACCGAGTCGAAGTCAACGTCGCCTTCGGACGAAGCCGCATCTGCGAGTGCTCGGACTTGCGCTCGCCGGCGTCGCGATCGCGGCTGCAGCGGCGAGGCCGACCGCACGTTGAAGCAGCTGACGGCGCGCGATTCGGGATTGCGACTGCGGCGAAAGATGGGGAAGGATGGCTTCTTCATGATCGACTCCTTCGAGGATCGGTCGTGTGCGGGGTGACCCGATCCCGCTGTCCGCGGCTGTGCCGATCACGTCTTTGGGCGAAATCTGAAAGTTTCTGAATTCGCAACGGCGACCTGGTTGCGTCGCACTCGGCGGGCACAACGTCCGCTGACCCGAACGGAGGTTTTCATGCTGGTGTTGGTCGTCGGTGCGACCGGCGTGCTGGGCAGCGCGACCGTGCGCCGCCTGCGCGCCGCCGGGCAACGCGTGCGTGGCATGACGCGGCATGCCCGGCGAATGCCCGACGTCGAGGCGCTCGGCGCCGAGCCGCTGATCGGCGATCTCACCGACGCGGCATCGCTCGCGCGTGCCTGCGCGGGTGTCGATCGCGTGTTCGCCGCCGCACATGGTGCGCTTGGGCGTGGGCGGTATCGATCGGAAACGGTCGACGATGCCGGCCACCGCGCGCTGATCGATGCCGCGCGCCACGCGCGCGTCGGCCGCTTCGTCTATACGTCAGCGCTCGGCGCGGCGCCGAACCATCCAGTGGACTTCTTCAGGACGAAATGGGCGACCGAGCGCTACCTCGCGGCGAGCGGTCTCGCGTACGTCGTCCTGCGGCCGTCCGCCTTGATGGAATGGCATGCGCACGCGTTCAACGGCAAGGCGGTTCTCGAGAAGGGCCGCGCCGTGATCCCCGGCAGCGGATCGAAGCCGCGAAACTTCGTCGCGGCGCGCGACGTCGCCGACATCGCGGCACGCGCACTTATGGAAGACATGCCGCGCGAGCGCGTGCTCGCGATCGGCGGCCCGGGCGACTTCAGCAACGACGACGTGGCGCGACTGTATGCGCGGATCGCAGGTATCCCGGAACGAATCAAGCACGTTCCGCGCAACGTGCTGTCGACGATCGGATGGCTCGTGCGCCCGCTGCATCCGGGCATCGCACGCGCGATGCGCTTGTCGAGTCTCCCCGACGATGCGTTTGCGGAGACCTTTGATGCAGCGAGCTCGGGCGTCGAACGCGAGATCGGTCCGACGACGTTGGAGGCGTTCGTGCGCGACCGCGTGCGTGAGCGCGTCGGCGCGCTACCGGTCCGCTGATGCGACGGCCGCCGTCACCGCCTGACCGACCGACATCGATGCGCCGAGCGCCCACTCGGCTTCGAAGCGCCGGTCGCCCAGCGTGGCGCGAAGCGTTTCGCGCAGGCGCTCGTGGACGGCGGGATCGTCCGCCGGCATCGTGATCGCATGGCCTTCCAGGCGCGACGCCGCGCCGAAGTAGCGCACCGCCTCCTCGGGCCGCGCCTGCGCTGCCTTGATCCTCGCGAGCAGGCGCAGCGCGAGCCGGATGTCGCCGGTACGCCCCTGCTCGCGGCACAGCGCAATGGTCGTCTGCAAATGCCGCAGCGCCTCGTCGGCCAGTCCTTGCGCGAGCGCGATCTCGGCGAATTGGTGCAGGCTGCGCGAGATCCGGTAGTTGTCGCCGAACTCGCGCGCGCTTACGAGGACTTCCTCGTTGAGCTCGCGCGCCGCGTCGTAATCGCCGCGGCGCAACGCCATGCTGGCGAGGTAGTGCGACGTCATCAACATCCACCCGTCGCCGAGCGCCCGGCTTCGGGCAACCGCGTCGTTCAGCACGACGCGCGCCTCGTCCTGGCAATCCGGCTGAACGGCGAGCGCGATTCCCCGGTAAGCCAGCGCAAGCGCCATGCCCCATTCGTCACCGACGTCGCGAAACAGCTGTTCGGCCTCGCTGAAGCACGCCAAAATCGCCGGCCGATCGAGCTTGAGTATCGTCGCGAGCCCGAGGTGGAACAGCGCGAATGCGAGCCCGGTACGATCCCCGTTCGCGCGAAACAGTGCGACGCTTTCGGTCGCGTACGCGATCGCTTCGTCGGGCGCGCCCGAATAGAACGCGAGACGCGCCGCGCCCGACAGCACCTTCGCGCGGGCTACGATCGCGGCGTCGGCGCCGGACAAGGCGAGTGCGAGCTTGATCCACCCGCGGCCTTCGCTGAACTGCGCGGCGAAATACCAGTACCAGGGCAGCGCGCCCGTCAACCGCAACGCGGCCGCGGTATCGGGTCGTTCGATGACGACCCAGGACAGCGCGGCGCGCAGATTGTTGTAATCGGCCTTGAGGCGCAGCAGCCACGGCCCGCGCGCGCCGCTGCGCAGTCTGGGCTCGACCGCTTCGGCGAACGGGGCGTAGTAATCGGCATGTCGTGCGCGAAGCGCGTCCGCTTCGCCGCTCGACTCAAGCAGCTCGAGTGCGAACTCGCGCACCGTCTCGAGCATCGCGAAACGCGGCTCGTCGGCGATATCCTCGGTTCGCTGCACCAGGCTGTGGTCGATCAGTGACGATAGCAGGTCGAGCACCCTTTGCCCAAGCCCGCTTTCGCCGACGATCGTTTCGGCCGCCTCGAGCGTCCAACCGCCGACGAACACGGCGAGGCGCCGGAACAGCGTCTGCTCGTCGGCATCGAGCAGCTCGTAGCTCCACGCGATCGCATTGCGCAGCGTCTTCTGCCGCTGTGGCATGTCGCTCGCGTCCACTTTCAGCATCGCGAGGCCGCTGCCGAGCCGTTGCGCGAGCGCGACGGGCGTCAGCACACGCAACCGTGCGGCAGCGAGTTCGATCGCAAGCGGCAGTCCGTCGAGCCGGCGACAGATATCGACTGCCGCGGCGATATTGGCCGGCTGTTCGCCGACGGCATGCCCCGTCGCGCGCGCCCGCTCGGCGAACAGGCGCACGGCCGGTGTGCGAAGCGCTTCGGCTGCGCCCGCTTGCACAGCCGGCAGCGAAAGTGGCGGCACGAGGACGTCCTGTTCCGCGGCGATCCGCAATACGGCGCGGCTGGTGACCACGATCTTCAGCCGAGGGCAGCTTTCGAGCAGCTTCACGACGAGCGGCGCCGCGGCCAGCACGTGCTCGAAGTTGTCCAGCGTCAGCAGAACGGAGCGCTCGCCGAGGTACGCAACCAGCAGATCGTCGATCGGCCGGTTGCCCGATTCCTGCACGTTCAGCACGCCGGCGATCGCCGACGCCACGCGAGCCGGATCGCGCACCGGCGCAAGCATCACGATGTAGCTGCCGTCGGCGAAGTCGTGCGCGAGCTCGGCGGTCACTCGTAAGCCCACGCGGGTCTTGCCCGAGCCACCGGGGCCGCTCAGCGTCACGAGCCGCACGTCGTCGTGTCGCAACAGCGCGCACGTCGACGCGATCAGCTCGTCGCGGCCGATGAGCGACGTGCCGGGGATCGGCGCAGGCTCCGCGGCGGCCTCGCGCGCGACCGCCGGCTGGGACGCGGCCTGGGGCGGCGCGGTGGCATCCTCTTCGAGCGTGAACTGATATCCGCGCCCGGAGACGGTGAGAATGGATTGCGCCCCGAGCAGCTTGCGCAGGTTCATCACGTGAACGTGCAGGTTGTTCTCCTCGACGATCAGGCCCGGCCATACGACGTCGAGGAGTTCCTGCTTCGGCACGACGCGATCGCGCCGCTGCATCAGCGCATCGAGCAGGTCGAACGCGCGGCCGCTCAACTTGGCTGGCCGACCACTGACCAGCACAACGCGGGCCCGCGGGTCGACGCGGATCCGGCCGCCATGAAACGTCACGGCATGTTGGGCTGCGCTCACGACCAGGATGCTCTTGTTGCCGCCAAGCGGGATCCATGTTCCCGCCGTTCGGCGGGACTTCATGGTGCCATGACGAAACGAAGGGTGCCAGCCGCAATGCGCGGCAATCCAGTGGTTGCGCGGACGACTCGAGGCTTCAGCGCCTCACTGCGCGTGTCTTTCCACGCACCTATAGGAATGTCGCGCGGCAGGACAGCAAATCGCGTGCCAGAGACGCGTTCACCTGGCCACGAAAGCCCCTCGTTTTTCGCTCTCTTTTCGGGTTGTTAGCGGTAACGTCGCCGTACATCATCGCATCAACGTGCCGTCGGTGCAGACTGATTGACGGCATATCGTAGGCCTTTTCGCACGCCGCGGCCGCGTGCTGAATTGAGGGCCGCCGCAGAGAGTGATCGTCGCCATGACGATCGAACGGGGAGTCGCCGGAGATTGATGCGGCGACAATAGCGCAGACCGTCGCTGAGACGATCTGCGAGGCAACATCCCGCAACGGCATGGCCGGGTGCCCGCGTTGAGCGGGCGCCTGGTCCATCGGGAGCGATCGGACGACGTCGTTCGTTGCCCGATCACGGACGCCAGACGTCCGGAGCGACGTATCGGTTCTGCGCTCGACGCAAGATCGGTACGTCTAGCGTCGTGCTGGTGCGCCCCGAGCGCTCCACGACGCTTGTCGCTGTCGATGCGGTAGCGCCTGCAGGGCATCGCAGGCATCGCGCCCGCTCTCTGAGCACGACCCCCGAGAGCGCCGCCACGGAGCGGTGTGTGATGCGCGTGGCTTGACGCCGTTCGCGTGAGGCGAGCCATCGAGCTCGCCGAGGCACGATGTGGCGTTCAGCCGCTGCGCTCACGCACCGCGCGCTCGCACGCTACGCGCGTCGTTACTAGCGGGCCACCGCTAGTGACGTACGCGCGCATACCACGATCGGCGCGCTTTTCAAGGGCATCGCTTCGCGTGAACAGGGGCTCCGCCGTACGTGATGGCCGCCTGGAGCGGCCATCACGCCAGCTTGCCGCGAGGGTGCAACGCCTCCTCGCCGAATGATTCGCGTAACGGATCGCAAGGTCGCGCCTTAACGGCGCTCCGTGAGTCTTGGGTCAATGACTCTCGCGATCACGCGCTCCCCCGGGGGAGCGCAGTCGCGACGCCGAGTAAAGCGCCGCGCGGCGCCGGCGAGCAGCAAACCGACCGCGCACAACGGGAGTGGTGTCCCGTGCTCAGAAGTACCCCCTGCGGCTGCCATTGGCGCCCCAGGCGAGCAGAAACACTTACCAGACATGAACTACACCACGGCAGCAGAAGGAAACGCTCTACGACGATTTTGGCAGGCACGGAGGAAAGGAGGCACCGATGCGCGATTTGAACTACGACTTGAAGCAGCTCTGCCGGCATAACCGCGACGGCAGCTACGCCACCCAGGCGGATCGGGAACACATCCTCGATCTCATCGCGGACCAACTCCACGAGATGGGGTTTCGGCATATGAACGCGCACAGCCTGAAACCCAAGCATGTCGAGAAGCTGGTCGAGCGCTGGATCGCCGAGAAACTCTCGCCGGGGACCATCAAGAACCGGATGTCGGCGCTCAGGTGGTGGGCCGAGAAGATCGGCAAGGAGAACATCATCGCCCGCAGCAATGCCGCCTACGGCATTCCGGATCGGGTCTACGTCACCAACCTATCCAAAGCCAAGGAGCTCGTCATGGATCAGCTACAACAGATACGCACCCATTGCATCCGCATCTCGCTGCGCCTGCAGGCCGCCTTCGGCCTGCGCCGGGAGGAGTCGATCAAAATCGTCCCGAAGTGGGCGGATCGTGGTAACTCGCTCGTCCTCAAGGATTCCTGGACCAAGGGTGGGCGGGAGCGCGAGATTCCCATCCGCACCTTGGAACAGCGGCAACTCGTCGATGAGGCGAAAGCCCTGGCCAAGGGCAAGAGCCTGGTGGCGCCGGGTTACACCACCTACCGCGACTATCTGCAGCACTTCCGCGCCGAGTGCGCGCGGATCGGCATTCACGCCTTCCACGGGCATCGGCATTTCTACGCTCAGGCGCGCTACCAGGAATTGACCGATTGGGCGTGCCCGGCGCGCGGCGGCCCAACCTCCAAGCAGCTCACGGCGAAGCAGAAAGCCGTCGATCGCGAGGCGCGGGAAATCATCAGCCGCGAGATGGGCCACGGGCGCGAGCAGGTCACGGCAGTTTATCTCGGCCGTTAGCCCTGCGTTCTTTTGCGCCAATGAACTTAGCACCCCTCGTCGCATTTCTGGCTGACCTCGCCGCACGTGCTGCGGTTGAAGGCCCACCGGTTGACGAGAGGCCCTCACGAACCGAAGATTGCATGCCATGCGCGCCGCCATCTACGCCCGCTTCAGCACCGAGCTGCAGTCCGTCGCATCGATCGAGGATCAAGCTCGTCTCTGCCGCGAACGCGCGACCGCCCTCGGCCTGACCGTCGTCGCAGTGCATTCGGACTGCGCCATTAGTGGCGCGACGCCGGTGAATCGCCGGCCGGGAGCAAGCGCATGCGTCGCTGACGCCCTCGCCGGCCGGTTCGATGTGCTCCTGATCGAATCGCTCGATCGTCTGTCGCGCAATCTGGTCGAGCAGGAGACGGTCATTCGGCGGCTCGAGCACCGGGGAATCCGCCTCATCGGCGTCTCCGACGGCTACGACAGCACCTCCGGGGCTGGGCGAAAGCTGCTGCGCGGGGTGCGCGGGCTCATCAGCGAAACGTATCTGGACGACCTGCGCGCCAAGACGCATCGGGGGCTCACCGGCCAGATCGAGCGCGGCTATCACGCGGGCGGCCTCTCCTACGGCTACCGTTCCGTCGTAGCCGGAGTCAACGGGCGTGGCGAGCCGATCGGGCATCGCCTGGAAATCGACGAGGCGCAGGCCGTGGTCGTGCGCGGGATCTTCGCACGCTATGCCGCGGGGGAGTCCTGCCAGCGCATCGCCGCGGATCTTAACGCGCGTGGTGTCCGCGGCCCGCGGGGCGGAACGTGGTGCGTGTCTGCGCTCTACGGCTCGCCGGCCAAGGTGCGGGCGTGCTGAACAACGAGCTCTATGTCGGCCGGTACGTATGGAACCGCTCGCAGTGGATCAAGAATCCCGATACGGGAAGGCGCGAACGATTTATCCGGCCGGAAGGCGAATGGCAGTCGGTCGCGCGGCCCGAGCTTCGCATCCTCGATGACGAACCATGGCAGGCAGTGCGTGAGCGGATGGCCTCGCCCCGTCGCGCTGGGGGCCGCAAGGGCCGCGGTGGCGTGCCGACGACGCTTCTCGGCGGCGTCCTGCGCTGCGGCTACTGCGGCGGCTCGGTGGTGAAGATAAACGCCCGCGCGTACGGATGCGCTGCGCACAAGGACCGCGGGCTCGCGGTATGTGGGGGCGTGGTCGCTAGCCATGCCGAGGTCGATCGCGTCGTGCTCGACCACGTGCGCGGCGCGCTGACCGCGCCCGATGTTCTTGCCTGGATCGAGCAAGAGGCGCTGCGCCGTGCGGACGAGCTCGCACGAGATTCTGCCCAGGTCGACGCGGCGGACCGTTCGCGCGAGCAGCGCGTCCAGCGCGAGATTGAGAGGCTTGCGGATGCCATCGCGCAGCTGGGCCTCTCTACGGCGCTCGCCGAGCGCTTGCGCAAAGCGGAAGCCGAGCGCGACGCACTAAAACGTGCCAGGACGCGCGCGGCCGTGGCGCCGCAACCTTCGGCCGTCCGGGCCCAGGTGCACGCGCTGGTGACCGGCCTGGACGTCGCGCTGCGCACCGATGTCGCCCGGGCTAGGGACGCGCTGCGCGCCGTGCTTGGCGACGTGCAACTGATCGAGGAAAACGGCGCGGTCTACGCCGAATGCGACAACGCCGCCGAGAGGCTGTTGCTTGCCGTCGGCGGCGTGTCGATGGGTCGGGTTGCGGGGGAAGGATTTGAACCTTCGACCTTCGGGTTATGAGGCGGAAAAGTTCTACGGCAGCACTTGGTAAATCAACAACTTGCAACGCTCGCCAATCTCGAAATCAGTCTACCCAAGGCACAGTTACGGCACAGTCAATTTGAGTTGGTCACAATGCGTGGGCAACTGCCAAACGATCGAGATCACTCTACGTATTCTTGATACCGATGGTGGACCACTCGAGAACGTCGTACGACGCCGCGGCCGCGGCATGAAAGAGATCTCGTCGGTCATAGCTACTTGACCTTGCCGCGCCCGGCAACGCGCCAAATGGATTCGATGCGGCCGCCGCGGACGCCCACGATTTCCTCGTGCAGGTGGACAGTGGTGTCAGAATAGCCGACGATCAACTCGATCCTTTGGCCAATCTTAGGAACAGCATTCGGCTGCTCCAGCTCGATCTTGGTGTGCTCGGCCGAAAGCTTGACGAGGCTTACCGGCGGGAGGTCGCGAGGCGCCGGCATCGCCGCGTCTCCGCTCATCGATTTCCTGCCAGCGTCGACGACGATACGCGTGGGCGTCGGCCGGCTCGTCACCGTCGTCAGGATGGTGAGTGCCGGCGCGAAATCGACATGGTAGTTCGTGAGGTAATGCATGTCGCTAAATATGCCGCCGCCGACCTCGACCTCCGTCACGCCGGGCTGCTGCACACAGTAGGGAAACGTGCCTGTTCCACCGCAAGTGACGACAGTCACGCTGTGGCCAGCTTCCGTGCATGACCGTGCGCTCGCCGTAAGTGCCGCGACGGCATCGCGGACCGTGCGCTCCTTATCGGCAGCGTCGGCTATGGTCGTGGCCTGGCTCTCCCAGCCCATCACTCCGACGAAGGCGAGACCTCGGCATCTTGCGATCGCCTGTGCAAGTGCCACCACTGGCGGACCAGGTTCGACGCCAGCGCGATTCATGCCGATATTGACCTCGACCACCACACGGAGCCGCCTGCCCGCGTTGGCGAAGGCCGCGTCGAGTTCGTTCAGGTTCTCGAGGCTGTCGACGCAGACGATCAGATCGGCGTGCTCGGCAAGCCGGGCGAGCCGGCCAATCTTGATCGGACCCACGATCTGATTGGCGATCAGGATGTCACGAATGCCCGCGGCGGCCATCACCTCGGCCTCGCCCAGCTTCGCGCACGTGACTCCGATCGCGCCGGCGGCGATCTGCATCCGCGCGATCTCCGGTGTCTTGTGCGCCTTCGTGTGCGGACGCCACGCGACACCATGCGCGCGGCACGTGGCGGCGATGCGTGCGATGTTCGCTTCCATGACGTCGAGGTCGACCAGCAACGCCGGAGTATCCAGCACGAACTTGGATTGGCCGATCAGGTCGCGCGACAATTCTTCTCTGGTGTCCACGGGGGGCTCAGCTAGAAATTACCACGCCCGTGCTGCAAGCCCGCAGCCCAGTACGCGTGTTCGACGAGTCGTAGCGTTTCGAGATTGTCGATGGGACCGGTCTCGAACGGTGCGCCGGTTTCGAGGCAATCGACAAAATGCGCGATGACGCCGTCGAAGCTCGCCTGGTAGCCGACATCGGAATCGTAGCGCTGCCGGCGCGGATTCGGTCCAAGCAGGCATAGCTCGGAGTTGGCGAATGTGGCGCTCGCCTTGCTGCCGATGACTTCCAGGTGATCCGGAGGACGCGAGGGATAACCCGCCGCCGCCATGGTGCCGGTAACCTCGACCGGGGCGCCGGAGGCCGTTTCCAGGAAGATAGCCGCCACCGTCTCCCCCACCACGTCGGAAACCGTACGCGCGCCCCGCGCGGCGACCACACGCAATTCGCCGCAGAGAAAACGCATCACGTCCAGGTGGTGGATCAGCACCTCGGCAATCATCAGCCGCTCTTCGTGCTGAGTGTAGGGCTCGCGTTCGAGGAGCGGCCGGCGGCCGGTCGCGTCCGGCAGCAGTCCGGACGTGAACGTCGCCATGCGCGCGAGGACGAGATCACCCAACTCGCCCGCGTCTATCCATCGCTTTAACTCGCGATACCAAGGCCGGAACCGCCAGTTCTCGTGCGCCATCAGTCGCGATTTGCCTTCGACCCGACGTACGAGCGCCTCCGACTCGGCCAACGTCGGCGTCAGGGGCTTCTGGCACAGGACGCCGATGCCGCGTGCGGCAGCGGCATCGACCCATCCGGCGTGCGTTTCCCGGGGCGAAATGACGTCGAGCGCATCGATCGTCTCCGCGGCGAACATCGCCTCGGCGTCGCCATAAACGTGGAGGATCGAAAACTCTTCCGCGCGTTTGGCGGCTTTCGCTGCATCGGGATCGCAGACCGCGACGAGGCGCACGCGCTCGCCCAGGTTGCGCCAGCCCACGAGGTGATACCAGCTGATCATCCCGGCGCCAGCCAGCGCCACCTTCAACGGCTTCGTTTTCCTGGGTTGCGCAGGCATGAGTCTAGTCCTCGAAGCCGAAGAGCCGCCGCGGATTGTGCGAAAGCACGCGCGCCCGGTCTTTGGGGTCCGGCAGCCAGCGCGACAGCGGCGGCAACAAGTCCGCGTAGTTCGGGCGCCTGGGAACGTTGACGAACGGCCAATCCGATCCCCAGAGGCAGCCCTCGACGCCGAAGGCCTTCAGCAATTCCTCCACATAGGGATCGAGATCGTCGAAGCCCGCGAGCATTCTGGAAACGCGGAACGGCGAGGAGAGCTTGGCCGTCGCGATGCCTTCGCGGCCCAGCGCCAGCACGGCCTGAAACCCTGGATGGCGGGTCCCGACGGCTATGTCACGCACGCCGAAGTGATCGACCAGCACCCGGACGCCGCTGGCTCTCGACACCGCGGCGGCCGTCGGCCATTGCCCGTCGTCGGCATAGATCTGCGCAAACCATCCCAACGCCTTCAACCGTTGCAGGAACCGCAGCGCGCCGGGCCGCGTCAGCGCGTCGGGGTCATAGCTCGGGAGGTTGAACCGCACGCCGACGACACCGGCAGCGGCCAGATCCTCGAGCGTTCGGTCGCTGGCCTCCGGGTCAACCACCGCGATCGCCCTGAACCGGCCCGGATACGATTTCATCGCGTCGAGATTTGCCGAGTTGTCGGTTCCGTATCCGCTCAACTGCACCAGCACTCCGTTGCTTACGTCATGCTCGTCGAGCACCGCGCAGAACGCCTCCCGAGTTCCTCTCTCGTCCGCGAGCGGCTGATAGCCCTTCTTGCCGGTGAATGGAAAGCGTTGCGGATCGATGATGTGCGCATGACAGTCGACGATTCGTTCGGCATTGACCACGAGCTAGTTCTCCCTCTACGCGATTGCTCTGGTCGTGGCAGGATCGAAAAGATGAAGAGTGGCGGTATCGAGCGCGAGCGCGAGCCGGTCGCCTCTGCGCAGTGCGGTGTCCCGCCCGATCCGCGCGATCAGCTCGGTGTTCGAACCATCCAGCGATGCCATCAGCAACGTCTCGGCACCCAGCGGTTCGACCGCATCCACCCGCGCGGGCAATCGCACAAACTGCGCCAGGTCGCTCGGCGGCATGGATTCGTACAGGTCTTCCGGACGCACACCGACGATCACATCGCTGCCGGCATACCGGACAAGCGCGGGCACCAAACGCAGCGGCAGCGGGAGATCGCCCCCCGCCATTTGCGCGACCATGCGACCGTCCCTCTGCTCGATTCGCCCCGGCAACAGGTTCATCGGCGGGTTGCCGAGGAAGCGCGCGACGAAGGTATCCGCGGGATTTCGATACACTTCCAGCGGGCGTCCGATCTGCACCACCTTGCCCTGATTCATGATGCAGATGCGATCGCCCATCGTCATCGCTTCGACCTGATCATGGGTCACGTAGATCGACGTGGTCCCGATCTCCTGCTGCTGCTTGATGAGCTCGTTGCGCGTGCTGACGCGCAACGCCGCGTCCAGGTTCGACAGCGGCTCGTCGAACAGGAACACCTTGGGGTCTCGGACGATCGCGCGGCCAACCGCCACGCGCTGCCGCTGCCCGCCGGAAAGCGCATGCGGTTTGCGCTGCAGGAACTCTGTCAGTTCGAGCTTGCCCGCCGCGGCGTGCACGCGCCGCGCGACTTCGGCCTGCTCGATGTCGCGCCGGCGCAACCCGAACGCCAGATTATCGTACACCGTCATGTGCGGATACAGCGCGTACGACTGGAACACCATCGCGATGTCGCGCGACTTGGCCGGCACGTGGTTGACGACCTCACCGTCGATCGACACGGTGCCGGAGGTGATCGGCTCCAGTCCAGCGATCATCCGCAGCACCGTCGATTTGCCGCAGCCCGACGGACCGAGCAGCACCATGAACTCGCGGTCCAGGACGGTAAAGGTGACGTCGTGCACGGCCGGCGCGGTCCCACCGGGGTACCGCTTGGACAGCCCATCCACCGTTACGATCGCCACGTTCGCATCACCCTGGAAGTCGGAGCCGCCGCGCTAGCGGACGGCGCCGGCGGTCATGCCCTTGATCATCGTCTCGGAAAAGAAGGCATAGATCACGATGACCGGGAGCATCGCGATCATCAGACCCGTCGCGGCCATTCCCACGTCGAGCTGGTGACTGCCGGTGAAATGCATGAGGCCGAGCGGCAGCGTGCGCTTGTCGTCGTCGGTCAACAGTACGACCGCGAACAGGAACTCGTTCCACAGGACGATGAAATTGAGCGTGACCGTGGTGAAGATCGCCGGCGCACCGATCGGCACCGTCACGCGCCAGAAGATCTCGAAGTCGGAGTAGCCGTCCATCCGCGCGGCGTCGAACAAGTCCTGGGGTATCTGCGCGAAGAACCCTTCCAGGATGTAGACGGTCATGGCGATGTGCGTCGCTACGTAGACGAGAATGAGCCCGGTCCGCGTGTTGTACAGGTTGATGTCGAGCAGGATCTGGAACAGCGCGAGGATCACCAATTGCGGCGGCAAGACCAGCCCCGTGAGAATCAGAAAGCGCACGAGCCGGTTGCCGCGAAACGTGTACCGCGCGAGGCAATGCGCGGCCATCGCCCCGACGACGGTCACCAGCGCGACGGCGACGACGACGACGATCGTGCTGTTCCAGAAGTAGGTGCCGTAGTTCGACTTGGTCCAGGCGTCGGCGAACTTCTCCCAATGGGCGGGCGACGGGAAGCCATACGGCGACTTGAAGATCTCGGTCGTCGTCCGCAGCGACATCATGGCGACCCACACGAGAGGACCGCCCGTCACCACCGTGTAGAACGCGACGAACAGGACGAGCGGCACGCGGCGCACCTGCTCCATCCCCAGTCGCGTGGTTGACATGGTCAGAACTCGAGCTTGTCGCGCTGGCGAAGGAGACGCGACATGACCGCGACGAAAAGCAGGATGATGATGAACCAGAGCACGGCAATCGCCGACGGGTAGCCGAGGTCGAACGTATTCCACTCGAAGGCGCGCTTGTAGACATAGGTCGACACGGTCTCCGTCGCCCACAGCGGGCCGCCCCCGGTCATCACCCAGACCAAGTCGAATACCATCATCTTGCCGATGAACGACAGCACGAGCAGGTTGACGATCGTCGTGCGCAGCATCGGCGCGATGATGTGGACCAGCTTCGCGAACCACCCGCAGTTGTCGAGCTCCGCCGCGCCGAGCACTTCGGCCGGCAGCGCGTGCAACGCGGCCAGGAAGACGATCATGTTGAAGCCGAGCCATTTCCACTCGTGCGCGACGAGCACCGACCACAGGGCCGTCGACGGGTGGCCGAGCCAGCTTTGCTCGAACGCGGAAAGTCCCAGAAAGCGCAACGTGGCGTTCGCGAGCCCCCAGTCGTAGTCGTACATCCACACCCAGATGATGCCGACGACCACATAGGACATCAGCACCGGCGTGAACCACACGACGCGCAGGAGCGGCGCCAGCGGCGCCCGGGCGAACAGGCACAGCGCGAGCAGCAGCCCGCCGATGACGTCCACGGCCGTGGCGACGACAGTGAACAGCGCGGTGTTGACGACCGCCTTCCAGAAGGTCGGGTCCGCGAACAGCAGCGTCGTGAAATTCGCGAACCCGACGAATTCGACGACGCCCTGCGGCTTGATGGTGAAGAAGGCGTTATAGAACGTGCGCACCACCGGATAGATCGTGAAACCGGCGTAGATCAGCAGGGCCGGCGCGAGAAACGCGGCCAGGATGCCGAGTTTCGCGCGCCGCGCGTCGATCGTGGCCGAATCCGGATCTCGTGCCACGCGTCGGGGCTAACCCTTGTAACAGGCCTTGTTCATCGCCTCCACGGTCTGATCGACCGAGAGCAAGCCACCCGGGAAGCCAGAGTTCACCACTTGCGCGAACGCGTCCTTGCAGGCACCGGTCACCATGTCGCGCGGCTGGCCGACGAAATACTGCTTGCCCTTCTGGCGTTCCATGAGCTCGGTGAAATAGGCGGCATACGGACCCGAGAAATTCTTCACGTCAGCCTTGATGCCGGTCTGAAGATAGACGGTCTCGATCCACATCTTGCCCATTTCGGGGGTCGACATCGCGTCGAGGAATTCACCAGCCAGCTTCTTGTTCTTGCTGGCGGCGTTGACGGCGAAGCTGGCGCCGATCGTCGACGTCTTGCAATCGTTGCAGGCGCCACGATCCATCGCGGGGAACTGCATGATGCCGAGCGGGAAGGTCTTCGGCTGCCCGCCCTTGTCTTCCGGCACGAACGCGCGGCCCGAATAGAAGCTGCCCATCGGCAGCATCAGCGCACCGGGCTTGCTGTAGAAATAATAGTGCGATTCGCCGAGCTTCAGCGTCATGAAGTTCTTCGGATAGGCGCCGGCGTCCGCGAGCTCCTTGACCCACTTGAGCACCTCGACCACGCGCGGGTCGGCGAACGACAGCTTGCCGGTGAACAGCTTCTGATAGTCGTCCGGGCCGAGCTTGCGCAGCAGCGCTTCCACCGTGATGTAGGCGCCCGGGTATGGACGGTCGCCCACGCCCTGCGAGATCGGCGTCATCCCCGCGGCGCGCGCTTTCTTGACGAGGTCGAGGAACTGCGCCTGGGTGAATTGCCCACTCGCCGGCAACGCGACGCCGAGCTGCTTCAGCATGTCCTTGTTGTAGTAGAGCTCGACGGTGTAGGCCTCCTGCGGAATGCCGTACGTCTTGCCGCTGTGGGTCCACACCTTTTTTGCCCACGGCTCGATGTTGTTCCAGTTCACGAGATCGTCCAGCGGAACGATGTAACCGGCCGTGATGTATTCGGTCTGGTCGGGCTCGACATAGAAGACGTCGGGGCCCTTGCCCGCGGGCAGCGCGGTCTTGAGCGCGGCGCCGAGCGGATTTTTCTCGTACCACGTGATCTTGACCTTCGTCCCGGGATGACTCATCTCGAAGTTCTTGACCGCCTGCTCGCGAAACGCCACTTTTGCCGGCTCGTCGGCCTCATGACTCCACACCTCGAGGGTGACGCCTTGTGCACCGGCATTCGGCACTGCGCCGAACAGAACCGCGAGCGCGACGAGCCCCGCGGCTGCCACGCCCCGCATTGATAGGGATGAATGCATTGGTAGCTCCTCCACCGGTTTTCGCGAAGGCCTCGATCGCCACCCGCGATTAATCTGCGGAACCTTTGTTTTCCGCATTTGACCGGAATTTGCCGCCCGGCACTCCCGGTAGCTAGCGATGGTAATCCAAACGGGAGCGCTCCACTATTCGGCACTGGTCCGGCGCAGTCACGCCCGCGGACACGCGGCCGTCGCGCTGGTTTGGCGCTGTCGACCTTCGGGTTGTTCACCCGACCGGCAAGAAAAAACGGCCTCCCGAGTGGCAAGCCGTTGAAATGTTTGGTTGCGGGGGGTTGCAACCGGACCCGTCTACGTGTGCACGTCAGCGCTCGTTAACTATGCATCCTCTTGTGCGCATAAGCCCGGCCGTCATTTACGGCGAAGAGGCATCGCCGAAATACCGCGCCAAAGCCAAGTTGGGTCTGGTCGGAAGCGAATCGCCCGGGAATCTGGACGCCGTATCCGCCTGACCAGCCGCAACGATCCGGCCATTCGGTTGGATCGCTACGGCTAACGCGGTAGCGGTCGTGCCGATCGGCGTGGAAACACTTCCTCCGTTTCCGAACCCGGAGTCCAAGAGGCCGTTAGCATCCAACCGCCATACTGCGAAGCTTTGCGCGGTCGGACTGGCAGCTACCGTTCCCGCAATAACGATCTTGCCGTTCGACTGGAGCGCGCCGGCGTAACCACGAATGTCGGCTACCGCGCCGCCAACGCCGAAGCTGAGGTCTGGGGTGCCGTTCGCGAGGAACCGCAAAACGTCCCCAACAACCACGACGACGATCTTGCCGTCCGGCTGCAACACGACGGCACCGAGTTGGGGCGAGGGATTATTGGACACCGTACCGTGCACCGTGCCGCCTTGACCGAAAGCCGTGTCGAGCACTCCCGCTGCATCGAATCGCACCAACTGGAATTCGCCGATGAACGGACTCCCGGGTGTGCCGCCGAAAGCCCCGCTGCCTCCGCCGACGATGATCTTGCCGTCGGGTTGGACGACGATGGCCGATGCGTACGCGGCCGCATACTTCGTCGAAACGACCGCCTCGCCACCTGTGCCGAATGAGGGATCGCGCGTGCCATCAGCATTGAACCGAATGACCCCCAATTTCCCGAAGTCTACGGTCGCGGCCGCAGCGGCCACGATCTTTCCGTCGGGCTGTAATGCAACAGCGTCACAAGCGGTATCGGGTGGGGCATTCGCGATTTGAGTTGTGACAATGCCATCGACGCCGAATGTCGCGTCGATCGCCCCGCCGCTGTTGAACCGGGCAAGCGTGCAGTACGCCGTCGCGGGCGTCCCTTTGTGGCTGACGCCCGCGGCGACGATCTTGCCATCGGGCTGCAGTGTCACTGCCGCACTTGGATAGGAGGCGGCACTTTCCAGTCCGACGACAGCGGCTATACCCGCCGAGCCGAAAGCCGAATCCAGCGTGCCATCGAGGTTGTAGCGTGCCAGCACGAGATTCAGCTGATACATGTCCGGCGTCGCATATCCGGCCGCGACGATCTTGCCATCGAACTGCAGCACGACTGAAGTGGCGTGCGCACTCACTCCGATCGGAGTGATGACGGTCCCGCCGGTACCGAAGCTCGAATCCAGCGTGCCCGCAGTTGGCGGCGGAGGTGTCGTCTCAGACGTTCCGCCTCCTCCACCACATCCGGAAATCAACACCGCGGAGGCGAGCCCCACGGCCCAGAGACTGCATCGCCAATCACGTTTCATTGTGGCGTTGAACATTGCTCCCGCTCGACCTCGACTATCTTTCCCATCGCATCGTGCGTGCATGCGCGGTCAATGCGCATTACCGTGCCGGTCGATCCGTTATCCCGGAACATTGTGTAACTCCCGCGGCACGATGAACGACAGCTCCAACCGAACTATTGTAGGGCGTTGAATGACGGGAAACGAGATTCTTGAGGGCCGCCTTTGTCGTCGTTTAGCGACGCGCGCGCCTTTATGACGAGGATCGAATATTCGAAGGTCAGAAGGCGTGCAACGAGTGCCGTCGCGTGTGCGTCTGGTGTTGGCGGTCGAACAGCGAATGCACGAGCCGGGTTAAGCAGCCCCTTTTTGTGCCGCTTATCGGGCTGTCGGTCGCGATCCGATGCGCCACCATGGGGCCGTGTGCTGATGCCGAAAGCCCCCCTCTTTTTTCATGGCTGGGGATCTTGCCTCCAATCCGTTGCCAAAGCGTTCGGCAAGAGAGTCGCGGGCATTCCACATTGCAGCGCTGCTTCTAAGCAAACTCGGTTTCTTTCAGGGCGTCCACGCAACAAGGTCGCCGTTGTCGCCGACGTGTCGGCGGCTGATGATTCAGTGCAGGTTGAACAATGCCCAGGTCGCCTACTGAACTAGGCGTGTTCTGTGAGTTACAGCGTCTGGACTTGCCAGCGCATCGACGACGACGATCACGGCACACACGCCCGAACCGTCAGTCGTCAATACGTAAGCAAGCACGCATGCGACAGAACGTCGCATCAAATACGTGATCGCGTGATCGCTTGTGCACATTTGATCTTCGTCAAACGCGATCCCTAAGGACCATGGCGAGAGAGGGTATTGCGACTACCGTAAAAAGCGTCGTCGATAATCAAGGCGGGGCACCTGGTGTTGGAGTTGCCGTTAATCGCCGCAACGGAACATGTGCGGTTCATGCTGCGGTCGATCGAATGTGCCACCCGAGTGGACTGCGCATCACAAAGACGTTTGCCCCTCATTAGCCTCCGTCGACGTCCCATCGGGTTATGTCCGCAGCATGGAAGATGACGTCCGCTTGAACGCTCGAACGCGCTGGCGTGCATTGGCTCAAGTGCTGGTCGCGTGCTGCCTTGCGCTGCTTTCGACGGCGGTTGCGTCCAGGGACATGAGCAGCTTCTTCCCGCGCCCAACGAGCTTCGTCCCGGTCCCGCCGCCCAACCAGCAGTTGCTCACGCTTCGGGGCTTTATCGCTTATACGAGCACCTGGACGCCCGGCACGCATGTCGACAGCGAAGGCGAGGCGCGGAGCCGATTGCTCGCCTGGGCTGCGCTCCCTTGGCCGTACGGGTTCGGCGGCAGCTGTCTGCGCTCCGGCATCAGCTTGGCGGATGTTTCCTCCTGGAGCTACCACAATGGAGCATTCTCGAAACAACTGAGTCTCAATTCCACGGTGACGTGCACGGATTCCCATGGCTCGACGCAGGGACCCGCAAGCGAGGGTGCCACCCTTGGCGTTCCGCTAGGCTGTGTCGTCATCAGTGACGAAATCCGCTCGCTCGCCGGTGGCACCTTCAATACGCCGTACGATCCGATCGCGTGCGTGCATCGGCTGTCGATCGATCGGCCGCCATGCTGCGATAGCCAGCCCGGCTACAGCGCCGGACCGACGGCAGCGGGCAAGCCGATCAACTTCGGACTGGGCCGCGAGGTCATGATCGAGACGGATTACGCGGCGCCGCCCGATTCGGGCCTGAGCCTGCAGCGCTACTACGAACTGCACGTTGCAACGCCTTACCGGCCATCACCGATTGGCCGTGACTGGAACCATTCGTTCAATCGCGCGTTGTTCGACGGCGGCAATCCGGCGACTGGCGTGTACTCGATCGGCATCAGCGAGCCGAACGGCCACTGGACGTGGTTTGGCCTATCGGGAGCAAATTTCGTTTCGATGTATCACCCGGCCGACATCCTGACCAAGATTGATCTTGGCGGCGGGGCCTTTGAATGGCGTCGGCAAAAGCCCGATGGGGAGGTCGAGACCTACGACTCCTACGGCCGCAACACCCGCCTCGAAACTGCGGGAGGGCGCCGCTTGACCCTCGGGTACGACGCCCAGAACCGTTTGGCGTCGGTGACCAACGAGATGGGGCGGGGCTTGACCTTCGTGTACGGCACGAACGGCAACGTCCAGCAAGTCAACCTGCCGGACGGTGGCGCCATCACCTACGACTACTCCGCCGACAGCAGCCCGATGCTGATGGCGGTGCATTATCCGGGTCCGACCAGCCGGAGCTATTCGTACCAATCCTCGCTGCTGTCCGGTGCCACCGATGAGAATGGCACGGCGTATTTCAGCGTCACCTACAACAGTTATAGCAAGGCGACGGCTACCCAACTCTCCGGCGGCGCCAACCGGTACGGCTACACGTCGACCTATGTGTCCGGCGGCCCGCCGTACTACGGCAACGAAGGCGCCACGGGAACCTTCGCCTTGACGACACCGCTCGGCACCACGATCACCTACACCACGATCAACGTCAACGGCAGCATCCGTCCGGCGAGCATTTCCGACTCGTGCCCGACCTGCGGCGTTACCGGGTCGGCGTTTACCTACGACACCAATGGCAACGAGACGTCGCGGACGGATTTCAACAACAAGAAGACCTGTTACGCCTACGACCTGACGCGCAACCTGGAAAGCGCGCGGGCGGAAGGCATCCTGTCGACGGAAACCTGCAGTACGGTGTTGGCCACACTCCCCAGCCGCGCCGACGTGCGCAAAGTGTCGACGCAATGGCACGCGATCTGGCGCCTGCCGACGAAGGTCGCCGAGCCCAACCGCATCACCACCAACACCTACAACGGCGATGGTGGCGTTTACTGCGCGCCGACCATCGCGCTGGTCGGTGGCAACCCGATTGGCGTGGTTTGCACGCGGACGGTGCAGGAGACGACCGACGCGACCGGGCAGCAAGGGTTCGCGGCCACCCTCACCGGCACGCCGCGCGTATGGCAGTACACCTACGACAGCTACGGCCAGGTGCTGACTGCGACCGATCCCAACAACAAGACCACGACCACCGCCTACTACGCCGCCAACGACCCGGACCTGGGCAAGCGCGGCAACGTGCAAAGCATCACCAACCCGCTCGGCCACGTCACCACGATCACGACCTACGACTTGAACGGCCGGCCATTGTCCATCACCGATCCGAACGGGGTCGTAACGACCCTCACCTATCACCCGCGGGGCTGGCTCACCTCGCGCACGGTGGGCGGGGAACAGACCGTCTACGACTACGACGGAGTGGGACAGCTCACCAAAGTCACCTTGCCCGACGGCAGCTACGTGCAGTACACCTACGACGGCGCGCACCGGCTGACGCAGCTCCAGGACGGGCTCGGCAACCAGATCGTGTACACGCTGGACGCCATGGGCAACCGGATCAAGGAGCAGGCGTTCGATCCGGGCGGGACGCTCGCCCGCACCCGGCAGCAGGTGTACGACAGGCTGAACCGGCTGCATCAGACCGTCGGCGCGCAGTAGGAGGCCATCATGAATCGCCGCCTCCGCTCCGTTGCGCTTGTCCGTCGCGGCGCTCGTCACGTTGCTGGCCGGCGAAGCCGCCGCCCAATACTGCCCGGTCAGCAGTACGTACTTCACCGGTAACTACAGCCGCCCCGGCTGCACGGTGGGCACCTGCTGGGCGCCTGCTCCCTTCGCCGGCTCGACCGCGATCACCGGCAGCCAGTACCCGTCGACCAACTACGCCTGCGCGACGACGGCGCCGGGCAGCTGGCGCGCTGGAGAACACGCTCTACACTTACGACGCCAACGGCAATCTCACCGTCGCCAAGGACCCGCTCGGGCGCAGCACCACCAACACCTACGATGCGCTGAACCGCCTGACCCAGGTGCTCGATCCGGCCAGCGGCACCACCCAGTACGGCTACAACGGCAACAGCGCGTTGAAGCAGGTCACCGATCCGCGCAACCTCGTCACCACCTACACGCTGAACGGCTTCGGCGAGACCACGGTCCTGGCCTCGCCCGACACCGGCAGCACGACCAACACCTACGATCCCGCCGGCAATCTGCTCACCCGGCTCGATGCCCGGGGGGTGACGGCCACCTACACCTACGACGCGATCAATCGCGTCACCCAGATCGTCTACAGCAAGAGCGGGAGCCCGAGCGAGACGCACACCTTCACCTACGACGCCGGCAGCAACGGCAAGGGCCGCCTGACCGGGCTCACCGACCCCGCCGGCACGCACGAGCTGGACCTACGAGGCGCACGGCCGGGTGACCGGCAAGACGCAGGTCGTGGGCGGGGTGACCAGGACGGTGGGCTACGGCTACAACGCCGCGGGGCAGTTGGCGACGCTGACCACGCCCTCGGGGCAGAGCATCACCTACACCTACAGCAACAACCGTATCGTCGCGATCAGCATCAACGGCACGCCGCTCATCACCGGCGCCAGCACGGAGCCGTTCGGTCCGCTCAACGCCTGGCATTGGGGCAATGGCCTGTACTCGTTCCGCGACTACGATGCCGACGGCCGGCTGGCGACGTGGGAGTTCCGCAACGGCACGTCGATCCTGCGGAGCGAGCTGACCTGGGACATCGGCGAGCCGGATCACCGCCGTCACCGATCCGGCGACCGCCACCCTCAAGGGCGCCTACCAGTACGACAATCTGGACCGGCTGACCGTGGCGCAGAAGGGGAACCCGGTCACCAGCACGCAGCAGTTCGGCTACGACGCGGTCGGCAATCGCAGCAGCAAGACGGTCGACAGCCAGCTCACCAACTACACCTACCCGGCGAGCAGCAACCAGCTCTCCGCCCTCACCGGCGTCGGGGCGAAGAGCTACACCTACGACGGCGCCGGCAACCCGACGCTGATCGGCGCTGCGAGCTACGTCTACAACCTCGCCAACCGGCTCGTCGCGGTGACGGCAGTCGCGACCTACCAGGTGAACGCGCTGGGGCAGCGGGTCGAGAAGGTCGCGGGCGGCGTGACGACCCGTTTCGTCTACGACGAGCAGGGCCACCTCGTCGGCGAGTACGACGTCACCGGCACCCTGATCCAGGAGACGGTGTGGCTGGAGGACCTTCCCATCGCGACGCTGCGGCCGACTGGCTCGGGCACTCCGCCGCCGATCGCGATCTACTACGTGCACCCGGACCATCTCGGCAGCCCGCGCGCGGTCACCCGCCCGAGCGACAACGCGTTCCTGTGGCGCTGGGACAACGTCGATCCGTTCGGGGCGAACCTCCCCAACGAGAACCCGAGCGGGGCGGGGACGTTTCAGTACGCGCTGCGCTTCCCCGGCCAGTACTACGACGCCGAGACCAGTACGCACTACAACTACTTCCGGGATTACGATCCGACGATCGGCAGGTACACTGAAAGCGATCCGACCGGCCTCAGCGGCGGTATCAACACGTATGGCTACGGGCTGGCCAATCCGATTCGGAACATCGATCCCACGGGTGAGGTCGCGATCGTCCTTGCTCCGGCTCTAACCGGTGTGGCCGAGGCTTGCATAGCGGCAATCTCCGGACTTCTTCTTGCGAGCAATCTAACAGGCGATACACCGGACGAAGGGAGCGCTGCACGACAACGCGAATACGAAGCGTATAAGCAGGCTTGCAGCGGGCTAGGCCAACCTCCGCCAGGCCTTTCCCGTTGCGCAGAGCTTGCGTGGCTGTATCAAAAGACGAAGCGATGTGTAGAGCTGCGGCAGGCTTGGGATGACAAGTGGAGCCCAGGGAGACACTCTACGGAAATTCGCAACCTTACCCAGCGGCTAAGCAACTTGGCGGCGGCTATCATGCGCGATTGTTGCCCAGATTGTGCCCCACCGCCGGCTTCTGGTTCAAGGCAACCGAGATGAACGCTGAAAAGCCGCCACCCACGGAGAAGGAATGGGGCGATTGGGCCAGAGACCTCGACGCCAGTTACGCGCACAAGTTGTTCTTTGGCAAATCCCAAGATGAGTTTGCGGAACTTTATTCCCGGGATCCGATTGAGCGAGCGGGAGAACTTGAGTTCGTCTCCGACCCCGTGTTCTCGTACTACGCAGCGGCCGCTACAAAGTACTTGCTTTCTGAGCGGAGTCGCGGCGATCCGGATGCTGCAAACGCATTCTTGTCGCTGCTTGAAGCGCGATTAAGGGATCGACCCAATAGCGCGCAGGCGTTGATCAACGAGCTACAGGAGGAACTTGAAGCGATTGCCTCGCGCCAGTCATTCTACGAAGCGTCAGAAGACATATACGGGAAGTTCACGGCACGAGTGCGTGCGCTCTGTCAATAACGCCTGCAGCTCCTAGCAGCGACGACACCGGCCACGACTCTGCTCTATTGGGGGAGAGGTCTATTCGAATACTGCCCGGCCAGTACTACGACACCGAGACGGGGACCCATTACAACTACTTCCGCGATTACGATCCCAGCATCGGCAGGTACATGGAGAGCGACCCTATCGGACTGCGCGGTGGGCTTAACACCTACAGTTACACATATCAAGATCCCATTCGCCGCTCAGATCCGCAGGGGCTCGAAGATCCTACACAATCAGATCTGTTCACGTGTCTCTTCAATAGGGAGGATTGCAAAGCAGCGCGCAAATGCCGCGATGAGGCCTTGGCAGAGACCAGACGCCGCCATGGCAGGCAAGGCACCAATGACATTTCGGACGCGTTCCGTCATTGCTTCTGGAGCTGTTGCATGGCGCAAACGATTGGCGCTTCCCAAGCGCAGAAATTCGGCGACTCCCACGAGAATTATCCAAAGAATCCGGTCTGTTAGAAAAATATGGATCTGTTCAACAATGCTGCAGGCAGAGGGGCGGGAGCGGGCAATCCGAGAGGGGATTGCGGCGCCATGTGCAGTAACGCACCCTTGCAGGTCGCGCCTCAGGGCTCCTGTGCGCCTTGCGGCACGAGAGATTATTTCTCAACCTACTGAATCAAGACGCGTCGGATGAAGAAGAAGGCATTAGTGTTATTACTGGGCGTCGCGCTTCTCCTGATAGCCGGCGCAGGCTATGTGTTTGTAATGGGAAAGTATCAAGCATCCCCGGGTAGTTGGCCGCGAGAACAATTCTCTGCTCAATCCTGGGCGACGGCGCCTGAAGACCAGAGGTTCAGGCTATACAACGACCTCGCAGAAAGGAAGTTGTTAGATGGAAAATCCAAATCAGAAATCATTGCGCTTCTAGGCAAGCCCAGTTTTGAGGCTTCCGACGGGCATTACGTAACGTACATGGTGAAGTCCGCCACGCCAGGCGAGTACACGCTGAACGCAATCTATCTGCTTCAAATCGATCTCGATAGGGACGGGCGTGTGACAAGCTATTACATCCGCGCCGACTGAGGGATGCATTCTGAATGAATCATGAAGAGCTTGGCGACATAGGAACGGACGGCGAAGTTCGTGCCTGTGCTGTTCAGTTAAGGCGACGCTTTTTGTGACGCTTTTCGGGTTTTCAACGGTGCTCGAGCCAGGCATCATGGGCCCAACGTCAAAGCGCAGACACGTTGTCAAGCCGGAAAGCGCCAAGAATGCGGGTATTGTCGTCTTGCATATTGCTTCTTCCACTTGACGCAAGGATTCGCCGGGCATACAAGGGAATCTCATTTGTGCAGGTCGCTTGCATCCCTGGTGCTCATCATGAGCGACGAAAGCAAGCACGTCAGCTAGCCGCGTAGATTGGGCAAGCCTCAGACAGTTGGGTCTTCGGACCCGTAGGGCGCGAAGTTAAGCCCGCATTGCTTCGTGCGCGCCGTTAAGGCGTCGCGGGTGAGAAAGGCGCAGCGAGTTCGATGACTGCGCAAGCGTCGCAAGACGCTGGAGTAGTAACGGCCGTCCCCAAGACGGTCGGAGAGAAGTTTCGCCGTCCTTGAGACGGCCTGTCGGAAGACATCCCGCGAGGGGTGGCCCGGTGTCGACGCTAACGCGAGCGCCGGGTTCTTCAAGATAGACCGAGCGATGTTGTTTCGCTGCCTCGGTCGTGGACGCTAGAAGCGTCTGGAGCAGCGTATCGGTCTCGTGCTTGACGCGAGATCGATGCGTCAGGTGCAACCTCAGGGTGGCGGGAGCGGCGCGGTGTCCATGCGCGGCTGCGATTTGCAATCGCGCGTCCCGTTAGCCGAGGGGGACCATCGCGTCCTCGCTGCCCCGAGCGTTGCCACCTTAGGCGGTGATGCCTGCAGAGAAGCGCAGGCATCGCCCGCCGTCCCCCTGAGCCCTACGAGAGCGCCGCCATCGTGCGGTGTGTGAAGCGCGCGGCTTGACGCCGCTCGCATGAGGCGAGCCATCGAGCTCGCCGAGCGCGATGTGGCGTTAGCCGCTGCGCTCACGCACCGCCCGCTCGCACGCGCCGCGCGTCGTCACTGCTAGTGACGTACGCGCGCATACCACGTTCGGCGCGCTTATGGGTGCGCGGCGCACAAGGACCGCGGGCCTGCGGTATGCGGTGGCGTGGTCGCCAATCATGCCGAGGTCGATCGCGTCGTGCTCGACCACGTGCGTGGCGCGCTGACCGCGCCGGACGTGCTGGCATGGATCGAACACGAGGCGCTGCGCCGTGCCGACGAGCTCGCCCGAGATTCCGCGCAAATCGATGCGGACCGTACGCGCGAGCAGCGCGTGCAGCGCGAGATCGAGCGGCTCACGGATGCCGTCGCACAGATGGGATTGTCGACGGCGCTCGCCGAGCGGTTGCGCAAAGCGGAAGCCGAACGGGACGCGTTAAAACGCGCCAGGACGCGCGCGGCCGTCGCGCCGCTACGCGATGTTCTCGGAGATGGACTTCATGCCGACTTTCGCGGCCATCATCGGAGCCAAGCTGCCCACGGATCGTGCGATCGATGGCGTGGACCAGACGGACGTGCTCTTCGGCAAGAGCGCGGTGGGCAACCGGGAGTCGCTGCTCACCTTCATGGGCCCGGACATCGTGGCCGTGCGCTGGAAGCAATGGCGGGTCTACCTGAAGGACATGAACCCGACCGGGACGGATCAGCAGAAGCTCGGCGGGTTAGCTATCAACGCCGCGCCCCTGTATTACCCGAAGATCTACAACATCCAGGTCGATCCGCACGAGGATCTGCAGCTTCCCAACTACCTGTGGGCCATGGGGCCTCCACTCAAAGCGATCGTGGAGTACGAGGCCTCGGTCAAGAAATATCCCAATCCGCCTTCCGGGAACCTGACCGATTTCAGAGGACGGATGGGAATGTGATGACGGAGCGCAGTGAACTCCTGAGACAAACGACTATTCGTATCGGGCGTCACGAGCGCAAGCTCTTGGGATCGCTGGCCGCGATGGTATTCGCGGCACTGGCGTCGTGCGCCCGCGCGGACCAGGGCGGCGTTGCCTTCTGGTGGTCCGGACAGTTCGCGAGCCTCGCCGCGGTCCCCTCGGCGCCCGGGTGGTCGCTGGTCACGTCGCCGTATTATTACAGCGGCAGTGCCGATAAGTCGAAGACGTTTCAGAACGGCGATACGCTCGTCGGAGGAACCAAGTCGAGCGTGCCGATGCTGATGTTTCAGCCGGGCTATGCAGCAGACACGAAGTTCCTCGGAGGCCAACCGTATGTCGGCCTCGGCTGGGGCCCGGCCTACAACCGCACGTCGGTGGACATCATACAGTCCCAGCCTGCATTGGAACGCACCCGCACCGACTCGATCACCGGCGGCGCCGACCTGTATCCGTACGCGAGCCTCGCGTGGGCGAGCGGCAACGACAACTGGATGGCGTATCTCACCGGCGACATCCCAGTGGGCGCGTACGACGCGAATCGTCTCGCCAACATCGGCATCGGCCACAGCGCCATCGACGCG
Organism: uncultured beta proteobacterium; assembly: GCA_963781285.1. Classification (GTDB taxonomy): domain Bacteria; phylum Pseudomonadota; class Gammaproteobacteria; order Burkholderiales; family Casimicrobiaceae; genus CAIWHR01. Next base: position 30,164 of record CAWAFI010000019.1, read on the forward strand.
GGCGGCGGCTACACCTATCTCAACGGCAAGAGCGGTCTGGAGTTCTCCGCCGTGGCAGGCGTCACCTACAACTGGGAGAACACGCACACCAGTTACAAGAACGGCGTCGACTCCCATCTCGATTGGGCGGTGTCGCGGTTCCTGAACGACAACTGGGAGGTCGGCGTCGCCGGCTACGTGTATTACCAGCTGACCGGCGACAGCGGCAGCGGCGACAAGGTTGGCGCGTTCAAGTCGAGGGTTGCATCGGTTGGTCCCGAGGTGGGGTACGCCTTCAAGTTCAACGACCAGCCGGCCTATTTCAACCTACGCGGCTACTGGGAGTTCTGGGCGCAGAACCGCGTCGAAGGCTATGCAATCTTCGGGGCGCTCAGCATTCCGCTGGGTGGCGCCAGGAAATAGATGTGCAGACTACCTTCTGTAGCTGCTCCGCTTACTAAACATCAGCGTTGATTTGCCTCAAGCGCGGCGGTCACGCGAACGGCAGCTTTCCCAGTTCTCAACGACCGCTTGCGAATATCTGATCGGCGGGTCAGGGTCGAACGCAGCCGGTCAATTGAGATCAATTCAAGTCTGATTCGACATTGATCCTTTGATTTTGTGGCGGCGTCGGAGACTCGATTACACGAATATCGCCGGGAAGGCTTTTGCCCCCCCACCCCCGGCGTTCTAAGGTCGCCCCCCAAATGCAGGGCGGACGGCGCTGGGCAAAGAAAAGCCCCGGACGCAATGCCGAGGCTTGAAGGCTGCACCCGCGCCACGTTGGAGCGTGCTCTGTGCGGGTCGGTACACATTAGCGGAGTAGCTCGGCGGGAGACAATCATCCGAACGGAGGGCCCAGGATTGACTCGGAAAACCTACACCACGCCTACACGGTAGACCAGAAACGCAAAAGCCCAGCGCTTGGCTGGGCTAAGTACTTGATTGTTTGGTTGCGGGGGAAGGATTTGAACCTTCGACCTTCGGGTTATGAGCCCGACGAGCTGCCAGACTGCTCCACCCCGCGGAAGGACGTTAATTCTAGCGGAACACGCGTTCCCGGTCAAACCACGGTGTCCGGTACACGAGTGCAGGGGACGCATTACAAAGCTTCGGTTTCCGCCGCCCGTGGCCGCCACACCAGCAGGCGCGCCTCGATCTTGCCGACGATGTAGTCGAGCACCAGCGCGAAGGCGGTGAGCACGAGGATCCCGGCGAATACGGTGTTTATGTCGAACGTGCCTTCTGCTTGCAGTATCAGGTAGCCCACACCTTTGGCCGAGCCAAGATACTCGCCGACCACGGCGCCGACGAAGGCCATCCCCACCGACGTGTGCAGGCTCGAGAACACCCACGACGTCGCCGACGGCAAGTAGATGTAGCGCAGCAGTTGTCGCTTCGATGCGCCGAGCATTCGTGCATTCGCGAGCACGACGGGACTCACTTCCTTGACGCCCTGGTAGACGTTGAAGAAGACAATGAAGAACACCAGCGTCACTCCGAGCGCGACCTTGGACAGCACGCCGAGGCCGAACCAGACGGCGAAGATCGGCGCGAGAATCACGCGCGGCATCGCATTCATCGCCTTGATGTAGGGATCGGCGAGCGCGCTCGCGAGCGGGCTCAATGCCAGCCACAATCCGACAATCAGGCCGAGCGCACTGCCCGCGAGAAACGCGAGCACCGTCTCCCATAGTGTGATCGCGAGGTGCGGGTAGATCTTGCCGCCGCTGAACCAGTCCCAGATCACGCGCACAACCTTCAATGGCTCGCCGAAGAAGAACGGCGCGAGGACCTTCGTCTCGGTCAGAGCCCACCACAGCGCGAAGAATGCCGCGGCGAGCAGCACCTGGTAGAGCGCGAGCCGTGCGCGCCCAATCCGCAAATCTCCGTCTATGCGGGCCACGGCGTCATCCCGACCGTTTCCCCTGCTCGTAACCCTTGAGCACTTCGCCACGCAGCACGCCCCACATCGCCTCGTGCAGCTCGACGAAGCGCGGAGTCATCCGAATCTCGGCGACGTCGCGCGGCCGCGGCAGGTCGATCGCGAACTCGCCGATCGGTCGCGCTGCCGGCCCCGCAGAGAGCACGACGACGCGATCGGAAAGCGCGATAGCCTCCTCGAGATCGTGCGTGATGAACAAAACCGATTTCCGATTGGCCGCCCACAGCTCGAGCAGCTCGTTTTCCATCAGCTGTCGCGTCTGCACGTCGAGTGCCGAGAACGGCTCGTCCATCAGCAGGATCTCGGGGTCGAGGATCAGCATCTGCGCCAGCGCGACGCGCTTCCTCATTCCGCCGGAAAGCTGGTGGGGATAGCGGTCCTCGAACCCGGTGAGCCCCACGCGCGTGAGCCATTCACGCGCCGGTACCGCCGCGTCGGGCTTCGTCTTGCCGTGGAACTCGAGGCCCGCGGTGACGTTGTCGAGCGCATTGCGCCATGGCATCAGCGCGTCGGTCTGGAACATGTACCCGGCGCGCGTATTGAGTCCTGCCAGCGGCGTGCCGCCGACCAGCACCTGCCCCGCCGATGGCGCGAGAAGCCCGGCCGCGAGATTTAGCAACGTGGACTTGCCGCATCCGGTCGGTCCGACGACCGAGACAAACTCTCCCGGCGCGACGGCGAGCGACGCATCGCGGACCGCGGTGTAACGCCCCTGCCCGCCGCGCGCGGCGAACGTGCAGGTGATCCGGTCGAGCGCCAGCGCGGGGGCCGGTACCGTCGTCGCACCCGGCATCACTTGTATTTCTGGGCGGCTTTCAGAGCGAAAGACATGTCGATCGTCTTCGCGAGGTCGACCGTAGCGTTCTGCACCCCGGGATCGAACGACTTGAGGTCGCGATAGACGTTCCGCGCCGCTTCCGTTCCGATCATTCCGTCATGGTTGAAGCTCTCGAGGTTTTTCTCGAGCGCCGTCTTGTACAGCGCCTTGTCGGCATAATATTCGGCCGGCACGACCGCGATGATCTCGTCGGGGGTCGAGCGCTGGATGAAGCGCAGCGCGCGCATCATCGCGTTGACGAACGCCTGCGTCGTGTTCGGGTACTTTTTCGAGAAGTCGACGGGTACGTAGATGCTGCCTGCGGCATAGGCGCCGCCGTAGACGTCCTGCATGCCCTTCGCCGTGCGCGTGTCGACGACGGCGATGAAGTTGCCCGATGCCTCGAGCTGCGCGACAACCGGATCGAGATTTGCGAGCGCGTCGATCTCGCCGCGTTGCATGATCGCGACGGCACCGGCGGTGGCGCCGACGCCGATGAACGCCGCCGCGTCGGGCTTCAAGCCGGCTTTCGCGAGCAGCACGTTGACGAACATGTTGGTCGACGACCCGGGTGCGGTCACGCCGATCTTCATGCCCTTCAGGTCGGCCGGGGACCTGTACTGCGCCGCCTTCGCCTTGTTCATCACGAGCACGATCGCCGAGTACTTGCCCTGCAGGAACACCGCTTCGATGTTCTGGCCCTTCGCCTGCTGCGTGATCGTGTGCTCGTAGGCGCCCGACACGATGTCGACGCTGCCGCCCAGGAGCGCCTGTAACGCGCGCGCGCCGCCGGGAAAATCGAGAATCTCGACGTCCAGCCCTTCGGCCTTGAAATAACCGTTGCGCTCGGCAATAGTCAGTGGCAGGTAGTAGAACAGCGGCTTGCCGCCGACACCGACGGTGACCTTGGACTTCTCGGGGGCCTGTGCCGCAAGCGGTGCGACCATGGCGAGGCACAGCGCGACGACCGCCGCGAACGAAAACCAGCGACGCATGATTTCCTCCAGGAATCGCGCCTCGATCGCGGGCGCTGCGGGACGTGCATTTTCCGCGCCCCGCGGACCAACGTCAAACCCGCGGCGGAGAAGGCATCATCAATCAGCCGCCGCGGCCGGAAATGCGACCACGTGGTCGATCGCGAGCCGGATGCCGATCTCCTCGCCGATCGCGTGGTCGTGGTGCGACGGCACGAGCGACAGCACCTGCGTGCCCGATGCTAGCTTGAGCGTGTACAGGAAGTCGGCGCCACGGAACGCCTTCGCCGCCACTTCCGCGTGCCATGGGCTCGCGTCGTCGTGGATGATGTCGTCGGGCCGCAACAGCAGGTCCACCGCACCGCCGTCGGCGATGCGCACCGGCAGCGGCGCGTCGAGCTCGCCCAGCTCGGTCACCAGCACGCGCGGTCCGGCGACGACGCCGCGCAGGAACACTCCCTGGCCGACGAAATCGGCGACGAAGCGCGTCATCGGCTTGTGGTAGAGGTTGTACGCGGTGTCCCACTGCTCGATCGTCCCCTCGTGCATGATGCCGATCTCGTCGGCGAGCGCGAACGCCTCGTGCTGGTCGTGCGTGACGAGGATCGCCGTCGTGCCGCTCGCCTTGATGATCGCCCGCACTTCCAGCGACAGGCGCTCGCGCAGGTCGATGTCGAGGTTGGAGAACGGTTCGTCCAGCAGCAGCAGATCCGGCTCGGGCGCCAGCGCGCGGGCGAGCGCGACGCGCTGCTGCTGGCCGCCGGAGAGTTCGTGCGGGTACGCGCTGGCGACGCCGGCAAGCCCGACCAGCGCCAGCATGTCGTGGACTCGCGCGCGCGCCTTGGCGTCGGGACGGCGGCCAAAGGCGAACCCGACGTTGCCGGCAAGGGTGAGATGCGGGAACAGCGCGTAGTCCTGAAAAACCATGCCGATCCGCCGCTCTTCCGGTGGTACGAGATGTCCTGGTACCGAGACCGTGCGGCCGGAGAGCGCAATCGATCCGCCCGAGAGCGGCTCGAAGCCCGCGAGGCAGCGCAACACCGTCGTCTTGCCGCAGCCCGATGGTCCGAGCAGGCACCCGATCCGGCCCTCGGCGAGCGTGAAATCGAGACCGCGCACGACGCGATTCGCACCGTACGCATGTTCGAGCTTGCGCACTTCCACCGAGGCGGCCACGGGCGGGAGTTTACCTTCCTCGCGCGGTCGATTCAGACGGTCCGGCCCGCGCCGCGCGCCGCCCGGGTGCGGTCCAATTGCTTCAGCTTGTCGGCCATCGCCGGCCCGACGACGAGTTGTGCGCCTTTGCCTGCGGACGCGGTATCGCCGCGCTCACCTGCAAGCAACCGGGCGTGCGCGGCCTCGAAGGCCGTGCGCAGCGAGTCGCCGTGGAGAAGCGCGTCGCCAAACAGTGCGGCGCCGAGATTCGTTGACTCGGCCGCGCGACCGCAGCCGTACGTGGCACCGTCTCCCGTCGCGGTCAGAACCAGCGTCGTGTCGTTCGCGAGCGCTTCGGCGAACGCGCCTGCATGGCACGCCGACACGACGACGATCCGCCAACGGATGCCGGCCTCGTCGAGCAGCGCGCGCAACACCGCCGGCGCTACGGGGGCGAGTTCCAGTGGCGGCATCGCGACCCCGAGCATGCCGCCACGCTCCGCAGGACCCGCGAGATACAGCATCACGACGTCGTCGGCCGTGTCGATCGCCGCGGCGATCTCTTTCAGCGTTTCGCGCAGGTGCGTCACGGTCGCCATCGGTATTTCGAGCAACGTCGCCGGGTTATTGATGAGCGCGATCGACCGGTCGCGCGTGTCCCAGCGCTCGTCCATTACGCGCTGCGCCGCCAGCACATCGCTGCGCCAGGGTTCTTCGTGGGCGTCGCCGGCGAACCCGATCAGGTAGAGATCGACCTCGCCACCGCGCTCGTCCTCGAGATTGGAGAGCGCATCGTCGAGCAACGTCGCCTGCGCAGCCAACACGGGTTCGGAGGCAGGGTTCGGATAGCGGCCATCAGCGGGCGAGGAAGCGCTGTGCCACCAGGGCGGCAACTCGGGCATCAATGCCGGAGCGATCGCGACCGACACGGCAACCACGAAGCCGCCGGCCGCCACCCGCCCCCAACGGTGCGGGCCCGCCGGGACCAGCGCGATTGCGACCACGCGAAAGAACAGCGCAAAGGTCCAGGCGAGGAGCCCGACGTCGACCGCATCCTCGACCCAGTCCGGCACGGCGTTCACCGGCGCGGCGATCACCTGCATCACGTGCGCGATCTGGATGATCGGGTAGGCAGACAGGACCAGCACAGGAATTGCCAGCGCCAACGCGTGTTGCCGGAACGCGAGCGCCAGCACCGCGGCGCAGAGCAGCAGCAGGCCCATGGTGACGAACTCGCCCGTGGCGCCCGACCAGGAAAACTGCGCGTCCGGGCCGTAGCGGATCCAATCGGCGCCGACGTCGAGCAGCGCCGACACGGCGAACAGCAGCAGCAACTGCGCCAGATCGATGCGGAACGCGAGCCGCGGCACACGCAGGAACAGCGCGAGGCGGCACCCGGCGCCGAGGTTACGGCGCAACTTGGCGAATTCGTGGGTCATCGCAGGATTGTCGCCTCGACGGAGCGCCTACGATCGCGCTCTGCATCGACGGGCACCGTCACGCAGAGATGCCGGCGTGTGCCGCGATGTAGGCTTTCACCAGTGTGGCATCGGCCGGCAGCGTTGCGCAGCGCTGCGGACGCACATCGAGGTCGGCGTAGGCGGCCGGCCGCTCGGGGTCGCGTCCCAGCGCCTCGCGGATCGTCGCCGCGAACTTGGCCGGCAACGCCGTTTCGATGCAGACGAGCGGCACCGCCGGGTCGTGATATGCGCGGCCGACCTTGAGACCGTCAGCCGTGTGCGGATCGACGACGATGCCGGACCGCGCGTAGGTGTCGCGAATCGTCGCGATCCGGTCGGCGTGCGTGCTGGTGCCGGACACGAAGCCCGAGGCGGTGATACGAGCCCAGAACGGCGTGGGGGCCAGATCAAAACCGCCCTCGCGTCCGATCCGTGTCCACAGGTCGCTTACGGCGCGCGCGTCGCGGCCGACGACGTCGTAGATGTAGCGCTCGAAATTCGATGCTTTCGAGATATCCATCGACGGGCTGGAGGTCGCTTGCGTTTCCGCCGTCTGCCGCGGCCGGTAGCGGCCGGTGCGGAAGAACTCGTCGAGCACGTCGTTCTCGTTGGTGGCGAGAATCAGGCGGCGGATCGGCAGCCCCATCTGCTTCGCGACATGGCCGGCGAGGATGTTGCCGAAATTGCCCGAAGGCACCGCGAAGTCCACGGGCGCGTCAGCCGCCGGCGCGACGGCGAAATAGCCTTTGAAGTAGTAGACCACTTGCGCTGCGACGCGCGCCCAGTTGATCGAGTTGACGGTGCCGATCGCGTAGCGTGTCTTGAACTGTGTGTCGGTGCCCACTGCCTTCACGATATCCTGGCAGTCGTCGAACACGCCTTCGATCGCGAGATTGTGGATGCAGGGATCGGCGAGCGAGAACATCTGCGCCTGCTGGAACGGGCTCATCCGTCCTTTCGGCGACAGCATGAACACGCGGATTCCGCCCTTGCCGCGCATCGCGTACTCGGCCGAGCTGCCGGTGTCGCCCGACGTCGCGCCGAGGATGTTGAGCGTACGCGCTTCCTTCGCCAGCACGTACTCGAACAGGTTGCCGAGGAGCTGCAGCGCAATGTCCTTGAAGGCGAGCGTGGGCCCGTTCGCCGCGTGCAGCAGATGGATTCCTTGCTCGAGCGCCGTCACCGGCGTGATGTCGTCGCTGCCGAACGTCGCCGCGGTGTAGGTGCGTTCGATCAGCGTCCTGAGGTCAGCGCCGGGGATGTCGGTGATGAAGCGCGACAGCACCGCGAGCGCGAGGTCCGGATAGGCCAGCGATCGCATCGCGGCGAGTTCGGCCGGTCCGAGCCGCGGGTACGTTTCGGGAACCGCGAGCCCGCCGTCCGGCGCCAGCCCCTCCAACAGGATCGCCGAGAATGGCTGCGGGTCGTCGATCCACGCGCCACGCGTCGAGACATAGCGCATCAATTGAGCTCTTCCAGCCGGATACGGACCACCTTCCCGTTCACGGTCGGCAGCGCCTCGATCTTCGCAATCGCGTCGACGACACGTTTTTCGATCGTCCGGTGCGTGAGCAGGATGATATCGGTCTGCTCCTCGCCCTCGGACGGCTCCTTCTGGATCATCGCGTCGATCGAGATCTCGCGGTCGGCCAGGATTCGCGTGATGTCGGCCAGCACGCCCGGCTTGTCCTGCACGCGCATCCGCAGGTAGTAACTGGTCTCGACCTCGCCCATCGGCAGGAACGGCACGTCGGAAAGCTGGTCTGGCTGGAACGCGAGGTGCGGCACGCGATGCTCCGGGTCTGCCGTGTGCATTCGCGTGACATCGACGAGGTCGGCGATGACGGCGCTCGCCGTCGGCTCGGCGCCCGCACCCGCGCCGTAGTACAGCGTCGGCCCGACCGCGTCGCCCTTGACGAGCACGGCATTCATCACACCTTCGACGTTGGCGATCAGCCGCTTGCTCGGGATCAGCGTCGGATGGACGCGCAGCTCGATCCCGGCGTTCGTGCGCCGCGTGATACCGAGCAGCTTGATCCGGTAGCCCAGCTCCTCGGCGTAGCGGATGTCTTCGCGCGTCAGTTTCGAGATGCCTTCGGTGTAGACCTTGTCGAACTGCATCGGCACGCCGAACGCGATCGCCGACATGATCGTGAGCTTGTGCGCGGCGTCGATCCCCTCGATGTCGAACGTCGGATCGGCCTCGGCGTAACCGTGCGCCTGCGCATCTTTCAATGCCATGTCAAACGACTCGCCCTTCTCGCGCATCTCGGAGAGGATGAAATTCGACGTGCCGTTGATGATGCCGGCGATCCATTCGATGCGGTTGGCGGTCAGGCCTTCGCGCAGGGCCTTGATGATCGGGATGCCACCCGCCACCGCGCCTTCGAACGCAACCATCACGCCCTTCGCGTGCGCGGCGGCGAAGATCTCGTTGCCGTGGCGCGCGAGCAACGCCTTGTTGGCGGTGACCACGTGCTTGCCGTTGGCGATCGCCTGCAGGATCAACGTGCGCGCCGGCTCGATGCCGCCGATGAGCTCCACGACGATGTCGATGTCCGGATGCCCGAGCACCACGCTCGCATCGTCGGTGAGGTTGATCCCCTTGGCGCCCCGCGTCACTGCGCGCGCGCGGTCGAGTGCGCGCTCGGCGATCCACGTGATGCGGATGGGCCGGCCGGCGCGACGCGTGATCTCTTCCTCGTTGCGTGACAAGACGGTCCACGTGCCGAGCCCGACGGTCCCGATGCCGAGCAGGCCCACCTGCAACGGCTTCATCTGCGCGTTGCCCATCGTCACCCTTTCAATATGCCGTCCTCGCGAAACATCTGCTTGATGCCGCGAATTGCCTGCCGGGTCCGGCTCTCGTTCTCGATCATCGCGAAGCGGACGTATCCGTCGCCGAATTCGCCGAAGCCGATTCCCGGCGACACCGACACCTTCGCCTGCGCGAGCAGCTTCTTCGTGAATTCGAGCGAGCCCGCCGCGCAATACGGCTCCGGGATCTTCGCCCACACGTACATCGACGCCTTCGGGATGTCGACCATCCAGCCGGCCTCGTGCAGCCCCTTCACCAGTACGTCGCGGCGCTTCTGGTAACGCAGCGCGATCTCGGCGACGCACTCCTGCGGCCCTTCGAGCGCGGCGATCGCGGCCACCTGGATCGGCGTGAATGTGCCGTAGTCGTGGTAGCCCTTGATGCGCGACAGCGCGTAGACGAGATCCCGGTTGCCGACCATGTAGCCGATCCGCCAGCCCGCCATGTTGTAGCTCTTCGACATCGTGAAGAACTCGACGGCGATCTCGCGCGCGCCTTCGACCTGCATGATCGACGGTGCCTTCCAGCCGTCGAACGTGATGTCGGCATACGCGAGGTCGTGGACGACCCAGATGCCGTGCTCCTTCGCCAGCGCGACGATCTTCTCGAAGAACGGCAGCTCGACGCACTGCGCCGTCGGGTTCGACGGAAAGTTGATGATCAACATCTTCGGCTTCGGGAACGTCATGTGGATCGCGGCTTCGAGCTCGGCGAAGAAATCGACGTCCGGCGTGATCGGCACGTGCCTGATATCGCCGCCGGCGATCACCGGTCCGTAGATGTGGATCGGATAGCTCGGGTTCGGCACCAGCACCGTGTCGCCCTGCCCCAGCGTGGCGAGCGCGAGGTGCGCGATCCCCTCCTTGGAGCCGATGGTGACGATCGCCTCGGTTTCGGGGTCGAACGACACGCCGTAGCGCCGCTCGTACCAGTGGCAGATCGCGCGCCGCAGCCGCGGGATCCCTTTGGACACCGAGTAGCCGTGCGTGTCGGGCCGCAGCACGGTCTCGACCAGTTTGTCGACGATGTGCCGCGGCGTCGGGCCGTCGGGATTGCCCATCCCGAAGTCGATGATGTCCTCGCCCCGGCGGCGCGCCGCCATCTTGAGCTCGGACGTGATGTTGAAGACGTACGGCGGGAGGCGCGTGAGGCGCTCGAACTCGGTAGCGGGGGAGGCGGACATGCGGGTCTTTCTGCGTAAGCGCCCGGAACCGTCCGAGCGACGTGAAAGCGTGAAGGGAGCTACAATCCTAACCAATTTAACGGTTTACCGCAATGCACAAGTCGCTGCATATTGAAGTATGGCCGATCCCCTATCGCGTTGGAACGTCGCCGACTCGGCGACGCTCAACGCTGATAGGGGATCGGCCAGGTCATTGGACACAAACCGAGCGGACCGCGAGCGACTTTCGGCTGCGGGCGCCGTGCATCGCATGAAGTTTCATCTTTCGATGCCGGCGGGGAACGTCGTAACGGGCTTCGGGCCCGACTGGGTGAGGATCGGCCTGGTGGAGCACCGCGCCAGTTTCGTGCTCACCTCGGAGGCCATTAATACGGGCTGGGCCGCGGCCGGCTTCGACGCTTTGACCGAGGCCGATTTCGCGGGGCTGCTCGCTTACGCACCGGAGATCGTTCTGCTCGGCACCGGCCATGAGATCCGCTTTCCGCATCCGCGGCTCACGCATGCAGCTCACCGACGCGCGCGTCGGCTTGGAGGTGATGGACACGGCGGCCGCGTGCCGGACGTTCAACATCCTCGCGGCCGAGGGCCGCAAGGTCGTCGCGGCGTTGATCGTCGGCGAATCGTGAGACCCGTCGACCGGCGATTGTGAGCGCCGCGGGCGGGGCGCTCCCCGGTCTCCGATGTTGCGATCACAGCCGGTCAGTGACGAGAACGCGCCCTTTGGCGCCGACCGCTGTCTCTCCATCCGCGCCCTTGATCCGGCCGCGCAACTCGACGACATCGCCGCGCAGCTTGGCGTTCGGCGTGACGCGGACGACCAGCCATTCGAGGCGGATCGTCTCGTCGGCGAACACGGGGCGGCGAAAGCGCTGCCAGAATTCCAGCCCGACCATCGCGCCGCGCTTGGAAAAATGCGCCGCGGTCAGCGCCAGTAGCAGTGCGGTGGTATGCGTGCCGCTGGCGATGAGGCGCCGGTAGCGGGTCTGCGCTGCGAACCCGGCGTCGTGATGGACCGGGTTGTCGTCGCCGACCTCGCGCGCGAACCGCGCCACCCTCGCCGGCGTGAGGACAACCTCGGACGAGAATCGCTCTCCGGCGCGGATGCTCATGGACACTCAGGGCCAACCAATCGAAATCGGTCTCTTGCAGTCGCCCGCGGGCGTGACGATCACGATTCCGCGGTCGCGCATAGCTCGAGCACAAGCCTACTACCCTCGGGACCAATCTGGCAAAACGCACCGCCGAAGGGCGGTCTCCGGTCGGATTTCGGAAGCGCCGCAAACCATTACCACCGGCACCCGGTATCCGTCACCGTATCCTTGAGCAGGAACGGGATTGCCAACAGGCCCATACCCGCATACGCGTCGCGGCAATCGGGCTGGGCCGCCTTTTGCATTGCCCGGCCGAGCTTCGATTCAGGTTCAGGTGGCGGTGGAAAGAGGTTGAGCGGCACGACACTGGTGCGTCGCGAATCGGTGGGCGCGCCCTCGCGGCCCGGCTTGCGCGTCGAATCGAGGTCGAGGCGCGGCGGGGCGCCCGCGGCCGGTGCATCGCCGGCAGAAGGCGTGCGCGGCTTGAAGATATCATCGGCGTCGCTCGGCGCCCCGTATTGCAGCCGCGGCAACGGCTCCATACCGGGCGCTTCGCGCGATGCAGGTGGACGCGCGGTGTCGGCGTCGATGCTGCGCGGCCCTTCGCCTTCGAGGCGCGGCGCGAGCGCGGGGGCCTCGCGCGGCATCGAGGGTTGAGCAGGCGGCGCGATCGCGCGCTCGATCGTCCGCCCCGGCTCGGCTGCGACGGGAGGTGCGGATCTGGGCGGCACTTCACGCGGGACGGTCGCGGCCGGCGCCTCGCGCGGCGCGGCGGGCTGCACCGAAGGGGTGACCTGGGGTTCAGGCTTCGATGGCGCCGGTGGTTCCATTCTGGCCGGCGCTTCGACGGGCGTCTCACGGGGCACTGATTCCGTTGGCACCGTCGGCTCCTTGTCGGCTTTCGGCGGCGCCTCGCGTTCGAGGCGCGGAGGAGCCTCTACCGGCGCTTCACGCGCAGCAGGCGGCGGCACCGGGGGGACGACCGCCGGTTCGACCTTCGGCGGGGCCTCGCGTTCGAACCGCGGCGGCGCCTCGGCCGGCGCATCGCCGCGGATGGGAACCTCGGGTTGCGGGATCGACTCGCGCTCGATCGTTGCCGACGGCGAAATTGCGGGCCGCGGGAGCGCCGCGGCGGGCAACTCGGTCGGCGCCGGGGACGGCACGGTCGGCGCCGACTCCGGCGCGACCTTGCGCGGAGCGTCGAGATCGACGCGCGGCACCGTTTCGACGGGGGGGTCGCGCGGCGTTGTTTCCGCGCGCGGGTCGACAATCTTGTCGACGACGTCGGGCGCGCCGGGATCGACGCGTGGCAATGCTTCGGCCGGAGGCGTCGCCTCGTGGGGTACTGGCGCTTCGCCAGCAGGCGGCGCGCTCGGGGGTGCAATCACCGGGGGCGGGCCCGGTGGATTGACGTCGGTGTCGCCGGATGGAGGCGCGACCGGGCGCAACTCGCGCGGCGGGGGACTCGACGTAGCTGCCCGACCCGCCGTTGCGCCGGCCCGACGCGCGAGCGCTGAACCCGTCGCCGCCTGATCGGCGCCGCGGGATGCCCTGAAGACGGAGCCCTCTTCGGGCGCGAGCGAGCGAAGCGTCACCGCGAACGGCAGCGATCGCCATCCGCCGCGTCGGCTGGCGCCACCGGGCTCGGGCTCGCCGAACACGACGACGACCAGAACGTGGAGCAGCATCGACAGCACCACGAACTGGACGAATGGCGGTTCTACTGCCGTGCGGCGGAGTCGAGTCGGCGGGGGGATGAAATGGGTGACCACAACGATCGCGCCGCGCCGCGGCGGCCGCGCGCGCACGACGCGCGACTAGCGCTCCGGTGCGCCCGCGAGCACGCAACGGTAGGTCAACGCGACGATGAACGCAACCCGGCAACGGGCGCGGTGGCGTCCGTGGGACCCAAGGCACAACTGCCGGCAGCCGCCATCACATCGCGCGAACCACTCATGGCACGCGAAGGCGCCGTCGCTGCCGCGGAGACCGGACCTGGTCGATGCCTTCCGGCCCCGTCACGACGAAGAAGCCCGTGCTCAGGCCTTCTTTTGCCAGGAAATGCAATACCCTTGCGGGCTGATCGTTCCTTCGACGATCTTGCAGCCGTTAGGCGCAACGAAGAAATTGCAGTTGCTGCATTGTTTGTCGCCGTTCGGCTTGTCCTGGTATTTCATCGACTCCTTCGTAGCCTTCTGCTGCGCGAGGGCCTGCCTTGCCGGACCGACGCCCGCCACCAGCGCGGTGCCGGCGAACAGCGCTCCGCCCTTCAGGATCGCGCGGCGCCACAGTTTCGCTCTGTCGTCCATCGGTAAAATCTCCTTCGTAAATCCTACAAAAGCGCATCGCCCCGCCTGCCAGGCGAAGCGCAGCGGCCGAACTCGGAGCCTGCTCCGGACGGCCGGGCGGCTGGAGCTGTGCACGGCACCGAAGCATGCTTCGATCCATGCGCCACCGAGCACGTTTCGTTCCAGTTGCGCGCGCGGTGCGCCGAAGGGACGGCACGTCGTGGCGCAGTCATCGAAAAGCGGGTGGCCCGTGTGCGGCCACGCGCGGGTTGGGTGGCCGCCGCGGGCCGGGTACCCGCTCGATGACGCGCTTTGCGCCGCCACGCGCCAAGGTCACGGCGGCGCACCGCGCTTTCATTCCCCCATCTGCAGCAGCGTGCCGTGATTGCGCGCGTAGCGCACGGCCCACGCGAACACGGCGGCGCCGAGCGCGAGGTAGACAAGGTTCAACGCCGCCGCGGCCCAGAAAATGTCCCATCGGAACACGCCGTGCAGCAGCACGCCACGCATTCCTTCGAACACGTACGCCGACGGAGTTGCCCACGCGACTGCCTGCATCCAGCCCGGCAGCACGGCAATCGGATAGTAGACGCCGGACACTGGCGCCACCACGAAGATAGCCGCCCACGCGAGCTCCTCGGCGCCCAGTCCGAGCCGCATGATCATCCCCGACATCGCGAGCCCGATGCCCCAGCCGAACACGAGCAGATTGATGAAGAAAGCGATCAGCGGCAGGCCGAGCGAGAAGATCGAGAACCGGAACAAGAGATAGGCGAAGACGCACGCGCCACCGACGCCGATCAGCGCGCGCAGGATGCTCATCGCCAGCTGGCCCGCGATGAACTCCGGCAAGGTCAGCGGCGACACGAACAGATTGCCGAGGTTCCGCGCATAGAGCTCCTCGATGAACGTGAGCGATACACCGAGCTGGCCGCGGAACAGCACGTCCCACAGCAGGACGGCGCCGATGAAAAAGCCGGGGGCGTCACGAAGGAAATTGTTGGTCGGCGCGAGGTAGAGCGTGACGAACGCCCAGACGACCATCGTCACGGTCGGGTAGTACATCATCGACACGATGCGCGTCCACGACTTGACGATCAGATACGCGTGCCGGCGCAGCACGGCGCGTATGCGCATAACGGAGGCGGCGGCGCCGGTGACGCGCTCGACGGTGCGGGTCGCGTCCATCACAAGGTCGTGATTTCCTCGGCGCCGCAGCCCGCGGCGGGCTCACCCGAGCGACCGCGCGCGATATCGAGGAACACTTCCTCCATGTTGGCGCGGCCATAGCGCGCAAGCAGCGCCTGCGGCGAGCCCTGGTCGACGACCAGGCCCGCGCGCAGCATGATCACGTCGTCGCACATCCGCTCGACCTCGCCCATGTGGTGCGAGGCGAGCAGCATCGTGCAGCCGGTACGGCGCTGGTAGCCCTCGAGGTAGGTCCGCATCCGGTCGCCGATGTCCGGATCGAGCGAAGCCGTCGGCTCGTCGAGCAGCAGCACGTCGGGCTCGTTGATCACCGCTTTGGCCAGCGACACGCGCGTGCGCTGTCCCGCGGAAAGGCTCCCGTACGGCCGCGTGAGCAGGTCGATCAGGTCGCATTCCCCGGCCACGGCGGCGATGCGCTCGCGCGCGTGACGTACGCCGTAGAGGTCGGCGAACACGGCGAGGTTCTCCTGCACCGTGAGCCGCTTCGGCAGGTCGACGTATGGCGACGTAAAGTTGATCCGCGGCAGCACACGGTGACGGTGCTTCGGCATCTCGAAGCCCAGCACCGTGACATGACCCGCGGTCGGAGTCAGCACACCGAGCAGCATCGACAGGGTTGTTGTCTTGCCAGCGCCGTTGCCGCCGAGAAGCGCCGTCGTCGTTCCCGCCCGCACCACGAACGAAATGCCTCGCACCGCGGCGACCGCCCCATAGGACTTGTGGAGATCCGCGACGGCGATCGCGGCGTCGGTGGGCGTCATGCGCATTGGGCGCGGAGGTGGCGCCGCCGCAGGCCCTCGATGCGCAGCGCGAGCGGCGATTGTAGCGGAACCCGGGGGCTCGCCACCCGCGCTCGACGAGCACGCATCCCCGGCTAGGCGCCGTCAACGTACGGCCAGCGGATCAGCATTGAATCGTGTGCCGGCAGAACTGCGACAGCTCGCGCACGACCGTCTGCCCGCCGACCGGTTGCCGTGCCTTGCCTTCCCCGTATTCCATCGCCAGCTTGAAATCGTATTTGCGGAAGAATGCGTCGAACTGCTCGGCGCCGACGGTGCCGACGGCGTGCAGCTCGTCTGCAGCCGCGTCGTAATCGAGCAGGATCGCGGCCAGCGGCTGCGGTGCGGGGCCAGCCAGCACGCGCGCGCCGTGCGCCGGATCGTAGACGCTGTGGTCGGCGCAGCAGTGGATTACGCGCGCGTCGGAGGTTGCCGACTTTTGCGGCTGGTAACGGATGAACGAGACGTCACGCGTCGGATACGCGAGCTTGTGCGCACAGATCGCCGAGAACGCGACCACCGCCCGCGCGGGACCGACGCCACCGTTCCACGCGTAGGTCGCGCCATCCTCGCGCCGCAGCGTCGCGGGGACGGTAACGGGGCGCTCGAGGTTCAGCAGGAAGCACGGCGTCCCGGCATACGGATAGTGAAAGACATAGTTCGTCTCGATCGCGAGCGCGCGCGTCCGCAGCGGCGCGCCGTGTACGTCGACGAGACGCGTGCGTTCGTACATTCGCGGTGCGGCACTGGCCCAGGCGCCGGGCAATGCGTTCAGACCCGCGGCGCCGCCAAGCGCTGCGCACGATTCGAGGAATTTGCGCCGTTCCATCGTCCGTTCCGCCTTTCGCCTCGTCGCCTCCCAGGCTCACGTCGCCAATAGCAGCTCGCGGATGTGCTCGGCGGCGCTGCGGCCGAGCGCAGAGAGCGCATAGCCGCCCTCCAGCGCCGACACGATCCGCCCTTGGGCATGCCTGTTCGCGACGGCGACGAGCTCGCGTGTTACCCAAGCGTAATCGGCCTCGGTCAGCTTGAGCCCAGCCAGCGGATCCTCGCGGTGCGCGTCGAAGCCCGCCGACAGGTAAATGATTTCCGGGCGGTGGCGCTCGAGCGCCGGCAACCAGTGTTCACGTACCGCGTCGCGAAACGCAGCGCTGCCGCTCCCGGCGGCGAGCGGAATGTTGACCATGTGCGCGGCGTCGTTGTCGGTGCCCGAGTATGGATAGAGCGGATGCTGGAACGTCGAGACCATCAGCACGCGCGAGTCGTCGGTGAAGATGTCTTCGGTGCCGTTGCCGTGATGGACGTCGAAGTCGGCGACCGCCACCCGTCGGAGGCCGTGCGCGGCCATCGCGTGCGCTGCGCCGACTGCGACGTTGTTGAACAGGCAGAAACCCATCGCCCGGTTGCGCTCGGCGTGGTGCCCGGGCGGACGCACCGCGCAGAAAGCGCCGCGGCACTCGCCGCGCACGACGAGATCCGTCGCCAGCACGAGCGCCCCCGCCGCATGCCGCGCCGCGTCCAGCGAATGCGGGTTCATCGCCGTGTCCGGGTCGATGAAATGCAGTCCCGATGCCGGGCTTTCCGCCTCGATCGTCGCGATGTAGCCCTCGCCGTGCACGCGCGCGAGCTGCTCGTGCGTGGCCGCCGGCGCCGCGTAGTGGTTGAGGTAGGCGTCCAGACCCGCGGCGATCAGCCGGTCCCCGATCGCGCGCAGCCGATCGGGGCATTCGGGATGGTAGGGCCCCATGTCGTGCAGCAGCGACGAAGGGTGGCTGATATAGGCAATCGGCACGGCGTTGGCTCGAATTTTCGGGGGACAGCCGCGGGCGAGCGCGGCTAGCTGGCGCAATGCACTCCCGCCGAATGGAGTGTAGCCGGTGCTTGCCGGTGGTGACTAGCCTGATCAGGCACGATAAAGTGCCGCCAACCCGTCGTCTCGAAGAAGGAGCCCCATGACCGTCCGCCCGCTGGGCCAGGCCAATGTCCCCATCGCGCAACGGCTTGCCACCGTACTGGCGCAGCTCGAGCGCATCGTCGTCGGCAAGCCGGAACCGTTGAGGCTGGCGCTCGCTTGCCTGCTCGCACGCGGCCACCTGCTGATCGAGGACATCCCCGGTGTCGGCAAATCCACGCTGGCGCAGGGACTCGCGACGACGCTCGGCCTCAAGTACGCGCGCGTCCAGTTCACGAGCGATCTCCTCCCGGCCGATGTGCTCGGCGTCTCGATCTTCGACGCGCCGGCGCAGGCCTTCCGCTTCCATCCGGGGCCGATCTTCAATTCGGTCGTGCTGGCCGACGAAATCAACCGCGCCCCGCCGAAGACGCAAAGCGCGCTGCTGGAGGCAATGGAGGAACGGCAGGTCTCGCAGGACGGGGAAACGCGCCGGCTGTCCGACCCGTTCTTCGTCATCGCGACACAGAACCCGGTCGAGCAGATCGGCGCTTATCCGCTGCCGGAGTCGCAGCTCGACCGTTTCCTGATGGCGATCGAAATCGGTTACCCAGACCCGGCGGCCGAGCGCGAGCTGCTCGCCGGGGGCGATCGCCGCGCGCAATTGGCGCTGCTGCAGCCGCTCGCCGATCCGCCGACGCTGGTCGAATGGCAGCGCGAGGCCGCCGGCGTACACATCGCACCGGCGTTGCTCGATTACGTGCAGGCGTTGCTCGCGGCGACGCGCGGCAACGCGGGCAGCGGTGCCGATGCCGGCGCCCGCAGGGGCTTGTCGCCCCGCGCGGGTCTGTTGCTGGTCGCCGCCGCACGCGCGTGGGCGCTGCTCGCCGGCCGGCCGATGGTGCTTCCCGAGGACGTGCAGGCGGTTTTCCCGTCGGTCGCCGGGCACCGACTTGCCGGAGGCGCAAGGAGCGGCGCGCTGCAGGCGTTGGCATTGCTGCGCGCCGTCGCATTGCCCTGACGCAGCGAGGACACAGGCGGGTCATGGCGTAGCAAAGCCGAATCGTCGCCTCCGTTGGCCGGACATTGCCAGCGCGCATCCCCGCCCGCCGCCCATCGTGTCGTCGTCCAAATCTCGCGGATTCCCGTGCCGATGAATCCGGCAAACGCGGCGTCGCCCGGGTCGTGGAGCGCCCGCTACCGGCAGCGCCTCCTTCGCAACGATCCCGCGGACCGCGACGCGGTGATCCTGCGCCATCGTCGGATCTACATCCTGCCTACACGGCGCGGCTTCGCGCTGCTCGCAACGCTGGGCATGATGTTGCTGACCTCGCTCAACTATGCGCTCTCGCTGGGGTTCGCCGTGACGTTTCTCCTGGCCGGGCTCGCGGCGGCGGCGCTGCTTCACACGTTCCGCAACCTCGCTGGCATCGAACTCGCGCCGCTCGCCGCTGGCGAGACGTTTGCCGGCGGCGTTCTGCCCTTCACGCTGGCGCTCGCGGGGGGCGCGACGCCGCGGCGCGCAATCACGCTTGCCGCCGGCGGTTGCGTGCCCGTGACGGTCGACGTGATTCCGGACGCCGCGTTGCCCGTGACACTCGAACTTCCGGCGCCGCGTCGCGGCCGCGCCGCGCTTGGTCGGGTCACGCTGTCGTCGGCCTTTCCGCTCGGATTGTGGCGCGGCTGGGCGTACGTGCATTTCCCGCTGGCCGGCATCGTGTTTCCCGCCCCGGAAATCGCTGCGCCACCGTTGCCTCCCGGCCGCAGTGGCCACGATGCGCGCGCGAATTCGCGCAGCGATGACGCCGATCTTTCGGGGCTCCGCAGCTATCAGGCCGGTGATCCGCTGCAACGCGTCGCCTGGAAGGCCGTCGCGCGCGGTGCCGCCTGGTACACGAAGCAGTTCGAAGGCAGCGGCGGCGGCGGTCCCGTCGAACTCGCGTGGCAGGCGCTGCCCGTCACGCTCGACGCGGAAGCGCGGATCGCGCGACTGACAGCCTGGGTGCTCGCTGCCGAGCGCGTCGCGCGGCCGTTCGCGCTGTTGGCACCCGGCGTGGCGCTGCCGGCCGCACAAGGGCGTGAGCACCGGCGCGCGGCCCTGACCGCATTGGCATTGCTGCCGGAGTCGCCGCGATGAGCACCGCCGGGCCGCCGCAAGGACGCCTGCGCGAGCAGGGCGAAGCCAAGGCCCGAACGGCGCGTCTGCGAGCGCGGGTGGCGGCCGCCCCGCGCGCCCCGCTGTCCGTCGCGCAGATCCGTTGGCTCGGAGTGCTCCTCATATTCGCGCTGGTGCCGCAGATCCCCTTTGTCCCCATCTGGGTCGCGGGCTTCGCCGCAATGCTCGTCGGCTTGCGCTTCCTGTTCCTGCTTCGCGATCGCGCCCGCCCCGATGCCGCGCCGGCGCGCATTCCCTCGTGGGCCCTGGCGCTGTTCGCGATCGCCGCAGCGCTCACCATCCGGCAGTCGTTCGGCTATTTCGTCGGCCGCGACCCCTGCGTCGCCTTCCTGTTCGTGCTGACCGGTATCAAGTTCGTCGAAGCTCGCGGCGCGCGTGACGGCACGCTACTCGTCTGCCTTGCCTCGTTCCTCATGGTGACGCCATTCTTCTACAGCCAGTCGCTACTCGCGGCGGTGGCCGCGCTGCCCGCGCTGATCGTCCTCGGCGTCACGCTGCAGGTGCTCGCGCAACCCTCGTTACGGGATGCGCCGCTATCCGCATGGCACGCACCGGTGCGACAGACGATCAGGCTCCTCGTCCAGGGGATCCCGCTGGCGACACTCCTGTTCCTGCTTTTCCCCCGGCTGGCCGGTCCGCTATGGGGTCTTCCTACCGACGCGACGGCACGGTCGGGACTATCGGACCGAATGGCACCCGGCACGATCAGCGAGCTGTCACTCTCCGATGCCGTTGCGTTTCGTGTCGATTTCGCGAGCGCGGTGCCGCCACGGCAGCAGCGCTACTGGCGCGGGCCGGTGCTGTCTCACTTCGACGGCCGCGAGTGGACGATGGTCGAGCAGCGCACTCGCGACGCGCACGGCAGGCCGGTCCCGGGAACGCCGATCGCCTACACGGTTGCGCTCGAGCCGCACTGGAAGACGTGGCTGTTCGCGCTCGACTTGCCGCAAGGCCTGCCGACCGCAGAAGCGAACCCGAATGACGCCGGGCGTGCGATCGGGCTCGCGACGCTGACCGACGACTATCGATTGGTCGCGCAGGGCGTGGTCTCGCAACCGCTACGCTACCGGCAAGCGTCGGTGCTGCGCGACGCATATCCGGTGGGGTCGCGCGAGCAACTCGAATCCGACCGAGCGGACAATCTCCAGTTGCCGGAAGCCCTGCAAGGCAGCAACCCGCGGACGCGGGCGTTTGCGCGCGAACTCCGCGCGACGAACCCGACGGAGGCCGGCTACGTCGGCGCCGTGCTGCGCTGGTTTCGCTCGGAGCAATTCGTCTACACGCTGGAACCGCCGCGGTTGCCCGGACGCGACCCGGTCGACGGTTTCCTGTTCGACACGCGGCGCGGATTCTGCGAGCACTACGCGAGCGCCTTCGTCGTGCTGCTGCGTGCGGGAGGGATTCCAGCACGCGTCGTCACCGGGTACCAAGGTGGCGAGATCAATCCGAACGGCGGCTACATGATCGTCCGCCAGTCCGACGCGCATGCCTGGGCCGAGGCACTCATCGATGGACAGTGGCGCCGCTTCGACCCGACAGGGGCCGTGTCGCCGTCGCGCATCGCTTCCGGCCTCGGCGGCGCCTTTCCTGCGAGCGAGTTCGTGCCGCTGCTCGCGCGGCTCGATCAGGGCTGGTTCAAGGGCATGCAGCTCGCGTGGGACGCGATCAACCACGACTGGCGCCGCCATGTCGTCGGGTTCAACTACGAACGCCAGCGCTCGCTGTGGCACGACTTGAGCATGGACCAGCTGGCCGCGGCGTGGGTCACTGCAATCGTGGCCTTGCTCGTTGCACTGTGGGGCGGAGGGATGCTGGGACTGCTCGCCTGGTGGCGGCGCCGGAACAGCGATCGCAGCCGTGTGCTGTGGGATGCGGTGTGCCGTCGCCTCGCGCACGCCGGACTGCCGCGGCAGCCGCACGAAGGGCCGATCGCCTACGCCGCGCGCGCCTCGGCACGTTGGCCGGACTTCGCCGTTGCGTTTCGGGTGATCGGCGATTCGTATGCGACGTTGCGTTACGGGCCACCGTCGTCCGACGGCGGGCGCAGCCGCGAATCGGCGCTGGGGCGCCTCGCCCGCGCCATCGACGTGCTCCCGGCGCCAGCGACATTGCGAGCAGTGCCATGAGGAAGCCCCGCGATTGCGCCACATGGCCAAATGCGGATGCATGTGCACCGACGCAACCGGATCCCTGGTCGTCGCAGTTCCCGGTTCAGAGCAGCGCATCGCGGTCGAGCCCGCGCCGCCGCAATCGCGCCCGCAGCTTCTCCAGCGCTTCGGCCTGGATCTGCCGGACCCGCTCGCGCGTCACGCCGAGCTCGCCGGCCAGCGCCTCCAGCGTCGCGACGTCGCGCCCGTTCAGTCCGTAGCGACGCTCGATCACGATGCGCTGGCGGTCGGTGAGCTCCTCCAGCCACTGCCGCACCCACGTCTCGATTTCGGTGTTGTGCAACAGGAGCTCCGGCGCGAGCGCGCCGTCGTCGGCGACACCGTCGGCGATCGACACGCTGCCGTCGCGGTCGAGCGGCGCGTCGAGCGAAGTCACGTGCTCGTTATAGCGAAGCACGCGGCGCACCTGCTCGACCGGCTTGCCGAGCAGGTGGGCGACGTCATCGGTCGACGGCTCGCGGCTCTCGGGCATCCCGTGCATCTCGAGGAACCGCAACGCGCGCAGCACGACGTTCAACTCCTTCACGACGTGCGCCGGCAGCCGGATGGTCCTCGACTGGCTCATGATCGCGCGCTCGACCGCCTGCCGGATCCACCAGGTCGCATACGTCGTGAAGCGGAAGCCGCGCTCGGCGTCGAATTTCTCGAGCGCGTGAATAAGCCCGAGGTTGCCTTCCTCGATCAGGTCGGGGAGTGCCAAGCCACGGTTGGTGTAGTGCTTGGCGATGCTGACGACGAGCCGCAGGTTGCGCTCGATCAGTTGTTGGCGCGCCTCGAAATCGCCCTGCGCCATCGCCCGCGCCAGCGCGAGCTCCTCGTCCGCCTTGAGCAGCGTGTGCTGACCGATCTCGTTGAAGTAGATCTGCGTGAGATCGTTGACGAAATCGGCCGACAGTCCCGGCTCCGGCTCGCTGAGCGGCAGTTCCTGCGTCCAGCGGTCACGCTCTGGCGCCGGTGTCCGTTCGTCTACCGATGCATCACCCGGCGCATCCGGCAGCACCTCGCCCGCATGCGCGATCCCCGGCAGTTCAAGGTCGGCGTCATCGCTCGCGCGCCGCGGAGAGGTCATCTTGGGCCCCCACGCTTGCGGCTGCCGCCGCTGCGCTGCCCCCCGAGGGTGGAGCAATTCGCGCCTTGGGGCGGCCCGGCGGCGCTCATGCGGGCGGCAGGTACTTCAGCGGATCCACCGGCGTCCCGTGCTTGCGAATTTCGAAATGCAGCTTCACCTGGTCGGCGTCGGTGCTGCCCATCTCGGCAATCTTCTGGCCCTTGGTCACCTGCTGTCCCTCTTTCACCAGGATCTCCTGGTTGTGCGCGTACGCCGACAGATAGCTTGCATTGTGCTTGACGATGATGAGCTTGCCGTAGCCGCGGATGCCGGTGCCGACATAGACCACCTTGCCCGCCGCGCTGGCGACAATGGGCTGCCCGGCCTTGCCAGCGATGTCGATGCCCTTGAGGTTCGGGTTCTCGGAGACGCCGGTAACGAGCTTGCCCGCCGACGGCCACACCCAGCCCAGCTTTTCATGGTCGCCTTCGGCATCGGCCGGCGGTCGCGATTCGGACTTTGGCTCCACGCGTGCCACCACGGGTGGCGAGACGGGTTCGGGAGTAGCGGCCGGCGGCGGCGCCGCGACGATGCGCTGCATGTCGCGCAATGCCTGCTCGGAGTACGGCTCCTTCAGCGCCTTCGGCTGCGTTTTGTAACTGTCGGAATTGCGCGCTCCCGGAATGGCGGACGGCCCCGCGGGCGGTGGCGGCGTCGGATGCGCGTCGCCGGCGACCACGGGCGGCACCGTGCGCAACGGCGCGGTCGTAACGCCCGCGGCACTGGCGGCGGCCGCCGCTGCCGGCTCGCCCGGCGCCGCGAGGCGCAACGTCTGGCCCTCGCGAATCAGATTCACGTTTTCGATCGCATTCCATGCGGCGAGTTCGCGATAGTCGAGACCGTGGTCCAGCGCGATCTTGTAGAGCGTGTCTCCGCGCTTGACCGTGTAGAGCTGCGGTTGTGCTTCGGGCTCGGGGACGGGGGTCGCCGGCGGCGCCGGAGCGCCGACAACGGGCGGAGGCCGCGGCGCCGGGCGCGCGCTGCGCTCCTCCACCGGTGCCGGCGCGCGCGACGCACAGGCGGCGACGAGCAGCACCAGCGCGCCGGCGGCAAGCCGCGACAACAGGACGGTGCGAACAAGCGCCAGCGGATTGGAGTTCGCAGACTGTGGCATCGAATGCAGCGCGCGCGCTGCGTGCGACCTCACGCGAGGCCGGGCAGCAACGGTACGAATCTTACCGCATCGAACGTGTGCTCGACTTGGCGGTTGCCCACGATTTCGACGACGGTCAACCGTTGCACGCCGTCGCCTTGCTCGCCATGTTGAGCCAGTGGCAGCACCATGCGCCCACCCGGTTTCAAGTACTTGAGCAGCGTTGTGGGAACGTGCGTTGCCCCGGCCGTGACGACGATTGCATCGACCGCGATCGACTCGCCAAGGTCGGCCGCGCCGTCGCCGTGCATCAGCCGCACATTCTTCACCTTCAGCGCCTGCAGGTGACGCCGCGCCTTGGCTACGAGCGCGCCGATGCGCTCGACCGTGTACACCTCGGTCGCCACCTGTGCGAGCACCGCGGTCTGGTAGCCGCAGCCGGTGCCGATCTCGAGCACGTGCGTCAGCGGGCGGCCGTTGCGTGCGAGCTCCGTCATTCGTGCCACGACCCAGGGCTGTGAAATGGTCTGGCCGTCGCCGATCGGCAGCGGCGTGTCTTCGTAAGCGCGGATGGCGAGCGCTTCGTCAACGAAGATATGGCGCGGCACGGCGTTCATCGCGGAGAGCACGACCTCGTCGCGGATGCCCTGCTCACGCAAGCGCTCGACCATCCGTGTGCGCGTGCGCGTGGAGGTCATGCCGATGCCGGAGATCTTCTCGCGCTGCGTCACCATCCATCCTCCCCGTCCGCGGCTCGTAGCATCGTAGCATCGCCGCGGCCTCCCTGCCGTCGCGCCGTTACCAACCGTGCGCCGCGTGGTTCTCCCTGGCTACCGCAGCATTCCTGAACCGAGCGCCGGCCTCGTTGTGTTGACTGTCTCGGTCGCATCCCGGCCCGCTACGCATCGAGCCACGCGGCGACCGGCGTCATCTGATCGCGATTGGTAAGGTCGATCTGCAATGGCGTCACCGAGACGTGGCCGTGCTCGACGGCGTGAAAATCGGTACCTTCACCCGCATCCGCCGCCGCACCCGCAGCACCGACCCAGTAGACGGTCTCCCCGCGCGGGCTTTTCGTCTTGATCGTGTCTTCGGCCTTGTGGCGGCGGCCGAGCCGCGTGATCCGATAGCCCACGAGTTCCGCTCGCGGGACGTCGGGAACGTTGACGTTGAGCAGCCATCCGCCGAGCGGTTGCCGGCGATGCCGAGCAAGGAGCTCCAGCGCGACCTCCGCCGCCGTTTCGAAATGCGCGGCGGTTTTCGAGGCGAGCGAAATCGCGATCGACGGGATGCCGAGCAGATAGCCTTCGGTGGCCGCGGCCACGGTGCCGGAGTAGATCGTGTCGTCGCCCATGTTGGCCCCGAGGTTGATCCCGGAGATCACCATGTCGGGCAGCCGCTCGAGCAGCCCGGTCACCGCGAGATGCACGCAATCGGTCGGCGTGCCGTTGACGAAGCGGAAGCCGTTGGGCGCGCGGCGCACGGTGAGTGGCCGATCGAGCGTCAGCGAGTTCGAAGCGCCGCTGCGGTCGCGCTCCGGGGCGACGACCGTGATCTCGGCATGCGGTGCGAGCGCGGCGGCGAGGTGCTCGAGGCCCGGCGCGAAGTAGCCGTCGTCGTTGGAAAGGAGGATGTGCATCGCGATGAGGCGATTATAACCGCCGCGACGAGACGACCGCGCCGCCGTCTATAATCGGTCGATGGTGAAGCGCACGCACTCGGCCCCGCGCGGCGGTAACACGCCACGGCACCGCAATGCGTAGCGCGCCGCCGCTGGCCGCGGTCGCCATCGTGCTCGCTGCGCTCGCCGCACTGCCGATTGGCGCCGTGCTGGGCCTGGGGCTGGCACCGGGACGCGGCGGCGTGTGGTCGCACCTCGCGGCGACGGTGCTGCCGGATTTTGTCTTCAACACGCTGGCACTCGTGGTCCTGGTCGGGGCCGGCGTGGCCTTCGGTGGAACGGTGACGGGGTGGCTCGTCTCGCACCGCAGTTTCCCCGGAGCCCGGTTCTTCGAGTGGGCGCTCTTGCTGCCGCTCGCGGTGCCCGCGTACGTGATCGCCTACGCGTATACCGATTGGCTCGAATACGCGGGGCCGGTGCAGACGGCATTGCGCGACACGTTCGGCTGGTCGCGCGGTGAATACTGGTTCCCCGACGTCCGCTCGCTGCCCGGCGCAGCGGCAATGTTCGTGGCTGTCCTCTACCCGTACGTGTATCTGCTCGCACGCACTGCGTTCCTCGAACGTCCGGCGTCGCTGATCGAGGCCGCGCGCACGATGGGTCTCGACGCGCGTCGTGCGTTCTGGCGCGTGGATCTTCCCCTCGCGCGCCCGGCCATCGCCGGCGGCATCGCGCTGGCGTTGATGGAGACGCTCGCCGATTACGGCACCGTCGCGTATTTCGCCGTGGACACGTTTACGACCGGTATCTATCGGGCGTGGTTTTCGTTGGGGGACCGGGTCGCGGCGGCGCAACTGTCGGCCACGCTGCTCGCGTTCGTCGTCGGTGCGGTGCTGCTCGAGCGCTGGTCGCGCGGCGCGACACGCACGGCGGTCAGCGCCAGGCAACGCAGCCCGGCAGTGCCACAGCGGCCGCGGCTGGCCGGGTGGCGCGCCTGGCTCGCCACCCTGATCTGCATGGCGCCGATCGTCGTCGGGTTCGCGTTGCCGGTGGCGCTGCTCGCGCGGCTCGCGCTGGCGGAATCGGGGCCCCTGCCGATGGCGCGCTTCGCCGAGCTCGCATGGAACAGCTTCCGCGTGTCGGGCATCGCGGCGGCCCTCGCCGTCGCTCTCGCCGTTGTCGTCGCCTACGCCGTGCGGTTGGCGCCCGGCCCGTGGACGCGCGGCACGAGCCGGCTGCTGGCGATGGGCTACGCAGTGCCCGGATCCGTGCTCGCCGTCGGTGTGCTGCTGCCCGTGGGCGCGCTCGACGTCTGGCTGGCCGAATTCCTGCAACAACAGTTCGGCGTTCGCGCCGGGCTGTTGCTGACGGGCACGATCGTAGCGCTGATCTACGCCTATCTGGTCCGCTATTTCGCCGTTGCGTGGAATGCCATCGAACCCGCGTTCGCACGCATCACGCCGAACATGGATGCTGCCGCGCGCGGCCTCGGTGCAGGAATGACCGGCACGCTGCTGCGCGTCCACGCGCCGCTGCTCGTGCGAAGCGCCGCCGCCGCCGCGTTGCTGACATTCGTCGACGTGATGAAGGAATTGCCAGCCACGCTGGTGATGCGCCCGTTCAACTTCGACACGCTGGCCACGCAGACGTATACGTTTGCCAAGGACGAGCGGCTTTCGGAAGCGGCGCTGCCGTCGCTCGTGATCGTCGCTGTCGGCGTGTTGCCTCTGCTGATCCTGGCGCGCGCCGTGCGGCGCGGCGTCATGCGGCAGACCGGCGTTCCGCCACCGTCGTGGCAAGCGGAGTGCACCGCCTGAATGCAGGGGTGTCCGCCTCTCCCATTCGATCGCGTCGCGTTCGCCGACCCGCTCCGGGACGGAGGCGTCACTTCCATCCGGCGCGATCGAGGAGGCGCTGTGCCGCCGGCGTGTTCTTGCCAAGCGTGGCGATCGGGAGCGGATCGATCTTGAAGCTGCCGAGCGAATCCAGTTCCGGATTCTTCGCGACCGCGCCTTTCACTGCCGGCCATTCGTTGTTGCCGTTGGCGAAGTAGGCCTGCGCCTCGTCGCTTGCCAGATACTCGAGGAAGCGGATCGCGTTGTCCTTGTGCGGCGCGTTCTTCAGGACTCCGGCACCGGCAATATTCACGTGCGTTCCGTAGCTTGCCTGGTCGGGCCAGACGAGGCCCGCCTTCGCCGCCCATTCGCGCTCCTCGGGCTTGGCCGAGCGCAGGAGCCGCACGTAATAGTAAGTGTTCGACAGTGCGACGCCGCATTCGCCGGCGGCAACGGCCTTGATCTGGTCGGTGTCGCCGCCACGCGGCGTGCGCGCCATGTTGGCGACCACGCCTCTCGCCCACTCTTCAGTCTTCGCTTCGCCGTTGTGCGCGATCAGCGCCGCGACGAGCGACAGGTTATACGGATGGCTGCCCGAGCGCGTGCAGACCTTGTCCTTCTGTCTCGGGTCCGCCAGCGATTCGTAGGTCGCGACGGTAGCGGGGTCGACCGTCGCCCGGTTGTAGATGATGACCCGCGCGCGGCTGGAAAATCCGTACCAGTTGCCCTCCGGGTCGCGCAGCGCCGCCGGAATCCGTTCTTCCAGAACCTTCGTCTTCACGGGCTGGAACAACCCCTGCTGCTGCGCCGACCACAGTCGCGCGGCGTCGACGATCAGCAGGATGTCGGCGGGGCTCTGCACCCCCTCGCTCTTGATCCGGTCGAGCAGCTGCTCGTCGCCGGCCTCGATCCGGTTGATCCTGATGCCGGTCGCCTTGGTGAAGTTGGCGTAGAGCGCCTCGTCCGTCTGGTAGTGCCGCGCCGAATAGAGGTTGAGGACCGGCTCCTCGGCGGCGCGCGCGGCGGGTACGACGAGTGTCGACGCAAGCGCGGCGAATACGGCGCCGAGTACACGCCGGCCAATGATTCGTTTCATGCGGATCCTTCAGCAGTCGTTGTTGCGAATCGGAGCCCCGATTCTGCCGGCCCCAAACCCGGCTGTCAATACGAATAGGAATCATTATTATTTGATCTGGGTCAACGATACTGGGGACGCTTAGCCACATTTGGCCACCCTTCACAACTGCGCGGAGGGACACGAACGTCGTCGGGCGGTCTGCTCATTTTGGTAATTGAGCGCGAGGCTCGCTAAGGGTGGTGTCGCCAGTCGACGGGCGCGGCGCTCGTCGTGCGCCTGGGTGGCGGTTCAGAACCCGCTGCGTATCGCGACCAGCGTGACAAGCACGACAAAGCCCGCTGCGATGCCCACGAAGAGATTCCGGCGAAAGACAAAATAAGCCGACCAGCGCGATCGCGCAGGCGACCAGTCGCGCGGGAAGCGGGGTGGCCGCGAGCGTACCAGTGGGCAGGAGCATGATGCGCACCGCCAATCCGGCGATCATGGCGTAGGCCACACAGTTCGCCCAGATGAAGAACTCGCTGTCCATCCTTACCCGGCTCGAGATCAGCATACCCACGCCGCGCCACAGGTAGGTCGCGAGGCCGCATGCCACGATGAGCAGCGCCAGCTCAAGCACGTTTGTTCGCCTTCAGCAGTCCCCACGCCAGCGTGCCGCCGATCAGCCCTCCGAGCATCACGCTCCATTGCGGCGCAACGAGGTAGATCAGCGGGCCCGACTATCGCGCCGCAGGCGAGCGCCAACACGCCATGGCGCGTGCGCGTCTCGCCCGTAAGGATGAGCACGAAGTACAGCGGTCCGATGAACACCAGTCCCTGGCGCACCAGCGGTGGCAGGGATTCGGCCAGCCCGAAACCGACCGCGGTGGACACAATGCAGGCCACCCAATTGGTGAGCGCGAAGCCGATGAACCAGGGCAGGCGCTGTTCGTGCGGCAGCTCCGGGCAGCGTCGCATGCTGGCCGCCCATCCGGTCATCGCCAGCAGGTGCACCGCGGCATAGATCCGCCAGGTGGGACGGTCGGGCGAGCGAAGCATCGGCAGCAGCGCCACGGTCATGGGCAGAAAGCGCGCCGCGGTGAGCGCCACTGTGATCACGATCATGACCGGCACCGACCCGGCGATCGACATTTCCAGCATCGCCAGCTGGCCCGGCAGGGCGAAGATGGTGAGCGTGGACAGGAGCGCTGCCCACAACGGAAACTGACTGCCGTTGGCGAGGGCGCCGAACCCCAGATAGCCGGCGGCGAGCACCATGGAGGGCACGCCGATGGATTCGCGCACCGCCGCCCAGAAGGCGACTCGGGCATCGGGATAGCGGGGAGTGCCGATGGCGCGAGAGGGATTAGGCCGCCGACGGGCAGCGTGAGACGGTGCGTTACGCTGCCGGTCAGATCTTGATTTTCGGGTCGAGCCAGTCGCGCAGCGAGTCGCCGAACAGGTTGAAGGCGAACACCGCCACGCTGATCGCGACGCCCGGGAAACACGATCATCCACGGCGCCTGCTGATAGAAGTCGATCGCCGATCCCGACAGCATCAAACCCCAGGCCGGCGTGGGCTCGGTCACGCCTAGTCCCAGGAAGGACAGCGAGGCCTCCAGCAGGATGGCCTGGCCGACAAAGGCAGTGAGCATGATGAGATAGGGAGCCACCACGTTGGGCACGATGTGCCGGAAGATGATGCGGGTGTGCGAGAAACCGGCCGTGCGCGCCGCGTCGATATAGGGCATCTCGCGCACGGCGAGCGCGGATGAGCGCACGACGCGCGCCACTTTGGGCACCATCGGCAGGCCGATGGCGATGATCAGGTTCCAGTCGATCCCGAACACGACGTTCTTGCCCAGCACCGCCACCACCGCCAGCGCCAGCACGATGATGGGGAAGGCGAGGATGATGTCCATGAAGCGCTGGACGATCATGTCGGTGCGGCCGCCGAAGTAGGCCGACGCCACGCCGATGATGCGCGCCAAGCGTCGAGCCGATGAGCGACGAGAGAAAGCCCACCGCCAGCGCAGTCTGCGAGCCGTAGATGAGGCGCGAGAATACGTCGCGCCCGAAGTTATCGGTACCGAGCAGATGGTTCCAGGAAGGCGGGGCGAGTATGCCGCCGTAGTCCACCGTCAGCGGGTCGTGCGGCGCCACCCATCTGGCAAACACCGCAGCCAGGATCATCAGCACGATGACCGCCAGCCCGGCGGTGCCGAGCGGCTGCTGCAGGGCGAAGGCAAGCACCGGGTGGCGGCGCTGCGGCACCTTGTAGGCGATCTCGAAGGTTCCGGGGACGGCGCTCATCAACGATAACGGATGCGCGGATCGAGCCAGGCGTACAGCAGATCGATCACGAAATTGACGACGATGAAAAAGGTGGCGACCAGCAGCACCAGCGCCTGGACCATGGTGAAGTCGCTGCGCGCCACCGCTTGCACGAACAGCTTGCCGATGCCGTTGAGGTTGAATACCTGTTCGGTGACCACCAGGCCGCCGATCAGAAAGGCGAACTCCAGGCCGATCACCGTCACGACCGGCAGCATCGCGTTGCGAGAGCGCGTGCCGCACCACCACCAGGCGCTCGAACACGCCCTTGGCGCGCGCGGTGCGGATGTAGTCCTCCTGCAGCACTTCGAGCAGCGTGGAGCGCATCATGCGGGTCGCCACCGCGGAATAGCGGTAGCCCACCGCCAGCGCCGGCCAGATGAGCTGCGACAGGTTCTCGCGCGGATTCTCGAAGAACGGCGTGAAGGTGATGGGCGGGTGCCAATGAAAGATACGACAGCAGCAGCAGGATGATGATCATGCCCAGCCAGAACGACGGCACCGCGAGCCCGGCGATCGAAATCACCCGTATCACGTGGTCGATCCAGGTGTCCTTGTACAGCGCCGAAAGCGTTCCCAGCGGAATCGAGATCAGTACCGCGAGGATGGTCGCCATGACGGCGACCTGGAGGGAAAGCTGCAGCCTGGAGGCGATCTCCCGGGATACCGGATTGCCGGTCCACATCGACACGCCGAAATCGCCGGTCGCCATGCCGCCCAGCCATTTGCCGAACTGGACGAGGATCGGCCGGTCGAGCCCCAGGCGCGTCCGCTCCGACTCGATCACGGCCTGCGAGACGTTGGCGCCCTCGCCCCGCAGCATCACTTCGACCGGATCGCCGCCCATGACGCGCAGCATCAGGAATACGAGGATCGCGACCCCGAGCAGCGTCGGGATCATCAGCAGCAGGCGCTGGGCGATGTAGCGAAGCACGCGTCAGGGGCGGGTGGAGGGGACGCGCAGCGAGGCCGGGGCCGTCGGCTGCGCTTCCCCGCTTGCGGCCGGTCGTTACCGGTCCAGCCAGACGTCGGTCAGGTCCTGCCCCACGTAATGGCTGGGCGTGATGTGCCAGCCCTTCATCTGCTGGTGATGGACGATGATGCGGTGCCACCAGATCGTCGGGATGACGTAGGCCTGATCCAGCGCCTGGCGCTCGAATTCGCGCAGCAGCGCAATGCGCTTGCCCCGGTCGAGTTCTCCCGCCTGCTTGTCGTAGAGATCGTCCAGCTTGCGGTCGACGTGGCCCGAATAATTGAGCGCCGAACGGTCCGCGGACAGGTACTTCTGCAGCTGCAGGTTGGGCTCGTCCATGAAGTCGCAGTTGAAATCGAGCGCCGCGTCATAGGTCGGGTTGCCCCGCTGCTGCGCGGCCAGGTACAGCCGCGTCTCGAGCTGCTCGTGCTGCACGGTCAGCCCGATCTGGCGCCATTGGTCGATCAGGAACACGCCCACCGGCGTGTAGGGCATGGCCACATTGCGGTTGGTCAGCTTGAAGGTCAGATTCTCGACCCCGGCCTCCTTGAGCAGCCGGCGCGCCTCGGCGCGGGACGCATTGATGTCGCGCGAAAATCCCGGCAGCTTGACGAGATCCTGCTCGCTGATCGCGAGATCGTAGCCCGGGCGCAGCACCCCGCCGACGTGGCGCACCAGCGCGATCTTCTGCAGCGCCTGCGCGCCCTCCCAGCGGTCGATCGCCAGCGACAGCGCCCGGCGCACGCGCGGATCGTCGAAGGGCTTCTTCTTGACGTTGAAGCTCACCACCAGGCTGCAGACCCAGGGCGACTCGACCACCACCGCGCGGTCGCCCAGCGCCTGCACCAGGCGATCCCTGTCGGCCGGCGAATGGCCGCGGAACTCCGCCAGCACCTGGCCCGCCGGAGAGCGCGTTCACCATCGGCGCGCCGCTCATGAATACCGCCCGATAGCCGTCGAGGTAAGGCTTGCCCGGCTCGAAGTAGCCGTCGAACTTGCGGCCTACCCAGTGCGACCCGGCTTGGTGCTCGACGAAGGTGAACGCGCCGGTGCCGAGGATGTTGCGCTCGGGGAACTTGGGATCGACCTTGAGCTTGGCGGCGCTGTAGACGCAGTCCCAGGGCGAAGCGAAGTTGGACAGCATGGATGCGTTGGTCGCGGACAGCCTGAACACCACCGTGTGCGCGTCGGGCGTGTCGATGGCGGCGATGTCCTTGTAGCTCTCCTCGCGCAGCGAACGCACGCCCTCCGGCGGTTTCCTGAGCCTGTCGTAGGTGGCCTTGATGTCCTCCGATGTCAACGCGGAGCCGTCATGAAACTTGACGTTGCGCTTGAGCTTGAAGGTGTAGGTCAGGCCGTCGGGCGAGATCGTCCAGGATTCGGCCAGGTCACCCACCACCTTGGGGTAGTTGGCGGTATCGAACTTGAGCAACGTCGAGTAGTGCGGCCGCACCGGATGGATGAAGGCGAACGAGCTCTGCGCGTGGCAGTCGTAGTTGGGCGGTTCGGCGCTGACCGCGAAGGTGAGCGTGCCGCCCGACTTGGGCGACTGCGCCAGCGCATGCGGCGCCCCGAACGCGAGCGCGGCCGCCACAACGGCGGATGCGAATCTTCATGTGAGCCTCCTTTGGCAAATCGGGTCAAGCGCGAACGCTGTCGTGAGTTTCGTTGCGATAGTTTCCTATACCTTGATGCACGCGGCGAAGTGCATCGGCTTGATCTCCCGCAGCGCAGGCACGCTTTCCTGGCATTCCTCCGTGGCCACGGGACAGCGCGTGTGAAACACGCAGCCCTTCGGCGGATCGAGCGGACTCGGAACCTCGCCGCCGAGCACCGAGCGGGCGCGTTCGCGCTCGAGCTCCGGGTCGGGAATCGGCACCGCGTTCAGCAGCGCCTTGGTGTAGGGATGCAGCGGTTCGCTGTACAGGCGATCGCGGTCGGCGATTTCCATCACCCGGCCCAGATACATTACCACTACCCGATCCGAGATGTGGCGCACCACCGCGAGGTCGTGGGCGATGAACAGATAGGTGAGCCCCAGCGCTTGTCTGCAGGTCCTCGAGCAGATTGATGATCTGCGCCTGAATCGACACGTCCAGTGCCGACACCGGCTCGTCGCAAACGATGAACTTTGGCTCCAGGGCGAGCGCGCGCGCGATGCCGACGCGCTGGCGCTGGCCTCCGGAGAGCTCGTGCGGATAGCGTTCGACCATGTACTCGAACAGGCCGACCTGCGCGAGCAGTTCGGAAACGCGCTTGAGCAGCCGCGGTCCGGTTGGGCACCAGGCCGTGAACCAGCGTCGGTTCCGCGATGATCTGGCCCACGGTCATGCGCGGGTTGAGCGAGGAATAGGGGTCCTGGAAGATCACCTGGATCGAGCGCCGGTAGCGCTTGATCTCGTCGGCGCCGGCACGCGTCACGTCGAGCCCGTCGTACACGATGCGGCCGGCGGTCTCGCGTTCCAGGCGCAACAGCGTCCGGCCCACGGTCGTCTTGCCGCATCCGGACTCCCCCACCAGCCCCAGTGTCTCTCCGGCGCGGATCTCGAAGGACACGTCGTCCACCGCGCGCAGCACCGCGCGGCCGCCGCCAAGCACGCCGCGGCTCACATCGAACCAGGTCTTCAGCCCGTGCACTTCAAGCAGCGGCTTGGCATCGAACGTCTTGGGCGGGGCCGGTTGCGTTGCCTCGGCCGAGACCAGGCCTATGCCCTGGGGGCCGCGCTGCGCAAGCTCGCGCGCACGCAGACAGGCCGAGTAATGCCCCGGCTCGATTTCCTCAAGCTCGGGCAGCGTCAATTCGCAGGCTGTCTTCCTTCGCGGGGCAGCGTGGCGCGAAGCGGCAGCCCTTCGGCGGCGCAAGAAGGCTTGGCGGAAGACCCTCGATGGTCTCGAGCTTCGCGCCGCGCGGCCGGTCAAGTCTCGGCACCGATCGCAGCAGTCCGACGGTATACGGATGCAGCGCCTTGGCGAACACGCTTCTTGCCGTTCCCTGCTCGGCCATGCGCGCCGCGTACATCACGTTCACCCGGTCGGCGTAGCGCGCGACGATGCCGAGGTTGTGGGTGATCACCACCATGGCGATGGAGAGCTCGCGCGACAGCTCCTTCATCAGGTGCAGGATCTGCGCCTGTATGGTGACGTCGAGCGCGGTGGTCGGCTCGTCGGCAATGATCAGCTTGGGATTGCAGGCCAGCCCGATCGCGATCATCACCCGCTGGCGCATGCCGCCGGAGAACTGGTGCGGATACTGGCCGAGCCGCCGCTCGGCGTCGGAGATGCCGACCATCCGCAGCAACTCGATGGCGCGGCTGCGGGCCTGGGCCTCGTTCATCTCCTTGTGTATGACCAGCGGCTCCATGATCTGCAGGCCGATGGTGAGCACCGGGTTGAGCGAGGTCATCGGCTCCTGGAAGATCATCGAGATGTCGCGGCCGCGTATAGCGCGCATCTCCTCCTCAGGCAGTTCGAGCAGGTTGCGGCCCTCGAACAGGATGCGCCCGTGCGCCACGCGCCCGGCCGGCTTGGCGAGCAGTCGCATGACCGCCAAGGCCGACACCGATTTTCCGCAGCCCGACTCTCCGACCAGCGCCATCATTTCGCCCGGATAGACGCGCCAGTTCACGCCCTCCACCGCGCGTATGACGCCGCGCGAGGTCACGAAGTGAACGTGCAGGTCTTCGACCGAAAGCAGCGATGTTCCGATGGCGAGGCCGGAGACTTCCACGGTTGAGCTGGTGACGGCCTGATCCATTTCTTGCTCGGCCTCCGCAGGAAGGGGCGCAAGAGCCCGCGCCTGATAGGGGCATGCCTGGACCGCAGCTAGTGTGCCACACAGACCGCGCCGTATTGAGTTCTATCCGCGACCGTTATGGGCACCCAACCGGTCGGCCAGCTCGACGAAATCGCCCGCCATGACATCGAATTCGCCGTCCTGCACGCCGGCCGGCGGGCGGCCCGGCCCAAGTTCCAGCGATCGCTCTACGTAACCGGTCCGGCAGCCCGCCATCCGGGCGGCGCGCAAATCGTCAGGGTGGCACGCCACCAGCATCAGCTCGGCGGGTGCGATGCCCAGCAGTTCCGCCGTACCGAGATAGGTCTCCGGGTCGGGTTTGTAGCGATGGAAGAGCTCCGCCGAGATGATGCAGTCCCAGGGCAGCCCTGCGCGCTTGGCCATGTTGGTGAGCAGCGAAAAATTGCCGTTCGACAAGGTGGTGATGATGTATCGTGCCTTCAGGCGGGCGAGCCCTGGCACCGAGTCGGGCCACGGATCCAGCCGATGCCAGACGCGGTTGAGATTATCGATGTCGTCTTCGGCAAGCCCGCGTATGCCGAACTCCGCGAGCAGGTCGTCGAGAATGAGCCGGTGCAAGGCGTCGATCTTCAGCCACGGCAATGCCCCGGTCCGTACCCGTTGCATGGCCGGTCGATAGCCCGCCCGCCAAGCGTCGGCGAAGCCCGCCCAGTCGGCGTCAATCCCCCGCTCGGCGCCGAAGGCTGCGGCTTCGCGGATGATGCTGCCGCGCCAATCCACCACGGTACCGAACACATCGAAGGCCAGTGCTTTCACTTTTCCATCAAGCGGGTGCTGTGACATGCGCCTGCTCCACCTTTCTCTGCTGTCAATACGTCAGAAGGGAACGAACACGAACGCTCGAGTTGCTCTCTGGGAGGCGCCCATACAAGGCTACTTAGCCGCTGTTCCGCAATCCGGCGGCCAGTCCGTTGATCGTCAAGTGGATCGCCCGTTG
Organism: uncultured beta proteobacterium; assembly: GCA_963781285.1. Lineage (GTDB taxonomy): Bacteria > Pseudomonadota > Gammaproteobacteria > Burkholderiales > Casimicrobiaceae > CAIWHR01. Next base: position 66,869 of record CAWAFI010000019.1, read on the forward strand.
AGTACGCTCGTCGGTCTGCCCCGCGCGATGGCGGCGCAGCAACTCGACCTGCAGGTGGTTCAGCGGATCGAGATATGGAAACCGATTGCGGATGCTCCGCGCGAGCGTCGGATTGTCCTCGAGCAGGCTCGCGTGACCGGTAATCGCGAGCACGTGCCGGACCGACCGGTCGTGCTCCGACGCGATGCGGCTGAAGATCGCCTCGCGCGCGATGGCGTCGGCAAAGAGTTCCGCGTAGCGCGACGCGATCGCGAGGTCGGTCTTGGCCAGCACCATCGCCATGTTCGACAGCACGCTACGGAAGAACGGCCAGCGTTCGTGCATTGCGGCGAGCTGCGCGGTTCCCGCGGCGGCCCCGTCGGGGTGCGCGGCGAGCCACGCCTCGACAGCGGTACCAAAGCCGAACCAACCCGGCAGCATCAGCCGGCTCTGGCCCCAGCTGAAGACCCAGGGAATCGCGCGCAGATCTTCGATCCGCGTCGATGCCGTGCGCGATGCCGGCCGGCTGCCGATGTTGAGCCCGGCGATCTCGGCGATCGGCGTCGCGGCACGGAAGTACGCGACGAATTCCGGCGTTCCATAGACGAGTGCGCGGTACGCCGCATGGGCGCGCGCCGAGAGCGCGTCCATCACGCTGTAGAACTCGGCGGCGCGCTCCCCCAGCGCTTCGGTATCGAGGAAGCTCGCCTCGAGGGTGGCCGCCACGAGCGTTTCAAGATTGCGCCGGCCGAGGTCCGGGTCCGAGTACTTGCTGGCGATGATCTCGCCCTGCTCGGTGATGCGCAGGCCGCCGGTGACGCTGCCCGCAGGTTGCGCGAGGATCGCCTCGAAGCTCGGGCCGCCACCGCGGCCCACCGTGCCGCCGCGGCCGTGAAACAGGCGCAGCTTGATGCCGTGTGTGCGGAAGGTGTCGACCAGCGCGAGCTCGGCGCGGTAGAGCGCCCAGTTCGCGGTGATATAGCCCCCGTCCTTGTTGCTGTCCGAGTAACCGAGCATCACCTCCTGCCACCGGCTGCGTCCGTCGAGCCACGCGCGATAGCAGGGCAATGCGAACGCGTCGCGCATGATACCCGCGCATCGTGCGAGATCGTCGATCGTCTCGAACAACGGCACGATGTCGACGGCGAGCGCATTGCCGCGCAACAGCCCGACCTCTTTCAGCAGCACCGCGACTTCGAGCAGGTCGGAAACCGACTGGCACTTCGAGATCACGTAGTTCGGCAGCGCCGCCGTCCCGTAGCGCCGGTGGATGTCCGCGGCGGCGTCGAGGATCGAGAGTTCGGAACGCGCGCGCTCCGAGTACGACTGATGCGGAGAGTGCAGCAGGCGCGGGCTTGCGAGCTCGCGTGCGAGCAGCGCGATGCGCTCGCCTTCCGGCAACGAAAGGTAGTTGTCGCCGGCATCGGCGTGGGCCAGGAGCTCGGCGACGACCGCCTCGTGCACGTCGGAGTTCTGGCGCAGGTCGAGTACGGCAAGATGGAACCCGAACACCGCGACGGCGCGGATCAGCGGTGCCAGGCGCCTCGCGGCGAGCAGCGATGCGCCGTGCGTTGCAAGTGAGGCTTCGATCGTGAGCAAGTCTGCGAGCAGCTCGCCCGGCGTTGGGTAAGGCGGCAGCTCGCCGTGCGGCGCGCGCGGCGGCACGTAGCCGGCGAGCGCCTTCGCGGTCGCGGCGACCCGCGCGTAGATGCCGATCAGCGCCTGCCGGTAGGGTTCGTCGGCACGATGCGGATTGTCATCGTGGGCGGCGATCGCGAGCGCCAGCAGCGCCGGCGTCGGCTGCACGAGCCGCGTCGACAGCGATAGCTCGCCGCCCAGCAGGTGGATTTCCTCCAGGTAGTGCGCGAACGCGACGGCGGCCTGCGCCGCAATCGCATAGCGAAGGGTTGCGGCATCGACGAACGGATTGCCGTCGCGGTCGCCGCCGATCCAGGAGCCCGGCCGCAGGAACGGCGGCAGCGCAGCGGCGCCGGTCGCCCCGAGCTGCGCGCCGAGCCTCGATTCGACGGCAAGATGCAGCTTCGGCACCTCGGCGAGGAACGTGTACCGATAGTAAGCGAGGCCGTTGTCGATCTCGTCGCGCACGCGCAAGCTTCGACAGGCGGATCATCGCCGTCTGCCACAACGCGAGGACCTGCCGGTAGAGTCCGGTCTCGAATTCGATTGCCTCCTCAGCGGTGAGCCGGACGCGGTCGCGCCATTGCAGCAGGCGGGCGATCTCGCGCTCGCAGTCGAGGATGCTCTTGCGCTGGACCTCGGTCGGATGCGCGGTCAGCACCGGGCTCACCAATGCCGTCGCGAACCAGTCCGTCAGCGCCTGCGTGCCGTTGCCGCGCGCCACTACGCGGTCCAGCGCATCGGCGAGACTGCCGCGTTGCGGAGGCGATCCGGCGAGCGCGTGGGCGCGGCGGCGGCGGTTCTGGTGGACGTCCTCGGCGATGTTGGCGAGATGCGAGAAGTAGCTGAACGCGCGTACGACGTCGAGCGTCTCGCCGATCGGCAGGTCATTGAGCAACGCAGCGAGTTCGCTTCTTCACCGCCGGCGCGTCGTCGTAACCGGCACGGCGAAAGCGGATCGCCGTCTGCCGGATCGCCTCGATCCGGGCGAATCCTGCATCGCCGGTCTGTGCGCGCAGCACGTCGCCCAGCAGCCGTCCGAGCAGTCGGGTGTCCTCGCGCAGCGGGAGGTCCTTGCCGTCGTCGGTGTGGGCAGCGCGGTTCATCGCAGGCGCAATGGCGAGGTGAACGACAATCCGATAGCCCGAATGGTAATCGACCGCGGTGCGGCCGTTCGCGGTTCTGCAAGCAGGCAGGGCCGGTCGCGGCCGCTATCGCATGCCGCGCGCCGTCCTGATCGCCTGCGCGAGCTCCCACACCGCTGCCGCGTAGAGCCGGCTCTTGTTGTAGCGGGTGAGCACGTAGAAGTTGTGGCACGCGATCCAGTAGCTCGCATCCTCATCGCCGTCCACCGCCTTCTCCTCGAGCAGCAGCAGGCCGACCGGATCGGGCGCGAAATCGGCCGGCTTGCCCACGGCGGCCACACCGTCGCCGGCCCACGCGTCGAGGCTGCGCCGCTCGCTGATGCCCCCGTCGAGCCGGCGCAGCACCGCTTCGCGGTTCTCCGTTGCGACGGCCGCCACGAGCAGCGCCGGCTGCCCCGGCTGCCAGTCGTGACGGGCGAGAAAGTTGGCGACGCTGCCGACGACGTCCGCCGGGCTGCCCCAGAGATCGATGCGGCCATCGCCGTCGAAATCGACGGCGAAGCTCCGGTAGCTGCCGGGCATGAACTGCGGCACGCCGAGCGCGCCCGCGAACGATCCCTTGGGCGCCATTGGCGACACGCCCTGTTCGCGCGCGAGGAGCAGGAATTCGCTTCAGCTCGCCGCGAAAGAATGCGCCGCGACGCGGATAGTCGAACGCGAGCGTCGCGAGCGCGTCGAGCGCACGATGCTTGCCGGTGTTGCGGCCGTAGAAGGTTTCGACACCCAGGATCGCGACGATCACCTCGGCCGGCACGCCGTAGCGGTCCTCGGCGCGCGCAAGATCCTCGGAGTGCGCGTTCCACCATGCAACACCGCTGTCGACGCGCGGCCCCGAAAGGAACGGCGGCGCGTAGTCGTACCATTTCGGCGGCTCGAGCAGCGGCCGGTCCATCGCCTCGACGATCCGCGGCTGGAACCGCGCCGCGGCGAACGCGCGTTTCAGGGTGCCGCGGTCGTAGCTGTATTCGGCCGCCATCTCGTCGACAAATGCGCGCACGTCGGCGCGTTCCGCATAACTTCCCGGCGCGATGCTTTTCGGCGCCGCCGCCACCGGCGCTGCCGCGACGGCGAGACAGGTGATGGCGAGAGCGACGAAGCGATGCATGACGGGCGCGCAAAGGCTGACGCGCGAAGCGCGGGCGCGCGAATGGTATCATCGTGCCCTGCGCCTGCATCGGTCCGCACCGCGTCCGCCGGCATGCGGCTCGCGGTCCCGTCCTCCCACGATGTATCCGTTCCTCCGTCCCGTCCTGTTCGCGTTCGATCCGGAGACGGCGCACGAGATCGCCTTCGCAAGCCTGGACGCTGCCGCCCGACTCGGCATCGCGCGGGCCTTCGCGCGGCGCGTCGCGCCGTCGCCGGTCACGGCAATGGGGCTCGACTTCCCGAACCGTGTCGGGCTCGCCGCCGGGCTCGACAAGGACGCCGCGCACATCGACGGACTCGCGACCTTCGGCTTCGGCTTCATCGAATGCGGCACGGTGACCCCACGCCCGCAGCCCGGCAACCCCAAGCCACGGCTTTTCCGGTTGCCCGCGGCGCAGGCGCTGATCAACCGGATGGGCTTCAACAACCAAGGCGTCGAACGCTTTCTCGTCAACATCGCGCGCGCGTCCTGGCATGGCATCCTTGGTCTCAACATCGGCAAGAACTTCGATACGCCCAACGCCCGCGCCGTGGACGATTACCTCGCCTGCCTGCGCGCCGTGTACGCGCGCGCTTCCTACGTCACGGTCAATATCTCGTCGCCAAACACGAAGGGGCTGCGCGAACTGCAGGCCGGGGACGCGCTCGCTTCGCTGCTCGCTGCGCTGAAGAAGGAGCAGGCCACGCTCGCCGACGCGCACGGCAAGTACACGCCGGTGGCGATCAAGATCGCACCCGACCTTTCGCCGCGGGCGATCGCCGGCATCGCGAAGCTGCTCGTCCGGCACCGCATCGATGGCGTGGTGGCGACGAATACGACGGTCGCCCGCGATGCGGTACGCGGCATGAAGCATGCCGACGAGGCCGGCGGGCTTTCGGGGCGCCCGCTGCGTGACCAGGCCACCGCGGTAATCCGGACGCTCGCGAAAGCGCTCGACGGCGCACTGCCGATCATCGGCGTCGGCGGGATACTCTCTGGCCCCGACGCGAAGGAAAAGATCGACGCCGGGGCGACGCTGGTGCAGATCTACACCGGCCTCATCTTCCGCGGCCCGGACCTCGTCGCGGAGTGCGCGCAGGCGCTGGCCGCAGCGTGACGCCCTGCGCTGGAGTCCGCCTCCGCGCGTGGACGAGCATCTTGCCGTCCGCTTCGGCAACGACGTCACCGTTCTGGTTACGGCAGACGCCGGAGAGCACGACGACACCGCCGCCGTGCTTGGGTTTCGCGTGCTTTTCGGTGACCGTCCACGTCGTCGTCAGCGTATCGCCGGCACGCACCGGGGCCCTGAAACGCGCCGCGTGCTCGAGGTACGCAATCGCAGTGCCGTGAAAATACATTCCGACCGGCGCGCCCATCAGCGCGCTGGTGATCATCCCGTGCAGGATGCGCGTGCCGAAGCGCGAGCCCTTCGCGTATTCGTCGTTGACGTGATGCGGATTGAAGTCGCCGATGAGCCCGGCGCCGAGCACCAGGTGCGTGTCGGTGATCGTGATCGAGCGACTGAACGCGGTTCCGACCTCGACGTCGTCGAAGCAAGGTCCGCTATCGTCCATGCCGAGGCCGGGTCTCATCGTGTTTCCCCTTTTCAACGCTGTGCCGCCGCCCTCGCGCGAAGCGCCGAGAGCTCGTCGAGGCACAGGCAGGTGAATGCGAGGCCAGCGTAGACCGGTGAGATCAGGTTCACTACCGGAACGAACGAGAGCGGGGCCACCGCGAGGCCCAGCCCCATCAGCCGCCCGCGCGCGACGCGGAAGAGCGCGACCCGCTCGTCCGCACTCGCATGCTCGGCGAGGGCATCGTACCTGAAGAGCCGCTGGTTGAGCCATGCATTGACGAGCAGCGAGAGCGGCACGCCGATGACCGGCACCAGCAGGAACGGCAGTGCGATGAGCCACAGCGGCAGCCACAGCAGGATGGCGACGAGTGCGTTGGCGGCGCCGCCGGCCCATGTCCCGCCGTGCTTGCGCTCGAGCGCCGGAAAATGATGCGCCTCGACCACGCGCACGAATACCGGCCCGGCCAGGACCGCGATCGCCGCGAGCGCGAGCACGCCGACCGCCAGCGTCAGCAGCGCGAAGGTGGCGATGCCGCCCCCGGCTCGAGCAACCCATCCTCCATCCGTCATCATTCCGGATGTCGAGATCCAGCCTGCGATCGTGGCAGAAAACGTGGCGGAAAGCGGCGCCCAGAACACGTATGCAGCAACGAGCCACAGCACGACCGCCGCGAGGAGCGGGACGAAGAAGAGGACCTGGACTCGCCGGTCCACCAGCAGCGGCATGGCACGAACGAGCGCGCGGCCGACCGCCCTCATCTCTCGCCGCCGGGCTCCCCTGGAGGAGCGACGAACGGTTCCCAGCGAAATCCGGCCGCCTCGACACCGGCGACGAGATGCGCCAGCGCCGCATCGAGCAACGCCGGGTCACCGCGCACCCCGAGCTCGATCCGCCGCCCGCCGTCAGGCAGGAACGACGGCAGGCTGAACAGCTTCAACTGGGGATAGCGCACGACGTTGTCGTCCATGACCGGCAGGAGCTGGCTTTCGCCCGCACCGTAGACGACGATCGCGCGCTCGGCCACAGGCGGCGCGCGCAGCGCCGGATACTTCGTGGCCAGCACCCAGTCGAGCATCGGCCACGCCATCTGCGGAAAGCCGGGAAAGAAATGGTGGTCGCGAAGCGAGAACGACGCAACGCGATTCACGGGATTCGGAATGATCGCGCTGCCTTGCGGAAACTCCGCCATCAATACACGGTGCGGATACGCGTCCACGCCGAACCGCGCCTCGATTTCGGCCACCGCCTCCGGATGCCGGGTGAGCGGCACGCCTAGCGCCGCGGCTGCAGCCTGGCGCGTGTGATCGTCAGGCGTCGCACCCACCCCGCCGAACACGAACACGATGTCACCGCGACCGAACGACTCGCGCAACGCCGCCGTCAACCGCGCGCGGTCATCGCCTTCGTAACACGCCCACGCGAGCGCGAGCCCCCGTGCGCCAAGCGTCGCGATGACGTGCGAGAGATGCCGGTCCTGCCGCTTGCCCGAGAGGATCTCGTCGCCGACGACGATTGCACCGATGGAGAGACCGATCACGTCTTGCGCGATGACCGCGGTTTTGCCGCACCAACGGCGTCGACGGATACGGGATGCGGCCGCCGCCCCGACCTACTCCGCCGCGACCATCGGCATCGCCTCGGGGAACTGGTCGTCGATCTGCGCCATCATGCTGCCAAACGCGCGGTCGATCAGCGGCTCCGCCTCGACCAGGCGCGCGCGATCGCCGCGGAAGCGTTCGGCGAGTTCGTCGGCGGTCATCGACAGCGCCTTTTGTCCCTGCCGGTTCGTGAACAGGTAGGTGCCCCGCAGCGGGCTGATCCACGCCAGTTTCGCGAAGGCGAGCTGACCATCCTCGGCCTCGAACTCGATCCACATCCCGCGCTCGAGGTTCTGTGCGATTTCGAGGAACTGGTCGTCGATGAATTCGGGTTCTGCCTCGGCCGGCGCCGGTTCGGCCGGAGACATCGCCACCGCCAGTTGCTCGGCCTTCGCCGCCGCCGTTTCGTCACCGGCGGCCTTGGCGATCACGGCCTCCGCCTTCGCCTGCTCGGCGACCGCCACGGTCGGCAGCGCCACCGCCGCCAGCGACGGCTTGACGGCTGCTGCATGGGCCTCGACGAGGTTCGACATGAACCGCTCGCGGTCCTCGGGCGGCCACGGGACGTCGTGCATGCCCGCCGACATCCGCTTCAATAGCGACGGCAGCAATGCGACGAGGTGCTTGCGGTCCTCGTTCGTCTTCTTCGGTTGCACGCTCCATACGAGATCCTCGAGCGTCGCGACCGCCTGGCCCCACGCCTCGCTCTCCTCGCCATATTGCAGATAGACGTGCTCGAGCGTGGAGAGCCATTTCAGGCGCAGGAACGTCGCGAGAAAGTTCGGGATCGGATAAGCCTCGATGCGCCGCTCGATCTCGGCCTTGGCCACCCCCGTCGCGATCTGGTGCCGGTCGTTCTGGTTGATCTCCTCGGCCGTCGTCTGGATGTTGGCCTCGGCGGCCTTTTCCTCCTCGGCGAGGAACGTTTCCAGTTCCTCGCGCAGTTCGTCGAAGATCGCGAGGTTGTCGGTGAAGCCGTCGAGAATCTTGTGAACGATGCCGTCGATCGTCCGATACAGCGGATCGTCCTGCCCCATCACCGGAGACCAACCGAGGCCCGCCTGGGCAAGCGCGTTGACCAGCAGCCGGGACGGGTGCGACTTCTTGGCGAAGAACGCGCCGTCGAGCATCGCCGCCTTCAGCACCGGGATCTGCAACCGCGCAAGCAGCGCCTTGATGCCGTCCGGAAGATCCTTGGTCTCGAAGATGAAATCGAACAGCATCGCGACCAGCTCGATCGTCATCGATTCGAGCTGGTTCGCCTTCTTGCCGAGCGGGGATTCCTGCAAGTCGCGCAGGACGTTGTGCGTTCCTTGCGGGATGCCGGAGAACTGGACGAACGTCCCGCCGCCGAGGTCGAAGCCGGTCTCGCCCGCCTGCAGCCGCGCGAGGCCCTCGCCCAGCACCGGGGTGGCGATGATCGGCGCGCCCGGGATATAGCCGGACGGTGTGGGCGCAAGCGGTCCGCTGGGGATGTAGCGGGCGCTGCCACCCATGTCGATCTGGGGAAAATCGCCGGCCCCGTGCGGCGCATCGAACGGGCCGCCGCCCGGCATGTCGAAGGCGCCGCTACCCGGCAAACCCGCGGGTCCGGCCGGCATTCCCGCTGACCCCGCGCCGGGCATGCCGAACGCGCCTGGCGCAAAGGCATCCTGGCCGCCCCCCGCCATCGGCGGCATCGCGGGCGCGCCGCGGACGGGTACCGCCTGCCCGGCGAACATTCGGCGGAACAGCGCCATCACGTCAACTTCGGCGACCGGCGCGTCCGGCGCGCCGGCGGCGGCCGCCTGCATGGCCGATGCTCGGGCGCGATCCGCCGCAGGGCCGCCGCGGTGGATGATCGACGAACGGCCGCCGGCGGGAACGACCCTGAGGCCCCGCAGGTGTTTGTTGATGTCGGCGTAGATGCCGTTGAGGTCGGCGAGCGAGGTTTGGTTCAGCTCCTTCAGGATCGCGAACTTGACGCGGTCCTCCGCGTTGACGGTTTTCAGCGCCGCCGCAAACGAGTCGACGATCGCCTCGGGCGCCAGCGGATTGCCCTCGGTTTCGAGGTCGGGTTTGCCCATCAGGTGACCGATGCCGCGGTTCAGCAGCTGCAGCTCGTCGTGGCAGACGTTCTCGACGACGCGAATGATGTTGCCCGTGACAACCGACTCGTCCATCGCCGACGTGTCGACGAGCGTCAGCTTGTCGGCTTCGACCTTCGAGAAATCGGCCTTGGCCGCGTGCCTCCCCGAAATGCCGTCGTTGACCCGGGTGCGCAGTCGCCGCTCGAACTCGCCCATCAATGTCGGGCGCTCGGTTTTCAGTGCCGAGCGCGCATCGAGAAGCATCTGCTGTTCGTCGCGTATGTCCGTTCGGCTCGCCCGATCCATCAGCATGTCGGCGACGCGGTCGAGCAGCGCGGTGAACGATTGCAACAGGCGATGGATCGCGAGATCCCGGCAGTCGGCAAGGATCTTCGAAAGCTCGCGCGGCACGGGTCGTCGGGCCGCCGATTCGGTGGGCGTTGCGTTCATCCTGGTCGCGCTGCTGCCCTCATTTCCGGCGCCCGAGAGGCCAGGCGCGTTCCGGATCGCCGATACCCACCCTGCCAAGGTCCGGTCCGGACCTCGAAAACTCTGGACGAAAATCAGCTAAGTTACTGTAGCACGGGCGGATTCGGGATGCCAACGGAAGAGAAGCGTCGTTGGTCAGCGGGATAGCTCCGCCCACACCCGCTCTACCCGCTTGTATGACACAGGGCGCGGCGTCTTGAGTTCCTGCGCAAACAGCGAAACCGTGAGCTCCTCGAGCAGCCACCGGAACGCGTCGAGCGCCGGCTCGATGCGCCCGACCCCCCGATTGCGCGCAAGGCGGTCGCGGTAGCGCTGCCACCAGGTAGCAATGGCTGCCGCGTGCTTGGCATCGCGAGCCGGGTCCTGCGAATACTTGGCGAGACGGCGTTCCTGCGCCTTGAGATAGCGCGGCAGATGGGCGAGCTGCGCCCACGGAGTGGCGCCGAAAAATCCGGGATGAACCAGTGCATCGCGCCGGCCCCGCACTTCCGCCGCCAGCCGAGCCTGTGTGGGCGGGAGCGCGGCGATCCGCTGTGTCAGCGCATGATGTTCGGCGGCAATCGAAGCAAGCAGCCGAAACGCCCCCTCGGCGACGGCGGGCAGCCGCGTCCGCGCACGCCTCACCTGGTCCGCGAACGCGCTCTCCGAACGCGGCAGCGGATCGTCGCCGACGAAGGCGCGGTCGCACGCGGCCGCGATCACGTCCGCGAGGAGCGCCGCGGTGGGAACCGCCGTCTTCAGCTGCAGTGCCGCCTGCGCGAATCCGGGAGCGCCCTTCTCGAAGCGCGCGAGCGCGTCCTTCAACGCAAAGCGGATGAGCCGCACCACGGCAGCCCGGGTAGCGACCTCGGCCGTTTCGCGCGTGTCGCAGAGCGCAGTCGACACGCCGTCGCCGTCATCGACGAGCGCCGGGTAGCCGGTGATCCGTTGCCCGTTCTGCGTGCGCGTCAACGTTTCCGGCAGGTCGCCGAAATCCCAGCGCTTGCGACCGCGCTTGTCCGGCGCCGGTCCGGCCCGCGCAAACGAGAGCTGGGCCGCCTCGCCCAATTGCAGGCGTAACGCCGCAAGGTCGCGGCCGCTCGCGAGCTCGCGGCCCGCTGCGTCGACCACTTGCACGTTGACGTCGAGGTATGCCGGCAGCACCACGGCGTCCCAGGCGTCGCCGGGCGGCCCTTCGCCCAGCCGCGTCGCAAGCCAGCGGCGCAACGCGTCGGGAAGCGCTTCATCTCCGTACGGCGCCGCTTCGAGGAACGCGGTGACGGCGTCCGAAAGCGGAACCAGCCGGTTGCGCCAGCCCTTCGGAAGCGCCTTGAGGTAGAACAGGACCTTTTCGCGGATCATCCCCGGGACCAGCCAGGACAAGCGCGCCGCGTCGAGCTGGTTCAGCAGCGCGAGCGGTGCCGTCAGGGTGAGGCCGTCCAGCGGGTGCCCCGGCGCAAAGCGGTACTTGAGCGGTAGTACGGCACCGCCTTGGGCGAGCGTTTCCGGAAAGAGCGCCTCGGTCACGTGCGCGGCGGTGTGGCGCATCAGTGCCTCGCGGGTGAGGAACAGCGCCCGCGGATCCTTCCGCTCGGCCTGCTCGCGCCAGCGCTCGAACGTGGCGCGCGAGTGTACGCCGGGCGGCACGCGCTCGGCGTAGAAGGCGGCGATCGCGTCGTCGTCGACCAGCACATCCTGCCGTCGCGCCTTGTGCTCGAGTTCGGCGACATCGGCGACGAGCTTCCTGTTGTGCGCGAGGAACGCACCCTTGGTAGCGAGCGCGCCTGCCACGAGCGCCTCGCGGATGAAGACCTCGTGGGCGAGCCTGGGCTCGATGCGGCCGAACGACACGCGGCGGCGTGGCACGAGCGTGAGTCCGTAGAGCTGCACGCGCTCGCTCGCGACGACTTCGCCGCGGTCGGCATCCCAATGCGGCTCGAAGTAGTCGCGCGTCACGCGCTCGCCGGCAACGCTCTCGATCCACTCCGGCTCGATCCGCGCGGCGCAGCGGGCATACAGCCGCGAGGTCTCGACCAACTCGGCGGCAAGCACCCATTTCGGCGCCTTCTTTGCGAGCCCGGAGCCCGGATGCAGGTGAAAGCGGATTCCGCGCGCGCCGAGATAGCCGTCGCCCTCCGCATCGCGCGTGCCGATGTTGGCCAACAGGCCCGCGAGCAGCGCCGTATGGATCGCCGCATAGCGTGCGGGATCGATCGCCGAGGGCACGCTTGCTTCCCATCGCCAGCCCTGCTCGCCGACTTCGCTCGCGAGTTGCGCGTGGACGTCGCGCCATTCAGTAAGCCGCAAGTACGAGACGAACTGCGCGCGGCAAGCTTCGACCCGCTTGCGGTGCGAAAGCCCGCCGCCGTGCAGCGCGTCGAAGAACTCCCATAGCGCAATCAGCGACAGGAAATCGGAGCGCTCGTCGCGAAACACGAGGTGCGCCTGGTCAGCCGCCTGCTGCTTGCCGAGCGGCCGGTCGCGCGGGTCGGGCACCGACAACGCGCTGGCGATCACCAGCACTTCGGCGAGGCAGCCGGCCTCGCGCGCCGCAAGCACCATGCGCCCGACGCGCGGATCGACGGGGAGCCGCGCCAGCTCGCGGCCGAGCGGCGTCAGCGCGCGCGCCGCATCGACGGCCGAGAGCTCCTGCAAGAGCTGGTAGCCGTCGGCGATCGCCCGCGGTGACGGGGGTTCCACGAACGGAAAGGCATCGACCGCAGGGAGTCCAAGGGCCGCCATCCGCAGGATCACGGCCGCGAGCGAGCTGCGCAGAATCTCGGGATCGGTGTATTTCGGCCGCGCGGCGAATTCGTCTTCGCCGTAGAGCCGAACGCAAACGCCCGCGGCGACGCGGCCGCAGCGGCCGGCGCGCTGGTTCGCGGCCGCCTGCGAAATCTTCTCGATCTGCAGCAGCGTCGTCTTGTTGCGCAGCGAATAGCGCTTGACGCGCGCCAGCCCCGCGTCGATCACATAACGAATGCCGGGCACGGTAAGCGAGGTCTCGGCGACGTTGGTCGCGAGCACGACGCGGCGCCCGCGCGAGGGCGCGAATACGCGCTGCTGCTCCGCTACCGAGAGCCGGGCGTAGAGCGGCAGGATCTCGATGGCGGAGGCATAAGGGCGCCGCGCGAGGCTCCTGCGCAGCAGATCGGCCGTCTCGCGGATCTCCCGCTCCCCCGGCAGGAACACGAGGATGTCCCCCGGCCCCTCACGCCACAGGTCCTCGGCGGCGGCGACGATCGCGTCCTCGAGTTCCTCCTCATCGTCGGCCTCTTCGTCGCCCGTTCCGAGCGGCCGATAGCGGATTTCGACCGGATAGACACGGCCAGACACTTCGATCACCGGCACCGGCGCTGCCGTCGTTCCGAAGTGCCGCGCGAAGCGGTCGGCGTCGAGCGTGGCCGAGGTCACGAGGACCTTGAGGTCGGGCCGCGTTGGCAGAAGCTGCTTCAGATAGCCCAGCAGGAAGTCGATGTTGAGACTGCGCTCGTGCGCCTCGTCGACGATGATCGTGTCGTACGCGGCGAGCGCCCGATCGCCCAGGGTCTCGGCAAGCAGGATGCCGTCGGTCATCAGCTTGACGAAAGCGTCGGGGCGCGTGTGGTCGGCGAAGCGGACCTTGTAGCCGACGAGATCGCCCACTTCCGTGCCGAGTTCCTGCGCGATGCGCGCCGCGACGGCGCGCGCAGCGATGCGGCGCGGTTGCGTGTGGCCGATCAGGCCGCGCACGCCGCGCCCGGCGGCGAGGCAGATCTTGGGCAGTTGCGTCGTCTTGCCGGAGCCGGTCTCGCCGCAGACGATCACCACTTGCCGTTCGCCGATCGCGCGAGCGATCTCGCCCGCACGTGCGCCAACCGGCAGTTCCGGCGGATAGGCGATCGCCGGCCGGCGTGCCGCACGCGCCCGTCGGCGTTCGACCGAACGCGCGACCGCGGCGGCAATGCGCGCCCATTCGGCGGCGCTCGCGCGCACCTGGCGCGCGCGCTCGATCCGCTGCGCGAGCGGAATCGCATCGGCAGCCATCCCTTCGGCAAGCTGTGCGGTCAGGCGGGCGGCGGGCGAGGACGAGGACATGCGCGAGCGCGTGCGGGGTGGGCCCGTTGCGGATTTCCGGGCGCGGGCCGCCCGAAGGCCGGGCGGCACCGGCGAGCGGCGGCGCGGATTCTACCCTGCTACCGATCCGGGGTTATGATCGCCCCCATTCGCGGGGCCGGCGTTCGCGCCCGCCCACGCGCCACCGACGACTCGAGGAGGCCCCGATGACGCGCTCCCTTCGCACGGCCATGCTGCTGCTCGCCACTACCCTTGCGTTCGTGCTGCTCGATGCCGGCGCGACGACGCTGCGCTGGGCGAATCGCGGCGACATGCAGACGACCGACCCGCACTCGCAGAACGAAGGGCTCACCAACAACATCAACAGCCTGATCTACGAATTCCTGGTCCAGCGCGACAAGCAGCTCGGGTTGATCCCGTCGCTTGCCGAGTCGTGGACTCAGGTCAACCCGACCACGTGGCGGTTCAAGCTGCGGCCTGGCGTCAGGTTCCACGACGGTACGCCATTCACCGCCGACGACGTCGTGTTCAGCTACGAGCGCGCCCGCGCCGACACCTCGCAGCTGCGCGCCTACGCCAATGCCGCCGGCATCCCGAAGAAGATCGACAACCTGACCGTCGAGTTCACGACCAGCGGCCCCAATCCGATCGAAATCGAGCACACCGCGACGATCAACATCATGTCGAAGGCGTGGTGCGAGAAAAACCGGTGCCAGAAGCCGCAGAACTACACCGCGAAGGAAGACATGATCACGGCACGGGAAGCCAACGGCACCGGACCGTACATGCTGGTCACGCGTCAGCCGGACGTCAAGACGGTATTGAAGAAGAATCCGAACTGGTGGGGGATCAAGACGGGGCTATTCGACGGCAACGTCGACGACGTGATCTTCACCCCTATCGGCAATGACGCGACGCGGCTTGCGGCGCTGATCTCCGGGGAGGTGGACGTCATCAACGATCCGCCGCCACAGGACGTGCCCCGGCTGGCGCAGACGCCCGGCATCAAGGTGATCGAGGGCACCGAGAACCGGATCGTGTTCATCGGCATGGACCAGAACCGCGACGAGCTGCTCTATTCGAGCGTGAAGGGAAAGAATCCGTTCAAGGACAAGCGCGTGCGGCAGGCGCTCTACCACGCAGTCGACATCGAGGCGATCAGGACGTCGACGATGCGCGGCCTCTCGGCGCCCTCGGGCGCGCTGCTTCCCTCGCCGAAGACCTCGACGCCGGAAATCGAGAAGCGCCTGCCGTTCGACCGCGAGCGCGCGAAGAAGCTGCTCGCGGACGCCGGCTACCCGAAGGGCTTCGAGGTGACCCTCGACTGCCCGAACAACCGCTACGTCAACGACGAGAAGATCTGCCAGGCGCTGGCGGCGATGTGGAGCCAAGTCGGTGTCGCCACGAAAGTCAACACGATGCCGCGTGCCACGTACTTCCCCAAGCTCGAGAAGCTCGATACGAGCCTGTACATGCTGGGGTGGGGGGGCGCCTCGACCGACGCGATCTTCGTGCTGCAGCCGGTGCTGTCGACGTACAGCGGCAAGGGCGACGGCGACTACAACTACGGCCGCTTTTCCAACGTCAGGCTGGATGAGCTGACCGAGAAGATCAAGGTGGACATGAACCCGGACCACCGGCTGGGCCTGATCCGCGAGGCGCTGCTCGCGCACAACGCGGAGATCAACCACGTTCCGCTGCACCGGCAGGTGATCCCGTGGGCGTCGCGCAGCAACGTCACGGTCGTGCACCGCGCCGACAATTTCGTGACGCCGTACTGGGTCACGGTGAAGGCAGGCGCGCCGTAGACTTAGCGGATGCCACCTGTGGCCCAACGCGACTCCAGGGTTGCTTCGACGATGCCGAGCGTGCAGGATGTGCCGGCAGCCCTGATTCGCGCGGGCCTCGATACGCTCGATTTCGGCTTTGCGATATTCGACCGGGACCTGCGGCTGGTCGCGAGCAACAAGGCCTTTCGCACGTTGCGTGGTTATCCCGCGGCACTATGCGAGCCAGGCACCGAGCTCATCGAATTCTATCGCTTCAATGCGGAGAGGGGCGATTACGGGCCCGGCAACGTCGCGGCCCACGCCCGGTCACGCCTGAATCGCGTTCGTCTGCGGCAGCCGCACGAACTCGAGTATGAGTTGGCCTCCGGGCAGATTCTGAACGTCCGGTACACCCCGATCGTCGACGAGGGACTGGTCCTCACCTATGCCGACATCACCGCGCGCAAACGGGCCGAGCAGGAGGTGAAGGAGAAGGAAGCCCAGCTTCACGTTGCCCTCGACAACATGCCCGGTGCGCTCGCTTACACGGACGAGGCGCTGAACATCGTCGTCTGCAACGATCGCTTCGCCGACATGTACCCGGTGCCGCGAACGCTGCTGGAGCCGGGACGCCATTACCCCGACTTCCTGCGCTATCTGGCGGAGCATGGATATTACGGAGAGGGCGATGTCGACACCCTCGTTGCCAAGCGCGTGGAGAGTCTGCGCAATCCCTCGGGCAAGACATTCGAGGACCGCACGCCGGACGGCCGCATCTATGAAGTCTGCCGTCGCCGCGCCGCGCCCGGCGGAACGGTGACCGCAATCACGGACATCACGGAGCTGAAGCGGGCCGAGGAGAATCTGGCGCGGAAGGAGGCGCAACTCCATGTCGCCCTCGACAACATGCCTGGCGCCCTCGCTTACACCGATGAGAAACTGAACATCGTCGTCTGCAACGATCGCTTCGCCGATTTGTATCCGGTACCGAGCGAGCTGCTGCAGCCCGGACGCCCGTATCTCGCCTTTTTGCGCTACCTGGCGGAGCACGGATACTACGGTGAGGGTGACGTCGATACCCTCGTCGCCAGGCGCGAAGAGAGTTTGCGCAATCCCTCGGGTCAATCCTTCGAGGACCGCGCGCCGGATGGCCGCATCTATAGAGTCAATCGCCGCCGCGTGGCCTCCGGCGGTACGGTGACCGTGATCACGGACGTCACCGAACTCAAGATGGCCGAGACGAATCTGCTCGCGGCGAAACAGCGGGCGGAGGAGGCGAACAAGCTCGTCACCGAAAAAAACCAGATGCTCGAATCCCTTTCTTCGAAGCTGGCGAAATACCTTTCGCCACAACTCTACAGGTCGATATTCAGCGGCGAAAAGACCGTTGAAGTCGCGTCGCAGCGCAAGAAGCTGACGATCTTTTTTTCCGATATCGCGGGATTCACCGAAACCACGGACCTCCTGGAATCGGAGGAGCTGACGAGTCTCCTCAATCAATACCTGAGGGAGATGTCATCGATCGCCCTCGAGTACGGAGCAACGATCGACAAGTTCATCGGCGACGCCATCATGTTGTTCTTCGGCGATCCGGAGAGCAGGGGCGCGAGGGAAGACGCCACGGCGTGCGTCAAGATGGCCATCGCGATGCAGCAACGCATGAGGGATCTGCAGGCGGCGTGGCGCGAGCGGGGTCAGGAGCACGTCTTTCAGCTCCGTATCGGGATCAATACCGGCTATTGCACCGTCGGCAACTTCGGCAGCGACGACCGCGTCGACTACACGATCATCGGCAACGAGGTGAATCTGGCGTCGAGGCTGCAGACGCACGCCGATCTGGGGGGCATTCTCCTGGCGCACGAAACGTATTCGCTGGTCAAGGACGCCGTCATTGCCGAAGAAACCGGCACCATAACGGTCAAGGGCGTTCCCAAGCCGGTAAGGACCTACCGGGTGGTGGGGCTCTATGACGATGCGGGTGCACAGGGACGCGTCATTCGGCAGGAACAGGACGGCCTGCTTCTGATCATCGATCAAAAGAAGCTGACCGGGAAGGGCAAGGCCGACGCGATCAGGGTTCTGCAGGAGGCGGTTGGGCGACTTGCAAACGTGACACCGCGAGACCGGGGATAACGGGGCCTGGGTCAGCCTTGTGCCACCGGATTCGGCGCCGGATTGCCGGTCACGTCGGCGCGCACCCGTTCGATATAGCGCATCGCGCCCCACGTGACGAGTGCGGCGACGGCAATGGCGATCGCCGCGTTCGCGAGCGCCGCCGGCGTACCCTTCCACAGTGCGTTCTCGGCGAAGGGGAGCACGACGCCGATCGCCAGGAACGGCGGCACCGCGCGGTAGTCGAAACGCAGCAGGCCGTAGACGACTGCCGCCACGGCAATACCGGTGACGACGCCGGCGCCCGCCGCCGCCCGGGGATCGGGCGCGGCGGCCAGCGACGTCGCCGTCGTGATGGCGATCAGCAGCAGCACCGCAAGCCACCCGAGCCGTCGCCAGTCCGCCGTCAGGCGCTCGAGCCCGAAGAGCACGAACAGTCCGATGCCGATCACCGGGAGCAGCCGAGCGCCGACCAGCGCGGCGCCGAGCGGCGGCAGCACCGCGGATTCGGTTCCGTACGTCGGCCACAACGGGGCCGTTGCGGGCACGATGCGCTCGAGCACCGCGCCCACGCCCGCAGTGAACAATCCGGCACAGATTCCGGCAATCCACACCGGCGTGCGCCCTGCGAGCGCATGAGGCTGCGGTCGGCCGGCCGCCCAGGCGCCCACTCCGGCGGCAAGGCCAAGCACCAGGGCGATGAGCAAGGTGGCGACGAGCGCCCCGGATACCGCGATCGCCGCCTGCGAAACGAACGGTTCGGCGGTCTTGAAAGTGATCGCCATCAGCGGCCAGCCATTCGCGATGCCGACGGCACCGAGCCCGAAAGTGATCGCCGCCACGCCAAAGAGCGCGCGGCGGTCCCGACGGCCGTGCGTCCAGTCGATCACGCCCATGATCACCGCCGCGAGACCGGCGATCGCGATCAGTGCGACGAACGCCATCCGGACGATCGCAAGACGCCCGTCGCGCTCGCGCTCGGTCCGCTGCCACGCCTCAGGCACGTGAACGTAGCGACCGTAGGCCGCGATTTCGTCGCCGGCAACGGTCACCGCGAGCCGCGCCTCGCCGTCCGCGCCGACTGCGACGCGCGGCTCGGAGAACAGAAACGTCCAATCGGTGCGCGCCGGCCGCTGCTTCTCCTCGGCGCCGATTTCCTTCAGCGCTTCGGGATCGAGGTGGTAGCGCTCGCGCACCGCGCGCCTGGCCAGCGTCCGCGCCTCGTCGCCCGCGAGTTTCGCTCCCGCGCGGCCCTCGGGCAGCGTGTGCCGGACCTGCCGCACCGAACCTCCGCCATCGATCGTCACGCGCCACTCCTCGACGCGGTCGTCGACCTCGCCGTCGAAGCGCGCGTAGCGGACGTCCCACAGCGGGGGTGCCAGCGTCGTGCCGACGAGACCAGCATAGGCTTCGCGCCCGGCCTCGCGCCAGACGAACTTGTGTCCTTGCCACTGCGCGGGCTCGCCGCTCGCGAGCCGCACCACCGAGTCGCGGCGCCATTCGGGGCCGAGTGTCACACCGCGCGCCGCGAGCGCCGCATCGGCGGCGGCCTCGGCGGCGGAACGTGAGATCGTCAGCGAGGGTGCATCGGCGCGAAACGGGGTGGCCAGCACCCACGCAGCAAGCCCGGCGAATCCAAGCACGGGCAGAGCGCGCTGGAACCGTGCGATCCAACCCGGGAGAGCGGTTCCCGCTTCGCTACGCCCGGCGGGACTCACCGCAGGCGCACCGGCAGTTGGCTCCCAAGCCCCGTTGCGCAGTCCCGTGGCGAGCTCACCCCACGCGCCGGCGCCGATCCGCCGCGCGATGATGATGCCGAGTGGCACAAGCGCCGCGACGACGACGAGTCCGCGCTGCAGATCGCTGCCCGGCGCATCGACGAGGAACAACGGGATCGAGAACAGCGCGAGATCGAAGAGCGCGTGCAACAGGATCGTCGGCACGAGTCCGAAACGAAGGAAGATCAACGCCCACAGCACTGACGGAACGATGAGCTCGACTAAACGGGAGTAGGACGGAAAGCCCGGGTAGTTCGCGTGCGCGCCGCCGAACACGAGCGCCTGCACGACGATCGCGATGCCGACGGCGATACCGCGCCGGCCGTAACGTGCACCGATGAGGGCGGCAAGCGACAACGGTATCGCGCGGAACAGGCACTCCTCCATGAAGCCCGCCTGCAGCGAGATCGCGATCGGCGCAAGCGCCGGCACCGCGCTGCCGAGAATATTGGGATCGGTGAGCGATTCGGACGGTTGCCACCAGCCGAACCAGCGGTTGGTCGCATAGTAGAAGGCCGCGATCATCGCGAGCTCGAGCGGCACGAAGAAGTAGCCGCCCAGCGTGCGTCCGAGCATGGCATGCGTCGGCGCCGCGTCGCGCGACCACACGCGCCACAGTTGCGGATGATCGGGGAATGCTCGGCGCGAAAGGCCCTCCGCGGCCATGAATACGAGCCCGTAACCCAGACCGCCCGCCAAGGCGAGCAATGCCGCGCCGCCGATCTGCCGCAGCCAGAAGGTCGTCGTCGACTGCGCGGTGTCGAAGTCGAACCACGCGGCCGGCGCGTTCGCGAACGCCATCGCACCCATCAGTGCGCCGACGACGAAGCCTGCAACCACCGCGGGCCGCCACAGCAAGGCGCGCTTGCGCAGCAGCCAGGCAGTGCCGAGGAGGCAGCCGCAAAGGCCGTACAGGGCGCCGGCGGCGAGCCCCGCGACATCGGCGAGCGTGTTGTTCGCCGAACGCAACGCCTGGAACCGGCGGTCGAACGATTCCGGCACGTGGACATAGTGGGTGACCTCGGTCAGCGCGTCACCGGTGACCGTGAGTCGCAGCCGGAAGCGCGCTTCACCGATCGTTCGCGCGGTGCGCTCGTACACGAACGTCTGATCGACGCGGCCCGTCGGGCGCGTCTGCTGCGCCTGTTCGAGCAGCTCGAACGTTCCGAAATCGATGCCCCAGTGGACATGCGCGCGTTCCTCGGCGAGGCGCCGCGCCACGTCGCGATCGAGGGCCAGTCCCGCGGGATCCGCAGGCACGAACCGTTCGGGCATTCTTTGCGCGAAGCCGTACGGCGAGCCATCCGGGCGAAACCGGATGAGCGTCTCGGTTACCTCCCCCGGACGGAAGAGCCGCACCTCCCACCAGTACGGGGCATAGACATCCCCGGCCACCAGCGCGGCGAACGCCGGCTTGCCGCCACCCTCGAGCTCGATGTAATTCTGCGCGGCCTGGTCGTGCGCGAAGCGCGCCGCCGTCCGCGCGTCCGTCGGCTCGAGTTTCAGCGTCGCGGCGAGCGTCTCCGCCTTGGTGATCGCATCGTGGCGAGCGAGCCTGATGTCGAGGTTGACGAGCGGGATCGCCAGCGGGAACAGCTGCCACGCGACAGCCAGCGAAAGCGCGGCGACGACCGCGTAGACGATCCAGAACGCGCGCTTGCGGGTAAGGCCGGTCGTGGTCATGTTCGAACTTGTATCACGCCCCTTGATGCCAGCTCCGTGATCGCATCGTCGCCGATGCCGAGCCGATCGCGCAAAATGCCAGCTGTATGCTCACCGAGCAGCGGCGGCGGGCGATCGTACTCGAGCGGCGTCGCGGAGAGCTTGAGCGGCGCCCCGACCTGCGGCACGGTGCCCGCAAGCGGATGCGGCAGATCCATCCGCAAGCCGCGCGCAGCGAGTTGCGGATCGGTGAACACCTGATCCAGCCGGTTGATCGGGCCCGACGGTACGCCGAGCGGTTCCAGCGCCTCCAACCACGACTTCTGCGTGCGCGTCCGCACGACCTCGGCGATCAACGGCACCAGCGTCTCGCGGTTGCGCACGCGGTCCGCGTTCTTCGCGAACCGCGGATCGATCGCCCATTCCGGCTTTCCCGCGGCGGCGCAGAATTTCGCGAACTGGGTGTCGTTGCCGACGGCGAGGATCAGGTGGCCGTCGGCGCACGCGAACACCTGGTAGGGCACGATGTTCTGGTGCGCGTTGCCGAGGCGTCCGGGCGGCTTGCCGGTGATCAGATAATTGTGCGACATCGTCGCCATCATCGCCACCGCGGCGTCGAGCAGGCAGGTGTCGATCCATTGCCCTTGCCCGGTGCGGTCGCGATGGGCGAGCGCGGCCTGGATCGCGACCGTCGCGTACATTCCCGTCATCAGGTCCGAGATCGCGACTCCCGCCTTCTGCGGTCCTCCGCCGGGCAGATCGTCGCGCTCGCCGGTGACGCTCATGAAGCCGCTCATTCCCTGGATGATGAAATCGTATCCAGCGCGGTCGGCATAAGGTCCGTCCTGCCCGAACCCGGTGATCGAGCAGTAGACGAGGCGCGGATTCGACGGCGCAAGGGTCGCATAATCGAGACCGTATTTCGCCAGGCCGCCGACCTTGTAGTTCTCCACCAGCACGTCGGCCTGTCGCGCGAGGTCGCGGACGATCTTCTGCCCGTCTTCCGTCGTGAAGTCGACGGCGACCGAGAGCTTGCCGCGGTTGCAGCACAGGTAGTACGCGGCTTCGCTGGTATCGTGTCCGTGCCTGTCTTTCAAGTACGGCGGACCCCACGCGCGCGTGTCGTCACCCGTACCGGGCCGCTCGATCTTGATGACCGTCGCGCCGAGATCGGCGAGCAACTGCGTGCACCACGGTCCGGCGAGCACACGGGAGAGGTCGAGGATGGTGAGATGCGAGAGGGGGCCGGACACGGGACAGCGGACGAACAGCGGCGACGCGCCGCGCCGCCATTCTATCGGAGCCAATGCGACCCGCGGCTTACCGATGCCCGGGAACTCCGGATCCATCCTGCCCAACATCGCGGCGGGCGCCTCGACGACCTTCGGCGCTTCCCCGGATCGCCCCGGGAGGATGAACAGGACAACGCGGACGCAAAAGAAGCGAGCGACCTTGCCCAGTCGTTCGCCTCGACCGCAGCGTCGTGGCGCCATTGGTCCATCAGCGTCGCCGTACGTAGGTGCCACACGGCCGGATTGCCTTGTGCGGCCCGGATACATCACGCGAACGCCCCGCTGGGTGGGGTTTCGCCGTGTTCGCTCCGCGGTTTGCGAAATCTACGGTTTTTTCGAGCTTAGCATGGCCGGCAGCACGCGCTCGATCTCCTGTTTCATGAGCGACTCGAGCGCCTTAATTTTCTCGGCCGGCGAAAGCGCGTTCCAAGGTGTGCGATCCTCCGCGCGGGCCGCCGCATACGTCGTGCCGACCACGACACGCTGGTGCGCCTCGATTGCGTGGCTCTGCGAATTGATCAGGACCAGCTGAAAATTCGCAAAGACGCCGAGAAATCCGGTCGCCGTCTCCCCCGTGTCCGGACGTTTGAAATTGGGGGTCGACGAATCCAGGTAAAAGCCCAGCCCGGCGGCCTTGCCGGTACCGCGATGATCGCGGTCGGTACGCAGCTTCAGTTCGTCTCGGTAAGGGGTGATGAGCAACAGATGGCCGTCGGGCGACGGCGGGACCTGTTCGGCGACGAGCGACAACATCTGGCGCACCTGGACGAGATCGGCGTCCAGCCACGAGTCGCGAAGCGCGTACAACGCCGGATCCTTGGCCCGAAAGGCGACGACCGAAGCATCGGGCCGGACCTTCCCGATCGTCGCGTACGCGACGCGAGCCGCGAAATCGTCGAGCGCCGCATCGGAGAGCGGCACGACCTGGCGTTGGTTCCGGTCTACGTGGGATCCAACCTGCCGCGATTCGCTGACGACGGTGAGGTGGTCGCCAACCAGAGCCAGAATCGCGTAGGTCTCCGCCAGGCTCTCGCCGGTCCACGCGGTCAAGACGAGGATCAGCACTCGAAGCCGTCGCGCCGGCTTCGATGCGGCGTGATCTCGATTGCAGCTCAATGGGTGCCCAGGTGGAGTTGGCTTGCCTAGTCGATCGCCTTGACCAGCTCCTCGACGATCTTCTTCGCGTCGCCGAACACCATCATCGTCTTGTCCATGTAGAACAGCGGATTGTCGAGGCCCGCATACCCGGAGGCCATCGAGCGCTTGTTGACGATGACCGTCTTCGCCTTGTGCGCCTCGATGATCGGCATCCCGTAGATCGCGCTGCCCTTCTGCTCGGCCAGCGGATTGACGACGTCGTTGGCGCCGAGGATCAGCGCGACGTCGGCCTGCGGGAATTCGCTGTTGATGTCCTCCATCTCGAACACCTGGTCGTACGGGACCTCGGCCTCGGCAAGGAGCACGTTCATGTGGCCCGGCATCCGCCCGGCGACGGGGTGGATCGCGTACTTGACCGTCACGCCCTTATGGGTGAGCTTCTCCGCCAGCTCCTTGACGGCGTGCTGCGCGCGCGCGACCGCAAGACCATAGCCCGGCACGATGATCACGGTGTCGGCGTTGGACATGAGGAACGCCGCGTCGTCCGAGCTGCCCGACTTGACCGACTTCTGCGCGCCGTCGCCGGCGGCCGTCGCGGTCTCGCCACCGAAGCCGCCGAGGATCACGCTGATGAACGAGCGGTTCATCGCCCGGCACATGATGTACGACAGGATTGCGCCCGAGGAGCCCACCAGTGACCCGGCAATGATCAGCATCGGGTTGTTGAGCGAAAAGCCGATGCCGGCCGCCGCCCAGCCCGAGTAGCTGTTGAGCATCGAGATCACGACCGGCATGTCGGCGCCGCCGATCGGGATGATGATGAGGAAGCCCAATAGGAACGCGAGCGCCGTCATCACGATGAACGGCAGCCAGTGCACATCCGGCGGCGACAGGAAGAACCAGATGCCGAAGCCGATCATCGCCAGCCCGAGCGCCAGGTTGACGAGATGCTGGCCGGGGAATACGACCGGCGCGCTGCGGATTTTCCCCGACAGCTTGCCGAAGGCTATTACCGAGCCCGAGAACGTGATGGCGCCGATGAACGTGCCGATGAAGAGCTCGAGCTTGTTGCCCGTCGGAATGGGCACAGGCAACCCCATCGCCGCCGGATTGTTGACCGCGGCGATGGCGATGAACACGGCGGCGAGACCGACGAGCGAGTGCATCGCCGCAACGAGCTCCGGCATCTGCGTCATCTGCACGCGCTTGGCGACGATCGCGCCGATCACGCCGCCGACCGCGATGCCGCCCAGGATCGGAAATACGTTCTTCGTGTTGTAGAAGTAGATCCACGCCAGCGTCACGACGACGGCGATCGCCATGCCGACCATGCCGTAAAGATTGCCGCGGCGAGCCGTCGGCGGCGACGACAACCCCTTCAACGCGAGGATGAAGCTGACCGCCGCGACGAGGTACCACAAAGCCTGCTGATTGGCGCTCATCGTCGTCCCCTACTCCTTCGCCCCGGCCTTCGGCTCCTTCTTCTTGAACATCTCCAGCATCCGCCGTGTGACCAGGAAGCCGCCGAACACGTTGATCGCTACCAGCGTCACCGCCAGCACCCCGAGCCACGCGCCCCAGTCGGGCTCGGCCGAGCCGGCAGCGAGCATCGCGCCGACGAGGATGATGCTCGAGATCGCGTTGGTCAGGCTCATCAGCGGCGTGTGCAGCGCGGGCGTCACGCCCCACACGACGTGGTAGCCGACGAAGATCGCCAGCACGAAGACGATCAACAGGAAGACGGTCGGATCGGCGCCTGCAGTCATGGTTCACTCCACTTCTGGAATCGGTTTTCTTGCCGCGTGCGGCACGCCGGCAACGCGTCGCCGCGCCTTATCGTCCGGTGCCGTTCAGGACTTCCTCGGCACGACCTGCCCGTTCTCGCACACGAGCGTCCCCACGATGATCTCGTCGTCCTTCGGCACGGCGAACTCGCCGGTCTTTGCGTTCAGCGACAGCGCGAGAAAGTTGATCACGTTGCGGGCGTAGAGCGCGCTCGCGTCGGCAGGGACGGTCGCCGCGAGATTCGGGATGCCGACGATCTTGACGCCGTTCTTCACGACGACGTTGTCCAGCTCTGCACCCTCGACGTTGCCGCCCTGCTCGATCGCGAGGTCGACGATCACCGCCCCCGGCTTCATTGCCGCGACGGTCTCGGCCTTGATCAGCTTCGGCGCGGGGCGGCCCGGAATCAGCGCCGTGGTGATCACGATGTCCATCTGCTTGCAGCGTTCGTGGACGATGCCGGCCTGCCGCGCCATCCATTCCGGCGGCATCGGACGCGCGTAGCCGCCCACACCTTCGGCGATCTTGCGCTCCTCGTCGTTGGCGTAGGGCACGTCCATCCACTTGCCACCAAGCGACTCGACCTGGTCCTTGACCGATGGACGCACGTCAGACGCTTCGATCACGGCGCCCAGCCGCTTCGCCGTGGCGATCGCCTGCAGGCCGGCGACGCCTACGCCCATCACCAGCACCCGCGCCGCCTTGACGGTGCCGGCCGCGGTCATCAGCATCGGCATGAAGCGGCCGTATTCGGCGGACGCCAGAATTACCGCCTTGTAGCCGGCGATGTTCGCCTGCGACGAGAGCACGTCCATCGCCTGGGCGCGCGAAATCCTCGGCAACCACTCCAGCGCGAACCCGGTGACGCCTGCCTGCGCATACGCGGTCACCGCAGCCTGGTCGAATGGATTCAGCAATCCGACGAGCAGCGCGCCGCGCTTCATCCTTGTCAGTTCGTCGGCGGAAGGGCCGCGCACCTTGAGCACGATGTCGGCGCCGAGAGCCTCGGCCGCGCTGCCGATCCTGGCACCGGCGGCGACAAATTGATCGTCGGGAATCGAGGACAACGTGCCCGCGCCGGATTCGACGAGGATCGCGTGCTTGCCGCTCGCGGCAAGCTTCTTGACGGTTTCGGGCGTTGCCGCGACGCGCGTCTCGCCCGGACGCGTCTCGCGTGGAATGCCGATCAGCATGGCGGAATCCCCAGGGTGGCGCCGTCCGGGCCAAGCCGCCAACGGCGTTGGATTTTTCGTAATGCTGCCACAAACCGCGGGAACACGCGCGGACCCGCCCTGCCCACCGGTGCCGGAGGCCACGGCGGCAACGACAGCCGTTCGCTTATGATAGGGACGCCGACAAGCGCCCGATCGACGGCGCGACGGGATTTGACATGAACTCCATACCCGGCGACGACCCGGCGCGCTTCGCGCTCGCGCGCGCGCTTGCCGACGCGCATGCCGCGTGGCTGGCGGGCGAGCGCCCGCGCGCCATGACGATGCTGGCAGCGCTCGCGGATCGGGAGCCGGCCGCAGCCGCCGTCTGGGCGCGTCTCGGCAGCTACGCGCTCGAGAGCAACGACAACGAGGCTGCACGCGCGCACCTGCAGAACGCGATCGCTCACGCACCCGGCGATGCCGCTGCGTGGACCAATCTGGGCACCGCGCTGCTGCGCACCGGGCGCCCGGACGAGGCAATCGCGGCCTACCGGAGCGCGCTCGCAATCGATTCCGGCATCGTGGGCGCGCACGTCAATCTCGGTAATGCGTTGCAGCAATCAGGCGACCTCGATGGCGCAGTGGCGGCACTCGAGTCGGCGCTCCGCCTGCAACCCGAGGCGGCCGAGGTGCACAACAATCTGGGCAACCTGTACAAGGATCAGGGCCGCTTTGACGACGCGTTCGCCGCGTACGATACGGCACGTCGCCTCGATTCCGACTTCCGCCCTGCGTACTCGAACCTCCTCGCGCTGACCAAATTGTCGATACGCCACGCGCCGGCCGAAATATTCGCGCTGCACAGGTCCTTCGCCGAGCGCTTCGAGCCGGGCTGGCAAGCGGGATATATCCCTCCCGCGAACGCTCCCGATCCCGATCGCCGCTTGCGCATCGGCTACGTGTCGCCGGATTGCCATACCGCGCTTCCGGCGTTCGTCGAGCCCGTCCTGCGCCAGCACGACCGTGCGCGGTTCGAAGTCTTCGTGTACTTCAACAACCCGCAGCCCGCGACGGTACTCGCGCGCATCGCTCCCATCGAGGTACGCGTGATGAAGGGCGTGCCCGACGGGACCGTCGCGGATTGGATCCGCGCCGATGGCATCGATATCCTCATCGACATCGCCGGCCACACGGGCCACAACCGGCTCGGCGTATTCGGAGGCAAGCCCGCGCCGGTTGCGGTCACGTGGCTCGACTACCTCGGCACGACCGGGCTCGACAGCATCGACTACCGGCTGACCGACGCAGTCAGCGATCCGCCGGGCGCGAGTGACGCGCTGCACAGCGAAACGCTCCTCCGGCTCGATCCGGTGCAGTGGTGCTGGAACCCGCCGTCGGAAGTGTCGGTGCCATGCCCGCTGCCCGCCATCGCGGCCGGTCATCTGACGCTGGGCTCGTTCAACAACTGCGCCAAGATCACCGACGCGACGCTGGCATTGTGGGTGCGTTTGCTCGCGGAACTGCCGCGGGCGCGGCTCGTGATCGTTGGCGTTGCGCCAGGGGCAGCGCAGGTGCGCGTCGAGGAGGCGCTCGCGGACGCGACTGGTCGCGTGCAGTTGCTGCCGCGGCTCTCCCCCGAGGCGTTCCGGCGCGCGATCGCCGGCGTCGACATCGCGCTCGATCCGCTGCCGTTCTCCGGCGCCACGACGACGCTCGAAGCGCTGTGGCAGGGACTTCCCGTCGTCACACGACCCGGCGCGACGTCGGCGTCGCGCTCGACCGCGAGCATCCTCACCGCGCTTCGCCTCGACGACTGGATCGCGGGCGACGACGACGCCTACATCGCCATCGTGCGGCGCGCCGGCGACTCACTCATGGCGCTCGCCGATCTGCGTGCGCATTTGCCGGAACGGCTGCGGCGAAGCCCGCTCTGCGATGCCGAGCGGTTCACCCGCGCCCTCGAGCACTTGCTTTCCGATGCCTGGCGCGACTGGTGCAGCATTCGGCGCGGCGAGTCGGTCGCAGGCGACGCGACATCGCCCGGCATGCCGGCCGCAGGATCGGTTCGTGCGCGCGACCGGCGCCGCCTCGATCTCGACACCCGGCTCGCTGCACTGGAGCTAGCGCTGCGCACCGGCCGTGGCGCCGAGGTCGTTGCCGAAGCGTGTGCGCTGATTGGCGACGAACCGGGCTGGCAAGCCGCGCAACGTGCGTATCTGCGAGTGCTGTTCGCGTGGTCGCGGACTCAACGCGGACTTGTCGAGCGCGTGTTTCCGCCGCCCCCTGCGCCGGCGCGCCGGCCGAAGGTCTCGGTCCTGGTGTGCTCGATCGATCCTGCCCGCTTTCGCAGCGTCACCGCGTCCTACCAGCAACGCTTCGCCGGCTATGCGCTCGAAATCGTCGGCGTCCACGACGCGCGCTCGCTCGCCGAGGCCTACAACCGCGCCGCGGCACGGGCGTCCGGCGACGTGCTGATCTTCTCGCACGACGACATCGAGCTCGTCACGCCCGACTTCGCGCCGCGGCTCGTCGGGCACCTCGACCGCTACGACGGCGTGGGCGTCGCCGGCGCGTCGCAGGTGACCGGACCGCGATGGGGCCATGCGGGCCAGCAAGCGATCCACGGCCATATCCTGCACGCGCCGCGGTCGAACGTGCGCGGTGTGCTGCTGATGGTGTCGGGATTCCAGCATCCGGTCAGCGAGAACATCCGCGTACTGGACGGGGTATTCATCGCCGTGCGCCGCCACGTCTGGGAAGCGCAACGCTTCGATGCCGATCGCTACGATGGCTTCCACCTCTACGATCTCGACTTCACGTGGCGTGCGAGCGGCGCTGGCGCGCGGCTGGCCGTGCCGGCGGACCTGCTGCTGTTCCACTCATCGCAAGGCAAGTATGACGCTGCCTGGCGGCGCTACGCGCGGCGCTTCGTCGCGGCGGCCGGGCTCGATCCGCTGGCGGCGCCGCGTCCGGGAGGATTGCAGACGCGCCTCGAAACGCCGGATCAGGTCGACACGCTGCGCGCGGCGATGGTGCACTTTCGTTACGGCACGCCAGGCGCGCGTGCCACAGTGTCTATGCCCCCGCCGCCGGGCGGGCGTTCGTAGCGCGCCGTCAGAGTGCAGCGGCGATCGCGCGGCCAAGCTCGATCGTCGTCGCCTTGCCGCCAATGTCGGGCGTGCGCGGCGCCGCCGCGTCGGCGAGCACATTCTCGATCGCGCGCACGATCGCCGCTGCCGCGTCGGCATGGCCGAGATGGTCGAGCATCAGGGCCCCCGACCAGATCTGGCCGATCGGGTTGGCGATGCCCATGCCGGCGATGTCGGGCGCCGAGCCGTGCACCGGCTCGAACAGCGACGGGAAGTCCCTTTCCGGGTTGATGTTCGCAGACGGCGCGATGCCAATCGTCCCGCAGACCGCGGGACCCAGGTCCGACAGGATGTCGCCGAACAGGTTCGAGCCGACGACGACATCGAAGCGGTCCGGGTTGCGCACGAAATGCGCCGCCAGGATGTCGATGTGGAACTGGTCGGCGCGGATCCCGGGATGGCGCTGCGCAATCACGCGGAATCGCTCGTCCCAGAACGGCATCGTGATCGCGATCCCGTTCGACTTGGTCGCCGATGTCACATGCTTGGCCGTCCGCGTGCCTGCCAGCTCGAACGCGAACTCGAGGATCCGGTCGACGCCCCGGCGCGTGAACACCGACTCCTGGAACACGATCTCGCGCTCGGTGCCTTCGAACATCCGACCGCCGACCGACGAGTATTCGCCCTCGGTGTTCTCGCGGACGACGACGAAGTCGATGTCGCCCGGCTTGCGGTTGGCGAGCGGCGTCGGAATCCCCGGCATCAGCCGGCACGGGCGCAGATTCACGTACTGGTCGAAGCGGCGGCGGAACTGGATCAACGACCCCCAAAGCGAAACGTGGTCCGGCACCTTCGCCGGCCAGCCGACCGCGCCGTAGAAGATCGCGTCGTGCGGCCGGAGCACGTCGAACCAGTCGTCCGGCATCATGCGACCGTGTCTCACATAGTGATCGCAATCCCAGGCGAACTCCTGCCACTGGAACGCGATGCCGAACTTGCGCCCCGCGGCTTCGAGGACGCGCATCCCTTCCGGCACCGTTTCCTTGCCGATGCCGTCGCCAGGAATGACGGCGATGCGATGGTTGTTCATCGTTGCCTCACAGAACGCTCGATTCTAGGTTAAGCTCGCCCGCGGACCAAATCGCCCGTTTTCGCCATGCGCTCCATTGTTCTCGTGACGCTTCAGCTGGCGGCGATGGCGGCCATCGTCCTGCCATTCGACCGAGTCGGCTGGAATGCGGCAGCGACGTTCCTGGTCGCTGCCGCTCTTGCACTCGGCGGCTGGGCTGTCACCGCGAACCGGCTCGGTAACTTCAACATTCGTCCGGAGCCGAAGGCGGGCGGTTATCTCGCGCTCGGCGGACCGTACCGTTTCGTTCGCCACCCGATGTACCTCGCGGTGCTGCTGGGCGCCACGGGGTTCTGCATCGGCTACGGGACGCCGTGGCGATGGCCCGTGCTCGTCGCGCTGGCGGTCGTGCTGCACCTCAAGGCGCGCGTCGAGGAAGTCGCGCTCGCTTCGCTGCATCCCGGGTACGCGGACTACAAGAAATACACGAAGCGGATCGTCCCCTTCGTCTGGTGACGCGCGTCACCTCGCGTCCCCGCTTGTCACTCGCTTCGTCTCATCCATCCGACGGATAGCGCCGGGGTCTTGCCCCGCCTAGAGTGATTGCAAGCGCGCGTTCCTTCCAGCGCGCCGGGAACGCACCGACGCCATTTGAAAATTCCGCGGTACATCCGTCCAACGACTTTCGGCGAGGAAACGCATGATCCGCAGGCTCTATCTGATGACGCTGCTCGCGCTGCAGCTCGCGCTTCTCGTGCGCGTGGCGCCGCGGCTGGGACACGCATTGCACGTCGACGCGGCGATCGGCGCGCTTCCCGGCGGCTGGCCCGCCGCTGCGCAATGGGTGATTGCCGCCGTCGCGGTGATCGGCGTCGCGCTCGCGCTCGTCTTTCCCGGTGTCGCATGGCTGCGTCACTGCCAGCGTGGCGAGACGCGGTTCCGCGGCCTTCCGAGGTGGGCGGTCAAGCTAACGCTGGCTGGCGCCGCGGGCGCCGCCGTCGGCCTGTTGCTGCTCGGGCTTCCTCCGCTGCTGCCCGCCGATCTCCAGATTGCGGTCGTGCTCGTGGCGGGACCCGCACAGAACGCCGGGCTCGCACTGATGGCAGCCGGCGCGTTGTGCGCTGAATTGCTGCGCAGAAGCGTGGGCGCTCCATCGACACTTCCGCCTCCTCGCCGGATTCGCGCGGAACGGATCGAGGTGACGGATCCGCCGGAGCTGCGCACGCGCGGAGCATGACTGCCATTCGGGAGGAAGCAGCCCATCATGAGCGTCGCCGGACCGCTGCAAGGACGTTCGCGCGAGCAGAGCGAAGCCGAGGTGCTAAGCGCGCTTCTGCGGGCGTGGATGGCGGCCGACCCCGAGCAGGAACGTACACATGCCAAAGGCGCGGAGGCCGCGTGGAATTGCTCACACTCGGTAGTCAGCGAGGCGGCAACAGCTGCAAGCCTGGGGGGTAAACCCATGAGCGAGCGTCACTTCTGGATCGGTGTTCTTTCCAGCGACGAGGTCGCTCTCGCCGTTGCCGGTGGCTTCGCACAGCTGAATCACGGCAAAGCTGGGCCGCTCGAGCGGATGCATGCCGGCGACGGGTTCGTCTTCTATTCGCCACGTGCCGCGTACCCGCATGGCGAGCCGCTGCAGGCATTTACGGCGATCGGGCGCATCCGTACGGGCACCGTTTACAAGGCCGCCGGCGCCGGCTTCAGCCCGTTTCGCGTCGACGTCGACTACATGCCCGCACATCGGGCCCCGGTCAAACCGCTGATCGAGCGGCTGGCCTTCATCCGCAGCAAACCCCACTGGGGAGCCCCGTTCCGCTTCGGTATCGTCCGCGTGCCACACGAGGATTTCGCATTGATTGCCGAGGCGATGGGACGGTCGTTCGCCGAAGACTTCGCGCCTGTAGCCGCTTAGGCTCCCGGCACCTCGACGCCGCGGGCGGTCTGCGCTATGTTTCGGCGCGATGGATCCTGCGCCAATCGCCGCAGACGCTGCGTGCCCCATCGTTCCGCGGTGGCAGTGGTCGAGGCTGCCCGGGCTCTCGTCGGCCGAGCTGTATGCCGTGCTCGCTGCGCGGCAGCTGGTGTTCGCGGTCGAGCAGCATTGCGCGTTTCTCGACGCCGACGGCCACGACGCCTATGCCTGGCATCTGCTGGGCTGGGCGGGCGAGCGCGGCGCCCCGCAGCTTGCCGCGTATCTGCGCGTGATCGACGCCGGACGCAAGAACGCGGAGCCGTCGATCGGTCGTGTGCTCACCGTACCGCCGTATCGCGGGATCGGGCTCGGCCGCGTGCTGATGGTCGAAGGCATCGCGCGCACGTTCAGCGTGTGGCCCGGACGCGCGATCCACATTTCCGCGCAGCAGCGCCTTGAGCCGTTCTATGCGGACCTCGCCTTTCGCCCGGTCTCGCCGCCCTATATCGAAGACGGCATCGCGCATGTCGAGATGCGGCGCGCCGCCGGCTGATTCTGCCTGCTGCCCACCTGCCACCGGAGGTTGCGATGGGAATCATGGTAATTGCGTTGTTCCGCCCGAAACCGCACCAGGAAGACGCGCTGATGGCGTGCATGCGCGATCATCAGCCGGTATTGCGGCGCGAGGGCCTCGTCACCGAGCGACCCGCGTATGTCATGCGGGCGGCGGACGGGACACTGCTCGAAGTGTTCGAGTGGCGGTCGCAGGCCGCAATCGACGCCGCGCATGCGAATCCGCGGGTGCACGAACTCTGGGCGCGCTTTGCCGCTTGCTGCGACTACGTTACGTTGGGCGACCTTACCGAGGCAAAGACGATGTTTCCCGGCTTTGAACCGGTAACCGTGTAGCGGCCACGGCACGGTTCTGCTACGATTCGCCATCCTCGAACGCCGGCTTGTGCCGGCGTTTTCGTTGGCTTCGCGCCCTCCTCGTCCCTCCGTCGTGACCCCACCCGCCCGCCATCGCCGCGCCATCCTGTTCATGATCGTCGCTGCCGCGTGCTGGTCATCGGGCGGCATCCTCGTGCGCGCATTGTCGATCGCGAATGCGTGGGAGATCGTGTTCTGGCGCTCGGTGTTCATGGCGGCGTTCGTCGCCGTGGTGCTCGCAGTGCTGCACGGCCGCCGCATGCCGCGCGCCGTCGTTGCGACTGGCTGGCCCGGCGTCGTATCCGGGCTCTTCCTCGCCGGCACGTTCTTCTTCTTCATCGGATCGCTGACACGCACGACGGTCGCCAACACGTTCGTGCTGATGAGTGTCTCCCCGTTTCTCGCGGCGATCGCCGGCCGCGTGGTCCTGAAGGAGAAGGTGCCGGTGCGCACCTGGATCGCCATCGGTGTCGCTTTCACCGGTATCGTCGTGATGTTCGCCGATTCGCTCGATGGCGGCCGACTGACCGGAAACCTGCTGGCGCTCGGCGTCTCGTGCTGCTTTGCCGCGCAGATCACCGTGCTGCGCAAGTTCCACGCCAGTGTCGACATGCTGCCGCAGGTCATGATCGCCGGGCTTTTCTCGCTCGTCGTGGCGTTCGCATTGTCACCGCCCTTCGCTGCGACGGGGCGCGATCTCGCGATCCTCGCGCTGATGGGCTGCGTGCAGCTCGGCACCGGTTGCCTCCTCGCCACCGCGGCATCGAAGCACCTGTCGGCGACGGAACTCGGCCTTCTCGCGCTGCTCGAGCCGATTCTGGGGCCCCTGTGGGTCTGGGGACTGATGGGCGAAGCGCCGGGCACCGCCGCGCTTGCGGGCGGCGTGGTCGTGCTGACCGCGGTGATCGCCAACGAAGCGTACGCCGCGTGGCGGGGCACGCGGGCCGGGGACGCGCCCCGCGCGTCGCTGCCCGCAGTATCACCCGGTCCTTGACGCGATTCGCCGCGGTCCCGCCCCGCATCGCGCCCCGACATGCACTGGCCCGACTTTCCGCTCGCGTTCTACCCGGTTGCGGTCATTGCGATCCTGCTGACCGGCATCTCGAAGGGTGGGTTCGGTGCCGCCGGAGGCGTGGCGGTGCCGCTGATGTCGATCTTCATAGCACCACCGGAGGCTGCCGGCATCATGTTGCCGATCCTCTGTGCGATGGACCTCTTCGGTGTGCACGCGTACCGCGGTCAATGGTCACGCGAGCACCTGAGGGCGATGCTCCCCGGCGCGATCCTCGGGATCGGCGCCGGCGCGCTCGCGTTCGGCGCGTTGCCCGTCGACGCGATCCGCCTCCTCATCGGCGTCATCGCGGTGACATTCGCGCTGAATCAGTGGTTCGCCCTTACCGAACGGATCGCGGCGGGCCTCGCCGCCGCGCGCGGCAAGCCAGGCCGGATTGCGGGTGCGCTGTGGGGCGGCCTCGCCGGCTTCACCAGCACGCTCGCGCACGCGGGGGGACCGCCGTTCGCCGTCTATCTGCTGCCGCAAAAGCTCGACAAGACGCTGTTCGTCGGCACATCGGTGATCTTCTTCTTCGTCGTCAATTACGTGAAGCTCGTGCCCTATCATTTCCTGGGCCAGCTCAATGTCGGCAACCTTGCCGCCGCGCTGCTCTTCGCGCCGCTCGCGCCGCTTGGCATCTGGCTCGGCGTGTGGTTGCACCGGCGCGTCTCGGAGCGCGCGTTCTACAACGTCAGCTACACGTTGCTGCTGGCAACGGGGCTGAAGCTCGTCTACGACGCACTGCCGCGCTGAGGCTGCGGCGGCCGGTTTGCTATGATGGGCGACAGCGTATCCGCGGCCCGGCCATGAAGCAGACCTTCCTCGAATTCGAGCAGCCGATCGCCGAACTGCAGGCGAAGATCGACGAGCTGCGCTACGTCCACGAGGACTCGGCGGTCGACATCTCTGATGAGATCGGCCGGCTGCAGAAGAAGAGTCAGCAGCTCACGAAGGACATCTACAGCAAGCTGACCTCGTGGCAGATCGCGCAAGTCGCGCGCCACCCGCAGCGGCCGTACACGCTCGACTACATCAACGCGCTGTTTGCCGATTTCCGCGAGCTGCACGGCGATCGCACGTACGCGGATGATCCGGCAATCGTAGGCGGCCTCGCCCGTTTCAACGGCCAGCCGTGCATGGCGATCGGGCACCAGAAGGGCCGCGACACGAAGGAGAAGATCTACCGCAACTTCGGGATGCCGCGGCCCGAGGGTTATCGCAAAGCGTTGCGGTTGATGAAGCTGGCCGAGAAATTCGGCCTGCCGTTGTTCACGTTCGTCGACACGCCGGGCGCGTACCCGGGCATCGGTGCCGAGGAACGCGGGCAGTCGGAGGCGATCGGCCGCAACCTCTACGAAATGGCCGGCCTGCGCGTGCCAATCATCGTCACCGTCGTCGGCGAAGGCGGTTCGGGTGGCGCGCTGGCGATCGCCATCGGCGACGTCACGCTGATGCTCCAGTATGCGACGTACTCGGTGATCTCGCCCGAGGGCTGCGCGTCCATTCTGTGGAAATCCGCCGATTTCGCTGCGGAAGCTGCCGAGACGCTCGGCATCACGGCGCCGCGCCTGAAGCAGCTCGGCCTCATCGACAAGGTGGTCAACGAGCCGCTCGGGGGCGCGCACCGTGATCATGCGGCGATGATGGTCGCGCTGAAGAAGGCTCTGACCGAAGCGCTGCGCCAAGCGCAGGAGCAGCCGTTGGAGACGCTGCTCGAGACCCGCGAGGACAAGGTTCTCTCCTATGGCAAGTTCAAGGAGATTCCCGCTGGCTGATCCCGTGGGCCTGGCCGCAAGTCGCCCCGACTGGCCAAGCACGCGTCACCCGCCCGACAGCGCGATGTGCTCGTGAAGCCGACGCCCACACCTGCCATCGCCCAGGTGCTCGCCGCGGTTCGCGCGGCATTCGAGTCAGTCGCCATCGCGGGCGCGGACACCACGGTCGGCGTGGCCGTCGCGCTCTCCGGCGGCCGCGACTCGATCGCACTCCTCGATGCGCTGACGATGCTGGCCCCGGGCCTTCGTCTCGCGCTGACCGCGATTCACGTGCATCACGGGCTCTCGCCGAACGCCGATGCTTGGGCAGCTTTCTGTGGCGAGGCGTGTGCGCGTCGGGGCGTACCGCTGGTCGTTCACCGTGTCGACGTGAAGCGTGCGGGTGGCGAAAGTCTTGAAGCCGCCGCACGCTCCGCCCGCTACGCCGCGCTTGCCGCCACCGATGCGCGCGTCGTTGCGCTTGCCCACCACGCCGACGACCAGGCCGAGACCGTCCTGCTGCAGCTCCTGCGCGGCGCGGGACCGCAAGGGCTTGCCGCGATGCCACTCCTGAGAAGGTCGGCGTCGGGTCCGTGGCTGCTGCGGCCATTCCTGCCGCTGCCGCGCGAGACGATCCTCGCCTATGCCGGAGCGCGCGGACTCGAGTTCGTCGACGACGAATCGAACGCGGACATCGGGATGAAGCGCAACTTCCTCCGGCAAGAGATCGGGCCTCGCCTCGCCGCCGCGTTTCCCGGATACCCCGCGACGCTGGTTCGCGCCGCCGCACACCAGGCCGAAGCCGCGCGGTTGCTGGACGCGCTCGCAATCCTGGATGCCGAGGGGGCGCTCGACCGCAACGGGGAGGCAGGCCCGGCGCTCAACCGCACCGCGCTATCCGCGTCTGCAGCCCGCGACATGGACCGCGCCCGGAATCTGCTCCGATGGTTCGTGCGCCAGTACGGCCTCCCCGCGCCGTCGGCGGCGCGGCTTGCCGAGATGCTCGATCAGCTCGTGCACGCGGCGCCGGACGCGCGGATCCGGCTCGCGCACGCGGGTATGGAACTCGGCGTTCATCGCGGCCGAGTCTTGGTGCATCGTCCGCCGCTCGCCCCGTACGCGGTTCGCTGGCAGGGCGAAGCCGCGCTCGAGTTGCCCCACGGCACGCTCGAGTTCGCGCCGCGGGCGGGCGCCGGAATCGCGCAGTCAGCCATGGCGAGCGCCACGGTCACGATCCGCCCGCGGGCGGGCGGCGAGCGGCTCCGGCCCCTGCGCGACGGTCCGTCCCGCAGCCTCAAACACCTGCTGCACGACGCCGGGATGCCGCCTTGGCAACGCGATTCGCTGCCGCTCGTCTTTTGCGGCGACGCGCTCGCCGCCGTGCCCGGGATCGGAGTGGACGCCGCGTTCCAGGCTGCAGCCGGTGCTCCAGGTAACGAGGTCCGGTGGCACCCGGGAACAGGATAAGGGTGAGGCCGCAAACGCCATCGCGCGATCCGCCCGCGGGTGCGAATTGACATCGCGCGCGGATGGATGCCTAATTTTGCCGCCAACGAATGGAACGGATCGAGAACCGGCACAATGCGCCGAAGGAAGACCGGTCGAATCTGTGTTGAGGGGAGGGGTCCATGACGTTTCGCTTTGCGCTCGCGCAAGTCCCATCGGCGCTTTTCGCTGCGACCGGCGCCAGAACCCCATTGTGATAGGGCCCGGCATGCCGGGCCCGCAGGCAGTCCTTCGCTGTCACGCAGACTCTAGGCGGAAGGGCCGGTTGGTTTTTGATCAGTCACACAGACAACTCAAACTCAGCGTTGGGACACGACTACCATGAATCTCACCATCTATCCAGAGAGAACAACAGCCATGATGACTCGCGCATTGGTAAGTTCGTTCGCCACGCTGGCGATGTTGTGCGGCGCGCTCGCTCAGGCGGCCGATTATCCTTCGAAACCCATCACCATTGTCGTGCCGTTCGCGGCGGGTGGCCCGACGGACACCGTGGCGCGCCTGCTTGGTCAGGCGATGGGCGCCGACCTCAAGCAAACCGTGATCGTGGAAAACGTGGCCGGCGCCGGCGGAACCGTGGGTGCGGGTCGCGTCGCCCGTGCGGATCCGGACGGTTACACCCTCTTCCTGCATCACATCGGCCAGTCCACGGCACCCGCCCTCTATCGCAAGTTGCCGTATAACGCGGTCGACGACTTCGCGCCCATCGGCCTCGTGACCGACGTCCCGATGACCCTCGTGGCCCGCGGTAATTTCCCACCCAAGGATCTCAAGGAAATGATTGCCTACGTCAAGCAGAACAAGGACAAGGTGACCTATGCCAATGCCGGCCTCGGCGCTGCTTCGCACCTCTGTGGAATGCTGTTCATGACCGCGATCAATACCGATCTCACGACGGTGCCGTACAAGGGCACGGGCCCGGCGATGAACGACCTCCTGGGCGGCAAGGTGGACTTCATGTGCGATCAGACCACCAACACGACCAGCCAGATCAAGGCCGGTAAGATCAAGGTCTATGCGGTGACCAGCAAGAAGCGCGTGCCATCGCTGCCGGATGTCCCGACTGCCGCCGAAGCCGGACTCCCCAACTTCGAAGTCACCGTGTGGCATGGTCTTTACGCACCGAAGGGCACGCCGAAGGCGGTCATCGACAGGCTCGAGGCCGCCCTCAAGGTCGCGTTGAAGGACCCGACGCTAAAGCAACGCTTTGCCGATCTGGGGACGGAACCGGTCGCCGACAACCTCGCAACCCCCGAGGCGCTCAAGGCGCACCTCAAGGCCCAGATCGCCTTGTGGGATCCCGATTATCAAGAAGGCCGGCGCCTTCGCCGACTGACCCCGGGGTCGTTCTGGAAATGCCGCAAGATGAAGGCCGGGACATCCCGGCCTTTTTTCCCAGCGCAGTTGTTGATCGCGCTGCCTGCCACAGGGCGCGAATAAGACACCGGGAAGGAGACTTTGCCTTGAGTTCACTGATACGCAGCCCCAAGGATTTTTGCGCGGCGTTGATCTACCTCGCGATTGGCCTGAGCGCAATTTTCATCGGTAGGGAATTGCCGATGGGTACTGCCCTGAAGATGGGCCCTGCTTATTTTCCGGCCGTCCTCGGCTGGCTGCTTTCGTTCGTCGGCCTCATCTCCCTGCTCCGCTCATTCCACCGGAATGCCGCGCCCATTCCGGCATTCGCCTGGAGACCGTTGCTGTTGATTACCGGGGCCACGGTCGTGTTCGGCCTTCTCGTCCGCGGCGTCGGCCTGGCGATCGCCTTACCGCTGTTCGTCATCATGACCGCGTTCGCCAGCGTCAAGTTCCGCTGGGCGCCATCGCTGGCGCTGGCCGCGGGTGCCACGGCCTTCTGTGCACTCGTGTTCGTGAAGGGTCTGGGCGTACCGTTGCCGCTCATCGGCCGCTGGTTCGGCGGCTGATTCACCGGACTCCGAGCATAAACTTACAGGCATCCTCATCGTGGAACTCGTAACGAACCTCGGCCTGGGCCTGCAGACAGCGTTCACGCTGACTAACCTGCTCTACTGTCTGGGGGGTGTTTTCCTCGGCACGCTGATCGGTGTGCTGCCGGGCCTCGGACCGACCGCGACCATTGCCATGCTGCTGCCGATCACCTTCGGTTTGCCGCCGGTGTCGGCGCTGATCATGTTGGCCGGTATCTACTACGGTTCCCAGTACGGCGGTTCGACGACGGCGATCCTGGTCAACCTGCCCGGTGAAGCGGCGTCGGTCGTCACGGCGCTGGATGGGTACCAGATGGCCCGGCAAGGACACGCCGGTAAGGCGCTCGCTACGGCTGCCATCGGTTCGTTCTTCGCCGGCACCGTCGCCACCGTATTGATCGCCTTGTTCGCCCCGCCCCTTGCGGAGGTCGCGCTCGAGTTCGGTCCGGCCGATTACTTCTCCCTGATGGTTCTCGGCCTGGTTGCCGCGGTCGTGCTGGCACACGGCTCGCTGTTGCATGCGTTTGGCATGGTCGTCCTCGGTCTTCTGCTTGGTTTGATCGGCACCGATGTGAATTCCGGCGCGGCGCGCTATACGTTCGATCTGCCGCAGCTCGCCGACGGCATCGGCTTCGTCATCGTCGCCATGGGCATGTTCGGCCTCGGCGAGATCGTTCGCAATCTCGAGCATGAGGGAACGCGCTCGGTGATGGTAACGAAAATCGAAGGTCTTATGCCGACCAAGGCCGACTTCAAGCGCATGTGGGCGCCGATCGTGCGTGGCACTGCACTCGGTTCGGTGCTCGGCATCCTGCCGGGCAGCGGCTCGATCCTGGGTTCGTTTGCTTCCTACTCACTCGAGAAGAGAATCTCCAAGACGCCGAGCCGTTTCGGCAAAGGCGCCATCGAAGGTGTTGCGGGCCCCGAGTCGGCCAACAACGCCGGCGCACAGACTTCGTTCATTCCGATGCTCACCCTCGGTATCCCGTCCAATCCGGTGATGGCGCTCATGATCGGTGCGATGATCATCCAGGGCATCCAGCCCGGCCCGTCGGTGATCACGGAGCAGCCGGCGCTGTTCTGGGGGATCATCGTGTCGATGTGGATCGGGAACTTCTTCCTGATCGTGCTCAACCTGCCGTTGATCGGCTTGTGGGTGCGGCTGATCATGGTGCCGTACCACTATCTCTACCCGGTAATTCTGGTCTTCTGCGGCATCGGCGTGTTCAGCCTGAACAACAGCGACTTCGATATCTTTCTGATGGCGCTGTTCGGGTTCCTGGGCTACGTCTTTGCCAAGCTCGATTGCGAGCCGGCGCCGATGCTGCTCGGGTTCATTCTCGGCCCGTTGATGGAAGAGTACCTGCGCCGGGCGCTCATCATCGGCCATGGCGATCCCTTGGTGTTCGTCACCAACCCGATCAGCGCCACGATGCTGGTCCTCGCGGTCATCGCAATGGCTTTCGTGCTGATGCCCGCGATCCGCAAGAAGCGCGACGAGGCCTTCCAGGAGGAATCGTGATCGGGGCGCGGGCGATTGCGGCATGGCTAGCGCACTCGCGCATCGTGACGTACCGCGGCATTGCCGTGTGATCGTGTTCGTTGAGCTCAGCATCCGGTTGATCGCGGATACCGGGCAGTGTTCCAGCCGGGCATCGACGATCGAGAATCGGTTTCTGCACCGTCAGACGGTTCGATGCTGGAGGTGGGGCATGGCGCTGCCGCGGATCGGCTCCGTGACACGAAGCAGCCTCGTCAGATTGGCCAAGGCGCGCGCCTGAAGAGACGGAGAACTCGATGACCTTTGACAGCCCCGGATTCTGGCTCGCGCTGCTGCAGATCATCGGCATCAACATCGTGCTGTCGGGTGACAACGCGGTGGTGATCGCGCTGGCTGCTCGCGGGTTGCCGGCCCAGCAGCAGAAGCGCGCTGTCGCCTGGGGCAGCGCCGCTGCGGTAGTCATGCGCATCGTGCTGACCATCGTCGCGGTCGAGCTGCTGCGACTGCCCTATCTCAAGCTCGTCGGCGCGCTCCTGCTGCTGTGGATCGCGGTGCAGTTGCTGGTCCCCGGGGACGAATCCGAAGGTCACGGCGCGGCCAGTTCCAGCTTCGCTTCGGCCGTCAAGACGATTCTGCTGGCCGACTTGGCGATGAGCCTCGACAACGTCATTGCCGTCGCCGCCGCCGCCAAAGGCAACACTGTGTTGCTGATCGTGGGTCTGGCCATTTCCATTCCGCTGGTGGTCTTCGCCAGCCGCATGCTTCTCACCCTGATGGACCGCCTTCCGGTCATCATCACGCTGGGGGCAGCGCTGCTGGGCTGGGTGGCCGGCGAAATGGCGATCACCGATCCGGCGTTGAAGGACTGGGCCGATGCGCAGGTGAAATACCTGCATTACATCGCGGCGGCCGCAGGTGCGATCGGCGTCGTCCTCGTCGGCAAGTGGCTGGCGGCACGCGCCGTTCGTGCCGCCCGCAAGCCAATGCCCGTGGTCGTGCCGCATGCGCCGGGCCGGCTGCAGCGCATCCTGCTCGCGGTGGATGGCTCCGAAGGAGCGGCACGCGCCGTTCGCCATCTACTGGCTCTGCGCCAGAACCTGCGCGAGCCGGAACCCCTGTACGTGCACCTGGTCAACGTGCAGCGCCCGGTGTCGGGCGACGTCTCGACCTTCGTGGCCAAGGAAAACCTCGACGACTATTACCGCGAGCGCAACGAACAGGCGCTGGCGCCGGCGCGTGCGCTGCTCGCTGCGGCGGGCGTCGTACCCCACGAACACCGACGTGTCGGTGACCCCGGGCCAACGATCGCGGAGCTCGCGCAGGCGGAGGACTGCGACCTTATCGTCATGGGCACGCGCGGACTGGGCACCCACACCGGCGCCCTGCTCGGCTCCGTGGCGCAAGGCGCGGCCGAGCATGCGGCCGTACCGGTGTTGCTGGTGAAGTGATCCCGTTCAGAATAGGTGAGGACACTTCTCGACGGAGCCGACGCAGGACCGCGACTCCGTCGAAAACCGGGATGGATTGCAGAGCGCGCGTGCCGGGAATGGCCAACCGGTGACGGCGGCGGGCGCTGGCGCAGCCCGCTGTGCGGAAGTTGACAGCCGATGCCGTTGGGGCCTAACTTTGCCGGCATCGCTGACCGGAAATGGTTCACCGGCCCTCGTGCGACGACCGGTTCGGTTGCGCAACTCCATCCGGAGGATTTCATGAAATTCCGCTTCGCACTGGCCGTCGTCGCTTCGGTATTGCTTGCGGCTGCCGGCGCCGTCTCGGCACAGCAGCCGATCGTCATCAAGTTCAGTCACGTTGTCGCCGTCGACACGCCGAAGGGCAAGGGCGCCGAGTATTTCAAGAAGCTGGCCGAGGAGCGGACCAAGGGCCGCGTCAAGGTCGAGGTCTATCCCAACAGCTCGTTGTTCAAGGACGGCGAGGAGATGGAGTCGCTGCAGTTGGGTTCGGTGCAGATGCTGGCGCCTTCCCTCGCCAAGTTCGGCCCGCTCGGCGCGCGCGAGTTCGAGGTGTTCGACCTGCCGTTCATCTTCGACGACTACGCGGAGCTGCACAAGGTCACCGGCGGCCCGGTCGGCGCGGCGCTGTTCAAGAAGCTCGAAAGCAAGGGAATCATCGGCCTCGCCTACTGGGACAACGGCTTCAAGGTAATGAGTGCCAACAAGCCGATTCGCGCGGTGGCCGACTACAAGGGCCTCAAGATGCGGATCCAATCGTCGAAGGTGCTGGGCGATGAGATCAAATCGATCGGCGCGATCCCGCAGGTGATGGCGTTCTCCGAGGTCTACCAGGCACTGCAAACAGGTGTCGTCGACGGCACCGAGAACCCGCCGTCGAACTTCTACACGCAGAAGATGCAAGAGGTGCAGAAATTCCTCGCCCTCACCAATCACGGCTACCTCGGCTACGCGGTGATCGCCAACAAGAAATTCTGGGACGGCCTGCCGCCCGATATCCGGACTACGCTCGAAGGGGCGATGAAGGACGCGACCAAGTACGCGAATGACATCGCCAAGAAGGAGAACGAGGACGCGCTCGAAGCCGTGAAAAAGACCGGCAAGACCGAGATCCTGACGCTCACGCCGGAACAGAAGGCGGAACTGAGAAAGGCGATGATTGCCGTGCACAAGGAAAACGAAGCGCGGATCGGCAAGGACATCATCGAAGCGGTGTACAAGGAAACGGGGTTCAAGCCGTAGCGGCCCCGATGGGTTCGTCGCAGCGCCACTGCCGGGTCCGTGCGGAGCCCGCAGTGGCGTTTTCGTTGCGCTAGCGGGAGGTACCCGATGCTCAAGTTCCTGGACCATCTCGAGGAATGGATCATCACCCTCCTCATGGGTGCGGCGACGCTGCTGATTTTCGTCGCGGTGCTGCACCGCTATTCCGCGGGATTACCGATCCCGGGCGTCCAGGACGCGCTGCTCAGGATCGACCTCTCCTGGGCACAGGAACTCTGCATCTACATGTTCGTGTGGATGGCCAAGTTTGGCGCCGCG
Source organism: uncultured beta proteobacterium (assembly GCA_963781285.1). Classification (GTDB taxonomy): domain Bacteria; phylum Pseudomonadota; class Gammaproteobacteria; order Burkholderiales; family Casimicrobiaceae; genus CAIWHR01. Next base: position 110,950 of record CAWAFI010000019.1, read on the forward strand.
TACGGCGTGCGCACCGGTATCCACGTCGGCGTCGACGTGATGATCAATCAACTCCCCGACAACACGCGCAGGCTGTACGTACTGTTCGGCTTGCTCGCCGGCGCCGTGTTCACCGGGATCGTCGGCACGCTGGGCGCGGGCTTCACCTGGGAGATCGGGCATACCGATTCGGTGTCGCCCGACCTCGAGGTGCCGAAGTGGATCGTCTACCTGTGCATCCCGCTCGGGTCCTACCTGATGTGCTTCCGTTTTCTCCAGGTCGCGTGGTCGTTCGCACGCACGGGCGCATTGCCGCACCATGACGTCGCGCACGTCGAGGGCATCGAGGACATCAACGTCTACGCGCTGGACGACAACCTGCACCCGGCGGCGGTCAAGGGGGGTAAATCATGAGCGTCGCCGCTCCCGCCTCGGGCCCGGTCCCGCTGCGCCCGCGCTGGCCCGCGCTGATCCCGCCGGTCCTGATCGCGATCCCGGTGCTGCTGAAGTTCGCCGGCGTGCCGGTCGCCAGCGGGTGGATCATCTTCGCCCTGCTCTTCGGCCTGATGCTGACCGGCATGCCTATATCGATCTCGCTCGGCCTCACCGTGCTCACCTATCTGTTCACGATGACGACCGTGCCGATCGAGTCGGTCGCGCTCAAGCTCTTCACCGGCATCGAGAAGTTCGAGATCATGGCGATTCCGTTCTTCATCCTCGCCGGCAACTTCCTCACTCACGGCGGCGTCGCGCGACGGATGATCAATTTCGCTTCCGCGATGGTCGGCCACTGGTACGGGGGGCTCGGCCTGGCGGGTGTCATGGCCTGCGCCCTCTTCGCCGCGGTGTCCGGCAGCTCGCCGGCCACCGTCGTCGCCATCGGATCGATCATCCTGCCGGCGATGATCAAGCAGGGTTTCCCCGCCCGCTTCGGCGCGGGCGTGATCACCACGTCCGGCGCGCTGGGCATCCTGATTCCGCCGTCGATCGTGATGGTGATGTACGCGGTGGCGACCAGCACGTCGGTCGGCGCGCTGTTCATCGCGGGCATCATCCCGGGGATCCTGCTCGCGATGTTCCTCGGCTTCACCACGTGGTGGCGCGCGCGCAAGTTCGACTACCCGCGGCAGCCGGTCGCGAGCTGGGCGGAGCGCTGGCGGACGTTTCGCGCCAGCATCTGGGGGCTGCTACTCGTCATCGTTGTCATCGGCGGCATCTACACCGGCATCTTCACGCCCACCGAAGCGGCGGCGATGAGTGCCGTCTACGCGTTCTTCGTCGCCGTCTTCGTCTACCGGGACATGCCGCTGTCCAAGGCGCCGAAAGTGCTGCTGGATTCGGCCAACATGAGCGCGATGCTGCTGTATATCATCACCAATGCCGTCATGTTTTCGTATTTGATGACCTCGGAGCAGATCCCGCAGGAACTCGCGGCGTGGATGCTCGACAAAGGCCTCGGCGTCATCGCGTTCCTGCTGTTCGTGAACATTGTGCTGCTGCTGGCCGGCAACGTGATGGAGCCCTCGTCGATCGTGCTGATCATGGCGCCGATCCTGTTCCCGGTCGCGATGAAGCTCGGGATCGACCCCGTCCATTTCGGCATCATGATGGTCGTCAACATGGAGGTCGGCATGTGCCACCCGCCGGTGGGGCTGAACCTCTACGTGGCGTCCGGCATCACCAAGATGGGCATCACGGAGCTCACAATCGCGGTCTGGCCCTGGCTGCTCACGATGCTGATTTTCCTCGTGCTCGTCACCTACTGGCCGCCACTTTCGATCTGGCTGCCGAAGACGCTCGGCATGATGTAGCCGTTGGCTCGACCTCGGCCCAACGGACGCCCCGATCTTCCGGCCGCGACGCCTGTTGCCTTTGGAGCGCCGGGATTCGCGGTCTGGGCGCGCCGCCGAAGGGACGCAGGAAGGCGACAGGCCTGGGCTGACATGATATAGTTTCATGTTTATTCGAATTTATCTTGTCGGAGTCGTCCGTATGGCCGTCGAACGCACGCTTTCCATCATCAAGCCCGATGCTGTCGCCAGGAATGTCATCGGGAAAATCTACTCGCGTTTCGAGACCAATGGCCTGCGCATCGTCGCGGCGCAGATGCGCCGGCTCTCGCGCGCTGAAGCGGAGGGTTTCTATGCAATCCATCGCGAACGGCCGTTCTTTCGCGATCTGGTCGATTTCATGACGTCGGGACCGGTGATGATCCAGGTGCTCGAGGGCGACGGCGCCATCGCGAAGAACCGCGATCTCATGGGTGCCACCGACCCGAAGAAAGCCGCCGCGGGCACGATTCGCGCCGATTTCGCCGCCTCGATCGATGCCAACGCCGTGCACGGCTCGGACGGCCCGGACACTGCCAGCGTCGAAGTCGCCTACTTCTTTCCCGCGCTGGCGATCTACAGCAGATGATGTACCAGGCAAGGTCCCCAGCCACTGGAAGCACCAATACGCGGGAAAAGACGGCCCCATGAGGATTCGCCCTCGCGCTCTTCTCAGCGCTTGCGATGCCCCCGTTTCGACGCCGCGATGATCAACCTCCTCGACCTCGATACTGCCGGCCTCGCGGCTTTCTTCGCCGAGCTGGGCGAGAAGCCGTTTCGCGCGAAGCAGGTGGCGCACTGGGTGCACCAGCGCCTTGTCGCCGACATCGGCGCGATGACGGATCTCTCGAAGCCGTTGCGCGACAAGCTCGGGACGGTGGCCGAGATCCGCGGCCCGACGGTAGTCAGCGACACCACGGCCGGGGACGGCACGCGCAAGTGGCTGCTCGATGTCGGCAGCGGCAATGCGATCGAGATGGTCTATATCCCGGAAGACGACCGCGGCACGCTGTGCATCTCGTCGCAGGCGGGCTGTGCGCTCGACTGCGCGTTCTGCGCGACCGGCAAGCAAGGCTTCAACCGCAACCTGTCCGCTGCCGAGATCGTCGGCCAGCTGTGGCACGCAAACCGCGCGCTTCTCGCGGACGGAATCACCGCACCATGGGTCGAGCAGGGCCGCGCGCCCATCACCAACGTCGTGCTGATGGGCATGGGCGAGCCGCTCGCGAATCTCGAGCATGTCGTCACGGCCTTGCGCGTATTCACCGACGACAACGCGTATGGCCTGTCGCGCCGGCGCGTCACGGTGTCGACGTCGGGTGTCGTCCCCGCGCTCGACCGCCTTGCGCTCGCGTGCCCGGTGGCGCTCGCCGTCTCGCTGCATGCGCCGGACGACGCGCTGCGCGACCGGCTGGTGCCGATCAACCGCAAGTACCCGCTCGCCGAGCTGCTCGCCGCGTGCAAGCGCTACCTCGATCGCGCGCCGCGCGATTTCGTCACGTTCGAGTACGTGATGCTGGATCACGTAAATGACGGACCGGAGCACGCGCGCGCGCTCGCCCGCCTCGTGCGCGACGTACCCTGCAAGTTCAACCTCATCCCCTGGAACCCGTTTCCGGGCGCCGACTTCGCCACCAGCTCGCGCGCGCGCATCCTGGGTTTCCAGAAGACATTGCTGGAAGCCGGTTTCGTCACGACGATCCGCAAGACGCGCGGCGACGACATCGCGGCCGCCTGCGGCCAACTCGCCGGCCGCGTCCAGGACCGAACCAAACGCCGGGTGACGCGGCTTCACGCCGTTGCGCCCTCGACTGTGCACTGACGACAGCTCCGAAAGCGCCATGAGTCCACTGTTCCGCTCCGCCGCTGCCGCTTGCCTGATTGCGTTGTTCGCCGCGTGTTCGTCGGCGCCGCGAACGCCGTCGCCATCGCCAACCGAGCCGCCGCCGCCCCCGAAGCAGGTGGAGGTGAGCCCGCAGGAGCGCGCGCGGATCCACACCGAACTCGGTGCCGGCTACTACGAGCGCGGCCAGATGGATGTCGCGCTGGATGAGCTGAACGAAGCGGTGAAGCTCAGCCCGAACTACGCCAATGCCTACAACATCTTCGGCCTTGTCTATGCGATGCTGGGCGAGGATGCGAAGGCCGAGCAGAACTTCCAGCGCGCACTTCAGCTCGCGCCGCAGGATTCGGAAATCCGCGCGAACTGGGGCTGGTACCTCTGCATGCACGGCCGCGCGCGCGAGGCAATTCCGGAATTCGAGCAGGCGATCCGCAACCCGCTGTACAAGACGCCGGAGGTTGCGCTCGTCAACGCCGCTCGGTGCAGCATGTCGCTCGGAGACGTCGCGAATGCCGAGATCTATTTCAAGCGGGCGATGTCCGCATCGCCGAACCATCCGAATGCGTCCTACGGCCTTGCGTTGATCGCGTACCGCGCATCGCGCTTCGACGAGGCGCGAGGCTGGATACGGCCCGCGGTGCAACGGGCGAATCCACAGCCCGAGGCGCTCTTCCTCGGCATGTGCGTCGAGCGCAAGCTTGGCGACCGCCAGGCGGAGCTGTCCTACGCGTCGCAGCTGCGCAACCGTTATCCCGATTCCGTTGAGACCAGGTCCATCGCCTCCGGAAGCTGCGAGTGAGCGAATCCGACGGCAACACGACCGCAGGCGCAGACACTCCGTCCGCGCCGCCGAGCGCCAGCGTCCTGCTTCGCGCGGCGCGCGAGTCCGCGGGGCTCACCGTCGATGCAGTCGCGCAACAACTGAAGCTTGCGCCGCGGCAGGTGAAGGCGATCGAGGACGGCGAATTCATGCTCCTGCCGGGTCGGACCTTCGTCCGCGGTTTTGTCCGCAACTATGCGCGCCTCGTGCGTCTCGACCCGGAATCCGTGCTCGGTGCGCTGCCCGCAGCCGCTGGGGCGCCCGCGCTCGAATCGCCGGCGCTGCACCCGACGGCGCAGTCGATCGGCGAGCTGCCTGCCACGGAGCACGGCAAACCGGGCTGGGCGCGCTGGGTCATCCCGGTAACGCTGGTCGCGATCATCGCTGCCACCGTCGCCTACGAGCAGATGCGCCCGGCCGTCGAACCGCACCGCGGCGTTGCGCGCGAAGCGCCGCGCCCGCCCGAGGGCCCAGCCGACGTCCGCGGGCCGGAAATCATCGGCACGCCGCTGCCGAACCCCGTCGCCACGCCGGCGCCAACCACGACCGCCGTGGTGGTCGCAACGCCGCCATCTGCGGAGGCAGCGACGGTCATTCCCGAGACGAAGCCCACGGTGCCGCCGGCTGCATTACCGGTGACCGCACCGCTCAAGCTGGCCTTCCGCGACTTCTCATGGACCGAAATCAAGGATCGCAACGGAACGGTGCTGTTGTCGCGGATGAATCCCGGCGGTACGACGCAGGCGATCACCGGCGCTCCGCCGCTCGACCTCGTGATCGGCAACGCCGTCGACGTCACGCTGACCTGGAAGGGCAAGCCCGTCGATCTCGTGCCGCACACGCGGCAGAACGTCGCGCGGCTCACGTTGCAATGAGCGCGGCAGCCGCAAGCGTGGGGGCCCACCAATGACCGACCCTGCGCGCATCGAACGGCGTCGCACGCGGTGCGTCGAGGTCGCCGGCGTCGCGATCGGCGGCGACGCTCCGATCGTTGTGCAGTCGATGACCAACACCGACACGGCCGACGTCGCGGCGACGGTCGCGCAAGTGCGCGCGCTGGCCGAGACAGGCTCGGAACTGGTGCGGATCACCGTCAACACCGCCGAAGCGGCCGCCGCCGTAGCCGCAATCCGCGAGCGACTCGACGCCGCCGGTTGCCGCGTGCCGCTCGTCGGCGATTTCCATTTCAACGGCCACAAGCTGCTCACCGACTATCCCGGTTGCGCGCGCGCCCTCGCCAAATACCGGATCAATCCCGGTAACGTCGGCAAGGGAACCAAGCGCGACCCGCAGTTCGCGGTGATGATCGAGAAGGCAATCGAATACGGCAAGCCCGTGCGCATCGGTGTCAATTGGGGCAGCCTCGACGCCGATTTGCTCGCCCGGATGATGGACGAGAATGCCGCGCGCGCGGAGCCGCTGCCCGCCGACGCGGTGATGCGCGAGGCGCTCGTCGTCTCGGCGATCGGCAGCGCGCGGCGCGCCGAGGCGCTGGGCCTCTCCGGCGACCGCATCGTTCTCTCGTGCAAGGTTTCGGACGTACAGGACCTGATTCAAGTCTATCGCGAGCTCGCACGGCGCTGCGACTATCCGCTGCATCTCGGGCTCACCGAGGCGGGCATGGGCAGCAAGGGAATCGTCGCCTCGACCGCGGCGATGGCGGTGCTGCTGCAACAGGGCATCGGCGACACGATCCGCGTATCGCTTACCCCGGAACCGAACGGCGACCGGACCAAGGAAGTCGTCGTCGCGCAGGAGCTCTTGCAGACGATGGGCTTGCGCTCGTTCGCGCCGCTCGTTACCGCCTGCCCCGGTTGCGGACGGACGACAAGCACGACCTTCCAGGAGCTCGCCGCGAAGATACAGGACTACCTGCGCGCGCAGATGCCGGCATGGCGCGAGCGCTATCCCGGCGTCGAGGCGATGCAGGTCGCGGTGATGGGCTGTGTGGTCAACGGCCCCGGCGAGTCCAGGCTCGCCAACATCGGCATCTCGCTGCCCGGAACCGGCGAGACCCCGGTGGCACCCGTATATGTCGACGGCGAGAAGACGGTGACGCTGAAGGGCGAGCGCATCGCCGAGGAGTTCCAGCGCATCGTCGACGATTACGTCCGCGCCACGTACGGCGGCGAACCGCGCGCCGCGCATCTGTCGCCGGCAAGAAAGACGATCGCCGTCAAGGCGCTCGGCTAACGCCATGGCCGCACCGCTGCAAGCCGTGCGCGGCATGAACGATGTGCTGCCCGACGAGGCCACGCTCTGGGAATTCCTCGAAGACACCGCCCGCGACGTGTTCCGCCAGTACGGTTACCGCAACCTGCGCGTGCCGGTCGTCGAGCCGACGCCGTTGTTCGTCCGTGCGATCGGCCAGGTGACCGACGTCGTGGAGAAGGAGATGTACACGTTCGAGGACAGGCTCAACGGCGAGAGCCTCACGCTGCGTCCCGAGGCGACCGCGGGTATCGTCCGCGCGGCAATCGAGCACAACCTCTGCTACGAACGGCCGCAGCGCGTCTGGATGGCGGGGCCGATGTTCCGCCATGAGCGCCCGCAGAAAGGCCGCTACCGCCAGTTCCATCAGTTCGACCTCGAGGCGCTGGGCTTTCCCGGCCCGGACGTCGACGCCGAGCAGATCGTGCTGCTCCATCGGCTGTGGCGCCGGCTGGGTCTCGACGACGGAATCCGGCTGGCGTTGAACTCGATCGGCGACGCCGCCGAGCGCCGCGAGCATCGCGCCGACCTCGTTGCGTATTTCGAGGGCCACGCGGCGCTGCTCGATGCCGATGCGAAGCGGCGCCTGCACACGAACCCGCTGCGCATTCTCGACAGCAAGAATCCGGCACTGCAGGAGATGATCGCCGGCGCGCCGAAGCTGGTCGACCGGCTCGGCCCCGCTTCGCAAGCGCACTTCGACGGCCTCCGGCAGCTTCTCGGCGATCATGGGATCGACTACACGATCGACGCGCGGCTCGTGCGTGGCCTCGACTACTACAATCGCACCGTTTTCGAGTGGGTGACGGATCGGCTGGGCGCGCAGGGAACCGTCGCTGGTGGCGGCCGCTACGACGGCCTGTTCGAACAACTCGGCGGCAAGCCCACGCCCGCCTGCGGTTTTGCGCTCGGCACCGAACGGATGATTCTGTTGCTGCAGGCGGCGCGCGCCGCCGCCGCCGCGGTGCCATTGGCCTACGTGGTTCACGCCGGTGACGCGGCCGCGAAGCTCGCCTTTCGCGTTGGTGAGATGCTGCGCGACGCGGGCCGCGCGATCATCGTCAACGCCGGCGGCGGCAGCCTGAAGTCGCAGATGAAGAAAGCCGATGCGAGCGGCGCCGCGTTCGCGCTCATCATCGGTGACGACGAGGTAGCGAGCGGAGCCGTGAGCGTGAAGCCGTTGCGCGAACCCGGCGAGCAGCGAGCGGTGCCGGTCGCTGAACTGGCCGCGGCGCTCCCGGCACGCGGCTGACCGGCACCGACAATTCCAACCAGGGAACACCGATGGCAGTCTACGATCTCGAAGAACAGGAGCAGCTCGAGGACCTCAAGGCGTGGTGGCGGCAGTGGGGCGCCCTCATCACCGGCGTGATCCTCGCCGTTTGCATCGGTATTGTCGGCGTCCAAGGCTGGCGCTGGTGGCAGGGCAGTCAGGCCGAGCGGGCCTCGGTGCTATTCGGCGCCGTCACCTCGGCATTCGCCGCGAACGATGTCGCGAAGGCGAGGGACGCGATCGCGCAGCTCGAAGAGCGCTTTGCCGGCACCGGCTACGCGCCGCGGGGCGCGTTGCTCGTCGCCAGGATGCTCTACGACAGCGGCGACAAGTCCGGTGCAAAAGTGCAGCTGCTGTGGGTGATCGAGCGTAGCAACGAGGACGAGTTGAAGCAGGTGGCGCGCATCCGACTGGCCGAGGTGCAGTTCGACGACAAGCAATACGACGACGCGCTGCGCACCCTCGATGCCAAGCATGACGAGCCCTTCGCCGGCGTGTACGCGGACCTGCGCGGCGACATCCTCGCCGCAGCCGGCCGCGTGAGCGAAGCGCGCCCGGCGTACCAAGCCGCGCTCACGCGCTTCGACGCCAACTCGCCCTACCACGCCTACGTGCAGGCGAAGCTTGACGCGTTGGGTGGGGCCACCGGCGCGCCGGGAGGCAGCGCCGGTGCGGCGGTGGCTCCCGCGCCGGCGGCGCCGCCCCCCGCCGCCACGAAGAACCCGCCCGCACCGTCAAAATGAGCCTGCCTCGTTCCCTTTTCCGCCGCCTGCCCTGCGCGGCGCGCCGCGCAGTCGTGGCCGCCGCCGGCGCCGCGCTGTTCTGTTCCGGCTGCGCGTCGATGTCGTCGTGGATACCGTCGATCCCGCCGCCGTCGTTTGGTTGGCTCACCTCCCTCTTCGGAGGCGGCTCCAAGAAGCTCGGCCCGTTGCCGGAGATCAAGGCGACCGCCGCGCCGCAGATCGTGTGGCAGGCGAGCATCGGCCGCGCCGGGCCGGGCTTGGCGCCGGCTGTGACACCCAACGCAATCTATGCGGCGGCCGCGAGCGGTGCCCTCGTGCGCATCGATCCGGCCACCGGCGCCGCCATCTGGCGGGTCGATGCCGGCAAGAAGCTGTCCGCTGGCGTGGGGGCCGATGCGACGCTTCTGGCCGTGGGCACGGACAAGGGCGATGTTCTTGCGTTCGACCCGGACGGCAAGCCGCTGTGGCAAGCCAAGATCAGCAGCGAAGTCGTGGGGCCCCCGAAGGTCGCCGAGGGCATTGTCATCGTCTGGTCAGGTGACGGCCGCATCTACGGGCTGTCGGGGGCCGACGGCAAGACGAAGTGGGTCTACCAGCGCACCAACCCGCCGCTCACGGTCCGCAATTACGCGGGGGGCACCATCAGCCGCGGCGGGCTGTTTTCGGGAACGGCGGGCGGCAAGCTGCTTGCCATGGACCTTGCCACCGGCAACGTCGGTTGGGAAGGCAATGTCGCGACCCCCAAGGGAGCGACCGAATTGGAGCGCATCGCCGATGTCACGTCGCTACCGCTCATCGAGGCGGGGCAGGCCTGCGCTGTGGCGTTCCAGGGCCGGGTCGCATGCTTCGAGATCGTGCGCGGCCAGCTCAGCTGGACGCGCGATCTGTCGAGCCTGACGGGTCTAGCCGCCGACAGCCGTTACCTCTTCGTCAGCGACGATTCGGGCGCGTTGCACGCACTCGACAAGGTGACGGGCGCCTCGGCCTGGAAACAGGACAAGCTAGCGGCGCGTCGTATCGGTGGCCCGCAGCTCGCCGGCGATTTCCTCGCAGTCGTCGATCCCGAGGGCTACGTGCATCTGATCGACCGCAACGACGGCAGCATGGTCGGCCGTGCGCCGACCGACGGCAAGCCTCCGACGACGCAGCCCGCCGTATCTGGTGCCAACGCCGTTTGGCAGAGCGAGGACGGCACCCTCTTCGCGGTTACGGCACGCTGAGCGTCGCCGCTGGCAACCGCCGGAAGGTGTCCCGCTCTTCGGTACTTCGGCGCGCTGCCTTTGCCTGCATGGTCCCCACCCTCGTCATCGTCGGGCGTCCAAACGTCGGCAAGTCGACGCTGTTCAACCGACTGACGCGCACGCGCGCGGCGTTGGTCGCCGATTTGCCAGGATTGACCCGCGACCGTCATTACGGCCGCGGACGCGCCGGGGACCGGCCGTTCATTGTCGTCGACACCGGGGGCTTCGAGCCGATTGCGAAGGACGGCATCCTGTACGAGATGGCGAAGCAGACGCGCACGGCGATTGCGGAGGCCGACGCCGTGATCTTTGTCGTCGACGCCCGCGCCGGGCTCACGCCGCAGGATCGGGCGATCGCCGACCTCCTGCGGCGGTCGGCACGGCCCATCGTGCTGGCGGCCAACAAGGCGGAGGGCCTTGCTCCGGAGCGTGCCGCGGCCGAGTTCCATGAGCTCGGGCTGGGCGAGCCACATCCGATCTCGTCGGCCCATGGCGACAACGTCGGTGCGCTGACGGAACTGGCGCTCGAGCGCGTTCCGCACTCCGCGACGACGCCCGAGCTTGTCGGCGACGTGGCCGCTCCGACCGAAAGCGGTCCCGTCAAGGTCGCGATCATCGGCCGGCCCAATGTCGGCAAGTCGACACTGGTCAACATGCTGCTGGGCGAGGAGCGGGTCGTCGCCTTCGACGAACCCGGGACGACCCGCGACGCGCTGTATATCGATTTCGAACGCGGGGGACGGCGCTACACGTTGATCGACACCGCCGGCGTGCGGCGCCGCGGCAAGGTGTTCGAGGCGGTCGAGAAATTCTCGGTGGTGAAGACGCTGCAAGCGATCGAGGATGCCAATGTCGTCGTGCTCCTGCTCGACGCGGCGGAGGGCATTGCCGAGCAGGATGCGCACCTTGCGGGCTACATCCTCGAGGCCGGGCGCGCGCTGGTCGTCGGCGTCAACAAATGGGACTGCGTGCCGGCCCCACGCCGCGACGATGTGAAGCGCGACCTCGATCGCAAGCTCGGGTTCCTCACGTTCGCGGCGCAACACTTCATCTCGGCGCGCGACGGACTTGGAGTGGCGGCGCTGATGCGCAGCGTCGATGCGGCTTGCGCCGCCGCCTTCGCCAGGCTGCCGACACCGAAGCTGACCAGGACGCTGCAGTTGGCGATCGAGCGCCAGGCGCCGCCGCGTGCCGGGAAGACACACCCCAAGCTCCGCTACGCGCATCAGGGCGGCCAGAACCCGCCGCTCGTCGTCATCCACGGCAGCGCGCTCACCCGGATTCCGGCGACGTACCGCCGCTACCTGGAACGTTTCTTCATCGAGGCGTTCAAACTGCGCGGAACGCCCCTTAGGATACAATTCAAGACCGGAACCAACCCGTATGCCGATGCGCCCCGGCCCCGCAAGGGACGTTGACGTTCCTCCATCCCGGCCCCATGTTGCGGGGACCCCACCGGTCCCGGCCGGTGCGGTGGTCGCGGGCACGGCCCGGTCAACAACAACTGCGGAGTCAGCGATGAGTAACAAAGGGCAAATGCTACAAGACCCGTTCCTGAACACGCTGCGCAAGGAGCATGTCCAGGTGTCGATCTACCTTGTCAACGGCATCAAGCTCCAGGGGCAGATCGAATCGTTCGACCAATACGTCGTCCTGCTCAAGAACACGGTCACGCAAATGGTGTACAAGCACGCGATCTCGACGGTTGTCCCGGCGCGCGCGGTGGCGATGCCGCACCACGCGCCTCCGGGGGACGCGGACGCTTGACGCGGCCCAACACCCTGTCGCGGGCCGGCGGGCTCGGGGATGGCACCAGCTGGCGCTGGCGTACGTCCTCCCCGCGTTCATTCCCATCGCATTAGTCGCGGATGTTCGAGCGCCCCGCAGGCGGTGACCGTGCGTTGCTCGTCGCCCTTGACTTGGGCGACGGCGACCCCGGCGAGCGCCTGGCCGAACTCAACGCGCTCGCGGTGTCCGCTGGCGGCACCGTCGTCGACACGGTCACCGGCCGCCGCCGCCGCCCCGACGCCGCGACGTTCGCTGGCAAAGGCAAGGTCGAGGAGATCGCGGCGCGCCGCGCCGAATGCGGCGCCGACCTCGTCATCTTCGATCATCCGCTCTCTGGCGCGCAGCAGCGCAACCTCGAGCGCTCGCTCGAATGTCGCGTGGTCGACCGTACGGCGCTGATCCTCGACATCTTCGCGCTCCGCGCACGAAGCGCCGAGGGCAAGCTGCAGGTCGAGCTGGCCCAGGTCCGGCACCAGCTCACGCGCCTCGTCGGCGGCTGGACCCACCTCGAACGCCAGAAGGGCGGCATCGGGCTGCGCGGGCCCGGCGAGACTCAGCTTGAGACCGACCGCCGGCTGCTCGGGAACCGTGTCAAGGTGCTCAACCAACGGCTGTCGCGCGTGGCGCGGCAACGTGCCACGCAGGGCCGCACGCGGCGCCGCGCCGCCGTGCGCACTGTGGCGCTCGTCGGCTACACGAACGCCGGCAAGTCGACGCTGTTCAACCGGCTCACCGGCGCCAGCGCGCATGCGGCCGACCAGCTCTTCGCCACGCTCGACACGACGCTGCGCCGGGTCCCCGTGCCGGGTGCAGACGCCATCGTGCTCTCCGATACGGTCGGCTTCATCCGCGACCTGCCGCACGATCTCGTCGCCGCGTTTCGCGCGACGTTGGCCGAAGCCGCCGCGGCCGATGTGCTGCTCCATGTCATCGACGCCGCACACCCCAACCGCGACGAGCAGATCGCCGCCGTCGACGCCGTGCTCGAGGAAATCGGTGCCGACGCGGTGCCGCAGATCCGGGTGTACAACAAGATCGACGCCGCAGACCTCTCGCCGGGCGTCGAGCGCGACGAGTCTGGTATACTCCGCGCGGTCCGTTTGAGCGCTCTGACGGGCGCCGGCTGCGCGGGACTGCGCGCCGCGCTCGCCGAACGGTTCCCGGCCAACGACCCGTTTTCCGACGCCCGCGTGGCGCCCGCAATGAACGCCTGACGCGCCGCGCCCGCGCGACGCAGTCCCGATCCGGCCTTTCCCTCGACGACTTTCCATGTCGCTGAACGATCCCCAGTGGGGCAAGCGCGGCAGCAGCGGACCGCCCGACCTCGATGAGATCTGGCGCAACGTGAATCGCCGCATCAACGAGGCCTTCGGCCGCAAGTCGGGCGGCGACGACGAGGGCCCCGGCGGTCCCGGCGGCGGCGCGCGCCCGCGGCTGCCACTGTCTGGCGCCGGCATCCTCGTCGCGTTGGTGCTGCTCGTGTGGCTCGCGAGCGGCTTTTACATCGTCGATGAAGGCCGCCGCGGCGTGGTCACACGTTTCGGCAAGTACACGGAGACGACACAGCCCGGCGCGCGCTGGCACCTTCCATTCCCGATCGAGGAAAAGGAGCTCGTCGATTTCTCGCAGGTGCGCACCGTCGAGGTCGGCTACCGCAACACCCCGAAGAACAAGCGCGAGAACGAAGCGCTGATGCTGACCGACGACGAGAACATCATCGAGATCCAGTTCGCCGTCCAGTACAACCTGAAGAGCGCCGAGGACTTTCTGTTCAAGGTCCGCAAGCCCGACCAGATCGTCCAGTTCATCGCGCAGACGGCGATGGGTGAAGTCGTCGGCAAGGCGAAGATGGACTTCGTGCTCTACGAAGGCCGGGAGCAGATTGCCAAGTCGGCCGAGAAGTTGATGCAGGAGATGCTCGACCGGTACGGCACGGGCGTCTACGTGCAGAAGGTCACGCTGCAGAGCGTGCAGCCGCCCGACAAGGTGCAGGCGGCGTTCGACGACGCGGTAAAGGCGGGCCAGGATCGCGAGCGCTTCCGCAACGAGGGTCAGGCCTACGCCAACGACGTCGTGCCGCGCGCGCGCGGCAACGCGGCGCGACTGCTCGAGGAAGCGAACGGTTATCTCGCCTCGGTCGTGCAGAAGGCGGAGGGCGACGCATCGCGCTTCCGCCAGATCCTTACCGAATATGCGAAGGCGCCCGGCGTCACCCGCGAGCGGCTGTACCTCGACATGATGCAGTCGGTGCTCGGGAACTCGAGCAAAGTGCTCGTCGACCAGAAGGCAGGCAGCAACCTGCTCTACCTGCCGCTCGACAAGTTGATCCAGGGTGTTGCGCCCGCGGCCGCAGCGGGAACCGTCACCCCCGATCTGCCAGCGTCGCGGCAGTCCACGGCGCCAGCGCCGGAGCCAGCCACGTCGCTCGATCCGGGCCGCTCGCGCGAGGCGCTGCGCAATCGTGACCGCGGGGGCGAAGCGCGATGAAGTTCACGATGCCGCTGCTGGCACTGGTCGTCGCGGTGCTGATCGTCGCCTCGCAGACGCTCTACACGGTCGACCAGCGGCAGTACGCGATCAAGTTCCAGCTGGGCGAGATCGTCGAGACGCAGCCGAACGCGGGTCTATACACCAAGGTACCGCTCGTGCAGAACGTCAAGTTCTACGACAAGCGGATCCTGCTGCTCGACAACGCCGAGCCGGACCGGATCACGACCTCCGAGAAGAAGCCGCTGCTGGTCGATTTCTTCGTGCTCTGGCGCATCACCGACGTCAAGCAGTACTACATCAGCGTGCAGGGCGACGAGGAGGTCGCGCGGCGCCGGCTGTCGCAGACGGTGCGCGCGAACCTCGCCGAGGAGTTCAACAAGCGCACGGTACACGAGGCGATCTCGTCAGAGCGCGACAAGATCATGACGACCACGCGGCAGAAGGCCGACGCCGACGCCAAGACGATCGGCGTCGAGATCGTCGACGTGCGCCTGCGCCGCGTCGAGTTGCCGCCCGACGTGTCAGGCCCCGTCTACGCGCGGATGGAATCGGAGCGCCGCCGGGTCGCGAACGAGCTCCGCTCGCTCGGCCAGGCGGAGTCCGAGAAGATCCGCGCCGACGCCGACCGTCAGCGCGAGGTGATCCTCGCCGAAGCCTACCGCCAGGCGCAAAAGCTCAAGGGCGAAGGCGACGCGAAGGCGTCGGCCGTCTACGCGCAGGCGTACGGCGCAAACCCCGAGTTCTATGCGTTCTACCGCAGCCTCGAGGCCTACAAGGGGACGTTCCGGAGCCGCAGCGACATGCTGGTCCTCGACCCCAGCGCCGATTTCTTCCGCTACCTGAAGAACTCGGGCGGCGCGGGCGCGAAGGCGCCCCGGTAGCGTTCCGGCAGCGGTGCACGGACAAGGGACGACGGCGTGGCGGAATCGCTGTGGGCAGCGTTTGCGCTGGTGCTCGTCGTCGAGGGCCTGCTGCCGCTCTTGGCACCGCGCGTGTGGCGCGACAGCTTCCGCAAGCTCGTCGAACTGAGCGACGGGCAGCTTCGGTTCATCGGCCTCGTCTCGACCAGTGTCGGGCTCGCCGCCTTCTGGCTCATCAGCAATGCGTAAATGGATCCTGCCTGAGCATATCGAGGACGTCCTCCCGGCGGAAGCCCAGCGGATCGAGTCATTGCGCCGCGTGCTGCTCGATCATTTCCGCGCGCACGGCTACCGGCTCGTGCAGCCGCCGCTGGTCGAGCACCTCGATTCGCTGCTGACCGGCACCGGGCGCGACCTCGACCTGCAAACGTTCAAGGTGGTCGACCCTATGTCGGGACGGTTGCTGGGCGTGCGCGCCGACATCACCCCGCAGGTTGCGCGCATTGATGCACACCTCCTCAATGAGGCGGGCAGCACGCGCCTGTGCTACGCCGGCAGCGTCTTGCGCACCACGGCGGGCATCGGGGAGACGCGCGAGGTGCTGCAGATCGGCGCCGAGCTTTTCGGCGAGGCCGGCATCGCCGGCGACACCGAGGTGGTCGGACTGCTCCTGTCCTCGCTCGCCGCCGCCGGTGTAGGCGCGCTGCACCTCGACCTCGGCCACGTCGGCGTCTACCGCGCGCTCGCTTCTGGCGCGGGCATCGCCGCCAACGGCGAAGACGCCGATCTCTCGACAGCCTTGCGCGCCAAGGACGTGCCGACGGTCGTGGCACTCACAGCCAAGCTGCCCGCTGCGTGGCGCGACGCGCTGACGGTGCTGCCCACACTCTACGGTCCGGCGCAGGATGTCCTCGCTGCGGCACGCGCGCGTCTGCCGGACACGCCGGCGATCAACAATGCGCTGGCGGCGCTGGCGGCGCTCGCACGATCCGCGCAACCGCACGTCGAGGCCCTGCACATCGATCTCGCCGACTTGCGCGGTTACCATTACCAGAACGGCGCGATCTTCTCGGTGTTTACCGTCGGCCTGCCGTCGGCGATCGGCAATGGCGGCCGCTACGATGGCATCGGCAAGGCCTTCGGCCGGGCGAGGCCGGCGACGGGTTTCACACTCGATCTGCGGCAGTTGGCCGACGTGATCGCGCGCAGCTAACCGGGGTCAGCGTCGAATTTCGACGGCCGGCCGACGAATGGCCATCCGGCGCGCGATCGAAAATCGACTCTGACCCCAATTGAGGGAAAGCATGGGGAAAAACGTCGTCGTCATCGGGACCCAGTGGGGCGATGAAGGCAAGGGCAAGGTCGTCGACTGGCTGACCGAGCACGCGCAGGGCGTCGTGCGATTCCAGGGCGGGCACAACGCCGGGCATACGCTCGTGATCGGCGGTCGAAAGACCGTGCTGCGGCTCATTCCGTCGGGCATCCTGCATGCCGGCGTGTCGGCGTACATCGGCAACGGCGTCGTGCTGTCGCCAACAGCACTTCTGGAGGAGATCGGCGAACTCGAATCCGCCGGTGTCGAAGTGCGCTCCAGGCTCGCGATCTCGCCGGCCTGTCCGCTCGTCCTGCCGTACCACGTCGCGCTCGACCAGGCGCGCGAAGGCGCGATGGGCGACGCCAAGATCGGCACGACCGGCCGCGGCATCGGGCCTGCGTACGAGGACAAGATCGCGCGCCGCGCGATCCGGCTGCAGGATCTCTTCTACCCGGACCGCTTCACCGCCAAGCTCACGACGCTGCTCGACTTCCACAACTTCGTGCTGACACGCTATTACCGACGCGATCCCGTTCCGTTCGAGAAGACGCGCGACGAGACGCTGGCCCTCGCCGCGCCGATGCGCCCACTGGTCGCCGACGTCGCGGCGCTGCTGCAAGCCGCGCGCCGCCGCGGCGATTCGCTGCTGTTCGAGGGTGCGCAGGGGGCGCTGCTGGACAT
Source organism: uncultured beta proteobacterium (assembly GCA_963781285.1). GTDB lineage: Bacteria > Pseudomonadota > Gammaproteobacteria > Burkholderiales > Casimicrobiaceae > CAIWHR01. Next base: position 128,023 of record CAWAFI010000019.1, read on the forward strand.
CGACCACGGCACGTATCCCTACGTCACGTCGTCCAACTGCCTTGCCGGCGCCGCCGCGTCCGGTGCGGGAGTGGGCCCGCATTTCCTCGATTACGTGCTCGGCATCGTCAAGGCTTACACGACGCGTGTCGGCACGGGCCCTTTTCCCACGGAACTTACCGACGCAACCGGTGCGGGTCTCGCGAAGCGCGGCAACGAATTCGGTTCGGTGACGGGCCGCCCGCGGCGCTGCGGCTGGCTCGACATTCCGGCGCTCGCGCGCTCGCTGCAGTTGAACGGCGTCACAGGGCTTTGCATCACCAAGCTCGACGTGCTGGATGGCATGGACGACGTGCGGATTTGCACCGGTTACACGGTGCGGGGAGAACCGCTGGCGCTGCTGCCCTCGGGCGCCGACGCCGTCGCCGAGTGCGTGCCCGCCTACGAGACCATGGCGGGCTGGAAGGAAAGCACCGTCGGCGTCAAGGGCGTCGATGGCCTGCCGATCCAGGCACGCGCCTACCTGAAGCGCATCGAGGCGTTGACCGGCGTGCCGATCGCAATGGTGTCGACGGGTCCGGACCGGACCGAAACGATTCTGCTGCACCACCCGTTCCATTGAAATCCGGGATCATCCGCGAACGGATTCCAAGGGGGCACGCATGCCGAACCTGCACGTCAGCTGGGACCAATATCACGTATTGGTCGAGCGCCTCGCGCTCGACGTGTACACGTCCGCCTGGGAGTTCAACCAGATCATCTGCATCGCACGCGGCGGCCTGCGTGTCGGCGACGTGCTGTCGCGGATCTACGAAAAACCGCTCGCGATCCTGTCGACGCATTCGTACGCCGCAGAAGGCGGAACCGTCCGTGGCGAGCTCGTAATCGCCGAGCACATGACGATGACGTCGGAACGGCTGGGCGACCGCGTCCTGCTCGTGGACGACATGGTGGATTCGGGCCACACCCTCGCCGCCGTGCATGCGGCCCTGCCGCAGCGCTGGCCGGTCATCTCGGCGTGCCGCACCGCGGTGCTGTGGTGGAAGGCCTCTTCGGTATTCAAACCCGACTATCATGTCGAGTATCTCGCCGACAACCCGTGGATTCACCAGCCGTTCGAGATCTACGACACGCTGCGGCCCGAAGACCTGAAGGCCCGGCTCGATGCACGATAGAGGATTGCAGCCGCTCGACCTGTTTCCCCGAAAGGGCCCATGAAACGAATCGTCCGACTTGCCGCGGCCGCCTGCGCCGCGTTCGCCACGGCGTCCAGCGCCCTGGCGGAGGACGGCATCACGCCGACGTCGATCGTGATCGGTCAGTCGGCCGCCTTCACCGGCCCCGCGGCGCAACTCGGTATCCAGATGCGCGACGGCGCGAAACTGTGGCTTGACAACGTCAACGCGCAGGGCGGGATCAACGGACGCCGGATCGAACTGAAGACGCGCGACGACAAATACGAATCCAAGCTCGCTGCCGAGAACACGAAGAAGCTGATCCAGGAGGACCGTGTCTTCGTGCTCTTCGCCTACGTCGGAACACCGACGAGCCAGGCGTCGCTGCCGATCTTCACCGAGGCGCGCGTCCCGTTTGTCGCACCGTTTACCGGCGCTGAACTGCTGCGTGCGCCGTTCAATCGCTACATCTTCAACGTCCGCGCGAGCTACTACGACGAAACCGAGAAGATCGTCGATCACCTGACGCGCACTGGCGTCAAGAAGGTTGCCGTCTTCTACCAGAACGACGCCTACGGCCAAGCCGGACTCGAGGGCGTAAAGCGCGCCCTTTCCCGGCGCAACTTGCAGCCGATGGCGCTCGCGACCGTGGAGCGCAACACGACGAATGTCGGCGAGGCAGTGAAGACGATCAACGCGGCACAGCCGGAAGCGACGGTGATGATCACCGCGTACACTTCGGCAGCGGAGTTCGTGCGCCAGATGAAGAAGGCCGGCACCATCTCGCAGTTCTTCAATGTCTCTTTCGTCGGCAGCAAGGCGCTCGCCGAGGCGCTGGGGAATGAGGGTCATGGCGTCATGATTTCGCAGGTGGTGCCGTTCCCGTGGAGTCCGATGACGCCGATCGTCAAGGAGTATCTCGACCTCGCGAAGCGCGCCGGCAACGTCGACGTGAATTTCTCGAGCCTCGAAGGATTCATCGCCGCGAAGGTCCTGGTCGAGGGGCTGCGCCGCGCCGGCAAGGAGCCCACGCGGGAGAAATTCATCGCGGCGATGGAGTCGATGTCCAACCTCGAGTTCGGTGGCTTCGCTGTCCGATTCGCGCCGGACAATCACAATGCCTCGCAGTTCGTCGACCTGTCGATGATCGGGCGCGACGGGAAGTTCATCCGGTGACGCGCGGTTCGAGACCGGTGTGCTGGTAGACCGTTTTCCGAATCGATCCGGGACTGCGTCGCGTTCACGCGCGATAGCATCGGCATGAGTGTCGCCGCGATTCCGCGCGCCTGCGTAATCGGCCACCCGATCGCGCATTCGCGCTCGCCGATGATCCACGGCCATTGGCTTGCGACGCTGGGTATCTTGGGCAGCTACGATCTACAGGACGTCGCGCCGGGAGCCTTCGAGGATTTCATCATCCACCTGACCGCACACGGCTATGTCGGCGGCAACGTTACGGTGCCGCACAAGGAGGCCGCGTATCGTCTCGTTGCCCGGCGCGATCCGGTGGCGGAGGTCGTCGGCGCGGTGAACACTCTCTGGTTCGAGCAGGGCGAGCTGGTCGGCGGAAACTCGGATCCGCACGGGTTCATCAGCAATCTCGACGACCGGGTCCCCGGGTGGGATCAGGCGGGCGGTGTCGCCGTCGTGCTCGGTGCGGGCGGCGCGGCGCGCGCTGCTGCACATGCGCTCATCGAGCGCGACATCGACGTCGTCCTGGTCAACCGGACGCTCGAGCGGGCGCAACACGTGGCGGAACAGTTCGGACCGCACGTCGGTGCAGCCGGATTTTTCAATCTTTCGCGCCTGCTTCCGACGGCTGACTTTCTCGTCAACTGCACATCGCTCGGCATGACCGGCAAGCCCGACCTCGACATCGATCTGCACACGCTGAAGCCGGACGCCATCGTCCTCGACGTCGTCTACGCGCCGCTCGAGACTCCCCTGCTCGCCGCCGCACGCGTGCGCGGCCATCGCACCGTCGACGGCCTCGGCATGCTGCTGCATCAGGCCGGGTTCGGCTTTCGGAAGTGGTTCGGGGTAATGCCGACGGTCACGCCGGAACTGCGAGCGCTGGTCGAAGCCGACATCCGGACCAAGGCGACGAAGACCTGAACTGGCGTATCGGTAAAGAAAAACGGCGGCTTGCGGGCCGCCGTCTATCCAAACCTGAACACGTTCTCGTTCAGCCGACTTTGCGCCGCCCCAGCCCCGCCAGGCCCAGCAGCCCGGCGCCGAATAGTGCGAGCGTGCCGGGTTCAGGTGCGGAGCCGGAGCCTGAGCCTTCGAAATCGAAGCTGGTGATGCTGGTCCCATTAACATGCGTTACGAGCACGCCGAGCGTCATCGAGAACGTGTCTGCCGTCGTGGCGGTTCCGGCCAGCACATCGGAAAACGGCGTCCCCACTTTGGAACCAAAATCGATGAGATCGATCGTCCCGAACAGCGCATTCGCGTCGTCGGTCCACATTGAATAATCGACCGACGTCCCCGCGGCCGGTTGTGTACCGCCAATGCCCGCAATGAAATTGCGCAATGCTGCGGTCGGGCCGAGCGTGAAGTTGATATCGGAGACGAACATCGCCAACGTGCCGGCGCCCGAGCTAATGGCGAAGCCATGCAGGTCGATCAGCGGCACGGGTGACGTCGAGGCACCCGTGGCCACGCTTCCGGCCCAATTTCCGATCGCGTATACGAACGTTACGACGCCGCCGACCGGATTGACATCGCACGCGGCGCCATCGGCGCACGTCACCAAGGTGATGCCATCGGAGACCGAAACCGTGACGGTTGCCGCCGCTGGCGTTGCAATCCCGATGAACCCGGCGAATCCGATCGCAGCGAACGCCTTCACTCCGCTGATTTTCATTGTGATGTCCCTGTTCCCATTTCTGATGCATCTCCCCATGCATAAGTGATGCCAATAAATTTATTGCATTAATATCAATGAATTACTGCCTCGCGACCTCATCCTGCTGGTTCAATTGTAAATTGCTTCGACATGAGCCGACTTTATCAAAAAATTTCCTCCCGCCAGCGCTCGATTGAGGTGAATCCTTGGAACCGGGATCGAGAAAGATTACTCCAGCCCTGTTTCCGTTGGGCGGGCAATTCATTGGCACCTGCATCATTCCGCCGCTGTCCCCGAGCGTTCCGATCGGACGTCGGCGCCGCCGGATGAATTTATCGCGTTCGCCTGGTTCAACCTGTTGTCGACAGAGTTTACAATTGGCCAACCGTCTGAACGAACATGTAACGCTAACTTTATGTATATGCTAATTAAATTCAGCCTGGCACGCGAACTGCTCCGACTCCCGTGATGGTTATAGTTTACGGTTGGGACCAATGAGAGGCAAAAAATGAACAAGACTTGCAAGGCAGCAATTGGGACAGCGGTGTTGGCGATCGGACTTGGCGCAAGCACCGCGCAAGGAGCCTTCATCACGGGATCGATCACCGTTGCGGATGGACTGCTCGGTCTTCCTGCGGCACCCTCGGGTAGCGCAGTTTCGGCGCTCACGGGAATCCAGCCTGATGGCAATGGAACTGCATTCGGCTGTTCGACGGATTTCGTTGGGAGCTGCGGCTTTCAGGTCGCGACGATGACGGATTGGAACTTCGTCGGGCCGTTCCCCGACATCATCGTCGTAAACGGGTTTACCTTCGATCTGACGAGCATTGGCGTTATTACACCCGACCCCTTGTCATGCGGCGGCGGAAGTTGCAGCGACGGCTTGCTAGTCGCTAGCCTGGTCGGCGTCGTGTCCAAGGCTGGTTTTGATCCGACCGCGTTCACGGGGAGCCTTTCATTCAGCGGAAGCTGCGTCGGAAGCGGCACGACGTGTACGAGCGACATCGGTGGCGGGTATTCGTACAGTCTCTCCGCGACCGGTAAGTCGACGGTTCCGGAGCCTGGAACCCTGTTGCTGATTGGGGTCGCGCTCGCGGGATTGGGTCTGGTGCTCCGCAAGAAAACCTGATCCACCGAATTCTCGGCTCTCAACCTAAACCCCGCCGCAGGCGGGGTTTTTTTGCCCTGCGCCCGGCCGTCGGGGAGTGGGTCACCTGGAAGGGACCGGGGCGCCCGGCCCTCCTTGGTACCCGTGGCCAAATTCCAGCTGTCTGACCCTACGCCACACACGGCTTTCTATGCTCATGTCATAATCCACCCCGCACCTGGGCTCCCGGACGTTACCGGGCCTCCCGGAGGTGGAACCCGAATTGCGGGCGAAACAGCGTCTCCCCGCAAGCTGGAGTGGGCATGCATCGGATGCTGGGGCAATTTGGTCGAGCTACTGTGCGCTTCCTGTCCGTGGCGATGATCGGCGGGGGGATATCGGCCGCACTCGCGTCGAACGTCCGGTTCGTCGGAAGTGTCGGCTACTCCACGGACCATTCCACCTTTGCCATTCTGGTCGTGGACGGTATCCACAACTACGACGCGACCGATACCTCCGCCAATTTGCGGGTCGAACTCTGGGCGTCTTCGCTACCGTTTTCCGGATCGCTCGCGTCAGGATATCGACTTTCCACGTATGGGGTCGGACCGCTGGCGGCTGGGGCGTCCACCCCAAAGATCACCGCCACGACTGGCTTTTCCGCGCCCCCGCCTGGTACCTGGTACGTTGCCATGGTGCTGACGGAATACACCGGCGCGCCAACGAACAACGGCTACGCGCTCAGGTATTACCTGAATTTTCCCGATACGATGTGGATTGCCGGCGGGTCGTCCGACTCGACGCCACCCACCGTCAGCATCATCTCGCCCACCGGGGGCAACGTATCGGGGACAGTCACCGTTTCCGCCAACGCCAGCGACAACGTTGGCGTCACCCATGTCGATTTCTACGTCAACGGCAAACTCGCCTTCAGCGACAGCGCGGCGCCTTACCAGTATTCGTGGAAGACCACGGCCCTCGCCAATGGGGCGGCGACCTTGCGCGTCGTAGCTTTCGACGCGGCAGGGAATACCGGACTGTCGTCCCTCGTCACCGTGACGGTGGCAAATGCAGCTCCGCCGGACACGACGCCGCCCACGGTCAGCATCGCCTCGCCCACCGGCGGCAATGTTTCCGGGACGGTGACGATTTCTGCCAACGCCAGCGACAACGTCGGCGTCACCCATGTCGATTTCTACGTCAACGGCTCGCTCGCCGTCAGCGACAGCGCGGCGCCTTACCAGTATTCGTGGAACACCACGGCCCTCGCCAATGGTGCGGCGACCTTGCGCGCCAGGGCCTACGACGCGGCGGGGAACTCGACGCAATCCGCGATCGTGACGGTAAACGTCGCCAACGTCGTGACGCCGCCGCCGGACACGACGCCGCCCACGGTCGGCATCCTCTCGCCAACCGGAGGCAAGGTCTCGGGGGTTGTCACCGTTGCCGCAACCGCAAGTGATAACGTTGGCGTTTTACGGGTGGATTTCTACGCCAACAGTCAGCTCGTGGGCAGCGACACCAGCGCTCCCTACCAGGCAACATGGAATTCAAGAACCGTCGCTGACCCCACAGCGACCTTGATGGCGGTGGCCTTCGACACCGCCGGCAACAGCGCATCCGCGACCGTATTGGTCACGGTTGCCAACCTGTTGGTCCACAACTATCAGGGCCTCTGGTGGGTTCCGGGTGGTGTGGAAACGGGGTGGGGAATCAATCTTGTGCACCAGGGCGACCAGGTTTTCGCCACCTGGTACACGTACGACGCAAACGGGAAGGCATGGTGGTTGTCGATGCTTGCCAACCGCATCTCACCGACGAGTAACACTTATGCGGGTGCAATTTACGTCGACCATGGCCCGCCGTTCGACAACTATGTTGGATCGGGCATGCCAATCCAGGTCGGGAATGGCTCACTGGCGTTTAGCAATGATAGCAACGGCGTCCTTGGTTACACGGTCAACGGGGTTTCGCAATCCAAGACGATTACCCGATTCGACCTCGGCACGGGCCCGCAAGTGACCTGCAGTTCCAGTACCTCGGCGAACCTGGCAGGCGCGACCAACTATCAGGATCTGTGGTGGACGTCAGGTGGGGGCGAGTCAGGTTGGGGCGTAAATTTCGCGCATCAGGGCAACACCATCTTCGTCACCTGGTATACCTATGATCTCGACGGCACGCCGCTGTGGCTGTCCGGCCTGATGGAAAGGGTTGGGGCAACAAACGTCTACACCGGACCGTTGCTGCGGACTTCGGGCCCGCGGTTCGACAGCTACCATGCAGGCGACTTGAAGCCGAATCAGACGGTCGGCTCGGCGACGCTTACGTTTGGCGATGGCAATAACGCGACGTTCGCATATACGGTGCAGTTGGCGGGGATGGTCACCCCTGTAATCCAGTCGAAGCCGCTGACTCGCTTCCTGTTTACCGCATCTGCCGGAACGGTCTGCCACTAGGTGTACTGCAGGTGTACTGTGGCCCCCCTTGGTCATTGGGGCGGACCACAGTGGCAGAGGCGAACCGCTCCTTCGATCCGGCGCGTCGGGAATCGAGGAGTGGATCGAGAATCCGGCACCGAGTAGCGCCACGTTCCGGGTTCAGGCGCCGCGGTGCCTACGACGCATAAATTTCAGCGCCCTCATTAGTTCCATTGCGTTGTAAACATAATCGACAGCCCAGATATGTACTGAACAGATTCGGCAACTACTGAATGCAAGCGATTCGCGTAAAATTAACGAATTCGCACGCCCGCGGTTCGCGGGCCGCGCACTAAACTGTCATATCGCCAGTACGCGTCGATCGTCTCCTCCGACCCCGCCGCGCCTCTTGTCGGCTCGCCATGCCGCGTCCGACATTTCCAAGCCAATGGCATCAAGTCTTCGTCCAGCCCGCCGACGGGGTAAGCACGTCGATTAGTTGGTGTTAACATCGTATCCCGTCGCGGTTGAACCGGGAGGAAAGCATGAAATCGATCTGGGAAAGCTACCGAGTCGGGCGGGCCAGAAACCTCCGCCAAGGGATGTGCGTCATCGGCGCCGGTCTCGCGATGTTCGTGGCCGGCTGCGCGACCGAGTTTCCGCCCGCGCCACGCGATGCCGCCACGGCGGATTACGAGTACGTGATCGGCCCGCTCGACTCCGTCAACATCATCGTCTGGCGCAACCCCGAGCTCTCGATGGTCGTGCCTGTTCGACCGGACGGCAAGCTCACGACACCGCTGGTCGACGACCTTCCGGCGCTGGGCAAGACGCCGACGGTGCTCGCGCGCGACATCGAGAAGGCGCTGGCCAAGTACATCCGGGATCCGGTAGTCACGGTAGTAGTCACCACCTTCGTCGGGCCGACATACGAGCAGATCCGGGTCATCGGCGAAGCAGCCAAACCGCAGAGTCCTCGCCGTTCCGCATGAACCTGACGCTGCTCGACGTCATGATTGCTGTCGGCGGGACTCACCGACTTCGCAGATGGCAACAAGGCGAGCATTTACCGCGTCGCCGAAAACGGAAAGTCGTACGGCGTGCGCCTCCAGGACCTGGTGAAGCGCGGCGACATTACCGCCAACGTCGATATGCGCCCCGGCGACATCCTGATCATTCCGCAGAGCTGGTTCTGACCGGCCGACAAACGTCGGGCGATCTTACTGAATACGCCGAACGGTCTGGATTATGGATGAATTGATTCTAACTGCGCTCCGCCATCTGCGCGGCATGTGGCATCGCCGATGGATCGGCCTTGCGGCGGCATGGATCGCCGCGATTGTCGGCATCGCCGTGGTCTTTCGCATTCCCGAGAAGTACGAAGCGACCGCCCGCGTCTTCGTCGACACGCAGTCGCTGCTGCGCCCGGTCATGGCGGGGCTGGCAATCCAGCCGAACCTCGATCAGCAGGTCGCGCTGATGAGCCGGACGCTGATCAGCCGCCCGAACGTCGAGAAACTGGTACGGATGTCCGATCTCGATCTCCGCGTCACATCCAACGCGGATCGCGAGGAACTGATCGACACGCTGATGAGATCGCTTCAGCTATTCGGCAACGTCCCGACGAACATCTATTTCCTTTCCTATCGCGACTCGAACCCCGATCAGGCAAAAAACGTCGTCCAGTCGCTGTTGACCATCTTCGTCGAGTCGAGCCTCGGCGACAAGCGGCAGGATACGCGTGCTGCGGTCAAGTTCCTCGACGACCAGATCAAGCACTACGAGAGAGTCCTTGCAGGCGGCGGAGAACCGCCTCAAGGAGTTCAAGCTCAAGTACATGGGCTTCGCCGGCCCGGGGGGCCACGGAGGACCGGACTACTTCGGAAGGCTCGCGAAGCTTGGCGGCGACATCGAAAACGCGAGACTCGAGCTGCGCGCGGCCGAGGAGTCGCGCGATGCGTACAAGCGCGAGCTGGCCGGAGAGATGCCAACCTTCCTGCCCGAGCAAAGGGGAGTCGCTGCCCCGGTGGCAGTCCCCGAAATCGACGCGCGGCTCGCCGCTCAGAAAACCAAGCTGGACGAACTCCTCCGGAGTATCACGGACCTGCACCCCGATGTCGTGGGCACCAGGCGCGTCATCGAACAACTCGAGGAGCAGCGCAAACAGGAGATCGCGGCGCTGCAGAAGGCGGCTGAGTCGTCCCACGGGCCGACGGAACCCTCGCTAGAGCGTAACCCCGTGTTCCAGCAGATGAGGGTCTCGCTCTCCGACGCCGAGGCCAACGTCGCGTCGCTCAGAGCACGGCTTTCGGCCTACGAGACCCAGTACAAGAGACTCAAGGCTTCGGCGCAGCTCGTCCCGCAGGTTGAGGCGGAGTTCACGCAGCTCAACCGCGACTATGACGTGCAGAAGAAGACCTACGGCGACCTTCTTGCCCGGCGCGAGGCCGCGACAATGGGGGTTGATGTTCAGGAGACCGGCGGCACCCAATTCCGCGTGATCGATCCCCCGCGTGTGTCGCCGCGACCAGTTGCGCCGACGCGGATCGCACTGCTCGGACTTGCGCTCCTCGTCGCATTGGGCACAGGGCTCGCGGCGAGCTTCGTCGCGAGCGAGGTCATGCCCACCTTCCAGGACGCGCGCGCGTTGCGCGATTTGTCGAAGCGACCCATCCTCGGCATGGTGTCGATGCTTCCGAGCGAGGCCGTCGTGCGCCTCAAGCGACGCAAAGCGTTGCTGTTCGCGGGCGGCCTTGGCGGGTTGCTTGCGTGGTTCAGCGCTTTTCTCGTGTTCGCTTTTCTTGCGGTACGTGTCGCGTGAGGAGCGATCGATGAGCCTGATCGAGCAGGCCGCCAAGCGGCTCGAGGAATTGCGACGCGCAGGCGCCGGGTTGCCCGAAGATGCAAGCGCGACCGATCATCCGGGCGGCGCGCTGGCGCCTGCGGCCGGAAACGTGCCGACGCCGGAAGCAGCGGTTCATGCGCTGGGGGTGCGAGCCGTCAAATCTGCGGGGCTCCCGTCGGCCGAAACCGGCGAAGCGACGGGACCCGTCACGCATCACATGGATGCACCTCCGATCGAGCCGGCACCACCGGTGCAGTTCGCCGATATCGACATCGAAAAGCTGAAGCAGCGCGGATTCGTCACGCCCGATGCGCCCAAGTCTCAGATCGCCGACGAGTTCCGCGTGATCAAGCGCCCGATCATCCGCAACGCGCAGGCGAAATTGCCTGCGCCGATAAGGAACGGCAATCTCGTCATGGTCACGAGTGCGCTTCCGGCGGAAGGCAAGACATTTACCGCGATCAACCTCGCCATCAGCGTCGCCATGGAGCTCGACAATAGCGTGCTGCTCGTCGATGGCGACGTTGCGCACCCTTCGCTCCCGGACGTTCTGGGCCTCCCGTCCTCCCCCGGCCTTCTCGACCTTCTCACTCGTGGCAGTCTCGATGTTGCCGATGCCTTGGTCAAGACCAATATCGAAAAGCTCACGGTCCTTCCGGCGGGGTCGCGCCATCGGCGCGCGACGGAGCTTCTGGCGAGCGAGCAGATGGCGAGCCTGCTGCGCGAGCTGGGCTCGCGGTATCCCGATCGGATCATCATATTCGACTCACCGCCACTGCTGGCGACCACGGAAGCCCGTGTGCTCGCCACCCACATGGGGCAAGTGATCATGGTTGTCGCCGCCGACTCCACGACACGCCATGCGGTGCACCAGGCGCTCGCGACCGTCGAAAACTGCGACATCGTCTTGATGATGTTGAACAAGGCGAGCAGGTCCGACGTCGGGGACTACTATGGATACTACGCGGACGACTCCGCGCCGTAGTTCCGGTCCAGGGCGTCGGGGCCCGCTGGGTCGCGGGCCGACATTCACATCAGGTGCGGAATGGACGCTTTTTCGGCGCCGCATGTCCGTGGCTCTTGTCGGCGGACTCGTGGCGCTCGCAGGCGCTGTCGCTTCCGCGCAAACCTGGCACTTCACGCCGTCCGTCGCGTTGCAGGAGACGCTCACCAGCAATGTCAACCTAAGTCCCTCCGCAACGGCGCAAAGCGATCTTGTCACCCAGCTCACCCCGCAACTAGCGATCGAAGAGCGGGGGGCCCGTACCAGCCTTAACGGCGTCATCGCAGCGCCGGCTCTCGTGTACGTGCGTACCGGCGCCGAAAACAACAAGTCTATCCGTCCGTGAACCTCCTTGGAACCGTCGAGGGGATCGAAAGATTCTTCTTTGTAGAGGGTGCGATAAACGTCTCCCAGCAATTCTTCACCCCGTTCGGAGCGCAGCCACAGGGCCTCGCCAATGCGACGCAGAACCGCTATACGGCGGCATCGTACCGCGTGACGCCATACATCCAGGGCATCACGCCCGGAAATATCAGATACGAAGTGCGCAACAGCAACACGTGGACGAACCTGAGCGGCGCGCCGATCTCCACCGAGAATTCGTACGTCAACGAATGGCTTGGCAACGTATCGAGTCCGGTCGCTCCGTACGGGTGGGCTGTCGACTACGAGCGGACCGATGTCAAGTTCACCGACCAGCGCCCGACGATCACGCGAGCTGGCCCGCGCGACGCTGCGCTACCAGGTCGATCCCCAGGTGCGGTTCGAAGTCGACGGCGGGTACGAGGACAATCATTATCCCGTTGGTCGACTATCGTGGCGCGATATACGGCGTGGGGGTTCAATGGAACCCGACCCCACGGACCAGCTTCGTCGGCAACTGGGAGCACCGTTTTTTCGGTTCATCCTATCTATTGGCATTCGAACATCGCACGCCGCTCTCCTCCTTTAAGGTGCAGGCGTCCCGCAATACGACGAGCTATCCCCAGCAGTTCCTGACGCTGCCTGCCACCGGAAACGTGCCGTTGCTGCTCTATTCCCTGCTGCAGACGCGGATTCCCGATCCCACGCAACGCCTGCAAACGGTACTGGCACTGATGCAGGACCAAGGCCTGCCGAACGCTTTGACAGGCCCTGTCAACCTTTATACACAGCAGACCTATCTCCTCGAAAACGCGAGCGCAACACTCGGCCTGCTCGGAGCGCGCAACAGCGTGCTTTTCACGGTCTTCTACTCGAAAAGCCAGCCGATAACGGGAGCCGGAACGCCGTTGCCTGGGCTGTTGGCGGCTGGCAGCAATAATACCCAGACGGGTGCCAGCGTCGTCTGGAACCGCAAGTCTTACGGCTCAGCTGACGCTGAATGCGACCTGCACCTACATGCACACCGAAGCCAATGCGCCGCTCGTCGGCTCGACCGACCAGGGACATATCGTGCTTGGCGTAACCTCGCCACTCTCGCCAAGCACGACGGTTTCCGCCGGAGCGCGCTACCAAGTCCTGCGCTCCGACGTAGCCTCGGACTACAACGAGGCGGCCGTCTTCGCCGGGTTCACTTACACGTTCAAGTGACCGTTTCCATGTACGAATCCTTCTATGGGCTGACCGGCAAGCCCTTTCAACTCAACCCCGATCCGTCGTTCTACTACGGCAGTCGCGGCCACAAGCGCGCCTTCGCGTATCTCGAGTACGGGCTGTACCAGAGCGAAGGGTTCATCGTCATCACCGGGGACATCGGCGCCGGCAAGACGACGATCGTACGCAGCCTCCTGGAGCAGCTCGATAGCTCCAAAGTGGTCGCCGTCCAGCTCGTGAGCACGCAACTCGAGGCCGACGACATGCTGCGCGCGGTCGGCGCCGCATTCGGCCTTCCGGTCAGATCCGTCGACAAGGCCATCCTGCTCGCGTCGCTGGAGGCGTTCCTGTGCCAGCTGGTGATGGACAAGAGGCGGGCGCTTCTAGTCGTGGATGAGGCGCAGAATCTCGCCCCCGGCGCGGTCGAGGAATTGCGAATGCTGTCCAATTTTCAGTTGGGCGACCAGGCGCTCCTGCAGAGCTTTCTCGTCGGGCAGCCCGAGCTCCGCGTGATGATGCAGAGTCCGCGGATGCAGCAGTTGCGGCAGCGGGTGATCGCCTCCTACCATCTCGGCCCGCTCGACAAGTCGGAGACTCAGGCCTATATCGAGCACCGCCTGAAACATGTGCGACTGGAAAGACGATCCCCGGTTCGAGCCTGCTGTGCTTCGATCTGATCCATTCGCTCACCGGTGGCATCCCAAGACGCATCAATACGCTTTGCAACCGGTTGCTGCTCGCGGCGTTCCTCGCCGAACGGCATGTCATCGATACAGGAGACGTACAGACGATTGCCCACGAAATCGGGGAGGAGCTGGGGTCGGAGTCTGCGCTTAGCCCGGTGGCCGTGGTCGGCGGCGGAAGCGGGGCTGGCGGACGAGAGCCTGCACCCAACTCGCGTCGACCCCTCAGTGTGGCATCACCATTTCAACCAGATCGAAGAACGCATCGACCGCCTCGAGCGGACCGTCGGCGCCGCCGTGGACTTGCTGCACGGGCTCCTGCATCCGGACAAGGCGTCCACCAAACCAGGCGGTCCTGCCGGACGTCGATGAACTATACGTTGCGACCACCGGGGCCGCTGGTCTGTGTAGTCGGCGCAAGACCGAACTACATGAAGATGGCGCCGCTGGTGCGCGCGTTCGGCGCGCGCCCGAACATGCCCGCCGTCGTTCTCGTTCATACCGGCCAGCACTACGACGTCGAAATGAACGAGCGGCTGTTCGCTGATCTCGAATTGCCGCCGCCGGACCTCAACCTGGAGGTCGGCTCTGCGAGCCATGCCGTGCAGACGGCCGAGATCATGCGCCGCTTCGAGCCGGTGCTCGATCGACTCGGCGCCGAGTGGGGTGATCGTCGTCGGGGACGTCAATTCAACTCTTGCGTGCAGCCTGGTTGCGAGCCAAGAAGCGTACGCCGGTCGTCCACGTGGAAGCGGGACTACGCAGTTTCGATCGCGACATGCCGGAGGAGATCAATCGCGTCCTGACCGATCAGATCGCCGATCTCCTCTTCATCACCGAACGTTCGGCGGCCGACAACCTCGCGCGCGAGGGAATAGCGCCTGCACGCATCCGGTTCGTGGGCAACGTGATGATCGACTCGTTGCTGCGCCACCGCCGACGAGCAGTGCCGCCCGCCGAGACGCTGGCGCGCGAAGGCGTCCGCGCTGATTTCCTCGCGGATGCCAGTGGGTTCGGGGTCGTCACGTTGCATCGGCCCTCGAACGTCGATGAGCCCGTGGCCCTGCGGGAAGCGCTTTGCATTCTGCGCGATGTCGCGGGGCGATTGCCGTTGATCTGGCCCGTGCATCCTCGTGCCAAGGGCAACATCGAGCGGTTCGGGTTGGCCTCGCTGCTGGCGGGCGCCAGGATCGCGCTTCTTCCGCCGCAGGGCTATCTCGAGATGCTGGGGCTGCTCGTCCAGGCAACGCTGGTGCTGACGGACTCCGGCGGCGTCCAGGAAGAGACAACCGTGCTCGCCGTGCCCTGCCTGACGATGCGCGACAACACCGAGCGTCCCATTACGGTCGATCAGGGCACCAATACGATCGTCGGGCGCAATCGCAGCCGGGCGATCGGCTGCGTCGACGAGATCCTGCGCGCGGACGGCAAGCGCGGCAGGAGGCCGGAACTTTGGGACGGCCATGCGGCGGAGCGCATCGCGGACGATCTGTGCGCGTGGCTCGGCCTGTCCGATGCCCGAGGGGTGGCGGCCACCGCATGAACCGACGCGACGCTTCCGACGGTACGATCGTGAATGCACTGACGATCGACGTCGAGGACTACTTCCAGGTTTCGGCATTCTCCGCACACATCGCGCGCGCATCGTGGGACGGCCTGCCATGCCGGGTCGAGCGGAACATCGATCACATCCTGAAGCTGCTCGCCGATGCCGATATTCGCGCCACGTTCTTCACCCTCGGCTGGATCGCCGAACGATATCCCGCGATGATCCGTCGGATCGTCGATGGCGGACACGAGCTTGCGAGCCATGGCTACGAACACTGCCGCGCGACTGACCAGGAATACGGCCAATTCCTCGCCGATATCCGACTCGCCAAGGCCGTGCTCGAGGATACTTCCGGGTGCCAGGTCATGGGATATCGCGCGCCCAGCTTCTCGGTCGGACCCAGGAATCATTGGGCGTTCGAATGCATTTCCGACGCCGGTTACCTATACAGTTCCAGCATGTACCCCATCCGGCACGATCACTACGGCACGCCCGACGCCCCGCGCTTCGCGCACGAGGTGTTGCGGGGCCTGCTCGAGATCCCGATCACCACGGTGCGCATGCTCCAATCGAACTGGCCCGCAGGTGGAGGCGGATACTTCCGGCTGTTGCCATATCAAGTGTCACGATGGTCGATCCGGCGCGTCAATACTGTCGATGGCCAGCCGGCCATGTTCTATTTTCACCCGTGGGAACTCGATCCTGAACAGCCCCGCGTGGCTGGTCCAGGAGCGACAGCGCGGTTTCGCCATTACTTCAATCTGGAGCGAATGGATCCGCGCCTGCGCCTCCTGCTGGCCGACTTCAGGTGGGATCGCGTCGACCGCGTGTTCCTGACGGGTCGAAGCTGATGGCCGCCGGGGCGATGGCCATCGCGGAAGCCGAGCGAACCACGAATCGCACGTTCGTCCGCGCGTTCGACGACAACGATGAGGGGCGCTGGGAGGCGTTCGTCGAGCGGTGCCCGGACGCGACATTCTTCCACCGCATCGGGTGGCGCGAGATCATCGAAGGCGTTTTCCGCCATCGGGCGCACTATCTTGTCGCCGAGCGCGGCGCAGAGTTCGTCGGCATACTGCCACTGGCCGAGGTTCGGAGCCGGCTCTTCGGCCATGCGCTAATCTCTCTGCCCTTCGGTGTCTACGGCGGCCCAGCCGCCACCGACGCGGACGCGGAGCGCGCACTGATCGATGCCGCCTCGGAACTTGCACGGTCGCTCGAGGTCGACCATCTCGAGCTCCGCAATCGCGTCGCGAAATGCCCAGGCTGGCCACGGCAGGATCTGTACGTCACCTTCCGCAAGGAAATCCTGCAGGATGTCGAGGCGAACCTGCTCGCGATTCCGCGCAAGCAGCGGGCGATGGTCCGCAAGGGCATCAAGCACGGCCTCAGGAGCGAGATCGACGTTTCCATCGACCGTTTTTTTGCACTGTATGCAGACAACGTCCACCGTCACGGCACGCCGCCGTTCGGTAAGAGTTACTTTACACGCCTGCGTGCGGTGTTCGGCGACCGCTGCGAGGTTCTCATGGTGACGGATCCGCGCGGCCGGTCGGTGAGCAGCGTACTGAGTTTCTACTTTCGCGATGAGGTATTGCCTTATTACGCCGGCGACACGGCCGACGCGCGCGCGCTCGCCGCCAACGACTTCAAGTACTGGGAGCTCATGCGGCGGGCGTGCGAAAGAGGGTTGCATGTCTTCGACTACGGCCGCAGCAAGCTCGGCACCGGCTCGTTCGACTTCAAGCACAACTGGGGATTCACGCCGGCGCCGCTGGCCTACGAATATCAGCTGCTGAAGGGCGACTCGATCCCGCAGAATAATCCACTCAACCCGAAGTACCGGGCGATGATCGCGCTTTGGAAGCGCCTGCCGCGTGTGGCCGCCAACGCGCTGGGGCCGTACATTGTGCGCAGTCTCGGTTGATGCGATACGGAACCGATCATCTGATGAACGACGAAGCCAGGCACGCCGACCCGCAGTTGGAAAAGCACGTCGCCGCGCCGGCTCGGCGTCGCGCCTCTGCGATCGCCCTCACGGTCGTGTTTCTGCTGGCGTGGATTCTCGCCGTCTACGGATCCACGACCTATTCGATGGTATTGATCTGGGAGCGTTCCGAAACGTTCGCGCATGGCTTCATTGTTATCCCCATCTTCCTCTATTTAATCTGGCGCGATCGCGACAACCTCACCTCGATCGAACCGACACCGTTTGTCCCCGCGCTCCTCGGCATCGCCTCGATGGGAGCGGTCTGGCTCGTCGGCGACCGGTTGAGCATCATTGGCGTCACTCAGTTTGCGATGATGGCGATGGTACCGTTCACCGTATGTGCAGCGCTGGGTACGCAAACACTGAAGGCGGTTCTCTTTCCGCTGGCGTTCCTGTTCTTCGCGGTCCCCTTCGGCGAATTCCTCGTGCCGCCGCTGACGGACTGGACCGCCGACGTCGCCGCGATCGCGATCAGGGCATCCGGCGTGCCGATTTTCCGCGAAGGCAACTTCCTGACCATTCCCAGCGGCACGTGGTCGGTGGTCGAGGCATGCAGCGGAGTCCGCTATTTGATCGCATCATTCATGGTCGGTTGCCTGTTCGCTTACCTTTTCTACCGGTCGCCAGTCCGGCGCATCGCGTTCGTCGCGGCCTCGCTCGTCGTTCCGATCGTCGCAAACTGGGTGCGCGCCTACATGATCATCATGCTCGGCCACCTGACGAATAACCGTCTAGCCGCTGGCGCGGACCACCTGATCTACGGCTGGGTCTTCTTTGGCCTGGTCATGCTGCTGCTGTTCTGGATTGGCGCGAAGTGGCGCGAGGACGAGCGCCCTCTCGCCATGCCCGAGCGGGCCGTCGCCACAGCCTTGAGGCCGGCTATCAACCGCCGCGCAGCATTGATGTCACTGGTGAGCGTACTCGCCATGACTGCTGTTTGGCCCTTGCTGGGATCGTTAAACGCCTCCGGCAACCGCCCGGCCGGCTCTCCGGCGTTGACCGCCGTTTCAGGGCGCGGTGGCTGGACCGCGGCAGCGGACGCTGTTTCCAACTGGCGGCCCGACGTTTCCGGCGCAACCGCGGAACTGACGCAGACCCTAGCGAAGGACGGCACGCCCGTCGGGCTCTTCCTCGCCTTTTATCGGGACACCTCGCCTGATGCCAAGGCGGTTACGTCGACCAATCAGCTCGTCCGAACCAGCAACAAGCAGTGGAGACAGGTTGCGGCCCCGGCTACCGTGACCGCAACAGTCGAGGGGAAGCCATTCGACGTGCGGACTACCGTGGTGGCGCGCAACCGTGAGCGCCTGGCTGTATGGCAGTGGTACTGGATCGATGGGCATACTACGACCAACGAGTATGTCGCCAAGATGTACGAAGTGCTCGCTGTGTTGCAGGGCCACGGAGATCCGGTGGCCTGGGTGGTTATTTTCACCCCAACTGATCGCGACGAAGCGGAGGTGCGCGCAACGCTGCAAGACTTCACCGCCGCCATGCGCGAACCTATCGAGGTGGCACTGCGCCAAGCCGCGCGGACGCGATAATGGGCGCCCAGATTTTCGCGAGTGCGGACAACCGACCTTGCATAGCGCACGTGGTCTACCGCTTCGACGTCGGCGGGCTCGAGAACGGCGTCGTCAATCTCGTCAATCATCTCCCGACCGAGTCGTACCGGCACGCGATCGTGGCGCTTACCGAGGTGGCCGATTTCCGGGGCCGAATCGGGCGCGATGACGTGGAATTCTTCGCCATGCACAAACCACCGGGGCACGGGGTCCGCCTGTATCCTCGCCTGTTCCGGTTGTTCCGAAATCTGGCACCGGCGATCGTGCACACGCGCAATCTGGCGGCGCTGGAAGCGACGGTTCCCGCCTGGCTCGCCGGGGTTCCGATACGCGTGCATGGCGAGCATGGACGCGACGTCGGGGACCTCGACGGATCCAACCGCAAGTACCAGAGGATCCGCCGACTCTACCGACCGTTCGTCAGCCATTATGTCGCGTTGTCGAGGGATCTCGCCGATTATCTGAGTGGACCGATCGGCGTCGCCCCGACGCGTATCGCGCAGATCTACAATGGCGTTGACTCAGCGCGCTTCGCACCGGCGCCCCATTCCCGGCCTCCGATCGACGGGTGCCCCTTCACGGCGCCCGACCTGTGGCTCGTCGGAACCGTGGGCAGGATGCAGGACGTGAAGGATCAAGTCACCTTGGCCGAGGCCTTCGTCCGCGCCGTCCAGAATCATCCGTCGGGGAAGCGCCTGCGTCTCGTTATGGTCGGTGACGGTCCGCTTCGCGACCGCGTCGAACGCCTGCTTGGAGCGGCCGGGCTTCGCGAACAAGCGTGGCTGCCGGGTGAGCGATCCGACGTGCCAGACATCTTGCGCGGGCTCGACTGTTTCGCGCTTCCCTCGCTTGCCGAGGGCGTATCGAACACGATACTGGAAGCAATGGCGACCCGAGTTCCAATTGTCGCCACCCGCGTCGGCGGCAATCCCGAGCTCATCCAGGAGGGGGTCACCGGCCGGCTCGTTCCGTCGGCAGACGCCGAGGCGATGGCGACTGCGATCCTCGCCTATTTCGACGATCCGGCGACCGCACGGCAGCATGCGCGAGGTGCGCGGCAGGCGGCGGTGCAGCGCTTCAGCCTCGACCGGATGGTCGGCGATTACCTGTCGCTCTACGAAGGGCTGCTTCGCGGGCGTCATCGCGCGCCGGCGCGCGCCGGCGCGAGCGGGTAAGCATTGTTGAGCGTTCGCGGAGACGGGGCGCGAACGGAAGAGCGACGGTCATGCGATCATTGTCACGCAATCTGGGGACACCTCCGTACCATCAGGTAAGATGGAAAGGATAATCAGGCGATGTGTGGCATAACTGGCATTTTCGAAACGCGCGAGCGCAAGGAAATCTCGCGTGCTGTGCTCGCGCGGATGAACGAATCCCAGCACCACCGCGGGCCGGACGAGGGCGGCTACCACGTCGAGCCCGGTCTGGGCTTCGGGCATCGCCGTCTGTCGATCATCGCCGTGGCGACCGGCCAGCAGCCGCTGTTCAACGAGGACGGCAGCGTAGGCGTTATCTTCAACGGCGAGATCTACAACTTCCAGGAGCTGATTCCCGAGCTGACTGCGCTCGGCCATGTCTTTCGCACTCCCAGCGACACCGAGGTCATCGTTCACGCGTGGGAGGCCTGGGGGGAAGCATGCGTGAAGCGCTTCCGCGGGATGTTCGCATTCGCGCTCTGGGACCGCAATCGCGAAACGCTGTTCCTGGCTCGCGACCGGCTGGGCGTGAAGCCGCTCTACTATGCGTTCCTCTCGGACGGCAAATTCATCTTCGGCTCCGAGATGAAGTCGCTCCTCGCGCATGGCGATTGGTCGCGCGAGCTCGATCCTTTCGCGATCGAGGAGTATTTCGCGCTAGGTTACGTGCCGGAGCCGCGAACCGTTTTCGCTGGCGTCGCGAAGCTGCCGGCCGCGCACACATTGACCTTGCGGCGCGGAGTAGAAACTGCGGCTCCGAAGGGATACTGGGATGCGCGGTTCACGCTCGATAATCCGCTGTCCGAAGCGGATGCATGCGCCGAGCTCGTGCAGCGTCTGCGGGAGTCCGTCCGGCTGAGACTGATCTCGGAGGTCCCGCTCGGCGCGTTCCTGTCCGGCGGTGTGGACTCGAGCAGCGTCGTCGCAATGATGGCCGGCGTGTCGACCGACCCTGTGAACACCTGCTCGATCGCCTTCGCGGACCCGGCCTTCGACGAATCGGCCCACGCGCGCGCGGTCGCCTCGCGTTACCAAACGCGGCACTTTGTCGACCGGGTCGAGAGCGACGATTTCGACCTCGTCGACACGCTCGCCCGACTCTACGACGAGCCCTATGCGGACAGTTCGGCGATCCCGACCTATCGGGTGTGCCAGCTCGCCCGCAAGCACGTCACCGTAGCGCTGTCGGGCGACGGCGGCGACGAAAGCTTTGGCGGTTATCGACGGTACCGATTGCACTTGGCGGAAGAGCGGTTGCGATCGGCGCTCTCGCTGTCGATCCGCCGGCCACTGTTCGGGCTGCTCGGCCGCGCGTATCCGAAGGCAGACTGGGCGCCGCGACCGCTTCGCGCGAAATCGACGCTCGAGGCCCTGGGTAGGAATTCGGTCGAAGCGTACTTCCATGGGGTTTCCATTTTCCGCGACGATATGCGGCGGCAGCTCTTCAGCAACGAGCTTCGCGCGCGGCTCGGCGGCTACAGCGCGTTCGAGGTGTTCCGACGCCACGCCGCCAATGCGGGCACCGATGACCCGCTCGCCGTGATCCAGTATCTCGACCTCAAGACCTACCTCGTGGGCGACATCAATACCAAGGTCGACCGCGCAAGCATGGCTCATTCGCTCGAAGTGCGCGAGCCGTTGATGGACCATCCGCTTGTCGAGTGGCTGGCAACGCTCCCGTCGTCGCTCAAGGTGCGTTCGCAAGAGGGCAAGTGGTTGCTCAAGAATGCGATGGAGCCCTATCTGCCGCACGACGTGATCTACCGCCCGAAAATGGGCTTTGCGGTCCCGCTCGCGCGGTGGTTCCGCGGCCCGTTGCGAGGACGCGTGCGCGACGCGGTGCTGGGCGACCGGCTGGCCTCCACGGGATTCTTCAACCGCGAGTATCTGTCGCGACTGGTCGAGCATCATCAATCGGGACGGCGCGATTACAGCGCACCCCTGTGGACGCTGCTCATGTTCGATGCTTTCCTGCGCAACGTAGTCGACAGTTCGATCGACGTGCCAATCGTCGATAAGGCAGCGTGATCGGGATGCGCATCCTGCACATCCTCGATCATTCGCTGCCCCTGCACAGCGGCTATTCGTTTCGCACCGCCGCGATTTTGCGCGAGCAGAGACGGCTCGGCTGGGAAACGCTGCAGCTCACCACACCCCGGCACGGGCGCGGCTCGCACAACGTCGATGAGACGGGAGGCTGGCATTTCCATCGAACGCTTTTCCACCCGAACGCATTGTCGCGCGCTCCCGGCGCGATCTACGCGCAGGAAATGGCGGCGACCGGCCGGCGCATCGTCGAGTTGGCCAAGGAGTTCGAGCCGGACATCCTGCACGCGCATTCGCCGGTGCTGAACGCGCTGCCGGCGCTGTGGGCGCGCCATCGATGCCGCATTCCGGTCGTCTACGAGGTGCGGGCGCTGTGGGAGGATGCGGCCGTCGATCACGGCACGACGCGCGAAGGCAGCCTGCGTTACGGCTTGTCGCGTCTGCTCGAAACGTTCGCTCTTCGCCGCGCGGATCACATCACGACGATCTGCGAGGGCCTCCGCGAAGAAATCATCGCACGGGGCATTCCGCGCAATCGAATCACGGTCGTTCCCAATGCAGTCGACGCCACTCAATTCCGCATCGGCGCGCCGCCGGATCCGGAGCTGCGAGCCCGGTTGGGATTGGACGGCAAGACGGTCATCGGCTTCGCGGGCTCCTTTTACGCCTACGAGGGCCTGGACCTCCTGATCGAGGCGACGGCGATGCTTGCCCAGACGCGAAAGAAACTGCGCCTGCTTCTTGTCGGGGGGGGCCTTCAGGAAGCGAACCTGAAGGCGATGGTCGCCGAACGCGGTCTCGACGGCCGCGTGATCTTCGCCGGCAGAGTTCCGCACGGCGAAATGCAGCGCTACTACGATCTCATCGACGTTCTCGCCTACCCTCGTCATCGGATGCGGCTGACCGAAATCGTCACGCCGCTGAAACCCTTGGAGGCGATGGCGCAGGGGCGGATGTTCGTGGCCTCCGACGTCGGAGGCCATCGCGAGCTCGTACGCGATCGCGAGACCGGCTTCCTGTTCCCCGCTGGCGATGCGATCGCGCTCGCGCGCGCGCTCGAATCCGTGCTCGATCGCAAGGCGGATTGGCCACGCATCCGCGAGCAAGCGCGCAGGTTCGTCGAAACGGAGCGCACCTGGACCCGCAGCGTGGCGCGCTATGCCGAGCCGTACGAAGCGCTCCGACTGGAGCGGACGCGCCCCGGTCCGCACCCCAAGCAACAGGGGTCGTGAGCCGTGTGCGGCATATACGGCATTCTGCAAATGGATGGTTCGCCGGCACCGGCCGACGCGCTTCGGGCGATGGGCGAGCTGACGATCCATCGCGGTCCCGACGACGAAGGCGTCCACGTCGACGGACCGCTGGCATTCGGAATGAGGCGGCTCTCTATCATCGACGTTGCGGGAGGTCACCAGCCTCTCACCAACGAAGACGGCACCTTGTGGCTTGTCGCGAATGGCGAAATCTATAACTACCGCGAATTGCGCAGCACGCTTTTGACGCGGGGGCATCGATTCCGGACCGGCTCCGACTGCGAGACGATCCTCCACCTTTATGAAGAGCACAGCGACGACTTCGTGCGGCATCTCAACGGGATGTTCGCGTTCGCGCTGTGGGACGCACGCCGCCGTCGGCTGCTCGTTGGCCGCGACCCGCTCGGGATCAAGCCTTTATACCTGTCGGAGGCCAGCGGGCGCCTGATCTTCGCAAGCGAGGCGAAGGCAATCCTTGCCGCCCCCGGCGTGCGAGCCGCACTCGACCCGGGCGCGCTGCAATCCTACCTTGCGCTGGGATACGTGCCGGCCGCGCAGTCGATTTTTCGCGGCATCCACAAGCTCCCACCCGCGACGCTGCTGATTGCAGAGCACGGCCGCGTCGAACAGCACCGCTACTGGCGCATCCCCGCCGAGATCGATCACACGGTCTCGGAGGACGAATGGATCGCGCGCGTGCGCGCGCGGCTCGAGGAATCGGTGCGCATGCAGATGGTGAGCGACGTGCCGATCGGGGCATTTCTCTCGGGCGGAATCGACTCCAGTGCCGTCGTCGCTTTCATGTCGGCGCACAGCGACCGGCCGGTCAAGACCTACGCGATCGGCTTCGCAGGCGGTGAGGCGGAGTCCTACTATAACGAGTTGCCGTATGCCCGGCGGGTAGCCGACCTCTTCGGGACCGACCACCACGAGATTCTCGTCCGCCCTGACGTGGTGTCGCTCTTGCCGCACCTGCTGTGGCACATGGACGAGCCGATTGCCGACACCGCATTCATCACGACGTACCTCGTGTCGCAGTTCGCACGGCGCGATGTGACGGTCATCTTGTCCGGCGTTGGCGGCGACGAGCTCTTCGGCGGCTATCGCAGGTACCTGGGCAGCCACTACCAGAACCAGCTCGAGCGGCTTCCCGGCTGGGTTCGCCGGGCAGCGACGGCGCTCGGCGAAAAGCTCCCGGCGGATCGGCACTCCCCCGTGCTCAACGCCATGCGGCTCGCCCGGGGCTTTCTCGCCACGGCCGACCTCCCTTTCGAGGAGCGCTATCGATCCTACGTGCAGGTCTTTTCCGGTGACGCGATCGCCGAACTCCTCCAAAGGCCTGCTGTTGCCGGTGAAGATCTGCTCGACGCCGCTTTCCGGAAAGCGACGAGTATCGACGAAATGAACCGCATGCTCGCCGTGGATGCCCAGACACAGCTTTCCGACGACCTGCTGCTGCTCACGGACAAGATGAGCATGGCGGTGTCGCTCGAGTGCCGCGTTCCGTTGCTCGAGCAGGAGCTGGTCGAGCTGGCGGCGCGAATGCCGGAGGGCATCAAGGTGCGGGGCGGACGACTGAAGCACGTCATGAAGGCCGCGCTCGACGGTTTGTTGCCCGACGACATTCTCGACCGCAAGAAACGGGGCTTCGGCGCACCCATGGGCGCATGGCTGAAAGGCGAGCTCGCTCCGCTGCTGCGCGAGCTTCTGTCCGAGGATTCCGTCGCGGCCCGCGGGCTGTTCCGCTACCCGGCGATTGCCCGCGTCATCGCCGCGCACGAAGCGAACCGCATGGATGGCACCGATCGCCTGCTCGCGCTGCTCAATCTGGAGATCTGGGCACGCATCTATCTCGATCGCAGGAGCGCAGTCGACGTGGCGGAGGAACTCCGGGCCGCCACGGCATGAAGATCCTCTATGTGTGTCACCGCTTTCCGTTTCCACCGAAGCGCGGCGGCAAGATCCGGCCATTCAACATGATCAAGCACCTCGCACAAAAGAACGAGGTGACGGTCGCCTCGCTCGTGCGCTCGGCGCAGGAGGCTAAGGAAGGCGAGGGACTCGCCCAATACTGCGCGCACTACGAAATGGGCTCGGTCCGCGATTCGGTCCAGATGTTGCGCATGCTCGTGCGGGTGCCTACGCCTACGCCATCCTCGTCGGGGTATTTCTATTCACCGCTGATCGCGCGCCGCGTGCGCGGGCTGCTCGCGAGCATCCGATTCGACCTGATCTTCGTCCATTGCTCGTCAGTCGCGCAGTACGTCGAGCACGTCACGGGAGTGCCCAAGATTCTCGATTTCGGCGACATGGACTCGAAAAAATGGCTCGAATACGCTCGATACAAGCCGTTCCCGCTTTCTCTGGGCTACCGCCTCGAGGCCGCCAAGCTCGAGTGGGCGGAGAAACGCCTCGCGCGGCGATTCGACCTGTGTACGGCGACGACCCGCGCGGAATGGCAGACGCTCGAGGGTTACGGCACGGGCGTGGCATCGGACTGGTTTCCGAACGGGGTCGACAGCGACTACTTCGCCCCGACCAAAGAGCCCTACGACCCGGACACTATCGCCTTCGTCGGGCGAATGGACTATTACCCGAATCAGGAGTGCATGTTCGATTTCTGTACCACGACCTTGCCGCTCGTCCAGGCGAAGCGCCCTGGGCTCAAACTCCTCATTGTCGGCGCCGATCCATCGCCCGCCGTCCAGCGGCTCGGTAGGATTCCCGGGGTCACGGTAACGGGCTCCGTCGCGGATGTGCGACCGTACGTGCGGCGCGCTGCCCTGATGGTCGCCCCGCTGAATATCGCGCGGGGCACGCAGAACAAGATTCTCGAGTCGATGGCAATGGGCGTACCCGTCGTCGCAAGCCGCGTCGCGGCCCGTGGGGTGGACGCCTCCGCACCGGAGCATTTCCTCGCGGCATCGACGCCGGACGAGTATCGGGCCGCCATCTTGCGCCTCGTCGAGGATCCGCTCGAGCGGCGGCGTCTGTCGATCTCCGGCCGCGAACGGATGCTCTCGCACCACGCATGGGAGCGATCGATGCAGCGACTCGACGGTATCATTGAGCGTTGCCGGTCGGGCGTGGCCCGATAGCGCGGCGCACAAAGAAGAGGGAGGTACATAGGTGCACATCAGCATCTTCGGACTGGGTTATGTCGGGGCTGTGTCGCTTGCGTGCCTCGCCCGCGACGGCCACCGCGTGATCGGCGTAGACGTGGACCAGGCCAAGCTCGATCTCATCTCGGCGGGAAAGACGCCAGTGGTCGAAGAAGGCATGGTCGAACTCGTGGCGAGCGCCGTCGCGAGCGGCCGCGTGTCGGTTACCCGGGATACGCGCGAAGCTGTGCTCCAGAGCGAGATCTCGCTCGTCTGCGTCGGCACGCCGTCGGCTCCCAACGGCAGTCAGGACCAGACGGCGATGCTCCAGCTCGCGAAGGACCTCGGGGCGGCGATGCGCGACAAGGCCGGGTCCCACGTTTTCGTCTTTCGCTCCACGCTCATCCCCGGCACCGTCGAGGACGTGCTCAGGCCGATTGTAGAGGGCGAATCGTGCAAGAAGGACGGCGTCGATTTCCACATCTGCTTCCAGCCGGAATTCCTGCGCGAAGGCTCCTCGATACGCGACTACGACAAACCGCCGCTCACCGTCGTCGGCGCGAGCACCGAAGTGCCCATCACAAAACTGCGCGATCTGTTCGGGCACCTTCCGTGCGAGTTCGTTGCCACGTCGGTCCGCGCCGCCGAAATGGTCAAGTACTGCTGCAACAACTTCCATGCGCTGAAGATCACCTTCGCCAACGAGACCGCCCGGATTTGCGAAGCGATGGGCGTGGATCCGTTCGAGGTGATGGACCTGGTTTGCAAGGACAGACAGCTCAACATTTCGCCGGCGTATCTCAAGCCTGGCTTCGCGTTTGGAGGATCGTGCCTGCCCAAGGAGCTCCGCGCGACGAACTACCTCGCCAAGATGCGCGACGTAGACCTGCCGGTGCATGGCAGCATCCTGGCATCGAACCGCGCCCATATCGATCACGCGATAGCCAAGGTGATGGCGACCGGCAAGCGTAGGATCGGAATGATCGGACTTTCGTTCAAGACCGGGACCGACGATCTGCGCGAAAGCCCCCTCGTCCTCCTTGCGGAGCACTTCATCGGCAAAGGCCTGTCGCTGCTGGTCTATGATCCCGAGGTGCATCTGTCCAACCTCCTCGGCGCGAACCGCCGTTACATCGAGCAGCACGTGCCGCACATCGCGCAGGTGATGCGCCGCGACATCGAGGACGTCATCGCGGAGTCCGACGTCTTGGTCGTGGGGCTGAGCGATCGGCTGGTGTTCGAGGCATTGAGGCGCCACGTGCGCCCTGATCACGTGTTGGTCGATCTCGTGAACATTCCCGACGGCATGGCGTTGCGCGGGCAATATGTCGGGCTCTGCTGGTAATCCCATGGCTTCGACCGTCGCGCTCAATCTCGCGGCGCTCGGCGCATTACTGGGCTACATCACCTGGCTCGCGTACCCGCCGTCCGAGGCGGTGCGCCTGCGTAATGCGTTGCTGATGCGCCGTGGAGGTGAGCGGGATTTCTTGTGGACACCGGACACGGTACCGACGGACTTCCGCAGGGAACGTCTTCCGCCCAGCGCCGACTACGCCAAGATCGTGCGCTCGCTCGGGGTCGAAGAAATGCGGCTCGACTGGGACAAAGCGCGGACGCTGGCCGCGCACCTCGTCGAGCGCGCCGGTGATGAGAGAGGTCCCATCCGCTCGGATCTGTCCACGACCTACCGCCGAATCCGGGATGGCTACGGCTACTGCGCTGATTTCGTGAAGGTATACCTGGGCTTGGCGCACGCGGCCGGGTTGTTCGCGCGCCAATGGGCATTCTCCTTCGACGGGTTCGGCGGGCATGGCCACACCTTCGTCGAAGTGTTCGACCGCCAGCGGAGGCACTGGATCTTCGTCGACGTGTTCAACAACTTCCATGCGATCGACGGGTCGAGCAACGAGGTGCTTTCGGCGCTGGATTTCCGCGATTTCGCCGCGGGCCGTCGCGAAGGCGTTGCGATGCGGCCCAATGGCTCGGGTCGCCCGGGATTCATCTATGAAGCCAAAGCACTCGATTACTATCGGCGCGGCGTTTCGGAGTGGTATATGTGGTGGGGCAACGCCGTATTCTCCTATTATGCCAATCCGCTCGTGCAGACGGCGGGGTGGTTTTCACGCATGCTGGCGCACGTGGTGGCGATCGTCGTCGGGCTGCAACCGAAAATGCAGATCTATCCTGTGACGGAAAACCGCGAACAGACCCGACGCATGTTCGGGCTCCGCCGTCGGCTGCACTGGATCGGCGCGATGCTGCTGGTGCTCCTCGCTTCCCTGGGTGCGCAACTCGCGCTCGGCAATGCGGCGCGGGTATAGTCGATGGAAGCAGCCCTGATGGCCCGTCGTCTTCGCCGGACGCCCCCCGGCGTTGCAATTCGCCCACGGCGACAGGAGTGAGGTGGTGAGCCTTCGTTGGCTGTTTCACGTCCTGTCTCCCGGCGGTCGCAGAGGAGGGTTGCCCGTATTGATCTTCCATCGGGTGCTGCCTCAACCTGATGAGCTATTTCCCGGGGAGCCAGACGCGGCTCGGTTCGACGCCCAACTCTCGCTGCTGAAGCGCTGGTTCAACGTCCTCCCCCTGCCCGATGCGATCCATGGCCTGCGTGAAGGACGCCTGCCCCCCCGGCCCCTCACCATCACGTTCGACGACGGTTACGCAGACAACTGCACGGTGGCGCTGCCGATCCTGCAGCGGCACGAGCTGCGCGCGGCGTTCTTCATTGCCACGGACTATCTGGACGGTGGCCGGATGTGGAACGACACGGTGATCGAGGCGGTGCGAGGCTATTCGCGCCCCGCGCTCGATCTCAACGATCTAGAGCTCGGCGCTCATGCACTCGGCACGTTGGAAGAGAAATCCCGGGCCATCGCCTGGATCCTCGGCCAGCTGAAGTATCTGCCCCAAGACGAGCGCGAGGCGAAGGCGGCGACGTTGGCAGCTCGCTGCGCCGTCGCGCTCCCGGACCGCCTCATGCTCACCGGCGACCAGTTGCGGCAGCTTCACAAAGCGGGCATGACCATCGGCGCGCACACGGCGAGTCACCCGATCCTCGCCCAACTTCCCGACGATCGGGCAAAGCTCGATATCGCCAAGGGCAAGGAGCGGCTGGAACGCACCATCGGCGAGGCCGTGCGTTTTTTTGCCTATCCCAACGGCAAACCAGGTCAGGACTATCGTGCTGCACACGTTCGGATGGTCCGTGAGCTGGGCTTCGAGGCCGCCTTCTCGGCGGCCATCGGTACGGCAAGTGCAGCGTGCGACCGGTTTCAACTACCGCGGTTTCGACCGTGGGGCCGGACCCCGATGCGCTATGGCATGCATCTGGCGCAAGACATCGCCCGTCGGACCTTCGCGACTGCATGAACCCGCTCGCCGATGTTCGGAGGAAGACCACGATCGGTCTGGTGGGGCCGTTGCCGCCGCCCTCCGGCGGAATGGCAAACCAGACCCGCCAGCTCGCTCGGCTGCTTGCGGAATCGGGGCTGTCCGTGGAACTCGTCCAGGTGAATGCTCCGTACCGTCCCGCCTGGATTGAACGCGTGCGCGGCGTTCGCGCCCTCTTTCGGATCTTCCCCTATCTGGTGCGGCTTTGGCGTAGCGCCGGCCGTGTGGATCTGTTTCACATCATGGCCAACTCGGGGTGGGCCTGGCATCTATTCGCCGCGCCGGCAATTTGGGTCGCACATCTGCGCGGCGTCCCGGCCATCGTGAATTATCGCGGCGGCGAGGCGGAATCTTTTCTTCGACGCGAAGCCCGATGGGTACTGCCCACCCTATCGCGAGCGCGGTCGGTCGTGGTGCCATCCCGATTCCTTGAATGCGTATTCGCCAACTCGGGAGTACCCACGGAAATCGTCCCCAACATCGTCGATCTCGATCGCTTCTCGCCGGCGCCACCTCAACCCGGACGGACCCACATCGTAGTTACCCGGAACTTGGAGGCGATTTACGACATCCCCACTGCATTGCGCGCATTCGTGACAATCCGCGGCCGATATCCCGACGCGCGCCTGTCGATAGCCGGATCGGGCCCACTTAGGACCGAGCTGGAACGGCTCGCCGAATCGCTGCATATCGCCAAAGCAGTGCGCTTCACCGGAAGGCTGGACAACGAGCGACTGCCGGATCTCTACCGATCCGCGGATCTGATGCTCAATCCTTCGACGGCCGACAACATGCCGATCTCGGTCCTCGAAGCGTTGGCGAGCGGCGTCCCGGTCGTCAGCACCAACGTCGGGGGCGTGCCATTTCTGGTCGAGGATGGATCCACTGCGCTGCTCGTACCCCCGCAAAGCCCAGAGAAAATGGCGACGGCGGCGCTGCGCGTGCTCGGGGAGCCCTCATTGGCGGCGCGGCTACGGGCTGCAGGCATCGACATGGCTCGGCACCATGCCTGGACGCAGGTGCGTGAGCAGCTCTTCGCCGTCTACGCGCGCGCGTTGGGTGTGCCCAGCCTGGAGCGTTGTTTTCCGTGAGCAGCTCGGTTGCCTCCAGATTGATCTCCGGCTCATCTTCCTCTCCCAGAGCCGGCTGAAGACACGATGGCGTGGCCCGCCTCCGCTTTGGATCGCTTTCGGCAGATCCAGCACGCGTGTGGAGCGTCTGCTCTTTCCATGCTCTGTCTGGACATTTGCTATACGCGATGCCTCGCTGTGTGTATTGTCAGTGATGTGACTGTACGCTTCCAAGCGCTCCGAATTGAAACAAGCGCGTACTCTGCTGTCCTGCTTAGCCAATCCCGAATACGATACTGCAAGTACGATCGGCGCCGTCGCTGGAAGAACGCTTCCCGGTCTCGACCATCGCTCGCACACCATTTCGCATGAGCCGGCACCAACTCCTCTTCGATCAGTCGC
The DNA here is from genome assembly GCA_963781285.1 of uncultured beta proteobacterium. Lineage (GTDB taxonomy): Bacteria > Pseudomonadota > Gammaproteobacteria > Burkholderiales > Casimicrobiaceae > CAIWHR01. The sequence continues at coordinate 159,200 of CAWAFI010000019.1, forward strand.
CTCCATCGAGCCGCGATCTCACCGAAGGTCAGTTCCCGAGCGCGCGCCGCGCCATTCGCGATGATCGCGCGATGAAACGCGGGGTCATCCCGGAGCCGGACGAGCGCCGTAATGATCTCCTCTTCCGATATAGCCTCGATATAGTCCAGCTCACTGCGTCGCTCGGTCCGATAGGCCGATTCGTGACCCAAGATTGCAGGAACGCCGGCGAACCACGCGTTGTAGAGCTTCGACGCCGGGTACCGGTGGTGCCTTCGCCGGTCAAAGCTTCTTACAGCAACGATGGCATCGACCTCGCTGAAGTCGTTCCACGTTTCGGGAGCGGCGATCCGCCACGTGAACCCGAATCGTCGGAGCTTCTCTCCCCACGTGGGTTCTCGGAGCTCCCCAGCGAGCCGCTCCGGCTGGCCGAAATAGGCGACGTTCTTAAGCGTGTCCTTGCGGGCTGCGTCTCGGGGTATCAGGTCCCACTCGGGCCAGTGCGGCATGAAGAAGCTTGGCCATAGAGCCGATGGCGACCTCACCAGCTCGTCACCGAGGTTCTGAACCACGTGAACCTGGGCATACGGATGGCGCCGGGTATCGGCCACGACGCAGACCAGGAGCTGTCGAGATCCGGGGCGCAGTTCATCAGGGAGGTGGTCCCGGTGGGCGAGGATCACACCTTCTTGAGGCAGGGTCTGGGCAAGATCACACGCGAACCCTTGATCCTTCAGAACCCGGAACGTTTTCACGATCCAGGCGAAATGTCCAGGAGCGCCGACAGGTCGTCGACCGACAGCGTCGACTTCCTCGGCGCTTTGCTTCCACCGCGGATTGTAGAAGACGATCGGGCACCGTCCGCTCATCTGGGAACGATCCTATCATCATCGTGCGATAAAGATCTAGCCTGGATTATGCGTGAACGATGAGAGAAAACAGCTACCGAGCCCACGAGCGCGCGAAAAGAGCGGTGCTAGCGAGGATGGATAGCCTGGTCGGGCGCGCTAATGCCGCGGTATGAACGTCTGATCGTGCGGGTCCTGAGATATTCCTCTCGCGAGAGCAACAGCGGTTGGCGCGCTATCTCCCGGTCATCGTCGTCTCTTCGCGGCTCTACTCAACTCGCCCAAGTCTTCCAGCGTTTCATCAGATCGGAGTGTCACGAGAGCGCGCGACAATGGGCCGTGCATAGACGACTGCGATGGGTGGATTGGTCGGGCGCGCTCATACTAGCCCACTGATGGAGCCGTGCATTTCGAGCCATCTTGCGGCCGATCATTCGGCGGATTCGATTCATTGCGGCAGACTGCCTTTATCCGCTGCTTGCGTCGTTATCCCGTTTTCCGTGGTCCAGCCATTCCGATAGGCAGCGCATTCGACTCAGGCGCCGGTATCGGTTTCTCCGTGATCTGTGCAACTTCGGCCGTGACAACGCGCTTGGTGAGCACCAGGAGCGCCAACAATATGTACGGAAGATCGAAGTACGCGAGCCCGAGAAACGATCCGCCTACCCAGAAGCCGACAAGCGCCACCTGGATCATGGCCGCAAGGTCGCCCGCCCAGCGAAGCTGGTCGTGTGTCTTACACGTGCGGATGATGTCTTTCGCGCACCGCCACGTAAGCCACCACAGCAGCAAGTAGATTGCCAGCCCGACGTAGCCGTGCATGCCGAGCACCTGGAACCAGATGCTATGCGAATCATGAAAATCGGCCGGGTTCGGCGCCCATCGCTGGAATGCCTCCGGCGCGAAGGCATTGAAGCCGCCCCCCGTAAACGGGCGGTCATTCGCAAGATTGATCGCAAACTGCCACGCGTTAATTCGCCCCATTGCGGAGGAATCCTGCTCGTAGTTTTGGATGGTCTCCATTCGCTCGAACCACCGGCCTGGCATGAGCAAGAGAACGATCGGAATGACAACGATGAGGATAAGCGTAACGGCGGCCTTCTTTCGGCTCTTGAGCCAAAGCACTCCGCCCATCGCCAGGATCGCAAGCATGCCTCCCCGCGAGTAGGAACCGATGACGGCCACAGCGCATAACCCAATGGCTATGCCCAGGCCCAGACGCACCCACTGCTTGCGGGCGCTCGACAGCAAGTACATCATCAACGGCACGACTATCGTGATCGCCAGGGAGATCTCCGTGTTTCCTGCAATGAACCCCCCTGGCGGCCCGATAACCATCCCTCCACCGTCACCGCGAAGCGTGTAGAGGCCGCCCTTGGTTCCGAAGAACGCGATCGACGCGACGGTCACCCAGACCATCCACTGGATGCGTTCCCGGGTCTGCATCACAAACAGGGTGACGAAAACCATCAGCTGGATCTTCATCACCTTGCTCCACTGTGTCCATGCCTGGTCCGGATACAAGGCGAAGATCGTGGTCACACTCATCCATAGCGCGAATCCGATGAGTGTTGCAGAAACGGGGGTAAGGGGGAAGCGCCGGCGTTCCGGCGAAATCAGAATGGCGATCAAAGTGAGAGCGCCAACGATCTGTGCGAAAGGAAAGTCGAGCGCGAAGCCCCACGTCAGCTTGTGGGGATTCATAAGTCCGATCCACGTCCAGACCAGCACACCCACCCACGCGTACGCCAGGACGAACGGGAGTAGGCCGAGGATGAACAGCGTCAGGGCGATGTCACGCATTTCGGACTGGAAGGCGCCGATGTCGGACGGGAACCGAACTGCGGTCGAGCCCGCGTAATCGATGATTTCGGTTCATCCTACCAGAGGTCCGTACGTGCTGCGACGGTTCATGTATCGCACAACAAATCAATGTTGGAACCACCTGACGCGCGGTCGCGCGCTCAACCCATTCTCCTATGACGCGAAGCAAGGCTGATGCCGAGTCCCGCTATCATATGGCTTTCGGTGCACCTTTGGCGCACGGACGAAGTTGCATTTCGCAGTCCGGTCGTGTGTCGAGCCGGGATCCTCGCCGAAGGATCGAGGTACCGCCGGCCCGAGCTGACCGACGGTCGGACCCGATCGCCAGCAGGAGACAAGCCGTGGGGCAGCGCAACGATAACAGGGCCGGTAACGAAGCCTTCGAAGCATCATGGCGCGCCCGATTCGAGGAGTTTGCCGTGGACCGTGACGACGACGCCGGGATCGCCGGATGGACGACGTCCGGCCTCGAAGCGCGTTTGCGACGGTTCGTTGGCCTCTGGAAACCCCGCAAGAACGGGGAACGCTGGCTAGATGCGGGGTGCGGCGCGGGAACGTACACGCGGCTATTGTGGGCGGAGGGGGCCGAAGTGGTTGGTGTCGACTACTCCTTGCCTACAATCTTGAAGGCACGGGCACGCAGCGCGCCCGGCGTTGCGTATGCCGTCGCCGACGTCCGTCACCTGCCCTTCCAGCCGCAGTCGTTCGACGGCGTTCTGTGCTTCGGCGTAATGCAGGCGCTGGGCGATACCGCGCCAGCTTTAGGCGAGCTAGCGACTCACGCGGCACCCGCCGGCAAGCTATGGGTCGATGCGTTGAACCAGTGGTGTGTGGTGCACTCATGGGATCTGCTGCGGCGCAGGCTCAGCGGGAAACCGATCCATCTGCGCTACGAATCACCGTGGGTGATCCGGCGGATCATGGTCTCGCATGGCCTAAGAGATATCGAAATTCACTGGATGCCGATCGTTCCCGGTCGCTGGCCACGCCTTCAGCGTGTGGTCGAAGGCGCGGTAGCGCGGTGGATCTTCAGGCACGTTCCTCTCGCAGGACTGATTTTCTGTCACGCCTTTATCGTCTGCGGGGAGAGACCCGCGGACCCGCGTGCGTGACAGTGCATCTAGCCGTGTAAGGTTCATGGCCACGGAAACGGCATTCAGGCCCTGCGGTCGACGTGGTGTCGGAACCAGAGTTCGAGCATCATAAGAATCCAGACGAGCGTTCCGTAGTACCCGGCGTGCGCCGCAAGATGCCGGGTAAGCAGGGCGTCGATCATTTCGCTGCGCACGATTCGGCGACTCTTCAGGGCGGCGAGCGAGTCGCCCGCGAGTTCGCGCAGCGGCGCGTAAGTCTGCAGCCATACCCCGACGGGGAGGCCAAACCCGTGCTTTTCCTTGGTCAGGATCTCCACCGGCAGGAACCCGCGCAGCGCTTCCTTGAAAAAATAGCGAAGCCTCGTGCGGCGCAGCTTGAAATCCGGCGGGAGAGCGCCCGCGAAATCGACCACCGATTCGTGCAGCATCGGGAACGCCACGTCGACTCCCGCGGCGTCGCACATGCGCGTGACTTTCGGAAGATCGTTGTCGGCGAGGGTAAATTTGAGGTCGAGCGCAAGCATACGATTGATGAGGCTTCCAGCCCGGGCGCTGTCGTAGACCTCCTTCATAAGGGCGAGCGGACGGCACGGGTCGATCCCAGCCAGGAAATCCCCATCGAGGACGTTGGCGGGACCCAGCCGCTCGAGAAGGTTGTAGCTGTCGTAGCGCTCGGGCATCGGAAGCCTCGCCTGCGCGACGTAACTACGAGCCTTTCGAAGCACAGGCATGCGCTCAATCCCGGGCAGGCCGAGGAGCAGCGGTTCTATCCCATGGGCGCGGATTGCCTGCGGCAAGAGGCCGTAGAGCGAGAACTGGTACTGCTTGGCGTAACGTGCGTTGCCGCCGAAGAGTTCGTCGCCGCCGTCGCCGCCCAGCATCCTGGCCACGCCGTCCTCGCGTGCGAGCTTCGCGCAAAAGTACGTCGGAATCGCCGATGCATTCCCGAATGGCTGGGCGTACGCGGCAGCGACGATCGGGATCGCCTCAACTACATCGGCCGGCGTTACGTAATATTCGTGGTGATTGGTGTGGAAATGCCGTGCCGCGATGCGGGCATAAGCCATCTCGTCGTAGCCGGCGGCATCGAAGCCGATCGAGTATGTGCGCGTCTGCGCGCCCGTAACCTCGGCCAAGATTCCCGAGACGGTCGAACTGTCCGTACCGCCGCTCAGAAATGTGCCGCACGCGCCGCCGGCGAAGGCGTCAACACCCTGACGCAAGGCATTGCGAAATTCGGGCGCGAGCTCCGAAACGGTGCCGGTGCGATCCTCGCTGAACGTTGGCATCCAGTACGGCTTGTTGGTGACACGGCCACGCCCTGCTTGCAGATAGTGACCAGCGAGGAGACGCGAATGCCCGGTGAACGCCGTTTCGGGACCGGGAACCATATGGAAATACATGAAGTTATAGATCCCCTGCGGATCCATCTGCTTTTCCGTGGCGGGGTGGTCGGCCAGAACGTCCGAATCCGGACCGAACACCAGGACCTCGCGGTCGGCGTAATAGACCAGATTCCGGATTCCGATGCGATCGATTGCGAGCAGGGCCTCGGCCTTGTCCGTATCGACCAACGCGATTGCGAAATCCCCGCGCACGCAATCCAGAGCACCGACCCCGACCGTGCGATACGCCTGCGTGAATCGCTCGCAAAATGCCTCGGCCGACGCAGCATGGTTGCTTCCGTCGTGCCAGGACGGATGGCCATGGACCGCAATCCTGAGCCGCCCGAACTCCCCAGCGAAGGCGGTACTCGCGGGGCCGCATGCGCCGAGCGCAAGCCCGGCGCCGGTCGTGAAAAAATTGGGATTCGCGGCGGGTCCAGCGGCGTGCCTGTGCATCGACGCCATCGTCCGCTGCGGATCGCCATCGAGCGGGCCGAGCCAGCCATAGACGCCGCTCATCGAGCGCCGCTCCACAACACGTCGTCAGCGAATCGTGACACGGTCACCCACGCAGCAAACAAAGGAATCAACAAAGGAATCGAAACGACCCGCCAGAACACGGAGCCACGACAACACCATGGAAGGAACGCCTCACAAACATACTGCGGAATGGGACCATCACGAAGAGCGGTCACTGCGGTTACTCCTTCATCGGACCGATGTATCGACGTGCGATCACGACGTTGTCGATGAAGAGGTGCTGGTGCTGTGGCGATGGCGCCGTGCCGCCGTAATAGACGTTCATCCAGATTTGCTCGATCTTGATCGACGGAATGTCGCGCACGCGGAATCCAGTGTGCTCGAACACGGGCCGGCCATCGACCCAGGCGCGGAGTACGGCATCCTTGTGGCCGGGTCGATTTACCATGACATATTGCTCGATGCAGTACCAGCGATTGCGCTCGAGCAGCGCGTGTCCCGATTCCGACCAAGCCCATGCGTCACCAAAAAAATCCTCCATGTCCGCGTGATAGGCATAAGTGCCGATCGGGGTAACGGCGTGGTAGGGATTGCCGCGCTCCGGCAGACGATAGAAGCTCCCGCGCATCGACCAGCCGGTCATCCCGTTCGCCTTACGCCCGCCCCAACCGACCCGGCCGTAGGTCGACGTGATGCCGGGAAGCTTGCCACCATCGGTGGTCGGATTCCAGTCGCCGGCCAGCCGCAGGTAGTAGCGGAAATAGATCTCCTCCGGTTCGTAGCCGACCTTGTCCGAGAACCTGTAACGCATGTCGAGGCCGAGGTTCTTGCCAGCCGGGATCAGGACTTGCAGAGCATGCCCGTCCAACCGTTCGAATCCTAATGCGCGAGCACTGTCGATTCGCTCAAAGGAACCGCCGATCTCGCCGAAATTCCAATCCTTCTGCCACAACGTGGACTCGAAGCCGGTGGCCATGATCACGTCGGGGTCGCGCTCGATTCCCCGGTCGCGGGGATAGTCTGCCGCCAGCCCGCGCTGCGGCTTTTCGTCAAGCGATTCGTTCGACAACTGCGGGGCGAGTCGGAACAGGCCGACCGTCGTATTGCCGAATTGCTTACCTGTTGTCACCAATTCCAGCGTAGCCTTGGAAACACGTGCGCCCTCGAACTTCGTCAGGTCGAATTGCATCAGCAGCCGCCGATCGGCGCTAGCGGAAATCGTGTCTCGCGATCCGAGGGAGTAAACGGTCGAGCAATCGAGGGTCGTATCGGCGCTCGGGGAAAGATACCGCGTTGCGCCATCTGTCAGCACCAAGGTAAGCCTCGGTTGTGAGCCGATTCCGGCAGCCTCGCGGCTGTGGAACACGGCAACTCCGCCCCGCTGTCCCCCCGCCCGCGTGGCGAGAAGGCCCGCATTAATGTACTTGCCTGTGAGCCAGTCCTGCACAAGGGTCGTGACGTCCCAGGTCACGATGCGACCCTTATCGGCGGCGCTCACGGTGGCCTCCGCAAAGGGGACGTCACCCTGCTCGGTACCCCGCGCATCCTTCCAGTCGCCGAGCCGATGCCGCCAGCGAATCCGCGCTCCACGGTTGAAATATTCGCAGGTCGCCCCATCGGCCCCGTCGTACAGTTGTGTAGGCTGCGCCAAGGTGTCGATAGCGATCATCGCGGATGACGTGGCAATGATGAGGCAGCAAGCCCAACGTAAGAGGTTCAGGCAGCGATGGGCCAACGTGTTCACGGCACCGACCGGATCGGAACAGCGTGTATGCAGTACGCGCTGCGCCTCGTCTCGCGCAGAGAGCCGCACGAACCTGCACAGGCGAAAGTGCGAATATTGTTGACCCAACATCAGATCCAGTCCCCGACTTTGAGGTGTCGTTCAGGCAACGGACGTTTTCGGTGATCTTACGCGCCGATAAAGGTCCTTGACGCCGGACATTTCTAAAGCAAATTCGTCCATCGAGATTTCTTGACCATCCAGGAATCGTCGGAGGTCAAGCAGAGGCGTTTCGCTGGCGTTGAATCCCGGCAGGTACGTCGTCGCGGTCCTGATCCCAGTGCCGAAAGTGGGGGCCATTGACGCGCGTCCCAAAGACCGCTCGGATAGCAAAAATGCTCCAGCCGGCCATCAGTCAATTTCGACAGTACGGCTCGATTATCGGCAATCTCGCGGGATATCTCGGCTTCCACCATCGGCAGGCGGTGGCGCTGTGTGTGGAGCTGGATATCAAAGCCTTGACTGCGCGGATCATTGATCTCGTTCCCCGAAATGGCGACGGGGCCATAGCCCGGGACGGTAAGCCGGCAGCGCGGAGGCAGCGGCGCGGCGCCTGGCATTCGAGCAACGACTACTCGGCCGGCCATTTGCCCATTTTCTTGAGCTTGTCCCGAAGGCCGGGAAGCGCAAAGTTTAGGTCATAGGCTTTCTTGGCGTGAGCGAGCGCCTTGTCGTAGTCGCCCAGCTCGAAATAAGCGAGCCCGGCGTTGTAGTGCAGGTTTCCGCTTTCCTCGCCAAGCTTTTCCGCCATTTCGAATTGCGTGATGGCATCGGCGTTCCTTCCGGAACGGCTCAGGTAGATGCCAAAGACCATGCGTACTCTGCCGTCGTCAGGACGAAAGCGGATAGCGCGATCGAAGTAGCATTCGACGCGCCACCGAGCGCCGGGAGGTGGATCCTTGTTCGTCTTAAGCCGAAGGTTCATCATCGCCACGAGAGCGCGGTAGTGATTGGGAAACGCGCGAAGGGTGTAATCGATGTCGCCACCCACCAGGAGCCCGGACTCGCCTTTTTTCAACGTTTCCACGTTGGGCGTGAAATGATAGTCCTCGACAATTTGGATCCGTGCCGTGCCCGCCGACCGATAGTCGAAGGGTCCATACTTGTTCTTTAGCGAGCCGCACGTGGATTCGTCGGCTGCGGCCGGCTCCGCAGCTGCCAACACGGCAACGAAGAACAGGCTTGCGAGGCTGGGCACGCGAGTGAAGCGCGAATGGATGACGCATCGTTCCTTGAAACAAGGTGCCTCTCGCCTGACAATCGCATTTTCCTTGGTCATGACGTCAATCCTGCATTCGGATGTCGGGTAAGAACGATTGGCACAGGCTAGGCATCTCGTGCAGGCCAGGACGGAGTATAGAATCCGACGGATCCTCTATGGTGTCTGCAGCCGTGCGCAGTTCCGTCAGGGCGCAGATTCGCGTCGTTGCCCATCGATCGTTGCGCGGCTCAAACGAGGACTTCAAGCGCCGGAGGATGGCTGAGAAATGCTTGCGGGCTCGCCGTCATGCCGTAGGCGCCAGACTGGAATACCGCGATCAGGTCGCCGGGATGCGCTTCCGCGAGATCCATTTCCTCCGCCAGCATATCGAGCGGCGTGCACAACGGCCCCACTACCGACGCATTCTCGCGCTGCACGCCCTTGACCTTGTTGCCAATGACGACCGGATAGTTCTTTCGGATCACCTGTCCGAAATTGCCCGAGGCCGCGAGATGGTGGTGCAGGCCGCCGTCGGTCACGAGAAACACGTGGTCGCGCGATATCTTGCGGTCGACGACGCGGCATACATAGAGACCTGCCTCGCCGACGAGGTAGCGGCCGAGCTCGACCACGAGCCGTGCCGCCGGCAACGCGGAGCTTGCTCGCTCGACGATGGCACGCAGGTTCTCGCCGATCGGGGCAAGGTCGAGAGGTCGGTCACCCGGAAAATACGGGATGCCGAAGCCGCCGCCGATATTCACCACGCGCACCGGCGCGGGTGCGTATTCGGCCAGACGGATCGCAAGCTCGATCGTCTTTTGCTGCGCCTCGCAGATTGCGTTAGCCTTCAGGTTCTGCGAGCCGCTGAAAATGTGGAAACCTTCGAACGCGAGGCGAAGCCGCTCGATTTCGCCCAGCATTTTCGGCACGGCTTCGGAGTCGACACCGAACTGCTTCGGCCCACCGCCCATCTTCATCCCGGAGGACTTCAGCTCGAAATCGGGATTGACGCGCACTGCGACGCGCGCCGGGAGGTTCGTGGCGCGCGATATCCGTGCCAGTACTTCGATCTCGCGTGCCGATTCGACATTGAGCAAGATTCCCGCCGCGACGGCCTGCGCAAGCTCAGGCTCGCTCTTGCCGGGGCCGGCAAAGCTGATCTCTGCTGGATCCATCCCGCTATCGAGGGCGACGCTCAACTCGCCGCCGGATGCCACGTCCATTCCGTCGACCAGCCGCGCCATGTGACCTACGAGCGCGGGCATCGGGTTGGCCTTCATCGCGTAGTGTAGGCCGACCCCTTGCGGAAGGTGTCGTCGCAGTAGCTCGACGCGCTCCCTGAGCAGTTGCCGGTCGTAAGCAAAAAACGGCGTGCGACCGACGCGCTGCGCGAGGCGCGTGAGCGGCATGCCGCCGACGATCAAGCAATCATCGATCACCGGCCATTGCGTAATCGGAGCGTGTCGGGGGCCGTTCAAATTGTGTCTTCCCGCAGACGGATCGACCATCATGAATCGGACATCATGGATTCCCGGGCCCGCGAACGGCCCATGTCGCGCGCCGCCGGCCGAGAGGGCGTTCAGACCGCCGCTTCGAAGAGGTCACGAAATTCCGCATTAAGGGCCTTGCGATCGATCTTGCCGTTCGGATTTCTGGGGAGCGGGCCGTTCCGAACTTCGATCCGGCCAGGAACCATGTATGCGGGCAGCCGGGACTTGCACTCGGCGAGCAATGCGGCTCCGTCGAGCGCCGATCCGGTCCTTGGAGTCGCAACGACGACGATCCCCTGCCCCAACGTAGGGTGAGGCACGCCGAAGGCGGCAGCTTCGCTGACCAGCTGCGTACCATAGACGACCTCTTCGATCTCGGTCGGGCTGACGCGGTAGCCCGAGGTCTTGATCATCTCGTCGCGCCGTCCCACGAAATACAGAAAACCCTCTTCGTCCATCCGAACGGTGTCTCCCGAGAATACGGCGATCTCCGGCATCACGAGGCCGCGCTCGCGCCCTGGAAGAGGCTTGTAACGCTCGGCAGTCTTCTCGCTATCGTTCCAGTAACCCATTCCGACCAGCGCGCCGCGATGCACGAGCTCCCCCGGCTCGCCGGGCGCGCAGGGCGTGCCGTCCTCGCGCAGAACAAGGATCTCGGCGTTCGGTATCGCCCTGCCGATCGAATCCGGACGCCGATCGATTTCCTCCGGCGGAAGATAGGTCGACCGAAACGCCTCGGTCAAACCATACATCAGGTAGGGCTTGGTCCGCGGCAATCTGCGTCGCAACGCCGTGAGTGTTTCTAGCGGCATACGCCCGCCGGTGTTCGCGAAATAGCGCAGGTGTTCCGAGATCGAATCTGGCCATTCGAGCTGGGCGAGCTGAATATATAGCGGGGGAACCGCCGTGAAACCGGTGACGCGCTCCTTCGAAAGCGCGTTGATCACGTCCCTAGGCAGCAGATAGTTGATAAGCACGACGCGCGCGCCGACGTGAAAGGCAGTCGTAAGCTGACTGAAGCCGGCATCGAAGGAAAGCGGCAATGCGGCGAGCAGCGTATCGTCAGAGGTGTTCTCGAGGTAGGACGCAACACTCTTTGCGCCGGCTACCATGTTGCGATGAGACAGGACAACGCCCTTGGGCTTGCCGGTGCTGCCCGACGTATAGAGGATCGCCGCCATGTCGGTGTCGATCACCCGGTGACACGGGCGACGCGCCGCAGAAAGCACGTCTTGCCATTCATGGATTCGCAATCCTGTAGCAGGCACTGGATTGGTAGGCGGGGTGATCACCACATGCTGAAGGTCGGGGCATTCGCCGAGCGCGATCTCCAGCAGTGCTAGCCGTTCGAGCGATGTGACTAACACGCGTACATTGCAGTCGCGCAGAATGTAGCCCACCTGCTCGGGCTTGAGCAGCGGGTTGACCGGAACGAACACGCCGCCGCTCGCCGCTGTACCGAACGCGGCAATGACGGTTTCCGGGCGCTTGTCGAGGTAGATGCCGACGCGCTCCGAGCGGGCGACTCCCAACGCCACCAGCCCAGCCGCGAAAGCGGCGACTTCCTCCGAAAGCGCACCATAGTTCAGTGTCTCGTTGCCGCAGGTCACCGCGGGCCTTAGGGCATGCCGATGCGATGACATCGCGATCAGGTCATGCAATAGTTGCGCATCATTCATCGCGGGAATTGCGGCTGCTTCAATCGTTACGCTGAACGGACTCGATGGCCGCGATGTTCTTTCCGGTGGGCGGGCACACCCGCAAATTATACCGTCAATGAGAGTCGTTTCCGCCAAACCTTCGTTGTACGGCAGCGCCACGGGCGGCCCGAAAGGCGCTGTGTGGAAGAGTGTCTCGTAGGTAAGCGACTACGCCGAGGGGGAACGAGTCCACGACGACTGTCGCACCAGAGAACGCGAACGAAGCCGGTATTGCGATAGCGAGGGAAGCTCCGGGGATATGGCAGCGTGGAGGAGTGACGATCCTATTCCACGACCACCAGATCACGGTAGCGCGCCGCCAGGTAGGAGTAGAAGAGTTCCTTGCCAGTGTAGGTACGACAAAAGAGTTCCGGGTCGAAGATTGAGAACCACGCCATCGCAGAGCCCTCATACTGTCTCCGCCAGAGGATCCTTCGCGCGATGCGTTGCAAGCGCTTTGCGGTCGATCGCAAGCACATCGCATCGATAGCTTCCAAGGCCGCGCTCACGAGTGCATTATGGTCTTTGTTGGCGTCGGTGACGGGTAGCGCCTGGCGCTGTCTGACGAAGTCAAAGTAAAGCCTGCGGCCAGTGCGGCCTTGTATTGGAATGCGCTCCCAGAAGCTCATAAGGTCGTAGTCGAAAAGCGGCAAGCGCCAGTCGTACCCGAAGCTCTCGTACACTCTGACTGAGTTGCAGATGAACTTCGCCTGACGCTCTTGCAAGTCCCAACGCTCAAACAGGTCCGCAGCCAGTTCCGGGGAGCAGCAACTTTGAATCGGCCCAATGACACTCTCGACTCGCTGCTGAAACATATCATGTAGTTTCCGTTCTCCAGGCTTTGGCCAATCCCACAATGAGTAATGTGCCTGGAAAAGCGAATCCAAGAATTCGCTGAGGTGGATACTGCGCCGCCTGACGTACCACTTCGGTATGTGACTACCGGCGAGGAAATCACCGGAGTGGCCTGGTACAAAAATGCTGCCCATCGGGATGCGCCCGCCATTCTGGAGCTCCAGGACAGCCGGCCAATCCTGGATATGCGGTACCGAACATAGATTGCCGGCAGCATGGAAGTAGGCACGGAAGGAGTCCAACTCGGCCCACGCGCGCCATCGATCCGCCGAGTACGGGATGAATTCCCACCGGAAACCCAGGTACCGGGCGAGCTCTTGTGAGATGCGAGATTCCCAGTTTCCAGGTACGCCATAGCTGTAGCAGATGACGTTCCGGACTCCGAGATCGCGCAGGGAAACGACGATCAATCGAGAGTCGTAGCCGCCGCTGAGAGGAACGACGATAGTTCTATCGCCCGCGCCATCAACCAGGCGCTGAAAGACGGCGGCATGCACGTCAACTAGTCGTGAGACAAGGTCGGGCTCTGAGATGTCAAGGAATTGGTCATGGTGGAACTGGTGATAGCGGTACCGCTCCACAGCAGTGGATCTGGCGGCGTCGATGTCGACAAGTTCTCCAGCTTCGACTTGGAAAATGTTCGCATATAACGTCTCCCTCCCGGTCACGTAGCCGGTCAGGCGAAATTCGATGTCAGCCTCCGGGTTCAGCTCGGTGCGGCCAACCCACGTCAGCACCTCGGCGGCGGCATCGCTTACCAAGTGCTCACTGTCCCGAGCGGCGTAGAAGAGGGGAATAGTCCGAAGTCTATCTGCTGCGATCAGCAACTTGCCGTCACGTTGGCTCACGACGGCGAAGCATCCGTTGAGCTGGCCGATTCGTTCTTGGAAGAGTCGCGTCGAAACACATGCATCGAGGACTTGCGCCAGGCCTTGGGCCTCGAGATAACTACCGCCAAGGTGAGCGTATCCCCTGGCGTATGTGCCGCCCGCGCGTTGCCAACGCTTGTTCAAGAGCGAGATCCGAACCACTCACACCTCGATAGTATTATCAAGAATTAAGGGCATCGGGAAGGCGTCGCTCGGGCTCCTCCCGAACCGCGAGCGAGCATCGTCTCTTGATAGATAGACCGGGCAGAAGATCGCTTGCAGCTTCGATTGTCGCGGCGCGAACGTGCTAGCGGTGGCGCATCGCGTCGTATCGTACCACTGACGCCGCGCTGCCTTAGCGAAACTTGCATTCGCGACCTGCCGAGGTACCCGTGATTACTCTCGCTCCGAACGAGACGCCACGCCAGGAGAGCCTTGTCATCCTCCCGGGTTCGAATCAGCCCAACGATGGGGTAGGTTAGCCATGCTGGCTGAGTCGCCACTCGCAACATTGGGTACGATTAATATGCCTGCAGTGCCTGCTCTGGACTTCACTGGCTCGGCAGGGGTGGCTACAATATCGATGCCGCACGCGCGGCCGGCGTTGGATAATGCGAAATTGATCTTTCCTGAAGAAATTCTGCGTGAAATCCTGAGCCAGGTTGCTTCGCCATGAACAACAGTGACATTCGCGAGACCCTCCGGGACATCGCCCGGGAGATCTTCGAGGACGAGGCGCTCGAGGTCACCGATGCGCTAAGCCGGGATGACGTAAGAGCTTGGGACAGCCTGGGCCACATCCGGTTGATGGCCGCAACCGAGGAGGCCTTCCAGATAACCTTCACCATCGACGAGATCGAGGGTCTCAGGTGCATGGGTGAGATTGTCAAGTTAGTTGCCGAGAAAGCTTGAGTTACAGTATGTCTTCCAAAGCGTTCTCCTTGACAGATCTTCCGTGGTTGCCTCGCTTGTCCGCGGACTTTCGAGCCCGCCTGCAATCGATCGAACAAAGCGAGTGCGACTGGGGACCTAAGCTTCGCTCGCTCGCGACCCAGTTCCTCGGACTGGATCAAGCCATCGCTATCTCGCGCGTGCTCAATCGGCTACGCGCCCGGGGCTCATCACCTTCGCTATCGCCCTTCCGGCTTGGGCTCGTGGGCAACGCAACGACCGAGTTCCTTAAGCCATCCCTCGAGGCTTCGGCACTCAGGCATGGGATATCTCTGGAGATCTCGCTGACGAACTTCGGGCAGATCATGCAAGAGGCGATGGACCCAGGCTCTCTCATCAATCGGGTGAGACCAGATGCAATCCTTCTCGCCGTCGATCACCGCGGTCTGCCATTTCGGTTGGAAGACAGCTCGCGATGGCCCCCTTTCGATCATCACGCCGCGTTGGCCCAACTGCTTGCCGTGTGCGAGGCGTTCCAGAAACACAGCGGAGCTACATGCCTGGTGCAAACGCTTCCCGCGCCACCCGAGCTACTGTTCGGCAGCCTAGACACCGGTTTGTCGGGAACTCTGCGATCATCTATCGCGCGATTCAACGCGTTGCTCGTTCCCGACGTCACTGCGCGTGGGGATGTGGTAGTCGACGTGGAGTGGCTTGCGCAATGCGTAGGGTTGGACACCTGGTACGACGACCGCTACTGGTACCTGGCGCGCCTGCCCTTTTCGCAGAGCGCTCTTCCCGTGTACGCGGATTTCGTATCGCGGGTTCTCGCGGCAATTCGGGGAAAATCGCGAAAGTGCCTCGTGCTCGATCTCGACAACACTCTTTGGGGCGGCGTTATCGGCGACGATGGCCTCGAGGGCATAGCACTCAACCAAGGCGATCCCCGTGGAGAGGCGTTCCGGGCGATTCAGGCTGCGGCGGTGGATCTCCGCAAACGCGGGGTGGTACTGGCCGTCTGCTCGAAGAACGATGCGTCTGCCGCCATACAGCCGTTTCGTGCCCATCCGGGAATGGTCCTTAAAGAAGATGACATCGCCGTGTTTATGGTGAATTGGGACGATAAGGCAACTAACATCGAACGAATCGCGCAACGGCTCGACCTGGGTCTGGATTCCCTTGTCTTGCTCGACGACAACCCGGTGGAGAGGGCTCTCGTGAGGGAAGCCCTGCCGGAAGTCGCTGTGCCAGAGCTGGGGGACGACCCATCCGTGTATGTCCGGACGCTTTTCGCAGCGGGCTACTTCGAGTCGGTGGGATTCACTCCCGAGGACCTGGCGCGCGCTGAGCTGTACAAGGGAAACGCCGGCCGTTCGAAGCTGCTCGAGGCATCCCGCAACCTCGACGACTTCTTGCGCTCCCTGGACATGCAGATCGAGTTTGCGCCCTTCAATGCAATTGCGAGAAAGCGCATCACCCAGTTGATAAACAAGACAAATCAGTTCAACGTGACCACACGCAGATATACGGAGAAGCAGGTCACGTCGTTCGAGGCATCGCCCGACCATTACACACTTCAGGTCTCGATCCGGGATCGTTTCGGTGACAACGGAATCATTGGCGTCGTCATCTGTAAGGTCCATCCAACTGAATGGGAGATCGACACATGGCTCCTGAGCTGCCGCGTCCTTCAACGCAAGGTTGAGGAGGCCATCTGCAATCGCATCGTCGAGGATGCGAAGCGA
Organism: uncultured beta proteobacterium; assembly: GCA_963781285.1. Taxonomy (GTDB): domain Bacteria; phylum Pseudomonadota; class Gammaproteobacteria; order Burkholderiales; family Casimicrobiaceae; genus CAIWHR01. The sequence continues at coordinate 175,344 of CAWAFI010000019.1, forward strand.
GCCGGAGCCAAGAAGGTGATCGGCACATTTCTTTCGACGGAGCGGAACAGCATCGCCAAGGACCTGTTCCAGCGACTGGGATTCGATTCCTCTGGCGTTACCCAGGACGGCACGAGATGGGTTCTAGATGTGGATCGGTTCACGCCGTTCGACGTTCCGATAGCGCAGCGCAGAGAACTGGTCACCGATCCTTCGGTGCCGACGTAGCTCGGTTCAACCAGGCTCTCCAACGAAGCCTTGGCCTCGACACTTACCAACCGTTTCTCCCTATGCCTCGACGAGAGTATCGCCTTCGCGCGTCTTTCCGGAGATTACAACCCGCTGCATATCGATCGCATTTTTGCTCGACGCACCCAGTTCGGCGGTGCAGTCGCTCATGGAATCCACGTGATTCTGAAGAGCCCTTGATGGCCTCTGCGGACGATGCGTTTCCTGATGGCACTCACCCTGTCGGCGATCTCGTGCACCTTCAACAACCCGATTCATACCGATTCCGTCGTACAGGTCGACACGACACTGGACGCCACCACGCGCCGACTGCGGCTGGTGGGCGAGTCAGAAGGGCGGTTGGCATTCTCGGCGACGATCGATCTGCATAGCGCGCTGCCCCCCATGCCCTGCACGCTGGACGATGGCGACTTCGACGCCGCGTCGCCGCGCAATCGGCCCTTGCCTCCTGTGGGCCACAAGGGGGCCGTACGGAATCGGTTGAGTCGTGAAGGCCTGTCCCGACTTTTCCCGGGCCTCGCCAGATCTGGAGATCCCGGATGGATAGTCGACCTGCTCGCGACGACACGGATCGTAGGTATGGAGTGCCCGGGAATGCATTCAATCTACTCGGCACTTAAAGTTGCGAGGCAGTGCGAACGCAGAGCGTCTGGTAACCAACCTGATGCGCTACACCGTCCAGAAGATCGATCCGCGATTTGGCATGGTCCGCATGGTTGTGACGGGTGGAGTGCTCGAGGGCACCGTCGAGGCGTTTGTTCGTCCGCCGCCTGTCGACCAGATGCTCCTTTCGGAGGTCTCAGCGAGGGTGGGCCGAGCCTCACACGACGGTCAGCGCGCACTTGTGATCGGAGGTTCCCGCGGGCTGGGCGAGCTCACTGCAAAAATTCTTATCGCTGGCGGTGCCGATGTTACGATTACCTATGCCAGCGGTCGCAACGACGCGGATCGAATCAGCCGGGAGGCCACCCAGTCAGGTCGTCGGTGCACAGTGATGCGCCTGGACGTTACTGCTCCCATTGACGGTTCGCTACTTGAGAACCTCACGACAACGCCCTTTTCCCACGTTTACTTCTTTGCGTCGCCGCACATCACCAGGAACATGACCGGACAATGGAACCATCAGCTGTTCGAGCGATTTTACACCGTCTACGTGCGTGCCTTTGCCTCGATTGCCGAGACAATGCTGTCGCGCGCAGCACCAGGGGAACAGCCAACGCGCTTCCTGTATCCGTCTACAGTCTTTCTTGACTCACCTGAAAAGGGGTTCGCGGAGTACTGCGCTTCGAAAGCCGCTGGGGAATCAGTGTGCGACTACCTGTCGCGTCACTATCGCGCGGTATTCGCGCGCCCGCGGCTACCCAGGATGCGCACGGACCAAACCAGCGGTTTACCCGACGCCGACGCCCAGGAACCTTTCGCGGTAATGCACGCGGTCCTGGCACGCTTCCATTCGGGGCACGTCGAAGGTCTCAACTAGATGCTGTCAGTGTGGTACGCGTAAGCGTTACGCCTATCGAGGAAGGCGATCTAGTCGCCGTTGGCGGGTTTCTGAATCAGAACCTGAATGCGCGCATTTCATCTGAAGCCTGGGTGCAGTCGCTGACGCATCCCTGGTGCGAGTCACGACCTAATTTCGGTTTTCAGGCTCACGATGGAGAGCGACTGGTCGGAGTCTTTTGCGCCATCTATTCCGACCAAACGATCGATGGCCACCGGGAAAGGTTCTGCAATCCGCACAGCTGGTGCATGCTCGAGGAATACCGTAATGACAGCATCAGTCTTACGCTGCGTCTGATACGGCAGCGCGGCTACCACTTCACAATGCTTACCCCGAACCCGAAGGTCGCGGAAATCTTCCTTCATCTCGGGTTCAAGAAGATGGACGATGCCGTCATCGTATTTCCAAATCTTCCATCGCCCATAGCCGCGGTCAGAGCCCACGTCGCCTGCTCCGACCCGGACCTTATCTCGGGACAACTTTCAGGCGCCACGCGCGAGGACTTCGCGGCTCATCGCCACATTCCGTGGCTCAAGTTTCTCGCGTTCGGCAAAGACAGTGAGATCTGCCTCGTGGTCTACAAGCGCGGCCGTTGGAAACGAATGCCCTGCGCTCGGATCATCGACATCAGCGATCCGATCGCATTCGACCGACACGTGCACTTGATGCGGCACCATCTATTGCTTCGGCATGGGCTGCTGTTGTCGCGTGTGGAACAGCGCTTCCTGGTGCGCAAACCCAAGATTGCGCATTCCGAGAAGCGGACACAGGCAAAGCTTTTCTTGAGCTCCACCCTGAAAGACTCGCAGATAAGGAACCTGTACAGCGAACTCGTGGCCCTTGACCTTTGACTCGTTTCATAGCCAATCCAAGCCCGATTGCGAAGAGCGTTTTGGTCGGTGTACCCGGTTTACCAGCTTTCGAGCCACTCCGCGACCCAGTCGACAACCTGGATCTTCCAGATTTCGCGCGAGAAGGTGTGGTCGGCATCCATTAAAACGCGACGACAGATGCGTGGGTCGTCCAGCAAGCCCTGCCATGCCTTCGACGATCCGACAACCTCATCGAACTCCCTCGCAATGTAGTCTCTGCCACTCATCAGGATCATGGCTGGGCCACGAAAGCGTCGCAATCCGGCCGCTGTCTTGAGCGGCAGCGGCAAGCCTGATATGTCCTCGTGTTCCCGCGTCGTATTATTGAGCACCGTAGTCGTTCGCCCGCGAAGATAGGTGCGAAGGACTTGAAAGAACGACACCAGGGATTCGCGTGAGTCGAATCTCCCGGCGCCCACCTTGCGCCAGAACGCACGGGACAGGAGCCGGCTGACATAGTAATGTTTCATTATGACCTGAGCCTGCACCTCCTCGGTGCGGACCCATGGATTGACCAGCGCTATTCCCTTCACGCGACTGTCCTGGTAGGCATAAAAAAGAATCCCGCTGGCCGACTCGCACTCTCCGAAGAGCACCACTTCGTCCACCTGTGGTTGCTCCGCGATCAGGGTGTCGATCGCAGCACGAATATCGGGCGCAGAGTGCTGATAGCCTAGATGACTGCCGCCGCTGTCGCCCATTCCCCGCAAGTCGAATCTGAGTACCGGATAGCCGCGGACCGCAAGCCTTCGCGCCAGGGACACGAACTGCCGGTGCGCCCCCACTCGATACTGCGGGCCGCCCGCGACCACTATGACGACGCTTCGTCTTGCTCCGGGGTTGCCGCGGTGCAAGATCGCCACAAGCTCGTCCTGATCACATCGACATAGCAGCGGATATTCGGAACCCGACGCTCGATCGGAGACACCCTTTGGCAGATCGTGGGACGTTCGCGGTCGCTTCGCGGGCGAGATTTGGGCGGTAGTGCTCCATGCGGAAACAGCCTTGACGGTCGCGTCTATCAGTTCGGGCGCTACTGTGCGTTCGTGGAGTTGCCAGAACGCGGGCCCCGTGACCGACTGGTAGTCCAGCTCCACACCTCCTGATTTGTAGTCGTCAATCAGTGTTGCGTTGCTGCGAGGTGTATCTGCTGCCGCCAAGACTTCGAACCAGGACAGGCGCAACGAGGAAAGATCGGAGGCATCCGGAAGGCGCACTTCGTCCAACTGTCGTGCCAGAGTGGAACCGATCCGATACCCCGATACCTCAATGGCCTCTCCAGCCGCGGCCCGCTTCCTGAGCTCGTCGGTCGTCTTGATGCCGCCGCGGCTGTCCATCTCGGCCGCAATGCGGATGCGCAAGAACTGGGTGAAATAGTTCTTGCCTCGAGCAACCGGTTGCCAGAGCAGCAACCGGCCGATTCCGGAGTCCTGCAATGCCAGTTGGGCCGCCATTACGGCGCCGAGCCGTATCCCCCACAATGCCCGGCAGCCGTTAGCGTTACTGCGCAACCACTCGATGCCCCGCTTCAGATCGTCTCGCCACAGTTCCCACGAGCCATCGGAGAAATCGCCCCCACTGTCGCCCGTCCCGTAGGGATCGAGCACCATCGTTCCAATACCCATCCGAGAGAACGCGCGCGCCTGAATGGCTACCATCGCACGGCATCGATTCATCTCTTCCGCGAACGGTGGCGCGAGGAGAATGTCGCCGATCGGATTTGTTGCCTCTTCCGGCGCGTAATAGACCGCCAGAAGCGGACCCCTGGCGCCGTACAGAAAGAAAGGAAGAATATGCTCGCGGGCCGCGGCCTTCATCTTCTGGTGGATCCGCGTGAGGGGCAGGACCTGTGGACATCCGCGCTCGGGCGCGAGGCGCGGGAGACTCAACCGTTCATCTTGCTCGAAACAAAGGCGACCAGGCTCCCCAGGGTGGCGAACGTTTTCCCATCGATTTCGTCGTCTGCGACGGTCAGGCCAAGCCGATCCTCCAACATTCCGATGATCGTTACCACCGCCATCGAATCAAGCTCGGGGACACTGCCGAGCAGCGGCGTGTTGTCGACAAACGTTCCCGTGCGCCCGCCGAGCCCCATGGCCTCATCGAGAATGCGAATAACTTCTGGCCGAACATTCAATGCTTGGTCCCCCAAGACGAGCGCCGCCACGACGGAGCACCCTGGGCAAAGCGTGCTGCGTCGGACGCCGAGCAGACCTCGGAACTCAACTCGGCTTCGGACTACGCACTGGTTGGATTCGTAAACATCTATTTTGACACACTCGCTCATGGCGCGCCTACGTTTCCGAATGCCGCTCGCGATCGAACGGCATGGACACAAACGCATAGATCACAAGCCCAGCCAGCGCGCAATGATGTTTCTTTGCATCTCTGAGGTTCCCGAGTAGATCGTCCCGCCGACTGCATCGCGGAAAGCGCGTTCGACTTCATACTCGACCATGAAGCCGTTACCACCATGCAACTGAACTGCGTCGCGCGCCGTTTCGACGAGCGACTCGCTCACAAACAGCTTCGTGATCGAGGCGTCCAACGAGATGCTGCGCGTCCTGTCAAGGCGCGACGCCGTCCGATAGGTGAGAAGTCGGGCGGCTTCCAGGCGAACCTTCATGTCGGCAATCTTGTGAGCGACCCCCTGGAATTTGCCGATCGACTGTCCAAACTGCGAACGCGATCGCGCGTACTCGACCGAGGTCTCGAGCAGGCGCTCCATGGTGCCGAGATGTGCGGCAACCAGCAACGAACGTTCCCAGTCCATCGCTGTCCCAAATACCCCGGCTCCCCCGCCGACCGTGCCAAGCACCGCGTCCTCCCCGACGTGCGCGCCATCGAAGACCAGCTCGCCCACCGGCGACGTCCGCAGCCCCATCTTGGCGAACTTCTGTCCCGGCGAGAATCCCGGGAGTCCGCGCTCGATGAGAAAGGCGGTGACACCGCCATAGAATCCCTTTTCCGAGTCAGTGACGGCAAACACGACGTTTACATCCGCGACGGGGCCGTTTGATACGAACGTCTTCGTGCCGGTAAGGCGCCACCCGTCGCCATCGCGGTCGGCGCGCAACCGCATCGCGAAGGTATCGGAACCCGAATTGGGCTCGGTGATCGCATGTGCGCCGATCAGCGTTCCGTCGCACAAGCCCATCAAGTAGCGACGCTTCTGCTCCTCGCTGCCGTGCTTCCAGAGAGGCACTACGCAGGCGAGCAGATGCGCGCAGAGCGAAAAGACCAGTCCGCCATCGCGGCAGCCGTACCCCAACGCCTCGAGCGCGATCGCGCACGACAGCGGGATCGGCGCCGCTGCCGCCGTACGCTTCCGGGACCGGCATGCCCTGAATCCCGATCTCCGCGCACTTGCGCCACGGCTCCCGCGCAAAGGCTTCCATCCGGTCGGACTCGACGACATCGTGATTGAGCTCCGCCTTGGCGAACTTGACGATGCTGTCGCGCAAAGCCTTCTGTTCGTCGGTGAAAGAAAAATCCATCAGCGCATCGCTTTGAGCCGCTGGTAATCAATCTTGTCGGTCGAGGTCTTCGGCAGGGTTTCGAGCCAGAGAAACTTGTCCGGAATCATGTACAGCGGCAGGTTTTCGGCGCAAAACCGCTTGATCTCGATCAGCGACGGATGTTTCGCGTCGTGACAGCTCAGGAAAGCGTATATGCTGACCCCGGCCTCCTCGTCGGGAAATGCAATGACCGCCGCCTCCTTTATCCTGGCATGGCGATAGAATCCAGCCTCGATTTCACCAAGCTCGACGCGATAGCCGCGCCGCTTGACCATTCGGTCGCGGCGGCCGAGGTACGTGTAGCAGCCATCGGCGGCTTCGGCAACGATGTCCCCGGTCCGATACCAGCGGTTTCCGTCCAAATCGGAGTGGAAGCCCTTCGACGTCTGTTCGGGCAGTGACCAATAACCCTGCATCACGCCTCGGCCTGCGATGCAAAGCTCCCCTTCGGTTCCAAGCGGGACATCATCGCCGCGATCGTCGACAACGCGCGAGCGCAGGTGCGAGCACGTGTAACCAATGGGATAGGGTTTCGTGCGATCCGGGGGGATGGGCGTCGGCACTTCATAATACGTACAAACGTTGGTCTCGGTCGGGCCGTACAGATTGAAATAGCGCGGTTCGGGCCAAAGCTCGCACAATGTGCGGAGGTGCTTGACGGGAAACACCTCTCCGGCAAAAAGTACCTGCCGGAGCATGGCGCAGTCGTGTTTTCGCAGATCACCGAACTGCGCAAGCAAACTGAGAATCGACGGCGCCGAATACCAGATTGTTATTCGCTCGTCTGCGATAGTCTGCGCGAGCCGTGGCGCATCCTTGCCCAGGCTTTCCGAGATGAGCACCAGCGTCGCCCCGTGCTTCATGCAAACGTGAATATCGAGGATCGAAAGATCGAAGTGAAAGGGCGCATGTGAGGAGAAGCGATCGTTCGACTGCGGCGCGAAGGTTTCCGAGCACCAGTCGACGAAGCTCACCGCATTCTCGTGTGACAACATCACGCCCTTGGGCCGGCCGGTCGAACCGGAGGTGTACAGGATATAAGCGAGATCGTCGGGGTCGGCCGCATAGGTTCCGATGGAGCTTGCCTTGTGCCTGGCATCGGCAGCGTCCAACGCAGCCGATACACCAGTTCCTGTGCCCGCCCTGTCGATCACGAAAACAGCCGGTGCTGGCCCGAGCTTTTCGAATTCGCTACGGAAGTTAACTTCGTACTCGGCTTCGATCACGACAACCTTCACCGCGCAGTTCGCCATGATGTAGGCGCCGCGGGCCGCAGGTGCTCCCGGATCGACCGGAACGTACGCGGCTCCTGCCTTCAGTGCGCCGAGTATGACCGCCAGCGCGTCGATCGACTTGTGCATGTAGAGGCCAACACGCTCTCCTCTCTTCACGCCGAACGCAGCGAATCGATCCCGCAGACGATCGGACAGTGCGTCGAGCTCGCCATAAGTGATCGACCCCGAACGTGGCTCGATGACCGCGGTCGAATGCGGGCTGCGCCGCGCAGAGCGGACAAAATAATCGTGCAAGCAACTCGGTGCGGTCATTTCGCCACCGCGGGTTTCTTCGAGATCAGCAGTTGGACGATTCGCGCGACCGTGTCCAGATTCTCCCTGTTCACCTCGTGCGGCTCGAACGTTACGCCATACTCGTCCTCCAGGAACATCACGAGTTTCAGCGCGGCGATGGAATCCAGGATCCCGCCGGTGATCAACGGCGTCGTCACGGTCAGCTCGTCCGGGTTCTCTCCGGGAAGAAACTCTCGCATCAGATAATCCTTGATCCTCGCGGTGTAAACATCGCTCATATCCGGTGGCTCCAAACGGTCACGATTCAACAATCACTTGACGATCGGCTCGTTGCTGAAAAGCAGGTTGGGATTTGCCGCAATCGCCGCGTACAGGCGATCGGCAATCAGCTGGTGGCCGAGCGCATTCGGGTGGTCGTCCCAATCGGCGAGACGAATAGTCGCGAGTTCCTGGCCCTTGTAGACGTCCTCCAGGTCAATGATCGCAAAGCCGGCATCCCGGGCAATTTTCAGGGTTGCCGGCGTTTCCTCCTGCCAAGTACCCGCGCGAACCTGCGGTACGAAGATCCAGATGGGACGAATACCACGCTTCAATGATTGCTCGACGAGCGACCGGTAAACGACCTGCAGGATCTCGGCTTGGTACGGCTCGAGATGTTTGAGTGCAGTCGTTTCATCCATGTCGGCTCTTACACCAGACTTGTCGACGATCGCCTGCAGCTCAGGATACGGGATCGGCAAGCGTTTTCGCACTGCTTCCGCCAGGTAATTGGCCGAGCGGCGCATCTCCCGTCCGGCCGCAACATAGAAGAGTGCGTTCGGCTGCAGCGGCATCGTCTTGTCGAATGCGACCAGCTGTTGGGGCGGCTGATAGCCAGGCACTCCGAAATTGAGCAGCTCGACGCGCTTGAAAGCGCGACTCAAAGGCTCCGTGTTCAATCGCTCTTCGAGGAGCGCTTCGAATGTTTCACCATCACCGACGCCCCAGCCCATGACAACCGAAGGCCCCAGTACGACCGCCCTTAACGTGTCCGCGGGGCGCGTCGCGGGATAATCTCGGTCCCGTCCACCCCACCGATTGATGGTGATCGTTCCGTATTTCGTCGTCGACACGAACGATGGAATGAGCTCGACCTGCGCAAAACCTCCGACGAAGCGCTTCAGACCCGCATTCTCGACTTCGAGCCAATTCGACGGCTTTTTGGAGTACACCTCCCAGAGCTGCGAATTGAATCGATCGACCGAAAGCAGCCCTTCGTAGTACCCGCGCTCGAGCTTGGCATTGTCGAGCCGACTGAGGTGGCCAGACCGCAGCGAATGCGCCAACGTTGCGACTTGTGTGCCGAGCCTGGTATGTACGCCTTCGATCGAGACGATGATCAATCCGACGAGCAGGGCCACCGCAATCGCGCGGTCCAAGACCCAGGCACGATGTGCATCCTGCGGCGTCTTCGCGGTCTCCACTCTCTGCTTCGGGATACTGCCGAGCACAATGACTGCGAGGACAAGCCCGGGAAACAAGAGGACGTCGGCCGTAAACGGAGCCCTGAAGGCGGACCAAAGCGAAATCCAGTCGGCAAGCGATTCCGAGGTCCATAGCGACCAAAGAAGGCAGATGATCCAGAACATCGCATACGTCTTCGCTACGGTCACGACGCCAGTTCGCCATGTCCAAACCGCCTTCCCAAGGCTGCGCCGGCGCCCAAACTTCAGCTCGTAGAGCGAATTCGCCACGACCAGGATGCCAAGCACACCCCAGAACAGCATGTCGTGCCAGGCGAACAGCACGACGCCACGCAGCCAGAACCATTGATAGGAGTGCAATGCCCAGGTGAGCAAGAACACCACGAGGGTCGAGATCGTGATGGCCTTCGTCGTTCCGAGACGCTTGAGGGCGAACACCATTGGAAAGTAGAAGATCTTCTGCATGAAGTCTTTCCAATAGATGTTGATGCGTCGCCAGAAGTCGGTAAAGCTGGACGCGAGGAGGTATCGGTTGTGTGTCTCCGGCAAATGGAAGCCGAAGAGATACAACATGCCCACGATCATGTGAAACAGACCCGAAACCCTGAGGTAGAGCAGAAAATTCGAAACGACATACTGCATGAACTGCGCGGGGCCAGTCACCTCGGAGGGTGCCAAGGTTACGTAGTAATAGATGTAGCGATACAGAATCAGATGGACCACGCCGCGCACGATCCAGTCGATACCTTGCTGATACGTCTCGTGCGCATCGACCGAATAATGGTTGCGGCGGAAGGCCTGGAAGTCCACGACCGGGAACAGAGGAAAGCATACGTTCGGAACCATGAAGAAGTAACCGAACGATTGTGCAGGCGTCACCGGCACCCTTTCGTGCCGCAGATCGTAGAAATAGACGATCAGCCGGAACATGAACATGGACCCGAGGATCGGCCAGATTGCTTCTGACCACGGGAACGGCAGCAGCGTGGCACGTTGCGCGGCGAGCAATGTGGCCACGAACAGCAAGACCACCGCTCGCAGTCTGAACGAGATGGGTAGATGGCAGATACCGATGAGCACGGAACCGATGGCGAGGAGCCAAAGCCCGTTGACGAACCCCAGCGCAAGAGGTAGCGAAACGATGCTTAGTGCGCTGAAGAATGGCAGGCGCATCCGCATCGGCAGAAACGCATGCACGGCGAAGCCGACGAATACCACCGCGGCAAGCTGAATGAACGCCGTGCTCTCGATCTGGAACTGACGCAGCAACACGAGCACCAGGCCGAGTTGGACCGCGACGACGGCGAAGTTGACAAGGCTTATTCGCCCGCGCAGCTCCGTTGCGTCATCGGCAGCAGCCCTAGCCCCGTTGGCGGTTATTGCGCTATCCATTCGTATTTGACTTCCCGGACAATGCATTGGGTCAGGTGCGGAGCGGGCACCGGCATCTGGCGTGCCTGATGCTTGCGACCGCCACCACGATGAATTGTCGCCCCATCTGCGACTACGCAAAACGCGCGCGAGTGGATGGCTCTGGGCCGGGCACACATCCCACTGCAAGTCAAAGAGCGACCGAGGACTGCTTGAGTGTGCAAACCGCGCAAATGCTGCAAATGCTGTATCGAAGCCCCATCGACGGAATCGACCCAGTAGTCGAAATCATAACGCGTAGTGCCCTCTTGTCAACGCCATTCAATTCTTGGTGACCTGACTCCTGAGCATCTCTGGAAGTCGTGTAAGAGCCTTGCTGACCAGCGGACCGCGTCTCCATGCGAATCGCCCAGGGTCTGACGCACGGCCAGGTGCCGTGATTGACAATCAAGAAACATACGCGCATCCGAAGATTCGTTCTTCTGCCCTCGTGGCCTTGTCAGGTCTGCCCGCCTCGGGTAGTGTTTGGCCTCGATGCCTGATTGCAACGTCGATTGCCCGCGGTCGCGCGTAGTGCTTGCTGATGGCGGACAGATGACCGACGCGCGGTCAAACCGCATCGTGGCCCGTCGAGACTGTCAAAGGTTGGCACCACATGAAGGCGGTTGTCTCGGAAAGGGTACCGAAGCTGCCGGCGGGAACATGCTCGCTCGGAGCAATCTCAAGATCGAAGCCTATGCGCTGATACTTGTCCAACGCGTCCCTATTTCTCTGCTGTTGCGGGATTCGAGATAGAAAGCGCCGCCGTCATGCGCCTTCGTCATGCGAGACTAGTCGTCGCTACCTGATTCCCGTCGGGTGGCAAGTAAGCTATTTCCGCGCATCCATGCCATCCAATATGTTCCCGCAGTGAACGCGAGTCCCTTCGATTCCGATTGTAAGCAGCCTCCGGAGGTTGACCAATCGTTTATTACCGTGCCGGATGATTATCGCGGCTGGTTCTATCGCGTTGTCGCACCGCATTCGGACATCGCCGTCATGCAAGCCGGCGTGCCCGTCGCCGACAGATGGTTTACCAATGTCCTCAGCGGTAATACCGACGCCCTGATCCAGCCGCCGCGCGCATCACCCAGTTTCGAGATGGTGATCCTCCATGGCACGCTCGGCGGTCGTTCCTCGGTCGGCCAAGCTTTGTGCGCCGCACACGGACTGCTCCGCCCCGGTGGAATCGTCGCCCTGGCGGGATATAACCGCCTTCACGTGGCCTTGCGAAATCCCGCGGTGGGAACCCACGTTCCACGCGCGACACTTTGGGGCTACCGCCTCGCCGCCCGAAACGCGGGATTTTCCAAGGTGACCGTCTATGTCGCGCGACCCGACTTCGACGCACCGACGTTCGTGGTTTCGACGGATGGGGCGAGCGCGCTTGCGTTCCATCGCTTTGAACTCGAGGCGCGCGCGGTATCTGGCGCGGTCCGCTTCCGCTGGTTCCGATCGGCGATTGTCGAGTTGCGTCTGGCGCCGTACATCCAGGCCTGCTTCATTGTGGTGGCGCGAAAATGCTAGAGGCCGCTCGCGAAGCATTGTGTGGCGTCGGCGTGTTGCGCGCCAGCGACCCCATGCCGCCGTTCACGGTACGCATGAGCGGGAACCTCGTCTTTCTCGTGTATCCGCCCGGTCGCGCCTTTTATCTGGTCAAGGTCGGATTGCAGAGCGATCTGCGGCGCGAGTACGAGGGATTCTCGGCCGGGCATGCAGCGTTTCCCGACGGCGTACCGAAGCCGTTGGCGCTCTCGCGGCATCGATCATTTTCCACGCTGGTGACGTCGGGTATTCCGTTCGCACCTCTCGGTCCCTTGTCCATGCAGGCGCCCTCACCGATTCTCGAGCGGGCCCTAGCGCACTACTTCTCCGTTGCGATGACCGCGTTCCAGGTGGATACCCGCATACCCCATTCGCAACGCATCAGAAGTGCTTTCGAATCACTCGCGGCGGAGGTTGCTCCCGATTCATGGGCCGGTTACGTCGACCACCTGGCCAGCCAGGTCGACCGTCTGACCGCGGTCCGCCAGCACGGCGATTTTTACGCCAACAACCTGGGCTTGCATCGTGATGCCCTTGTCGTTCTGGACTGGGAAGATTTCGGGCTGGCGTGCTTGCCGGGCTACGACCTTGCGCTGCTGCTGCTTTCACTCAACGCGTTCAGCGCCGCCAGGATCCGCAGCAATACCGCACAAGGCGCGCCGCATTCCTGGATTCTTCGGGCGGGCACCCAAGGCACCGAACTGACTGCGCGCCTCTTCTTCCAGCTTCTGCCGGCCTACTTGGCCATCACTGCTCAGATGAAGCGCGGGAGAGGTTATGAAGTCGAACTCGGTGCGCGGGCGATTCGTGGATTGAGTGATGCGCTTCGGGACGCTGACGTCGAATCCAAGGCGGAGAACAACACGGCGGCAGGCGAACACCAATGACCAGCGTCCGCCGTTCGCTCGCGATCGTCATTGCCGAGAATCAGGTGATCTTCGCTCTGCAGTTCGTGATGTCCGTCATCATTGCGCGGCTGCTGACCCCCCAGGAAATCGGCGTGTATTCGATTGCCGTCATCACGCTTTCCGCGGCCCACGTGCTGAGAGACTTCGGCGTTGTAGCCTACTTGATCAAGGAAGCCGAATTGACCACAGAAAAAATCCGGGCGACATCAGCGATTTCCTTTTCCGTTTCTTGGGCGCTTGCGTTGCTCGTCTTTCTTGCCAGCTTTCCGATGGCGCGGTTCTACGACGAGCCGCAGCTGCGGACACTGACGTGGGTGCTCGCGGCAAATTTCGTGATGATCCCCTTTGGCGCAGTGTCGATGGCGATTCTTCGCCGCGAATTCCAGATGGGCAAGATCTTCACAATTCGCGTCGGCAGCGTATTCGCAAGCGTCGCTACCTCAGTCGTCCTGGCGGCATTGGGGTTCGGCCCGATGAGCCTCGCGATCGGAAACACGGTCAACACGGGGGTAACCGTAGTCGGAGCGCGCCTTTCCAGGCCCGCCTGGCTTCCTCTGTGGCCGTCGTTTCGCGGAGCGAGAAGGATCCTGACGTTTTCCGGGCAAACCCTGACGTCGGATCTTATCATCCAAGCGTCCCGGGCTGCACCGGATGCCATATTAGGCAAGAGCATTGGTCCCGCGGCCGTCGCGCTTTTCGGCCGCGCTGGCGGTCTCGTCGACGTGTTCGCGCGCTTCATGAGCCAGGCGATGTGGTCCGTAACGCTCCCGTTTTTCTCGAAAGTGAAGCGCGAAGGCGAGGAAGTGGGGCCCGCGTTGGCCCAGGCGCAGGCTTATTTCGTCGGCGTCGCGTGGCCGTTTTATGCAGTTCTCGGGCTGGCGGCACACCCGGTCATCCTTACGCTGTTCGGTGACCAGTGGGTTGCCTCCATTCCGGTGTTGCACTGGTTGAGCGCATTTGGTGCCGCGACGGCGGCGACGATGTTTGCTTCGACCGCCCTCATCGGGGCCAACCAAGCGGGACGGGAAGTGCGGATGACGGCCAAAGTGCACGTGCTGCGTATCGTCATTGTGGCGGCCGCCGCGCCCTTTGGAATCGTCACGCTGGCCATCTGCCTGTCCGCTGCGGCGATCGTCGAGATAGGGATTGTCACTGCCGAGATCCGGCGGACGCTCGGCATCCAATTGAAGGCGATCGGATCCATCTATGCCCGGTCGGCCGTCCTGGCCGCATGGAGCTCGCTTCCGGCGTTGACCCTCGTTGCCGGAGACCGCATGAAAGAGCTGCACCTCCCCGGCCTGCTCATGCTCGTGGTGGCCTCGCTTGCATTCTGGGTGATGGGCGTATTCCTGCTCCGCCATCCACTCAAAAGCGAGATCCGCGCCGTCGCGTCGCGGATCAGATCCTTCTTTCGTTCGAGCTAGGCGCAGTGCTGCAGGCACCGCCCGGCCGGTCGGCGTTCCGTCGTGCGACGAACTCACTGTTTTTCGGCGAGCAGAACGCAATCGGGCGCGAAGGGTGCCCAGATTCGATGCCGGAATGCTCGCTCTGCAATCGTGGCGCCAGTACTGGTCAGCGTTTGTTCATTTCGCAACTGAGAGCGGTATACCCAAAAGCCAATGGGACGCGCTGAAACGACGCGAAATCCCTGGTCGCGCAACATGCGCGAAATCTTCCAATAGCTGAGATCCATCCCGTGGGCATCCCCGCCCAGCACCCGAATGAGCGAACCGATCGCCTGTGGATTCCGATGGCTGTTGATGATGAGGTGTCCCCCCCTGCGCAGGACCCGGCTGATCGCCCTTAGGGCCGCCACGCGAAGATCGTCCTCCGCATTCCCGAAAAAGCGAAACGAAGTGGCAAGGTCGAATAGACCGAGATCCAGGGTTTGCCGGGTGAGGTCCGCACAGACAAAACGCGTCGACGGGCATTTCTGCTGCGCTATCGCAAGCATGCTCTCGGAAATATCGATGCCAACGGATTCGGCAACCAACGGGCTCACGGTCGCGGTGATGCGACCGGTTCCGCAAGCAAAGTCCAGATATCGTCCCCGGCCGCGCGTCAGCAGCGGAACGGTTTCGCGGAGCCATTCCGCCTCCCATCTGGCCATGTATGCGTCGAAGGGCGAGCCGGCAATCGTCTCGTCGTACGTGCCGCCCTTGCTCAAATGGCCTTGTCGATAGTCCACCCGGAAATCCCCTTCCATTCGCTTGGATCTCGAGGACTAGCGCCGGCCCTCGCCCGCTCGAAACACACGCGATCGCCCAGGGATGGCCCCCCTGCAATGTCAACTGCTAATGGTCACACCGACAGAACCGGCCGGTTTCTGTGGCAGGATTGCGATCGTACAACAGTTCCGAGGTCACAAAGCCGACGTCGACACGGAGATCGTCGATGCGTCGGTCTTCTTCGTCTCGGCGTGGCCGGCAAGCCTGGTGAGGGCGGAAGAACCGAATCCGGCTTTGCGCTTTAATTCGGATGGGCGAGCCCAGGAGCACCCGGGGGGCAGGCCACGCGGCCCTGCACCGGATCTATCTTGCACTTACGCAGTCCTCACAAAGTAGGCGGGACGATCGTACGCCTGGATGATGCATACGCCCCTGAGTCTCGGGATGTATTGCATGCGACTCCAGACTCCAACGTACCCGCCGCCGTTGTGAACACCAGAACCGAGAACAGCCGGCGGCGTTCCCGCGAGGGTCATCCGGTCCACGGAATACGCGGTGGGGGAAACACGGGTGATGGTGTAGAGGAAGCCGTCATCCTGGAAATATACGAACTTATCGAGACCAGGGTCATACACAAGTCCCATCCCGTCCAACGCCTTCGCAGCCACCGACGATGCGAACGGCCCGGTGAGCTTTGCATTGGCGAGGCGAGTTCGGGTGGTCAGGTCGAATACGAGGGTCGTCGTCGGGTCTGCTGCACCACCCGCCAGAAACACCACCAACAGATTTCTCGCAGTGTCAATCGCCGCAACCGCCGGGTGATTCCAGCCCGAGCTCGGTGCAGGTTGTCCGCCCTTCCAGGCGTAAAGTGTCGACCAAGCATTCGTGGAGGGATTGAATTCAAGAACCGCAGAACCGGGAACTACGTAAACATGCTCAGTCAATGGATGCTTACAGACGCCCATTGGGCCAGAACCAATAGACCCCGGAATTGCCGGATGCGTCCCCGGTGGACTTCCATAAACCGGAACTCAGAGGAATGCTGTCCACGTTCGGATACTGGCCTTGATCGGTCTGCCACACGAAGCGGCAGGAGAACGTCATGAACGTGTTGGTGGCGTCAATGAAATTCTGATGTGCGTAGGAATGCCGCGCTACCGGCGTGTCGTTCTTGTTATACGGACTCGTGGGATCGCCAACGACGGTTGTCGTATGTCTAACGGGTATCTGCGCAGCAGGCGCCGGCTTGGTTCTCGTCTTCCAACGCGGAAGATCATCCTCGAGCCGCAGTCCGCGAACGTCGTTGCCAGCCCACGCTCCCGCGCCGCCGCCGCCGAAGACCAGCATTTCGCTGCCGTTCGACTTCAACGTCCCGCCGCTGAAGTCGAAAATTCCTTGGCGCGGTTTACCGAATCCGATGGGCTGGAGCGCTGCATTCGTCAGCCCCGCCGCAATCTGTGCCGCGAGGTCCGTGCTGGCGCTCAACTCGGTGCCCGGTATCGCATACCATTGGTTCAGCGGCAGGCCCTGCATCCATGCCGGTATCACAACCGGACCCGGCGGTGGCGGTGCGACCGTCCCCACCCGCATCGGTCCGATGTAGTTCTTGGCGACCACCAGCGCCGCCATCTGGAGCGGGTGCTCGGCTTCGGCTGGCGTGGTCCCGCCGTGGTAATGGTCGAGCCATACCTCGTCGATCTTGATCGCGGGATGCTTGCGCAACACCGCGTTCGTCTTCTCGAAAACCATCACCCCGTCGATCCAGCCGCGCACCACGCCGTTCTCGACCGCCGTGCCGTTGCCGTTCACGTCGAACGGTCCCACCACGTCATTGACCTTCGCGTAGTGCTCGATGCAGTACCAGCGATCCTGTTCTAGGTTCACGAACCCCGTGGTTGGATTGCCCCATCGCCACATTTCGCCGAAAACATCCGTCATCTTGGCGTGATAGGCGTAATAATTCAGAGGGACGAGATCGGCATACGGATTTGCATCGGTCGGACCCGCAAAGGCGTGATGCCGCAGCGACCAGCCGGAGAACCCACCGTTGGCCGGGTCGTAGGTTCCCTTGGTTGGCGATCCGCCGTTACCCGCAGTTGGTGCGTAGTACCCGTTTGTATCTGTGCCCGTCCATTTCCCATAGCGGCCAGCAAGCCCCGGCAGCTTCTTGCCTTGGCTCGAACACTGATAGCCCTTTTGGAGCTTCAGGTAATAGCGGAAATAGAGTTCGCTCGGCGAGTTTGGGTGGTTGAGAGCGAGGTACTGTGCGCTGGGTGTGTCGTCCCTGATCAAAGAGCCATTTGCTGGGTTGACGCTTCGTCCTGCGCTGCTTTTTCTTGACCAGAGGTGATCCGGCACGTTACTGAATGGCGTGAAGTCGCCGACGTGATACTTGACGCCCAGCGCCGGCACCCCGAGTTCGGGGTCCATGGTAAAGGTCGCATCGGCAAGCTGCGATGTTGGGCGGGTAAAAGTAGTCGGCCAGCCCTGTTGCGTCGAGCTGGGTTGCGAAATAGACATCGGGGTCCGCGAGAATTCCGGCATCAGCCGTGTACTTCGCGGCGATTCCCAATGTCGGGGCACCACCGTCGAACAGCTTGGGGCTCCTTAGCGCAAACGCCTGGAGCTTCAGTGGCGACGAAAAGGCCTTCGTCATCGTGAGCGTAAGCGTCGCCTTGGAAATCGGATTCGGAACGGAATCCAGATCGAATTCGAGCAAAAGCGGGTAGCCGCCGACGGAGAGTTCTTCACCGGTTACCGGATACGCCGTCGATGAATTGATCACCGCGCTGGCGGCGCAGGGACATACCGTAGTGCCTCCCTTGGTGTCGATAACGGTGAGCCTCGGGCGCTTGGCCGGATCGGTATTTGTTCGCATCGCTATGAATCCAGTGCCAGAACATTTGAGGAAAATCCCGTAACTCGAATTTGCGTGCAGCCATTGGGCGAGCGTAGTCAGGTCCATCGTGAACGGGCCGACGCCACCCGGAGCCGCCGGAGGCAAACGCTGCCGAGCCCTGCGCGACACCTAGCGCATCAGTCCAGTCCCCCAAGCGGTTCTGCCACGGCAAGAGAGCGCCGTAATTGAAATAGGTGGGCGTGACGCCCGATGCACCGTCCCACAGGTTGGCGACAAATGTCGTCCCGCCCCCTGGCCCTGGCGGTGGAGGCGGTGGTGGTGGATTGAGCACAGGGTTATCGCGGTTATCGCGAAAACCCGGCGCCGCACGAGGCGGACCATGAGTGGTCGTGCCTGGAGCCGGCGGCACAATGGGCCCGGCCTTAGCCCCAGCGCGAGCCTCTGTCACAAACCACCCGGTGCCCCCGGCTAGCATAAGCCCGTAGCCCGCCTTCCTGAGGAATTGTCGTCGCGTTGGCATCGCGTTTCCAGTCGACCTACTTGGCCACGTATAATGACGTTAGCATAAAACGGCGTCGACACGCAACCTGCACGGGGCCAGCCGCAACTTTGCGTTCGGGCCCCGGTACTCCGACCTGTTTGAAGACCGCATTTCGAGTTCCGCATTCGGGGTTGCCGGCGAACGGCCCCGGCGAATATCGAGAAGTGGCGGTCCGGCGGCTACGCGAGACATACAACCGCACGACTACTCGCGCGCCGAGCATCTTCCCGCTCGAATTGGAGACTCGCGGCGCAATCCCGGACGCCATCTAGCACCAACGGGCGGCGTGGCGGCGCGCTTTCGTCCATACACGAACTCGCCGATACCAATCGTCGGCCAAATGTTGCCGCTCGACCGTCAAACCGCACCAGCGTCACCGCACCGCGGCAT
Organism: uncultured beta proteobacterium; assembly: GCA_963781285.1. GTDB lineage: Bacteria > Pseudomonadota > Gammaproteobacteria > Burkholderiales > Casimicrobiaceae > CAIWHR01. Next base: position 194,277 of record CAWAFI010000019.1, read on the forward strand.
ATTTGTTGTCCAGCAACAACATCCCAGTTGCGCAGACGAAGACTATGGCATAACATTACAGGCCCCACCAGAGTTGCGCGAGAACGTGAATATTCACCTTTTTCGGTGTTCTTCTTGATGTGTACAACCAATGCCGGTTCGATAATAAGCGTAGTGTACAAGTCGAGTGCAGGCCGAGATTTTGCGCTGGAAGCATTATCAATCGACCTAGGATTTCCGTTTCCGTCGGGACCCTAGATTTTTCATAGTTTCGTCAGTTGTCGTTCACAAGGAGTCGACATACAGGTCCAAAGCCATCTGCCGTGAGTGGGCACGTCTTCAGGAAACGCGGCGCGCGAGTTTCGCATGCATCGGCGCCAATGCCCCCGCTCGGCTGACGGCAACGCGCAAAGTAGTGCATCGGGTCCGGACTGAATCGGACCGGGTCAGCAAGCCTCCATCCGGGGGCCGGTCGCGCCGCGGCGCCTCGCGAGCACGGCCGGTGACCGGATCTGCAAAAAAATACAACATGGATGGGCAAGTTGGTTAAGGGCGTTCGATGAAGCTTTCGCGACCGGTGACCCACAGCTCTTTCGCCGCCACCGCACCGGCCACCTGGCGGCGGGGGCTGCATGTTTAGCCTCCTGCAACGCAGCCTGTCCGGCGCGACGCTCTTCCAGCTTGGCGCCGAGGGCTTGTGGCTTTTCTTCGCCGTCATCCTGGCACTCAAATTCCATGGCCAGCTCGCGGCGCCCGTATTGACCGCCGGTGCACCGGCGTTCGTATTCGCGGTCCTGATCGTCTCCCTCAACGGCGCCTTCGGGCTCTATCGGCGCGATGCGAAGATTCCGTTCGGGGCGCATGTCACGCGAATGTTCCTCGCGCTCCTGATCGGCGTGCCTATTGCGTATCTGGTAGCCCGCATCCTGCCCGGAGGCGACCGCTTCAACGACACGCTCGGCGAAGCGGTCCTGTTCGCGTACGCCGGTCTGGTCGTGGTCCGTTATCTGATCGTGCCACCGATCGTCCGCACGCTGCTTCCGCGACGTGTGCTGGTGCTTGGGACCGGGCCCCGAGGCACGCGTCGTCGAAGCCTCGCTCGCGACGGCCGACCCACCGGGCGTCGAGCTGGTCGGTTTCTACGCGCTGGAAAAGATCGAGCAGACCACGGTGTCGCCGAACCGCGTGATCGCGCACATCGGCCTCCTTGAGGACACCGTCAAGCGGCTGCGGGTCAATGAAATCATCGTTGCGGTTCGCCAGCAGCGTGGAGGCGTGCTCCCGTTGCGATCGCTACTCGAATGCCGGCTCAACGGCGTCCGGGTCACCGACCTCGCCCGGTTCTTCGAGCGGGTTCACGGCCAGGTGCCGATCGAATCGCTCAAGGCCAGTTGGCTCATCTACGGAAACGGGTTCCGTCAGACCTGGATGCGCAGTGTCGTGAAGCGAGCTTTCGATCTCGTCGTCGCGATGACATTGCTCGTTCTTACACTGCCGATCACTGCGATCACCGCGCTCTTGATCGCCATCGAGAGCGGTGCGCCGGTCATCTACCGACAGGACCGTATCGGTCACCACGGCAAGACGTTCACCCTCCTCAAGTTTCGCAGCATGCGCAAGGACGCGGAGAAGGACGGGCAGGCGGAGTGGGCCCAAACGGACGATGCGCGCGTCACCGCCCTCGGCCGCTTCCTTCGCCACAGCCGGATCGACGAGTTGCCGCAGCTGATCAACGTCCTCAAGGGCGATATGAGTTTCGTCGGCCCGCGGCCCGAACGGCCGGTGTTCGTCAAGTTGCTGACCGAGCAAATTCCCTTCTACGCCGTGCGTCACAGCGTGAAACCCGGAATCACCGGCTGGGCGCAAGTAAGGTACTCTTACGGCGCGACGGTGGAGCAGTCGATGCGGAAGCTCGAATACGACCTGTATTACGTGAAGAACCACACGGTCTTCCTCGACCTACTCATCCTGCTCGAAACCGTTCGGGTCGTCCTGCTGGGAGAGGGTGCGCGCTAGGCGCAACCGGCGGCGGAGCTCTGGGGAGGCACGCCCCCCGCGGCTGACGATCGCGGCCGACCACGGCGCCATCGCCGAGGACCCCTCCAAAACCCAGGACTACACGAGCGTGTGGGACGCTCCAGACCGGATTCGCCGACGGCCGCCAACCCGCGCTACAGTTTGAGTTTTCAGTCCTTGACAAGAGAGCCAACGTCGTGACCGGAAGCGCCCTCGCAACCGCCGCCCTGTGGAGCTACGGTGTAGCCACTACCGCATTTCTCGCGTTTGCGGTTCGGCTGGCGTTGGGATGGCGCCGCAGCGCACGGGCTGCGATGCTTCTCGCAGCGATCGTCGCCACCGGGCTTTGGGCGGCAGCCGGCATGGGCGTCGGCGCCTGGCCTGTGCCGTCGACGTTCCTTGCGTCAAACGCGCTCGACGCACTCCGCTACGCGCTCTGGTTCGCCTTTCTCGGAAGCCTTTTGCGAGGCGCACCCGCAACGGACGAAGGATCGGACGTACGCCGGCTCCTGCCGAGGTGGGCCGTCGCATTCGTGGCGGCGGGCCTGGTTGCCAGCGTCGTACTTTCGGAGGGGTATCCGGCCGCGCGAACGCTGGGTGCGCAAGCACCGACGATCGAGTTCGGGTTGCGCCTTGGACTCGCGGTTTGTGGGCTGACCCTCGTCGAGCATCTTTTGCGGCGGGCGCCACCGCAGGCGCGCTGGAGCATCAAACCACTCTGCGTGGGGCTCGCCGGCGTCTTCGCGTTCGACCTCTTCATGTACGCCGACGCGATGCTGTACGGCCAGCTCGATGCCGATATCTGGCTGGCCCGCGGCATCGCCAACACGCTGGCCATTCCCTTCGTGGCGATTTCGACGGCGCGGAACACGGGCTGGACGATCGAGATGCACATGTCGCGGGGCGTCGTGTTCCACTCGACCGCGCTGTTCGTGTCCGGCGTCTTCCTGCTCGTGATTGCCGCCGCCGGGTATTTCGTCCGCTATTTCGGCGGCGACTGGGGCAAGGCGCTGCAGATCGAGCTGCTTTTCGGCGCATTGATGTTCGCTGTCCTCGTGGCTACGTCCGGCCGGTTCCGTTCGAAGCTCAGCGTATTTGTCAGCAAGCATTTCTTCTCGTACCGCTACGATTACCGCGAGGAGTGGCTCCGGTTTACCCGCACGCTGTCGGCCGAAAGCACGTATCAGGGCCTGCAGGTGCACAGCATCGAGGCGCTCGCCGACCTCGTCGAAAGCCCGGCAGGGATACTGTGGCTGAAACAGGAGCGCGAGGGCTTTCGGCCGGTTGCGCGCTGGAACATCGCGGCAGTCACTGAAAAGGAGCCCGCGGACGGCCCCCTTGCGCAGTTTCTCGAGCGCACCGGCTGGGTCGTCAACGTCGCCGAAGTCGCCTCCGACCCATCGCGCTACCCCGGGCTCAGACTCCCTGAATGGCTCTCGTCCGTTCCCGCTGCATGGTTGATCGTTCCGCTCGCCTCGGGCTCCGACCTGGTTGGATTCGTGGTCCTCACGACACCCAGGACCGAAATCGATGTCAACTGGGAAGTGCGCGACCTGTTGAAGACGGCAGGCCGGCAGGCCGCGACCTCTCTGGGCCAGTTCCGCGCCACCGAAGCGTTGCTCGAGGCACGTAAGTTCGACGCCTTCAACCGGATGTCCGCCTTCGTCGTCCACGACCTCAAGAATCTGGTGGCGCAGCTTTCGCTGATGTTGAGAAATTCCGAGCGCCATTCCGGCAATCCGGAATTCCAACGCGACATGCTGGCGACCGTCGAACACGTCGTGGGGCGCATGAACCATCTGATGCTCCAACTGCGCTCCGGTACGACACCCGTAGAAAACGCCCGCGCTAACGATCTCGGCTCGATCGTGCAGCGTATCTGCGCCGCGAAGTCCGGCGTCGGTGCGCGTATCGACGTTGAGTTGATGCCCGGAATCTGCGCAGTCGGACACGAGGACCGCCTCGACCACGTGATCGGTCACCTGATCCAGAACGCCATCGATGCAACAGCCGAACGCGGCAGCGTGTCCGTGCGGCTCGGCCGTGAGGGCGATTTCGCGGCGCTCGAGGTGAAGGACACTGGCGTTGGCATGAGCGCGGAATTCGTCCGCGAGCGTCTCTTCAAGCCTTTCGAGACCACCAAGGCGGAAGGTATGGGCATCGGTGTCTACGAAAGCTCGCAATATGTGGCCGGCCTGGGAGGTCAGCTGCTGGTCGACAGCGCGCCAGGCGCCGGAACCCGCGTACGTGTCCTGCTTCCGTGCGGAGACGGTCCCTCGGTTGCTTCGCCTGCGCTGAAGGAGGTCGCATGAGCGGCGCCGGGACGCCACGACGTCGTAGGGGCAGCGGCGCGGCAACAGCCGCAAGGACTGGGGCAGATCCATGACCGAGCAACGCAAGCCCTTGCTCATTGTCGAGGACGATCCCGCGCTGCAGAAACAGATGCGCTGGGCTTTCGACGGCTACGAGACCGTCGTGGCCGAGGACCGCGAATCGGCGATCGTGCAGCTGCGGCGTTTCGAGCCGGCCGTCGTCACGATGGACCTCGGCCTGCCTCCACATCCGGACGACCCGAGCGAAGGGCTGGCGCTTCTCGAAGAGATCCATTCGCTCGCGCCCGACACCAAGGTGATCGTGCTTACGGGGCAGAACGACCGCGCGAACGCCCTCAAGGCGATCGGCCTCGGCGCCCATGATTTCTGTACCAAGCCGTTCGAGCCCGAGATTCTCACCTGGACGATCGACCGGGCATTCCGCGTCCACGAATTGCAGGATGAGAACCGCCGTTTGCAGGCCACGCAGCAGTCGCCCGCGATGTCTGGGGTCATCACGCGCGACCCGGAGATGCAGCGGATCTGCCGCACGATCGAAAAGGTCGCCCCGACGGCCGCGACAGTGCTGATCCTCGGCGAGTCGGGCACCGGCAAGGAGCTCTTCGCGCGGGCACTGCACGACCTGTCGCCGCGCCGCGAACGACGGTTCGTCGCCATCAACTGTGCTGCAATACCCGAAACGCTGCTCGAAAGCGAGCTGTTCGGCTACGAGAAGGGCGCATACACTGGAGCGGCGAAGCAGACGATCGGCAAGATCGAGACTGCACACGGCGGGACGCTGTTGCTGGACGAAATCGGCGACCTGCCGGTGTCGCTGCAGGCGAAGCTGCTCCGCTTCCTGCAGGAGCGCGTGGTCGAGCGCGTAGGCGGCCGGCAGGAGATTCCCGTCGACGTGCGCATCGTATGCGCGACGCACCAGAGTCCGAAGGACCAAATCGCGTCCGGCAAATTCCGCGAGGACCTCTACTATCGGCTGGCCGAGATCGTGGTCGAGATTCCGCCGCTGCGCGAGCGCAAGGGGGATGCCGCGCTACTCGCCCACGCCCTGATGCGCCGGTTCGCCTCCGAACAGCACCGCGGCGCGATGACGCTCCTTCCGGACGCAATCGACGCAATCGAGGCCCACGCGTGGCCAGGCAACGTCCGGGAACTCGAGAATGTGATCAAGCGGGCGGTGATAATGGCCGAGGGTTCGACCATCAAGGCGGTCGACATCGGGATTTCCGCCGGCGACAACGCGACGGCCATGCTGAATCTGCGGCAGGTCCGCGAGGAGGCCGAGCGGAATGCCATCCTGGCTGTGCTCGGACGCGTCAACGGCAATCTCAGCAAGGCCGCTGACCTGTTAGGGATCAGCCGTCCCACGCTATACGATCTGATGCACCGATTCGGTCTAAAGTAGACTCTGCCGCCCTACGATTTCCGCCTCGCCTGATGAAAGATTCAATATGGTAGACACGCGAAATTTCTATCGCGCGCTGACAGCCGTGTTCATCGCGCTGGCGCTCGCGGCGTGTGGCCGCAGCGACCCCGCGTCGCTGATCGAGTCGGCACGCGAATACCTCGCGAAAGGCGATCCCAAGGCTGCCATCATCCAGCTCAAGAATGCGTTGCAGTCAGTACCGAACAACGCGGACGCGCGGTTTCTCCTGGCGAAGTCCCTGCTGGAGGCCGGCGACGCCGTCGCCGCGGAAACGGAGGCGCGCAAGGCGCTGGACCTCAAATACCCGGGTGACGAGGCCTATCCCGTTTTGGCGCGGGCACTACTGCAGCAAGGCGAGTTTCGCAGGCTTGTCACGGATCTCGCCGACCGCAAGCTCGCGAGCCCGCAGGCGCAGGCCGAAGTTCTGACCGCAGTCGGGCAGGCGCACCTCGCCTTGAAGGAAAAGAAGGAGGCGCGTGAGGCTATCGCCGCGGCCCTTGCGGCGAAGCCGGGCGAACCGCACGCAATTGTCGCACAGGCGCAACTGACAGCCGCCGAGAACGATCTGCCGGGAGCGTTGAAGCTGGTCGACACGGCGCTGGCGTCGGCGCCCAACGATGTTGTGGCGCTGCTCCTCAAGGCCGAATTGGAGATCGCGCAAAATCGGCGCGACGATGGCATCAAGGCCCTCGAGCAGGCATTGCAGGTCAGGCCCGACCTGCTCGCCGCGCGCTATGCGCTGGTGTCGGTGCTCGCCTATTCCGGTCAGGCAGAGCGCGCCGCAGCGCAGCTGGAACCGGCCAAGAAATTGTTGCCGCAGGATCCGCGGACGATCTATTCGGAGGCGCTGATCGCCTACGGAAGTGGGGATCTGACGGCCGCACGAGACGCCGTTCAGAGAGTGCTCAGCGTCGCGCCCGATCACATCCCGACCTTATATCTGTCGGGCCTTGTCAATTACCGGCTGGGTTCCTACGGTGCGGCGGAGCAGGCGCTGCGGACCGTAGTCGCCAAGATTCCGGGCGACATCGGTGCGCGGCGCACGCTCGCCGGGGCTCTCCTTCGCACAGGTCAAACGGCGCAGGCGCTCGAAACGCTCGAGCCCGCATTGCAAAGGGCCCCCGATGATCCGGCGCTGCTGCGCGCCGTTGCGGAGATCTATCTCGCCTCGAGCAACCCGGCGAAGGCCGCCCAGCTCTATGAGCGGGCCACCGAACTAGACAAGGGCAATGCCGCCGGGCGTGTGCGGCTCGCGGAGGTCCGCTTGGCGGCGGGTGGCGACACCGCGCGTGCGCTGAGGGACCTAGAGGCCCTGGCGGAAGCCAACCCGGCGCTGCCGGCGGCGGACCTGGCGCTGATCAGTGCTCATCTGCGCCGACGCGACCCGGACCAGGCGCTTGCCGCGGCGAATGCTTTCGAAAAGAAACAGCCGGCCAATCCGCTTGCCGCCAACGTCAAAGGCGTGATCTATGTGTCCAAGCGCGACTACAAGAACGCGCGCGCGAGCTTCGACCAGGCGCTGAAGATCGATCCCGGCTACGCTGCCGCGGCTTACAACCTCGCCAAACTCGACCTGATGGAGCGCAACGCCGCGGGCGCGCGGAAACGCTACGAGCAAATACTCGCCAAGGATCCGCGAAACGAACAGGCGCTGCTGGCCGTGGCGACGCTTCTGGTGGCGACCAACGCGCCGCCGGCCCAAGCGAAGGCGGCGTTCGAGCGGGCGATCGAAGCCAATCCGAGCTCGGTCCGCCCGCGGTTGGCTCTGTTCGCCTATTACACGCAGCAGCGCGATGGCAAGGCGGCGCTCGCGGCAGCCCAGGCGGCACAATCGGTGTTTCCGGACAACGTGCAGATTCTCGAGGCCTTGGGCGTTGCGCAGCAGGCCGCGGGGGAAAACAATCAGGCTATCGAGACGCTGACGCGCGCGGCGAAGCTCGAGCCCAAGAATCCGGCACCGCTGATGCGTCTCGCCGGAGTCCAGGCGACGGTCAAGGACTACAACGCTGCGATCGCATCGCTGCACAAGGCGATCGCGCTCCAGCCCGAGCAGAGCGCATCGGCGTCGCTCGCAATGGCCAGCGTGTACATGATCGCCGGCCGCGTCGACGACGGAATCGCCGATGCCCGCAAGCTCCAGAAGGAATTCCCGACTCGTGCGGTGGGCTTCGCGCTGCAAGGCGATTTGTACCTGGCTCAGAAGAAATGGAACGAAGCAGCAACAGCCTTCCGGGAAGGCCTCGCGCGGGAGCCCCTGCCGCTCCTCAGCGTACGGCTCTACAGTGCGCTGAGGGCCGCGGGAAAACAGGATCAGGCGAATGTGATGGCACAGAGGTGGCAACAGGAGCATCCGAAGGATGTCACGCTGCGCAGCTTTCAGGGCCAGCAGAGCCTGATCGCCAAAGACTACCGCGGTGCGGCACAGCACCTGCAGGCTGTCGTGGACGTGGAACCCGAGAACATCGCGGCCCTCAACAATCTCGCGTGGGCGCTCAACGAACTGGACGATCCCAAGGCCCTCGAGTATGCCGAGCGCGCCTCCAGCGTCGCGCCATTCGCGCCGTCGGTCATGGACACGCACGGCTGGGTGCTGGTCCAGCGCGGGGACGCCTCCCGGGGCCTCGCGCTGTTGCGCGAGGCGAACAAACGTGCCCCGCAGGACGCCGACATCCGACTCCACCTGGCGAAGGCTCTGCTCAAGACAGGCGACAAGGCCGGCGCGAAACAGGAACTGGAAACGCTCGCGCTGGAAGGCAAGCCATCGCCGGCACGCACCGAGGCGCAGCAGATGCTGAACAGCCTATGAGTACGTCTCTCCGGCCGGATAGCGCACCTCTCACACACGTGCTCAAGGCATGAACAGCGACCCGATCATTGCCGTCGTCGGGTTGGGCTACGTCGGGCTTCCGCTGGCGGTCGAATTCGGGAGGAAGCATTCGACCATCGGCTTTGATCTCGCCCCGGCGAAGGTTGAGTCCTACCGCAAGGGCGTCGATCCGACGGGAGAGGTAAGTTCGGAAGATCTGCGCGCTGCCACGCGGCTGCGGGTCACCAGCGACCCCGCGCTGCTCGCGGAGGCGGATTTCGTCATCGTCGCCGTTCCGACGCCGATCGACGATGCGCACCAGCCCGATTTCCGGCCCTTGCTGGGCGCGAGCGAGTCGGTCGGCCGGAACCTCAAGCGCGGTGCGACCGTGGTTTTCGAGTCGACGGTCTACCCTGGCGCTACCGAGGAAATCTGCGTCCCCGTCATCGAGCGGCACTCGGGGATGAAATGGCAACGCGATTTCTTCGTCGGCTACTCGCCGGAGCGAATCAATCCAGGCGATCGCGAGCATTCGCTGACGCGGATCACGAAAGTCGTTGCGGGCGACACGCCGGCGACCCTGGAACGCGTCGCGAACGTCTACGCGAGCATCATCACGGCCGGTGTGCACCGGGCAAGCAGCATCAAGGTTGCCGAGGCGGCGAAGGTGATCGAGAACACCCAGCGTGACCTCAACATCGCGCTCATGAACGAGCTCGCGCTGATCTTCCACAAGATCGGGATCGACACCATGGAGGTGCTCGAAGCGGCGGGAACCAAGTGGAATTTCCTTCCCTTCCGCCCCGGACTTGTCGGCGGTCACTGCATCGGGGTCGATCCCTACTACCTGACACACAAGGCGGACAAGCTCGGCTACCACCCCCAGGTGATTCTCGCTGGACGGCGCATCAACGACGGCATGGGCAAGTATGTGGCCGACCAGACGGTGAAGCAGATGATCCAGGCCGGCTTCCCGGTCAAGGGCGCGCAGGTCACCGTGCTCGGACTTACGTTCAAGGAGAATTGCCCCGACCTGCGCAATTCGCGCGTCATCGATGTCGTGCGCGAACTCGAGTCCTTCGGTGCCAGCGTCCATGTTCACGATCCGATCGCCGACGCGGCGGAAGCGATGCACGAGTACGGCGTCCTGCTGACACCGTGGGAAGAACTGCCGCGCGCCCATGCGGTCGTGGCGGCCGTTGCTCACCGGGAGATCGTGCGCCGCTCGGTCGCGGATCTCGTGGCGAAGATCGAGCCGAACGGACTCTACGTGGACGTGAAGTGCCAGGCCGATACGGCGGCGTTGCGCGCTCGCGGCATCCGGGTCTGGAGACTCTGATGCAGGGAGCGGCACCCCGGCCGCCAGCACTGGCGACGGCATATTCGCAGCTCCGTGAACGGCCACTGCGATGGCTGGTGACGGGAAGCGCCGGATTCATCGGCTCGCATCTTCTCGAAGCGCTGCTTCGGGTCGGACAGCACGTCGTCAGCCTCGACAACTTATCCACGGGTCATCGGCGCAACCTCGATGACGTGCGGGCAGCCGTCGGGCAGGAGGCATGGCGACGCCACACGTTCATCGAGGGCGACGTCGTCGACCTCGCGGCCTGTCGCGCGGCATGCGAAGCCGCGGACATCGTGCTGCACGAAGCCGCGCTCGGCTCCGTCCCGCGGTCGATCGCGAATCCGCTGCTCACGCATGCCGCCAATGCAACCGGCTTTCTCAATCTGCTGGTCGCCGCGCGCGACGCCGGCGTACGGCGATTCGTCTATGCGGCATCGAGCTCGACCTATGGCGACCATCCGGGATTGCCCAAGGTGGAGGATGCGATCGGACGCCCGCTCTCGCCCTACGCGGTTACAAAGTACCTGAACGAGCTCTATGCCGATGTGTTCGGTCGCTGCTACGGAATGGCCACGATCGGACTGCGCTACTTCAACGTCTTCGGCGCCCGCCAGGATCCCGAAGGAGCCTACGCCGCGGTGATTCCACGATGGGTGAGCGCGATGTTGCGCGGCACGCCTGTCGTGATCCACGGCGATGGTGAATCGACGCGCGACTTCTGTCACGTCGACAATGCGGTGCAGGCAAACGTGCTGGCGGCGACGACTGCCGATCCAATGGCGATCGGCCAGGTTTACAACGTCGCGGTCGGCGGCCGGATGTCGCTCAACGACCTCTTCGCCACACTGGGCGAGCTGCTGGCGGAATCGCACCCGGGCCTTCGCATCCCCGCTCCCATCCACGAGGATTTCCGCCCCGGGGATGTCCGTCACTCGCAGGCCGACATTTCCAAAGCCAGGCGCCTGCTCAAGTACGAGCCGACCAGCGATGTGCGATCCGGGCTCCGCCACGCGTTGCCGTGGTACGAGGGTCGCCACGACTTGCCGCACGCGGACCGAGCGCCGGAGATTCGGGATGTTCTCGGCGCAGCGTAGTTCTGGACGCCGAAATCCAAGCAAGCCGTGGGGCGGCCATCGGCTTGCTTTTGCGGTGATGGCAATTGCCCCCGCGGCGGCCGCGTTTGCGGATGATCCGGTGGTGTCCGCAGGTGAAACGCCGCAAGCTCTCGTCGCGAAGGCGGTCGCCTACGAGCACGGCGAGGGCGTTCCCAAGGATCAGCTCAAAGCCGCCGCCCTGTATTGCGAGGCGGCGCGCGAGGGCGATATCGAGGCGCAGTTCAGCCTCGGCTGGATGTACGCGATCGGACGCGGCGTGGCGCGGGACGATGCCGTGGCCGCGTCACTGCTCGCGTTGGCCGCCGCCGGGGGACACCCGCATGCGCCGATTGCGCTGCGGCACGTGGGCGACGAGCGCGGCCGCCTGCCCGATTGCATGGGTACGGCGGAGCCCCCGTGGAGCGACACCGGACCTGCTGATGACGAAGGTCCCGATTTCTTCGCCGACCTGCCGGCATCGAAGAAACAGATCGCGGACCTCGTAGCGGGTCTCGCGCCGCGATACTCCGTCGACCCGCGGCTCGCGTTGTCGGTCATCCGGGTCGAATCGAACTTCGAACCACGCGCGCTGTCGGTCAGGAATGCCCGCGGGTTGATGCAGCTCATTCCGGAAACCGCGGCCCGGTTCAATGTCAGGAACGCTTTCGACGTGCGTGACAATTTGCGGGGCGGGCTCGCGTATCTGCGCTGGCTTCTCGCCTACTATGAAGGCCAAGTCGCGCTTGCAGTCGCCGCCTACAATGCCGGTGAAGCCGCGGTCGACAGGTACAGGGGCATTCCGCCGTACCCGGAAACGCGCGACTATGTGCGCCGGGTGTTGCGATTGTTCGGCAGTGAGCGGCATCCGTACGATCCCCGGATCGTCGAGCCCTCGCCATTCCTGGCGGGTCCCGGCGCCCGGCCAATGTAGGAGGCTGCCATGCGCCCCGTTGCCGCGATTCTGAAACGCGGGTGCAGCGTTGCCGCCGCCGCGTTCCTTCTCCCGGGTTGGCTTTCTGCCGGCCCCGCCCACGCGGACAACGCCGTGGCGACGATCGAACGCGTGAAGGGATCGGTCGTTGCCATCGGGACCTTCGAGCGCACGCGCGCACCGCCGTTTCAGTTCCGGGGAACAGGGTTCGCCGTCGGGGACGGAACACTGATCGTCACGAATGCGCACGTGCTGCCGGCGACGCTTGACTCGACACGGCTCGAGGTGATCTCGATTCTCCTTCCCGCGCCGGGCAAAGGCCAGGTGCAGCTGAGGGACGCGAAGCGATTCTCAGTGGACCCGGGATCGGACCTCGCCCTGCTGAAGATCGACGGGCCCGCACTTTCGGCGCTGAAGCTTCGCGATTCGAATACGGTCCGCGAAGGCCAAAGTGTCCTGTTCACCGGATTTCCGATAGGACCGGTTCTCGGTCCGCACCCGGCGACCCATCGTGGAATGGTGGCAGCTATCTCTCCGATCGCGATTCCGCAGAGACGATCGTCGGAACTCGACGGCCAGGTGATCCGTCGCCTCACCAGCGGAGCCTTTCCCGTGTTTCAGCTCGACGCGACCGCGTATCCGGGGAACAGCGGCAGTCCGGTCTATGATCCCGAATCGGGCGAGGTCCTCGGCATCGTCAACATGGTTTTCGTCAAGGGGACCAAGGAAAACGCGCTGACGCAGCCGAGCGGGATTACCTATGCCGTGCCGTCGAAGCACTTGCAGGACCTGCTGGACAAGATGCGTTGACGCGCACCCTGCGCGGTGTGCGCGCTCCGGAACATGCTTGATCCGTTCTGGCTGAAGGCGCTGCTCAAGGCGCTGGCACTGCCGCCGACGGGACCGCTGCTGCTCGCGTTGCTCGGGATCGGCCTGCTGAACCGGTTCCCACGCGCGGGTCGCGTGCTGACGGTTGCCGGCGTATCGTCACTGCTGTTGCTGTCGCTTCCGGTCGTCGCGCTGCTTCTCCTGCGCTGCGTCGACACGTCGCCCCCGTTCGACCCCGATCGTGCCACCACCGCAAAGGCGATCGTGATTCTCGGCGGCGGCACGCGTCGGAACGCCCCCGAGTATGGCGGCGATACGCTGGGGCGCCTGACGCTCGAACGCGTGCGCTACGGTGCCCGTGTCGCGCGCCTCACCGGGCTGCCGGTACTGGTCAGCGGCGGCTCGGTCCACGGCGGGGAAACCGAAGCCAAGCTGATGCAGGAAGCGCTCGAGCGCGAGTTCGGCGTTGGCGTGAAGTGGGCCGAAGATCGTTCCCGCAACACGCACGAGAATGCCGTTCGGTCCGCCGAGATCCTGCGCGCAGCGGGAATTCGTCATGTCGTACTCGTCGCGCATGGTTTTGACATGCCTCGAGCGACCGCCGAATTCGCGGCAGCGGGCATCGAAGTCAGCGCGGCGCCGACGGGAATTGCATCGCCGGGCGGCGAGGATTGGCTCGACTATCTGCCAAGCGTCGCCGGACTGCAGGGCAGCTATTACGCGCTCTACGAGTTACTCGGCAATCTGGTACGCAGGATGATGGTGGAGCGGTAGCCGCGGCGGAGCGGGCCAATGTTTTCGAAGCTTGTTGGTAGCGGGGCCTGTCGCAGTAAGGCCCGTGCCCGCGTCTGGACACAGCCTGCTCGAAAGAAACCCGCCCGAAAGGGATGTTGTCGTGGATCGCGTAGGGCAGCGTCTGCGTCGCGCCTGCGGAAAGTGCAGGTGTCGCTGTAGCTTACAACGGACGGGCGACCGGCGCGAGCGCAAAACCGCTGCAGCGCCGGAATGACGCGCGCGTGGCCTCGATCTCCGAACGCCTCATTCCCCTTGGGGACGGCACGATTGCCCGCGTTGATTGGTCGGGCTCGCGGCAGCTTGAGGGTCGGTTGGGAAGGTGTCGAGTGGCTTTACAAATGGAAGGTCGAATCTACGGATACCTGTCAGGATTTCGTCGCACGGATTTGATTAACAAGGAAAAAAATACGCTGGCGTGAGTGGACTTCTCGTGACAACGACTCGCGCTTGACCGCGCCGGAGCCGTCGTCGCTCTTGCTGCTTGGTGTCGCGGCATTGGGACTCGCCCTGTCGCGCCGTCGCCGCGTCTGATCGGCAACAGCAGCAACGACAAAGCGCCCCACGGGGCGCTTTGTTTTTTCGGGGGACGACAGACGCGCGGGGGTCGCGATGCACCCACAGCTCAGGAGCGCTTGTCCGCCCCAGCGCGTCTGACCTTATCATCGCATCCACATCCTCGACACGGCGGACTTTCGGTCACCGCATTGCGTTGCGTTCGCATCGGATCAAGCCACTCGGCTTCGGAGGTATAGTACGGACTCGACCAACTTCGGCGAACGCCTCGCACGATCGACAGCACGAGGCGCCGAACAAGACGGCGATTGGCAATTTGTCGGCCGAGAAACGAAAACAGGCGCCGGGCACCTGTCATTCGACTGCGGTCAATCGAGGTGCGGCCAGTTGGTGCCCAGAAGAGGACTCGAACCTCCACAGTGTCGCCACCGCTAGGACCTGAACCTAGTGCGTCTACCAATTCCGCCATCTGGGCGACCGCAACCGAATATTTTACGTTTCACGTTTATCCTTGTCAAAAAAGACCGACCTTCCACCAAGTTCCCGCAACCGTAAATCAAAACCTGCGGACTTGACCGTCGCGCGCATACGACCCGCGTCTGCCGGCGCATCTAAGCCCTCGGCGGCGGCCGTGATACCCCCGCGACAACGTCCGGCCCGCCGCACCGGCTCCATGTCGAACGACCCGCCGCTCGAGCGCTCGGCGCGCGGCCGCGGCGGTGACATCGACCCGGCGCTGCTGCCGTCGCGCATTGCGATCCTCGAGGCGCTGCAACAGGCGGGCGTGCCCGTGCCGCCGGCCGATCTCCTCCGTTCGATGAAGGTCGACCGCAGCGCACAGGAGGCGTTCTTCGGTCGCATCGACGCCATGCAGCGCGACGGCCAGCTGTTGATGAACCGCAAGGGCGAGCTGTGCGTCCTGGCCAAGCTCGACTTCGTCACGGGAACCGTCCAGGGTCACCCCGACGGCTTCGGGTTCCTCGTGCCCGATGATGGCAGCGCCGACCTCTTCCTCGATCCACGCGAGATGCACAAGGTGCTCCACGGCGACCGCGCGACGGCCCGGCGCACGGGCACCGATCGGCGCGGCCGGCCGGAAGGCGAGATCGTCGACGTGCTGCTGCGCGCGAACCGCACGGTCGTCGGGCGCCTGTTCGATGAACGCGGTATCGGATTCGTCGTCGCCGAGAACCGCCGGATCAACCAGGACCTCATCGTCCCGCCGGAGGAGCGCGGCGGCGCGAAATCGGGCGATGTCGTCGTCGTCGAGATCGTCGAGCAGCCAACACCCCAGCGCGAAGCGATCGCGCGCGTGGTCGAGGTGCTGGGCAGTTACACCGATCCGGGCATGGAGATCGAGATCGCCCTGCGCAAGCACGACCTTCCGCATGAATTCTCGCTCGCCGCGCGCAAGCAGGCGGACAAGCTGCCGAAGGACGTGCGCGAGGCCGATCTCAAGGGCCGGACCGACCTCCGCGGTCTCGCGCTGGTCACGATCGACGGCGAGACGGCGAAGGACTTCGACGACGCCGTGTACTGCGAACGCAAGGGCAAGGGCTTCCGCCTGATCGTCGCCATTGCCGACGTCTCCCACTACGTGCGCGATGGCGACACGCTCGACCGCGACGCGCGCGATCGCGGCACATCCGTCTATTTTCCGCGTCGTGTGATCCCGATGCTGCCCGAGGCGCTGTCGAACGAGCTGTGCTCGCTCAAGGCCGCCGTGGATCGGCTGTGCATGGTCTGCGAGATGGACGTCAGCGCCAGCGGGTCGATCAGCCACTACCGGTTTTTTCCGGCGGTGATGCATTCGCGCGCGCGGCTCACCTACACGCAAGTGTGGGATTGGCTCTCCGAGGCCGGGAAGGCGCCGCGCGAGGCGAAACCGTTGCTGTCGCATCTTGCCGACCTTTACGCTCTTTATCACGTGTTGAAGGACGCGCGCGAGGCGCGCGGCGCGATCGATTTCGACACCCCGGAGATGCAACTCGAATTCGACGTCCGCGGCAAGATCGTCCGCGTCGTGCCCGTGATGCGCAACGACGCGCACAAGCTGATCGAGGAGTGCATGCTCGCCGCCAACGTCTGTACGGCCGAGTTCCTCGCGCAGCACAAGCATCCGACGCTCTATCGTGTTCACGAGGGGCCGACGCCGGAGAAACTCACGGCGTTGCGCGACTTCCTCGCGAGCTGCGCGCTGTCGCTTCCAGGGGGCGAGAACCCCACGGCGTCCGACTACGCGGCCCTGCTGCTGCGCATCAAGGACCGTCCGGACTACGCGCTGCTGCAGACGGTGTTGCTACGCTCGCTGCAACAGGCGCGCTACCGCCCCGACAATGTCGGCCACTTCGGGCTCTCGTACGAGGCCTACGCGCATTTCACGTCGCCGATCCGCCGCTATCCCGACCTTCTCGTCCACCGCGCAATCAAGGCGGTGCTTGCGCAACGTGAGTACAAGCCGGCGGGCGCATCGTGGGCCGCGCTGGGCGAGCACTGCTCGTTCACCGAGCGTCGTGCCGACGACGCGACGCGCGACGTCGAGAACTGGCTCAAGTGCTATTTCATGCAGGACAAGGTGGGCGAAACGTACGCGGGCACGATCAGCGGCGTCACCAGTTTCGGGGTCTTTGTGACGCTCGACGATCTCAACATCGACGGTCTCGTCCACGTCACCGAGCTGGGGCGCGACTATTTCCATTTCGACGCGGGGCGGCATGCGATGATCGGCGAGCGCAGCGGCCGCGTCTTCCAGCTGGCGGGTCGCATCCGGGTCAAGGTGGCGCGCGTCGATCTCGAGACCACGAAGATCGACTTCACGCTGGCCGACGACGCCGCTCCCGTCGTTTCGTCACAACCACCGTATGGCGAGGGCCCGTCGCGCAAGGATTCCCGACGCAAGGTGAAGTCGAAACGCGCTTGAGATGGGTGTCAGCACGGCGGCGATCGTCCGAAACCGCGCACCCCCTACCCGATGGCGCCGCGACGGTGTCCCGCGATCGGATTCCCTTCTTGAATACAACAGAATGAACAGCACTTCCCGCGCTTGGCTGCGCCGCAACAAATCCACGTGCCACTGGTAAAATGGCCCCTTGAAGGTCAATGCGCCGACGTTGTCGTCGCGCTCCCGGATCCGGTCCACCATGCACATCGGCACCCCGCTCTCCCCGTCCGCGACCAAGGTCATGCTGCTCGGCAGCGGCGAACTGGGCAAGGAAGTCATCATCGCGTTGCAGCGCCTCGGCGTCGAAGTCATCGCCGTCGACCGCTATGCCAACGCGCCGGGCCACCAGGTCGCGCATCGCGCGCATGTCATCGCGATGACCGACGCTTCGGCACTGCGCCGGCTGATCGAGCAGGAGCGCCCGCATCTCGTCGTGCCGGAGATCGAGGCGATCGCCACCGACGTGCTGGCGGCGGTGGAGCGCGAAGGCATCGCGCAGGTCATTCCGACCGCACGCGCCGTGCAGCTCACCATGAATCGCGAGGGCATTCGCCGCCTCGCCGCGGAGGAGCTCGGCCTGCCGACGTCACCCTACCGGTTCGCCGAGAGCCTCGCCGAACTGCAGGACGCGATCGAAACGGCACCGGGCATCGGCTATCCCTGCGTGGTGAAGCCGGTGATGTCCTCGTCGGGCAAAGGCCAGACGCTGGTGCGCTCCGCAGCGGACGTTGCGTCGGCATGGCAGTACGCGGAGAGCGCGGGCCGCGTGCGCGGCAGCCGCGCCATCGTCGAGGGCTTCATCGACTTCGACTACGAGATCACGCTGCTTACCGTCCGCGCCAACGACGCGGAAGGCGTCGTGCAGACGCATTTCTGCGCGCCGGTCGGCCACGTCCAGGTGCATGGCGACTACGTCGAGTCCTGGCAGCCGCAACCGATGTCGGCGGCCGCGCTCGCGCAAGCGCACGACATCGCCGGACGCGTGACGGCGGACCTCTCCGGTCGCGGCATCTTCGGCGTCGAGCTCTTCGTCAAGGGCGACCAGGTCTGGTTCTCCGAAGTGAGCCCGCGCCCGCACGACACCGGCATGGTGACGATGTGCACGCAGGCACAGAGCGAATTCGAGCTGCATGCGCGGGCGATCCTCGGCCTGCCTGTCGACGTGCGGCTTGTCGGACCGGGTGCATCCGCGGTGATCTACGGTGGTCTCGACGGGCGCGGCATCCGCTTCGACGACGTCGCGCACGCGCTCGCCGTGCCGGGAAGCGATCTGCGGCTGTTCGGCAAGCCGGAGGCCTACAAGCGACGGCGCATGGGCGTGGCGCTCGCCACGGCCCCCGACACCGCGCAGGCACGCGAACGCGCGAAAGAATGCGCGCGGCGTGTCAAGCCGCGCGCCTGAATTCCGGCGGCAGCGCCGCCGCCTGTCGCACTTCCGCGCCGTACCGATGGACCTCGTGATGCCGAACGGCAGGCAAGAAAAACGGGGCGATCCGCATCGCCCCGTCCATGTCCTTCGCCTGGCCGCGACCTTTCGCTATCGTCGTACTTCGACCCCGATGCGAGACGGCCGCGCGCCGCTACTCCCGCTGCCCGGTAAATGCGAGCAGCAGGTTGAGCAGGCTGACGAAGATGTTGAACAGGTCGAGGAACAGGTTCAGCGTCGCCATCACGTAATTCGTCTCGCCGCCCCGCACGATGTTGGTCAGGTCGAACAGCAGGTACATCGAGAAAAGCATGACCGCGATGGCGGAGATCGCCAGCGACACAGCGGGCACCTGGAAGAACAGGTTCGCCAGCGAAGCGACGATCAGCACGACGAGTCCAACGAACAGGAACTTCCCGAGGAAGCTGAAGTCACGCTTGGTCACCGACGCGTAGGCGGCCAGCGCGAAGAACACCGCCGCGGTCAGGCCGCCGGACAGCGCGACCAGTTCGCCGCCGTTCCGGAAGCCGGCGGCGACCGTCAGAATCGGCGTCAGCATCAACCCCGAAATGAAGGTGAAGCCGAAGAGCGCGGCGACACCCCAGGCGCTGTTGCGCAGGAGGGTGACGATCCACAGCGAGCCCAGCATCGCGCCGAACATCAGCAGCGGTGTCATGATGGGCGCCGCCTTGAACAGCGCGATGAAGTTGAGCTCCATGCCGGCGAATGCACCGGCAACCGTCGGCAGCAGCGACAGCGCGAGCAGCCAGTACGTATTGCGCAGGACGCGATGCGCGTCGACCGCGACGCCACCGGCTTGCGGCAGCGACGGCAAGGGGGATGGCGATGGCGAGCTGCCCGGCGCCATGACAGGTTTGAATCTGGGATCCATGGTTCCTCTCCGCATGCGGTCCGAACGGGACCGGTCAGGGGCATTAGACTAACAGAAATGACCCGGGTTCAACCGCCTCGCGGCCCGCCCTTGGGCTGATAATATCCGGCCACCGCTGGCAGTTTCAAGGGGCTGCGGCGTGCGGAAGGTTGGCAGAGCGGTCTAATGCACCGGACTTGAAATCCGGCGTGCCGGCAACGGCACCGTGAGTTCGAATCTCACACCTTCCGCCAGACTCAATTCCAACAAGGGCCGCCCGCAAATTGCAACCGCCGGGCAATTCTCAGAGAGAAAACGCCCCGAGCCTGTTCCGATGGGGGCCAGACAAAGCGATTGACAGCCGGGCGATAACGGCGCTAGCTGTGGCGGCATCTACCGCCACGGCCCCCGGAGTTACCACCAAGTCCCTTACCGCTGCCGCGTTTCGCGACGCGAAACCTGGCAAGAGACCAAACGGCTGCACGGCTCCGAACGTCGCGTTCGCTGTTCTGCTTGTGATTCCTACACCCTGAACATGTCCGTCATCGAGCGGATCACACAGCACCACGCCAGGTTGCGCGCAGCGGTCCTCGAAACTAGCAGGCTGAGCAGGCAAAACCGGATGGGGCATTGCTGCCCGAGGTGCGCCGGGAGGCAGCTCGACGGCCGCGGTCGGGGAGTTGGGTGCCCCGCGCTCGGACGCTGGGGAACGCGAATGCGGCGACGCTCGCCACTGCGGGTCGGGAAGATGTGGCTCAGCGTCACCAGCCGAATTCGCCGCCGTTGGCAATATCAGGCCGGCGATTGCGGCGACGCCAATCGACCCTCGCAAATCAAGCAGCGAACTGGCGCGCATAACAAAACAGTGTGACCTCGGAACGCGAAAGAATCCAGCCGTCTGTGGAAATCACGTTCCCATGCTGAAAATCGTGATGGCTCAACGTGTCGATCCAACGCTCGATAGATACTCCTTGGCTCTCCGCATTGACAAAGGAATGTTCCAATTCGGCGAGGTGACGAGCGCTGATTGTCGATTCAAATGGCGCACAGGCTCGTCCGAGCTCCACGAGCGTGTTCCGCAGCGCCGGGTCGGAACGAATGGCGCGCGCCAAAGTCACTTCTTGAGATGAGAAGGCGGGCCGCCAAAGCAGAGTGATCCCACACAGGCCAGCAATCCGGAACAACATTCGGCGACGAGCGAACACGTTCATCGCGTCATACTCCGATGCGATTCGCCAGTCGCAATGCGAGCGCAACGATCGTTAACGTCGGATTGGCGTGGCCAGAGGTCGGAAATACCGAGCTTCCGGCAACATAAAGATTATCGACGCCATGGACCTTGCAGTTGGCGTCAACGACGCCGAGGGTTGGCGATTCATGCATGCGCGTCGTGCCGATATGATGGGGCGCCGACTCGTACCTCAGAGATTTCCAATCGAAGAATTCGTCCTGGTCGAGTTTCATTCGTCCCATGCCTGCAGCGCCGATCGCCTCTGCCAGCCGGCGCTGACCGCGAGCCCAGTTTTGAAAGTCGGTATCGGCGATTCGCCAATCGAGGCGAGCCTGTGGCAGACCATATCGATCCTTCTTGTCCCGGTCCAATGTCACGCGGCTGTCCGGATTCGGCGAAGTTTCGAGGTGATTTCGCAGGTCGGCACCGGTGAATATCGATCCTTGGCCCAGCGCCTTGCCGATCGCGTATCTGGACCCGCTGGAAAGTATGTTCATAAACCGCGATAGATTCGCCCCCATCTCCTCGAAGGCTCTCTTCTTGATGCCCCAGGTGAGCGACCAGTAATTGGTCTTCAGATCGTATAGGCTCTTCGCCACCCCTTCGAATTGGCAGAGTAACTCGACACTATATCGTTGGATCTTCAGGGACGCACACAGCTCGTCGGCGGGCACCAGAGTGCCGAAGCCGCGATCATTCGGAACGGAAAAGTGGAGGTAGAGTCCAGGCTGCAGGTTACGCCCGGCGGCCGCAAACTTTCCGGACGTGAATGTCGGGTGATCCATGAAGAATCTTCCGACGAGATCGTGGTCGTTGCCAATGCCACGGGGCATCGTGGACGTGGACACCAGAAGCAGGCGGGCATTTTCGATGCCACCACAGGCGAGCACAAAATACCTTGCTTTCACCGCAATTGAGCTGCCATCGGGATGCATCACGATCAAACGGTCACAGGTGCCTCCATCGCGATGAAGCTCAACCGAGCGCACCGTCGCGTTCAGGTAGATCTGGATCCTTTTGGATTTCGACAGCTCGTCCCGGAAACTTTGGCCAAACCGCGTCGGCGGGCTAAGTTGGAAATACGACGAAACGAAGTCCGAGTTTCGCAGGGGAAATGGCGCTTGGTCGCGGCGCTTCACCCAAAAGTCGAGATCGAAGGTGGGGGCTGCCAGACTACAGATTTCACAGGCTGGCGGATAGTACTTCCTAACGTCGTTGAAGGTGATCGGCCAGCCGCTGTACTTTATCCATTCCCGCACCTGGAAGTCCACGGGGTCGAGTGGCCTGCACCATCCGCCCCAATGAAATGATGTTCCGCCGAATGCTCGGATGCGGCTTTTTTCCAGGTATTTGCTACGGCCGCGGACATCTACACCCTGGTTGAGTTCCTGTGCGTTGTCGGCATAGGTCATGCCACCGCTCTCGAATATCGTGACGGTTCTGCCATGGTTGGCGAGCTGCCTCGACAAGGTGATACCGGCCGGACCAGAACCTACAACGGCAATGTCCGTCTCTATTGTTTGCGGAGGCTTCGCGGAGGCCAGATCTATGAACATTGTCGGCTGGAGGCAGGCGCCGACACGGACGCTGCTGTTCGCATCTTAGCCGAAGCCGCGCTGCAAGTGATTCCAGCAGCGCCTAGCTCCGGCGCATTTGCGGCTGCTGGTTGGGCCGACGGCGAATGGCCGCACGGGCACGGCCCTGGGGCGCGTGCGCAAGCCGTCCAAGCGTTCCCCGGCTGGAAACCACACGTCAGCGGGGTGTCGTCCGGTAAGGGCGTGAAGTATCACGTCCGCGATGCGCGCAATGAAACGAAGCCCAACAAGGATGGCAAGCCGGTGACGGAAGTCGTCGACGAGGGCGTCACAGACAAGCGTCTGTCGGTCGTGGAGTCCGAGCTTGCCAGTGCACCGCGCAATGCCCAGAAGCCAGGCAACAACTTGTCGACCACGATCCGCGACGGCGGGGACTCGGGAACGCCGCGGACCTTGACCAAGCACGATCCGAGGACGGCGACCGGCGCGCACATCTGCATCATCGGTCACATCACGGCGGACGAGCTGCGGGTGGAGTTGACGGCGACCGATTCCGCGAACGGGTTCGGCAACAGGTTTCTGTTCGTCGCGATCAGGCTGTCCAATGTTGCCACACGGTGGGGACTGAAATGAACAAGTTAGCGTGCAGCGGGGGATGTGAATCAAGCAACCGAGTGCGCCGACGTGCTCCGCGTCGCACTCGCCGATCCCGAGGCGGCGCTGACGCTGCGGGAGCGATCCACCGAGCGAGCTATCGGCGGCTTGCTACGCGGTCAACGCGGCGAGTCTTGGGCCTGCTGTCCCCGATGGCCGGCGGGCTGCTTACCGTAGTGCTTGCTGTCATTAACGTTAGGCCCGCAACGCTGGCGGTAACATTGGCCCATTTTCTGGCCTGTATCTCCGCAATGGTGAATCTCCCACTCCCGTCCAGTCGCACCTACGCCAGCGGCGCGACCTTCACCACCTCGTCGGCAGTGGTGACGCCGGCGGCGATCTTCATCGCACCCGACACGCGCAGCGGTTTCATGCCGTCCTTGAACGCCTGCTCGCGCAGCCGCGCATCGTCGGTGTCGGCGATGATCAGCCGCCGCAGCGCCGGCGTCATCAACATGATTTCGTAGAGGCCGATGCGGCCGTAATAGCCGGTCATCCGGCACTCGAGGCAGCCGACAGGATTCATGACCTGCGCCGGTTTTTCCGCGCGCCACGGCGAGGTGATCGCGTGCCACGTCTCGTCGTCGGGGGGGTCGCCGGGCTTCTTGCAATGCGGGCACAGCGTGCGCACCAGCCGCTGCGCCATCACGCCCAACAGCGTCGAGTTGAGGAGGTACGACGGCATCCCGAGGTCGAGCATCCGCGTTACCGCGGTGGGCGCGTCGTTCGTGTGCAGCGTCGAGAGCACGAGATGGCCGGTCAGTGCGGCCTGCACCGCCATGTCGGCGGTATCGCGGTCACGGATTTCGCCGACCATGATGATGTCGGGGTCTTGCCGCATCAGCGTGCGCACGCCATGCGCGAAATCGACCCCGAGCGATGGCTGCACCTGCATCTGGTTGAACGCAGGCTCGATCATCTCGATCGGGTCCTCGACCGTGCAGACGTTGACTTCGGGAGTCGCGAGCTGCTTCAGCGACGAATAGAGCGTCGTCGTCTTGCCGGAGCCCGTGGGGCCGGTGACGAGAATGATTCCGTTCGGCTCCCTGATCATCCGCTCCCACCGTTCCTGGTCGTCGGACGTGAAGCCGAGTTCGGTGAAGTCGCGGACCAGCACCTCGGGGGTGAAGATCCGCATGACGATCTTCTCGCCGAACGCCGTGGGCATCGTCGAAATCCGCAGCTCGACCTCGTCGCCGATCGGCGTCACCGTCTTGATCCGGCCGTCCTGCGGGCGGCGCTTTTCGACGATCTCCATCCGCGCGAGCAGCTTGATACGCGACGTCATCGCGATCAGCACCGGAATGGGGATCGCATAGACCTGGTGCAGCACGCCGTCGATGCGAAAGCGGACCAAACCGACATCACGGCGCGGCTCGACGTGGATGTCGGAGGCGCGTTGCTCGAACGCGTACTGCCACAGCCAGTCGACGATATGGACAACGTGGCTGTCGTTGGCGTCGAGGTTACCCTTCTGGCCGAGCTCGACCAGCTGTTCGAAGTTGCGCGCGAGCGAGAGCTGCCCCTTCGACGTCTCCTGCGCCTTCTTCATCGACCGGGCGAGCGTGTAGAACTCGCCGACGAAACGCCGAATGTCGCGCGGATTGGCGAAGACCAGCTTCACCTCGAGCTTCAGGATCTTCGCCAGTTCGTCGGCCCAGCTCCGCACGAACGGTTCGCTGGTCGCCACGGTGAGCGTGGTGCGTGTAACCTCGACCGGCAGAATCCGGTAGCGCTCGGCGTAGGCGTTCGACATCGACTGCGTGACGGCGGTTAGGTCGATCTTCAAAGGGTCGACATGCAGATACGGAATGCCGAGCTTGCCGGCCAGCCATTCGACGAGCCAGTCGAGCGTCAGGAACTGGTGCGGCGACAGCGACGATTTCCACTTCTGGTCGGCGATGAATCCCAGCGGGTGATCACCACGCGAGCCGCGCGACTTCGCGAGCTTCTCGGCATCGGTGGCGGCGACGAGACCGTCGGCGACCATCAGCTTGAGGATGTCCTCGAGCCGGAGACGGCGGTCCTGCGCCTGCGGCGCCGGCGCGGACTGGCCGTTGACCGCGAGGTTCGGGATGGGAACGGGCGTGGCCATGCGATTACTTTACACCAGAGCCCGTCCGGCCACGCCCGGCCGGCGCGAACCACGCATGGAGCGCGGGAACCCTGTCGGTCGCACCGGGCTCCAAGGCACAACCGATTGCGTCCCCGCGGGCGCTCCGTTGGTCCGGGAGATGCGGAGGATTCAGATGAAGCCGAAGGTCACGATCGTCGCCATGGACGCTGCCTGTCGACGGCGCCGACCACAGATCGGGCGATGGGAATGCAGCCATGCCGCGGAGCCGGCGCTGCGGCCCCGGTCGCGGGCATGGACCGCGATAGCGCTCGTCGTCCTCGCCATCCTCCATCCGCCGTCGGCGCGTGCCGATCCGTCGCTCGTCGTGCCCCCGTTGGCGCTGCCCGGGCCCTACACCGTGGCGTGCAGCAACGTCGCCCAGGACTTCGGCCGCGTGGCACCCGGCGAGGACGTGCAGGCGTATTGGGAGGGGGTTCCGCGCGGCGACGGCGCGCCGCGTTACGCGACCGACCTCCTCACCGATCCAGCGAATACGCTGGCGGTGACGGTGAGCACGCCCGACGACAGCAGCGTCTACGGCTCGTTCGCGGGGCAGGCGATTCCTTACGTCGTGCTGGCCTGCTATCCGACGGCGGCCGACAACCCGCGTCCGCCGTACGCGCTGCCCACCGGCCGCTTTGTCCCGCACATGCACCGCGGTGCCGAGGCGCCGCTGTGGCCGGACGCGACGACGCGCTTTCCGCTCCTTCTGTTCTCGCACGGCTACATCGGCAGCCCGCTCTCGAACGATTACATCGGCGCGATCTCGATACTCGCGAGCTTCGGCTACGTGGTCGCCGCACCGTTCCATGGCGACCCGCGATTCTCCCCGAATCTCGAGCTCGACAACCTCGGCGACATCCTCTATCTGATCCTGCATCTGCGGGACTTCCTTGCGATGCAGGCGCTCCGGCCGCTGTCGCTCGCGGCGACGACGGACCTCTTGCTCGCGCACCCGCAATGGCGTGACCGCATCGATCCAACGATGATCGGCGGGTTCGGCGCGAGCCTCGGCGGCGAGTCGATGCTGCTGCTGGCAGGCGCCGGGCTCACGACATCGGTCGGCCTCTCCTGGTCGACGGTGATGCAGGACCAAAGACTCAAGGCGGCGGTCGGCTACGTTCCCTACTTCGGCCAGCCGATTTTCCCGGCGTTCGGTCGCGACCAACACGGGCTCGATGGCGTGACGTTGCCCTATCTCGCGATCAGCGGCACCAACGACACGACGGCGCCCATCGCCAACGCATTGCAGGGAATGGGCCGGCTCGCGGGGACCCGCGAGCTGGTTGCGCTGGTCGGCGTGACTCATGGTTTCGACATCGCCTCGACCAACGACATCTTCACGTGGGCGGTTACGTTTCTCGACGCTGAGGTCCGTGGCGATCCGCTGGCTCGAGCCAAACTGCAGGCAATGGCGAGTGTCGCCGGCGGCGGCGACGACCGCGTGGTTGTCCCGTGGAATGGCGCGGCGCCGAACAACTTCGGCGGTCTCTGGTGGAACGCGCCTGCCGATTCCGAGCCGGGCTGGGGAATCAACGTCGCGCATGAGGGCGATGTGATCGTGGCGACGTGGTTCACGTACGATGTCTCCGGCCGGCCGCTGTGGCTCACGATGGCAGCCAATCGCGTCGGCGCCAGCACCTTCTGCCGGGCACCTTCTACCGGACCACCGGGCCGGGGTTCAACGCGGCACCGTTCGACCCGACCCTCGTTGCGGCCACCGCCGTCGGGCCAGGCACGCTGACGTTCAGCGATGCGAACAATGGCACGTTCGCATTCACGGTGAACGGGAGCTCGCAAGTCAAGGCGATCACCCGCACCGTATTCGGCCCGTTGCCGACGTGCACATTCGGCGTCGTGCCCGATCTCGCGCTCGCGACCAATTATCAGGACCTGTGGTGGAACGCGCCCGGCGGATCGGAGGCCGGCTGGGGGATCAACCTGACGCACCAGGGCGATGTGATTTTCGCCGCGTGGCTCACCTACGATTTCGACGGTTCCGCGTTGTGGCTGAGCGCGACGGCGCCAAAGACGAGTCCAGGTGTCTACGCCGGAACGCTCTACCGGACGATAGGCCCGCCGTTCAATGCGATCCCGTTCGACCCGGCGAAGGTGACGGCGACACCGGTCGGAGGTGCGACCTTCGCCTTCGCCGACGGCAACCGTGCGACGTTCGCGTATACGGTCGGCGGCGTCGCCCAGACCAAAACGATCACACGCTACGTCTTCGTGGCGCCGGGGACCGCATGCCATTGATGAATTGCGTCAGAGCCTCCGGCATGCGTTGACCATGGCCGCCACGCTCTCCGCGCAAGCGGTCGACATCACGACCCTCGCATTCGATGCGATCGTCAACGCCGCCAATGCCACGCTGCTAGGAGGCGGAGGTGTCGACGGCGCGATCCACCGCGCGGCCGGGCCCGAACTCGGCGCCGAGTGCGCTGCGCTGGGCGGCTGCGCGACCGGCGAGGCGAAACTCACGCGCGGTTACCGGCTATCAGCGCGTTACGTGATCCACGCGGTCGGGCCGGTGTGGCATGGTGGCAGGCATGGCGAGCCCGAACTGCTCGCGTCGTGCTACCGGTGCGCACTGGCGATTGCCGCGGCTCGGGGTTTCGAGCGGATCGCTTTCCCGGCCATCAGCTGCGGCGCCTACGGCTATCCGCCCGCGGCCGCGGCGGCAATTGCCGTCGGCGAAGTTGCGGCCTTCACCTCCGCGGACGACAGAATCCGCGAGGTCGTGTTCGCGTGTTTCGGACCGGAGGTGCTGGCTTGTTACCGGCGCGAGCTCGCAGCGCGCGGCTTTGCCTGCTGAGCCGCCATGGCTCGCGCATGCCTTACGGTCGAATATAGGCGTAGCCCTCGCTCTGCCGCTGCATCAGCTCGACGACGCCGGCCGCCACATAGCCGATGCCGGGCAGCATCTCGTCGCGCGTGACCTTCTGTCCCTTCATCGAGTTCTCGCAGGCGACGACCTTGACGCCGGATTTCATCGCCTCGGCCACGCGACCGCCGACGACCGAGTCCAGCTTCAGCATCCCGAGACCCGCGTTGATCGCGACGATCTCGATGTCCACGTTCTGCGCGCCCAGTTCCTTCTGCACGTTGAACGTGTTGTTGAGCGCCACGTTCCACTTGGCCGGATCGGCGTCGCCGACGTGGATGATCAGCTTCTGCCGCAGCGCGTCGGGCGCGGGCGCGGACTCCAGCACCCGTTCCGACGACACCCAAGGGTCGCCGGCGGCGGCCGGCACGGCGGTCAGTGCAATTGCGGCGCCGAACAGCGTGGGTGCCATCGATCGATGCAGGTTCATTCACGTCTCCTGCGGCGGCGTCGCCGCATGCGGTTCAGGCACCGGCACCGGGGCAGGCACGGAGGCATTGCGATGCGCGGGCGCCACGGGCAGCGTGTACGGTGACAGGAGCAGCGCCGACATGGCAGCGGCGAGCGCGGCGGCCCTGCGAGCTATGGCGGAATCAGGCGGAAGAGGCATCAAGCGTATCCTTGGGGCGAAATCCGTGCAACGATGCCACGGCAGGCGCACCGCGCGCAATCCCCACGCCGCATCGCCTGCTAAGGCGCACCCGGCATTTCGGGAACCTGAAAGACCTGTCGCAGATAGGCGACGTACGACGGATCGTAATCCATCGCTTTCGACGGCTCGTCACTGATCTTCGCCACCGGCTGACCGTTGCAGCGGGTCATCTTGATCACGATCTGCAGCGGATCGAAACCGACGTCGTTGGTGAGGTTGGTGCCGATGCCGAATGCGGTGTGCATCCGGCCGCGGAAGTACTCGAACAGCCGGATCGCCAGCGGCACGTTGAGGCTGTCCGAGAACACCATCGTCTTCGTGTGCGGGTCGATGCGCATCTTCTGGTAGTGGGCGATCAGCTTCTCGCCCCACTCGAAGGGATCGCCCGAATCGTGGCGGACGCCGTCGAACAGCTTGCAGAAGAAGAGGTCGAAGTCGCGCAGGAATGCGTCCATGCCGCAGACGTCCGACAGCGCGATCCCGAGGTCGCCACGGTACTCGCGCGCCCACGTGTTGAAAGCGAACACCTGCGAATCGATGAGCCGCGGCCCCACCGCCTGGCAGGCCTGCAGATACTCGTGCGCCATCGTGCCGAGCGGCGTCAGGCCATGGCGCAGCGCGAGCTCGACGTTGCTGGTGCCCACGAACTTGGCGCCGATGCCAGTCTTTAGCGCGTGCACGACCTCCTCGTGCCACGCCCGCGAGAACCGCCGCCGCGTACCATAGTCGGCAATGCGGAATTCCGGGTCCGCCACCGCGTTGATCGCGTCGATCTTTGCCCCGAGCCGCCGTCGACCCTCGGCCAGGTCGGCGCCGGGCCGAGTATTCCGGAAAAAGACCTCGCTCACGATGGCGAGCACCGGCACCTCGAACAGGATCGTGTGCAGCCACGGACCCTTGATCGCGATGTCGATCTCGCCCTCCGAACCGGCGAGGGGCTCGATGGCGATGAACCGCTCGTCCAACTGGAACAGCCCCAGCAGGTCGACATAATCGCTCTTGAAGAAACGCCAGCCGCGCAGGTAGTCGAGCTCGTCCGGACGAAAGCGCAGTTCGCACAACGCCCGGATCTCGTCCCGGATTTCGTCGATGTAAGGGGTCAGATCGATGTCCGCATTGCGGCACTTGAATCGGTACTCGACCTGCGCGCCCGGAAAATGGTGCAGGACGACCTGCATCATCGTGAACTTGTAGAGATCGGTGTCGAGCAGTGACGCGATGATCATGAGGAGCCTGTCGCGCGGGCCACCGCGCACGGACCGGTTGCGCGAGATGTTACCCGCTCGCGGGTTGCAGGGCCAATGGCGGCGCTACTGACGATCGAGCGGCACCGCGTCGCCCTCTCCGACCACGTGAACCCGGTGCGCGAGCCGAATGCACAGCAGCGTGCAGCCGACCGCGAGCCATCCGACGGCGCCGAAGTTGGTGAGCGCGCCATCGGGCCCGCGGCCGATGATGAGGCCGGCGGTCAGTGCCGCCAGTCCGGAACCCAGCTGCTGTAACGAACCGTTGAAGCTCATGAAGCTGCCGCGCAAACGGGGCTCCGCGCTGCCGGAAACGAGCGCCATCGCGGGTCCGAAGCGACCGGTGACGAACACGAAGAACAGTACCGCCAGCGACACGACTTCCAGGAGCGGCAGCCGCGGCAGGTGTGTGATGATCAGAATGGGAACGATCGAGGTGAAGGCGATGATCGTGAACACGCGCTTCTTGCCATGACGGTCGGCGAGGCGCCCGATGATCTGCGCGGTGACGAGCGTCGCTGCGCCGCCGGCGAAGTAGATCACGGCGAGGTCGCGCTCCGCGATGCCAACGTTGGCCACCTGGTACGGAGCGATGAACGGAATGACGGTGAACCCGGCGAACATCAGCGCAATCGTGAACAGGAATGCTCGCCGATGGTTCGCCACGCCGAAGATGACCCGCAGCTGCTCGACCGGATGGCGCCGCTGCACGTGGGCAAGATGCGCGCGCAAAGGTGGAATGAGCCGCATCGC
This sequence comes from uncultured beta proteobacterium, assembly GCA_963781285.1. GTDB lineage: Bacteria > Pseudomonadota > Gammaproteobacteria > Burkholderiales > Casimicrobiaceae > CAIWHR01. The sequence continues at coordinate 224,647 of CAWAFI010000019.1, forward strand.
CGCGATCGCGAATACCAGCGACAGCGCGGCCAGCACCAGGAACGGCAGGCGCCAGGTTCCCGCAGCTGCCAGCATGAGCGCGAGGGGGACGCCGATCACCGCGGACAGCGAAAACGACGCGGCGACGATTGCCGTTGCGGCGGCGCGCCGTGCGTAGGGCACGAGGTCGGCGACGATCGCGAGCACGAGCGACGCCATGATGCCACCAAAAATGCCGGCGCCGATCCTGGCCGCGAGCAGCAACGGATAGCTGGGTGCGAACCCGCACAGCGCGGTCGCGACAATGAAGCCGCCGTAGAGGGTCAGGAGTGCACGCTTGCGATCGAAGCGGTCGATCCAGAACGCGGCGACGAAGCCGCTCGCCGCGGCAGCGAACATGTAGGCCGAAACGAGCAGGCTGAACTGCTGCGGCCCGATCGCGAAGAGCCGCATGAACTGCGGCCCCAGCGGCATCATGATCATGAAATCGACGATATGCGTGAACTGGACCGCGGCCAGCGTCAAGAGGAGCGCGAGTTCGCGTCGCGTCGGCCCGGAGCCGCCCGGCGTGGTCGCCCCGTGCGCATCGACGGCGGACGGAAGCGGCGTGGAATCGGACACGGAACGGATCGCAGCGGGGGACTGCAGCGCCGCGAGGCCGGGCGACGCAGGGTCAAACAGGCATCCTCCGCAGAATAACACGGGCCTCGGCTGCGTTCCGGCGTCGCCGCTCACGCCGCCTCGACCTCCGCACCGTCCGCAAATTGCACGGTAGCCTTGCCGTCACCCTCCCGCTATCATCGCGGCGTCCCCGCTTCGCGTACCCACCCATGCTGGTCAATTGTGTCGTCTATCAAAACGGCCGGAAGCTCGCCGACATCCCGATCGCCGACATCAGCGAGTACGTAAGGCGACCGGACTGCTTCGTCTGGGTCGCCGTGGCCGAGCCCGCGCCTGCCGAGCTGGACGTCCTGGCCGCGGAGTTCGCCCTGCACCCGCTGGCCGTCGAGGACGCGCACAAGGGCCACCAGCGCCCCAAGATCGAGGAGTACGACGACTCGCTGTTCGCGGTATTGCAGACGCTGGAGGCGACGCCGGCCGGCGCCGACACGGAGCTGCAGGTCGGCGAGGTGGCGATCTTCGTCGGCAGCAATTACGTCCTTTCGGTGCGCCACCGGACGCAGAAAGGGTTCGCCGATGTTCGCGCCCGCTCCGAGCGCGAGCCAGAGCTGCTGCGTCACGGGTCAGGTTTCGTGTTCTATGCGCTCATGGACGCGATCGTCGACCGCTACTTCCCGATCCTCGACGCACTCGAAACCGAGCTCGAGACGATCGAGGAGCAGATCTTCGTACGCAACACGGCACGCTCGAACATCGAGGCACTCTACGCGTTGAAGCGGCGGCTGATGGTGCTGAAGCACGCGGTCGACCCGCTGATGGACGCGATCGGCAAGCTCTATGGCGGGCGGGTGCCGCAGGTGTGCGCGGGAATGCAGGAGTATTTCCGCGACGTCTACGACCATCTGCACCGGATCAATGCGTCGATCGAGGGTATCCGCGACATGCTGGCCACCGCGATCCAGGTCAATCTCGGCATGATCAACCTGAACGAAACCGAGGTGACCAAGAAGCTCGCGGCGTGGGCGGCCATCATCGCCGTGCCGACGATGGTCGCCGGCATCTACGGGATGAACTTCGAGCAGATGCCCGAACTCAAATGGCTGTACGGCTACCCGTTCGCCATTGCGATAATGGTCGTCGTCGACATCTGGCTTTACTCCCGCTTCAAGAAGGCGCGCTGGCTCTGACCGAACCCGCGCATCGCAACGTCGGTCAATGCAACCGCGACGCGGGTCCCGCACCCGCTTCGGGATCCGCGGCCGGTGCAACCGGAATCACGCGCCCCTGCGGCGGCGGCGCCGGCCACGAGGGCTGCAGCGTCACGTGATCGATGCCGAAATCGCGTTCCAGCAACCGCTGCGCCGCGGCCAGCGTGCGCGGCCACGCCGGACCCTCGGCCAGCGTCACGTGCGCTGACAGCGCGATGCGTTCCGCGCTCATGTGCCACACGTGCAGATCGTGGACACCGGCGACGCCGGGCAGCGCGGCGAGCGCGCGGCCGATCGCATCGTACGATAGGTGCGCCGGTACGCGCTCCAGCAGCACCCCCGCCGAACGCCGCAGCAGCTCCAGCGTCGAGCGCAGGATCAGGAGCGCCACCGCGACGGAGAGGACGGGGTCGATCGGCGTCCAGCCGGTCGCGTAGACGACTGCGCCGGCGACGAGCGCCGCGACGGAACCAAGGAGGTCGCCGAACACGTGCAGGAGCGCGCCGCGCGCGTTGATGCCGCCGCCGGCGCGTGACAGCATCCATGCAACGCCGACATTAACCACCATTCCCGCGGCGGCGACGACCATCACGATCGATCCGGCGACCGGGGCCGGTTCCAGCAGTCGCCGCACGGCCTCGACTGCGATCCAGATGACCAGCGCCAGCATGGCGAGCGCGTTGATGAACGCGGCGAGCACCTCGGCACGCGCGTAGCCGTACGATGCGCGCCGCGAGGGGGGGCGCCGCGCGACCTTTGCGGCGATCAATGCGACGACGAACGCTGCCGCGTCGGTGACCATGTGGCCGGCGTCGGAAATCAAGGCCAGCGATCCGGCCAGCCAGCCGCCGACCGCTTCGACGGCGGCAAAGACGCCTGTCGCGGCGAGCGCGATCCACAATGCGCGCGTCGTCGCGGCCGCCGAAGCATCGGCGTGATCGTGGACGTGCCCGTGCGAAGATGCGGCAGCGCGAGCGGATCTGGAGGGCGAGGTGGCCATTAGAGGGTCGAGCGGATCCCGCGCTCGTCATTGTCGGCCACGCCGTCGCCGGCCGCAATCCGCGGTGAACCACTCGTCTATTCGTCGCTGGTGGCTATCGTCGAGCGCTAGAATGTGCCGATGACCGTTCACCACGACCTGTCGCTCGCAGCGCGTGTCGACGCCGTTCTGCCGCAGACCCAGTGCCGGCGCTGCGGCTACGACGGCTGCCAGCCCTACGCCGACGCCGTCGCGAGCGGCGATGCGATCAATCGCTGTCCGCCCGGGGGGGACGCGGTCATCGCGGCGATCGCGGCGCTCGCCGGGCGGCCCGTCGTTCCGCTTGATCGCTCCCACGGCGTGCACGCACCGCTCGCAGTCGCGCGCATCGACGAAGCGTCATGCATCGGCTGCACGCTGTGCATCGACGCGTGTCCGGTCGACGCGATCGTCGGAGCGGCCAAGCGAATGCACACGGTGTTGCCGGCGCTATGCACGGGATGCGAGCTGTGCGTGCCGCCCTGCCCGGTCGACTGCATCGCGATGGTCCCGGCTGGACGCGCATGGAGTCCCGAGGACGCGCGGGCGGCACGAGCGCGATACGAAGGGCGCAACCGCCGGCGGGTCCGCACCGCCTCCGATCCATGCAAGCCGGCGACCGCAACGCCACCGACGGTCGACGACCCTGGGCGGGCGCGAAAGCGGCAGGCCGTTGCGGCTGCGCTTGCCCGCGCACGCGCGCGGCGCACGGCCGGCGGCGCGCGATCGCCATCGACGTAATGCGTTACCATCTTCTCGTCCGGTTGGCGCTCGCCGCCGGCTTCGCCATGGATGCCCTCGCCGCAACCTCCGATCTCACGAGCTTCTCCGCCGCGCTCGACGCGCAGTGGAACTACGGCAAGCCGGCCGAATCCGAGCGGCGCTTTCGCGCCGAGCTCGCCAAATGGCCTGCCGAGGACCCGCAGGCGCTCATCGTCTGGACACAGATCGCGCGGACGCAGAGCCTGCGCCGCCAGTTCGCCGAAGCGCACGCGGCGCTCGACGCGATCGAGACGAAGCTCGGCGCCGCGCCGTCGCACGTCCGCATCCGCTATCTGCTGGAGCGCGGCCGCACGTTCAACTCGTCGGGGTCGTCGGAACGCGCGGTGCCGCTGTTCACGCAAGCACTGGCGCTCGCCGAATGCGACGGCGATACGTTCTACGCGATCGACGCCGCGCACATGCTGGGTATCGCCGCACCGCCGGCCGAGCGGCTCGACTGGGACTTGAAGGCGCTGGCGATGACCGAGCAGACGACCGACAGCCGCTCGAAGCGCTGGCTCGCCCCGCTGTACAACAACATCGGATATGCGTATCAGGAGCGCGATGACTTCGCGACGGCGCTCGTCTACTACCGCAAAGCGTTGCCGGCGTACGAGGCACGCGGGGACCCCGGCGCCGTGCGCGCCGCGCACTGGATGATCGCGCGAGCGCAGCGCTCCCTCGGCCAGCTCGACGACGCGGAGAAGACGCAGCGAATGCTGCTCGCCGAGTACGAAAAGCTGGGCGAGACCGACGGCTACGTCTACGAGGAGCTGGCCGAGATCGCCCTCGCGCGCGGCGATGCGACCGGCGCGAAGCCCTGGGCGGCGAAAGCGCACGCCGCGCTGAAGGATGACGCCGGATTCGCAGCCAACAACGCTTCCCGGCTCGCGCGTCTCGCGGCGATCGCCGCCGGCGCCACGCCCACGGCACCGGCGAAACCGTGAACCCGCAAAAGCGACGCGCGATCTTCGAGCGTCTGCGCGCCGCCAACCCGCACCCGAAGTCGGAGCTCGGCCACCAGACGCCGTTCGAGCTGCTGGTTGCGGTCGTTCTCTCGGCGCAGGCGACCGACAAGGGCGTGAACAAAGCCACGGCGAAGCTCTTTCCGGTCGCCAACACGCCGGCGGCGATCGCGAAGCTCGGCGTCGACGGGCTCATTCCCTACGTGCAATCGATCGGCCTGTTTCGCAACAAGGCGAAGAACATCGTCGCGCTGTCGGAAATCCTCCTCAACGAGCACCGCGGCAAGGTCCCGGCGAACCGCGAAGCGCTGGAGAAGCTGCCGGGCGTAGGCCGCAAGACCGCCAACGTCGTGCTCAATGTCGCGTTCGGGCAACCGACGATCGCCGTGGACACGCACATCTTTCGCGTGGCCAACCGCACCGGGATCGCCCCCGGAAAGGACCCCGGGGACGTCGAGCGAAAGCTGCTGAAGTTCGTGCCCGACGAATTCAGGCAGCACGCGCATCACTGGCTGATTCTGCACGGACGCTATGTCTGCGTCGCGCGCTCGCCGAAATGCGGCGATTGCCTGATCCGCGACCTCTGCGAATACCGCGACAAGACGACGTAAGCCCTCCCTTGAAGCTGAATGGCTGGCGATCTCACGCCAAAACTATTGGTGAGCGGCGTTGCGGGTGACTCAGGATGCCGGGGAAACACTACCGCGCCGTCCATGCCGCCACGATCTCGCGGTGTTCGGGGATCTCGTTCAGGTAGCTGTGGCGCAGCGCAGCGTCGGCGATGGAGGCGGCCCGGGCCTGTATCTCGGCGTACGCCCCCGCCAGCAACTTGGCGGCGCGCGGGTCGCCGGCGCTTGCCAGCACCTGATAGCAGGTTAACTCGATGAGTCGCGGCGCTTGCGTACCTTCCAGCGTTCCGCCGCCAGCCAGGTGGGCCAGCAGGTTCTCCACCGGTGCCAACGCCCGCGTCACGTCGCCTTGTGCCAACGCCACCCGCGCCAAGCCGGCCGCTGCGTCGTATTGCATCGGGTCGTCGATCGCCAGCGCCACGGCTTGGGCGCGCTCGTAAGCCACAGCCGCTGCCGCGTGGTGGTCCAGGGCCAGCTGGACATCACCGAGCGTGCATAGTGCACTCGTCTCGGATTCCGGGCTTTGCACGGCGACAGCGATTTCCAGCGCCGACTGCGCGTGGGCCAACGCAGTGGCAGCATCGCCCTGCCGCAGCGCAACGTCGGACAGGCAGACCAGCGGAAACGGTTCGGAAGCGCGATCGCCGACGGCGCGGGTCAGTCGCAAGCCCTCTTCGAGATGGCGCCGGGCCTGGTCGTACACACCCAAGCCTAGCCATGCGTTGCCGAGATTGCCAAGCGTGATGGCCTCGCCGTGTCGACGGCCGAGCTCCCGGTCGATCAACAACCGCTTCTGGCTGAGTTCGAGATTCTCGACGTGGTTGTCCTGCATGCCGGCGATGATCGACAAGAGGTTGAGGAACAGCCCTTCGGCCCGGCGCAGACCCAGCGAGCGCGCCGAAGCAAGACCCTCCTGCGCCAACGCCTTGCCCTCAGCATGGTCGCCGAGCATCGTCAGCGCCGACGCCAGGCGCTGCTGCGCGCGCAGCCTAAGCTCATCGTCCCCGGCGCCAGCGGCCAGCGCCATCGCCTGCCGGGCGGCGTCTTCCTGTGTGTGGAAGTCCCCAGTGCGCAGGGCGATATCGCAACGCCTCCAAGCAACTTCGGCGCGCTTGTGATCGTCGTCCAACGCTTGCGCCAGCCCTTGCAGTACGGCGATGTCCGCTTGCTGCTCGGCGCGCTTGCCCTGCAGGTCCAGCGTGCGTTCGCGCACGTCGAGCAGCCGCCAGCGCAGCAGCAGCTTGTCGGCGTGGTTGGTTTCGTCGGGTCCCGTTTCCTTATCCATCAGCGCGAGCGCATGCGCCACGTAACCCACGGCCGCCTCATGCGCAAAGCGGCCCGCAGCGTGCTCGGCGGCCCGAGCGTAGAACGCGCAGGCTCGTTCGCCATCGCCGCCCTTCTCGAAGTGTTCGGCCGTGGCGCCCAGGAAGTCATTGGCGCGCGCACCGACCAGCCCGGCTAGCCACCTTGCCACCTGGACGTGAAGCTCACGCCGGGTGCGCTTGAGCAAGGTGTCGTAGGTGACCTGGTGCAGGATCTGGTGCTTGAAGGCGAATTCGCGCGCGCCGTCCGGGCCGGCGTCCTGGCGCGGCACGATCAGCTCGCGCTGCACCAGCGCGGGCAATGCATCGGTGGCCCGCGCATCGATGGCCGCCAGCGCCTGGTCCCAGAACACGAATCCGATCACCGAGGCTTGCTGCAGCGCCAGTTTCTGCGCCGGTTTGAGGCCGTCAAGCCGGGTTTGCAGCACGCCAGTCAAGGTTTGCGGAACGTGGGTGGCCAGCAGCTTGTCGGGGATTACGGTCCAGTGGTCTTCGCCGGTCTTGATCGCGCCCTCATCCACCAGCATCTTGACCAGTTCTTCCATGTAAAACGGATTGCCATCGGCGCCGCCGGTGATCAGCTCGCGCAGCGCAGCGGGAATGTCGGGCAGCTTCTTGAGCAGTTCATTGGCGAGCTCGCGGCTGGAATCCTTCTCGAGCGGGCGGAGGTCGATGCGCTGGTGGATGCTATCGGTGCTGCTCAAGTCCGATCGCCGATCGAACAGCGTTGGGCGTGTCAGCCCAAGGATTAGCGTGGGCACATCGTGATTGACCAGGACAAGCTGGTCCAGGAAATCCAGCGAGCCGTCGTCGGCCCAGTGCAGGTCATCCAGCAGAAGCACGATCGGCGCGCCGTCGCTGGCGCTGACCCGGCGGAAGACCTGCGCCGCCGCGTGGAAGGCGCGGTTGCGGATCTGCTTGTGGTCATCCTGGATGCCCCTGATGTGTTTGCTGTCGGCAAAGTCCAGCCCGATCAAATGGCCCAGCAGATGAGCGTGGGCCTGGGCCATTTCGTCACCGTCATCGGCGATGAACAGCGGGGCGATGCCTTGTTCGATCTTCTGTTTGGCGGCCTCCATGCTGTCGCTGTCGGCGATCTGCAGCTGCCGGGCCAGGACGTCGCGCAGCAGACCGTAGGGCTGGCTTTGAGTTTGCGGGTGGGCCCGACCCTCGAAGACATGGAACGTCTCAGGGCGCGCCTCGGCCCAGTTCTGGAACTCGTAGAGCAGCCGGCTCTTGCCGATGCCCGCTTCGGCGACGACGGTGACGGCGATCAATCGGCCTTGCCGATACAGCCCCTTGAACGCGTCTTGCAGCCGTTCTAGCTCGGCGTCGCGCCCGATCATGCGGGTGTCCACGCCTTCGATGCCACGTGTGGCGACGCGAAATGCGCGCGGCTTGGCCCGCAGCACGAGGTAAGTGACGATGGGCTCGTCGATGCCCTTGAACTGAATCGGCGGCTGGGGTTCGACATCGAACACGCCGCGCACATGACGGTAGGTGTCGTGGCTGATGCGCAGGGCGCCAGTTGGTGCTGCCTGCTCCATGCGCGCGGCAATGTTGACCGTGCTGCCGCGAATGCTGTGCTCGGCGTCGACTCCGCCGCCCAGCAGCACCTGCCCGGTGTGAATGCCCACGCGCACGTTGAATCCAGCGATGTCGTGGCGTGCCTTGACGGCCTTCGCCAGCGCCTGCGCGCCCGCGAGCAGGGCCAGACCGGCGCGCACGGCGCGCTCGGGGTCGTCCTCGCTCGCTTCCGGCGCACCGAAGACGGCCAGCAGGCTGTCGCCGGCATATTTCAGCACGCGGCCTCCGGTGGGTGTCGACGATGGAGGTGAACTCTTTGAGCGCACCGTCCATCACGGCCTGAACGTCCTCGGGGTCGAGTTGGCGGCACATCGCGGTCGACCCGACGATGTCGAGAAACAGCACGCTGGCCTGCTTGAGCGTCTGTTGCGCAGCCAGTGCATCAGCCGGTGCGATCAGCGCGAGCCTTGCGCGGAGCGGGGCCACTGCCATGTCCACCACGACGTCGCCGAGCACCGCGCGCTGCGCTTCGAGCGCTGTAATGCCGGCCCTCAGTTCTTCCTCTTCGATCATCGCGGTTTCATTGTCTGAGGCGCGAGTGAGCGAAACGCGGCGACGACCTTGCGGCGATCGCGGATCTCCTACGGACAGGAGGTTCAATCACGCGAACATGAGTATTGGTGGTTCGGTCGTGCGGGTCAATCGTCGGTCCCTGGCGGCATCGGGCTCATCCGTGGCCTCCGCGAATACCGCGACAAGACGGCATCGCGAGTGATGTTGGCTTCGTCCCACGAGGAGTCACAGCGCTTCCTGGTCGATGCACGAGCGAAGTATTGCATCAGCGCGCCTCTCGCTACGGTTGAGCAGACCGACGCGCGGCTGATCGCGCCGCATCGGGAGTGACGCGCGAGTTTCGAGGTTCGCGAGCGCCTCGGCGCGCACGACTACCGGCCGGAGGGCGGCAGTACTAACCCGAACCGCTACGCTCCGGCCTGAACCTTGGCCCAGGCCGGCAGCCGTGTCGGCAGAAGACGCTACTTCTTGCCAAGCGGTGGCAGAATTTCCTTGACCACCGCCTTTCCGCCCTTCACTTCGACCAGGAAGCTTTCGCGGTCGATATCGCCGTTGCCGTCGATCGTGACGTCGAGCAGGACACCCGGCTCCTGCTTCGCAGTGATCGTCGTGCCGTGCAGGGTCTTGGCCACCGCAACGCGGTCGAATTTGCCGACCTTCTCGGTCGCCGCCTTCAGCATGTACAAACCGATGTAGCCCTTGATGCCGTTGTGATCGGGGGTGAAGCCGTATTCCTTCTCGAATTTGGCGCGTAAAGCACGAATCGAGGGAACGGGCGCATCGGCCGTCATCTCCGAGTGGCCGACCGCACCGTTGGCGGCATCGCCCGCCAGTTCGATTACCTTCTGGCTGATCAACGTTACGTCACCGACAATCGGCTTGGTCCAACCCTGCTTGCGCAACTCGCGGAGCGCGCGTGCCGACTCCTCCTCGTTGAGGTAGACGAACACGGCGTCGGCATCGGCCTGCCGGACACGAAGTACCGGGCCCGAGAAATCAACCTGGCCCGGGTCGGTCGAAATATCGGCAACGATCTTGACGCCGTAGGGCTCGATCGCTTTCGCGATCGCGTCGCGGCCCGGCTTGCCGAAGTCGTTGTTGACGTACAGCACGGCAATGGTCCTGGCCTTCAGGCCCTCGGCAATGTAGCGCGCTGCCTTGGGCATCGACACCGCCTGCGAAAATCCGGTGCGGAAAATGTACGGGTTGCCTTGCTGCGTGACGGTGGCTCCGGCCGCCGCCGTGAAGTTCGGTATCTCGGCCCGCCGCGTTTCGACTGCGCTGACGATCACCGATCCCGAGAACACGGGCCCAAAGACGGCGAACACGTCGTCGTCGATCACTTTCAGTGCCAATGCCTTGGCCACGCCCGGATTGGTCTGCGTGTCCATGGTCGTGTACTCCACCTTGCGCCCGAGTATTCCGCCCGATGCATTGATGTCCTTGGCCGCGAGCTCGACGCCGCTCTTGAACATGGTGCCGGCTGTAGCGCCGGTCCCGCTCAACTCGACGAGATTGGCGATCTTCACCGTCTGCGCCTGCGCGACCGAAAGTCCGAACAGCGCGGCACACAGCGTCGGGATGATGGTTCGTATGACAAGTTTCATTGCGTCCTCCGGTATGGTCGTCGTGGGAAATGCAAATGCGGTGGATCAGCGGGCTTGCGTGCTCAGATCACCTTCCCCGGGTTGAGCAAATTCTGCGGATCGAGTGCGTGCTTGATCGTCCGCATCAGCGCGATCTGCGCGGGCGCCCGGGCGTGGGCCAGCCACCGCTTTTTCAGCGTGCCGATGCCATGCTCGGCCGAGACTGTCCCGTGATGGTTCCGCACGAGGCCGTAGACAACTTCGTCGACCGCGTCCTCGGGCTGCTCGGGGGCGCCGGGCACCCACGCCAGCAGATGCATGTTGCCGTCCCCGATGTGGCCGTAGAACACGCTTTGGCATCCGGGAATGCGCGCCGCCAGCTCGGCCTTGCATTCGGCCCGGTAACGATCCATCGCGTTGACGGGAAGGCCGATGTCGAACGCAAGATGCGGACCGAGCACCTGCTCCTGGTAGAACTCGGCGCAGGCATCGCGCACACCCCAGAACGCCCGCACGTCGGACATCGACTGCGCCACAGCCGCATCGGGGATCGCGCCCGTCTCGAGGAGACCGGCGAGCCAGGACTCGAAACGTTGCGGATCGCCTTCGGGATCCGTGCCCAGCGCTTCGATCAGTACGTAGGCGCCGTACTGACGCCCGGGGAAGGGGTTGCGCACGCCCTTGACACGTTCGGTGGCCACGGACCAGTAGTCGGGCCACATCACCTCGAATGCCGAAAGCAGCGGTCCGACCTCGCACCGCGCCGATGCGAGCAGTTCGATCACATGATCGAAGTCGCTGACCGCGCACAGCGCGGCCATGGTGCATGCCGGCTTGGGGAACATCCGCAGCACTGCTTTGGTGATGATGCCGAGCGTTCCTTCGCTGCCAATGAACAAATGCTTGAGGTCGTAGCCCGCGTTGTTCTTCAGCATCTTGTTCATGCAGTCGACGACCGTGCCATCGGGCAGTACGACCTCCAAGCCCAGGACTGACTCGCGCGCCATGCCATAGCGAATCACCCGGTTGCCGCCGGCGTTGGTCGAGAGATTGCCGCCGATGGCACAGGAACCGCGGGCACCCAGGTCGAGCGGAAAGAAGAAACCGGCGTCGTCGGCGGCCTGTTGCACGGCTTCCAGGGGTGTGCCGGCGCGCACGGTTATCGCCGCGGACGACGGATCGACCTCGTCAATACCCACCAGTCGCTCCAGCGACAACGCCACCGCCCCTTCGACGGCCCGGGCCCCGCCGCAGAGGCCCGTGAGTCCGCCCTGCGGGACCACCGCCTGTCGGTGCTCGTGGCACAGGCGCATGGCTGCCGCCACTCCGGCGGTGTCCGACGGCCGCAACAACGCAAGCGGTCGGACCGGCGGCAGGCTGCTGTGGTCGTTTTCGTTCCGTGCGGGGACGTCCTCGCCGTCCAGCACGGCCCCGGGCCCCAACCGGGATCGGAGGGCGTCGAGCAAAGCGGTCGACGGGTAAGAAGCGGTCGGGTCCATGCAGGGCGGCGGTCGATGTTCGGGGAAACGGCCGCATCATGCCACAGATGTATACCGTATGCAAGCTATCGTATCTAGGATACAATCGCTATACTGTATAAACATGTCGAAGGGTAGAGATGGGTCCCGCCAGCCGACTCGCCGAAAGATTGAAACAGCCTGGAATCGTCGTCGCTCCGGGATGCCACGACGCCATCGGCGCCAAAGCCCTCGCGAAGGCGGGCTTCGAGGCCGTCTACATGACCGGCAACGGCCTCTCCGCGAGCCTGCTCGGGGCACCCGATATTGGGCTGCTGACGATGTCCGAGATGGTGGCGCGTGCGCGTGCGATCGCCGTGGCGGCGGATATTCCGCTCATTGCCGACGCCGACACCGGTTACGGCAACGTCAACAATGTCGCCCGCACGATCGCCGAATACGAGGCGGCGGGTGTAGCGGCCGCCCACCTCGAAGATCAGGTCACGCCGAAGAAATGTGGCGCCATGGCCGGCCTGGCGCTCATCTCCAAGGAGGAGCACGCAGAGAAAATCGCCGCGGCCGTCAGGGCCCGTACCCGCAAGGACTTCCTGATCATCGGACGCTCCGATGCGCGCCTGCCGCTCGGACTCGCCGAAGCGATCGATCGCGGTCGCGCCTACGCCGCGGCCGGCGCGGACCTCGTGCTGCTCGAAATGCTGCAATCCGAAGACGAAATGCGCGAGGCGATGCGCAAGATAGACGCGCCGATGATGTTCAACTACGTGGAGAAGAAAGTCCCGGCGCTGACGGTACAGCGTTTCGAGACGCTCGGTTTCAGAGTCGTCTGCTACCCAATCTCGTCAACCCTCGCCTACGCCAGGTTGATGACGCGATTCGCGGCCACGCTGAAGGAAACCGGTACGACGCTCAGCTTGCAGGACGACATGCTCGACATTCACGACTACGAACAACTGCTCGACCGGTCGCGCTATGTCTAGTTGGCGGCCCTTGCCTGCGCGAATGTCCTATCCCGGTTCGACTGGACCTGCGATATGCTAGTCGCATGATCCACGCGCTCAGCATCGAACGGCCGAAATCGCTGGTTGAGATCGTCGAGGAACGCCTGCGCGACGCGATCGTCAACGCGGAACTCGCGTTCGGCGCAGCGATCACCGAGGAAAGCCTGGGCGCAGCCTTCGGGGTCAGCCGGACGCCGCTGCGCGAGGCGCTCGCGCGGCTCGAACTGCAGGGGTTGGTCGTCGTAGTTCCAAAAAAGGGCACGTTCGTGTTCGCCCCCACGAACGAGGACGTCGAAGACCTGTGCCAGTTCCGGCTGATGCTGGAACTCAATGCGCTGAAGCTGTGCCTGGCACGCAACAAGGACGCCACATTGCAGAGCATGAACGCTGCGCTCCATGCGATGGAAGCGGCGGACGCACGTGGCGATCGCTTGAGCTACGCGCGCGAGGACACGCTGTTTCACGAAGCATTCTTCAACCATTGCGGAAGCCGGTACCTGGTCGAAGCGTACAAGACGGTGTTCGGTCGCATCGCGACGATCCGGACGCATCTTTCCGTTCCGCTCGCCCGAGAACAAAAGCGATCGTTCAAGGAGCACAAAGCGCTGATCAAGGCATTCGTGGCCGGGGATATGGCGCAACTGGAGAAGATCCTGCATACGCATATCTCGCGCGCCCAGGTCGCCTATGCTGCCCGAAAACATGGGGGACTCATGGATTCGGCGCCGGGCACGTCCGGGATCTCGTCGACGCAACCGGCCTGACGACACGTGTCAGCGGAATTGGTCGTAATGATTCATTCCAGCAGCATCTCACCAATGAATGCGCGGGACCACGCGGCTCGCCCTGAACCATTCCCGCTGGATTCCGGAGACCCAACAAAAGGGCCGCCTGCAGGCGCCCCTTCCGTTGCGCAGGTGCAGCGTCAGTAGCGTGCCGACAGCACCGCCGGCTGCGCCGCGTAATACGCAGCGAGGTTCTCGATGTCGTCCTTCGACAGCGCGCCGGCAAATCCTGCCATGATCGCGTTCTTGCGCTGTCCCGACTTGTAGTCGCGCAACGCCTTGGCAAGGTAATCCCGGTGTTGGCCGGCGAGCTTCGGGAAATCGGCGCTCTGGCTGTTGCCGTCGTCGCCGTGGCAGGCGGCGCAGACTTCCTTGGCCTTCGCCTTACCGGCGTCGACATTGGCGGCTTGCGCGCCGCCCGCAACGCCGAATACGGCGGCGAGCGCGAAGCAAAGCAGAAATCGCGGATTGGTCATTTCACCGCCGTCGTGAGCCCGCTTTGCGCGTAGTAGGCGGCGACATCGGCCATGTCCTTGTCAGAGAGCGAAGCGGCGACTGCGCGCATCGACGGGTGGCTGCGCTCGCCGCTCTTGTATCCCTGCAGCGCCTTTACCAGATACGCCTCATGCTGGCCGGCAATCCGCGGCACCTTGTAGACCTCTGGATACGCAGTACGCCAGCCTTCGATGCCGTGGCAGCCCTGACACATCTGGACCTTCTGCGCTCCCCGCGCCGGATCGCCAGCAGGTCCGGCCTGCGCCAGGGCGGCGCCCGACCTCGCCACGAAGCAGAGCGTGACTGCGATCAACGCGACGCGGCAAGACGAAGGGCTCATTGTTCTACTCTGGCGGTGGGATGAAGGATCAAGCGCCGTCGTGTCCCACCCGATCCCGTGACGAAAAAGCCCGGGAATTCTAGGGGTTGCGACACCTGCGGTCAAATGTCGGCGCCGTCATTTCTCGAGGTACTGCATCTTCTCCTTGACGCCCTTCCACTCGTCCGCGTCGGCCGGCGCCGGTTTGCGCTCGATGATCGGCTTCCACAGCTTGGCGAGCTCGGCATTGATGGCCGTGAATTGCTTCTGGTCCGCCGGCACGTCGTCCTCGGCGAAGATCGCCTCGACCGGACACTCGGCGACGCACAGTGTGCAATCGATGCATTCGTCGGGATCGATGACAAGAAAATTCGGCCCTTCGCGGAAGCAGTCGACGGGGCAAACGTCGACGCAGTCGGTGTACTTGCAGCGAATGCAGCTTTCGGTGACGACGTAGGTCATGCAAGTGTCCGGGGGCCCGCGCCAAAAGGTTGATTTTATCAAATCGGTCCCCAATCTTCTGCGCCAAAGGCGCGGCCCCGGCAATGCTTGCGTCGGCAGGGACCTTGGGCTACCGTAGATTCCGAGCCGAACCGCCCCCCACCGGGCTATAACGCGCTGCCGGCTCCATCGCCGTCCCTGATTGGAACGAGGAATTCATGAGCGACCATATCAAATACGTCTCGGACGCCACCTTCGACAAGGAGGTCCTGCAATCGCAGACCCCGGTTCTCGTCGATTACTGGGCGGAATGGTGCGGCCCGTGCAAGATGATCGCGCCGGTGCTGGAAGACCTCGCCAAGGACTACGCGGGCCGGCTCACCGTGGCCAAGCTCGACATCGATGCCAATCCGGGCACGACCAGCCAGTTCGGCATCCGGGGCATCCCCACGCTGATCCTGTTCAAGGGGGGCAAGGCGCACGCGCAAAAGGTCGGCGCACTGTCGAAGTCGCAGCTGACCGCGTTTGTTGACAGCAACCTCTGAACCCGCTACGCTGATCTTCGTGCTCGCGGCGTCCCCTGGTCTTCCGGGGCGGCCCCGCGGCAAGATCCAAGGCGCCGCCTGACGATTCGAAGGCGCCTTCCCGGGAGCCTTCCCGGGCCCAACTTCCCCGCATTCCCCTTCGCGGCCCATCGCCGCTTCCGCCCTTCCGCGCGCAGCCATGCACCTGTCAGACCTCAAATCCAAGCCGGTTACCGAGTTGGTCGACATTGCCAACGCCAACGAGCTCGAAGGCGCCAACCGGATGCGCAAGCACGACCTCATCTTCGCGATGCTGAAGCAGCAGGCGAAGAAGGGCGAGAGCATCTTCGGCGACGGCACGCTGGAAGTCCTGCCCGACGGCTTCGGCTTCCTGCGCTCGCCGGACACGAGCTACCTCGCGGGGACCGACGACATCTACATCTCGCCGTCGCAGATCCGCCGCTTCAACCTGCACACCGGCGACACGATCGAGGGCGAGATCCGCACGCCGAAGGACGGCGAGCGCTATTTCGCGCTGGTCAAGGTCGACAAGGTCAACGGCGAACCGCCGGAGAACGCAAAGTCCAAGATCCTGTTCGAGAACCTGACGCCGCTCTTCCCCGACGAGCCGCTCATGCTCGAGCGCGACATCAAGGCCGAGGAGAACATGACCGGCCGCATCATCGACATCATTGCGCCGATCGGCAAGGGCCAGCGCGGCCTCCTCGTGTCGTCGCCGAAATCCGGCAAGACCGTGATGCTCCAGCACGTCGCACATTCGATCGCCGCGAACTACCCCGACGTCGTGCTGATCGTACTGTTGATCGACGAGCGGCCCGAGGAAGTGACCGAAATGCAGCGCTCGGTGCGTGGCGAAGTCGTGTCATCGACATTCGACGAGCCGGCCACGCGTCACGTCCAGGTCGCCGAAATGGTGATCGAGAAGGCGAAGCGCCTGGTCGAGCACAAGAAGGACGTCGTGATCCTGCTCGACTCGATCACACGCCTGGCGCGCGCCTACAACACCGTCGTCCCGGCGTCCGGCAAGGTGCTGACCGGGGGTGTCGACGCCAACGCGCTGCAGCGGCCGAAACGCTTCTTCGGCGCCGCGCGCAACATCGAGGAAGGCGGCTCGCTCACCATCATCGCCACCGCGCTGATCGACACCGGATCGCGGATGGACGACGTGATCTACGAGGAGTTCAAGGGCACCGGCAACATGGAAATCCACCTTGACCGCAGGATGGCCGAGAAGCGGATCTACCCGGCGATCAACGTGAACCGGTCGGGCACGCGCAAGGAAGAGCTGTTGCTGAAGCCCGAAGTACTGCAGAAGGTGTGGGTGCTACGCAAGCTGCTCTACCCGATGGACGAGCTCGAGGCCACCGAATTCCTGGTCGACAAGGTCAAGCAGACCAAATCGAACGCGGAATTTTTTGACAGCATGCGCCGCGGTTGATGCCGCACCGTGGTCCCACTCGTTCGAGTGGCTATCACCAAGCCGTTGTAATTAAATAGGCTTTTACAGGCTACCCGGAGCGCAGATCGACTGCAAAATATTGCATTGCACTGCGGAAAAAGGGATAATCCGCGCTTTGCCGCACCGGGATGCTTGGCTTCGTTGCCTTTGCCCCCATATCTGCGGCGCCGGTCCGTAGCGCGCCCCACGGCAATGACGCCTCAGGTGCGTGGACCGAGGTCCGAGGACTCCATGAAAACCGCTATCCATCCGAATTACGGCGAGATCCAGGTCACCTGCAGCTGCGGCAACACGTTCACCACCCGTTCGACGGTCGTGAAGCCGCTGCATGTCGAAGTATGCTCGGTGTGCCATCCGTTCTACACCGGCAAGCAGAAGGTGATGGACACCGCAGGCCGCATCGACAAGTTCCGCCAGCGCTACGCGCCCAAGGCTGCGGCCGCGAAGGCGGCACCCGCGAAGGCCTGACGGGACACGCGAAAACGAGCGACAATGCGCGGGTAAGCCCTGCTCGGCGCGACAGACGAGAAAGGCAGCTTCGGCTGCCTTTTTCTTTCTGCGTCCCGAGGCCTGCGTTGGATTGACACCGCCACCCCCGCCGCCGTCATGGCCCGCTTCGCATCCGCCACCGACGCACGCAACCAAGCCGCGACCGTAGAGCCGTCCGGACCGTATCGCGCGCTGAAGCAGTTCGGCCTCGTCGTGTTGTGCGGCGCGTGGGTCGTGCTCGGCCTCGTCGGCCACGACCCGTGGAAGACCGACGACGCCACCGCGTTCGGGATCGCCCACGAAGTGATCCAGCGCGGCGACGTGCTGGCGCCGCATCTCGCCGGCGAGCCCAACTTCGACCGCCCGCCGCTCGTCTACGCGACGGCTGCCTTATCGGGTTACCTGCTTTCCGGCGTGCTGCCGGTCCACGATGGGATTCGCATCGCCGCTGGTGCGTTGCTCGCGCTGACGTTGCTGATGCTTGCCCTGACGGCCCTCGAGTTGTTCGGCCGTGCCTTCCGCTGGATGCCGGTGCTCGTGTTCCTGGGATCGGTCGGCCTGTGGGATCGCGCGCACCAGCTGTCGCCCGAGCTGGGGCTGATGCTCGGCGTTGCCGTGGCGTTGTACGGCCTTGCGCTGGCGCTGCGACGCCCCGCCGCGGGCGGCGCCGCGCTCGGCCTCGGCGTGGCCGTCGCGTTCCTGTCGCATGGTCTGATGGGACCGCTGTGGATCGCACTGACTGCAGCCGTGCTGCCGGCAGCCTTCGCAGGCTGGCGAACGCTGGTCTACGCACTCGCGATTGGCGTCGCGCTGACGGTGGCGCTGCCGCTGGCCGCCGCCTGGCCGCTCGCGCTCGCCGCCCGCGATCCGGCGCATCTGGCCGCGTGGTGGGCCGACCAGTCCTTGGGCGATTGGTTTGCGCCGCTCGCGCACAACGCTGCGATCGACCCGATGTTCCTGCCCAAGAACCTGCCCTGGTTCACGTGGCCCGCGCTGCCGCTGGCACTGTGGACGCTATGGACGCGCGGCCACGGCTTCAACGGCGGGCTTGCGGCACCCGCAGTCGAGCTCCCGGGAACCCTCGCGCTCGTGATCGTCGCGGCGATCGCCGTGATGCCCGAGCCGCGCGTCACCTATCTGATGCCGCTGCTGCTGCCCCTCTCGCTGCTTGGCGCGCTCGAGATCGACACGCTGAAGCGCGGCTTCTCCGGCGCGCTCGACTGGTTCGGGATCTTGACGTTCGGCCTGCTCGCAGCGCTGGTGTGGGGTCTCTGGTTCGAAACGTGGGCGAACGGCATGTCCGCTGGCACCGCCGCACTCTTCCGCGACACCGCGATCGGCTATCGCCCGTCGCCGGAATGGCTGCCGCTCGGCGTCTCGGCCTTTCTGACGCTGCTGTGGATCGCACTGGTCCGTCCGGCGCGCCAGTCGAACCGGCGCACCGTGCTCAACTGGGCCGCCGGGATGACGTTGCTGTGGGGTCTCTACACGACGATCTGGCTGCCCTACCTCGATTCGCGCCGCAGCTATCGCTACGTTGCCGAATCCATCGCGGTCTTCCTGCCGAACACGGGTTGCGTCGCGAGCCGGAACCTCGGCGACTCACAGCGCGCGCTGTTCGCCTACTTCGCGCATCTCGTCACGGTGCGCGAGGAATCGACGCCGCGCCACGACTGCCGCGCATTGCTCGTGCAGTACGGGCGGGTCGCCGCGGCCCCAGCCGCACCCGACGGCTGGTCGATCGCCTGGGAAGGCCGCCGCCGCGGCGACGATACCGAGCGCTTCGTGCTCTACCGCAAGAACGCACCGTGAAGTTCATCGACGAAGCGAACATCGAGGTCATCGCCGGCGACGGCGGCAACGGTGTCGCCTCGTTCCGGCGCGAGAAGTACGTGCCGCGCGGCGGTCCCGATGGCGGCGACGGCGGCCACGGCGGCAGCATCTACGCGGTCGCCGACCGCAATATCAACACGTTGATCGATTACCGGTACGCGCGGATCCATCGCGCGAAGCGCGGCGAGAATGGTCGCGGCGCAGACCAGTACGGCCGCGGTGCCGATGACATCTTTCTGCGCATGCCCGTTGGGACTGTGATCACCGACGCCGACACCGGCGAGTTCGTCGCCGATCTCGCCGCACATGGGGCGCAGGCGCTGGTCGCGAAGGGCGGCAAAGGGGGACTGGGCAACCTGCACTTCAAGTCGAGCACGAACCGGGCGCCACGGCAGTTCACGCCGGGCGAAGAAGGCGAGAAGCGTCGGCTGCACCTGGAGCTCAAGGTCCTGGCGGACGTTGGCTTGCTCGGGATGCCCAACGCTGGCAAGAGCACGTTCATCCGCGCCGTGTCGGCGGCACGGCCGAAGGTTGCCGACTACCCGTTCACCACACTCGCGCCCAATCTCGGCGTCGTGCGCACCGACGCGAACCGCAGCTTCGTGATTGCCGACATTCCCGGTCTCATCGAAGGCGCGGCCGACGGCGCAGGACTCGGCCATCGCTTTCTCCGGCATCTGCAGCGCACGCGGCTCCTGCTGCACATCGTCGATCTCGCGCCATTCGATCCCGCCGCCGATCCGGTCCGCGACGCGACGGCGATCGTCGGCGAATTGAAGCGCTACGATGTGGCGCTCTACGACAAGCCGCGCTGGCTCGTGCTGAACAAGACCGACCTGATCCCGCTGCCCGAACGCGCCGCGCGGGTCAAGGCGTTCGTCAAGGCGTACCGCTGGAAGGGACCGGTGTTCGCGGTGGCCGCGGTGAACGGCGAGGGCTGTCGCGACGTCGTATTCGCGATTCAGGATTGGCTCGATGCGCACCCGGCGCCGACCACGACGACGGACGCATCGGAGGCCGCGGCATGAGCGCCGGGCCGCCCCAAGAACGATTCGCCGCTGAGGCCAAGGCTTCGCCCTGCTCGCGCGTGCGTCTCTCGGGGAACAGCGCGGCGGCGGCAGCCGCAAGCGTAGGGGCACACCCATGACCACGCCGGTCGCCTCCGCCGCGCGCATCGTCGTCAAGGTGGGTTCGAGTCTCGTCACCAACGATGGCCGCGGGCTCGACCACGCCGCGGTCGCGCGTTGGGCCGCCCAGATCGCCGAGCTGAAGCGCCTCGGCAAGCAAACGGTGCTCGTTTCGTCGGGCGCGATTGCCGAAGGCATCAAGCGCCTCGGCTGGAGCGCGCGACCGGCGGCGATGCACGAACTGCAGGCCGCCGCCGCAGTCGGGCAGATGGGGCTCGTGCAGGCCTACGAGGCCGCGTTCGCGCAGTTCGGCCTCCACACCGCGCAGATCCTGCTCACCCACGACGACCTCTCCGACCGCCGTCGCTACCTCAACGCACGCTCGACGTTGATGACGCTGCTGGCGCTCAACGTGATTCCGATCATCAACGAAAATGACACCGTCACCACTGACGAAATCCGCTTCGGCGACAACGACACGTTGGGTGCGCTGGTGACGAACCTGATCGAGGCCGACGTGCTGGTGCTCTTGACCGACCAGGATGGTCTGCACACGGCCGACCCGCGCCGCGATCCGGCGGCGACGCTGGTGCGCACTGCGCGCGCGGGGGATCCGCAGCTCGAAGCGATGGCCGGCGACGTGGGTACGTCGCTCGGGCGCGGCGGCATGCTCACCAAGGTGCTCGCCGCCAAACGCGCTGCCCGCTCCGGCGCGTCGACGGTGATCGCGTCGGGACGCGAAGCCGACGTGCTGACGAGGCTCGCCGCGGGCGAGGACATCGGCACGTCGCTTGTCGCGGAGACCGTGTCGCTCGCCGCACGCAAGCAGTGGCTTGCCGACCACGTCCAGCTCGCCGGACGAGTCACGCTCGATGCCGGCGCCGTCCGCGCCTTGACCCGCGACGGCAAGAGCCTGCTGCCGATCGGCGTCGTCGCGGTCGCCGGCGAGTTCGAGCGCGGTGAAATTGTCGGCTGTATCGATCCCGACGGCCGCGAGATCGCGCGCGGCCTCGTCAATTACAGTGCGCAGGAAACAGCGCGCATCCTGCGCAAACCTTCTTCCGAGATCGAAGCGATCCTGGGTTACGTCGACGAGCCGGAGCTGATCCACCGCGACAACCTGGTTCTGTTGGGATAGCCGGATGGGCACGATTGCGGTGGAGGAGTACTTCTGTGCGCAGCTACCGTTCGACACCTACGTACCGTTGCCCTAAACTCCCGCACGCAACGACAACATCGGCGCACCCTGCCCACAAGGCCCGTGGCCGCGCCGCCGCCAACGCCATTCCAGGGAGGGAACGCCATGGCACTGGTCGACCGCGTCAAGAACATCCTGCTCACGCCGGCAGCCGAATGGCCGAAAATCGCCGAGGAGCCGGCGACCACACAGTCGATTTATGTCGGGTACATCGTGATCCTCGCCGCGATCGGGCCCGTCGCCATGGCCCTGCGCGGCGGCATGTTCATGCTTGCTCCGGCAATCTTGAGCTATGCGATTGCCCTGGGCGCGACCTTCGTCCTGGCATGGATCGTCGACGCGCTGGCCCCGACGTTCGGCGGCGAAAAGGACTTCGTCGGCTCGCTGAAACTCGCCGCCTATTCGTGGACCGCGGCCTGGATTGCGGGCATCTTCCAACTGCTCCCCTTCATCGGCGGCATCATCGGCCTGCTGGCGATGATTTACTCGTTCTACACCTTCTATCTCGGGGCGCCAGTGATGAAGAAATGCACGCCGGAAAAGGCGGCCGGTTACACGATGGTGGTCGTGATTTGTGCCATCGTGCTGTTCGTCCTCGTGGGCGGCGTGCTCATGTCGGCGCTCGTCGGCGGTGGGATGACGGGGATGGGCATGTTGCGCTGAGGCGATGCGCCGCGATCCCAGGCTCGCGCTGCCTCGGCCTCCGCGTCATGGGGCCCCTGCTCGCCGCTCGCGCCGCTAATCCCCGTTGCGCGTCGAAGGATCGGCGTACGACGGCGGCATCATCGGGTGCGGAAAGCCGTACAGGCGTTCCCGACGCGTCTGCGGGCGCGTGTTGAGATAGCGCTCGAGCTCCAGAAGCGCGCGGCGATAGGACTCGCGCTTGAATTCGATCACGGATTCGAGCGGCACCCAGTACTCGTGCCAGCGCCAGGCATCGAACTCCGGATGCTCGGTCGCGCGCAGCGAAACGTCGGTGTCGCGACCGACGAGCCGAAGCAGGTACCAGATCTGCTTTTGCCCGCGGTAGCTTCCCCGCCACTCGCGCTTTACCCAGTGGTGCGGCACCTCGTAACGCAGCCAGTCACGTGTGCGACCCAGGATCCTAATGTGTTGCGGCTGGAGCCCGACTTCCTCGTGCAACTCCCGGAACATCGCCCGCTCGGGCGTTTCACCGGGATTGATCCCGCCTTGCGGAAATTGCCACGAATGCTCTCGGACCCGTTTACCCCAGAAGACCTGGTTCTTCGCGTTGACGATGACAATGGCGACGTTCGGGCGATAACCGTCGCGGTCTAGCATCGCGGTCACCCCGAAAATGTAGTTGTACTGATTGTTCCACAGATCGGAGCCCTTGAGAAGACGGCACGCCGTGCGGTGACCCGTCGCCGTTCAGCGCGCGGCCCCGCGTTGTGACGCGGAAGCACGTTCGCGTGGAACGGCGGCCAGCGCGAGCCGGCGGTCGCGACGCAGCACCGACAGCGTCACTTCGTGGCCGATTGCCTCCGCGCCGAGTGCATGCTGCAGGTCGTCGACGCCGGCGATCGGCGCGCTGTCGAGCGCGACAATGATGTCGCCGCGGGCAAGGCCGGCCGTAGTCGCCGGCGAGCCGCCCTCGACCGATTCGATGCGCACGCCGGTCTCGTGTGGCAGGTCAAAGTGGCGGACGACACGGCGCGACAACGGCACCGTCTGCCCGCCCACGCCAAGCCAGGCGCGGCGCACGCGGCCGTCGCGGATCAGCGCGATCGCCACGCGCTCGGCGGTGGACGCGGCGATCGCGAAGCAGATGCCCTGCGCCGGCAGGATCACCGCGGTGTTGACGCCGATCACCTCGCCGCGTGCATCGACCAGCGGGCCACCCGAGTTGCCGGGATTCAACGCCGCGTCGGTCTGCAGAACGTTGTCGAGCAGGCGACCGGTCTGTGCGCGCATCGAGCGTCCGAGCGCGCTGACGATGCCGGCGGTGACCGTGTGCTGGAAGCCATACGGACTCCCAATCGCAATCGCGATCTGGCCAACCGCTACACGCGTCGAGTCGCCGAGCCGGCACCAGGCAAGATCGGTTGCGGCGACCTTCAACAGTGCGAGGTCGGAGTCGGGGTCGTCGCCGACGACTTCGGCGGCCGCGTTGCGGCCATCTGCAAGCGTGATTTCGATCGTTTTCGCATTGCCCGCGACATGGCTGTTGGTGATGAGATAGCCGTCCGGCGTGATGAGAAAGCCGGACCCGGAACCCTCGCGCCGCGCCCCTCGCCCGCCGTGCCGCCCTTCGACGCGGACGTGGGCAACTGCAGGCGCAACGCGCGCCACCGCGGCGGTCACGGCATGCGAGTACGCATCGTGGAGGACCGCGTCGGAATCTGGCGGGCGGATACCGGACCCCTGGTCGCCGGAGCCCTCGGAGACGGCCAGCGTCGAGCGCGGTTCATCGGGAGGCATGCGCCAACAGATGGCACCGGCTTTCCCGATTCTCAAGCCAAGACGCCAACCCGCGCATTGCCCACGGTGCAACAAGGGCCAATCCCGGATTCTTGCGCCACATCAAGGCTCATTCAGCTGTCCCGCACGATCATGTGCGCCATGAGTTCGGGGCGGCCGGAGGCCGCGAGCCTGCCGCGTGGGCGGGCTCACGAGCGCGCCCCCTATCCGTGACCGAGAGCGGCCCAACAGGAGAACCGCTTTGCTTGACGTGATGGATGCAGGCGCGACCGGTGACCGGTGGTCTTGGCATCCGAAATCCCCGAGCGCGGTTGCTGCGTGGCATCGTCCGGACGGGTCAGGATGCTGACCGTGAACGCCAGCCGCCGCCGCCTGCTCTTCGGCCGCGGCGCTGCGCACGAACCGTTGCCGCCACCACGAACACTCGTCGCGGCGATCGGCGACCCTTGCCTCGCGCGCCGCAACATTGTGTGCCGCTCGTGCGGCGACGAATGCGAGGCCGGCGCAATCCGCTTCCATCCCGTTGTCGGCAGCGTCTCCGCGCCCACGCTCGATCCCGCCTGTTGCACCGGATGCGCCGCGTGCGTGCGCGTCTGCCCCGCCGCTGCGATCACGATGGTGTCCGGTGCTGGCGCGCAAACCCTTGCCGCCACAGGAGCGCTGCGATGAACGTCTCCAGCCTCGTCATCCGTGCCCGACCCGAACGCTGTGGCGACGTCCGCGCTGCGCTCGAACAGATGCCCGGTGTCGAAGTGCGCGCCGCCACTGCCGCGGGCCAGCTCGTCGTCGTCGCCGACCACGACGACACCGGTGCCGCCGCCGACAGCTTCGTGGCGATTCACAAGATCGAGGGCGTGCTCTCGGTTTCGCTTGTCTACCAATTCAGTGACGACTCCGATTCAGCCGAGGAGGCTTGAACCATGACCATCAACCGACGCGACTTCATCAAGGCGCAGGCCGTCACCGCCGCTGCCGCCGCCGTAGGCATCGAGCTGCCGGGAACGGCACTGGCACAAGCCGCGAAGCCGAAGGACAACCTCAACATCCGTTGGGACAAGGCGCCGTGCCGATTCTGCGGCGTCGGCTGCAGCGTGCTCGTCGGCACGCTCGATGGCCGCGTCGTCGCCACGCAGGGCGATCCCGACGCACCAGTGAACAAGGGGTTGAACTGCGTCAAGGGCTACTTCCTGTCGAAGATCATGTACGGCAGCGATCGGCTGACCACGCCGCTGCTGCGCAAGAAGAACGGTGTCTACGACAAGAGCGGCGAGTTCACGCCGGTGTCGTGGAACGAGGCGTTCGATGTGATGGCCGCGAAGTGGAAGGAGTCGCTCGCGAAGAAGGGACCGACGTCGGTCGGCATGTTCGGTTCCGGCCAGTGGACGATATGGGAAGGCTACGCCGCGGCGAAGCTCTTCAAGGCCGGCTTCCGCACCAACAACATCGACCCCAACGCGCGTCATTGCATGGCGAGCGCGGTCGCCGGCTTCATGCGCACGTTCGGCATCGACGAGCCGATGGGCTGCTACGACGATCTCGAGCAGGCCGACGCGTTCGTGCTGTGGGGCTCGAACATGGCCGAGATGCACCCGATCCTCTGGTCGCGCCTCACCGACCGCCGGCTCACCGCGCCGCACGTGAAGGTCGCCGTGCTGTCGACGTTCGAGCACCGCAGCTTCGATCTCGCCGATCTGCCGATCGTGTTCACGCCGCAGGCCGACATGGCGATCCTCAACTACATCTGTCACCACATCATCTCGAAGAACAAGGTCAACGGCGACTTCGTGAAGAAGAACGTGAACTTCATGAAGGGCGCCACCGACATCGGCTACGGTCTGCGCCCGAACCATCCGGCCGAGAAGGACCAGAAGAACAACGGCTACGCGGGCGCGGACGGCAAGCCGCTGGGCGACCCGAACAACGCCGAGAAGATGACGTTCGAGGAATTCGCGAAGTTCGTCGCCGACTACAACGCCGAGAAAGTCTCGAAGATCTCCGGTGTGTCGGTCCGCGACCTCGAAGCGCTGGCCGAGATCTACGCCGACCCGAAGCGCAAGGTCGTGAGCTACTGGACGATGGGCTTCAACCAGCACACGCGCGGCACGTGGGTCAACAACATGATCTACAACGTGCACCTGCTCGTCGGCAAGATCTCCGAGCCCGGCAACGGGCCCTTCTCGCTCACC
Organism: uncultured beta proteobacterium; assembly: GCA_963781285.1. GTDB lineage: Bacteria > Pseudomonadota > Gammaproteobacteria > Burkholderiales > Casimicrobiaceae > CAIWHR01. Next base: position 250,632 of record CAWAFI010000019.1, read on the forward strand.
GGCCAGCCGTCGGCCTGCGGCACCGCGCGCGAAGTGGGCACGTTCTCGCACCGGCTGCCCGCCGACATGGTCGTCGTCAACCCCAAGCACCGGCAAATCACCGAGGAAATCTGGCAGCTTCCCGAAGGTACGCTCCCCGACAAGCCCGGGTTCCACGCGGTGCTGCAGAGCCGGATGCTGAAGGACGGCAAGCTCAACTGCTACTGGACGATGACGACCAACAACATGCAGGCCGGGCCGAACATCAATCAGGAGATCTACCCCGGCTGGCGCAACCCGGAGAATTTCGTCGTCGTTTCGGACGCCTACCCGACCGTGTCGGCGCTTGCCGCCGACCTGATCCTGCCGGCCGCGATGTGGGTCGAGAAGGAAGGCGCGTACGGCAACGCCGAGCGCCGCACGCAGTTCTGGCGGCAACAAGTGAAGGCGCCGGGCGAGTCGCGCTCCGACCTCTGGCAGCTGATGGAGTTCGCGAAACGGTTCAAGGTCGAGGAAGTCTGGCCGGCCGAGCTAGTCGCCAAGAAGCCGCAGTACAAGGGCAAGACCCTCTACGAGGTGCTGTTCGCAAACGGCGTCGTCAACAAGTTCCCGGCGAAGGACGCGCAGCCCGGCTACGACAACGACGAGGCGAAGCTCCTCGGCTTCTATGCACAGAAGGGACTGTTCGAGGAATACCGGAAGTTCGGCCTCGGTCACGCGCACGATCTCGCCGAATTCGAGGCCTATCACAAGGCGCGCGGCCTGCGCTGGCCGGTTGTCGAGGGCAAGGAAACGCTGTGGCGCTTCCGCGAAGGTTACGACCCGTACGTGAAGAAGGGCGAGGGCGTCAGGTTCTACGGCAAGCCCGACGGCAAGGCGGTGATCTACGCGCTGCCTTGGGTGCCGGCAGTCGAGGCGCCGGACAAGGACTACGACATGTGGCTGTGCACTGGCCGCGTGCTGGAACACTGGCATACCGGATCGATGACGCGCCGCGTGCCCGAATTGCACCGCTCCTTTCCCGAGGCGGTGGTGTTCATGCATCCCGACGATGCGAAGGCGCGCGCACTGCAGCGCGGGATGGAGTGCAGGGTGACGTCGCGCCGCGGCGAGATGATCGCGCGGGTAGAGACGCGCGGGCGCAACAAGCCGCCGCCGGGGCTGGTGTTCGTACCGTTTTTCGACGAATCGAGGCTCGTCAACAAGCTCACACTCGACGCCACCTGTCCGATCTCCAAGGAAACCGATTTCAAGAAGTGCGCGGTCAAGGTGACGAAGATCTGAACGTCTCGGATCCAGAACCCGTACCCGCGAACGATGCGCACGAACGCCGTCACGGAGAGCACGACGCTCGCCGACACCGCCCGCCGCCGCTTTCTCGCGGCGGCCGGTGCGATCGGCGCGGCGGGCCTCCTGTCGCTCGGCGCCGGTATCGTGGCGCGCGACGCGCGGGCACTGCCGGCGCAGGCGGTGCGTCCGCCGGGTGCACTCCCCGAAAACGGGTTCCTCGGTGCGTGCGTCCGCTGCGGGCAATGCGTGCGCGCCTGTCCGTACGGCACGCTGAAGGTCGCCGACCTTGGCAGCGGCATCGGGGCGGGGACGCCGTACTTCACGGCGCGCACGGTTCCCTGCGAGATGTGCGAGGACATCCCGTGCATCGTTGCGTGCCCCACAGCCGCGCTTGACCACAGCCTCACCGACATCACGAAGGCGAAGATGGGTGTGGCGGTGCTGGTCGACGAGGAGCGCTGTCTCAACTTTCTCGGCCTACGCTGCGACGTCTGCTATCGCGTGTGCCCGGCGATCGACAAGGCGATCACCCTCGAGGTACGCCACAACGCGCGCACCGCGAAGCACGCGATGTTCATTCCGACGGTGCACTCGGACGCCTGCACCGGCTGCGGCAAGTGCGAGGGATCGTGCGTGTTGGACGACGAGGCAGCAATCAAGGTGCTGCCGGTTCGTCTCGCCTCGGCAGGCGGCAGCCGCCACTACCGACTCGGCTGGAAGGAGAAGGACAAGGCGGGCCGCTCGCTCATTCCCGAAGCACTCGAACTGCCCGTGCGCAGGCCCGAGGCCACGCGATGAATTCGATTGCCAGGGCACTCCCCGGATTGGAGGCCGTGCGCACGCGTGGCTGGCTCGCCGCGCACAAGTGGCTGCTGCTGCGCCGCGTCTCGCAGCTCAGCATCCTCGCGCTGTTCCTGCTGGGGCCGGCTGCCGGCGTGTGGATCGTCAAAGGCAATCTGTCGTCGAGCACGGTGCTCGGCATGCTGCCGCTCACCGACCCGTTCGTGCTCTTGCAATCGCTCGCCGCGGGGACGGCCCCGTACAAGACGGCGTTGATCGGCGCGGGAATCGTGATCGCGTTCTACGCGGTCGTTGGTGGCCGCGTATTCTGCGCGTGGGTCTGTCCGGTGAATCTCGTGACCGACGCGGCCGCGTGGCTGCGTGCGCGTCTCGGCATCCGCAATGCGCGGACACCCTCGCCGTCGACGCGCTACTGGCTGCTCGGTGGAACCCTCGTCGCGGCCTTCGTGACGGGGACGCTGGCGTGGGAATTCGTCAATCCGGTGTCGATGTTGCACCGCGTGATCATTTTCGGCGGTGGGCTGGCATGGGGTGTCGTCATCGCCGTGCTCGTCTTCGACCTGGTCGTCGCGCACCGCGGCTTCTGCGGCCACGTGTGCCCGCAGGGCGCGCTCTATGCACTCATCGGCAAGGCGTCGCTGCTGCGCGTATCGGCAGCCAGACGCGGCGACTGCAACGACTGTGCGGATTGCTACGCAGTGTGCCCCGAGCCGGCCGTGATTCCGCCGGCCCTGAAACCGAAGGACCCTGCCGCGACGCCGATTGTCCTGTCCGGCGCATGCACCAACTGCGGCCGCTGCATCGATGTGTGCAGCAAGGACGTCTTCCGCTTCACCCTCCGTTTCGACCGAAGGAGCGCAGCATGAAACTTGTCATCCTCGTCGCGTGCGCCATCGCGGCACTCCCGGCCGCCGCTGCAACCCCCGGCGCAGCACCCGCCGCCTCTGACGCGCCGCCCGTGAAGGTCCAGTCGTTGCGCGGCGACACGCCGATCGACAAGACGCCCGAGCCGGAAATGTTCAAGCTGGAGCGCGACCGGCCGCCGATCCCGCGCAGCTCGAACCAGGAGCCACCGCTGATCCCGCATTCGATCCGCGGCTACCAGATCACGAAGAACTTCAACAAATGCATGGATTGCCACGCCTGGTCGAAGGTCAAGGAGTCGGGCGCGACCAAGGTCAGCGTAACGCATTTCAAGGACTCGACGGGCAGTGATCTCGCCAATATCTCGCCGCGACGCTATGTCTGCACAACGTGCCACGTGGCACAGACCGACGCCAAACCGCTGGTCGGCAACACGTTCCAGCCGTCCGCGGAATTCGCGACCACGAAGTGACAACCGCCGGCGCCTGAGTCAGGGAGAGCACCACGATGCAGAATTTCAACGTGAAGGATCGATTCTTCATGCGCATATGGCAGCGGATCAGGGGCGCCGGAGTCGTGTTCGTCTTCGGCACGTTCGTCACCGGGATCCTCGCGTGGGGCGCGTTCAACTGGACGCTGGAGCTCACCAACACCGAGGCCTTCTGTATTTCGTGTCACGAAATGCAGGAGAACGTGTTCAAGGAATACCAGAACACGATCCACTACCAGAACCGCACCGGCGTGCGCGCCACGTGCCCCGACTGCCACGTGCCGAAGGACTGGGTGCACAAGATCGCGCGCAAGGTCCAGGCGTCGAACGAGCTGTGGCACCACATGCTGGGCAGCGTCGATACGCCAGAGAAGTTCAACGCCAAACGCATCCGCCTGGCTGAGAGCGAGTGGGCACGGATGAAGGGCACCGACTCGCGCGAGTGCCGAAACTGCCACCATTACGACTACATCGACTACGCCGAGGAGGGTCGCCGCGCATCCGCCGCGCACCAGAAGGGCTTCGGCGAAGGCAAGACGTGCATCGACTGCCACAAGGGCGTTGCGCACACGCTGCCGCCGATCGAGCAGAACATCGGCGCGCCGAAAGCTGCCGCATCGCCGGGAGTGCCGGAGGTCGGTGCCGCAGCGGCGGAGCCGAAGTCGTAACGCTGCGTGGAGGCGCTCAACGCACGGGGGGCGGCCGCGGCGGCCCCCGATCAATGCGACGAGCTTAGCGCTGGAGCGCGAACCGATTGGCAGCTCGCAAGCGACGGGAAGGCCGCTTTGCGCGGCACTGCGGCGTAGTCGGACTGACGCTCGCGGGAGGCATGGGATCGCTCCCGCATTCGAATTGGGCCGGAACACCCCCTCCCGCCGGCATCGCCACCACATGCCGGGGCGTGGGCACGGGGCGGATACGCTACTTCGCGCTGCCCCAATGGGCTTCGAGATCGACGGGGCGCAAACCACCCCGCACTGCCGCGTCTTCGGCCTTCGCGGCGAAATCGCTCTCGTGCGCCGCCATGCTCATCAGCGCGAATATCAACATACCGCCGCACCCACCCAGCACGAGTGCCGCTACTACCCACCAGAGTGACACCATCTACCCTCCTCGAGCGCTGTCACGCTTCTTTCATGTTTAGTACAGTTCCCCCGATTTGTCCAGATCAATCAACCACAACTGCTTGTGGTCAGTATCCATATCCGCCGCAAGCAGATGTGTCCAACAAACCTCATGAGCCGGTTTTGCCGCACTGCAACATCACCCGCCAAATACATTAGTTCGATCCGGTCCCATCCCTCTTGGTTGCATCCTATGCACAAAGACGTCGAATTGTGTTGAGCGTCGTCAACTAAAACAGTGGCTTGGAGGCACCTTCCGTTGGCTGAAACGTCGGGCTGCGACGACACTGCGAGCCTCGGCAACCGCCACGAGCAAATCGAGTAATGCACCGCGGCGTGTCTGGCCGGGAATCCGGCACCCAATCGGTCTCGCCACGCAGCGTGCGCCGCCCTGCGCGCCGCTTCAATCATCCGTGCAGACGACATTACCGACCGAGGAGCCTCTTGACCCACGTCAGCCCGCGACGGATTCATAGGAGCGAGAATCACCGCACGGGCTTGCGTCGCCAACATTGCGACGCGCGGACCCGCCAATCCGATCGTGGAGCAAAGACCGATGCGTGGGCCAAGATTCATCTATACGTTCGAGGAAGGTGCCCCCGGCGACAAGATGCTGCTGGGCGGCAAGGGGGCCAACCTGTGCGCGATGACGCAGATCGGCCTTCAGGTCCCGCCGGGATTCGTCATCACGACAGCGGCTTGCCTTGCCTACCTCGAGCATGACCGGTTGCCCGACGGCCTGATGGCGGCCGTGAAGGAGGAGATCGGGAGACTCGAGCGCAAAACGGGCAAGGGCTTCGGGAACGCGCGCGAGCCGTTGCTCGTCTCGGTGCGGTCGGGCTCGGCGATGTCGATGCCCGGGATGATGGACACGATCCTCAACCTCGGTCTCAACGAAGCGACGTTGCGGGGACTGATCGACCAGACGCGCAATCCGCGCTTTGCGTGGGACGCGTGGCGGCGTTTCATCCAGCTCTTCGGCAAGATCGCGATGGGGATTGCGGACGAAGCGTTCGATGGCGCGATGGCGGCAATCAAGGAGAAGCACCGCGCGACGCAGGACGTCGATCTCACGGCAGATGCATTGCGGGAACTGGCGAACCGGTTTCTTGGCATCTACCGCGAGCACGCGGGCGCGCCGTTTCCCACGGATCCCTACGAGCAGCTCCAGCGTGCGATCGAAGCGGTGTTCCGCTCGTGGAACGGCAAGCGGGCTGTCGATTACCGCCGGCAGTTCCGAATCACGAAGGAGATGGCCAACGGCACCGCGGTCAATGTCGTTACGATGGTGTTCGGCAACATGGGGGACGATTCGGCGACCGGTGTCGGCTTCACGCGCAACCCTGGCACCGGAGAGAACGCGATCTACGGCGAGTACCTGACCAACGCGCAGGGCGAGGACGTCGTGGCCGGGATCCGCACGCCGAAACCCATCGCCACCATGGCGCAGGAGATGCCGGATCTTCATCGACAGTTGCTCGCCTTGCGCGACAAGCTCGAAGCGCATTACAGGGAGATACAGGACTTCGAGTTCACGATCGAGAAAGGCCGGCTCTGGTGCCTGCAGACGCGCAACGGCAAGATGAACGCGCGGGCGATGGTGGTCACGTCGGTCGAGATGCAGCAGCAAGGGCTCATTTCGCGGGAACGGGCGCTGTTGCGCATCGGGCCGATGCTGCTGGAACAGCTCCTTGTTCCCATGCTCGACCCGACGCACCGGGTCACGCCGTTGGCGCAGGGACTGCCCGCGTCCCCGGGTGCGGCTTCCGGCCGGATCGTATTCGATGCCGACACCGCCGAGCAGCGCGCGAAGGAAGGCGAAAAGATCATCCTGGTGCGCGAGGAGACGAAGCCGGAGGACATCCACGGCTTCTTTGCCGCGCAGGCGATCCTGACCTCCCGCGGCGGCAAGACGTCGCACGCGGCCGTCGTCGCGCGGGGGATGGGCAAACCCTGCGTCTCGGGTTGCGAGGCGATCCGGATTGACGTACGCGAGCGCCGCGCCGAGGTAGGCGGCACGATCCTCTCCGAAGGCGACGTCATCACCATCGACGGCACGACGGGCAATGTCTATCCCGGAGAGATACCGACCGTCGAGGCGGAATTCTTCGTCGAGCTCGGCACGCTGCTCGGCTGGGCCGACGAGGTGGCGCGGCTACGCGTGCTCGCCAATGCCGACACGCCGCGCGACGCCGCCCGCGCGCGCCAGTACGGCGCGATGGGCATCGGTCTCTGTCGCACCGAGCGGATGTTCAACGACAAGGAGCGGCTGCCGATCGTGCAGGAGATGATCCTCGCCGACACGACGGAGGCGCGGCGCGCGGCGCTCGACGCGCTGCTGCCGATCCAGCGCGCCGACTTCAAGGGCCTGTTCACGGCCATGGCCGGGCTGCCGGTTACGGTGCGGCTGCTCGATCCGCCGATGCACGAATTCCTGCCGACGGCCTCGCAGCTCGAGTTCGAGATCAGTCATCTGCGCCACCTGCAGCGCGCGACGCGCTCGATCGCCGAGCTGCCCGACACGCTGAAGCTCCTCGACCCCGAATTGCCGCGCGATTACGTCGAAAGCCTGTCGAAGCTGCAACAGAGCCTCGCGCGATACCGCGAAACGCATCGCGACGACACGCTGTTGGCGCGCCGCGAGGCGATGCTGAAGAAAGTGCATGCGCTCACCGAGGTCAACCCGATGCTCGGACACCGCGGGGTGCGCCTGGGCATGACGTATCCCGAAATCTACGAGATGCAGATCCGAGCTATCCTAGAGGCCGCGGCCGAATGCGTGCAGGAGGGCATCGATGCGCGTCCGGAGATCATGGTGCCGCAGGTCGCGACAGCGGAAGAGCTGAAGCGTGTCAAGGCGCTGGTCGACGTCGCGCAGGCCGACGTCGAAGCGCGCTACCGCGTGAAACTTCATTTCAGGTTCGGCAGCATGGTCGAGGTCGTCCGCGCCTGCCTGCGCGCAACGCGGCTCGCTGAATTCGCCGAGTTCTTCTCGTTCGGCACCAACGATCTCTCGCAAGCGACGTTCTCGTTTTCGCGCGAGGACGCCGAGAACAAGTTCCTGCCGCTGTACGTCGAGACCGGCATCCTGCGCGACAATCCGTTCGAGGTGCTTGACGTCAAAGGTGTGGGGCGGCTGATGAAGCTCGCCGTCGACTGGGGGCGCGAGGCGCGCCCGAACCTCGTGATCGGCATCTGCGGCGAGCACGGCGGGCATCCGGACTCGATCCGCTTCTGCCACTACGCGGGACTCGATTACGTCTCCTGCTCGGCGCCGCGGGTGCCGATCGCGCGGCTCGCGGCGGCGCAGGCAAAGCTGCGGGAGGGTGAGTTCGGCGACGCGGTGTTCGCGTAGGACGCTGCGGGATCGACGATGCCGCAGGACCGGATTCCCGGCGAGCGCATCTGCCTTTACGACCGCGCCGCGCTGCTGCCCGTGCTCGACCGCATGGCGAGTACGGCCGCGGTGCTTTTGTCCGGCGCCGACGATCCGCTGCTGCTCGGGATTCTGCGCCGCGGCGCGCCACTCGCCGAGATGCTGCAATCGCGGCTCGCGGAACAGCACGCGATGGACGTCCCGCGATACGCGCTCAAGCTCGCGCGCTACGCCGACGATCTCGCGCTGCTGCATCCGGAGACGCAGCTGGTCGAGAATGCCGAGTTCAGCGCCCGCGACCTGTCACGCGCGAGCGTGCTCGTCGTCGACGACGTCCTCTGGCTTGGCCACTCGCTCGCGCGCGTGTCGACGTACCTGTCGCAGCGCCGGGTGGCCGTCATCCGCGCCGCAGTGCTGGTGGACCGCTGCGCAACGCGGCTGCCGGTGCACGCGGACCTCGCCGGCGTCAGGCTGCAGCTAGCGCCCGGCGACGTCGTCGAGTGCCATGTGCCGCCCTACGAGGACGAGCTCGAGATCGAGCTGCTGCGGCCGGCGCACGGCCGAGCCGGTCAGTAACGCCGAATCCAAGCTTGCGAAGAGTATTGCAGCCTGGTCGGGGCATGCTCGCATCACCTTCCTGGTTGGACATCGTTGTCGCCGGAAGGCCAGCCGTCATTTTCGTTTCCTTCACCTTCCCAGTCATAGCGAAGGCGCGGCGGTGTGTCGATGCGTCGCAGCAGGATCGCCATCAACACACCGATCAGCGCGGCCGCCAGATGCGTTTCCCATGAGATCCGGCGGGTGATCGGCAGTACGCCCCAGACCAGCGCACCATACATGAACGAGACCAGCAGCGACGCGGCAATGGCGCGTCGATCCCGTCGGATCACGCCGGCCACCAAGATATAGCCGACCAGACCGTAGATCAGGCCGCTGGCTCCGACGTGAACGCCATCTCTGGCAAATAGCCAAACGAGAATTCCGGGCCCCAGGTAGACCGCCGGCAACACGCGAAAGGCCGCCTTCGGATAGAGGTGCAGCATCGCCGTCCCCAGCACGAGCATCGGTAGTGAGTTCGCGATCAGGTGGGTGAAGTCGGCATGCAGCAACGGAGCAACCAGAATCCCTGGCAGCCCGATCCATTGCCGCGGTTGGACACCGAAACGCTCGAGTTCCAGACCCCAGCCAAGCAAGGGAATCAGCCAGAGCAGGGCAACGAAGCCCAAAGAGAGTCTTAATGCCAGCCGAAAATTGGCGCGGGCCCGCTCGGAACTGGTGAAGGCGGTGTCGGGCGAGTGAATTTGCACACGGCACAGAATAGCAGTCGGCACCGTCCATGCTGATCAGGCGATGCGATTCCCGCCGATCGGCATGGTGTCGGGATCGGACTCGCGGTGCCCACGCCTTAGCCGGGCGATTCCCGTTCGGCCAATTCGGCGAGCCAGGCACCGGCTTCGTGAAACGCGTTGCTCGATCGGTCGGCGCGCGCACGGATGTAGGCGCCCTCGATCGCCGTCAGCAGCAGGCCCGCGAACGATTCCGTCCGCTTGCGGTTCCGCGAAGGAAAGTGGCGGGCGATCGCGTTCCTGTACTGCGCGAAGGACGAGGCGACGGCAACGCGCAGGCCTTCGATCCCGGTATCGAGATCCAGGCATACGGTGCCCGCCGGGCAGCTCTGACGGAACTCACCGTGCTCGACGCGTTCGGCAAACGCGTCGAACAGCGCCTTGACCTTCGCGCCCGGCGCGCGCTTGCCAGCGAGAGCGGCATCGATGAAGGCGACGACGCGGTGCGCATATTGCCCAAGCGCTTCCTCGGCGATCTGCTGTTTGCCGCCGGGGAAGAAGTAGTACACGGAGCCCTTGGGCGCACCGCTTGCGCGGACGATTTCGTTGATTCCGGCACCTGACAGCCCGGAGCGGCGCAAGAGCGCAATGGCCGTTTCGAGCAGCCGATCGCGAGTGCCGACCGAAGAAACCGCTTGTGGGATCATCTTGACGGCCTAAGTAGACCGGTCTATATAGACTACCTCATCAAGGTCACGGGGGGAAGACCCATGAAGGCGGGCGGGGAAATGCTCGGAACGCGCGTTGCAGCGTTGACGTTGAAGAGTCTCCGGGCACGGCCGGTGGTACTGAAACTGAAACGTCCGGTGGTCGCCCGGATCGCCACGATCACCGATTGGCCGCTGGTCCTGATCGATCTGTACACGAACGAAGGCATCGTCGGCCGCAGCTATCTCGAGCCGTATACCGTGAAGGCGATGAAGTACCTGATTCCGGCGCTTCACGATTTCGGTGCGATGTTGAAAGGCCATCGGCTCGCCCCGATCGAACTGCATGCGCTGGCGGGCAAATCTCTGCACTTCGTCGGCTATCAGGGCATGTCGATGATCGCGGTTTCGGGACTCGACATGGCGGCGTGGGACGCTCTGGCCCAAGCGGCCGGCATGCCGCTCTGCGTCTTTCTCGGTGGCTCGGTGGGGCCGGTGCCTGCGTACAACAGCAATGGATTGTGGCTGAAAGAGCCGGCGGCCGTGGCGGCAGAAGCGATCGAATTGCGCGCCGAAGGCGGATTCAGCGGCCTCAAGCTGCGGCTGGGACGTGAACGGATGCGCGACGATCTGGCAACGATCGCTGCTGTCAGGGATGCCGTCGGCGAGGACATGCATCTAATGGTCGACTTCAACCAGGGACTGCATATCGGCGAAGCGTTGCAGCGTTGCCATGCGATCGACGACCTCGGCCTTGCCTGGATCGAAGAACCCATCGTCTACGATAACTTCGACGGCTACACGCAGCTTGCCGCCGAGTTGAGAACCCCGATCCAGATCGGCGAAAACTTCTATGGCCCGCGCGACCTTTACCGGGCACTCCAAAGCAAAGCGTGCGACTACGTCATGCCCGACTTCATGCGGATCGGTGGCGTGACCGGCTGGATGCGCGCAGCGGCCATCGCCGGAACCGCCGGCGTGCCGATGTCAACGCATCTCTATCCCGAGGTCGCCGCTCACGTCATGCGCGTAACGGAGACGGCGCACTGGCTCGAATGGCAGGATTGGGCCGATCCCATCCTGCGGAGCCCGTTCGAGATCCGGGATGGCCGGCTCCACGTTCCCGACGTACCCGGCGTCGGACTGGAATGGAACGAGGAAGCGGTGGCCGCCCATCGCTGCGAACTCTAGCGGGGCCGCCGCAGCCACTACCTATCGGCGCGCCGATCGTGACCAGCACCGCGCAGGGAACGCCGCTTTCGGCGCTGTTGTCTTAGACCATTGGCGGCGGTATAAGCGATCCTCTTGACGCCATTTCGCCGCAGCCTTGGCCGGACCGATGCCATTCCACTCCGACGACTTGCTCGCCGCCTTGCCAAGGCTGCGCCGGTACGCGCGTTTCCTGACCGATGACCCGGCTCGTGCCGACGACATGGTCGAGGAGACGCTCATCCGTGCACGGCGCCTTCAGGACGAACCGCCGTCGGGAACGGCACCGGGGATACGCCTTTTCTCCATGCTGCGGACCGTATATGCGGACCAGTTCGCGCCGGGCCGGAAGCGCAGCCTGCCGTTACCTATCCCCGCCCGGGACTCGGGTCCGTCGGCTGGCACGAATTCGACCGGTCCGACGACCGAGTCGAACATGGAGCCCGCCGATGAGCTGCGGGCGCAACTCTTTCGCCTTCCGATCGATGAGCGCGAAGTGCTCGTATTGGTCGCGGTCGAACGAATGTCCTACGGGGAAATCGCGGCGCTGCTCGCCGTGCCCGTCGCGACGGTCTTCGCCCGGCTGGTGCAGGCGCGCGAAGGGTTGCGCTCCATTGCATTGGAGCCGCTGGGGGCGCCGAAGAGCGCCGGCTGAGCTCCGACGGGGGATTCGCTCGAAGTCGGCCGCAAGGCGCTGGTGGCCCGGAACAGGACATTAGAACGCGTGCGACAGGGTCAACACGACCGTGTTTGGACTGTCGTTTCCCGTGATTCGATAGGCAAGGTACTTGTCGCTGATGCCGACCCACGCAAGCTCCGCCTGGAACAGATCGAAGACAGCGCCCAATCCGATCCGGCCATCGATGACGTGCTGATCGGACGGCGAGCCAGGGTATCCGTAACCGGCGCGGGTACTGAGGTATCCCACGTGAACGAGAACGCGAACGCGGTCGCCGAGCGGCAGCGCGCCGTTGATCTCGGCATAGACGGCGTTCGCGGACTGTCCGTAATACTTCGAGGAGTAATAGATTCGTGCGCTCAAGTTTTCGGTGGCCACGCCCAGGAATATCTCCCCGTAGTCGTCACTCCCTGCGCCCGTGAACGCGGAATAGTCGCCGCCGGCTTCCAGGCTGATGCCGGAGGGAAGCCGTGATGCAAAGCCGGCGAAGGCCATCGCCTGGAAGCTCGGCCCCGCCGGCGGAGCCAGCCGGACCGTGGATCCGAATACGCCGGCATACCAGCCCGCGGGATCGTCGTATGTCACACCGAGTTGCGCCGCCGGCTTCTGTTCGCTGAGCGTGATGCCGCGATAGCGATAGTCGGAGACAACGCTTACCGTGCCCGAAATCTGGGCGCTGGCGCCACTTGCGATTGCACAGAACAAAACGGTGGCGGCGCTGCGCAACGCGGAGCCGTCAAGGGGACGGCGCCTGGCCCGCTCCGCGCGCCATCGAGCATCCGCAGGCGCAGACGCCCGCTGTCCTGGCAACGGCTGCACACGCATCGACGATTTCGCGGCGGCTGGGAGACGAACCGGTTGCTTCCGAGATGACAAGGGTTTCGCGGATCTGCTGGTGCGTCTGGCCGGGTGCAAGATCCAGGAGTAACGCAACCAGACCCGCCACCTGGGCCGCGGCGTACGATGAGCCGCCGACCAGGCCCCAGCGCTGTCCCGGAAGCGACGTCGGGATATCCCGCCCGGGGGCCAGAAAAAACGCTGGGGGTGAAGCGTGCGCGTCATCGGCCGCGACGGCAAGCACACCGGGAACCGTTGCAGGAAATCCGCCGTTTGCGGACGCCGGATCGGCAGCCGCGACAATCACCACCCCACGCGACATCGCGACATCCAGCAGCCGCTCCAGGAGGCGATCGCGCGGACCGCCGAGGCTCAGGTTTATCACGTTGGCGTTCCTGTCCAGGGCAAACTGGAGCGCCTTGGCCAACGTGAAACTGCTGCAGACCGCGATATCGTCGGCGACAGAGGATTGCCAGCAAGCGCGCAGCGCCATCAGCGCGGCCTGGGGCGCCACGCCGACGATTCCTGCACCGTTGCCGGCGCGCGCGGCGATGATGCCGGCGACGGCGGTCCCATGGGTCTCCGCGACCGCATCCCTTCCGTCCACGAAGTTCCGCGCGATCGTCACCTGTCCCTGCAGGTCCGGATGCTCGATATCCACGCCCGAATCGATCTCGGCCACACGAACATTCTTTCCTGTCGCGATCCGATGGATTTCGGCCAGATGCCAAACCTTCGCCGTGGGCTGGAGCGGAAACAGCGGGTCGTCAGCGGAAAGCAAGTGGAACAGACTCATGCGCTGAATCGATTCCACGCGTACATCCAGCGACATTTCCTCGACAACCTTCCCGATCGGCATGTTTTCCGCTGCTTCCATGACGAAGCAATCGACACCGAGCGCCGGCATCGGCCAGCTGTCGACGATCTGCAGCTTGAACTGCGCGGCAAGCCCCTTGGCAACCCGCTGGCGGGCATCGCGGCCCATCTGAGTGTCGTAGCTCCCGAGGTAATTTGCGTCGGGGCGGAAATGTGGCGGGGGCACGCGAAGCATTACCAGAACCTGGCGCTCCGCTGTCCTGGCGTCGATCGACGCATCGGCGGGGTCCCCCGATGCCACAGGCGCGAAGGCGCACAGCGCCATCGCCAGCAGCGCCCGCAGGTACATGGTCCGCGCGATCAAGGACTCGTCCTTGGGCCCAAGCGCTCGGCGACCCGCACCCCGTGTTCGGTGCGCAAGGTCTGCAAGGCCTGATCCGTCCGCTCCGCCGGTACCTCCAGAACGAAGATAGCGGTCGATGACGGCCCGTCCACGATCCGGGCGCCGACACCAAGCACGATCCGCCGCATGCGGGACTCGGTGATCGCAGGGTCGAACATCACGGCAATGGCGTCGCGCGTCTGTGCCGACGGGTTGGAAGCTCCAAGCGTACGATAGCTCGCGGCGTCGTGCGTGTCGGTCGCGAGCAACGTCCCGAGCACGACGATGGCGGCAAGTTGCGCGGCGAGCAACCATCGCGTCCATGGATACGCTGCCCGCCAGCCCTCCTGGACGCGCGTCCTCCAGTCGGGCTGCAGGCCGCGATGCGCAAGATCACTGCGCCAATCGGGAATGTCTTGCGCGCATTGCGATGCCGGAGTGGCAGCGCAAGCAGCGTAAACCGCGCGCAGCCATTCGACTTCGCGCTGGCATTGCTCGCAAGCTCGAACGTGTTCCTCGACGAATGCAAGCTCCTCGCCCCGCAGGGTCTCGTTGGCGTAAAACGGAAGCAGCACGTCCGCCGCCGCGTGCGCGGAGGAGTCGAACGGAATAACCCGACCGCTCATGCTCGCGGCCTCCGCCCCCGATGCGATCTTCGGTCCTTCATGGCGCAGGCCGCCCCGCGATACGGAACGCCCGGCCATTTCGCCATCCTTGGCCGGCTTCGAGGCAATAGCTGCCCCTTGCTGTCATCGGACACCGCCAGAACCGCCTATCCGCCGGGAGCAGGGTCAAATTCCCGCTCTGCCTCACACCGTCCTCCCATGGATCCTGGGATCGGATCTCAAGTGTGCAAACCAATGCGCACGCCAAGTATTCCGCCCCCCGCTGGGCAAATCAACCGGGCAGGCTTGCCGCTCGCACCGCGCCGCGCGACAAGTCGTCCGCCGTCGGCGGCGCTAGGCCAGCTTCACGTTCTTGAGCGGCAGACTCCGCATCGGCTTGCCAGTCGCCGCCGCGATCGCGTTCATCACGGCGGGCGCCACGACGCAGATCGTCGGCTCCCCGACGCCACCCCAGAACGTGTGGCTCGGCACGATCACCGTCTCGACTTTCGGCATTTCCGCCAAGCGCAGGATCTCGTACGTATGAAAGTTGTTCTGTACGATGCGTCCGTTCTCGACCGTACATTCCCCATAGAGGGTGGCGGTGAGACCGTAGGCGACCGAGCCTTCCACCTGCGCTGCGATTTGCTGCGGGTTGACGGCGTGCCCGCAATCGAGTGCCAGCAGGAGGCGATGCACCTTGAGCTTGCCATCCTGGTTCACGGACACCTCGGCCACTGCCGCCGAATAGCTGCCGTAGCCCATGAACTGCGCGATGCCGCGATGGATGCCTGGCGGCAGCACCTTGCCGTAATCGGCCTTCTCTGCCGCCGCATTCAGCACCGCCAGATGCTTCGGGTGATTGCGCATCAGCGCACGGCGGAATTCGAGCGGGTCGGCGCGGGCGGCACGCGCGACCTCGTCGATGAAGCACTCCATGTAGACGGCGTTCTGGTTGGTGTTGACGCCCCGCCACGGGCCCACCGGCACGTGCGAATTGCGCATCGCATACTCGATGAGCAGGTTCGGTACCGTGTAGCCCAATTGCGCGTCGCTGGACTTCTCGTAGTAGCCCTGCAACTGGCGCTCGTCCCGGCCATCGGCCACGGAAGCCGGATTCAGGTACGCATTGATCGACTGCCCCGACACACGCACGTGCAAGCCGACGAGCTTGCCGCTTTCATCGAGTCCCGCCTCCATCCGGCACTGCGACACTGGCCGATAGAAGTCGTGCGTCATGTCCTCCTCGCGGCTCCAGATCAGCTTGATCGGTATGCCGGGGAACTGCTTGGCGATAGCCGTTGCCTGGCGCACGTAATCCTGCGTGCCGCCGCGGCGACCGAAGCCGCCGCCGAGATCGTGCTTGTAGACCTCGCATTTCTCCAGCGGCAGCCCGGACTCTTCGGCGAGAGCGGCGAGCGACGCCTCGCCGTTCTGCGTTGCGACCCAGACCTCGGCGCGATCCGCGGTAACCCTGGCGGTACAGTTCATCGGCTCCATCGTCGCGTGGGCGAGGAACGGCGTGCTGTAGACCGCTTCGACCTTCTTGGCCGCTCCGGCAATGGCCTTCAGCGCGTCGCCGTCGCGCCGTGACGCGTAGACATTGCTCGCCGTCAGGCCTTCCCTGATGCGCTCGGCAATCGTCGTACTGGATTCCTTCGCGCCGGCCTTTTCGTCCCAGACGATCGGCAGCGCATCGAGCGCAGTCTTCGCATGCCACCACGTGTCCGCAACTACGGCGACCGTCGCGTCGTTCACCTTCACGGCACGGCGAATGCCGGGCCGGCTCGCGATGGTCGCTTCGTCGAAACTGACGAGGCTGCCACCGAACACGGGGCACGCCTTGATCGCGGCGCATAGCATGCCCGGAAGCTTGACGTCGATTGCAAAGACCTTGCTGCCGTCGAGCTTGTCGGCCGTATCCAGCCGTTTCACCGGCTTGCCTGCAATCTTCCATTCCTTCGGGTCCTTGAGCTTGATGCCCTTCGCGTCGGGGGGTGCGAGCTTGGCGGCGGCGCTCGCCACCTTGCCGTACGTGGTCTTGCGCCCCGTGGGCCCATGCGTGATGACGCCTTCGGACACGGTCACCTCGCCGACCGGCACCTTCCACTCGTCGGCGGCGGCCTGCAGCAGCATGATCCGGGCGGCCGCACCGCCGCGGCGGACATAATCCTCCGAGCTGCGGATGCCGCGGCTGCCCCCCGTGCCCATTTCGCCCCACGCGCGCTTGCGCGCGAGGCTCTGGCCCGGCGTCGGCATTTCGGTCGTGACGTTCTTCCAATCGCACTCGAGCTCCTCGGCAACGAGCTGCGCGAGCCCCGTCAGCGTGCCCTGCCCCATTTCCGACCGTGCGATCCGAATCACGCAGGTCTCGTCGGGCCGGATGACCACCCACGCGTTGATTTCCGGTGTCCCGCCTGCCGCCGCGGCACCCGCGTTGCCGAGGGTCTGCGCTTCGGCCGCGCTTACGCCCGCGCCGATGCCGATTGGAAGATGCATGCCCAGCGCGAGACCACCGCCCACCGCCGCGGAACCGACGACAAACCGGCGGCGCGCGATACTCGTCGCCGGGGCCACGATCCTTCTGCTCCTGGCTTTCATCGCTGACCTCCTCACGCCCGCGGCTTCGACGGTTGATCGTCGTCGAGCGCCAGCGGTCGCACGCCCGAATCGCCGGCCGCCATGTGCACGGCCTCCCGAATGCGTTGGTAAGTACCGCACCGACAGATGTTGGTCATCGCTTCGTCGATGTCAAGGTCGGTCGGCTTGGGCTTCTTCTTCAGCAGAGCCGCCGCGGCCATGATCTGCCCCGATTGGCAGTAGCCGCACTGCGGAACGTCGAGCGCAGCCCAGGCGACTTGTACCGGATGCGAGCGGTTGGTCGAGAGCCCCTCGATCGTCACGATCGCGTCTGTCATGTTCAGCGTCCCGACGGGGATGACGCACGAGCGTTTGACCTCGCCGTTGATGTGCACCGCGCAGGCGCCGCACTGCGCCACGCCGCAGCCGTATTTCGTACCGGTCAGGCCAACCTGCTCGCGCAAAACCCACAGCAGAGGCGTGTCGGCCTCGACGTTGACTTCACGAACGTTGCCGTTGATGTTGAGCTTTGCCATGCGTTTCCTCTCACTCGTGCATTGACCGCCGATGTCGTGGGAAGTTGGCGGGCAGTGTGAAATCGACCAGTTATTGTGAACTCAAACCCCGGTCGTTGTATTCCCTGCCGACGGAGGCTGACAGGTTCATTGCCGGCGGAGCGCCGCCAATGCCGTCAGACGGGTTTTGCGGTTACCATGATCTCGACTTGCAGGGAGCTACGATCCAACTCGCGCGTTGGCGACGCGAGACTCCGTTCGTTCGACCGGCACGGCATGACCTCGGGAACCGATCGCAAGCGCGACAATCAGGCGAAATTCTTGCTCGTCGCCGCCCTGACTGCAACTGTGGCGGCGGGGTCGTTGGGAGCTTTGGCGGATGCTGCCACGCAGCCTGGAGACGCGTCACCGGCAGGCCTAGCCGAATTCCATGTTGCCGGTGATGGCATCCCCGATCCGATCGCGGCGGCTGTCGGCGACGCGCGCCGCGGGCGCGCGCTGATCAGCGCACGCGATCCCGCCAACTGCCTGTTGTGCCATGTGATTTCCGATACCGGCGTTTCCTTTGCCGGTAACCTGGGGCCATCGCTCGACGGTGTCGGCCGCCGGATGTCGATTGCACAACTGCGCCTTCGCGTCGTCGACTCCCTGCGGATCGACCCGACGACAATCATGCCGAGCTATTATCGCGTCGAAGGTCTCGACCGGGTGGCCGGCTTCTATCGGGGCAAGCCCATCCTCGATGCCGGTCAGGTCGAAGACATCGTGGCGTATCTCGCGACACTCCGATGACATCGCATCCCGTTGCGTCGATTGATCTCGCGACGACGCGTATTGCAGGGGACGGGAGCGTTGGCACTCGCGGGCCCGATCGCCGCGCTGCTCCCCGGGGCCGCAGCGCAGGAGCTGCCCGCAATCCCGGCGCTCGTCTCCTTCCTGGCGGGGCGAACACCGCGCCGCGAGCGCGTGCGTCTCGAGCTGCCGCCATTTGCCGACAATGGGCAGGCGGTTCCGATCCGGCTGACGATGACCGGACCCTTCCTCCCGACGAACTCATTGCAGGCCATTCACCTCTTTGCGGAAAGGAATCCGGTTCCGGACATGGCGGTGTTCGAGTTTCCAATACCGCCCGACAAGGTCGAGATCGACTCGCGCATCAGGCTCGCCGGCAGCCAGCGCATCGTCGCGGTGGCCGTGATGAACGACGGCAAGCTCTATGCCGCGACGGCCGACGTCATCGTCACGATCGCCGGCTGCCTTGACGAAAGCTGACGCGCACCATGGCCGACGCCCGCATCATCGTCCCCGCCGAAGCGCGTCGCGGTGAGCCGTTCGAAGTGCGCATCACGATCCGCCACGACATGGAGACGGGCTACCGTACCGACACGACGGGGAAGCTCGTTCCGCGCAACGTGATCCGCAGCTTTGTCTGCCGCTATCTCGGCGAACCCGTCTTCGCGGTGCGAATGACTCCGGGCGTCGCGGCCAACCCGTACCTGCGCTTCTTCGTCACGGCGCGCGAATCGGGCATCCTGGACTTCGAGTGGGTCGACGATGCCGGGATCCGCGGATCTGCGGAGGCGGCAGTGAAGGTGAGCTGATGGCGCGCGCCGTGCGCGGCACCGCTTTCGCGTTGGCGACTGCGTTGGTACTGTCGGCGGGACACGCGCAGCAGCCGGCGGCAAGTCCGGACCCATTGCGCTCCGGCATCGAGTTCGCCGGCGCGGATGTACGCGCCATGCAGGCGGACGACAACGCGAACCCGGGGTTCCTGTGGATCGTGCGCGGCGAGAAGCTCTGGCGCGAAGGCGCGAGCGGTCCGAGCTGCGCGACCTGCCACGGCAATGCTGCCGCGTCGATGCGCGGTGTGGCCACGCGCTATCCGGCCTATGACGCGGCGTCCGGCGCCGTGATCGACCTCGAGACCCGCATCAACGATTGTCGCGTCCGGCGCCAGAACGTGAAACCGCTGGCCCGCGAGTCCGAGGACCTCCTGGGACTCACGGTCTACGTCGCGCATCAGTCCCGCGGCTTGCCGCTGGCCGTGAAGATCGACGGCCCGGCACGGGCGTCATTCGAGCGCGGGCGCGCGTTCTATGGCACCCGGCATGGGCAAATGAACCTCTCGTGCGCGCAATGTCACGACCAGAACTGGGGCAAGAGACTGCTCTCGGAGACGATCAGCCAGGGTCACGGGAATGCTTTCCCCGCGTATCGGCTGGAGTGGCAGAAGGTGGGCTCGCTGCAGCGCAGGATCCGCAGCTGCCTGTTCGGCATCCGAGCCGAAATGCCGCCCCCCGGTGCGCCCGAGCTGACCGAAATCGAGCTCTATCTTGCTTGGCGCGCGCAGGGGCTGCCAGTCGAAGCGCCCGGCGTTCGCCGATAACCAATCTGGCGACTACGCGGGCGAAAGGTCACAACCGCTCAACCCCCGGCCCTTTCGCATCCCCGAACCACGTTTTCGCGAACGCCTGCCGCGCCGCTTTCTCGCCGGCGGCGTCGTGCTTGCGGCGGTACGTCTCGGCGAGCCCGGCGAGCGCCCAGCCGTTGTTGCGCACGCGCGCGAGCGACTCGCGGAACGCCTTCTCGGCCTCGTCAAGCTGGCCCTGCCGCAGCCTGACCGCGCCCAGCGATTGGCGCACCGGGTAGTACCAGTAGGGCGGTTCCATGTAGGCGAGCGTGTCCTCGATGAAGATCGCCTCCTCGTAGGCCCGCGCTGCCCCATCGAGGTCGCCGTTCGCGTCGGCAAGGCGGCCCGTCGCGACGTGCCGTGCGGTCTGGATGATCTCCTTCGCCGGAATGGCCCAGTCGGCGAACGGCTTGTAGTCGGTGTCGCGCTCGAGGCGCGCGAGCGCGTCGATCTCCTTCTGCGCGGATGCGGCATCCTTTTTCTGCGCGAACGCAACCGCGCGCGCGTAGTGGTACATCGTGGCGACGAGCGCCAAATTGGCGGGCGGCGCGGGTAGCGCGAGGATCGTGTCCGGCGCGCTGAACTGCGCATGCGTCGTGTATGGCGCGGCCTTGACCGGCTGCATGATCGGGAATTGCGCGACGAGGTCGGGCGGCATCGAGGCGTCGAGCCTCTCCGCCGCGGCGATCGCCGCCTTGCCGTCGCCGCCCATCTGCGCCGACACCATCAGGAAATGGATGTTGTGCGGGTAGTACGCGAGCTTGTAGAGCGGGTCGGACGGCGACGATTTGAAATACCGCTCGTCGACCGCCATCGCCTGCTTGTTCGTGTCGAGCGATTTGCGGTACATGCCGACCCGGTAGTAGATGTGCGCCGGCATGTGCACGATGTGGCCCGCGCCGGGCATCAGCGCACCGAGCCGGTTCGCGGCCGCGAGCGCCTTCTGCGGCTGCGTCGACGCCTCGACCGCGTGGATGTACAGGTGGATCGCACCCGGATGGTTCGGGTTGCGCTTGAGCACGGTTTCCAGCGCCGCGACGATCTCCGCGCCGTGGCCCTTGGGCTTCGCGCCGCCCGCCTCCCAGTAGTCCCAGGGCTGCGTGTCCATCAGCGCCTCGGCGTATAGCGTCCGGATCGTGTCCTCGGTCGGATAGCGCTCGGCGACCGCCTTCATCGCGTCGGCATACGCGGTGTCGAGCGCAGCGCGGTCGGCCTTCGGATCGGCCGAATAGCGCTTGGCCAGCGCCTCGATCAACATGCGGTCGCGGGGCGGCGCGGATGGCGCGAGCTGGACCGCCTTCGCCAGCGCGGCGAGCGCGGGCGCATTCGCCTCCGGCGCCATCGGGACGTTGATGTTGGGGCCGAGCACCAGCGCTTCGCCCCAGAAGCACAGCGCGCAGTTCGGGTCGAGCTTCTGCGCCTCGCGGAACGCGCGCTGCGCCTCGGCGTGGTTGAAGGCGAAGGACAGGCGCACGCCCTGGTCGAACCATGCCTGCGCCTTGGCGTTGCGCGTACCCGCCTTGAACGTGAGCGTACCCAGGTTCTGGTAAAGGACGGGCACGTCGGCGAGCGCGGGCTTCGCGGGCACCGGCTGGAATGGCGCGGTTTCGGTCGCCGCGAGGATCAGCTTGCGCAGCAGGACCGGCTGGCCGCCCGCCGGCGGGCCGCAATAGGCGCTGTCCGCAAAGAGCGGGTCGAACGCGTCGTTGCCACCGACGCTCGAAGCGGGGAGGACGCCGATGGTGCATGTGCCGGCGAGGGCGAGGGCGATGGGGAGACGTTTGGGGGTCATGGCCGCTCCTTGGGTGGCAATCGGCACGGGGGGGGCAGGCAAAACCGACGATCGGCAGCCGGGATTTGAAAATGCGACGCGATCGATGATAAGGCACATTGTGGAGCGCGTGAACCACGATGACCGGGTCCGGCGACGTGCGCGCCTTCGCCGCGTGATCCTGTCGCGAGTGGACCGGATGGAACGCTCGCCAACTGGCGGCGCGCGCGATAGCCGGTCGGCTGGCCAGCGTGCTTTCCACATGGCAACATAACCCCTCGCCGCGGTCTGCCGTGGCCAGAACGGTGTGCAGGGGCGGCGAAGGGGGGCCGAGCGCCTTGAGCGCATCCCATCGTGCCGTGACGTTCCATGCGGGCCGGATCCGCGTCGACGCGCACGCGCGTGTCGTGCTCGTCGACGGGCGGCCGGCGAAGCTAGGGGGCCGCGCGTTCGACCTGCTCGACGCGCTGATGCAACGGCGCGACCGCGTCGTGCCGAAGCAGGAGCTGCTCGACGTCGTCTGGCCGGGCCTGATCGTCGAAGAGAACAACCTGCAGGTTCACGTGATGAACCTGCGCAAGTTGCTCGGGCCGGAGTCGATCGTGACCGTCTCCGGACGCGGGTACCAGTTCGCGCTGGACCGAGGATGAAAGCCCAGGCGCGCAGCGCAACGGTAGCGCCGCTCGTCCCGCCGGCGAATCCGATTCCGCGGCGGAGACTGCGCCGGCCCCCCGCACATTGCTCATCGGCCGCGACGAGCTGATCGCGTCGGCATGCGCGCTCCTGCGCCGCGACGACGTCCGGTTCGTCACGCTGAGCGGACCGGGTGGTTCGGGCAAGACGCGTGTCGGCCTGCACGTGACCGCCGAACTCGCCCACGACTTCGCCGACGGCAGCTACATCGTCATGCTTGCCCCGGTGCGCGATGCGGCACGCGTGGCCTCGACGATCGCCGGCGTGCTGAACATCCAGGAAGCGGGGAGCCGGCCGATCGAGGACCTCCTCGTCGCCTTTCTTGCCGAGCGTTCGGTGTTGCTGACGCTCGACAACTTCGAGCACGTGCTCGCGGCGGCGCCGCTCGTGACCAGGCTGCTCGAGCACTGCCCGCGGCTCAAGGTTCTCGTCACCAGTCGCACGGTGCTGCGCGTCGGCATCGAGCACGATGTCCTCGTGCCACCGCTTCCCGTGCCGACTGCGCAGGCAAGCGCAACGCAGGCGCTTCAGACACCGGCCGTGCGTCTTTTCGTCGAGCGCGCCCGGGCGACCGGGCACGCCGTTGGCGAGCAGCCGGCCGAAGTCGCCGCCGCGGTGGACATCTGCCGCCGGCTGGACGGGCTACCGCTCGCGATCGAGCTGGCAGCGGCAAGGTTGCGCGTGCTGACGCCGGTCGCGCTCGCGCAGCGCCTCGGCAGCCGCCTGAGGCTGCTGAAGGGAGGCGCGAGCGATCTGCCGCAACGGCAGAAGACGCTCCGCGACGCACTCGCGTGGAGCTACGAGCTTCTCGACACCGACGAGCAGAAGCTGTTCCGACGCCTCGCCGTGTTCGTCGGCGGCTGGACGCTCGAGGCGGCCGAAGCGATCACGAGCGCGAGCGGGCTTGCGCAGAGCGTGCTCGACCTGTTGTCGTCGCTCATCGACCACAACCTCGTGCAGCGAACCGAGGACGTCGGCGGCGAACCGCGTTTCGCGATGCTGGAGACGGTCCGCGAATTCGCAACCGAGCTGTTCGAGTCGAGCGGCGAGTCGGACGAGCTGCGCGCGCGTCATGCCGATTACTTCGTTGCGTTCGCCGAGAGCGTCGAGCCGCGACTGAGGAGCGGCGGGCGCGGGCCGTGGCTCGCGCGCATGAAAACCGAGTACAACAATCTGCGCGCCGCCCTGTCCTGGGTCGTCATCGAAAGGCAGGATGTCGTCGCGGCATTGCGCCTGACCGGCGCGCTGCCGTGGCACTGGTATTTCACCGCACAGTTCAGCGAGGGACGCGGCTGGATCAAGCTCGCACTCGCATTGGCGGGCGCCGAGGCGCCGAACGCCGCCCGCGCGAAGGTGCTGTCGGGGGCGGCACGTCTGGCGTTCTACGCGGGAGCGCTCGACGAAGCGATGGCGCTCGCAACCGAGAGCGTAGCCTTGTTTCGTGCGGTGGGCGATCGTCCCGGGCTCGCGCTCGCGCTCTTCCATCTCGGCATCCCCAAGATAATCGCACACGACCACGACGGCGCGTGCGCGTGCTTCGAGGAGGCCGCGGAGTGCTTCCGCGAGCTCGGCGACGAATGGGGAACCGCGCTCGCCGTGACCTACCACGGAATCGCGCTCGCGGTTCAGCCGGGCTTCGAGGACGAGGCGCGCGTGCTGCTGAACGAGGGTCGCTCGCGCTGTCAGGCGCTCGGCGACGACTGGGTGATGACGGTGACGTCGCACTACCTCGGCAGCATCGCGTTGCGCCAGCATGATTACGTGGCGGCGCGCGAGCTCACCGAGGAGAATCTCGTCATCGCGCGCGAGCTCGGCGATACCTACCGGATTTCGCGCAATCTGCACCAGCTCGCGGAGATCGCGCTCGCGCAGCAACAGACCGACGAGGCACTGCGCCATCTGCGGAGCAGCATCGCTCTCACTCACGAGCAGGGGCGAACCGGCGACATCGCGCTGCAACTGCGCCTTCGCGCGAGCATCGAGGCCGCGCAGTCGCGGCCCGAGCAGGCCGTTCGCCTTTATGCCGCGGCATCGCGCCTCGAAGGCCATGCGACGACCATGCCGCCCGACGATCCGGCCATCCATGAGCGCGTGCGCGAGACGCTGCGGGCGACGCTCGGCGATCGCCGCTACGACACCGAGTGGGCGCTCGGCGCATCGATGTCGCTCGCACAGGCCGTGACGTTGGCCGTGTCGTAGCCTTCCTTCAGCGCGGCGCAGCGCGGCGGTGCTCGAGGACGCGTTCGCGCACGAACACCTCCAGCGAGGTGGGGCCGATCGCGTGTTCGCCTGCTGAATCGCCCGCGTCGAAGGTCTCGGCGTACGCGTCGTCGGGCAGGCTGGACAGCCGCATGACGCGCGCGATGCCGGGATGGAACGGGCGCGCGATCGAGCCGATCGCGGAGAGCACCGCACGCGGAACGTGAGAGAATGCGCGCGGGCACACCTGCGATTCGCGCATAGAGCCGCGCCACTTCGTCGTTGGTGAAGTTGCCCGGGCCGCCGATCGCGATCACGCGCTCGCGCGGCATCTCGCCGGTCAGTACCCTCGCCGCGATCGCGGCGACGTCGCGCGCCGCGACGAAGTTCCGTCGCTTCGTTCCGGGGCCGAGGATCACCGCGCGGCCGTGGTCGAGAATGCCCTTGCCGTTGAACGTGTGCGCATGCCATTCCATGAGCGCCGAGGGGCGCAGCACGACATACGCCAGACCGCTCGAGGCGAGGTACTGCTCGATCGCCCATTTCGTGCGGAAGAAATCGACCGGATGGTCCGGCGCCGCGCCGAGCGCTGACGTGTAGACGAAGCGCGTAACACCCGCGTCGCGCGCGACGTCGATCAGCGAGCGGTGGCCGGCGTCGTCGACGGCTTCGGATCGGTTCCTGCCGCGGCTCAACAGGCCATGGGCAGCCGCGAACACACGATCGACGCCCGCGCAAGCGCGCACGAGCGACGCACGGTCGGTGAGATCGCCGATCATCGCCTCGGCGCCCAGCGCCTCGAGGTCGCGCACGCGCTGCACGTGACGCGTCATGCCGCGCACCCGGTGCCCGGCCGCGCGCAGGCAGCGCACGCGTCTCCTGGCCGAGCACTCCGGTTGCGCCCACGACCAATACCAGCATGGCAGTCCCGTCCGCTTCGCCTTCGTCGTTACGGCGGATTGTGTCGCCCGACCGCGGCCGGCGCCAAGGTGGCCGATGCAAATTCAGAACTCTTCAGGATTGCCCCAAAGACTTGTTGCGTACCGGCGCGCACAGTGCGGTCGTGTCAAGCGCAATCCGAAACCACCCATCACGAGGGAGTCGATCATGAAGAAAGCCGTCTTGCCCCGCCTCTTCGCCGCCGTCGCGTCCGTCGTCGTCACGCTGGTGCTGTTCGACCAAGTGGCCAGGATGGGCCAATACGCAGACCCGCAGACCGCCGCGACCGCCGCCGTGCAACCCGCCGCCTACCATGTTGCCGCGGCCAGTCGGTGATCACTAACCAAGAGGAGAAGTCGATGAACACATGGTGCAGAAATATGCTGTCCGAAATGTCAGGCCTTCGGCACGTGAGCTTGGGTGCAGTCGGTCTTTCCCGCCGTAGCCGCCACGTCGCCCTGGTAGCGACCTTGAGTCTGTGCGCAACATTGTTGCCAGCGACCATTGCCTACGCCGATGACCGTGGCGATGACCACAGTCGAAAGATGGGAGGTCGCTGCGAGACGACGTTTGCCTTCACCGGACCCACAACCGTCGATCTCACGGGAACGTGTCATCTGCGCCATCTCGGTTTGTCGACGGTCGTAGCCTCGCAGACGGTCACGCCGCTTGACAATGGCACGCTCTTCATTGCTAACACGGGGGTTTATACGGCGGCAAACGGCGACCAGCTGTACACAAATGCCATAGCAATAGGGGTCTTTACTTCACCGACCAGTGTGTCGTTCTCCGGCACAGAAACCTATCGTGGCGGCACGGGACGATTTGCCGATGCGTTGGGAAGCGTTGCGCTCGCCGGATCGGCGCAGTTCACCTCGGCTACCGCGGGCGTCGGCGAATATTCGGTCCTGGGTACGATTTCGTTCTAGCGGAATTGCGGAACGCGGGTCGACCGCGTTTTCAGGCGGCCCGCGCAGCGGAAATGTCAGGCAGGTCGAGCCAAATCGCCGTCGCTCAACGCGGACGGCCCGCGTGCGGGGCTTCGCCGTCGCCGCGGGCCGTTACTTCATGCCACGACGGGCCCGGCGAAAGCGCGGTGAATCGCCGCGTATTTCGCGGGGTCCCGTCGGAACGTCGTCAAGCAGCAGTCACAGAAGTAATAGGCGACGCCTTCGTACGAGCAGGGATCCCATGATCGCGGATTCCGCAGGTTCGAATTGGCGCGTTACGATTGCGCCAGGCAACAGCTTGCCACCTTGCGCTCCTGCGCGTTCACGACAAGCCCCCGAAAGCGATTGGCGATGGTCCGCTGTCGTCGTGACGTGCCCCGAGCATGGAGGTTCTTCACTGGCGCTTCGTCTTCTTGAGCTCCTCCTTCACTTCACGCAGTTGCGCAGCTATTACGAACACCAGGAGCACAACGGCGAACTCCAATAGACGACCGCCGCTGAATGTTTGTTGCAGGATCGTGTAGCCGGACGCGTTCGCGATCCTCTCAATCAGGGCGAGCGCGAGCAAAACGAACGCGCCAAAAAAGAAGAGGCGGGATACCAAAGAAATCAACTTTTCAAGGCTCATCGTTGCCCCCGACCTTCATGTGATTGAAGTACTTGTCTGGTCGCACGCTACTTGCGTGCAATCGTGAGTCCCTTCTCGTAAACCCTTCCCTCGTCAACGTTGACGAAAACGGCGATGATCGTCTTGTCCGGCTTCTGGAACCAAAGCGCCGCCCACTCCGAGCGGGGCTGGGTTACGCCGACCAGCGTTCCGTACTCGTCCGGGATCGCGTTGGCGGGGCCGGCAAGCTTGAACGCCAGCGGTCCCACCAGTTTGTCGCCCCCGGATGCGATCTTCGTGCACGAGACTGTCGCGACTGTCGCCAAGCACGCTACGAGAATACAAAATCCGTAGACAAGTCTTCTTCTCATGGTGGCTCTCTCCTCTCTAGACCCAGGACTGAACGAACGCGAAGTGCGAATCGCAGACCTTCCCCGTTTGCGATGAATGCCGGCCACCCGCGACAAATCCATGCACGTCTGCGCGGCGCAAATTTCACCACGGGATTGTTGGCAAACGCACCGCGTGGCGAGAGCAGCGCGGCTAGTGCCTTGGACCGGAGGGTGGAGGGGTGGGACGGAACAGAGTCCGTCTCAGGCACGCCCTGAGGTTTGCCGCGGAAGTGGCAGGCACCGAAGCAAGATTCGCCTGCGCACGCGGCAATTCTAATACGACTATTTCGCAGCCAAGTCAAATAGTGCCGACAGAAGGATGTCCATCCCGCGAGCGCCACGTTTGCGCGGTGCACCAATCGTCAACGTAGTCGGTCAATGGCACTCAACTGCTGCACACTACATCTTCTGGCGTGGACTGCGGCGCATCACCCGATTTCGGCATCGCGCACTTTGTCCTACCGAGCGACGGGGTGCGGTGCGTGGTGCGGGTGTTTGCGCGGCGGTGGGCAACACGCAGAACAAGCGCGGGATCTATGTTGCGGTGGGGTCGGTGTTGGGGCCGAGCTTCCAGATCCGGGTGCGGGAGAGCACGATCTACGGGAGCTGAACGACCAATGACCTACGCAACTTGAGCAGGTCGTCGATCTCCTCGGGGGGCAAAAGGTGTTGGGCAGGCGCATTGCGCCGAGTGCCGCGAAACGGTCCGTCGCAATCGTGCTTACACGCTCACGGCACCCAGCAGTCTGCAAAGACGCTTGTCGAACGTGCCCAGGGGCAGATGGCCCGCCTTGCGCTGCTGGCGCGACCCGCAGGGATCGCAGCCCACGTCCGAGGCAAGTTCGCAATGTCAACCTCTTCACGTCTTGCCCACGTCACATCGGGTTGCTAGCTGCGCGCTGAGCGCGCCGTCGCGCACGAGATCCATGCGCCGCCCTATCGCAGATTCTCCTCGGTATACAACGTCAGCTCGAGCAGGCGCTCGAGGAGCTGATCCTGCGGAATGCCGACGAAGTTCTTGAGCACCAGCTCCTTGGCGAACAGCCGGCAGATGTAGCGGAGCTTGAGCATCTTGTTGCGCGCCGCGTAGACGAAATCGCGGTGACCGTTGTTGATGACGACGAGGTTGCGCTCGGCGTCGAAGCGCGAACGCCACAGCTCCCCGGCCGCCTTGTGGTACGTGTAGCCGGGAAGTCCCTGGTAGGTGGAATCGCCGCTACCGGTCTTGGTGACCAGGGAGGCTGTCACCGTGATCTGCGCCTCGGCCCGGCAGACGACTTCGCCCTGCGTGACGACCACTTCGACGCGTGTGAGTCCCGGCTCGTTGGCCGCGTGGAAGGTCGTAAGCTCTCCGTCCACGGGTTCGAGCGTTCCTTCTCCGTCGAGCACCTTCCAGCCAAACGAGAGATCCTGCTCCACGGCCCGTCGGGCCCGGTCGCGCACGACGGCGCGTAGTAGCCGCGAACCGCCGACTTCGACGACGCTCGACGTTGGTGAGATGACCACCGAAAACAGCGGACCCGCGTACTCGAAGAATTGGCGTTGTGGTTCAGAGATCTCGGGATAGGCGCCGACCTCCATCGGGACGGCCTGCTCTTCGGCCTGCGCGGCCTCGCCGGGCGCGGCTTCCGCAGTCGTCCGCGGCCGGCGCTTGCCTTCGCCGCGATGCAGGTCGAACCAGTCGTACTCCTCGGCCGGCAGCGCCAAGAGCGCCTCTTTGAGCGCGCCCTGCACCGAGCGCAGCACATCGCGGCTCGCCCGTTCCTCCTCGGCGCGCTGCTGGTCTTCGATGATCTTCGCCAGGCGCGACTCGAGCGGTCCGAGCTCATCGGTGAGGCGCGCCAGCGCCGCATCCTGTATGACGCCGAGTCGCGTCCCTGGAGTCAGGTTGAGATAGGGGGCGTCGATGATCCCCTGCACGTAACCGCTCGTCCACGGCGTGCGCGCGAACGCCTCGAGCTCGGCGAGATTCTCGAGCACGCGCGTACCTGAACGATAAAGCGACACCGCGTTCGCCGGCGAATGCGCATGCAGGTAGAGCTCAGCGTAGACCTCGCTTTGCGCCGGCACCGCATCATCGAGCTCGTGCAGCAGTCGCCCCTCGAACTGCCGCGGCTCGACCTTGAATTCGGCCCGCGCGGTGCGATCGACAACGCGGATCGAGACGCCGGAATGACGGATGCGATCGCGCAGCTCCGAGGCGAGGTACCACTGGATCTTCTCGCCGCTGAAGTTCTTGATCCCCGGCAAGATACCTCTAATCAAGACCTCCGTACCCGGCTCAGGGAAGAGCGCGGGCCTGTGCGTGATGCGATAGCTCGGGTCTCCCTTGGAGAGATGCATCTGCCAGGCACGTCCGTCGTCGCCCGCCGAAGTCAGCAGAAGGTCTTCACCGAGCGTCCAGAAACTCAGCAGACCGATACCGAACTCGCCCTGTAATCCCCGCGTGCCCTGGGTTTTCAGCTGTCGTTTGATGGAATCGCAGACGTGGGTCGCCACATAGTGGAAGTCCGGAGCGCCGTCAGCATTCCTGCGCACACCCTCTCCGTCGTCCTTCACCCGCAGGTAATGCTGTCCCTTGTCCTTGCCGCGGGTGATGACGATCGTTTTCGCGCGGGCGTCGATGCTGTTCTCGACGAGCTCGGCTACCGCTTTCAGCGGATTGCTCTGCGACAGCGCGATGATCGTGATCGCGTTCCAGTGGTCGCCGATGCGGAGATTGCCGCGGGTGGATATCTTTGCGGTCTTTTCGATGCGATGGGACATGCGGCGCCGGCGGTCGAAATTGCAGTGGTCGTCCCAGACCAACTAGCGTCCGGGGGCCTGCCACGGATCGATTACGTTGATCTTAAGATCTGCAAAATGCCGCGCGTTGCGCGTGGCCAGCGTCGCATGCCGCGCCAGCGCGATCCCCGCGATCTGGGTATCGCGGATATCAACGGGCCTGCCGGCTCTCTGCCGCCGCGCGGCCAATTCGGAGGCTTCGATGGCCGCCCCGGTGTCGAAATCCAGGACGCGATTCTGGAGGTCCTCTTCGAGCAAGCGCGCAAACGCTGATGCGAGCGCTGCCCGCCGTTTCCCGTCCGGAAGCAGAGCGAGCCCGAGACGGGCCTCGAACAGAGTGACGCTGGTGATCCAGATCGATTCGGCAGGCTGGCGATCCAGCCACCCAACCACCACGGCGTCCGGCAACTTGCGCATCAGCGCCGAAAGCACGTTGGTATCGAGAATGATCACCTGCCGATCTCGGCGGGTCGCGGAGCCTGCCCGCGCAACTCCGGCAGGTCGTCGCTCAAACCAGTTTTCGCGAAGCGAGCAGCGATCCGGGACCCCAGGTTCGGCAGCGGACGGTTTTCTTCTTTTGCCGCGTTGCGCAGGATATCGCGAACTTCCTCTTCCATGCTGCGCCCGTGGCGTTCCGCCCGGCGCTTCAACCGTGCCTTGACGGTGTCTTCGAGGTCGCGAACGATAAATTGAGCCATCACATCCCCCCGCGCGATGAGGAGATATCATGATATCACACTGCAGGTGTTTTCGGCACGTGCTGCGCGCCGGCAGGGGGCGACTACGCGACGTCGGCAAATCCGATGGCGGCTTCCGCCCCCAGCATGCGCGCGGCGCGGACTCAGCCTTCCACTGGCTTTCCGAAGAAGAAGCATTCAGGCAGGAACGCCGGAGCGATGTATTCGATGTCTTTGGGCGATACGCCAGAAGCGCGGAAGTGGTCCCGCCAAGTCCGGACAGTAGCAACGACGGCGTCGATTTCCTTCTTGGCTCCCTCGGCAGCTAGTCCGAAGCGCTCGCACTGGGAAAGCAGGTTGTAGATGCTTGCCGTGCGTCCATAGGTACCGACCGTCATCGCGAGGTCGCGGCGTTCGAGGCTGATCAAGGGCGCAGGGACGAGATCGTATGCTGGCGTCAGGTGCCAGCCACGCGCCGTACGGCGCACCGCATGGTTGCGCGGATGATCGTCGTTGTTCGTGACAGCCGCATTGAAGATGATGCGTCGGAATAGCTCGATGCGATCATCGTTTGGTTTCTCTGACCAGCGCCGGAGTTGATCAGCAAGAAGCGGATAGGACCAGCGCTCGCGATCCAGGTAGTACTCATCGGCATCGAGCATCGTGAGCCCGCTGACCAGCCCGAAGCGGAGGTAACCGCCTTCAGTGTGTTCCCGATCGAAGCGCTCGACCATGAGTACGTCCCGTCCACCCACGGACTCCAGTCGTGAATTGCACACCACGATGCCGCAGCGACGCGCCAGCTCGAGCGTCGCGTACTCAATTCTCTGGAGATTGCAGCGGTCCTGCTTTTCCGGGAACTTGCCGACCCACAGGCGGTTGGCGTCCTCGATCGTGGCTTTAGGCCTCGCCCCGCCCATCGACGTCCCGGGCTCGAGCTGCTCGAGAATGTGCTCCGGAACCCGTTTTCCTTCCTCTATCGCTTCCGCAGCCGCGACGAGCTCCACCAGTTGCTGCGTACGATTGTATTGGCGCTTCGGAGGCTGAGACCGAACCGTGGCGCCGAAGCCCAAGTAGCCCGCGCCATCCTGCGGTCCATGCAGCAGGTAATCGATTTCTTCCAGGTCTGCGGGGCTGCGCTGCAGCTTGTGCTCGATCACACACCGGCCCCAGGCATCCGGCCCGGCGTCCCGCACCGCGCCCGGAATGCCTTTGAGCTTCGTGAATTCGTAGACTTTGCTGCCAAGGGGAAGCTGGTATGGATCAAACTCGACCGCGTCCTTACGCTTGAGGTAGCGGTCGCCATAGCGAAATCGCCCGACGAACGTCCCATCGCGCAGTTTTTCGACCTTCAGCAGCGCTGCGGGTACGGTGTTTAGTGTGCCAGGCAATTGCAAGTAAACGTACGCCTGACGCTCAGAAGTCATATTCGTCCTTCGACTTCTGCGACTTGCGAACGCGTGCGGGCCGGCGGGACGCCTCCAGCGTCTTGCCGTGGATATCGGCGTCGGGGTGGGCCACGCCTTCCAGCGTCTTGTCGAGACCAAGCGTCCATAGCACCGTGACGTAGGCACCGAGTGCGACGCCTGGCCTCCCGAGCTCGAG
The DNA here is from genome assembly GCA_963781285.1 of uncultured beta proteobacterium. Taxonomy (GTDB): domain Bacteria; phylum Pseudomonadota; class Gammaproteobacteria; order Burkholderiales; family Casimicrobiaceae; genus CAIWHR01. The sequence goes on from CAWAFI010000019.1 coordinate 283,199, forward strand.
CGCACTGAGCGTATTCCGATTGATTCCCGCCTTGGCGGCCAATTCGGCGATCGACATTCCGCGGCGGGTCCTGGCGAGGCGGACGCGGTAGCCGAGTTCCTTGATGCTTTCCGTCGCCTGAGCAGGGAGGGTTTTCTGGATAGCCATTATCTTAGGCGCTAAGCTGCATAGTGCCTAAAATATTAGGCTAAGCAGATAACTGTGTCAACGCTGATGCTCAGTCGAATAGGCCTTAAACCATATAACGCCTAAAATAATGGGCAAAAATGACGGCCAATGGAAGCTTCAACCCGCCAGGCACGGGCTCAATGATGGCGTAACGCTCAGCCGTTCCCAGCCACGTGGTGACAGTACGGCTGCCCGCGCGAACCTGTCGGCGTCTCAGCCTCTGGCCCGCGGGGCTTGCATCCACGCGTCCAGGTCCTCGCGACGCCAGCGGACGCAATGGTCGGACAACTTCACTGACGCGGGGAATGAGCCTTCCCCGACCCGCGAGTAGATCGATGATCGGGACAGACCCACGACATCGTCCGATAACGAACCAATGCGCCCAGCTGAAGGGGCTGCGGTCGGTCTACCGAGATCTTGGTTGCGGGCGGCAGTGTCGGCCGCGCATCGCGTGATACGGGCGTCGCGACGCCAGAGCGACCTTGCTGATCCCGCAGTCGCTCGATTTCGCACGCCGCGGCTTCTCGTTCTTGAATCAGTTCCGCAAGGGTAAGTTGGCTATTGGTTATATTTTTGGCGGAGAGGGCGGGATTCGAACTCGCTACGCACAAAGGGAAACGGATCGTCTCATAGGGAAATGGGGGGCTTCGGCGGGCTGGAATGGGCTGATTGTCCCGCAAATTGTCCCGCAACAGTCAACTCTCTCACGTACCAGTCGGCAGCAAACCGCGGATTGTCAGTCCATCGATTCAGTTAGCTCGTTTCCAACTCCTCTTAGTCGACCGCATACGAGTTCGGCCTTCACGCGATGCGCCCATCGAGCGACCCTAGCGGAGCGACGGGCAGCGGAATCTGCCCTCGGCCCGCTCGACGACATCAAGCCGCATGCAAGGCTCGCAAAGCCGTCTCCGGCTCACGCTCGACAATGGTCAGCAAGACCACCGCGGGTCCGGTCGGCTGTCGGCGATGCTGTTCCCAATTCTGAATTGTTTTCAACTTCACACCGAGCAACTGAGCAAACTCCGACTGCGACAATCCGGTCCGCTCGCGAATCATCTTGACGTCCGGTGTCTTGACCTCGAAGACCCGCGAGGGTTTCTTCTTGCCACGCACAATGTTGCGGGCTTCGTTTAAGCTTTGCACCAAGTCCTTGAACAGTTCCTTGTCCATACTCAAAGTTCCTTTTCCAGATCGCGCAACACAGTCGCTTCCTTGACCGTCAGATTGTCCTTCCTCGATTTCGGGTAAGCGACAAGCATCAGGATCTGATCTTGTTCCTTGCGCCAGAAACATGTGGTGCGAATCCCGCCACGTTTGCCGCCGCCGGGGCGACCCCAGTGCAATTTCCGAATACCGCCACCACCCTTGATCAAGTCCCCGGCGTCCGGATTAGCCATTAACGCACTCTGTAATTCCTTGTACGCGTCATCCGGTAGCAGCGTTGTGATTTGCTTCGTGAATGTCGGAGTCTCGATGAAGAGCATGAATGACTATACGCCACTGGGGGATAGCTGTAAAGAGTCACTTCGCTGACGATGTCGGTGAGTACGAGGCGACCGCCGGACTTCAGCACGCGAGCGAAGGCGCGGCTCGCCCGCCGCTGTTTCAGATAGTTAGGTCAAAATCCGTTCCGCAATAGTGTGTGTAGGCCCGCCCGCCGGCCGAACCTCCCGGGTCTGTCCGCTCCCCTACTGATTATCATTGCCGCTACCGTGGCCATTCTGTGCTTAAATTGTTAATTCGCCGGCGTGCGCCGCCGCACAAAGCACGCCGCTGCAACATGAGGGGATTTGACGCCATTGTCGTCGCGTGACGGTCTAGGGACCAGTTCGTATCGAAATGGCTGAACGCACCGACCACGCCCGATCTTCGGCCAGTTCGAATCCGGTACGAGTGCGCTTCGACCGATTCGAGCTCGACGAGGCGAACGCACGCCTGCTGCGCGACGGAACGGCTGTCGCGCTCGCGCCGACGCCATTCGCGGTCCTGTGCGCGCTCGTACGGCAACCCGGGTCCCTGCTCACCACGAACGCTTTGCTCGATGAGGTTTGGGGCCACCAGTTCGTCACCGACTCGGTGTTGAGAACCGCCATCAGCGAGCTCCGGACGGCGCTCGACGACGACGCCCGCAAACCGCGTTTCATCGAAACGGTGTCGCGGCGCGGGTATCGCTTCATTGCCGCCCCCAGTGCGATCCCCGCTGCGCCAGGCGTCCAGCCAAACGTTTCGGGACTCGCCACCGTGCACGCGCCCTACTTCATCGGTCGCGCCGAACCGCTGTCACGGCTGCGCCGCGCCTGGGACATCGCGTGCAGCGGCAAGCGCGCGATTGTCTGGATTGCCGGCGAGCCGGGTATCGGCAAGACGACGTTGATCGAGCAGTTCATTGCGAGCCTCGGCGACGTCGCGTGTGCGCGCGGCCAATGCGTCGAGCACTACGGCACGGGCGAGTCCTATCTTCCTGTTCTGGAAGCGCTGGAGGAGCTGTGCCGCAGCGACAGCGAGGTGCCGTCCTTGCTGCGCGCCGTGGCGCCGACCTGGCTGCTGCAGCTGCCGTGGCTCAGCACGACGGAGGAGCGAGAAGCGCTACGACGAGAGCTCGCCGGCGTCAGCCCGGATCGCATGCTGCGCGAGATGGGCCAGTTCCTCGATCGCTACACCGAGCGTCGCCCGCTGTTGCTGGTGACCGAGGACCTGCATTGGAGCGACCGCGCGACGATCCAGCTCATCGACTACATCGCGCGGCGCCGTGGCAGCGCGCGGCTCATGTGGCTTGCAAGCTTTCGTCTCGCCGAGGTCGTGGCGCTCGACCATCCGCTCAACCCGTTACGGCACGAGCTGCGCCTGCATGACTTGTGCGAGGAGATCGTGCTCGATCCGTTCTCCGAAAGCGAGGTCGCCGACTACGTGGCGGAACGATCGCCAGCGATCGCCACCGACGAAGCGTTCGTGCGCGCGTTGCACGAGCGCACCGACGGCGTACCGCTGTTCGTCGCGTCGGTGATGACGGAGGTGATCACGCGCGCCGCGCAAGCCGGTGACGACGCTGCAGCCGGGTCGCAGCTCGCGAAGATCGCGGTTCCGGAGAATCTCGCGGCCATCATCGATCATTACATCGCGAAGCTCACAAGCGATCAGCGCCTGGTGCTCTCGGCCGCCGCAGTTTGCGGCATCGAGTTCTGCATCAATACGATCTCGGGAGCACTCGAGCGGGACGCCGCATGGGTCGGCCAGACGTGCGACGAGCTCGCGCGCGAGCAGTTGTGGCTCGTCGCCCCGCGTGCCGAGGGAGGTAGCAATGCGGCAGAGTTGCCGTATTCGTTCAGGCACGCGCTCTTTCGCCAGGTGCTGTACGAGCGCACGAACCCGTCGGTTCGGTCGCAGCTCCACCGCAAAGTCGGCACCACGCTCGAACGCGAGCGTGCGCCAGGCGCACCGGTCGCCGCGGCGGAACTCGCCATGCACTTCGAGCTTGGCCGCGAGCCGATGGCCGCGTTGCGCTACTACGTTGAGGCTGCCGAAGCGGCGCTCGCGCGCCTGAGCCCGCGCGAGTGCATGAACCTCACCGAGCATGCGTTGACCCTTCTCGGCCAGGCGCCGGAGGGCACCGAACGCGACGCGCTGGAGATCGCGCTCGCGACGCTTCGCGGAGTATCGGCCACCCACGTGCATGGCATCAGTCATCCCGAAGCGAAGAGCGCGTTCCAGCGTGCGTACGCGCTTCTCGCCGACATCCCCGAACATCCGATGCGCGGACGGCTGCTGCACGGGTTCGGGTTCGTTCTCAGTCTGCGGGCGGACTATGCCGAGGCGCTGGCGGTGGCGGAACGAGCCGAGGCGCTCTCGTCTGCAACGAACGATCCGGTGCTTGTGCTCGTCACGTGCATCGTGCACGGATACGTGGCATCAGCTTCAGGGCCGATCGCGCGCGGCTGGCACATGGATCGAGCGCGGGCTCGCGGCCGCGGAGCTTCTCGACCTGGCGCCGGCCGAAATCTTCGTCGCCGATCCGCAGGTCACGCTGCTGGGGCTGCTCGGCATCCACCTTCTTCATTCCGGGTTCGTCGAGCAGGGGCGCGCGCGGTTGGAGCGCGCGCACGCACGCGCTCGCCTGCTGGGATGGCCGAACACGCGGCTGGCGGCCTTCTGGTACGATGCGCTGTTCGAGGTCCGACTCGGCAACGCGGAGCGTGTCGCGGCTCTGGCCGACGAAATGCGCGCACTCGTCGACGAATCCGAGGTCGCGCAAGGTCGAATGGCGTGCCGGTGGTTTCGCGGCTGGGCGGACGCCCGGATGGGCCAACCGCGCGACGGCTATCGCCGCATCCGAGAGGCGTACGAAGACAATACCCGGCTCGGGATGCTGGCGGGAGGAAGTGAGGTCCTGGGGTATGCCACGGAGGCCCTGGTGCTTGACGGCGACTGGGATGGCGCGCAACACGAACTCGAGGACGCGCTGCAAGTGGCGAACACGCTCGGGGAGCGCGTGTATCTGCCGCAGTTGTTCGTGATGCAGGCTGCCATCGCGCGCGCGCGCGGCGACCGCGCAGCCGCCGACGCCGCGATCCGACGCGCGATCGCGGAGGCCAGAGCGCAGGAGGCACCGTGGCTGGAGCTGATGGCGCTGATTGAACTGTGCGACCGCCACGGTGCAACGGCCAAAGACCGACGCGCGCTTGCCGCGCTCGTCGACCAGCTTCCCGAAGCGCGCGACACATCCGCTGTCGCGAGAGCGCGAGCACTGCTCGACAAGGCGAAGTCCGCGTAGACCACGCCTGCTCCTGCAGCGCGCGCTGCGGGCTTGTCGGCGTGCGGTGCCGCACAGCCGATTCGATGACCTGACCTGGCGGCTACCCGGCGGCGAACCTGCGCTATCCAAGTTCCCGCCGGAAGTCGGTTTGCCTGAATCCGGATGAAATGGCGACGTTACGCTGACAAGTCCGCGTACGAGAGCCGTTACGCTGGCCTCGACAACTCGCGACGAAGCGGGTCACTTGTTCAACGCACGAACAGAATGAATCGGTCGTTGCATCCATTGATCGCACTTGCGCTCGCAGCCGCTGTGGGCTGTCTGTCCGCGTACGCTTTCCTCTACCTGCATGGACCCGCGACAGGTCGCGTTCCGACACCGACGATCGCACTTGTCGCAACAGCCGGTGCGCCACTCCCACCAACTGCGCCGCCGGCTGGCGCGGCGATCTCGTATCCGCCAGGCGGGGAACAACCCGCGGTGATCGTCAGCTATCGCGACGCGGTCGCCCGAGCCGCCCCTTCGGTAGTGACGGTGCATTCGGCCCACATGTTGAAGGGACGGCTGCCGCTCTCACCCGCCGTGCTCGTGAAGGGCCTCGGCTCCGGCGTCATCATCGACCGCGACGGCTACATCGTGACCAATTATCACGTTGTCCAAGACGCGTCCGAGCTCGCGGTCGCGCTGGCGGACGGTACGTTGCATCTGACCCGCATCGTCGGCGTCGACACGGAATCGGACATCGCGCTGCTCAAGATCGACGCGGAGGGACTGCGGCCCATCGCGCTCACGGACATCAACGAAGTGTCCGTCGGCGACGTCGCGCTCGCGGTGGGCAATCCGCTTGGCGTCGGCCAGACGGTCACACAGGGCATCATCAGCGCGATCGTGCGCAAAGGGGCGAACCCGGTCGAAAACTTCATCCAGACCGACGCGGCGATCAATCCCGGCAACTCGGGCGGCGCGCTGATCGACACCGCGGGCCGCCTGGTGGGAATCAACGTCGCGATTCTCTCGCATAGCGGCGGAAGCGAGGGCATCGGCTTCGCCATACCGGTGGACTACGTGCAAACGGTCGCCTCGGCGCTGAGGACAAAGGGTCGTGTCGCTCGCGCGTGGCTCGGCGTGTCGACGGCGCCGGCGCAGCGCGGCGAGGGTGCGCTCGTGGTCCTGGTAGAGCCGGACGGGCCGGCCGATCGCGCCGGGATCGCACCCGGCGACGTCATCGTGCGGGTCGGCGAAAAGCCTGTGTCGCATGCCACGGATGTCAGAAGCGTGGTCGTCGGTGCCGAGCCGGGCACGCACGTGCCAATCGAATTCGTGAGAAAGGGCGCGCGCGCGACCGTGGATGTCGGCCTCTTGCCAGTCCCGACGCAGCAGGCCGCCCGATAGGGCGCAGAAAGCCGCGTCGGTCGCCGCGTGACCGCACGGCTTGCCGAGAAGACCAGGGACGGGGCCGGCCGCGCGTAGCTCGGGTTCCCAGCGGCAATGGGGCCCACGAAATCCCGACGGAACACAGCGTGTCGTGGTAGCTCTCACACAACATCGACGAATCGGCGACGTTTCGCTGACAACCGGGCATCACCTTGCGCCTAAGCTTAGTCACGTCGACTTCAACGGGCCCGTCGCTACCGACAGCCGAGATGACCTTCAACACTGACTCCAAGTACCCGACCCGACGCGCATACGTGGTGAAGGTCCGCGGCGATGCAAAGCCGGATGCGCTCGCCGGTCGGCTCGAGAACCTCGTCACCGGCAGGCAACGTGAATTCGCGTCCGGTCGCGAGCTGCTCGAGTCCCTTGCTAGCGACCTCGAGGCGACCCTCCACGAGCGGCCGCCCGATGCGGAATGCAAGTGATCGATGCCGTTCAGCGTCGGCAATTATGACGATTCACGCGACGGAGCGAATCCATGACTGAGCAACAAGATCATCTGCAGATCGCCTGGTGGACGAAGAACATCGACGAGCTCGACCGCGAGATTGGCAGGTTGTGCCTGCTTTGTCAGGTACGAATCCTCGATCCCGGCATCATCGAGCGTGTGCTCAAGAAGGACGCTTCGGTGTGCGGAACATCCAACCCCATCGCTTTCGCAAAGCTGCACGACATGCTCATGCTCTATTTTGCGAATCGCAAAAAGTCTGTCGAGGCTGTAGGGCAGGTGGAGACCGCGCAGATCGAGGCGCATGTCGTCGAGGAGCTGAGGAGTCGCTTCGCCGATTTGCTGGGAAAGTGGCCACCCGCGTGAATGAGCGAACGCATGGATAGTGCGATCGTCAGCGCAATGGCAGCCGTGCTCGGCTCGCTTGTCGGCGGCTCGGCCACCCTTGCGACCGCCTGGATTACCCAGAGGACCCAAAGCAAGCGCGAGCTGATTCAGAGCGAGATGCGCAAGCGCGAGACGCTCTACGGCGAATTCATCGCGGAATGCGCGAAGCTCCTCGTAGATGCGTTCACGCATTCGCTCGACAAGCCCGACACATTGTTGCCCCTCTACGCGCTGATCAACCGCTTACGGCTCTCCGCCTCCCAGCCGGTTCTCGCGGAGGCGGAACAGTTGCTGAGGCGCATCACGGAGCAATACTTCTCGACGCCCCTGACGCTCGAGGAAATGCACGACCTCACCCGTTCGCAAGACGCCGATCCGCTCAAATCATTCGGCGAAGCCTGCCGGGCGGAGCTCAAATCGATGCGCGTGCAAATGTAGTCACAGCGTTGAGTTCTGGCAGTCCTGATTGCATGACATCGGGACTGGAGCGCCCGAGACGAATCGGTGCCGAGGTCCTCGCTTCGCCGAGCTCTATCGCGCCCGATCGCTGCCGACCGCGGCGAACGGCGCGCGTTTCCAGTCGCCACCGAGCTAGCCAGCAGCGACTGCCGCGGGTCCACGACATCGTGACTCGGGACCCGCCGGCTTACGCACCAAGGGAGTCGAGCTTGAGTGACGTGCGGTGCAGGCAGTCCCTGCGACGGCGACGCTCACCAAATCCCGACGGAATGCCGATGCTTCGCTCACGACTCCCTGCGCCTGCTCCACTACGCTCGCGCCATATCGCGTTCGGACAACGCCAGCAAACCGATGCCACTACTTGCACCCCTTACTCAGTTGTCTTGGCCGGCGACGCTGCAGCGTTGCTGTCGCACCTCGGGCGAGCCCATACAGCGCGAACCGGTCGAGTCGACGGCACGTCACGGCGTTAGAGCGCGCAAGCACGTCTCGCCTGGCGCTCGAACATCCGCGCGCGACATTGCCGCCCGACTCGCGGCGTCGCTCGCCCTCGCGCTGGCGGGGTGTGCCACACCCGTGCTAAAGCCCTCGCTCGATGTGCCGGACCGGTTCGTGGCCGCGACGGCCGCCGCAGACGAGCCCGTGGTGGCGTGGTGGGAAGGCTACAAGGATCCGGTGCTTGCCGACCTCATTCGCCGCGCAGCGCAGCAGAACCGCGACGTCAAGATCGCGGCGGAGCGGCTTCGCGCCGCGCGAGCCGGCGAGACGATCAGCCGTTCGTGGCTGTTCCCGAGCGTCGACCTGGGCGGCGCCGCCTTCGATCACAAGACGAACTACGACTCGGTTCTCAAGAACTTCGTTCCGGAGGCGGCGAATACGAGGCTGGCGCAGATCGGCGTCGGCGTGACATGGGAAGTCGACCTCTTCGGTCGCTTGCGTGCGGGCGCGGATGCAGCAGCCGCAGAGACCCTGGCCGTCGAGAACGGCGCGCGAGGAGTGCGTCTGTTGGTGTTGAGTGACGTTGCAACCAACTACTTCACGCTCGTCGGGGCGTTGCGCCAGCTCAAATCGGTGCGTGCGATATCCGCCGCGCACGACGAAACGTTGCGTCTCGTAACGGCGCGCCAACGCGTCGGCCTCGCGACACCGTTCGACGTCGAACGTGCGCAGACGGAAGCCTCGAGGGCGCGCGCGGCGATACCGCCGCTCGAA